>CAVPNY010000013.1:0-81081 GCA_963706905.1 uncultured Chloroflexia bacterium | reverse complement strand
TGGTTTTCTTCGCCGTCGCCTTTTGCATGCTGACTTACAAAACACAGGACAGCAGCCGCTTTGGGATGATCCTTCTACCGCCATTGTGGATCATGTCTACCGGTGGCTTGGTCGCTTTGCTTGATCTGATCCCTGTCCTTCGCGTGCGCTATCTCCTGTTGGGAGTATTCTTGGTATTGCTGGCGTTTTCCAGCTTTCGGAACCTCACCACGATTGCCACCCGGCTGGGCATTGCATATGAGAACCTGGATTCAAGTGTAGACCTGGCCTATCGTTTTATTGCCGAGACGGTTCAGGTGGATCGATCGCCGGATTTAAATATCGTCATGTTTGGCAATACCGATACCTGGAACGGGCCCGCGCTTCACTTCTATTTACAATCCCGCTGCCAGATTTCCAGGGCGGATTGCGTTATCCAGGTGAGGGATGAACGCGAAATAAGGAAAGGCTTGCCCCAGCAGGATTTTTCCCCGGAAAAAAGAGAGGCGCGTATCGATCACGCGTTGGATCAAGCAGATTACCTGGTGACTTTTTCGAAATCCCCGAACATCCCACAGGATTGGTCCCCGGTTTCCAGTCAGGAATTTGAGTTTAGCCGGCGCAATGCCAGGCCCGTAAGAAATTGGGTGACAGTTCTTCAGCGCGAAAGATAGTCGTGATCGTTTCAAGAATGGTAAATAGCTGATTGCCAAGCAAGGGAACACACTATGATTAAGTTAGCGGATGAAATCACGCTACGAGTTGCGCCAAATCAAGCCCATGAGCCAGGTGATTACCACAATAGGCGATCAAACGGCTGACATTCAGAGCAGACTGATGGCGTTTGTAGCCGCGCATGGAACGATAGCGCTCCTTGATCCACCACCCAATGGCGCGTTCGCTGGCGTTGTTGGTGCCATCCAAGATGGCTTCGCCCTTGGCATTCTTCCAGGTGCGATAGAAGGTCAAGCGCGGCCACAGGTTCCAACGGTCCAGGAACAGGTTGCGTAGGCGATAGGCAAGACTAGCCGATTGACCCGGGCGCGGTGCGGGTGCAGCTGCGTAGCGCAGGAAGAGGGTTTCGAGTTGGGGCTGTTGCTCTGGCAGGCGGCTGCGCATGAGTTCCGCTAATTGGTGCAGATCCGCCAAAGCTTGTTGCGGCTCAATCCCTAGTTCCAGCAGAGAGCGATCCGCTCCAGCCTGGATCTGCTGGCTCAGGTTCTCGATGAGAGCTTCCGTATTGCGGACGACGTGGCTCTTGCATACCTGCTGGAACAAGCCCTGCTCATCGGCAACGGTCTTGAAAGCATCCGCATCATCTGTGACCAGGATGCGGGCATCCACGCTCTGGGCAATGGGAGCCACCCATGCTTTCAGGATTTCGGCATCTTCACCAGACAGGTGATCGATGGTCAGCACCAAACCGCTGATGGCATCCACCGTAATCCCGATCGGCAACCATTTGCCTTTGCATTTCACACTGGTCACATCCGCTCCCAGGGCTCGGGTGCGATAGCCTTCCAGGAAATGCTCGCATTTCATCCCGGGAACCCGTTCCGCTGTGCTCTGCACCGCCCGATACACTGTCGCTTTGCACATCCAGACCCCTAAGGCGCTCAGCACCAACGCTACCGCTCCATAACTCAACCCCAACACGTACAACATCACGCCGATCCCCTTCACCCGCTGCGAGAACTGCCCGGCTAACACCCCTTGCGGATAGACCCGGAAGGTGCGCTGACAACGCAAGCACTCATAACGGCGGGCTATCACCTGGTCGTATTGCATATCCCGCACGTTTTTCGGCACTTCCTGGCGCAACCGGAAGTATTTCCCCTTGCACTTCGCATTGGCACACTGCTCCGGCTCAAGAAATTGCTCCGGTTCAACCACTGGTAATTGCAGACTGAGGCGCATATAATTGGTCTACCGTTTCTTTTAGGTTTGTTTCCGGGATGATGGGTAAGATCGTCCCGGAAACGCTATTAAACCCCACTTTTACCAGTTTTGAAACAGTCACAGATAGTCCAAACTGTCTAATATTCGAGTATTATTATCCAGTATGAGCTCCTTCAAGATCGAGACTGTCCAGGCTGAATGGATCGACGCGGGTAAATTCTTGTTAAAGATCATTTCGGTTTTCCCGTCCTTATGACCCAGCCTGATGGAGTGAATGGGGCAGACTTGCTGCCATTGAGTTTGATCGGCTGTGCTGCCTGGGATGTCATCGCCATCCTCAAGAAGCAGCGCCAGCAGGTGACCCGCTTCCAGGTAACTGCAGAAAGTGAGCGTGATCCCGATCCACCCTGGCGGTTTCGCAGGATTCACATTCTCTATCACATCGCTGGATCAGACCTCAAACTGGACATGATCCGCCGCGCCATCCATCTGGCTGAGACGAAGTATTGTTCGACCTATGCCACCTTGCAGGATGCACTGGAGCTCTCTAGCGATTTCGAGATCGAGGAGGTGTAAGTGAGTCTGATTAACCACACAACCACACGGCGCTTCGACCCTCGAGGTCATCCAGCGCTTCAATACGGCTTTCAACTGGCATGCCGTGGACGATATCATGGCCCTCATGACCGAGGATTGTGTTTTTGAGAACACTTTCCCTCCGCCACATGGCGAGCGTTTCGTTGGTCAGGCAGCCGTCCGGGATTGCTTCGAGAGATTCTTCCAGGATTCCCCCTCTGCCGCCTTTGAGTTTGGCGATGCCTTCGCCTGTGGTGAGCGCGCCTGTGTGTCCTGGCGCTACAATTGGCTGGATTCGAGCGGCTTGCAGGGTCACGTGCTCGGCGTGGATGTCTTCCAGGTGCGGGACGGCAAAGTCGCCGAGAAGTGCTCTTACGTGAAAGGTTGATCTCATACGCATCATCGTTATCGTCCTGCTCTTCTTCGGCGCTCACTTTAGCTTGACTGCTAACCTCCCGACTCAGGCTGGCAAAGCCTGGCTCATGTGGCCGTTTGCGGTCGAACTCGAAGCCGTTGCTCAAGCTGAGCAGGCCACTGCTCGGAACGATCACTCGCTTGCTTTCCGCCCTGGCTGCGGCGGGTTTTGTAGCTGCTCTGCTGAGTTTGTTAGGATGGCTCGTCCCGGCTTCCTGGTGCGTTCCGCTGACGGTTTTTTCATCGGTGGCCTCATTTCTGCTCTATGTGCTCTATTTTGGTCGTTGGGCGGTGTTGCCAATCCTGATCGATCTGGTGCTGCTGTGGGGGGTGTTCTCCCAGGGTTGGACGCCAGCGAGCCTTGCCGGCGGATGAGCGATTTCCTGCTATACTTGGATCGGCGCCTGACCCCCGCCAGGCTGCAGCCCGACCAGCGCTTGCTTTTGCTCAATCCGCCCTCCGGTTATCCCGCGCATCTGGCTTCGCATCGGTTGAGTTCCTATGCAAAGTATGTCTGACGAAGAGATCGCATTCTGGCGTATCCTGGTTAATCAGGTCTCCCGCTACCCTCAGTTGGAACCGCGCGACCTGTATAAGCTTGCCCACCAGGCAGCCCTGGGTAGCGAACATGCCCTTACTGACCAGGTTGGTGTCCGTCGCTGGCTGGAGCGCGAGCTGGTCGAGATGGGTCCCAGTCCGGATGATCCCCTTTTGGACCCAATTTCAGCGGATGGGCAGATCGTGCGCCTCCACCTCCGCCCTTATCTCGCTGCAGGCGGTGATCCGGCTGTTCTGTTAGATGCTTTCGTGCGCACTGCTCAGGAATTTCATGGTTCGGTTGAGACCTTGCGCCGTTACCTGCGCTATGCCGTCAAGATCGATCTGGTTGGTGACCTGCCTTTCACGTTAGAAGCGATGCTGGAATTCTTTGCCCGCATGGAAAATCTGGGCTTCCCGGCCGCGCACCATTCGGAACAATATGAGCATGCCTATCGCCCGGCCTATCGGGTGATCAATCGCTCTTATCTGAACTTTAAAGTGTGAGGATAAACAATGGAACAATATGAGGCTGTCGTCCAGATGCTCGCGCTGGCTGCCAAACTAGAGGATGAAGGCCAGCTAAACCTTGCCAAGCTGTTGCGGGCGGCGACGGATGGGCTGCTACGTCAGGCAGCCCGGCGGCGCAAACCGCCCGCAGATAAAGCCGGCTTGGACGGTGCGATAGAGCAGCTCTTCCAGGCGCTCCCGTCCTTGGGTCTTTCACCCGAGCTGGTGCTTGCCCTGCAGCGCAGCGCTGATAGCATCGCGCACGGTCGGCTGTCCTTGTTCGAGGACGCTCCAAACCCCTTTGTTTGCCGGACTTGCGGTTATATCCTGTTGGGCGAGCCTGCCGACGGGTGCCCAACCTGCGGCGCTCACCTGCTGACTTTTCAGCAATTCCCGCCTGTCTACTGGTTGGGAGCTTTTACCCCCTTCCAGGCTCTGGCGCACCTTCGCCAGACTCCCGAGCAGGTGGCAGCTTTGTTGGCAGGGCTTTCGGACGCCGTCCTGGAGCGCCAGCCAGCGGATGGAGGCTGGTCCATCCGCCACGTCATCACCCACCTGCGCGACGCCCAGCTCCTGGTAGACTACCGTATCCAATTGATGCTCGCTGAGGAAAATCCCAGTCTGGAGGCAAAGGCGGTCTTTGAATGGGCTACCCAGGCTGGCGAGCGCCCGCAGACCGCACAGCAAATTTTTGATACCTACCACCTCTCTGGCGGGACACCCTGGCCCGCCTGGAGCGCATCCCCCTGGCGGACTGGTGGCGATCTGGTCGTCACCAGGAGTTCGGTGTGGTCACCATCTTGCAGCAGGCCAGCTACTTCGCCATGCATGAGGTCACCCACTTGCCCCAGCTGGAAGAATTGAAACGAGGGTCCGCTTGATGCATAAAAGATTATGGTTCGCTGTCTTATGGTTGGGTATCCTGTTGGTGCTCACTTCGGGGTCGGTGTTCAGCGCCCCTGCCCAGTGGGGTGAGCAGATTGCTCCGGGCATCGAGTACCGCCGCTTTCGGTTGACCGGTCCCATCAACAATGTTTTTGTGGCCCGCATGGATCGCAATAGTGCCGCCAATCTGGCGATCGAGAGTAGCCTTTCCGGAGGCAACGTTGCCGACGACACCGAGACGGTCAGTGATATGGCCCAGCGTTTTGATGGCGCCATCAATTACTGGGATCGTACCTGGGGCAATCGCAACCAGGTGGCTGTGGCCATAAACGGCTATTACTTCGATTACGGCACCGAGACTGCCTACAGCGGGCAGATCCATTCCGGCTGGTATGCCAGCCGCTTCACGGATTGCGCCACCGGCAGCGGCGGCTCCGGCTTTGCCTGGAAGCTCGACCGCAGTGTCTTCATCGGGAATTCAGTCTCTCATCCCCCAGACAAGCAAGTGGTTACCTTTCTGGATGTAGAAGGTGAACCTGCCCTGGCGCTTGATGGACTCAATGTCGAGCGCGACGATAACCAGCTAATTCTCTACACGCCGCAATATGCCTCCGACACCGGCACCGATAACACCGGGGTTGAGGTGCTTGTGGAGATGGACGCGCCGGCAGGCGTGACCGACGGCGGCATGCTGACCGGCACGGTGCGCCAGATTCGCGAGAGCCGCGGTTCAACCCGCATCCCCTTCGATCATGTTGTTTTATCGGCTAAAGGAAATGCCCGCACAGAGCTGTTGGATTATGTCAGGATCGGCGACCAGATCGGCGTGTCGCAGAAGATCAAATCCTACAAAGAAACCTGCAGCACAACTCCAACTGGTCCAGACTGGACGGATACCTACGCCAGCATCGCCGGTGCGTTCTACTTTCTGAATGATGGCGACATCCGCGATTTTTCGGATGATTCGGGCGCCGCCGCGCGCGCCCGCGCACCGCTGTCGCTTATAACGATGACTACATCTTTTTTATCGTGGTAGATGGGCGCGACCTGGCGCACAGCTTGGGCATGAGCATTGGCGAGCTGGCTGAATTTGCCCGCGATGAGCTTGGCGCCTCCTACGGTATCGCCGAGGACGGCGGCGGGTCATCCACCATGGTGATCAACGGCAAGGTGGTCAATAATACCTACTGCAACATCAACACCTGCCAGCACGCCACCTATATTCCCGTGGTCGCCAGGTCTGCCACGCTCGACAAACCCGCTGCGCCAGCGAAAGAGGCTGAAGTTTCCCCGCTGCCAACTGATCAACCCGATAAGCTCTCCGCCGATGGCCTGCCGCTCACCAGCCAGTATTATGTGTACAGCCAGGATGTGGATGGACCCAACCTGCAGCGTTTGGTCGCCAACGGCTTGATGATGGTGGTGGTGCAGCCCAGGGAGCTTTCGTCGGGATATATTCCTGGCGATCAGGTAAAGGCTTCTTCCACAACCGATCTCCGCCTGGGTCCTGGTAGCAACTACGCTATTACGGGCTCTCCTGTCAATTCCGGAGACCAGGGCACCATCCTCGAGCACGCCAATGGCTTAAATGGAGTCTTTGCCACGGGCACTAACTGGTGGAAGGTTGATTTCAACGATACAGTTGGCTGGATCAACGAAAATTCCATCGACCTGATCGCCCGTTAGAAGTGTGCCTTTTTTTCCATAATTGCGCGGCTACATCCGCAATCATAGAAAATTAACAGACATCCCTGTTAGGGATTCACCTGTGCGCTGACTGCCTCCCGGAGCAAATCCTCTAAGAAAACGCCCTCTGCCAGGGCCAGGTCCTTCCAACCCGGCAGTAGCCGGTCGAGCAAAGTAGCCTGTGCCAAGCCCGTCAGGTAGAAGCGGGTCTCGCCTTCCTGGCCTGCCTGCCGCTTCATCTGGCTGATCTCCTGTCTCCACCGCTGCTGGAAAGAGCGGTATTCCTTAAAATCCCCATCAGCTTCCAACTCTGGCAGGGGCCGGTAATCCCGGGCAAGGGAAGCCTGCCGCCATATCTCTATTTCCACATACTTGGCCAGGCCTTCCTCCCATTCCAGCTGGCGCTCGTAATCCACCAGCTCTGCTGGCAGGTTGTTCCGCTGGCGGCGCAGGTCTCGCTGTGCCAGGAACTGGGCAGACAGGCTGGCTGTTTCGGAAGAGCTGCTGGCGTCCAAAGCCTGAGCCAGCAGGTCAATCTCAGTCTCCCAATCCGCGCCCATCTCAACGTCTGCTGTCCAGTAACGTTCTCCCAGGCGGTGGGCCTTTTCAGCGGCCTCTAATCGCCCGGTAGCCAGCCGCGTCTGCAGTACGTGAAATGATTCGTGGGCCACCGCCGCGATTTGCGCCTCACTTGGCTGGATTAAAAACCGGTAGGGGAAGATCTGCTCGACCACCGGAGGTAGAAAGTCGCGGAAGGTGCTCATTAGGAAGGCGTCTGTCTCTGTCTTGGTTGCCATGCTGGCTGCCCATTCAGTTCCGATTGGCACGGCAAAGTTCTGTGGATCGTTTTCAGACTTGCGAAAGTACGCCTGACCCTCGAACAGATCATCGGGCACGCGCTCCCATTCTCTTGGCGGATTGGGGATGCCGAACAGGAAGGCATACTCCTGATTCCAGATTACCACCGGGATTTCCATCGCAGCGAAACCCGGCCAGACTCGATCGCCCAGGCTGGCCCGCAAGTGCCGCGCCTCAGCCAGGCGGACTTTATCCAGGTCAGTCAATTGATCGAATTGTTCTGGCCCCTCAGGTAGAGAGCGGTTGCTCAACGCGGAGATGCCAGCCAGTACCAGGCACAGGCCAGCCAATCCCAGCAGGGCGAAAAGCACAATCCGGCGAAACTTCCTCGACCGCATAAGGGCCTCCTTCCGACCGAGTGATTCTACTTGATTTCCTTAACCTGCTCGAATGTCCAGGTACTCCCCTGCTCGTTTAGCGGATGCGTCCGTTGGCATCTTGCACTATGATCAGGTGCGATGCACTTAACCAGTGCGTTCCATCTCCCATAGGTAACGGTCAATAGGTCGAACTTCATGACTACCAGACTACCAGACTACCAGACTATGAGACTACTAGACTAAATTAGGAGTAATGAATCATGTCAGACTCGAATGGAAACAACCTGCTTGCTGCTTTGTCGGAGAGTATGGCCAACGCGGTTGAAAAAGCCGGCGCTGCCACGCTGCTGGTAGATGGGCGGCGGCGCATGCCCGCCAGCGGCATCGCCTTTGCCGCCGACTTGGTCCTGACCGCCGATCACGCGATCGAGCGTGAAGAGGATATCCCGGTTGGTTTGCCGGATGGCAGCCAGCTGGCAGCCAGGCTGGCCGGTCGCGATCCGGGCAGCGATCTGGCTGTGCTGCGTTTGCCCTCCGCTGTTGCCGCGGTTGCAGAAACCGCTCCTCAGGAAGCCCGCATTGGACAATTGGTGCTCGCGCTTGGGCGTCCAACCCCGGAGGGCATCCAGGCCAGCCTGGGTGTGATCAGCGCCGTGGGCGGTCCGGTCCGTACCGGTCGGGGCGGCCTGCTCGAGCGTTACCTGCGTACCGATGCCATCCCCTATCCAGGCTTTTCTGGTGGGCCATTGGTGGATACCGCTGGCCGGGTGGTTGGCTTGAATACCTCCGGCCTGGCGCGGGGTGCCTCATTGGCCATCCCCGCTGGTCTGGCCTGGCAGATCGCCGAATCCCTGGCCAGGCACGGCTCTGTGCGCCGCGGTTACCTGGGTGTGCGCAGCCAGCCGGTGGCGATCCCCGCCGCTCAGCAGAAGGCGCTGGGTCGCCAGCAGGCCAGCGGCCTGCTGCTGGTCAGTGTTGAAGAGAACAGCCCGGCTGAGGCTGGCGGGTTGATGGTTGGCGATATCCTTACCGGGCTTGCCGGGCAGCCGCTCACCGATCCGGACGAGCTGCTGGCCCGCTTGACCGGCGAGGTTGTCGGGCAGGCCACCCCTGTAGAAGTCCTGCGCGGCGGCCAGCCCACTCTGATTACGGTTACAATTGGTGAGCGTAAGTAAGTTTAAAAGGGTTACAGGTATGCTTAGTACCATAGATCTTTCAAATACTTTCGCCGCCTCGCTCTCCAGCGTCTTTGAGCGTGCCAGACGCAGTCTGGTGATCGTGGAGAGCGGCCGGCATGGCGCGGGGCGGGGTCGTCTGGCGGCCAGGCGGTATCATCGTCACCAACTATCATGTGGTTTCGCGCGGCAAATCCCGCATCCGCCTGTTGAATGGTGACCTGTTCCCCGCCCGTCTGATCGCCGAACGCCCGGAGATCGACCTGGCGATCCTGCAGGCTGAAACCAGTGACGCTGTCAACGTCGACCTTCCGGTTGCGCCTATCGCCGACTCGCGCGGCTTGCGCATTGGGCAGATCGCCCTGGCCATCGGGCATCCCTGGGGCCAGGTAGGCGCTGTCTCCGCTGGCGTCATCAGCAGCCTGGGCAGCCTCCCCTTGCAAGGTGGCAGCGGCTCGATCGTGTTGATCCGCTCCGATGTCGGCTTGGCTCCGGGTAACTCGGGTGGCCCCTTGATGAACGCCAGCGGCGGCGTGATCGGCATCAACACCATGATCGTCGGCGGTGATTTGGGCGTGGCTGTCCCCAGCCACGTGGTGGAAGCCTTTGTGGCAGATACGTTGGGAGAGAGGCAGTTGCAGGTAGCTGGCTAATGGCTGGACGTCCGATCGGAAGTGAAGGCACCCCACAGGTCAAGCAGCAGGAGCCGATCCGGGTGCTGGTGATCGCTCCTGCTCTGGCCGTGCGCCTCGGGCTGCGCGCCTTGCTCTCCACGGATCAGGCGATCGAAGTCATCGGAGAGGCGCCTGCCCTGTCAGGCTTTGATTCCCTGCCCTCTGGTGCTGATATCCTGGTCATTGCGCCCAGCTCCGGCTCCGATCTTGATTTTGAATTTGCCTTACCCGCCACCGCCTCAACTGGGGTCTTGCTGCTGGTTGAGGACTCGCCGCCCTCTGCAGGGGATCTCCCCTCTTTGCGCGGTCGCGCCTGGGGATTGCTGCCGTTGGATTCCTCAGTCGAGGAGCTTGCTGCCGCGGTGCATGCTGTTTTTGAAGGCCTGGTTGTGGGTCTTCCGGCTTTAATCGAGCCGTTGCTGGAGAGTCGCCCGCCAGCCCATGGCGATCAGCCTGCAGCGCTGATTGAGCCGCTCACCCACCGCGAAATTGAGGTGCTGCAGTTATTGGCCCAGGGGCTGGCGAACAAACAGATCGCTGCTGCATTGGGCATCAGCGAGCACACCGTCAAATTCCATGTCTCAGGCATCTATACCCGCTTGGGAGCTGCCAGTCGCACCGAGGCTGTCCGTCTGGGTGTCCGCCTGGGCCTGATCGTTTTATAGCGCCTCAGTAACATCCCTGAGCTAACGAATAATAAAGTGCTCCAGAGTTCAATATCTGGAGCACTTTGTCGTTACTCAGTAACCACGCTTTAATTCTTGCTGGCTATATTCTTGGCCTTGGCCTCGATCATCTTGGGTTCGCCCTTGGTGTGAATGACGATCTTCTTGGGCTTGATCTCCTCGGCCTTGGGCAGGCGCAGTTTCAGCACACCCGCCTCATAATTGGCCTCGATCTTGCTGGCTTCGATCCCGGCCGGCAACGTCAGGCTGCGGGCAAAGGAGCCATAGCGGCGCTCGCGGAGATGGTATTGGGCCTCTTCGACCTCTTTTTCTTCCTTGAGCTCGCCTTTGATCGTCAGAATGTTGTTGTTATAGGTGATCTCCAGGTCGTCCGGATTGATCCCCGGGACGGAGGCTTTCACCAGGAATTCGTCCTTGCTTTCAACCACGTCCAGGGCCAGGTCCCAGGCCATCGGCTGCCAGCGGTCTGGCGAGCCCGCCAGGGCGCTGTCAAACATACGCTCCATATTGTTGTGGATGGACAGCATTTCACGGAATGGATCCCAACGAGTAAGCATAGTCTACCTCCTTGATATTAATAGATATTGGTTAATTTTGTTTTGTAAAGCGATCCAACTTCACTTTTCGAGGTTGATTTTACCCAACCAATGTCTGAAGAAAATCAGACGAATGTAAACATTGTGTTAGAGTTAGCGTGATACAATCGCGCCCAAGTGTTTCTGCAGCTGTCCAACCCAGGGGCAGCCTTGCACTCATAAACCAGCATGGATCCTGAATCGGTTCGCCTGTACCCCCGCCAGGTTGTTGTCGTTGCGGCCCATTATTTGCTGAGCCTGGTACTGGTCGCGCTCACCACTGGGATTCTCTATGTCTTGCGCAGCTCGATCAACCCTGCTGTCGTGGCTTTGCTCTACCTGCTCCCGGTCGGCTTGATCACCTCACTCTGGGGATTGGGCCCCGGGATCCTGGCCGCGCTGGCTGCCTTTCTGGCTTTTAATTACTTTTTTATTGAGCCTTATTACACCCTGTTCGTTCACCAGCCCCAGGATATCCTGGCGCTGTTTGTTTTCCTGGGTATAGCAGTGCTGATCAACCAGTTATTAGGGCGCACCCGGCGCAGTCTGGAGCAGGCCACTTCCCGTGAGCAGGAGGCCATCCGGCTATATGAACTGAGCACCATGCTGGCGGGATTAAACAATGAGCAAGCCATTGTTCAAATCCTTGCAGCTCGCTCGCTGGAAGCTTTTCAGGCGGATCGCATCATTGTTTTTCTGGAAGCCCGGCCTGGCAAAGAAGCGATTCAGGTCAATTACCCTGAGAAGGATGGATTGCCAGATTACAAAGCGGATTTGTTAGTCCCCATGCAAACTGCTCGCGGTCTGCTTGGCGAGATCCGCCTGTGGCGCAAGGCGCGTCCATTTGCCCCCACGGAAGATCGCTTGCTGCGTACCTTTGCCAGCCAGGGGGCGCTGGCTATCGAACGCGCCCAGCTCGCTCAGGCTGAGACGCGTGCCGGGTTCTGGAAGAGAGCGACCGTTTGAAATCATCCTTGTTGTCATCCGTGTCGCACGAGTTGCGTACCCCGCTGGCGACGATCAAAGCCGGGGTATCCAGTTTGCGTACCGGCGAGATGGATTGGGATAGTGGGTCGCGTAGTGAATTGCTGTCCGCCATCGAAGAAGAGACGGACCATCTCAACCAGTTGGTAAGCAACCTGCTTAACATGTCGCGGATTGAAGCTGGTGCCCTCAAGCCCGAACGTAATTGGAATGTCTTGGCGGAGATCGTCCTGGGTGTGGTGAACCGTATTTCGAAACGATCGAGTTCCCATGAGATCAGAACAGAAGTCTCGGAAGATCTGCCGTTAGTGCCGGTGGATTACATCCAGATGGAGCAGGTATTCACCAATTTGATCAGTAACAGTATCAAGTATTCACCGGATAACACACCCATCCAAATTTTAGCCTGGCCATCTCAATCGCAGGAGATTCTGGTTCAAGTCAAAAATCAGGGGCCGCCGGTGCCTGAGTCAGACCTCGAGCGAATTTTTGAGAAGTTCCACCGCATCACTGCTGCGGACCGCATCACTGGAGCCGGTCTTGGCTTGTCAATTTGCAAAGGCATTATTGAAGCCCATGGCGGGCGCATCTGGGCTGAGAATTTGCCAGATGGTTTTGCGTTCAACTTTAGCTTACCTTTGATCTGGGAGGGCGCCTCACCGCGCATAGAATTACATGAGTAGCAACCCTCACGTCCTGGTGATCGATGATGAGCCGCAGATCCTGCGCGCTCTGAGAACAATTCTGACTGCCAAACATTTCCGCGTTTCTGTCGCCAGTCGTGGTGAGGAAGGCTTGGCCCTGGCCGCAGCCGAATCGCCAGATGTGATCATCCTGGACCTGAGCATGCCGGACATGGATGGCGTCGAGGTGTGCTCTCGCCTGCGCGAATGGACCCAAGTGCCCATCGTTGTGCTTTCCGTACGGGATAGTGAGCGGGATAAAGTCATGGCGTTGGATGCCGGCGCGGACGATTACCTGACCAAGCCTTTTGGGATTGAGGAGCTGCTGGCGCGCATTCGCGTGGCGCTGCGCCATTCTACCCAGACCATGGGCAGTAAGAAAGCGGTCGTGACCGCTGGATCGCTGATCATCGATCTGGTGCAGCACATCGTCACCCGTGACGAAGTGGAAGTCAAGTTGACCGCTACTGAGTTCAAGTTGCTGGCTTACCTGGCTGCCAATGCCGGACGTGTGTTGACCCATCGCGCTATCCTGGCCGCAGTCTGGGACCCGGCGGACGTTGACCGGGTCGAGTACCTGCGTGTCTATATCCGTCAGTTGCGCAAAAAGCTGGAAAACGATCCTGAGCACCCTCGATTTATCTTGAACGAACCCGGCATCGGCTACCGGTTTATCGTGGAAGAGTAACCTCTTCTCTGTTTTGTTCTTGCTACTGCCCCCTTCCTTGATTCTTTAATTTGCGGTCGTAGTCCCACAAATAAGAGAATAGACAATTCATAACCCTTTCCCCTCTCGTGGCGGCGCGGAAGGGTTTTTTTATGCATTTTTTACTGGATTGGTATGATTTTTTTCTCCGGTTTTTATTCCATCTCATTACACTTCTACATGCTTTACCACACATCGGACGAGATCAGGATTGTTTACGAGGCAAGCATGGCTATCCAATCGGTATCTACATCACTTTCACAAACGATAGTGAGTCCGGACGATTCATTCCTACTTGATTATCAGGCGCGCGAAGCCCTCCTCAATGCCCAGCCAGCCAATATACAGCGGGCGCTTGAATTGCAGGCTTCTCTCATCGCCAGAGCCATTCTTGATCATCAATCTCCATTGCGTTTCATGTTGCCAGAAAATGTGGTTTGTGGATTCGATGAGTATGGCGAGCCATTGCTGGTGGCTGTGCCAATCCACCAGCGGGAGCAGAAAGTGGGCGGGCTTTTAGATCGCCTGAAAGCCTCTGACTTTAATCTTTACCTGAAGCGATTGGAAGAGTCGCCGGACGGGGCTATTTCTACTTGTGGTAGGTTGCTTCGGCACACCATTGCCAGGTACCTCGTATATCGCTTTTTGCCGCTCCCCCAGCAGATCGACCAAAATCAACGTCTGTTTTCTGGGTATGCCTTGGAATTCTTCATGCCGCAATGGATAGCCCTCGACGATCAGGACAACCTGCTGGTGAATTCGGTAGAAGAGGCGTGGGCTTCTATTGCTTCCATGCAGCGCTACCTGTCGATCTTGAATTTGGCAGCCCGCCTGGCCCCTTATTTTATTCATGCTGAAGAGTATCAACAAAAACGTTATGGGATGCTCGCTCAATTGATCAACCAGGGTCATGCGCTGGCGCGCCATGAAACCGGCGGTATTATCGCCAGGCTTAAGCAGCGGGTGGCGGGAAATTCCTTGAACCGGGGATTTGACCTGGATCTGCCATTCTTCGATGATCAGGCGTTGGAGATCAGAACTCTGAATATCCCGGTTGTCCCCCATGGCCGCATCCAGTTTGTGCCTGCCTTCCTGGTGATTGCTCTTCGTGTTAAACAGATGGAAGTCGAGCATTCGCCAGGTCTGAGCCATACCACCAGGGCCCACCTCCTGGGAGAATTAAAAGCCCTGGAAGATGCCTTCGACTAGCTGAATAAACAACCATTACCCCTTTTTCCCCTTACTGCGAACTGAGGTTAAATACTGATGCTTTTTGCTGTTGCTCTACTGATCGTTATTGTTTTTCTCGCCTACAAAATCTCGCCTCGGGAGAGACCTGAAGATGCCCATGTGCACGGCGCTGGCCAGATCGGGTTGCTGGCCGCCCTGGCGCTCTTTGGTGTAGATTATTTCACCTCTTTTTTCTATGGCACCGGTGAGCTTTTACATGCCTTGCACCCCTATGGCTTAGAGCACCTCGGCTATTATGCTGCTGCGTTTATTGCCTTTGCCAACCTGGTCTTTGGGGCGCTATATATGTACTCATTGGGGTTTATCAATGAAGGCGGCGGTTCGTATACAGCCTCCATGCGTTACCTGTGGCCGACGCTCAGCTTGGTTGTGGCCGTTGTCTTGATCCAGGACTATACCCTGACGATCGTGGTTTCGGCCCTCTCTGGCGGCGATCAACTCCTGTCAATTCTCAATCTGTACGGTAAATACTGGTGGCTTCACTTCGCCCTGGGAGCCGGGTTGGCTGCGATTACCTGGTATCTGACTATCCGAGGGCGGGGTGAATCAGCGCGCATAGTCTTCACGCTCCTGGCCATTTTCGTGATGTTGACAATCACCATGGCGATCGGATTGGTCATTGCCCATAGCAAAGGTGTGCCTCCGGCGCCATACGTTGAAGAAACGCAGTTGACCACAGTTTGGGGGGCGCTCTCGCATTTATTGACCGCGACAATGAAAGGCATGGTTGCGTTGAGCGGGCTGGAAGCAATGTCCAACGGTATCCAGTTTGTTAAGAACGAGGATGCCGGGATCGTCAAGTGGGGCAAGAAGCGCTTGCCCCACTTGAAGGGGTTGTGGAGCTTCTACAGCGGCAAATCCGGTATTGGGCGCTTCGTGCAAACTTCATTTCTGTTCTATGGTGGTCTGGGCACTTTCTTCTTGACAGCCTTTGCTCTCCGCTTCAATGTCTTTGATGGCACCTTAGGGCGTACCTTGGTCGGCAACCTGGCCTGGATCGGCTTTAATGAAGTCCCTGGCGGTGCTATCTTATTCTGGGCTTACCAGATCCTGGCAGTTGCCCTCCTGGCAGCTGCCTCCATGACAGCCCTGCAGGATGCTCAAGCCACTGAATGGCGCGATGTTGCCATTGGTGAGATCCCCGAAGTAATTGTGTATCGCGACCCGCGCGGCACCTTCACCCGCTCGGTCACCATCACCTTTGCCGCAGCGGTCTTGATCATGCTGCTGGTGCGCGGCAAGACCACCGCGGCAGTGCCCTATTATGGCGTAGGGGTCTTCATGCCGATCATGGTCATGGGTCTGGCTGTGCGCAGGCACATCAAGCAACATGAGACGGGCCGTAAACGCAAATGGGGTGTCGCCGGGGCCACCCTGGCAGCAGTCCTGGCTGCTTTGGTTTTTGTGGGCCAGATTGCCGGTAAGTGGCGAGAAGGGGGTTGGGTAGTGTTGATCTCCTTCAGTATCCTGGCGTTGACGGCTCACCTGTTGCTGCTTTCACCGCTTGGTTACCGTGAGCCCAAACAGATCTATCGCATTGTGCGCAACAAAGCCCGTGTGCAGGGTGCCATGGCCTCCATCGTCGAGTGGCAGTCGCTCAAAATGCAAGTATATCGCTACCAGTTACTGGTTGGCATCTCCCGCTTTTGGGCGTTGTTTGGCATCCACCGCCCGGTGCGCTACGCAGCGCCGGTCGCGGCCGGCGACTATGACCATGCCATTCACGTTGACCACCCTGATGCGCCATCTATTTTAGCTCCTTACATCAAGGATTGATCTTGCATAAGAATTAAGAAAGGTGGCGTCTTGCCAGCCGTAGGACGCCATCCTCCTGTTTTGGAATATGTGAGCATACGTGGCAATGCGCCGGTGTAATCGGCAGATTGCCACGTATTTTTATTCTTTTTTTATGCCTTTGATGGAAATATTTCTCACTTTTTTATGGCTCGTCGGTACACTGAAATTATCCAAGTCAGATCTGCCCGTGGCGTAAACCGGGTTGGTAGGAAGGGTGCATGATGGTTACTCAAGATTTCATCGCCTCATTCACTGCTGTTGCGCTGGACCCATCTGTCAATCAGAAACTGCATTTCGAGCAATACGCACAGCAACAGGTCCGCTTCCACGCCCAGCCGCTGGCTGTTCAACAGACGTTAGAAATTCAGGCCAAACTGATCGCCAGGGGCATCCAAGAGCGTCTTTCACCGATTTATTTTGTACTGCCGGAGCAAATTGCTTGTGAGGTTGACGGAACCGGGCAAGTACAGCTTCAGCCGGTACCCCCCGGGCTGCGCGAGCAAAAGATTGGCGCCCTTTTGGGTCTCTTAAGCCTTTCGGACATTGATCAGCGTCTAAAAACTCTTGAGGTTGAGGCGGATCCTGCCGTTTCGACAGGTGCTGGTCTCATGCGGTTTTCCATAGCCCTTAGCTTGGTGCGCAGCGTGCTCCCCGCCGGTCGGCGTGAGGGCGTGATTTTTGACGAGAACAATAACCTGCTGGTGAATTCGATCGGTGAGGCCAAAGAGAAAATTTCTGCCATGCGTCATTCTTTGGATACTCTGGAGCATGCTCAGGCTTTGGCTCCTTACATCACTGCAGACAATGATTTCCAGTGCAAACGCCATGGTTTAGTTGGGCAGATGGGCAGTCAGGGGCGGGCTTTGGCCCATCATGAGTTGGGTGAGATTATCCGCCTCATTCGCAGGCGGGTAGAGGCCCATGCTCTGAATCGTGGATTTACTTTGAGCCTGCCGTACTTTGACGATCAAAATCTAGAAATGAAGATCCATAGTTTTGAAGTGATTCCAGCTGGGCGAGTCAGCTTCGACCCATTTTTTGTGGTTTGGGCCGCCCGTTATCAACAAAGTGAAATATCGAACCAGAAAAAGATGAGCCCGTCGACCCGCGATCATCTTTTGGATTTACTCAAGACGCTTGAGAGAGCCTTTGATAAACCAGACCGGCGCCTCGCAGGTCTTTAAGGAACCAGTTATGATTTTTTCCATTCTCCTGTTGGTTGTGATCATATTTTTGTCGTATCGTGCCTCGCCTAGGGAAAAGCCTGAGGATGCCCATGTGCATGGCGCTGGACAGATCGGCTTGCTGGCTGCCGTCGCACTGTTTGGCGTCGACTACTTTACCTCCTTCTTCTACGGCACAGGCGAGATGATGCATGCCTTGCGCCCCTATGGGCTGCAGCACTGGGGGTATATTGCCGCCGCATTTATCGCCTTCGCCAACCTGGTCTTTGGCGCTTTGTATATGTACTCGTTGGGATTTATCAACGAGGGAGGTGGTTCTTATACGGCTTCCATGCGCTACCTGTGGCCAACCCTGAGCTTGATCGTGGCAGTCGTGCTGATCCAGGATTATGTGTTTACGATTGTGGTCTCAGCACTGTCTGGGGGTGATCAGCTGTTATCAATTCTCAACCTGTACGGCAAGTACTGGTGGTTGCATTTTGCCATTGGTGCAGTTTTGGCATCCACCACATATTATCTGACCATTCGTGGACGCGGTGAGTCGAGCGCGCATTGTGTTCATCCTGCTGGGCATCTTTGTCATGCTGACGGTTACCATGGCTGTAGGATTGCTCATCGCTCATTCCAGGGGGGTAGGAGCCTTACCGGATGTGGAAGAAGTGCAATCGGCTTCGATTCGGCAGGCGCTCTATCACCTGCTGACTGCGACCATGAAAGGTATGGTTGCATTGAGCGGCCTGGAGGCCATGTCGAATGGTATCCAGTTCGTTAAGAATGAGGATGCGGGTATCGTCCAGTGGGGCAAGAAACGCCTGCCGCGCCTGAAAGGCTTATGGAACTTCTACAGCGGCAAGTCGGGTATCGGGCGCTTCGTCCAGACCTCCTTCCTGTTCTATGGTGGTTTGGGGACATTCTTCCTGACGGCCTGGGCTATCCGTTTCAACGCTTTCGACGGTACATTGGGTCGAACGCTGGTTGGCAACCTGGCCTGGATCGGGTTTGGCCAAATTCCTGGCGGCATGATTCTGTTCTGGGCTTACCAGATCCTGGCGGTGGCCCTCTTGGCAGCGGCCTCCATGACGGCCATGCAAGACTTGCAGGCTACCGCCTGGAGAGATGTCGCCATTGGCGAGATCCCTGAGGTGGTGGTTTACCGCAACTTACAGGGCACCTTTACCCGCTCGGTCACAGCTGGATTCATCGTCGCACTGGTGATCATGCTCATTGTGCGCGGCAGGACCACCCTGGCAGTCCCGTATTATGGCATCGGCGTGTTCATGCCGATCATGGTGATGGGCCTGGCGGTGCGCCGCCACATCAAACAGAACGAAACCGGGCGGAAGCGACGTTGGGGAGTCGCCGGGGCAACCCTGGCGACTTTGCTGGCTGCATTTGTCTTCGTTGGCCAGATCGTGGGCAAATGGAACGAAGGCGGCTGGGTGGTGCTGATCTCCTTCAGTATATTGATCCTGGCAGCGCACGCCATATTGCTTTCACCTTATGGCTACCGCGGCCCGCAGCAAATACACCGCATTGTGCGTGAGAAAGCCCGCGTGCAGGGCGCCATGGCTTCGATCGTGGAGTGGCAGTCGCTCAAAATGCAGGAATATCGCTACCATCTGCTTGTGTCTGTGGCTAAATTCTTTGAGATCTTTGGCGTGCGGCGGCCGCTGCGTTATGATACGGCGCCGGTGCCGGCTGGCGATTATGATCACGCCATCCATGTCGATCATCCTGACGCGCCATCCATTTTAGCCCCTTACCTTGGCTCGGACCCGGATGTAAAAACCGGCGAATAGGGAAAACTTCCTCTTCCAAAGATCCGCGGGGGAGTAAAATATAGCGACGGTTTCTTGCCATCTAAACTGACTGGCAGTAGAGAGCCAGCCTGGACATTTCCGCATCTTGTGAATAAATGACTCGGCAGGTGAAACGGGTGATCTATGGACAAATCCGATTTGGCTTCTACCGGGCAGACTGATCAGGCGACTGGCCAGCTTCGCCAGGATTATGAAGCGCAACAGGCCTTGTTTTCTGCTCAACCTTCGATTGTGCGCCGTTTCCTGGAAGCCCAGGCGCGTTCGATCGCCGAGGCGATGCTTCAAAAATCGCCCCAGGTGCATTTCAAGCTGCCCGACCGGGTGATTTGCGCCGTTGACGATGCTAAGCCCCAACCGATTCCACCTGACTTTCGTGAACAGATGGCAGGGGGTTTGGTTGATCGCCTAACGCGCACGAATTTGCGCCTGGCGCTGGAACAACGTCTGGTTGAATTGGAAGAGTCTGGCCATCGCTCTGTCGCGGTGAGCGCCGCGCTGATCCGTTTTGCTACCGCCCAGCACATGGTCCATAGTATGCTTCCATCCGGGCGTTCGGTGACTTACCTCGCAGCAGAAGGTGAGGAGATCCCCACCATCCCAATCCCGGACGAATTCGAGCCAGAATCAGCCATCACAGCCACCACGGACGCTATCGTTGAAGATAGCCAGGGCGAGTTTGGGCGCGGCGAATTGCTCGTACCATATGTTCCTGCTGCCCGCCGCTTTTACTTGCCACAATGGGTGCCCTTTGACGATCGGGGCAAGCTGCTGGTCAATTCTTTCCAGGAGGCGGAGGCTCACATTGCCTCGATGCAGCGCTTCCTGTCAATCTTACATTCTGCTTTTGCCCTGGCGCCTTATATTGTTGCCGATGAGCAATACCAGCAGAAACGCTACGGCATGCTGGGTCAGTTAATCAACCAGGGTCGCGCCCTGGCGCAATATGAAACCGGCGAGATCATCCATACCATTCAGCTCCGGGCGGCTGCCCAGGATCTTAATCGCGGTCTGAGCTTGAGCCTGCCATACTTCGATGACCAGGACCTGGAGATGAAGATGCACAATTTTGAGGTCATCCCCGCCGGGCGGATCATGTTCGTGCCTGCGTTCGTGGTGCGCGCCGTGCACATGGAGGAAGTCAAGGTCGCTCAGGATACCCGCCTGAGCCACTCCACGCGCAAACACCTGCTGGGAGAATTGCGCATGCTGGAGCAGGCCTTCGATGCGCAATCTGGTCAATGACCGCTCCCTTCAACCCCTAGAAAAAACGTGAGAAGACGATGCTGTTTGCGATTGGTCTTTTACTTGTTATCTTCTTTTTAGCCTATCGAATTTCGCCGCACGAGCGCGAAGAAGATGCTTTTATCCATGGTGCCGGACAGGTCGGTATGTTGGCTGCTTTAGCCCTCTTTGGCGTGGATTATTTCACTTCCTATTTCTACGCCACTGGCGAGCTGATGAGCGCTTTGCATCCATATGGGTTGCAGCAGTATGGCTATATCGCCGTGGCAGTCATTGCCATTGCCAACTTCGTATTCGGCGCATTGTACATGTACTCCCTGGGAGTCTTCAATGAGGGCGGCGGTTCTTTTACGGCTTCCATGCGCTATTTGGGCCCCTCTTTGAGTTTAATCGTGGCAGTGGTTCTGATTCAGGATTATGTGTTGACCATCGTAGTTTCGACGCTTTCGGGTTCCGATCAGCTTTTATCGGTTGCGGGCGGATACAATGTTTCTTGGGTATGGCATTTCCTGATTGGAGCTGGTTTGGCCACCATCACCTGGTACCTGACTATCCGCGGGCGGGGCGAATCGGCTCAAGTTGTGTTTACCTTGCTTGCCATTTTCATCATGTTGACGATTTTAATGGCCATTGGTCTCTTTATCGCTCATTTCCGTGGTGTGCCAGCCGTTCCGGTCACAGAAGCGCCTCAGACGGTCTCACTCAGCCAGGCACTCTACCATCTATTGACTGCTTCCATGAAAGGTATGGTTGCCCTGAGCGGCCTGGAAGCCATGTCGAATGGCATCCAATTCGTGATTGATGAAGACACCCGGCTGGTCAAGTGGGGCAAGCAGCGCCTGCCTCGTTTAAAGGGCTTGTGGCATTTTTACAGCGGTAAGTCAGGCATTGGTCGCATTGTGCAGACCTCTTTTCTTTTCTATGGAGGTTTGACAACTCTGTTTTTGACGGCATTTTCCCTTCGTTTTAACGTGTTCAATGGAACCCTGAACATGTCACTGGTAGGCAATCTGGCTTCTATCGGATTTGGGCAAGTTCAAGGCGGGACGATCTTGTTTTGGGCTTACCAGATCCTGGCTGTCTTACTGCTGGCTGCGGCCTCGATGACCGCCTACCAGGACTTGCAAGCTATGGCTTGGCGCAATGTGGCCATTGGGGAAATCCCGGAGTTTGTGGTCTATCGGAATCCAAAAGGGACTTTTACTCGACCGGTTACCGCGGCAATCCTGGCTGCCATTGTTATTCAATTACTGGTTCGTGGCAACACTGGAGCGGCGGTGCCTTTTTATGGTGTGGGGGTCTTCTTACCTATTACCGCCATGGGTCTTGCTATTCGCAAACACATCCTGCAAACCGCTACGGGCCGCAAGCGTGTGTGGGGCTCCTTAGGTGCTACCCTGGCGACGACCCTGGCAGCTCTGGTTTTTGTCGGACAGATCGTGGGAAAATGGGCTGAGGGCGGGTGGATCGTGCTGATTTCCTTGACCGTCCTGGTGTTGATGGCCCATGCGATTTTGATTTCCCCGGTCGGTTACCGCGACCCCAACCAGATCTACCGCATCATCCGGGAGAAATCACGCGTCGAGGGTCCGATGGGTTCGATTGTGGAATGGCAATCTCTCAGAACTCAAGAGTATCGGTATACCTTGTTGGTGTCAATTGCTCGCTTCTGGGAGCTGTTTGGCGTGCGCCGGCCGGTCCGCTATGAAAAGCCCGTTCCTGCAGGCGAGTTTGATCAGGCCACCCATGGCGACCAATCATCCTTTCTTAAATCATATTTAGAGAAATCATCTGGATCGGAAGATCCTCCCAGTGATGCTCCAAAGGACTGAATCGGTCCTTATCCTAAATGAGTTCTGAACCGATCTATAGCCTGCGCGTCTCAGACGTATACCAGACGCTGGAAACAACACCAGCGGGCCTGTCGGATGCAGAAGTCGCCGCGCGCCGCTCGCTCTATGGCGACAATCGCCTCGCCGAGCCCCCGCCTCCGCCGCGCTGGCGCATGCTCTTGAGATACATCACCTATCCCCTGGCCCTGATCCTTTGGGGGGCCGGAGCGCTGGCTTTTGTCGTCTCGCAGCCGGCTTTGGGGATAGTGATCTGGGTCATCATCCTGGTCAATGCTGGTTTCACCTTCTGGAGTGAATACCGCGCCCAGCAGGCTATGCAGTCCTTGCGCCAGATCTTGCCGGACTATGCTCGCTTGGCTCGTGCAGGCGCTGAAGCCCAGGTTCCGGCCGATCAGCTCGTGCCGGGCGATGTCCTGATCCTGGAGGAAGGCGATAATATTCCCGCGGACACGCGTGTGGTCGAGGAGTATGGGCTGCGCGTTAACAATGCCACCCTCACCGGTGAGGCCGTCCCTGCCCGTAAGACGGCTGATGCCTCGCTGCGCGAGGGCATCAGCGAGCTGGAGCGCCCCAACCTGGTCTTTGCTGGGACTTCGGTTGTTTCCGGCACCGGCCGGGCAGTGATCTATGCCACCGGCATGCTTACTCAGTTTGGGCGTATCGCCCAGCTTTCCCAGGTTGTCGCTGAGGAGCATAGCCAGCTTCAGCTGGAGATGGCGCGCATCACCCGCCGCCTTTCATTGGCCGCACTGGGGATCGGCGGAATTGTCTTCGTGGTGGGCATTTTTGATGTGGGGCTGGGGACTTTTGAGTCTTTCCTGCTCGCCTTAGGCATCCTCGTAGCGACCGTGCCAGAGGGGCTGCCAGCGACCGTCACCCTCTCATTGGCCATGGCGGCGCAGCGTCTGGCGAAGCGCGGCGTGCTGGTTAAGAAACTGGCGATGCTGGAGACGCTCGGTTCGGTTTCGATTATCTGCACCGACAAGAGCGGCACGTTGACCCAAAATCAGATGACCGTGCGCGAAGTTTGGATCGCCGGCCAGCGCTTAACCGTATCCGGATCTGGCTATAATCCAGATGGCAGTTTCTCGCCTGACCTGACCGGCACCTCGCTCGAGTTCGAACCTGAATGCCCTGTTGATCGCCGCCACCCAGTGCAACAACTCCCGCTTGTATCCGCCCTCGGCCGAACATCGCTACTGGACCTGCCTGGGCGACCAGACCGAAGCCGCCTTACGGGTCGCCGCCTTGAAAGGCGGCGTCCACGATCAGGACCTTGAAGAGAGCCAGCCGCGCATCCACGAATTGCCCTTCGACGCCCGGCGCAAACGTATGACCACTATCCATCAGTTGGAAGATGCAGTTGCCTGGATGCCCAGGGCTCCAGATTCTTTCGAGGAAATCGTAAGCGAGTTGGGCACCGCCTCCGATTTCACCCCAGATCCTTTCACTTTCATGCGGGAGATTGCCTATATCAAGGGTGCCCCGCGCGAAGTCTTGCAATTGTGCACTCATATTCTGATGGATGGTGATGAACGTCTCCTGGATGAGAGGTTGCGTAACGAGATCCTGGCGGCTAATGATGATTTTGCGCGTGGCGCGTTGCGCGTGCTGGCTCTGGCCCGGCGCAAGCTGCCCAACCGTTCGGACGCCTATTCAGCGGAGAGCATCGAGCGCGATCTGACCTTCCTGGGCCTGATGGCCATGATGGACCCACCCCGGCCGGAGGTGGCGCGTGCTATGGATACGCTGCACCAGGCTGGCATTCGCATGGTGATGATCACCGGTGATTACGGATTGACGGCCGAGTCGCTGGCTCGTCGCGTGGGTATGCTCACCACGCCCAATCCCTCCATCGTCACTGGCGCAGAATTCGAAGCGATGAATGATATTGAGCTGCAGGGTCTTCTGGAGAAGGAGATCATTTATGCCCGTATGGCGCCTGATCATAAGTTGCGCCTGGTGGCAGCATACCAGGCACGCGGCGACGTGGTGGCGGTCACCGGTGACGGGGTCAACGATGCCCCCGCCCTGCGCAAGGCAGATGTCGCCGTGGCGATGGGCATGGTCGGCACCGATGTTGCCAAGGAAGCCGCCGATGTCATTTTGACGGACGATAACTTTAGTGATTTCGTCAGTGCCATCGAGGAAGGTCGAGCGATTTATGATAATCTGCGCAAATTTATCACCTATATTTTCTCCAGCAACGTGCCGGAGGTCTTGCCCTTCATCCTGACTGCCCTGTTTAATATTCCTTTGGCTTTGCTGGTGATCCAGATCCTGGCGATTGACCTTGGCACTGACTTGCTGCCCGCATTGGCTCTGGGGACTGAGAAACCTGAGCCTGATGTAATGCGGCGCCCACCCCGCCGGCGGAATCAACCTCTCTTGGATCGCCACTTAATAATGCGCTCTTTTCTCTGGTTGGGCATGATCGAAGCGCTCCTGTGTTACACCGGCTTCTTCCTGGTTTATGTGATGGCAGGGGCGGTCACTCCTGGATTCCTCCCGCCGTCGCTGCTTGAGTTCTTGCCGGATTTGTCCGTAGACCCAGCCAGCCTGTATCTCTTGGCTGTGACCACTTTTCATGCCGGTGTTGTCATGTCGCAGGTAGGCAATGCCTTTGCCTGCCGCACCGAGAAAGCCCGCGGTCGGCACCTGGGTTGGCTGAGGAATCGTTTCTTGCTTGTAGGGGTCTTTGTCGAAATTTTGATAATCCTGATTCTGATCTATTTCCCGCCTTTGGCTGAAATATTTAACCATGTCCCCATGCCATCCTATTTCTGGATCGGGTTGGCTTTGTATCCATTCGTGTTATATAGCCTGGATTGGATTCGAAAAGGAATCGTCCGCAGAATGCAAAGAGAAGAAAGACTGACGTTTACAGGAGGAAGTGCGCCATGAAAATCATTGTAATGGGTTGTGGCCGGGTAGGCGAGCAGGTTAGCCGGTTCATGGTAGAGGATGGTCACCAGGTTGTGGTCATCGACCGCGATTCGGCGGCCCTGGCCCGCCTCGGCCCAGAATTTAAAGGCCGTACCGTCCGGGGGGTGGGCTTCGATCGGAAGGTGTTGATCGAGGCCGGGATTGAGCGCGCGGATGCTTTCGCTGCGACCAGCTCTTCCGACAATGCCAATATTGTCGCAGCGCGCATCGCCCGCCACATCTTCCGTGTGCCGCGTGTGGTGGCGCGCCTGTATGATCCGCGCAATGCAGAAATTTACCGCCGTCTGGGGCTGATGACCATCTCCTCAACCACTTGGGGCGCAGAGCGTATCCGGGAGTTGCTCCTACACGCCGAGCTCGACCCGACCCTTACCTTCGGTCACGGCGAGGTGTGCATGGTCAACCTGGACGCCTCTCCTCAATTGATCGGGAAAATGGTCAGGTCATTAGTTGTACCTGGAGAGATCGATGTGACCGCCATTACCCGCCAGGGACAGGCCTTCATCCCGCTTTCGGGCACCGAATTCCGCAAAGGCGATATTATTCACCTGGTGATGCTGGCTTCATCCATGGACCGCTTTAAGGCTATGTTGGATCTGGGCGAAGGAGGCTGAGTATGTTTGTAATCATCGTAGGTGGTGGAAAAACGGGCTCCCAGTTGGCTGCCCAGCTTCTGGAAGGCGGTCATCAGGTAAAGTTGATTGAGGCTCGCGCCTCGGTCTTAGAGCGATTGGCAGATGAGATGCCTCAAGGTATCGTAATGCCCGGTGATGGGAGTTCCCCCAGTGTGCTCGAGGCGGCTGGCATCGACCACGCCAATGTCCTGGCCGCGGTCACTGGGGATGACGAAGCCAACTTGGTGATCACTACCCTGGGTCGCTTCGAGTTTCATGTCCCGCGCATCATTGCGCGCATCAATAACCCCAAGAATGCCTGGTTGTTTACCGACCAGATGGGCGTGGATGTTGCCCTCAGCCAGTCAGATATCCTGGCCAGGTTGATCGCCGAAGAGATGTCGCTGGGGGACATGATGACCTTGCTGAAATTGCGCAGGGGTGAGTATTCTATCGTGGAGGAGAAAGTCCACCCCGAGGCCGTCGTCACCGGGAAAACGTTGCGTGATATCGAACTCCCCCCGGAATGCGTTTTCGTTGCCGTCTTGCGCAAAGGACGCCTGATCGTTCCCAAAGGCGATACAACCCTCCAGCCGGTGGATGAGGTCATCGCCCTGGTGCACGGCTCTCAGCTGGCCGCTCTGGCTGCCTTGCTGGGGCCGCCGAATAAACCTTGATCCAAGGTGGTGTGGGTCTGGAGTTTTTTTGCCGCCACCCCCCACCAGGTCTATAACTGCGCCATCTCTTCGGGATCGAAGATCACCACTTCTTTCCCGGTTAGTTTCTCCTGAACTTTCTCTGCGATTAGATTCAGGTGTTTAGAATTGGCTACGTAGTCCAGATCATCGCTGGGTACGGTCAGCACCGGGCACAGGCTGAATCGGGCGATCCATTCCTCGTATAATGCGTTGATTTGGGACAGGTAGTCAAAAGTAATCTGCCGTTCGTAATCTCGTCCTCTGTGAGAAATACGGGAAAGCAGGGTGGGTACTGACGCTCGCAGATACAGAACCAGGTCAGGAGGCGGCAAGAAATCGGTGAGCACCTCATAAAGCTCCCGGTAAGTGTGATAGTCGCGTGGATGGATCAATCCCTGCCGGTACAGATTTTCGGCAAAGATCTCAGCATCCTCATACACGGTGCGGTCCTGGAGAACCGAGGTGGGGTGGTCGAGCAGTTGGCGGTGGGCGCGCAGGCGGTGCGTCAAAAAGAAGATCTGTGAATGAAAAGACCAGCTGCTCATATCCGCGTAAAAATCCGCCAGGTAGGGGTTGTCTGCCACAGGCTCGTAGAAGGGCTGCCAATCCAGACGCTGGCAGAGTAAAGCCACCAGAGTCGACTTACCTACCCCGATATTGCCTGCCACTGCCACAAATCGTTTCATTGCGTCTCCTTTTTGGGAACCAGGAAAGCCACAGCTCGTCCATGTTCATCGTCCATTACCAGCTCCATGAGATGGCCTTTGCGGAAATTCTCTACCTTGATCAGGCGCAGGCAGTCTTTCAGTGTTTTATCAATCTTGATGAAATTGGACAGGTGGTTGCGAGTTTTATAGAAGAACCTCTGGTTGAATACCACTCCCGGATCATCCAGGAATACTGCTAACGGATAAATGTTTGCTTCCACCAGATCCTGGAAGAAGTGGGTCCCGAAGGATGGCTCTGGAAGTGCGCCAATGCCCTGCCCTGCCAGCTCGACCAGCGCCCGCGTATGGTAGATATCTGAGTAGCCGATGAATACACCCAGGTCGGAGTTGCGCGTTCCCCACCGGCCTGGGCCAACGCAGATAAAGGTTTCCCCTGCCAGTGCTGCATTCAGGCGGCTGATGGCGTGGCCTACTTCTGCGCGCGCTGCCTCGCTGGGTAGATCAAAATATCCTTCCGGCGATACAAATACAACATAGCCAATTTGGTCAATCCGCCCCTCGGGGATCATGCGGTGGGTAGAGAAAATGATATCCCCTTCCGGGATATAGTTAGGCAAAGAGATATCCCGATCTTTGAGGTGGCTTTGCGGTCGGCATTGCAGCAAGGTGATCTCCAGCTCGGGATGCAGGCTGTTGGGCTCGATGATCCGGATAGTGAACTCGGTATCCACTGGGGAATGATAATGGGTTTCGAGGATTTTTAATGCCCGGCGCATCCGGTCAGCGAAAGGTGTCCGTTGCAGGAATTCCTCGAAGGTGAACACCAGTTCATTGGCTTGGCTATCTAAGAGCAGGCTCCGAACTGGCATCAAATATTCGCCCTCGTCGACCTGGGCCAGGTAGCGCAGAATTGGATAGCGCGGATTTACTACATCGCTGACTGGCAAGCTCTTGAAAGCATTCTCTTGGAGGTCGATAACATCCACAAACCGCTGTGAGTATTGGTAGATGGCTCTCGACGACGCTTCCGGATGCAGTAAAGGATGGCTCAAGGCGACCAGCCGCGGGTAATCGTTGCCCACGCGATCCACGGCTCGCGTCCCTAGCCCCCATACCAGGCGCACGAAACCATCTTCCTTACGTATCTGGGGCGACCACCGGTACATATTGCGGCTAAACGCCACCCCGGCTGCCTGCGGCAGGTAGTATCGCCCGAGACGTTCGCCTTGAACCACCTGAATTAATATACCCATGCGCTCATCGTAATCTTGCAGGCCTTTGCTGCGCCGGTAAAGCAAGGCATCTGGGTTGACCACGCTGGCATACACTTGGGAGATAGCTTTGGTCAGTGCGGCCAAATTCTCTTCCGGAGAACCCTGGTTGGGACAGAAGATACTCTCATATTTACCAGCAAAAGATGTGCCAAAGTTATCTTCAAGCAGGCTTGAAGAACGCACAATTAAGGGCAGCTGGCCAACCTCCTTGAGCATCTGGCGTAACTGCTCGAGGATATCTACCGGGAAAGTCCCCTCCAGGTATTCCCTTTGGACGTATGGGTATTCCGCGCGGATCTCTTCCTCAGATTTGTACTTCTGATCATTCCAGGCAATCAGGTTATTGACCGCCATGTAGGTGTACATCACATCGGAACCCAGGAAGTACGATTTTGGAATCCGCAATGAAGCGCGAATGTCCTCGTCGCCAACCTGGTTGAGAATGCGAGCAGCCAGCAGCATCCCGGCTGCTTTCCCGCCTATTTTGCCCAGCCCCATCTTGCGCCGGTTTATCTCCATCAAGTCTTCAACAGTAAACCAGTCTTTAGCGATATTGATATAAGCCAGTTGGTCGCTGATCATGCGCCGGATCAAAACAACTTTGATCTCATGCAAGCGCGCCTGAACGCGCTCACGCTCTTCGGGTGGCAGGGACTCAATTTCCAGAGCCTGTTCGAAGAGCATATGCTGGGGAGCCAGCTCTGGGTTGAAGTACACGACCTGGTCTTTAGCTTGGGCGCCGCGTTCCCCCAGAACCTCTCGCAAGATCCGCTCAAATAATTCGTAAGGCAGGTTATAGGCAAAATAGAAATCTGTCAGGTGGCTGCGAATGCGCGCCATGCGGGTTTCCCAAACCTCGGCGGGCTCCTCTTCAAACGGATTTTGCAGCCCCTCGCGTATTTGTGACTCGATAGCTTTCTCGCGCACCTCAGCTTCAAACTGGTGCGGGGCAATTACGCCGCGATCGAATAATTCCCGGCGCATGCGGGCGCGGATGCGCACTCTCAAGGTCGGGTATTGCGCGAGAGCCAGGTAAATGCTCAGGACTCTGTCCGTTGAAGCAGAGGGAAAGGTCATAGAAGCCCAGGTTGGTTTTAACCAAGGTCGTCACAGGCTATGCGGGATTACTGGCAGCTCAGCTCCCCAGGTGCATCGGCATGATCACATGCAGAAAGTTATCGTCTCCCACCGGTCGCAGGACGCCAGGCGATGTTTCTTGGGTAGTTTCCAGCGCGACATTCGGTGTTTTGATCACTTCCAATACCTCTCGCATGAACTTGACATTGAAGGCGATCAGGAGTTGTGGCCCTTCAACAGTCGCGTCGATTTCGGTCTGGTTGAAGCCGGTTTCCTCGGATTGGCCTGATATCATCACGCTGCCAGGCTTTAGTTCACCGCCGGGGGTAATACTCAACCGGGCAATATGAGAGCCTTCCCGGGCGAAGATCTCAGCCTGCTTGCACGCCTTCAAGAAAGAATATGTAGAGACAATTGTGCGGGTCTTGTAATCGCGCGGGATGATCTGCTCATAATCTGGAAAAGAGCCCTCGATCAATTGCGAAACCAGTTCGACATCCTTCAAACGGAATACAACCTGGCCTCGCCCTGGCGGCAGGATCATCGTGATTGCCTGGTCACCGTCGCTGGCGATGCGCGCTAGTTCAGTCAGTGCACGTGCCGGAACGACTGCGCTAATCGCCCGTGCAACCGGCGATGAGAGGATTGCATTGCGAACGGAGAGTCGGAAACCGTCTGCCGCAGCCAGGATCAGTTTTTCTCCTGTCAGGGTGATGAGCACCCCGGTCAAGATCGGGCGAGCGTCGTCACTCGATGCCGCAAACGCGACTTGCTGGATCATTTCCTTGAAATCAGCGATGTTGATCTGGACGCCGTTAGCGCTGTCCGGCACGGGCATAGGGGGGAATTCCTGCGAGTCGATGCACTTCAGGTCAGTGTTGGAACTGCCACAGTGCACATTAAGCGTCTGTGTGCGCACGCTCAAGGACATCTCCACCTGCTGATCGATGAGCGTGCTCACCAGTTCGGTAAAGGTGCGCGCTGGAACGGTGGTGGAACCTTCTTCCTGGATCTTAGCCCCTATCCAGCAAGTGATCCCCAATTCGAGATTGGTAGCCGAAAGTCGAAGCCGGCCTTCATCTGTTGCTACCAGGACATTTGCCAGCACCGGTAATGTGCTGCGGGGCGATACTGCCCTGGAGACAATGTTCAATCCGTGAGCGAGATTCTCTTGTAAGACGGATATCTTCATTTTCTTGCCAGCCTCTTTTCAAATGGATTATTAAAAGTATACAACGAGTATCATAAAACCGCCAGATTTTTGGACCAGGAAAGGTCTCCTGTACAGGATCTGACTCCATATAGTACCCTTGGAAAATAACGGTTTTTGATTTCTTCAGCAATGGTTGACAATTTTCGCACACACGTCTAAACTTGGGAAACGACTATTCTATGATACAGCCTTCGTTGAATGATGGTCAGCAGGAGCGGAAAGTGTCTTTTCCGAGTGAATCAAAACCTATTAAGGTGCTGATTGTAGAAAACGATCACCCCGAGTTGGATTCCTGGCGATCGACGGTTTCAAAGGGGGTCAATGCAGGTAAATTTGAAGCCACTCGAGCTGGTAGTCTGTCCCAAGCGCTTTCCATCTTAGAGAAAGCTGCTTATGATTTAATCCTGCTGGACCTCTCCTTACCGGACAGCCTGGGGTTCAATACCTTCGCCGAGATATATACCCGTGTGCCAGAAGTACCCATTGTGGTGACAGCCATGGCGGAGGATAAGGCGCAGGCCTTTGAATTGCTTCGGGAAGGTGCGCAAGATTATTTGGTCAAAGGCGAGTTGGACGACCACTTTCTCGGTCGTGCTTTGTTATACGCCATTGAGCGCCACCGCTCTCGAGTTATTCTTCATCAGATGTCTTTCTATGACGATCTGACTGCATTGCTCAACCGTCGCGGCTTCTTATCCCTGGCCCAACAACAACTTAAAATCGCTCACCGCGAAAATTGGGATCTGGCCGTGCTGTTTGCTGACCTCGACAGTTTGAAAAACATCAATGATAGCTTTGGGCATCCTGAAGGAGATCGTGCCTTGCGTACGGTTGCCGCTATCTTGAAGGAGACATTCCGTACATCAGATCTCATCGCTCGGCTGGGAGGGGATGAATTTATCGTATTGGCTTTGAACGCCCCTGCTGCCGGCGTGCAGGCGATGAATGATCGCTTACAGCGCAACATTGACCGCTATAATGCCCAGAATCGCTACTATCAGATTTCGCTTAGTGTTGGAATTGCCCAATTCGATCCCCAGCAGGGCCTTTCCCTTGACGAGATGATTGTCAAAGCAGACCAGGCACTTTACGAAAACAAGCGTAAAAAGCGCTCATCTCTGCCTGACGCTGGCAAGTGACCAAGAAAACCTCTCCCTTTGTATCAGTGGGTTGATCCCCCTTTCGTTTCTTTGAGCTTATCGATAAAAAGCCGCCCTGCCTGGATGGGGGGGACATCCAGGCAGAGCGGTATTTGTATTAAATCACTTTTCCCTGAAAAAATCAAGGGTTTTTCAGAAAATTATTTATTTTGGTTCTACAGCCAGCCCCTCAGCTCCATAGCCTTGACAACCTTTTGAATTGCCACCATGTAAGCCGCATCCCGCATGGAGACCTGCTCGCCCTCTGCCATCCCCAGAACGCTGTCGAAGGCTTGGGTCACCTTGGTGTCCAGCCGGGTAAGTACCTCATCCTTCGTCCAGTAAAAGTTCATGTCGTTTTGGACGCTTTCGAAGTAAGAGGTGATAACGCCGCCCGCATTGCACAGGAAGTCGGGGACCACAAACACGTTGTTGCGTTTGAAGACTTCATCGGCTTCGGGGGTTGTTGGACCATTTGCCCCCTCCGCGATCAGGCGGACCCGGCTGCTCACATGCTTGACGGTTTCAGCGTTGATTTGCCCTTCCAGCGCGGCCGGGATCAATACATCCACTTCCTTGCTGATCCAGGCATCTCCTTCCTCGATTTTGTACCCTGCTTCGCGGGCTTTATCTTTATTGATCGTCCCGTATGTGTCAGTAATCGTCTGCAGGAATTGGGCGTTGACGCCATCAGGCCGGCTCACGGTGTACGAAGCGCGATCGATGCGATCCCAATAAGATACACACACCACCTTGCCGCCCAAGATATCGGTGAAGCCGATCGCGGCGTACTGGGAGACATTGCCAAAACCCTGGATGGCAGCTGTCGATTTGGTCGGATCCATCTTTAGGTGCTTCATAGCTTCGCGTATGCAGTACGTTACCCCATAGCCGGTAGCTTCAGTGCGTCCTAACGAACCTCCCCCTCCCAAAGGCTTGCCTGTGATCACGCCGGGGGTATACGCCCCGACCAGCTTGGAATACTCGTCCATCATCCAGCCCATCATACGCGGGTTGGTTCCTACATCAGGGGCAGGGACATCCTGGCGAGGACCAATATTCCGCCAGAGCTGGTCAATCCAACCGCGCACCAGCCGCTCCTGTTCGTGGATCGACAGGGTAGCCGGATCGACGGCTACGCCGCCTTTACCGCCGCCCAGCGGGATGTCGGCGACTGCGCATTTCCAGGTCATCCACATCGCCAGAGCGCGCACCGTATCCATCGTCTCGGAAGGGTGGAAGCGGATGCCTCCTTTGCACGGGCCGCGTGAGTCGTTGTGCTGTATCCGGTAGCCGAAGAATACTCGGGTTGATCCATCGTCCATTCGGACAGGGATCATTACCTTAAATTCGCGCATCGGCCAGCGCAACATCTCACTCACTTGTGGGTCAAGGTTGAGTTGTTTGGCGACGTGGTCAAACTGGCTTTGCGCCATTGTGAATGCGTTAATTGGTTCTGCCATTAGTGGTTCTCCATTCCAGATTGATTGTTATCGTGAACAAAAACGGGCATCCGGTATGAGGCCCGCTTGGTTATCAGCCAAAGAAATTGCAGGGTGGGTTAAGATGCTCGAGAAGGTTATCATGGCTTATGATCTCATAAGCGATTTAACATTAACAGATGTCAGACAGATCGTCAAGTGATAAAAAGCACAATTAAATAGGTGATCAAGCGATTAGATGCGTTTGAGGGCTTGAAGTTGATTTTCCAGCTCCTGCTGCAAAACCAGGGGGTTGGCCTGACCTTTTGCCGCGCGCATCACATTCCCAAATAACCAGCGGGCGATGTTTTCCTTGCCGGCTAGATATTCGGCTACCTGTTCCGGGTTTTCGGCCAGTACTTGCCGCACCAGTCCGGCGATGAATGTGGAATCGGAGATTTGTTTCCAGCCGTGTTCTGCGACAATAGCCTGTGCTGATTTCCCCGTGGCAAACATCTCTGTCATGACGTTCTTGGCTGTATTTTGATTGATCTCGCCGCGCGCTACCAGGCCGACCAGGCCAGCCAGCTCTTGAGGTGAAACAGGCGTTTCCTCAATAGGGAGACCGGCCTGGTTGAGTAAACTAAACAGTTCAACACTCACCCAATTCGCCAGCATCTTGGGATTAATTCGCTCAGCCTCCTCGCGCGAAGCTGCCATCACCACCTGTTCGAAATAATCGGCGATGGATGGCTCTGCAGTCAGCACGCTGGCATCGTAATCGTTCAACCCAAACTGGCTTCGGAAGCGGTCATACTTGGCTGCGGGTAGCTCAGGTAATGAAGCGCGTATGCGTTCAATCCATTCGGATTCGATCACCACAGGCGGTAAATCAGGCTCCGGGAAATAACGGTAGTCGTCCTCTCCTTCCTTCACCCGCTGTGTGACCGTGATTTCTTGGCTTGCATCCCAGCCAACCGTCTCCTGGATCACGGTCTTGCCTTGCTCGAGGAGATTGATCTGTCGTTCAATCTCGTAGGATACTCCCCGCTCCAAAGCGCGGAAACTATTCAGATTCTTGATTTCCACCCGTGTGCCCAGGATGGGTGAGCCCCGCGGCCGGACAGACACATTCGGTTCAAGGCGCAAAACGCCTTTCTGCAGATCGCCTGAATTAACCCCCAGGTAGCGTAACACGGAGCGCAGTCCAGTCGCGTAGGCGCGCACCTCTTCTGCTGAGTGAAGATCGGGTTCTGAGACGATCTCCAGCAGCGGCACCCCAGCGCGATTAAGATCGATCAACGAATAGCTTTCCCCATCGCCGGCGATATGGGTCAGTTTGCCTGTGTCCTCTTCCAGGTGGACACGCCGGATACGGATCACTCGCTCCCCTTTCGATGTTTGCACAACCAGTCGCCCGTTACGCGCCAGCGGCTGTTCGTATTGTGAGATTTGGTAACCCTTCGGTAAGTCCGGATAAAAATAGTTCTTGCGGGCAAACAGGCTTGTCTGTGCTATTTGGCAGTCGAGCGCCAGAGCAACACGCATGCCATACTCTACCGCTTGTTGGTTGACCACTGGCAAAACCCCCGGCATTCCAGAACAGACCGGGCATACCGCCACATTGGGTGCCGCTGAAGTCGAATCCAATACCGGGCAGGCGCAGAACATCTTAGATCGGGTCTCTAATTCAGCATGCACCTCCAAACCGATGACAGGCTCGTACTCCATAGATCACTCTTCACCGAATAAGGGGATTATTTTCCACTGGTCGGAATCTTCCCGGTAAGATAGCTCGAAAATCAAGCTGTGAACTGTTACCACCTTAAAGTGCCTGGCGTTTGGCGAATGCCACTCATCTAGGATTTCCTCGATACCCAGGCGCTCGTCTCCCCAGTAGAGCGCAGTGGGTCGTTGAGCGTAGGTATGACCAGAATGGCATTCTACCGGGTTGTCCATTACAGGGTGATGATTGTGTTGTCGCCAGCGTTCACCGATCCGGCTCGCCGCTGGATGTGTGAACGCCGGCCGAGCATCGAGCTCTCCAGGATCACATCAGTCGCCTGAGCCTCGTCTTCTAGTATAGAGTTGCGCAGGATGCTGCTGCGCACATAAGCCCCGGCACCGATCGATACATCTGGGCCAATGATTGAGTTTTGTGTCTCTGCCGTTGGGTGGATAAAAACGGGTGGGATGATGACACAATTCTTGCGTTTTGCCGCCTCTTCGCTGTTATTGTGACCCTTCGCCAGAAGATAGCGGTTTGTCTCCAGGAGCGCTTCTGGCGTGCCTGCATCCAGCCAGGTATCAACTTTTTCGATGCGCATCTTGAGGCCGCGTTCCAGCATGATATTAACCGCGTCAGCCAGGAAGAACTCGCCGTTGAGTTCCAGTTGGCGGCGCATTTGCTCTTGGATCGCTGCCACCAGCACTTCTGCGTTGCTGAAATAATAAAACCCTACCACGGCCAGATTGTTACTCATATCATCTGGTTTTTCGATTAAGCGTGTAACCCAGCCATCCTGGTCGGTTACAGCCACTCCAAAGCGGCGCGGGTCCGGGACTTGTTTGACCCACACCACTGCTTCGGCAGCCTCGCTGGCCAGGACCGATAAATTCACGTCTAACAATGTGTCGGCAAATACAACCATCATTGGCCCGCTAAGATAGCGGCGGGCCAGGTAGATGGCATGGGATTGCCCGCGCGGGTCATCCTGAGTCACAAAATGGCTCTTAATTTGTGGGTACCGCGATTGCATGTGATCCTGGATCTGGTCACCCAAGTATCCGACGATATTGATTAACTCGATGTTGTCCGGGTCCGGCAAGGTGGCAAGCGTATCCAGGACGTGGTCCAGGACTGGTTTGCCAGCCACGCTCACCAGTTGCTTGGGTTTGCTCCAGGTATGTGGTCGCAGACGGGTACCCAGGCCAGCCATTGGTATCACTATCTTTAAAGTAGTTCCCATTTGTAGGATATCTCCCCGTTGGATGAGTTGATTTTTTGGGTTTTCATACGCGAGATTTCTGATTTGATCGTAGATCTCCAGGCCATTGAATCGCAGTAATTATACCTTGATGGTGTGGAACTTTTTGGTTGCCTGGGACGTCTTGGTGATATGATCCATCCAAATTCAAATCTTACAAAAGGAAGGTTACTATGCAAAGGAAGTCATTAATACTGTTCGGAGGGTTGGTGATTATGGGATTACTTCTCAGTGCGTTTGTCAGTCAGCAAACCACGCCGGAAGCTTCTTCTTCGCCAGTGCGAACTCTTAGCGTTATAGGAAATGGCCGGGTTTATCTAACTCCCGACATGGCTACTATCTCCATTGGTGTTCGCACCGATCATGAGAGCGCCTCAGAGGCGGTTGTAGATAATAATACTCAGATCCAGCAGGTAGTGGGAGCGCTGAGTGACATGGGCGTGGCAGAGAATGATATCCAGACCTCCAACTTCAGTATTTACCCACAACAGCAGTATGACGATCAAGGAAATATCATCAGCACGATCTACGTTGTAGAGAACACGGTGCTGGTAAAGATCCGTGACCTGGAAACGCTGGGTGATGTGTTAGATACCGCAGTGTCTAACGGTGCTAATTCAATCTATGGTATCACCTTTGACGTTGAAGATAAAACTGCGGCCCAATCCGACGCCCGCGAGAATGCCGTAGCAGATGCTGAAGCCAAGGCTACAGAGCTTGCCCAGGCCGCTGGTGTATCGCTCGGCCAGATCCAGACAATCAGCGAAGCCACTTCTTATCCGGTATATTACGAAATGCGCGGTGGCGGTGCTGCCGAGGCTGCCGCCTCCACTGTGCCGATTTCACCCGGACAACTGACGATTACATCGGACGTCACTGTCGTTTACGTCATCGAATAGCTGACCCACCCCCCAAACGAGGTAGCGAACAAGTTCTTGTTCGCTACCTTCGTTTTTTTACGGGTAAACTCCCAATATCACTTTCAACTGCATCACCCCTTAATGATTTACAATTGGGCCTGTGAACAGGGAATACAGGTTCAACCCGCCCATTCGTGGCGGCTTGTTATTTCATGGTGGCGTTATCCTAATTTTTATATTAGTCAGTGGTTGGGGAATTTGGCGGGCGACCAACGCCCAAGCTGCTCCGGTAATCTTGCTTTACTTGTTTGTTTCATTGCTGGCAGTTTTCTTGATTCCCTTCCTGGCTTACCGCATGTATGCCTTGTGGAAGGCCTCTTATCTGATCGAAAGAGACGGAATTCACCTGTATTGGGGGTTGCGGGAAGTTGACATCCCCATGGATCAGGTGCAATGGGTCCGCTCATCAACCGACCTTGACCAGCCGCTGCGGCTTCCTAAATTGTGTTGGCCAGGAGCGGTATATGGGGAGCGTGACCAGTTGGATAGCGCCCAGGTTGAATTCCTGTCTGCGCAGCGCTCGCCGCTGATCTTGATTGCCACCCCTGAGCGCATCTTTGCCATATCCCCAGCCGGGCGGGACGAGTTTCTGCGTATCTCCCAGCAATTCGCTGAATTAGGTTCGTTGACCCCTTTTCCGGCGCGCTCCACTTACCCATCATTTTTGCTGGCGCAAGTGTGGGCTGTTCGGCCGGTTCGTTACTTGTTGATCGCCGGTCTGGTTTTGACCTTGATTGTTTTTGTGGTTGCCAGCCTGCTGATTCCTTCCCACTCAACTGTCACATTGCGTTTCAATCCGACCAGCAGCCTGGTAGATCCTGTCCCTTCAGTTCAGGTGCTTTTATTGCCGCTCATCAACGGTTTTTTCTACCTGGCAGACCTGCTTGTTGGGATGTTTTTCTTCCGCCGTCAGGGTGAAGAAATTATTGCTTATATACTCTGGGGTTGTGGTGGGTTTACCAGCCTGCTATTCTTAGTTGCCTTATTATCGATCATGGCTCGCGGGTAATTATCCCTGTTTCTCACAGAGTTATCCACAGTTTTTCTGCAGATATCCACAGAAAATGGGCAGTTATCCACACCTTTCTCCCCGGCGTCACTCTTTTTCTAAGCGCGAGGCACGATTATGCAGTTAATCCTGGGATTTCTTTTTGGGGCGTTGATTGGTTTTTTAGCATACCGCGCCAGGGCGCTCAGCCTGAGCGGTGCCTTGGGTGCGACTCTGACCGGAGGTTTGATCTTCGGGCTGGGTGGTATTCCTTGGGCAGTCCTGTTGTTGACATTTTTTATCTCATCCAGTGTGCTTTCGCGCCTCTTCACCGGGAAAAAAGCTGCCCTCGGAGAGAAGTTTTCCAAAGGCTCGCAGCGTGACATTGGTCAGGTGCTGGCCAATGGTGGTCTCGGAGCCTTGTTTGCAGTGGCATCTGCAGTTTTCCCAGACCAGGATTGGCCGTGGATTGCCTTTGCTGGAACGATGGCTGCGGTCAACGCCGATACCTGGGCAACCGAGCTGGGGGTACTGAGCCGCCGGCCGCCCAGGCTGATCACCAACGGAAAGCCTGTCGAGCGCGGTACTTCGGGCGCAGTCACACTCGCTGGTTATCTGGCAGCTTTAGCAGGAGCCGCGCTGATCGGTTTGGGTGCCGTCTTATTTTCCCCACATCTCCCCTCTTGGGGGTTAATGGCGATTATCCCGCTGGCCGGTTTGGCTGGATCGACGTTCGATTCCTTCCTCGGGGCAACTGTACAGGCGATCTATTACTGCCCAGCCTGCCAGAAAGAGACCGAACGTTATCCCCTCCACCGCTGTGGCAATCAAACCTCTCTGGCGCGTGGGTGGTCTTGGTTGAATAATGATTTGGTGAATTTCTTCTGCTCGCTGGCAGGGGCTGGCGTTGCCCTTGCAGCCGGTTGTTTACTTTTTTAACCAGCCCATTTATCCCCCGATTTGGCTCATCACACGGTTGAGCGGGATAATTCCATCCGCTAGACCATGCCCCCAGGGTTTGTTCCAGATTCCCTCCAGGATCAACTGGCGTAGTTCATCCTGGCTGGCGCCAGCGCGCAGCGGGGTGAGCAGGTCTACTTCACCTTCGCGCAGTAAGCATAACCTGAGGCGGCCATCGGCCGTCAATCGCGCCCGGTTACAGGATGCACAGAATGGTTGAGTCACCGTGGAAATAAAACCAACATCTCCTCGAGCGCCGGGGATGTGGAAGATGCGTGCTTCGCCGTCTAATTGTCCATCTCCAGCTATATCCATAGCCCCGTACACGTCCTCAATTCGTGCTTGCATCTCGTCTGCCGTCACCACCTGGTCACGCTGCAAGTCGGTCGCCCCGGCGAAGGGCATCATTTCAATGAAGCGCACCTGCCATGGATGATCTAAAGTCAGTTGGGCCAGTTCAACAACATCTGATTCGTTATAACCTCGCACGATGACTGCATTGATCTTTACCGGCGAGAGCCCGGCTTCTTCTGCGGCCTGGATGCCCTGCCAAACATCCTCTAATTTTCCCCAGCGTGTCAGCCGGTTGAACTTTTCAGGGTCTAGCGTATCCAGGCTGATATTGACCCGCTGCAAGCCAGCCTCCGCCAGGGGGTGCGCCAGACGGGGCAGAAGGACGCCGTTGGTTGTCATCGATACAGACCGCATACCTGGTGTGTGCGTAATCTCGCGCACCAGTTCGACGATATTGGCGCGCACGGTGGGCTCCCCGCCAGTCAGCCGGATTTTATAAAAACCTAGCCTTGAGAATAGCTGAACGAATTGAATCACCTCGTCGTCTTGCATTAACTCTGCATTGGGGCGAAAGGTCATCTCCTCCGGCATGCAGTACACGCAGCGCAGGTTGCAATGATCAGTCAGACTGATCCGCAGATAGGAAATAAAGCGACCAAAACGATCAAGGGCCATGCAATTCTCAGCAGTTCGAGTAGATATTTATGACAATAATTATCAAAATTATACCTGAATTTATTTGAATTGAGAGGAGATTTTAGTGCTAATTACCGCCCAACGTGCGGGCAAGCCAGCCGTCATTGTCTCTTTCTCCTGGTTGTTCGCCGAGTAACATTCCGTTTTGCCCATTGATGTAAGCCCAATATTGCTCTCCTCGGTGCTGGAATTGAGCGAACCAGACTGGCAGGAGCAGCACATCGAACGCGGTGATGATCAGATCCATTGAGTTGATTTTGAGGTCGTGCATGCTCGCCGCGCCCTCACGCGAGGCCATGGCGCGTACGCGCTCGACAACCTCCCAGCGGGCTCTCAGTGAGGCATCCGATAAGGTCAGCTGGTACGTTTCTGCCGGCCAATCGGCGAGAAAGGCTGCCTCGTACTGGCAGATTTCGCTTAGATCGAATCGGTTATCTCCATCCAGAAATTGCATAGGGAATGACTGGGTGGCTGGGATGAGAATCCCGGCAAAGGAGACATATTTCTGGCTCTCAGCTGTACTCCACAGTTCGCCTTCAATCGATTCGGTTGGCCAGGTGACAGAACCCGAGATGGAAAAATTCCAGACCGGCAGGTAGCGTCCTTGTAGAACTGCCGCCTGGCTCTTTGCTGGAATGCGTCGGGAAACAAACCAGGCTTCCAGGATCGCCTCTGCCCTGGAATGATCGATCTTAAATGGGATGATCTGATCCGGCGCCCGGATGGGTTTGCGTTCACTGGTATCGAGAACGTAAACCGAATCGCAGTAAGGGCAGTTGGTTGACAGCGCTTGTGGAGCGAGCATGAACCTTGCCCCACAGGCGCGGCACTCAAAAGAGCGGATTGTCACCGGGCGGCTGTGTCCCTGTGAAGTAGCCATCGCCACGGTGAATTCATCGTTCATTTCCAATTGTGTTGATTCCAGTTGGTGGGACAGCGCCTCCTGCTGATCGCAGAATTCGCAGGTGAGCGATTGTCCATCCGGAGTGTAGACCAGCCGCCCACCGCATTTGGAGCAGACAAATCGTTGCGCACTCGTTTCTTCTTCAATGTCATCTGGTACTGGAACCGGTTGGTCGGGATTGATGATCGTTCTTGGATCAAGTCTCCCTTCCAGCACGGCCAGGCTTCGCCGTGCCCGGTAATCGGTTGGCCTGCGAGCCAGGATCTCTTCCAGGCAGTCACGCTTTTTCTTTGAGTCGTCGCTGGCTTCGTTCAGCCAGTACAGCGCTTCCAGGCGCTCGTCGAGCGGGGGATCGAGCCTCAGAACCCATTCAAGGAAGAAACACGCCTCATCTTTGTCCTGTGCTTTTGCGGCAGCGATGCCGCGCACCAGTAGATCTCGAATGCTATCAGTCATCTTGGCTTCAGCTTTTGAATGTGAGCGGTGTGGTCGCGCTCGTGCCGTATTGCCCGGAGTAACAGCTTGCGCGGGCTCCAGAATTCACCCACCACGCCAGCGACCGCCCCTCTACGCCGTTTTCGAGGCCTACTTTTAACGGACATCCGGTTGCCTTCCTTTCTGAAACCAGGGGACGAATGCACTGGTGGATTGTACATAAGCCAGGTAACCAGGCTTGTTTTCCAGCAGGTTTCTTTCCAGCATGGCGACCCCTGATACTCTTACCAGCAGCCAGGTCATCAGGGCCGGGCTGAAGATCGTCCATAGCCCACCGGGAGTTGCCAGAGCAATCAGGAAGTATCCCCACCACAAGGTGGCTTCACCAAAGTAATTGGGGTGGCGTGAATAGCCCCACAGGCCACTGCGCAGAACGCCTCCCGCGTTTGCCGGGTTCTTGTGGAAATGGGTTAGCTGCCAATCCCCGATGGTCTCAAAGAGAAACCCCACCAGCCATACTGACGCGCCCAGCCAATCCAAAGCGGTAAGTTGCGCAGGTAATCGACTGAATTGCGCGGCGAGCAGGGGGGCTGAGATCAACCATAATAAGAAGCCCTGCACGATGAAGACTTTGAAGAAGCTGATCCACCAGAATCTACCCCCAGCCTGCTCGCGCCATTTACGATAGCGCACATCCTCCCCTTTGCCCCAATTGCGTCGCAGGATATGCAGGGAGAGGCGCAAGCCCCAAACCGTCACCAGCCCGCATACGAGCACTCCTCGCTCCTGAAAGCCATCTGTCTGAGCAAAATAGAACCAGGTCAGGAGAATGAAACCCACTCCCCAAAAAATATCCACGATACTGGCGTCATGCAGCCCCAAGCTGATCAGCCAGAGTAAGGTTACACTGCCAGTGATAACCAATAATGCGAGTCCGAAGATGGTCAGGAAACTCATCATGGGGATGGTTAAAGTCACTTAACCTTGATCACTTCCCCGTGCGTGATCTGGATCAGGTCAGTGGGTGTTAACGGAAACACAGCATTGGGTGTGCCAGCCGCAGCCCAGATCTGTTGGTAGTTCAGCAGATCTTCATCGATAAAGGTTTTTAGCGCCTCAGTATGACCCACTGGCGGCACGCCGCCGATCACAAAACCAGTGCGTGAGCGTACGAAATCCGCATCGGCCTTTCCAATCGCCTCGCCCAGGCGTGCTCCGATCTTGGCCTCGTCGACCCGGTTGGCGCCGCTGGCGATTACCAGGATGGGCTTCTGAGTGTCGCTTGTCTTGAACACCAGTGATTTGGCGATCTGCCCTACCTGGCAGCCCACTGCCTGGGCCGCCTCGGCTGAAGTGCGCGTCGAGGCCGGTAACTCGACCACTTGCAGTTGAACACCCGATTGGCTTAACGCCTCCTGGACTTTCTGAGCGCTGGGACTGAGCATGCCTGTCTCCTAACTCCACCAGCCGCGCCGGCGGATCCACCAGAACATGGCAACCGGGGTCAAGATAATAATCCCCAGGGTTATCATATAAGCTGGCATGCCGGTCCAGATTCCAAGCGGCGAGGTGGGTGTGAAAAAGTTCATCCCGAAAAAACCGGTGATGAAAGTAAGCGGCATGAACAGGGTAGTGATGATGGTCAGGGTTCTCATGATATCGTTCATGCGGTTGTTGATCACCGACAGGTAGGTGTCCAGCGAGCCGCCGACCAGGTCGCGCAGGCTTTCGGTGATGTCGTGCATCCGCACCAGGTGATCGTACACATCCCGGAAGTAAATCCGCGCCCGTACGTCGATCACCGCGTAGTCGTCACGCGCCAGCTTGTTGAGCACCTCGCGCTGCGGGCCAACAATACGCCGCAAGTGCAGCGTGGCGCGTTTCAGTGTGAAGATCTTCTCTAAAGTTTCAGGGGTGGGGCGGTCGAATACCTGATCTTCGGCGCGGTCGATCTCATCGTCGATGGCTTCCACAACTGGCATATAGCTGGCAACCACCTCGTCGGTCAGGCGGTACAGCAGGTGATCTGCCCCGTTCTTGAGGTGGCGGTAATCCCGGTGGACAAGATCCCACACGCGCTCGATGGCGCTGATCGATTGGTCATGGTGAGTAACTATATAATTCTTCCCCACGAAGATATCCAGTTCCAGGGTGTCCAACTGGCCGTCAATGTTTTTATCAACTACGACCGAGTGTAAGACAATGTATAAATATTCCCCCCAGTCGTCCAGCTTGGGTACGTGCGATTCCTGCAGGGCGTCATCGATCGCCAGGGGGTGAAAACCGAAGATGTCGCGCATGATTGGCTCATCGTCCTGCGGGTCTGTGGCTTCGAAATCCACCCATAACAACCCTGTGGCATTTTCCAGGGCCGGCTTGAAATCCTCGATAGCGAGTTGAGTGTGGATATCTTGACCATCCTGATAGTATAAAGAACGGATCATTGCGCCACCTCTTTAAGGATTGAACCCAAACTCCTGCCAGGGCAGTGGTCACTCGGCTGTAGTCCAGGCGGGTAAGGTCGGTTGTGTCGATCTCAACAAACTGTCCGCCAATTTCCAGCGGTCAGTCTTCCACCCCAGGCGGTCAAACAGCCGCTCTTTGATGTCATCTTTATGTACAACAGGTAGTTGGAATTTCCCCGCCAGATGCTGAGCGATGGTTGTTTTGCCGGTGCACGGCGCACCGGTGATCAGGATAAGCACAGGGGCGGGCATGGTGTTCGATATAATGATACCAAAATCAATGCACAATCTTTATTCGTCTCGCTATTATACAGGTTTTAGTTGATCCATTATCAAATTATCCTTAATCCTCCTCGAGTATAAGTTCGCCCTCTCAGCGGTTTTGCGAAGTTTCAAACATAGATGCATATCAAATCGTTAACTTCTCCTGATGTATAGTTATAATAAGTACAAACCAGCTTCCCTCGGTCGGGGAAGGCTGGCAGATTTGTGACTTGTACCGATCGCAGGACGACCTTGAAAAAAATTAATAGGAGCAAGAAATGCCCAAAGTAACTATCATTGGCGCAGGCAGCACTGTGTTCACCACCAATCTTGTCTCGGATATTCTCTCGACCTCAGTCCTTCAAGAGGGAACCTTCGCCTTGGTGGATATCGATCCCGTGCGCCTGGAGCTGGCCCATCGTATGGCAGAGCACCTGGTGGGTCTCTCCGGTCAGCGCTGGCAGGTTGAATCCAGTCTTGATCGCACGGATGTCCTGGGGGGCAGCGATTTCGTGATCAACGCCATCGAAGTCGCCGGGCTGCCCAACGTGCGCCATGATTACGAGATCCCCATGAAATACGGCGTGGACCAATGCATCGGCGACACCATCGGTCCTGGCGGGCTGTTTAAAGCCCTGCGCACCCTGCCAGCCTGGATTGAGATTCTGGAGGACGTTGCCCACCTGGCGCCTCGCAGTCTGGTGATGAACTATACCAACCCCATGTCCCTGACCGTGCTGGCTGGAGTGCGCACTTCGTCATTGCCGATTGTCGGGCTGTGCCACTCAGTCCAATATACCTCCCAACAGCTGGCCGGCTATCTTGGCCTGCCCTATGAGCAGGTCCATTGGCGCGCCGCGGGCATCAACCACCTCTCCTGGTTTGTCGAGCTGTCTCGTGAGGGCGAGGATCTCTACCCGCTCTTGCGCCAGCGAGCGCTCCTCCCCGAAATCTACGAACAGGACCCGGTGCGCCTGGAGCTGATGTTGGAATTAGGGGCTTTCCCTACCGAATCGAGTGGGCATGTTTCCGAGTACCTCCCCTATTTCCGCAAGCGTCCTGAACTGGTCACGCGCTATATGCGCAGTGGTTACCGTGGTGAGAGTGGCTTTTATGCCAATAATTGGCCAGACTGGCGCGCCGCCGGCGACCAGTGGTTGCGCCTGATCCTGGCCGGGCAGCAAGAATTCCACCTGGTGCGCGGCCCTGAGTTCGCCTCTTATATCATTGAAGCCATGTTGACCAACCAGCCTGCTGTTATTTATGGGAATGTGCTCAACACTGGCCTGATCGATAATTTGCCGCAAGATGGCGTGGTGGAAGTAGCCTGCCTGGTGGATGGCAAGGGCATCCAGCCCACCCATTTTGGGCCGCTGCCTGTTCATTTGGCCTCCCTCGATCAGCAGCACATGGCCTTCCATGACCTGGTCGTCACTTCTGTACTTGAGCAGGAGCGTGAAGCCGCCGTCCACGCCTTGATGGTAGATCCGCTCACTGCTGCGGTGTGTTCCCTGGCGGAGATCCGCCAGATGTTTGCTGAAATGGTCGCTGCTGAGAAAGATTATCTCCCGGAGTTCTTGTATGACTGACAACCTCCCATCCGTTGGTAAGCTGCGTGGTCTGGCTGCAACTTCTACCCCTGAGGGGGTATTCAACATCCTTGCCTTTGATCACCGCCAGTCCTTTGTCAGGCTGCTCAATCCGCTGGCGCCGCAGGCGGTCCCTTACGCTGAAGTGGTCGCTGCCAAGTTAGATGTCGTGCGCACCCTGGCGCCGCATGCCAGCGCCGTCCTGCTCGACCCGGTCTATGGCGCCGCCCAGGCTATCGCCAGCGGGGCTTTGCCCGGTCAGGTCGGGTTGCTGGTGGCTATTGAGGAGTCCGGTTATACCGGCTCGGATGTGGCCCGCCTCTCTAGCCTGCTGCCGGGTTGGAGCGTGGCGCAGGCCAGGCGCATGGGGGCCGACGCGGTCAAGTTCCTGGTGTACTACAATCCCTTCGCAGGCGAGCTGACCGTTGCCCAGGAGGCGTTAATCAAGACCGTCATTCAATCCTGCCGGCAGGCGGATCTGACTTTCTTCCTCGAGCCGATTTCGTACAGCATCGATCCGGGCCTGGCAAAGAATTCGGCCGGATTCGCCACTCAGCTGCCTGGCCTGATCGTCGAGATCGCCCGCCGCCTGGGAGCGCTGGGGCCGGATGTGCTCAAGCTGGAGTTTCCAGCGATTGCGGCCTTGACTCGGACGAGGCTTCCTGGGAGCGGACCTGCCAGGCGGTCTCGGCGGCTTCCCCATGCCCCTGGGCAGTGCTCAGCGCCGGGGTGGACTTCGCGGTGTTTACCCGCCAGGTGGAAGTAGCTTGCCGGGCTGGGGCTTCCGGCTACATCGCCGGCAGATCTTTATGGAAGGAAGGCATCCCGCGTCCCTCAGCTGAACGTACTACCTTCATGAACACCGTGGCTGCCAGCCGACTGGACCGCCTGGGGGAGATCGCCAGCCGCTACGCTCGCCCCTGGCGGGATTTCTTTCCCGACCTGACGGATTCTGTCCAGGAAGGCTGGTATTTGTCATACCAGGGCTAAATGTTTGGAGAAAATAGTGCCCTGCCGAGTTTAGGTGATGCGCTGCAGGCTACAGAGTTGACATGATCGTCGCCGTCGCCCCCAATCCATCCATTGATAAGGCCTTGCTGATCCCGGATTTTCGCCTGGGCGCCATCCATCGCCCTGAGCAGTTGGTCGCGGTCGCTGGCGGTAAAGGGTTGAACGTGGCGCGCACCATCCACTCGCCTGGGCGGAGAAGTGCGCGCCTGTGTCCTGTTGGCCGGGCATTTTGGGCGCTGGATCGCCGATCAACTCCGGCAGGAGGGCATTCCGGTGGAGATCGCCTGGGCGGACGGGGAGACGCGTACCTGCTTCTCGGTCGTCGATCCTCAATCAGGACAGCTTACTGATGTGTATGAGGCCGGTCCGCGTATCGACCTACCTGCCTGGCAGCCGCTTTGAGCATGTCTTTGAGCATAGCCTGGATCAGGCGCGCTGGGCGACCTTCTCCGGTTACCTGCCGGATGGTGCCCCGTTGGACGGTTATGCTCACCTGCTTCGCCTGGCTGCAGAGTATGGAGTGCGCACCTTGCTCGACACTCGCGGTGAGGCATTGCGTCTGGCTCTTGAGGAAACCCCTTGGCTGGTAAAAGTGAACGCTGCTGAAGCCGGTGAATTCTTGGGTGTACAGGTTGACTCGCCGGGATCAGCTATCGCTGCCGCCCATGCTTTCGTCCAGAGAGGTGCTGAATCAGCGATCATCACTCTTGGAGCAGAGGGTGCTGTTGCGGTCGCCCCATCTGGGGTCTGGGTAGCTGCCTCGCCGCCCATTGCTGCCCTGGCTCCTGTGGGCAGCGGGGATGCATTCCTGGGTGGTTTGGTCTTGGAACTCTCCCGTGGCATGGGTTTGCCGGGGGCGCTGCGCCTGGCGCTTGCCGCCGGCGCTGCCAATGCCCTGACCCTGGGACCGGGTGTGTTCGAAAGCGCTCAAGTATTGAGTTTGAAGGACCAGGTGCTGGTTAAACCTGGCTAACCTGAAATCCTTGGCTCAGCACGGCGGGAAACCGAAATCCAATAGCTCGCTGTAGATCGGCTTGAGTTGGAAGGGTTCGCCGTATCGTAAAATTATCGCGCTCTCCGGGAGTGTGGTTTTCCCGTCTTTAACAAACACACTGGTTTCGCTCAGCAAATCGGGATATTCTCCATCCGGCAGTTGCACTTCTACCTCGCCAGCCGCGCTGCTTGCATTAAAAACCCCGTACAGGCTGGCCTCGGGATGGTGCCAGGCCGCCTGGATCGCTGGCTCACCGTCCAGCAGCACGAGATGGCCCTCGATCAGTGCCGGGTCTTTCTTAATCGCAGCCAGCTTGGTTAGGAATGGCTGTAGTTCATAATCGCCCCACTCGATCTTGTCACTCTCGAACAATGACGGCGTGTGCGCCGCAGCAGCTTCCTGCCCGCCGTAGATCAAGAACGCGCCCCTGTTGAAGGCTTGGAATGCAGTCCACGCCAGCGCCTGGGATCGGGTAGGCGCAAGCTTTTGAATGCGCGCCTGGTCGTGGTTTTCAACGCAGCGCATCTTGACGAAATTGACCGGGTAGATGCAATCCTGAAAGCGCAGCATTTCCAGATAGCGGCTGGTCGGGACTTCTCCGAGCACTGCCCGCTGCCAGATCGGCCAGATATCGTAATCATAGGTGATGTCGAATTCCGAGTAGATCTCACCGTCCGAGTGACTGATTAATCCCCGCCTGCGGCGTTTGCCAACATAAGCAGCATGCACCGATTCCGCCAGCCAGATCACCCCCGGTTTGATCTCGGCCACCGCAGCCCGCGCCTGCCGCCAGAAATCCACCGGCACCAGGGAACCCACATCGCATCGGAATCCGTCTACGCCGAAATGCACCCAGCTTTGCAGGGTCTCGATCAGGTAGGCGGTCAGTTCCGGGTGCGGATGCTTCAAATCGATCACGTCTGACCATTCAGGATCATGGGTGATCAGCTTGCCGCTCTCGTCCATGTGAAAATATTCCGGGTGCTGGCTGACCAGCACCGAATCCGGGGAGGTGTGGTTGTAGACCACATCGATCATCACCTTCAGCCCTAGTTCGTGGGCATGCTCAACCAGGCGGAAGAAATCCTGGCGTGTGCCGTATTCGGGATTGACCTCGCGGTAATCCTGGATAGCGTAGGGGCTGCCCAGCGTGCCTTTTCGGGCGACCTTGCCGATCGGGTGGATCGGCATGAACCAGATCACATCTACCCCCATGCTGCGAATGCGCGGCAGGTCGGCTTCCACATCGGCGAAGTTGCCGTTCGGTCCGTGGTTGCGGACATAGATCTCGTAGATCACCAGGTTTCGGTAGGTGTATGGGGTGTCGATGGCCATGAATAAGTCTCCTGATTAACTTCTGGCTTGGATCATAGTGTGTGATTATATCGCTGGCCTGCTAAACTGGCAAACCCGCCATCCGATGACGGCTGCCTTCCTTGAAAAGTGGTAAGATTTGTGCTCATGCCTGACATCTTTTCCTGTGAGTTTACACTGTGCCAGTTGAGTCAGATTTAACTCCTGCCATGAGCTGGCGTTGTTTCCTCAAATTTGGCGGATGCGCTGCCAGGAAGGTCTTTTGCCCTCAGCCTTGCTGGCTTTGGATTTCATTGCTTTTCTTCGCCAGCGTATGTTCCCTTCAACTGCGTAGCTGCTATAATCATAATAAATCCATTCGAGAGGGCCTCTGATGCAGATAAAAAAGGCGGAAGTTTATCCGGTTACCTTAAAACTGCGGCAGCCCATCCGCATGGCTGGTGTCCCGCAGATTGATCAGATTACAGCCATCTTTGTCCACTTGCAAACGGTCAAGGGGGAGAGCGCCTGGGGCTGTACGGTTGCCCACCAGGACCTGACTGGAGATCGGCCGGAGGCTGTCATCCGCGCCTGCCGCGATGCTGCCACCCTTGTCCCTGACTTGCATCCCACCAATCTGGAATATTCACTGGAAGAATTAGCGCCTCACCTCAAGGATGCGCCCTCGGCCATGTGCGCCTTTGACCTGGCCTTTCACGACTTGCTCGGCCTGGCATCAGGCCTGCCGCTTTACCGCCTGTTGGGCGGTTACCGCAACTGCATCCAGACCTCCGTGACTATCCCCATCGCCTCCCTCACAGAGAGCGTTGAGATCGCCCGGCTGCGCGCCGGAGAGGGCTTTCGGATGCTCAAGATTAAGGGTGGGCTGGATCCTGACGAGGATGTCCGGCGGGTGATGGCGATCCATCGGGTGTTGCCAGATCATATCCTTCGCCTGGACTCGGATGGGGGCTATACCGTCCAGCAGGCGGTTGATGTGGCCCGCGCCCTGGCCGGGATTATTGAGATGTTTGAGCAGCCCATCCCTCCCGGTGACGATGCGGGGCTGCGCGCGATCAAGAAAGCCAGTCCCTTGCCCATTCTGGCTGACCAGAGCGCAGGTGGCCCTGCCTCCGCTCTGCATCTAGCGACTCATCGCATCGTGGATGGGCTTAGCATAAAAATTGCAGCCTGTGGCGGCTTGCGTTGCGCCGCTCAGGTGGATGCCATCGCTCGCGCAGCCCACCTGGTGACCATGGTTAGCTGCCTGATCGAGCCGGCCTTGCTTATTGCTGCCGGCTTGAGCTTTGCCTTGAGCAGCCCCAACGTGCGCTACGGTGACCTGGACGGTCATCTCGACCTGATCGATGACCCCACCCTGTCGACCTTCCGCCTGGAGGACGGCTGGTTGACCGCCTCGGATGTTCCGGGATTGGGTTGTACCGTGAATCTCGGATAGGAATTTTTGGGAGGCATAAGATCACCGGTATTCAGGTTCAATATGTCGGCTTATGAGACCTCTCTAGTTCTGCACCATCAGCTTGCGTAGCTTCAGCCAGTTGACCAGGAATAGCGCAATTGCAAGTCCGCCTAATACCCAGAACAACCAGGGCTCAGGTTGGATCCCGCGCAACATAATATCCTGCAACATCTTAAAACCATAAGTGGAGGGCATAAGCCAGGCTATCGTTTGGGCAGGCCAGTGGAATCGATACAATTGTAGAAAGAAGCCTGAGAAAAAGATGCTGGCAAGCAGCAGCACCATCGAAAATTGGATTGCCTGGCTGTCACTCCGCGCGACACTAGAAATCAAGAATCCAAAGCCAAGTGAAACCAGAATCACCAGGCCAACGGCCAACGCGTAAAGAGGCCAGCTGCCAATGAAGGGTACTCCTAAAACCCAACGCAACAGGACAGTGAGCACTGCAGCCAGGCAGCCAAGCAAAATAAAAAAGCTCAGATATTTTCCCAGCAGGACCTCAAAAGCATTTACAGGAGCGACCCGCATCACCTCCATGGTACCGGCGTAACGTTCACTGACAATGGATAAACCCGCTAAAGATACGGCAATATGCTGCAGAAGCAGAGCAAGCACTGCGGGAATATAAAATTGTACCGGTTGAATGTCTACCTCACTTAGTGAATGCGTTTCACGACTGAAAGGTGCAACGATAACATGTGAATCCATTCCAATGAATCGCGTAAGCTGCTCGTCTATCGTTCGAAGGTCAGCATCTTTGGATCCCGCTGCACTGTCCTGGGAAGAGGTGCTTATCTGTGGATCTCCCGGATTTTCAGCAGTTATACCATCTGCCTCCCCACCAGTAGCCTGAAGCAACAGCCAGATCACCCCTGTGACACCTAACGAATTATCTCCTGCGGCGGTATTTGGAGTATCCGATCCATTGCTCCCCGTTGTTCGGCCTTGGATTTCGGATAGCTGATGGATTTCAGTTTGGTAAGTGCGCGCTTCTGCTTTGCTCTGCTCCACCGCTGAGAGCAGCAGCTTCCGGTTAGTCTCTTCCGTTATTCGGTCAGCAACAATCTCGACATAGGCTACCTCAAATGGATCAATCTCCTGATGGTAAAAAGTGAGCACGGCATGCTGGTTCCCTTCAATTGTCTGAACTGTGTCGGGTGGGATGACCAGCACCAGGTCGACTAGCTGCTGTTCCAAGGTGTTCAATGCCTCGGTTGGGTCAGGAGTGATATTGACCACTTGAATCCCGGGCATTGGCTGCTCAGCAAATGCCTTGACTGATTCTTCAATGCTGCTATCTTTTGCAACAACGATAACCGTACGTAAAGTCCGGTAGGTATCCTGGTAGCTGATGCCGAATATAAGCAAAATGAGAAATGGCCCCAGAATCAACACACCCAACAGGCGGGGTTGGCTTACAACAGAAAAAAACTCTTTAGTGATAAACGCAGAGATGCGGATAAAAAAACCTGCGATCCGTTTAATAATTTCAGTCATGGTTTCGGTACCTCTCTATCAACTGAACGAAAACATCATCGAACGATGGCTCTAGCTTTTGTGCCTCCAGGACTGCAACCCCATTTTGTTCACACCACCGTAAGAGCTCAGGCAGTGCTTCTGCTGCATCCTCAACGATTAATTGCAGCGAAAGATTATCCAGCAGATGCACTCGACCTTTTGAGATGAAAGACTGCTGTCGAAGGAGTTCGATCTTGTTTTGGGACAGAAAGCCGTCAAAATGCAGCTCGATCACTTCCCCCTCCATGCCGATCTTCTTTAAATTCTCAGGCGTTTCAACCATTAACAAATGTCCATCTGACATCACACCTACATAATCACAGTATGCTGCTTCTCCAACATATTGGGTGGTGACAAACAAAGTGTGCCCCTGTGCCTTCAAATCCTGAAAGTGGTCCCAGAATTTCCGCCGCAGCACAGGATCGATTCCAGCGGTAGGCTCATCAAGAAATATCAGCTCGGGGTTGTGAACCAATGCTGCTGCCAGACTCAGCCGGCGCTGCATTCCACCTGATAAATCCCGGGCTTTTTTGCGCTCTTCCCCGCTGAGTTCTACTAGATCGAGCAGCTCATTGAGTCGCTTATGCCGGCGCAACCCCATTCCATACATTGAGGCGACGAAGGACAAATTCTGCCAAACCGTAAGTCCTGGCTGCAGCATAAATAATTGAGGCATATACCCGATTCGCACCCTGTCTTCCTGGGAAAAGCGATGTGGTTGGTGACCAAATATTTCTGCTTTTCCACTCGTCGGAGGGTATATCCCAAGCAGGAGACGAACGGTTGTGGTTTTACCGCAACCGCTAGGGCCGATAAATCCGAATATCGAGCCACGCGGAATATTGAGGGTAAGATCTTTAACCCCAATTTCCTGGTTGAAATTTTTCGTCATTTTGTTGGATTGAACAATCCATTCAGGATTTTCGGCATAAGAATTAATATTTGTCATATATGTTTGCCTCTTCTGCAGAAATTGCGGAGGGCTTCATTTGCCCTCCGCAATTTCGAAGGAAAAACTAAAATTGAAAATTCACCCATCCCGGTGAACACACAGGATTAAAACGCCCGGCGAAGGACACCGATCAAAAAGAGCAGCACAACTGCACCAATAACCGCGACGATCAAACTGTACAGATTAAAGCCTGTTGCACCCGAAGCGCCGAACAGGTTCATCAAGAAACCGCCGATCACGGCGCCGACGATTCCAACGACGATATTAGCAATGGTGCCCATACTGGCATCTTTACTCATTATCAGGCTGGCAATCCAGCCAGCAATACCACCTAAAATAATCCATGCGATAATGTTGATTAACATTTAAGCCTCCTAGCATATTATTGATTGGTTTTATTGAGCAGATCTCTTCACTCAATTGATTGGGTATACGCAGGTTGTCACGCGCTTCCGTTACACTGCGCTTCGATCTAACGGATCAGGTTATCCGGCACACCCTGGGGAAAAACTTCCTGGATTGCTTCTTGGATGCGAGCAATGCGATTATCAGGATTGGGATGGGTGCTGAAGAATTCGGGAGGCCGGGCGCCTTCCGTGGAAGCAGCCAAAATTTCCATGACGCGGAGTAGCGCCCGCGGGTCATAACCCGCTTCAGACATAAACTCGACGCCTAACCGGTCAGATTGTAGCTCGTCATCGCGGCCGTACTTCATGTTCACAAGCTGACCGACGATCTGCGCCATGTAGGCAGCTGAGCGGCTGTTAGGGTCCTGCGGATCGTACGAGGCTACCACCACCGCGCCGGTCAGCCCTTGGGTTAATTGGGCTTTAGCTATCTGCTGAGAACTGTGCCGGGCCACCACATGCCCGATCTCATGTGCCAGCACGCCGGCCAGCTGGCCCTCCGTCTCAAGCTGATTAAATAATGCTGAGGTGATGAATACCTGCCCGCCCGGCAATGCAAAAGCGTTAATAGTCTGGTCGTCTGCCAGAAGATGGCATTCGAAAGGCCAATCCGTATTCTTCGCATTCGAATTCTGGATCAGCTTCTCACAGACATTGTCCACATATGCCTGCTGGCTTGGATCCGGGTCAAGGCCTCCAAATTCACGAGCCATCTCGGGCGCAGCTTGTAATCCGAGGGCTATCTCTTGTTCGGGGGTAATAGCCACGTACTGGTTTTCTTCTGTGATCGGGTTGTAACTTTTCGATCCCAGAAAACCAATGATCGATATGGCTGCGATTACCAGGGCTATCAAAACCCTTCCAATAGAAAACCGGCTGCCTGTTGAACTAGAACTACGGACCCTCATAAAATCTCCTCTTAGCCGCGGACGGCACCTCTTGTTAGCGTGATGGTGGATAATATTTCCATATTTTCTGTCGTTTAGTCAAACTCCTTTCAAGGTCAGTTTGATTATTAGAGAATAATATAACGGCTTGTTCGCTCAACTGCAATTGGGAAAGTCCGCTAAGAAAAGTAGGGGTTTTCCCTGGATATATAGGGTATTCCCCTAGTGCGAGATTTGGAAATTGCCGGGCAGCGGCAAATATACTTTCCAAATCCATATCGAAATGCCCGAGTTTCATAGACATCTCACCTGCCTGCATAAAATCGGCAGGATCATTTTCGACAGGAGTTGCATCCGTAGTGCTCCCAGAAAAGAATCCTGCTGTTGATTCCATCCATATTAAACCGACTACAAAAGTTATCATTGTATAATCAAATTCCGCAAAGACCTGATTCTTGATCTACTTTTTGTTAAATTGTCACGTCATTTTCCTCTAGCATCGCCTCTGATGGCTAAGCGTATTTAAATATTTGAGAAAGTTAAGCCGTTTGGAAAACGAGAAACACCACCGCACACTTATTCAAGCGCTGCCCAATACCGGGGTGGTTTTATATGATCCTGAGTTGAGCGTGATTTCTCATTGAGGGCGGGGAGATCATTAAAAGAGTTTCAACCGATAAAAACCATTTCGGGTTATCTGTGGCAGAATTTATGACTCGGCTCGTGGGAGAGCTTCCTAAGCGAAAGCTCTTTTTATTTAAAGAAGTTTTTAAAGGCAAAGCCCACTCTTACCAACAAAATTCGGGCGAAGAATGCTTTTTAGTGAATTTGGTTCCGCTGCGCAATAATGATAATGAGATTTACGCCGGGATGGCTATCATTCAAGATATCACTCAGCAGGTTCAAGACGCTGAGAATTTTAACCCACCTGGCCAATCAGTTAAGAATGCTTAACCACATCGGTCAAGTTGTTGTTTCAATTCGAAATAACCAGACCATTTATAAAGAAGTCTTAACCAGAATACGCGAAATAGTCGATGCCCAGGTTGCGTTTATCCTGTTGGAAAAAAACGGTCAGCTCTCGATTGAAGCTCAGGATGAACATTTCCGCATAGACTTAAAAGGCCAGGGGATGCCAGTTGCCGAAGGGATTGGTGGGGAGGTGTGGCGCAACCAGAAGAGCACGCTCCTGTTTGGTGAGGAGTGCCTCGCCAAAGTATATAAGCCGCTCGCACACAGCCTGGGCTTTACGCCTCTCACATATCTGGCCGTCCCGATTACCTGGCGAAACCAGAAATTTGGTGTATTTGTGGCTCTCCATAGAGAGGAAGACAAGTTCACCCAGGAAGACCTGATGCTGGTGGAAAATGTCGCCGCGTGGACTGCTATTGCTTTAAACAATGCTTTACAACTCCAGCAGCTGGAGCGGCTCCTTGCTGAAAAGGAAACAACTTCGAATCTACTCGAAGAGATCCTCAGCGCCAACCTGACCTTAGAGTTTGTGCTCCAGCATGTCGTGGATGCGGGAAACAACATCGTCCTTTCAGTGGAATGGGCTGCGATTTATTTGTTTAATGTGCAGGACAACCGGCTGCGTCTAGAGGCGGTTGCCGGGATTAGTGTGCCCCCTGAAGACTACACATTGGATTACGGTCAGGGGATCGCCGGGCGAGTACTGGAAAGCGGGAGTCTGATCAATGTGGTAGACGTGAGTCAAGATGCCCGCGTTGTCGGCTTTCCACGTACAAGCCATGCACATTCGTTACTGGTTGCACCCATTAAGAATCAGGATGGCATGGTCATTGGCACCATTACATTGCAATCATCCAAGGTCGGACATTTTACTGAGGATGATGAAAACCTGCTGATGCTACTCGCTCATCAGGCCGGATTGGCGATTGAAAACGCCAGGCTGTTTGAAACTGCCGAGTATCGTCGTCAAGTGGCGAACAACCAGCGTGAGCTAATGCGCCGCCTCACCCGCAAGGTAGTCGTTGCTCAGGAAGAGGAACGCGAACGCATTGCTCGCGAGCTTCACGACGAGGCCGGTCAAACCCTGACAGCCCTGAAGATTTCCCTGGAAATGCTGGGAAACAGCTTACCATCAGAAATGCAGGCAGCGCGACTGGCATTGAAAGAGGCCGCTGATCAAACCGGCGCGACCATGGAAAATTTGCGTTCCATCGCCCACAACTTGCGCCCACCTGCACTCGACCGACTGGGCTTGAATCTAGCCCTGGGAGGTCTATGCCAACAGTTTGAGTCAATGACCCATATTCAAATTATTTATGAAGGCATCGAGCTACCCAGATTAACGAGTTCGTTTGAGATCACCCTTTATCGTTTCGTCCAGGAAGCTCTGACCAACATTGCCAAGCACGCCGAGGCGACCGAGGTCCGGGTATGGCTGGATTTACAAACCGGCGTGCTTCAAATACACGTCCAGGATAATGGTAAAGGTATGAAATACAACCCGTTGGCTCTTGAAAATGAGAATCAGGAAGGCATGGGATTAGCCGGCATGGAGGAACGTTTGAATATTATTGATGGAAAGCTGGAAGTGCAATCAGAACTGGCTAAAGGCACCCACCTGTGTGCCAGTGTAGCCCTGCATCTGCGGGAGGAACCAACATGATTCGGGTGCTAATCGCAGACGATCACAATCTGGTTCGCAAAGGCATTCGTTCCCTTTTGGAAGCGGATGGCGCCATCGAGGTCGTATACGAAGCCTCAGATGGCTATGAGGCCGTAGAAAAAGTACAAGAGCTTCAGCCTGACGTCGCTATTCTGGACTTATCCATGCCGCGCCTGGACGGCGTGCAGGCTTCTGAAAAAATTCTTGGGCTGGGATTAAACACTCAGATTGTCATCTTATCCATGCACTCGGATCCCACCATCGTACACCAACTGCTAAAAAAGGGGATCAGAGGTTATTTGAAAAAAGATGCCCTGACCGAAGAACTTGTCCTGGCAGTAAATTCAGCGGTACAGCGTAAAACTTACCTCAGTCCCACCATCTCTGAGGATGTTATGCCGCTGTTGTTGGATAATTACCAGCAGGCTGCGCCTAAAAATGCTATGGAGCTGCTGACTCCGCGCGAGCGAGAAGTGCTGCAATTGATATCCGAAGGACACACGAACCAGTCGGTCGCCTATACGCTAGGGATCAGTGTTAAAACCGTGGAAAAACACCGGGCTAATGTCATGACAAAATTAAACGTCTCTGATTTGCCCAGCCTGATCCGCAAAGCGATAGAGTACAAGTTGATATTTTTGGAATAAAGGTATTTTATTGTTCGATTACCAATTATTGCCCTGGTAGGGTACTTACCCATTTTCAACCGACAGAAAATAGGGGAAACTAAAGAGAAGAGATTAGTGTGTATACAACGCTATTAACATTCGAGCTAGTATAGGATTATGGATAAAAATATCAAGGTCATCCTGGCAGATGATCATCAAAACATATTGAATAGTATCTCAAGTCTATTGAGAAATTCGCCGAATATCGAAGTGGTTGCTACTGCGGAGAATGGGGAAAAGGCGGTTGCGCTGGCCCAAACAATTCGAGCCGATATACTTATCCTTGACATCGACATGCCCAAATTAAACGGCTTGCAGGTTTCGGAAAAGCTTCACTCCCTTGAATTAGATGTACTGATCGTGATTTTATCCATCTATGATGAACCCTCGATCGTACGAGCTGCATTCAAACAGGGCGCACGCGGGTATGTGCTGAAGAATCGGGCCGCCTCCGATTTGGTGGAAGCAATCTGGAAGGTGAATGGTGGGGAGGTTTTTGTAAGCGAGCCCATAGCCAAGTACATCAACATCTAGAACAGCGTGCCCGTGTAGGACAATCTGCCTCGCTTTACCACACGCCCTGCGCCCTCAGTTCCTCCATCGCGGCTTTATGAATCTCGATCAGTTGGGTGATGTCCGCGTCCGTGTGCGCCGCGCTGATGAACCCGTGACTGGGCGTAATGTGCAGCCCGTTCTTGCGGTACAGCAGCCTCAGTCCGGTGGTGGCGGCCGCGTTCCCCGCGCGCAGGTCCCGGAGGTTGTCCACCGGCCCGCGGGTCGCGTGCATCGAGAAAATGGAGCCAGCACCGGTGGCAATGGCTGGATAGTCTCGTTCCCGGGCAAACTGGTTGATTTCAGTCCGAAAGCGGTCACCCATAGCATTCAAGCGAGCATACAGGCCCGCTTCACTGCTCAGGCGGCGCAGGACGGCCGTCCCGGCCGCGGTAACCAGTGGGTTGCCATTGAATGTGCCCGCCACGAGGATAAATCCTGGTTCAGAATCGTACTCCATCAAGCGCATGGCCTCGGCGGTTCCACCCACCGCTCCGAAGGGCAGGCCACCCCCGGCGACCTTGCCGTAAGTGCCCACATCCGGGATCACTCCGTAGAACTCCTGAGCCCCGCCGAGGGCCAGACGGAAGCCGGTGATCACTTCGTCAAAGATAAGAAAGGTCCCAATCTCGCGTGTGATCCTGCGCAGCTCTGCCAGGAATTCTTTGTCTGCCGGGATTGACCCTGCCGCGCCCTGCACGGGCTCGATGATCACCGCCGCCAGCCGGTCCGCATGCCGCCGGATCTTGTCGAAAGCAGCCGGATGGTTGTAAGGCAGGACGATGGTGTCCTTCCAGGCGCCTTCGGCCAGCCCGGGGCTCTCGGGCAGTGCCGCGGGATCCTCGATCGGTCCGCCCAGATCGGGTCCCGGGCGCGGCCGGCCGAAGCTGACAGCCAGCAGATCATGCGCTCCGTGATAGCCGCCCTCGAATTTTGCCACCAGGGTCCGCCCGGTCGTGGCGCGCGCCAGCCGCAGGGCGTACATGGTCGCCTCGCTCCCCGAGTTGCAGAAGGTCACCTTATCGACGCCTGGCACCATGTCGCAAAACAGTTTGGCAAACGCATACTCGTGCTCGTGGCACTGCCCGTAATGTGAGCCGTACGGCAACGCCTCCCTGATCGCCGCTTCGACCTCGTCCGGAGCATTCCCGAGAATCAAGGTCGAGAAGCCAAGGTTGCAATCCAGGTATTCGTTGTCATCCACATCCCACATCCTGGCGCCCTTTGCCCGCTTCACCACCATCGGAAACGGATCGGACAGCCGGAAAACACTGCCCACACCCGCCGGCATGACCGCCCGGTTTTTTTGCCAGATCGATAATGACTTAGGACTCCTGGCCATGATCTCGCCCCGGTATCCATTGAGAATATTTGTGATTCTTTCCTTTTCATCCATGATATGCTCTCCTTTATTGATTATTGATTATTGATTACGAGTGGCTTCCTGAGCCGTAGCTCCGAGGTTTCCGAAGGGAGAGGCGCTTTTTGCCCTAAGCGGAGCGACGTCGAAGTATGCTGCCCATCCATCCCCTCCAACCCATACCCGCTCTCGATCAGCTCGACCAGCCGGCGCACAAAGCGGGTTGCCGGAGCCCCATCGACGATATTATGGTCGAACGATAATGTCAGGTTGAGCATCTCGCGGGGCTCAATCCGCCCATCGACGACGGCGGGTTTCCAGGCAATGCCTCCCACTACCAGGCCGAGTGGGTGGAGTGTGGGACTTATCCCCCAGCCATTATGGCCTCCGCCGAACAAACCGACCGATGTAAGGGCGACTGTGCCTCCCATTGACACGCCTATGGTTGGGTCACGGCGGTTGTTTAAGCGCAGCAAAGCGATCACCAGCCTGGACAATGGCCACGGCCACAGCATGGCAGAACGGAACCAGGAGGGCATCCCTCTTCCAGGCGGAACCGGTTCCTCCTGCACCCTGCGAATCTCATCGTGGATCTCCCGGTAGGTCTTGCGGTTAGCAGCCTGGATGGTATGTCCCATCAGGGCGCGCTTCTCACCCACCTTCCGCTCGACCATCAACCCAACGTTTACATCGTCAAATTGGACGAGCTGTTTGTCGCCCTTGCGGAAGGCCTGGATCGTTTTGTCCTCATCCACCGCACGCGCCAGGCAGTAGGTTAAGAAACCAGCGAAGGACAGCGTCTCGCCTGTGTGCCTCTTGTGCTCAGCGATCAACTGCCGCGGTACCGTCACGTCCACTTCCAGCAGGCCGTACATGGTATGGGCTGGCCAGGACAGGTCCAGCGTGTTCACCCATATCCGTCGCCCGGGTGGGAGCTCGACGACATGGTAAGGTCCGATTTTCTCATTCATGTTATTGCATCCTTCACGATTGTTCTGATTTCAGGGTAACTGTTCGGATAGTTGTTCTGCCTGCTCCCCATCATCATTGCGCACCCACTCGAGATAGAGCTTCAGCACATTTAACAGCGGCTCCAGGGTCATGACCTCCGGTCGATCCCATTTCTGGTGATAGAAGGCCAACAGCTGTTGCGGCGCCTGGAAAGGAAGCAGGGTCGTGGCCTGGAGGCCAGCCCGGCTGAAGGGGCCCGCGTCGCACGCAGTTCCGATGGAGGCGGGCTTCACCTTGTAGGGGACCCCGGCGCGCTGTGCCGCGGCAGCCACGCTTTTCACCATCTTGGGGGAATTCTTCACAGTGCCGTTCACTTCCGAAGTAAGGATGGCGATTTCCGGATAGGCGACCATCTCGCAATTGAGCGCCCGCACGTTCACTCTTTTCAGCTCATCCAGGTGGCGCTCCACGTAACGCCGCGAGCCGCGCAGCCCGACTTCTTCACTGCCGAAGGTGATGAAGCGAATTTCCGTGTCCTCGGGAATGGTTGCGGGATTCTTAGCCAGGAAGCGGCACATGGCTACCGCCAGCGCACAGGCCGAGAGATTATCCACCGCGCCCGGCACGTTGCCCCCGTTTTTCGTGCCCCTGATGGCGAACAATGTATAGATCATGGCAGGCGCCATTGGAAAGATCAGTAGACCCCACCCCAGCGTTCCGAGGCGAACAATGTCAGCATTGCCAGTGATCAGGCCCGCCAGCTGGATGAGGCTCATTACGAGCATGGTGATGAATCCGATGAAGAAGATAGCGGAGAAGACATAGCATGCGTAACCAAGGAAAAGCAGCCTGGTATTTTCCCGCGCTGATCCCGGTTTCCTCTCCGGATGAACAGCCGGTTCACATCACCAAACAGACCAAACCAGGTATTCTCCGGAGCGCTATCATGGTGGCCGCTCAGGATGAGCAGCCGCTTCACGTTTTTCGTTTCGGGTCTGCGCAGCGTGCCGATCACATTGACTGACTGTGCCTTCTTGAAGAATCGATCAACCAGCTCGAAGCCGAAGATGAACTCGCTGACAAACAGCCAAGGCGAGATAATCGAGAACGCCAGGGCAGCAATGCTGGTCACCCAGGGGCTGACTCCCGGGAAAAGACCTGTTGCGATATTCAGCAGGACGGCCAGCAGCAGGAAGAGGCCGGGGTACGGATTCAAGGAGGCGCCCGGCGCAAAGGTAAATTCCTCAACGGCCACATTCTCGGCGCCCAGGTGCGATTCCAGTTCTTTTTTGATCATGGCAGCCCGCTCCCGCTCCTGGGAGCTGCCGGGCAAACCAGGACCCACCTGCGTGCAGATCTCCGAAACGAGATCAAAGGCATATTGGGCATCCTGGCTGGTAATGATCTCTGGCATTAGATGAATCTCCCATTGATCTAAAAGGTAGCGCTTATACGTCCTTTCGTAGCGCCCGGAGGATCAACCTGGTGCGTAAAAAGCTCCACACCAGCGCAAAACTGCCACAAATGGGGGCGAGGTAGGAAAAGTCGGGCATAAAGAGCCTGATCCAGCCGCGCATTTTGCCCAGCACAGGGATCAGGGTGAGGGCAGCCAGCAGGTTGGGGATCAGCGGGAGCAGGATATGCTGCCGCCACATGCGCCCGCTGCTCGGGTGGTGGGCCGGGTCCCGCTGCCAGCGGCGCAACCATCCCAGCGTGGCAGCCACGCTGGCGATCTGGAGGATCGGAATGAGCAGCATGAGGCGCATCGCCCATGGAGCTGCGTCCAACACAGATGGCGAAAGGCGCTTTCCGGCGACGAGCTGCGCCGCACCTAGCCCCACTTCGTCAAGAGTCAGCTTCATCATGGCATGGTTGGCGTTGAAGAGCAGGATGATGCCTTTATTTTGTTCCGGCACTAACGCCATAAATGCGCCAAAGTCGGGTACGGTGCCGCTGTGTGAGTACGATCCTTGATCCACCGATCTCCTGGCTAACCCAGCCCATGCCGTAATATCCCACCAGCATCCCCATTTCCCTCCATTCCGCAACCCCGTGGTGCATCTCGGCGATGCCCGCCTCTGAGAGGATTTGCGCCCCATCGTAGCGGCCTCCGTTGAGTTGGGCGATCAGGTAGTGCGCCATGTCTTCGGCGCTGGCGATCAGCTGGCCGGAGGGAAGTGAGCCAGACGGTATGGAGAGATCAGGGGCAGGCAAGGGGTGACCAAACCAGTAGCGGTATCCCATTGCCAGGTTATCCTGCTGCGCGGCGACCTTGGTAGTATAACTGTGGCGCATCTCCAGGGGGTCGAAGATATGCTGCTGGACATAGGTAGAGTAGGACTCCCCGCTGGCAGCCTCGACGATCAGCCCCAGCACGTTAAAATTTGTATTGCTGTACTCGAACTTCGCACCGACCGGGCGGGTGAGTTTGAGCGTGGAGAGAGCCCTCACCAGGCGCTCGGTGGCATCCGGGCGATTATCGAAATCAGCCAGGGTAATTTCCGAGTGCAGCATTGGCAGGCCGCTGGTCTGGTTGAGCAGGTGGCGCACGGTCATTTGTGCTGACGCCCCTGCGGGTCCGCCACGCGAAACCAGGGCAGGTAGCGCTGCACCGGGGCATCTAGCTCGATCTTGCCGGCCTCGACCAGTTGCATTATTGCCAGGGCGGTGAAGGATTTGGTCAGCGAGCCGATGAAAAAGGGCGTCTGGGGAGTAGGTGTTTCACCGCCCGGGCGGGCCTGGCCAAAGCCGCGCACATGCACGATCTGGTCGCCCTCCACGATCGCCAACGAGACACCCGGGATGTTCAGGCGGTGCATTTTCTCTTGGATATAAGCGTCGATCGCATCATAGGACACGCTGTTGGAAACTGGTTTTGCTGAATCCGGCTTCGCATCAGCGGGCTTCGCAAATGGGCGATTGAATAGCCGATAGATAAGCGCCAGCAGAGCGCCAACGAGCAATGCTGGGAAGAGGAGTTTTTTCACGTGCATGGTTGTACTTCCTTATTTATTCGAAAATGTCATTGCGAGTGTTCTGTGCGAAGCATTCTCATTTTCGTCTATTTGTGTGGCCCACGTAGTGCGAGCAGCTATTAATCTGATTGGTTTTCGTGGCTTTCTTCTTACCGCGCAGCCGCGGTGTTTAATTGGTTCTGATAGACATAGCCGTGATCCACATCGGCCAAAAAATGCCGGAGGATGCGGATCACCTCTTCCGGTTGCTCAATCTGCGGGTTATGACCGGCGCACTCGACCAGCTCCAGCTGTGCGTTCGGCAGCCGGTCGGCCAGGATGGCCTGATGTTCCGGCGGAAATAGAAAGCAGTATCGCCCGGCCAGGACCAGGGTCGGCACCTGGATCTCGCCGAGCCGGTCCATCACCGTCCAGCCCTGGAGCAGCTGGCCGTAACCGAAGATGAGTGCTTCGGGTCGCATTTTCATGGGGGGCCCCCATCCTACTTTTGTAGCAAGCCTCAGGAATGTGGGGTTATATATTATGCTGCGGTGGTACGGGTAGGCCCCGAGAAACTTCACCAAGGTGGGAAAGTACTCGTCAACTGTCACCTGGCCGTTAAAAAAACGGCGAGCCGCAGCCACGGTCTCGGCGCTATAGCCTCGTTTCGCCAGGATCTCCGGTGCGTTCTGGTTCACCCACCGTTGATCCCCGCCGGTATTCATCAATACCAGGCGCGACAGACTCTGCGGGTAGCGGAGGGCGTACTCCAGGGCCACATTGCCGCCAAAGGAATGCCCGAGCACCGCCCACTGGTCGAAGCCCAGAGCCTGGCGCAACGCGTCTGCATCCGCAGTCAGGTTCTCGAACGTCATCGTCGAAGCTTCTGCCCCTTCCGAGCGACCATTACAGCGGTGGTCATAGAAGATCAGGGTGAATTGATCCGCCAGAGGCTCCAGGGGCAACAGGGTCGTGTGATCCAGACTGGGACCGCCGTGCATGAGCACCAGCGGGTATCCCTGTCCCACGACTTTCACGAAAAGGGAGGCATCGCGAATTTGCATGTGTGTCATTTTCTACTCTCCTCGCAAGTGCATGTGCACCAGCAATTTCAGGATCAGTATAGCCGGATGCGCAGCATCACCACTGTCTGCGCAGCTTTCTCTACATCTTCTTTTCTTGGGTTTCCGCCCTCATCAATGGACACCCCATAATACCTGGCATCACTCGGTACTTTGCGGAGATGCTCTGCCAGCCCGGCGGCGACAGCTCTTTTATCCTCGGCGATCGGTTCTGCCAGCCCCTGGAGCTCGCGGCCTCGAATATGCAAGGTGACCGGCGCGCCGCCGCACAGGTTTTTCCACCAGTTTGCATGCGTAAACACGTACACCTGATCGCCGTCTTGAGAGTAGTCGACCGGGGTAGTGTAGGTTTTCCCGCTCTTGCGCCCGGTGAAGCTGATCAGCAGGACGGATTTGCTGACCATCCTGTGCAAAGGCGAGTGCAACACGAATTTCATGGCAGAATTGACATATGCAGGGACCGTTGGGATTTGGGTTGATTGGGACATTTCAGCCTCTTTCTGATTTATCTTTCCTTAGGGATACTCGGTTGGTTGGCCGCAGCAGTTAACCGAGATCAATTTCAGGTTGAGATCGCGGATGCGCTCGAGAAGGCCATGCAGAGCGGCCTGGTCGGGTAGTATGCCGGAAAGCAGAGTTTCATCCCCTTCAAGGTGGGTCAGCTTCATTCCTGCAAACCAATATGACCAGGCAGAGTCTAGTTGGCCTTCGATTTTGATCTCATAGTAATCAGTCATGTCCGTTCTCCTTGTGAGCATCTACCAGTAGTGTAGCGCGGGGTGCGGCAGCCCGCATCTGCCAAACGGGATATTCGGAGTTTATTTGCAAGGTTTACTTGTGGGGAAGATTCCCAAAAACACGAAGGCTTATCATCAGGTTATCTCCTTTGGTAACTGGATGGTGGCGCCACGACCACACACCCTGCACGGGCCGCGCCGCCGGTAGTAGTAACCCAGCGTCGCCACAGCGAGCGCCACACCCCAAATTGGAAATAGCAATGTAGGACCGACCTGGACGGTTATTTCCCAGATGAGCCTGACACCCTCTACCCCAATAGCCGCCAAATTAGCGGCCATTTGATCTAAGCTGGACCATATCCCGATGCCGCCCACCACCAGCAACACCGATGCAAGCGAGGCGGGGATTACCGCCAGCGCGATGGGCACCCGGCGTCCAGCCAGGCCGATCATCCAGCGCGGGAACACCTCACCCCAGCGCTGCACCAAGCCAAGCATCAGGAAGGCTCCCAACAGGATGAAATTCCCCAAAAAGAGTGCTCCCCCTATCCACTTCCCACTCTCTTGAGCGGGACGAAATCGCTCCTCGCTCATCCCCAGCGGGAATCCCAGCGCCCAGGCGTAACGGGTGAGGGCGTAGAAGACTGGCGCCACCATCGCCACATACACGGCGATGCGGCCCCAGCGCGCCGCGTTGTCGGGGCTCGTCCACCCCTCCAGGCCGTCTCGGCGGCCGCAAATCAGGCAGGCGTCTCCGCTACGGCGGGCGTAACTGACGGTAGCCGCCAGCCAGAGAAAACCGCCGAGAAGACACAGTAATTGGTGTACCGTTGTCCAGCGGGCATAACCCTCCAGGTAGGAGCCAACCTCAGCCCCGGTGATGAGCCTGAAGATGATATAGGGGAAATAGCCGAACTTGACCAGCAGGTCGAGGGCGGTCATGAGCAGCAGGAGGGCCCCGGCGAGCAGCACTCCGGCAGCTATGAGCAGAGGCCGGAGCAGCCGGCCTCTCACCCCGCGCAGCATCGCAATTCCCACCGCCGCCGCAGGAATCCCTGCCATCATCACGACGATCCAGACCACGCCTGGCCCAAACCGACCGAGCAACAGTCCTAAACTGTCGGACGCGGTTTCGGGGGTGTAAGGGAAGCCACGCCCGCCCAGGCCCCAGGTGATCCCCAGGGCGGCGTAGACAAGTGACCATACCACTGCGGCGTATGGCGCCCAGCGCTGCCAGCCGCGAATCCCTCCAATCCGAGCGGGCACGTCACCGGCCATCTCGCTTCCTTTTATTAAATGGATTGTGTTCATGACTACTCCTTGTAATTCTTATCAGCCTCTTGGGTAGACGGACCATCAGTGTTGACCGAAATCAAGGTCAGGTTCAGATCGCGGATGCGCTCGAGCAGTCCGTGGAGTGCGCCTTGGTCGGGCAGCGAGCCGGAGATCAGTGTTTCATCTCCTTCAAGGTGTGTCAGTTTCAGTCCCATAAACCAATCTGACCAGTGTGGATCCAGATAGCCCTTGATTTTGATCTCATAGTATTCCGGCATGAGCGCCCTCCTAATTCGGTTCTGGCTTTAGTGTAGCGCGCAGCCAGGAGCCCCGCATCTGCCAAATGGGGTATCTGGTGTTTATTTGTAGGGTTTAGATCGAAGGCGATTTTGGGGTCTTAGGAGAGGATGCCGAGCTGCCGGGCGCGCGCCACAGCCTCGGTGCGGTTGGCGACATCCAGCTTGCGGTATATACTGGCCGTGTGAGCCTTGACGGTACCCGGGGACACGATCAGCATCCGGGCGATCTCCAGGTTGGTACTGCCTGATGAGATGAGTTGGAGAACTTCCAGCTCACGCGGGCTCAATGGCTCGACCAGGACACCGGTTGGTGAAACTCTTGCTTGTGTTGCCATGATTCGGTGTGGTTCGGCGTCAAATTGGGAGAGCAAATCAGCAACGTAGTCTCGCAACGGAACTTCGCCGGCACGGACCGACCATTGAGCAAGCAGTCTCTGCATGGGCGGACCTTCCTGTATAAAAGTCCGAATATATCCCTCTGGTTCAGCCTGCGACAGGCTTTTCTCCAGGGTCGCAAGCGCCTGAGCAGTTTCACCCAATATCTGTAGTGTTAGTGCCTTGAGGATCAGGATTTCAATGAGCCTCCCCGTTCTTCCACCTGATTCAGCACTTTCCTCAAGGCGAGTCAATAAGCTGATCGATTCATCCGGTTTCTTCTGAGCAATATATACCCGTGAAAGTGTTATGCGAGTCAGCTCATTTTCAAACCCAAATCCGCTGTCCGAGATCAATCGCTCTTCCTGGGATGCAGCCCAGCGGTCAGCTGACAGTAAATCTCCTTGTGCCAGCCAGAGTTTTACCTGGGTAGTCCTCACTGCATCACGTGCTTCTGAGAAAACACCGCTTGTTTGGATCAAATGGATCCCTTCTTCTATGGCTTCCGCTGCACCAGCTGTGGTCCCTTGTGCCTGCTGAATTCCGGCAAGGGTTGTGTATGCCAGGGCTATATCGTCGGCGTTGCCCCATAAAGGGATATACTCCAACCCTTGCTTAATATGAGCGAGAGCAGCCTCAAGATCGTTCAACTCATATAATACATTAGCAATTCCCATGTCTACTAGGCTCATAACGCCTAAATTCCGACCACCCGCCTCATGGGCAAATTTCCCGGCTTCTTGGTATAGCCTGTATGATTTATGTAACTGACCTTGGATAGCATACAACCTCGCCAGATGGCAATAAGCCGCCACAGTACCATTAATCGCATTGGCAGCTATGCTTGATTGTATTGTTCCATTCCAAGTTAGTTCTGCGTTAGTAAAATCGCCATTCAAGAAATATCCAACTCCGAGCATAACGCCAATTCCTGATTGCAGGGCCTGGTTACTGGCAGGAGTATTTTCTCGTGCGGTGAGACTTAGCTCGATAGCTCGAAGCACATCACCACGCATGCCAGTGACCCGGCTTTTAACATATGCTAAATGACCCACCATGGATTGAGCGTCGGCAGGTGGATTCTCTAATTGAAGATGCTCTTCCGCTTTAGCTAACAACACATCGGCTTCATCCAGTTGCCCAAACAAAGCATTGCTCTGGGCTTCATAAATGCATAACCAGGGCCTCTTATATATCAATTCTTTGCTCAGCTTGCCAGTCCAAAAACGCATGGACGAAGCTTCTCCGCGATGGAACATCTCCATATAGTTTTGTTCAATCAGTTGCTCGACCCACTCATTATTTGAGGTTAATGAAGCATGATGGATCGCCTCAAGCACCAGGCCACGATGGTCATACCATTCAGAAGCCCGCAGGTGGAGTTGAGCGATGTCTTGGTCCCTGAGCGCCCGGTGAAGCTGGGCACGCAATAGTTCGGCGAACAATTGGTGATAACGGAACCAGGTGCGCTCATCATCCAGTGGCACCACGAAGAGATTCGCCCGCTCCAGGTACTTCGAGGATTTCGTTAGAACGTTGGAACGTGAAAACGTTAGAACGTTGATCCAGCGAAAGCAACTCCTCCTCACCTTCAATGGAACTTAACCTGCTAACGTTCGAACGTTCTAATGTGTGAACGACCGCATCGCAAAGTGGAGCGGTCAGGCGGTTTAAAATCGACGTGTGCAGCAGAAAGCTCTGGATTTCTGGTGGCTGGCTGGCCAGGACCTCCTCCAGCAGGTAATCCAGGATGTAGCGGTTGGTGCCGGAGAAGCCGGCGATAAACCCGGTGACATCTTCCCGGTCGCGCATAGAAAGCGCTGCCATCTGCAAGCCGGCAATCCACCCTTCCGTGCGCTCCTCGAGCACTGCCACCGACCGGGCATCCAGATGGAGCCCCATGATGTCGTTCAGGAATTGGGCTGCCTCGTAGGCGGTAAAGCGCAGATCGTCGGCCCGTAGCTCAAGCGCGTGGCCACGGGCGCGCAAACGGGACAGTGGCAGAGGGGGGTCCGACCGGGTGATGATCAGCAGGTGGAACGGCCTGGGGCAATGCTCCAGTAAGAAAGTGATGGCCTCATGCACAGCCTGGCTGCTGATAAACTGGTAGTCATCCAGCACCAGGGTGATTTCTTTGCCGGCGCTATCCAGGTCATTGATCAGGCCGGTCAGGACGGCTTCAGGGGGCACCTGGCGAACCGCTTCCAGGAGCTGGGCTGCCTGGCTTCCAATGGCGGGCTCTGCCTCTTGCAAGGCGGCGACCAGATAAATCAGGAAGCGCTCTACCTGGTTGTCATGCTTATCCAGTGAAAGCCAGGCTACCGGCATCCCGCAATTGGCGACAAAGGATGCCGCCAGGGTAGTCTTGCCAAAACCAGCCGGGGCAGTAATCAGGGTGAGCGGCCCACACAGCCCGCGCTCTATCTGTTCCTGGAGCCGCGGCCGTGACACTAATCCTGGTCGGATATAAGGCAGGCGCAGCTTCGTGCGGATAAGTGTGTCAGCCTTTTGCATAGCGAGAATTGACACGATAAGATTAGTATATATTAAATTTTTAGGTTTTACTATGAAATGATATATAGTCGGAACAACCTGAATGACTTGAACAGGTTTACGCTGCGCTCAACTTCTTAGCAGATAGGTCACCTTTTAGACCTGTCATCCCTGCGCTCAGTTCCCACAAGCGCATGGCAGTGTCTGCATCATATGAGGCTGGCGAAGAGCGCGCTTCTTTTTCATCCACGAAGTATTTACTACTGACCTGATCCACCTCTGCGGAGCTGGCCAGGTAAATGATCGTGCGCGCTCCCTGCTCAGGACTGCGAGCGGCGAACTTCTGGACAATGCGTGTGCCCCAGCCGACCAGATCGTGGTTGTTTTGGCCGAATCCGGTTGCTACAAAGCCCGGGTGCAGGGCGTTGGCGGTCACCCCCGTACCCTCCAGCCGGCGTGCCAGCTCGTTGGTAAACAGCACATTGGCCAGCTTGGACTGTCCGTAGACTGCCCAGCTTATGTAACGCCGCCGGCTTTCGATATCGGCGAAGTTGATCCGGGTGCCCATGTGTGCATTAGAAGAGACGTTGATAATCCGCGCTGGCGCGCTGGCTTTCAAGGTGTCCAGCAGCAAGTTGGTCAGCAGGAAATAGTTCAGGTGGTTGAGCGCCAAAGTCATCTCGATGCCGTCTACGCTCTCCTGGCGCCTGCTGAAAAAAGCTCCCGCGTTGTTGACCAGCACGTCCAGCCGGGTATATTTTGCTTTGAAGGCCTCTGCCAATCGGTGGATCTGATCTTGGGAAGACAGGTCGGCGACAAGATACTCCACGTTTAGGTTGTCGGTCTCTTTTGAAATGCGGCTGGCTGCAGCCGCGCATTTATCCGGGTTGCGTCCAACCCCCACCACCCTTGCGCCCATGCGGGCTAATTCCAGGGCTGCCACCGCGCCGATCCCGCTCGTGGCTCCCGTTATCATCACGGTTTGATTGTTCATGGTGAGCTAAGATTATCCATAGAGTTGCCTGGCGAAGTATAACCCTTGTTAAGCATTTCCCTCTTCCTGTTTTTAGGGAACAATCTACCACCGTAATGACGTCTAAATACCAGCGTATTAACGGGTAGCCGCAATCCGGGTGATGGCAGGGGTCGCCTGGCGTCATGCAGGTTATCCGGCAAAATGACAGCCCTCAACCAGGAGTAGATCTCATCTTGAGGGCCGATAAGCGAAAGGGAATAATTTTATGCAACGCAATGTTTCTTGGTTTGCCATAGGATTGGGCATCGCCTTTGTGCTCATCCTGCTTGCCCTGGGGGTTGTTTGCGGGGTGATCTACTTCTTACGGCCGGCTCAGACCGCTACTCCGGCTGGCCCGGATGCGCTCTATACCCAGGCCGCCCAAACCTTTGTCGCTCAACTGACCCAAACCGCGACCATACTTCCACCAACTTTAACTGGCGTGCCACCCTCCTCTACGCCTCTGTCCACCAATACCGCGCTGGCGCCCACTGCAACGCCTTCCAACACTGCTATTCCGCCAACCCAGACCTCGCCGCCGCCGACATTAACGCCTACTCCACAGCCATGCCTGTGGGCAAAATTTGTTGAGGATGTCACCGTCAAGGATGGCACCGTTTTTCCGCCCAACGCCGCGTTTGAAAAAATCTGGCGCTTGCGCAATATCGGTACTTGCAGTTGGACGCGCGATTACCAGCTGGTATTTGTCAGTGGCGAGCGCATGTCTGGTCCCCGCTCGGTTGCTATTGATGAAGTTGTTGATCCAGGCGAGACAGTCGATGTCTCTGTTGACTTGATCTCGCCGGACTCGCCTGGTGGTTTTCGCGGCTTCTGGCAGCTCAGCACACCCTCCGGTCAGTTATTTGGGATTGGCTCAAAGGCAAAGGATAGCTTCTGGGTGGAGATCAACGTGCTTGCCGATGATAAATACCCGCTTGATTTCGCTTTGAGCTACTGCTCCGCCCGCTGGCGCAGCGACGCCGGTACCCTTTCCTGTCCAGGGGAGGTAGGTGATGACGATGGTTTCGTGATTCTGCTGGATAATCCCGTGATCGAAGACGGCCGGCTGGAGAATGAGCCTGCTTTGTGGACCAATCCAGAGTACACCAATGATGGATTCATCTCAGGCGAATACCCCGAGATCAAGGTGGAATCAGATTACCGCTTCCAGGCGGTAGTGGGGTGTCTGGATGATGCTAAGAAATGCGATGTGATTTTCCAGGTGCGTTACCGCATCGGCGACGGCGATCCCGTCACGCTCTGGGAAACCCACGAGGTATATGATGACTATTTCACCAAGGTAGATCTTGACCTGAGTTCCTTGGCCGGGCAAAAGGTTAAATTCATCCTGAGGGTGTCTGCCAACGGCTCACCCAGTGAAGATGAAGCCTTCTGGCTGGCTCCGCACATCACGGATTAGCGAGAGTACAGGAACACTCTCCTCTTCCAGTCCTCCGCATGAGTCCTTTCGGGGTAGATTGGGGCGCAACGCCGCCCTGACCTACCCCGAACTCTCCTTATCCCAAATTCACGCCTCAGAAACGATTGGCCGGCCTGGTGATTTGCGAGGCCGCATTTGCTCAGACCAGGTCTGGTCGATCTCCCGGTGAGAAGGGAAGCTGTTTAGAAAAATTTTTCGCTCGGCTTCCGCGGGAATCCGTGCGGCTGACCTGGTCAGTTGTTCGTAGCCGGCTGATAGGACTGCGGGAGCACGTTCATCTTGCCTGGCGCTGAACACCCGGTAGCAGATCAGGAATAACCAGAACGCGTCATCCGTCTCGTTAAGGATATCGCTCTCGGGCTTGGCAAGAGAAGCCCAGATTTGTTCCGCGTGCATGCCAAACTGGGAATAGTTAACATCGTGTAAAGACAGTTCCGCGAGTCCAGCCAGGGACTCTAGGATGAGGGAATGGTGTCCCTGGCCTCGCCGCAATTCGAGGGCTTCCTGGTAAGCTTCGCCAGCTTCATCTAACATACCCAGGGCGAAGAAAATTCTCCCCTGTCGGAATCGTATATAAGCGAGCGCCGGCGAGATTTCCTGCTTTTCATAGGCCTGCTCCGCCTGATGCTGATAATCCAGCGCAGCCTGATAATTCCCCATCTGATAGGCGATCAACCCTAGATTGGACAGGGCCACTGCCTCGGTGCCCCCCAGATCAATTTCGCGAGTGATGGCGATTACTTGTTCGTTTCTCTCTATCGACTTTTGGAAGTCTCCAAGGAGATAAGCTGTATGGGCCAGGTTCGCGATTGCCGCACATTCTCCCCCCCGGTCTCCTATTTCAGCCACAATTGCCAGGCTTTGCCGGTAATAATCTTTCGCCGCCAGATATTCGCCCTGTGCCTCGGTGACAGCTCCCAGATTGTTCAAAGCATGGCTTTCTCCTCGCCGGTCGCCTGTCTCCCGAAAAATGCCCAGTGCGGTCTGGTAGTATTCTTGAGCCTTGATCAAATTTCCACTCAGGTAATAGTGATTGCCCAGACTTTTTAGCACCGCGCTCTCACCGTGCCGGTCGCCGCTCCGTATAAATAGTTGCAGGGATTGTTCCTGATACTCTAGCGCTTCTGGGAAATCCCTTTGAAACATGGCGACATTCCCTAGCAGGTGCAGGCTTTCGGCTTCGAGCAGGGTCAGGCCGTTCGCCCGAGCCAGGGATAAAGCCGTGTTGATATGCTGCCGGGCTGAAAAATATGCGTCTTGCAGCCGGAGAGCCTGACCCCATTCCAGATGAGCCAGCGCTTCGGTTGGGGGATCGTTTAGCGTTCTGGCCAATTCTGCTGCCCTTTGAGCGGCTTCGATCGCCTGGGGGTACTTGGCTTGGTCATTCAGAAAACCAGCCATGCAAGCTAGCAATTGGCTTAACAAAACCGATCTGTTGCTGGGGACGGAGCTCTGCGCCCACTGAGCGGCTTCGGTGAACACCTTCTCCCCCTCTCTTAACAGCCCGGTCAGGCGATAAAATCCCGCCAGCCCCTTGAATCCTTGTTGGAGCGCTGCAGTTTGATTGATCACCAGACCCCACTGCCAGGCAGAACGGACATTCTCCAATTCGTTGCGGATCTCTTCAACTGCGCTGCGATCGCGGATGATCCGGGTTTCTCGCTCCTGCAGGAACTGCAGGTAGTATTCGCTGTGCTGTGCATGCGTTTGCGTGAAATCTTCCGGGTCTGCTTGCAGTTTCTCTGAAGCGTAAAGGCGTACCAGTTCATGTTGTTCATAGCGGCGGGTAGGCGTTACCCTCAGCAGGGATTTATCGATTAAAGCGGTTAGGGTTGCCAGCGTTACCCCGGTCACTTGAATGGCTGCTGCTCGTTGGAATCCATATCGAAATACAGAGATCCGTTGCAGAGCGATGCGTTCCTCTGGAGTCAGCAATTTCCAGGAGTGATCGAAGGCCGCCCGCAGGCTGCGGTGGCGTTCAGGGATGTCTTTGAAGGGTTTCTCCAGGAAATCGAGGCTGTGCTCGATCTCCGTCGCAATCTCCTGGCACGAAAGCACCCTTACCCAGGCCGCTGCCATCTCAATCCCCAGCGGATTGCCCTCCATCAACTGGCAAATTCGAATGATTGCAGGCTGGTTGCGCGCAGTCAATTTGGAAATTAGGGCGTACTCGCCGGGCGTGGTTCGCAAATAAAGCCACTGCGCCGTGCTCTTCTAAAATCAGCGGCGAGCGCGGATCGGTCAGTTCGCCAGGCTGTTCCTGTGGTGGCACGGGCAGGCCGTTTAGCTCCACCACCCATTCTCCTTGCAGGTTCAATCGTTCTCGCGTGGTGACCAGCAGTTTTATCCTGGGCGCATGTTGCAAAAGTTCCGCCAGGAAGCCTGCTTCTGATACCAGGTGCTCCAGGTTGTCGAGCACCACAAGCATCTCCTTCTCTCGCAAGAAATCCAGCAGTTGAGTCTTCGGCTCCCTGGTGCCGGAGAAGGAGAAAGACAGGCCATTTGCAATGGTTGGTAGGACATATTCGGCCGAATTTAACGGTGCCAGAGGGACAAAATAAATGCCATCCGAAAAATTCCCCCGTTGGTTGGAAGCCGCCTGGATCGCCAGATGTGTTTTGCCGATCCCGCCAGGGCCGGACAGGGTCACTAAACGACACTGTGCATCGCCCAGTAGCCGGCTGAGGCCTGACAGCTCCGTTTCACGCCCAATCAGGGGGGTGGGCGGGGATGGTAGGCTGACTGTTGGCGTTCGTCCCAGAGTTTCAGTTTCGGGAAGGGTTGTCGCGGTTGAAGAGTCCATCAGCGCGTTGAGCGAATTGGCCGGTTGGATGGTAATTGTCGACGGGCTGAGTCGCTCGACGCGCAGCTCGGCCCGGGCGACCTTCATAAAGGCCTCTCGCTCCTCCGGGGGAACACCCAGGAACTCTGCCAGCAATCCCGCGATCTGGCGGGACGGTCGGCGCTCATCGCTTTCTATCTTACGGATGGCTGAGATTGAGCAACCCACCCGATCGGCCAGCGCCTCTTGGGTGAGATCTAGAGCTTTTCGGCGTTGGCGCAGCCACCTACCGAAGGATATTTCCGCTTCCATGGAGAATCTCGTCTGGATTTTATCACTTTTTGTGGCAAAATTTGTATTGCCAACTCGCACCATTTGGATAATAATGAGTGCTATACTCTAATATAGGCGTGGAATCCTTAGAGAAAAAATGAACTCACCCACTGTGTCGTCCAGCGGTTTGGGGAAATTGCTGGATGCAATCCGCAAGTTTGATCTGGCCAAATGGCTGATCTATTTCACCTTTGCTATCGCCTTCCTGGTCTTCCTGGATGCACCCATTTTGGCCATGGACTGGCGCAATAAGCCCTTTCCAGGATTTGTTGTTGAGCCAACCCTGGTGATTTCAGATGTACAGGGCGAATATTGGAGTGCTATAAACGCTGGCCTTGATCATCCGCAGCGCATTACTCACATTGCAGGACAAGCAGTCCACACTTCAGAAGATTTTCGCCTCGCCATAAACAGATTAACTGTGGGTCAGTCGGTCGAAATCAAATCATTATCACGGGCTGGTGTCGCTCAAATTTACCCCTCCATTCTGCTCCAAACCTTTTCAATGTACGATCTGGCGCGTTTGTTCTGGTTGCCCTATGCTATCGGTTTGGCCTATCTGATAATTGGATTCTGGATTCTGGTCATGCGCGGGGACACCGCTCCAGGTCGTGCCTTTGCTTTTTTCTGTGTTACCACAGCCATTACAACTGGCGCTTATTTCGATCTGATTACCACCCATGCTGGCTCAGCCATTTGGACCCTCGCCCTGAGCTTGATCGGTGGTGCCCTGGTCAGCCTGGCTCTGGTCTTTCCGGCAGAATGGTCGCCAGTGAAACAGCGTTCCCGGTTGCGTTTCTTGCCCTACCTTCTCTCTTTGGGAATTGGCATATGGGGACTGTACCTCCTCTACTTTGACCCCGATCCCTGGGCTTACTTTGTTGGCTGGCGTGCCAGTTATACCTACACCGCTCTGGCAATCCTGTTCTTCATTGCCATGACTCTCTACCGCCAGTTCACCACCAGCTCGACAGTCGCTCGTCAGCAAGCCCGTATTGTTTTGTGGGGTAGTTTAATGGCATTTGCGCCCATCAGCCTCTGGATGCTGGCGCCCCTATTCAAGCTGACCTTAGGCTGGCAGCCTGCCCTTTTTTTGCCTTTGCTGTTAATTTTCCCCTTGGCAGTCGGCCTGGCTATCCTGCGCTACCGCTTGTGGGATCTCGATGTCTTTATCAACCGTACCCTGGTATATACCATCTTGACCGTTCTCTTGGGTGCGGTCTTTGTTGGTCTGGTGTTGGTTCTGCAGTTGTTATTCGGTACGATCACCGGATGGACATCGGAACCAGCCGTGGTGCTGGCAACCCTGGCCATTGTCGCCTTGTTTACTCCCCTGCGTCGACGTGTGCAGAGGTTTATCGATCGTCGTTTCTATCGTCGCAAATACGATCTGGCCCGGACACTGGAGACTTTCAGCCAGTCGTTGCGTGACCAGGTTGATCTGCATCTTCTCATCGAGCGCCTGGAAGCGGTAATCGCGGAGACGATTTTGCCTTCCCAGATCCAAACCTGGCTGCACACTGGCTCTGTCTACTCCTTGAGCGCTGCTCCCGATAAGTCGAGGGACAATCCTGCCCCCGTCTCTCAATCTGCCGCTGAGATCTCCACCCAGGATCCTCTTATTTTGCACCTCGACCGCCTGCCGGGAGCTGAGCCGATCGGTAATCTGGAGCTTGATTCTCCTGGCTTGCTCCACCTGACCGCCTCTGGTATCCAGCTGGTTGTGCCGCTGGTCACGCACGGAGAATTAATCGGCTGGTTAGGGCTTGGGCCACGCCGCAGCGGGCAAGAATACTCAGTTGATGATCGTACCTTGCTGATAAATCTGGCTATTCAGGCCGCGCCGGTTGTCCGGGTTGCCCAGCTGGTTGCCCAACAGCAGGCTGAGCTGCTAGATCGTGAGCGCATGAATCAAGAAATGCAGGTGGCCAGCCGGATCCAGCATGCCCTTCTGCCGAAATCACTCCCCCGGATTGATGGCTGGCGTATGGCAGCCTATTATCAGCCTGCCCGTGTGGTTGGTGGCGACTTTTACGATTTCTTGCATTTCGCTGATGGTCGTTTGGGGATCATTATCGGTGATGTGACCGATAAAGGCATCCCGGCTGCCATGGTGATGACGCTTACCCGAACTCTGCTGCGTGCCGTTGCCCTGGAAGGCGCCTCGCCTAGCTGGGTATTGGGCCGGGTGAATGATTTGCTCAAGCCGGATATGCCTGCCAGGATGTTTGTGACCTGCCTGTATGCGATCCTGGATCCGCAGACGGGAATAATCTGTTACGCCAACGCTGGTCATCCGGTGCCTTATCGCCGCACCAAACAGGGCATAGCTGAATTGCGCGCCGCCGGTTTTCCGCTCGGTATGCTGCCTGGTGTCAGCTATGCTGAGGAAGAAACCTCGCTTGAGCCGGGAGAATGCATGATATTCTATAGCGATGGGCTCGTTGAAGCTCACAACGTCGAGCGGGAGTTGTTCGGTTTTCCCCGTTTGCAACAGTTGATGGCGGAAAAGCTGGATGATAGCGATTCTCTCATCAACCGCCTCTTATCTGAGTTGAAGGCTTTCACGGGCGCCCAGTGGGAGCAAGAAGACGATATCACCCTGGTGGGGGTAAAACGTCTGGGTTGAGGATTTCCTCATCGCCGTGCTGCATGAATTCGCACACAATTTGGTAGCTGGGTTTTATAACGTTATCGGCTGGTTCAGACAGTAAAGGCTTCGCGCTGCACGTCTTCGATCACCGTTGTCGCCAGGCGCTTTAACGCTTCCATTTCGGCCTGGTCGGTGTGACTGGCGCGCCAGTAGATCTCCAGCAGTTCCAGTGGGGACAGGCTGCCCATGGATTGGTCGCCGGGCAAGCGCACCCGCCCCTCGATCTCCGGGCGTTTGACCAGGTGGAACTCAAAGGTTTTGGAACAGTACTCGCGCAGGGCAGCATCGTCGATCAGTTGCTCCCACTCGTGCGGATACTCCACCGTCAGGCGCACGATCGCATCCTCTAGTTTCGCTTGGGCGGGCAGTGCCTTGCGCAGCCGCTCGTTGAGATCTTCTTTCGACTTCAAAGTGATCTGGCGATCGATAAATGGACGGATCCCGGTCAGTTTGCGCCATTCCACCCGAGTCTGGCCGCGCTGCACGTCTGCCACGATAAAGAATTTATCATCCTCGACCTCGCCAAAATCGACCCGTTCGATCGATCCCGGATAGATCACCGGCGGGTGGGCATTCTCGTTCAGGTCTTGTGGTTTATGGATGTGCCCCAGGGCCACGTAATCCAGGCGGGATCGCGCACCAGTGAACCGGGTAGCACCAGGTCATTGCCCAGCATCACTGTGCGTTCCCCACCGTACTTGGCGCCTTGGACAGAGGCATGAGCGGTCAGCACAATTGGGAGGTTGGGGTCAGCCTCTTCCAGCCAGGCGTGTACCAGCTCGGTCAGGCGTGTCTCTATCTCCTCGAAGACCTGGCCTGGCTCACCGGTGCGCAGCCCTAGCTGGGCGATCAGGCCGGCTCGCGAGACCCACGGTAGCGCGATGATCTGCAAGCCTGGGCCTGAAAGGCCCAGGCCTTCCAGGTCATCCGGTTGGAGGAATGTCGGGCGGTCGAGCACCCGTACATGCGGCACTTCCAGCGTGGTGAACTCTTCGATAGCGTGCGCTCGCCCCATTGCCGGGGAAAGATCGTGGTTGCCTACCAGCAGCAAAGTGGGGATGCCGGCTCGGGATAGGCGGATGATCCGTCGACCCCACTCGCGCTGGAAAGTCGGGGCCGGATTCCGGTCTTTATAAGCGTCGCCTGCGAACAATACCATATCCACACGTTCTTGGATGGCCGTATCGACGATTGTATCCAGGGATTTGAGAAAATCGATCACCCGCAGCGGCAGACCGCTCTGCGGGTCATGCCGTCCATAGTTAGCCATGTCGATATGTGCGTCGGCAAAGTGCAGGATTTTCGGCATATTTATCCCCCTAAGCGGCTGAGTTGCTCCCAGCCCGCGCCAAAATTGGGGTTCAGGCGGACTGCCTCACGCAGGTCGTCGATCGCTCCTTGCGTGTCGCCGAGCGCCTCGCGCGCCAGGGCGCGCCAGTAGAAGCTCTCTTCGAGAACCGGTTCGCTGATCGTATCGATCAACGTGGTGTTAGCCAGGTTGATCACATCCTGATAGCGACCGCTGTAGTAATACGCCCAGTAAGGCCAGGTTTGGTACCACATGATCCGGTATGGGCGTTGGAAGTCGTCAGTCAGGTTGTTGTATAAAGCAAAGGCCTGATCATAAGCGGCGGCGGCGTCAGGGTATTGTTGCAGGTTGGTGTGGCTGGTGCCCTGGTTGAACCAGGCGAAGAACTGGTCAATTCCGGTCAGGCTTTCTGCTTCAGCCTGGGCTTTCTCCAGAGCGTGGTTGTTTGCCCAGACCGGGTCCGCCCAGGATCCCAGCAGGCGCTGCACTTCTTCGCCGCGCTCTACGGGATAAACTACCATGAATAAATAATTGAACGAGCGCCAGCCCTCAATTAATTCATCATAGGGCAGCCGGTGATCCTTGCCCCCCTGGATGTAGGTGTCTTGGACGGTAAAGGTTTGGCGAGCGTCATCGTACCCATTAATAAACTGATAGTGTCCCATCCAGCCCAGCTTGCCGGTGTAATCCGCTCGTAGTAGCCCTTCTCTGTCAGGACAGGGAAGCCGGCTGCGATCAGGCTCTTCGATCACCTCGATATCACCCCCGTTGCGGGTCAGGGCTGTCATGCCTTCCGTCTGGGTTTCAACGAAATCCTGCAGCTCGTAAGGCATGACATTCTTGTCTTTGTCTTCCGGCTTCATATATCCCCCACCACATCCCGGTCTCCATCCCATCCCCAAAAGGTTAGCGCCATCGAGAGATTTGCCGGGCCGCAGTAATTCCATCGCTGGTGTTGATCCTCATATTTGACCCCACTTAACACTACAGTTTCCGGCAGGGGCGTGGGTGACATCGTCGGGGTTGGTGAAGGGGTGGGTGTATCGGTAGGTCCCTGTGGTGTGGGGGTTATTGTCGGCGTTGCCGTGATGATCCGCATGGCGGGTGTCGCCAGTTGGGTCTGGCTGGATTTGTGCCGCAGGCATGAAGACCGCTTCTTCTGGCGGGTTGAGCGCATATTTGATGCGTGTGGCGCAGTTCATCCACCCGCCAGCTCAGGCGATCATGCACTGGCGGCAGGTTGTAGAATATAATGCTCAGCAGGCAGGCGAGGGGGATACCGATCGCTAAAATTAAAAATAACCCCGGTTGCGCATGGGCGCGATTATATCATTCTGAAATGTACAAAATTGCTCATGCAGCCACGAACGCGATAAGATGAATAAGTTCTCACCAATCGTAGTGGGAGTAACTATTGTGGAGCAACAAGTGAGATCGTTTGGAGATCGTTTGGAAGATGTTACGAGCCGAATAGTGGAAGCTTTTAATCCGAATAAAATCATCCTTTTCGGTTCCCATGCCTACGGACAGCCGACACCAGATAGTGATGTGGATTTACTGGTTGTGATGGAAAGCGATGACCGGCCGGTTGAGCGCGCAGCAAAAATTTCTAGAGTATTGAGACCCAGGCCATTCCCAATGGATATTCTGGTCCGAACGCCAGAGGAGATCCAACACAGGTTGGCGATGGGTGACCAATTTATCCGGGAAATATTGGAGAGAGGTAGGATACTCTATGAGCAATGAGTATCTAAGGGAATGGATCCGCAAAGCCGAAGA
>CAVPNY010000012.1:0-821738 GCA_963706905.1 uncultured Chloroflexia bacterium | reverse complement strand
GCTCTGTTGCAAAGATAAGTAGTCAATAGGTAAACTTCAGCGATGGATGTTATAGACCAACCCCTTGATGATCGGCTCTCGCCGTTGCAAGCTGCGCTTCCGAGAACGGATGGTGTCACCAAACTTACGTTTGATCACCGAGTTCACCGTTTCAGTCTTCCAACGCTGACCAAACAGACCATCCAGCCGCGCCGAGAAACCAGATCGGCCCGCGCCTTGCGCTCGGGGTTGAGCAGGTTGCCGCCACGTCGCACCGGAGGAACCAGATCATCGTCTCGAACGGATTGACCATCAAAGCCCGCATCGGCCATCATCACCCAGGCTTTGCGCTTGCCCTGGTAGCGCCCATACCGGCGGACATCTCGCCGCAACCCAGGCAGATAAGCCACATCGCTGCCCGGTCCCCAGCCCGAGCGCCATGCCAGGATGAACTGAGAGGCCGTGCCGACTGCATACACCCCTTTCGCCCAACGCTGGTAGATGCGCCCCGTGCGGGTTTGGTAGTACAGGCTGGCCTGTCCAGGCGAGAAGCCGGTACTGTCAGAAGCAATTCCCTCTTCTTCCACGCCATTTTCATCCAGAAGTTGGTTCTTCATTTTCTCAAAGTCCAACATGTGCAGCTTCTTGTAAGTGCGCTGCAAAGTGGTGTGGTCAGGAATGCGGGGCAGCTCCAGAGCCTGGCTGACTTGATCAGTGGCCAACAGCCACTCTTCCATGTCCCGGTAACTGAAGTCCAGGTAGTACATCAGCAACACACAGGCCGCCAACTGGGGCAATGTAAAATGATGCGGGCTTTTTGGATGCGAATATCGCGGCAGCGCCTCTTGGGTCAAGTGATAGGCGATCCGAGCAACTTTGACGTAACGGCTTTCTCGAGTTTTCATGACGCATGTTTACCACATGAAATCAATCTTTGCAACAGAGCAAATTGAAAGTGGTACTGTTAGGGAAACTTGAAAAGTGAACTGCCTTAGGCATAACGGCGAAACTCATTCAAAGGCAGATTGACAGAATGCACCAAATTGCCCTGGAACCAAATTCTGACTTCCAAGACATTCTTGGTCAAGTTGGGTACCAGGCGTAGATCCACATCTTCCCGGACGTCAACCTTTGGCACTTCAATCGAATGCCGGTCGAGAGAGATGCGGCGATAGCCATCCACAGTGCGAGTTGTCCGCAAGCAGAAGACATCCTTGGCGGACTTATAGGGTTTTGGTAAAACAAACGGTCGAAACAAGCTATTTCCAGTCTTATTGGCATTTGCAAATCGAATAGCTGGCACTTCTCCCGTGGTGGAGTGAACCGGTTGATAGTTGTAGCGGTGAACTTCTTCACTCAGAACAGCCCGTGCATCTTCCATGGATATGAGCTTCTCCAGAGCGCAGGTCCTGACAATCCGGTCTTGCAGCCAGCGGTATGGGCGTTCCAACTTGCCTTTGGCCTGTGTCGACAAGGCATAAATGATTTTCACTTTGAACTCCTGTAACACTTGCTTCCACTGAGGATCGACATCGTTCGTTCCTAAGTGGTGGGTACGCCAGAAACTGTCTCGCTTTTGGACAAATCGAAACACACGCAGGTCATCGACATAGTAACGAAACGGTTATCCAAAAGTCTGTAGGACAGACTGAGCTGCTTGAACATGAACCCAGGTGTTCTCTTCAGGGACAAAATCAGCGTACAAGAGCATGCGACTGTAATCATCGATGGAAGTGATCAAGGTCCATTTTTTCTTCGGCAAAGGGCGACCACTTGTGGAGCGAGGCATCGTGCTGGATCAGGTCTCCGATGGAAGCTGTCAGAACTTCCCGGTCATGCGCTTTGCCTTTCTTCTTAGGTTTGTAACATTTCAGCATCTTGGCTCGTTTGATCACGGTCGTGGTCGATACCTGAATACCTTGCTTTTTTAGCCGATCGGCCAAGGCCGCATAGTTATAGTCGTGGATGGGCAGCTCTTCATCATCAATCAAGGCTTTATCCCTGAGCAGCTCCTGCTTGATCTGGTTCTCAGTCTCCCCGGAAAGGCGTCCTTGAGTTGAGCGCAGGTAGGCAATGGAAAACACATCCGGGTCTTGGCGATAGGTCTTCAGAAGGGCGAAAAAGCGGGTTTTCCCAATTCCGAGCATTTCTTCAACCTCTGGCCGGGAAAGATTTCCTTGGCAATATCCTTGAAACAGTATTTTTACTTGCTCCGCTGTGAAGCGTTTATGAACCTGTGTCATAGTGATGTCCTCTCGTTTTGGACCTTTTTCTACCACGAGCGGTTCACTTTTGATGTTTACCTGAGTTCACTTTTCAACCGAAAAGAGTTCACTTTTCAAGTTTGGTCCAAAAAATTGAAATTGGTACTGTCATTGTTCAGGGAAAATGACACCTTAACTGGCAAGCGAAAATGTCACCTTGGCAAAGAAGATGACCCGAGTATAATCGGCACAACCCCCAACGAGAAGGCGAGAGCGGCTGTGCAAAGCCATCTCGTCTTTTCATTTGGGTTCCTTAGCTGAGAACGAACGGCGCCAGGGGTGGTTGGGTGGGGGTTTCCAGGGCTGTCTGGGTGGCTTTGGCGCTGGGGGAAGGCTGATGACGGGCGCAGCCAGTGGCTGAAAGTGACCGACCCGAGGCGGAGCTGGCTCGGCTGGCTGGAAAGTGACCAAGGTCTGTCCCTGGTAGCAGATAGCCAGGCTTCCGTCCAGATCATGACGTAGTTCGACTTTGGCTTGGGCAAAGCTGCGCCGCTGGGGGCCAGGCGGGATCTGCAGGCGGTGCTTGTTGAAGGAGACGGTATTGTCGTTGGTCACTGTGCGGGTGTACTTGAAACAGAAATATTGGCCTGGCTCCTGGTCTTGCGGCCAAGGGATATAGGCCGAACCCGGCTGGGCAGCTTCGACCTGGAAGCGGGCGTTGTACTTGGGCAGGTAAGCCGCCAAGACCTGGTTCGCACTCGCCACATCGCAAGCCCCGGCTTGGCGCAGCTCCTTGACCAGGCGGTCTTGCAGCGTACCCCACAGCCGTTCGATGCGTCCTTTCGCCTGGGGACTGCGGGCGGCGATCAACTGGATACCCAATTCATCCATCAGGCGGCCAAACTGCGTGCGTGGCAGTTCACCTGCCAATTCCTGTTCTACCGTCGGCTGGCTGGGGCTCTGAAAGATGGTGTGCTGGTCAGCGTACAATGCCTGAGGCAAGCCTTGCGTCAGACATACCTGCTTCAGTACCAGGAAATAGCCGGCGGCGTCTTCTTCTTCCCGAAAACAGGCCCCCACGATCTGGTTGTTGGCATCGTCGATCATCCCTATCAGGGTCAACCAGGCACCTCTGCCTTCCAGCCAGTCGTGGCGGCTGCCATCGGTTTGCAGCAGCATCCCCACCTGCGCATAGCGCTCCCTCCGGCTGCGATAGCGCGGCGCCCGGCGTTTCCGCGGACTGCCTTGCCCGGCTGCCCGCCGGATGCGCCGTACCGTCGAGCGCGAAACCACGATCGGCTCCGCCTGTTCGGTCAGTTCTTCGGTGAAGTGGCTATCGTTGTAGTCCTGGTAGGTGGTTTTGGCCAATGCCACAATCTTCTGCCGCACGACGTCTGCGATGCGGTTGGCTGGGGTCCTGCCTCGGTTGCCATGTGCCAGGGCTGCCACGCCCCGTTTGCGGTATGCCGCCACCAGCCGACGAAATTGCCGCTTCGATATCCCTAGCAGTTTGGCGGCGGTTGGGGCAGGTACTTTCCCGGCTTCGTAGTCAATCACCATCTTCAACTTGTGCTGTTCTTTCATCGTCAATATCACCTGTGTGTTCATAGGGTGACATTATCGCTGAACACTTAGGGGGTGACATTATCGCTGAACAACAACAAAAATTGAAATTGGTACTGTCAATGCAAAGTAGAAATGTCCCCTATTGTGCAAAGTAGAGATGTCCCCTTTGTCAGGGAAGGATAAATTGATCTGGTAGACTGGTGACACTCGTGCGGAGGATAGGGCAACGCTGGAGAGCGACCTGAGCGCCGACACGGGGCCAAAGACTGGGCAGAGCGAGGGTTGCTCTGCTCTTTGGTTTCTGCCCTGTTTTCGGCCAAAAGCGAAAAACTCAAAGGCTGATCCAGATTAGTCTGCGCCATGGGGAGTGGTCTCCTGGATGGGTTTGCCATTGAGATGGTGGCCATACTGGCGCCAGGGATGGTTAGGAGCAGGCGACTTGGGCGGCTTGATCTGGCGATCGAGAGTTTTGGTATCTGCGACTTCGGCCTGGCGGGTAGGCTGGTGATAGATGGTGTAAGAAAGGGGTTTGTTTTTGTAGAGGATGGTGACTTCTCCTTTGGCATTCTCACAGACGGTGACTTGAGCATTGCGCAGAGCATAGTCAGGGCGGTCGGATTGGATCTGGTAGATCACCTTGTTGGCTTGCACGGTGAGGTTCTTGGATAGCGTAGCGGTTTTCTGGCGGGTTAAGATGATATCCAGATTTTCGGTTTTGAGTACAGGGCGGTGGGCGTCATGGCTGCTGCGGGGAGCCATGGCGAAGCGGCGGTTGAAGTCTAGGCGGAACTCGGGTAGATAGGCATTGGCGCTGTCGATGTCGGAAATACCCTGCAGGCGCAGCTCCTTGACCAGGCGGTCCTGCAGGGTCTGGTTGGCGCGTTCGATGCGTCCTTTGGCCTGGGGCGTATTGGCGCAGATGATCTGGACGTCCAGCTCCTGCATGGCTCGCCCAAACTGGGTCAGGCCACTCCCTAGACCGATGGTTTGTTCTTGATTGACCCGAAAGATGCCGTGTTTGTCGCTGTAGAAGGCCACCGGCTTGCCGTAACGCTCAAAATAGTGCCGGGAAGCTTCGCAGTAGCCGAAAAAGGTCTCGTCCGGCACAAACCATAACTCTAAAAGTTGCCCCGTGGCATCGTCAATATACACCAGCAGGGTACACTTCGGCCCGCGCCCTTCGAACCAGTCGTGATCCGAGCCATCAATCTGCACTAATTCCCCAAAACAAGCCCGCCGCTCTCGCATCTGGTGCGTGGATGGCTTTTTCGCCCGTTTTGGCTTCCACATCCCTTCTGCGATCATGATCCCACGCACACTTTCCCGCGATATCCGCAGCTTGTGTTTCTCCGTCAGCTTCTCGTGGGCTAAGGTGGGTCCAAAGTCCCGGTAGTGCTCGTAGATCAGGTCGATGGCTTTCTGCTGCGTTTCCACATCCAGTCGATTGTTGCTGGGCTTGCCGCGCCGCTGGCTCACCAAGCCTCGAGCACCCTGCGCTTTATATGCTCGATACAACCGTTTGATCTGCCGCACACTCAAATTCAGCATCCGGGCTGCTTCTTTCTGTGTCAAGCGTTTGTCTTTGATCCGTTGCATGGCTTCTAATCGGGTGATTTCTCGGTTGCTCATTGCTAGTAGTTTGTCCATTTCATGTCCCTTCAAAGGGGACATTTTAACTTTGCGAAAAGGGGACTCTACTACTTTGCGCTAACACAATTGAAATTGGTACTTGACATGAGATGCTCTAATTAGATATAATACTTTTTCGTCTACCAATCTTGCATTAAAAGAATTAGTTAGTTTTGGGCTAGGTTTTAGATAATATGTGGACAATCACGCGTAAAACGGATAGGAGTATTCCTATCACGTTTTACGTTTTCCGCGTGCCATTTACCAGATAAGAAAGATTAGAGACCAGGAGTTGTTATATGGCATCCGTTTTGCCGACCAAATCCTATGCACGAATTAAGGTCACCCTTCCACTGCCCGACCTCATCGAGGTACAGATTGAACTCATTCACGCGCCTGAAAGCAGAGGGTTTGGCTGACCTTTTTCACGAAATTTCACCTATAGAATTGTACAACAAGGGGATGAAATTATATTTCCCCAGCCGGACTCCTGAATCGGAACAATGGGGATTGTCCTATTGGTTTGATGAACCAAAACATTCCATTGAAGAATGTGTTGAGCGAGACCTGACTTTTGCCAGCCCGATGTACGTTTCTGTCTTATTGGCTGGACCTGATGTGCCTGAACCAATAAAACAAGACATCTTCTTGGGTGATTTCCCAGAGATGACCGAGAAAGGCACTTTTATTATCAACGGTACGGAACGAGTAGTTGTCTCGCAGTTAATCCGTTCACCTGGCGTATATTTTGAGGCTCCAATCGATCGCTCAACAGGACGTCCACTCGCGCTTTCAAAACTGATTCCCGATCGTGGAGCATGGATGGAATTTGAAACTCGCAAGAGTGACTACCTCACGCTGCGTTTCAATCGCAAGCGAACTGTTCCTGTTACCATCTTCTTGCGCGCGTTGGCTGCAGTCAATGATGGGTTGGCAGACTCTCCTTTACAGAACGGTACTGATGAGGAACTCTTAGCTCTGTTTGCTGATGTTGACAATAATCCAGATCGGATGTTCATCGCCTCCACAATTGCCCAGGAACCTGAGTGGGATTTAAGTCATAACACGTCGATATCTGAAGCTGCGCTCCTGGAATTCTTTCGTAGAATGCGCCCTGGGGATCCTGCAACTCTGGAAAATGCGCGCGAGTTTCTTGAAGAGCAGCTATTCGATCAACGCCATTATGATTTGGAACGCGTAGGTCGCTATAAATTAAATCAGAAGCTAGAAGTCCAGGAACGGGTGGCCATCTCACACCGAACAATCACCAAATGGGATATTGTTCAACTGGTCCGGAGAATGATCGCCATCAATAATGGGACTCAATCTGCTGATGATATCGACCACCTGGGAAATCGGCGTGCCAAGACGGTTGGAGAATTAATTCAGAATAAGCTGCGTATCGGTTTGAGGCGGATGGAACGAGTCATAAAAGAACGGATGTCGATCCGCGACCAGGATCAAATTTCACCAATTACATTAATTAATATTCGGCCTGTTGTTGCGGCATTACGGGAATTTTTTGGCTCCAGCCAACTCTCCCAGTTTATGGATCAGACAAATCCTTTGGCCGAATTACGCCATAAAAGGACGCTCTCGGCTTTAGGACCCGGTGGTCTGCGCAGGGAAAGGGCTGGATTTGATGTGCGCGATGTTCACCATTCGCATTATGGGCGTATCTGTCCGATTGAAACACCAGAAGGTCCCAACATTGGCTTGATTGGTCGTCTGGCTTCCTTCGCCCGAGTGAATGAATATGGCTTTATCGAGACCCCTTATCGGAGAGTCTGGAAGGTTCTAAAACCAACTGATCCACGACTGATTGGGCGGGTTTTACGTGAAGAGCTGACAAATCCAAAAAAGGGTAAGGTCATTGGAAATATTGGAGACCGGATCACTCCGGAAATAGCCAAGGCGATCGCCTTGCTAGATAAGCCGGAAATTATGGTGACTCCATTTGTGTCCGATGACATGGAATATCTCTCTGCGGATTATGAGGATCGATTTGTTATTGCACAGGCGAATACACCACTCGATGAAAATAGTGAATTTGTGCGGACGCGTGTATCTTGCCGCTATCATTCCGGCTTTCTCTTTACCAACCCGGAAAATATTGACTATATGGATGTTGCGCCGCATCAAATTGTTGGTATCAGCGCAGCTTTGATTCCCTTCTTGGAGCACGATGACGCTAACCGCGCTCTAATGGGATCTAACATGCAAGCGCAGGCTGTTCCTTTAGTACATCCGGACGTGCCCCAGGTATCCACTGGGATGGAATATCACGCGGCACGCGACTCAGGACAGGTGATCGTTGCTGAACAGGATGGTGAAGTGGTGTCTGTGACGGGGAGACGCGTAGTGGTTCGGGAAGGCAGGGATGAAAAAGTATATTGGTTACGAAAATACCAGCGATCCAACCAGAGCACCTGCATCGACCAACGACCGGCGGTTGTTAAAGGTCAGCGTGTAAAGAAAGGGGATGTAATTGCCGACTCATCATCGACTGATGCTGGCGAACTTGCTCTAGGGCAGAATGTAACTGTAGCATTTCTCTCATGGGAAGGCGCAAACTTTGAGGATGCGATCGTAATTTCTGAACGATTGGTGCAGGAAGATCTTTATACTTCTGTCCACATTGAGAAGTATGAAGTCGAGTCACGCGATACCCGTCTGGGGCCTGAAGAGATCACGCGGGATATTCCCAACGTTGGCGAAGATGCGATAAAGGATCTGGATGAGCAAGGGATCATCCGCATTGGGGCGGAAGTAGGACCAAACGATATTCTTGTTGGCAAAATATCACCCAAAGGCGAGAAAGAGCTGACCCCAGAGGAACGTCTATTAAGGGCGATCTTCGGTGAGAAATCTCGAGATGTAAAGGATACATCTCTGCGGATGCCGCATGGCGAGCGAGGTAAAGTAGTAGATGTTAAAGTATTCACCCGAGAAGATAATGCGGATCTCTCAGCTGGCGTTGACATGATGGTGCGCGTCTCAGTCGCTCAACGGAGGAAAATTACTGCAGGCGACAAGATGGCGGGTCGTCATGGAAACAAGGGCGTTGTATCTCGTGTGGTTCCACCTGAGGATATGCCGTTCCTGGACGATGGAACACCGATTGATATCATTCTTAATCCAACCGGTATCCCCGGTAGAATGAACCTTGGTCAGGTTCTAGAAACCCATTTAGGCTGGGCTTCCAGCCGGCTTGGTTTCCGAGCCATATCCTCTGTTTTCGATGGTGCCAACGAAAATGAAATCGAAGCTGAGTTAGCGCGTGCCTGGATGATCGATCAGGCCTGGGATGAAACCGCCCAGAAGGCCTGGGAGTGGATCCGTGAATTTGAGTATTCGCCAGAAAATATCAAGGATGACGATGAGGTTCGAAATTTATATCTTGAATCCTGGTTGGGAGAACGCGGGTACGATGTCTACCAGTTGATTTCCGATCCTTCTTACGCGCGTCGGTCGGTAATGCGAGAGTGGCTAAAAGATCATGATTTCGATCCAGATCAGATCCTGGCATTCGAGGATTTGGATATTTCTACGGCCGAACGCCCGAATCAAGATAAACGTGCTGTAAATGCCTGCTTGCGAATGTGGTTGCATCTAATGGGAGAGGATAACAAAAAGATCTCTGATGATGGGCTTTGGGAAATGGCTGAAAAGGTAATGCTTTCCAAATTTGTCCCTATTCCGACGCTTGGCAAACAAATTCTTCGGGATGGGAAGAACGGCGATCCTTTTGACCAACCTGTGACAGTTGGGATCATGTCTATCATGAAACTGCACCACTTGGTTGAGGACAAAGTTCATGCACGTTCTACCGGTCCATACAGCTTGGTTTCCCAACAACCCCTGGGTGGGAAGGCACAATTTGGTGGGCAGAGATTTGGTGAAATGGAGGTATGGGCTCTAGAGGCTTATGGTGCGGCTTACACTCTTCAGGAAATGCTTACTGTAAAATCAGATGATGTTCAGGGACGTGTCAAGACATATGAAGCCATTGTCAAAGGAGAGCCGATTGAAGAGCCCAGTATTCCAGCTTCCTTCCGGGTTTTGGTAAAGGAATTGCAAAGTCTCGGATTGGCTGTGGAAGCTGTGACAGACACTGGTGAGATCATCCGGTTTGGTAAAGATGAAGAGCGTGCCAAACCGCCGAGGGTTAGTACAGGATTACTTGGATTAGGCGAGGATTATTAACGGAAAAATTGACGCTTGATGTACTTGACGCTAAAAATAGTGCGTGGTAAAATCTTCCTCCGTTGCCCATTTATATAACGGCAGGTCTTAACCTGTCGAACTGGATATCGGACATCAAGGCGAGGCCATCGCGCACGACCGGTGGCCTCTCTTAATGGGAAAAACCAGATTTTTGTATCATCAAGCGAATAGCTTGAAATGCAGCGGTATATTCAATAGAAGCGAGTAGCGATTTATTCGGAGGCGAACGTGCCAACAATTAACCAGTTGGTCCGCAAGGGAAGAAAATCAAAAAAGATTAAAAGTAAGGCTCCTGCATTGTTGTATACCTTCAATTCGAATAAACAACACCGGACTCGAGTACCGTTGGGAGCCCCTCAAAAGCGTGGCGTGTGTACGGTAGTACGTACGATGACTCCCAAGAAACCGAACTCGGCCTTGCGGAAGATCGCCCGTGTTCGTTTGTCAAACCAGATTGAAGTGACTGCCTATATTCCAGGCGAAGGTCACACTCTTCAGGAGCACTCTGTTGTGCTGGTGCGCGGTGGTCGTGTGAAAGATCTACCGGGTGTGCGGTACCACATTGTCCGTGGAACTTTGGATACGGGCGGCGTTGCTAAGAGGCGACAAGGTCGTTCGAAGTACGGATCTAAACGGCCAAAATAACCATTATAGAAGTTACGCAGTTCAAGAGGACGCGGGGGTGTTTTGGCGGGCGTAGCCCGCCAAAACACCCCCGCCCTCCCACCAACTGCGTAAGTCCTACATTAAAATAAATTTGCTTGGCGGTCGCTTTGTGTTTGAGTTGATTTAGAGCCAGCAATCTTTGCAGCAGAATTGTTCAATCGTTGGAATGGAGTAGTCGGATGCCAAGACGTTACCGGCCTGAACAAAGAGAGATGGAACCAGATGCACGTTTTCATAGCGTGCATATCCAGGCTTTTATTAACCGAGTGATGCAACGTGGAAAGAAAAGTACGGCCGCTTCACTTGTGTATGATGCGCTAGATCTAATTGAGGAGCGCACTAAGAAAAATCCAGTGGATACATTTGAACTTGCACTTAAGAATGTCTCCCCGGTAATGGAAGTCAAACCGCGCCGGGTAGGTGGTGCCACTTATCAAGTTCCAATGGAAGTATCGGCTGAACGTCGTTTCACTCTGGCAAGTCGATGGATATTAATGGCTGCGAAATCTCGGTCAGGCAAATCATTTTCTGAAAGGCTGGCTGGTGAGTTATTGGATGCAGCTAATAATACTGGATCTGCAATTCGTCGCAGAGAAGAGACGCATAAGATGGCTGAGGCCAACCGCGCTTTCTCACATTACCGTCTTTAGGATCTGATAGGATTTTGATGGCTCGCCTTCATTCAATCGAACGGTACCGAAATATTGGGATCATTGCCCACATCGACGCGGGCAAGACCACCACAACCGAGCGGATCCTGTTTTACACAGGCAAGACGCATCGGATTGGTTCCGTTGATGATGGAACTACCGTTACTGACTGGATGGAGCAGGAGCGTGAACGTGGTATCACGATCGTTTCGGCTGCTGTTTCTGCAGAATGGAATGGCTACCAAATCAATGTGATTGATACCCCAGGCCATATCGATTTTACTGCTGAAGTCCAACGATCATTAAGGGTTCTGGATGGCGGGATCGTGATCTTCGATGCTGTTCAAGGGGTTGAGCCACAGAGCGAGACAGTCTGGCGCCAAGCAGATCGGTATGATGTCCCCCGGATATGTTTTGTGAACAAAATGGATCGTGTGGGTGCATCTTATGAGCGTACGATCGAAATGATCAAGGAGCGCTTAGGAGCAAATCCAATCCCTGTTCAACTCCCAATTGGCTCAGAGGCTAATTTTACTGGCATAGTCGACCTGATAACTGGTAGAGCGATACTCTGGGAAGATGATCTTGGTAAAGAACCACGCGAAGCAGAAGTGCCTCCTGATCTCGTCAATTTGTATGAAGGGATGCGCAGCCGTTTGATCGAGCAGATCGCCGAGTTGGACGACACATTGACGATGAAATATCTTGAGGGGAAGAGATCTCAGTTGATGAATTAAAGGCAGCCTTAAGAAAAAGCTGTCATTTCCAATCAAGCGACACCAGTTTTTTGTGGTAGTTCCCTTCGTAACAAGGGTGTCCAACCTCTACTTGATGCAGTAGTGGACTATTTACCATCCCCGGTTGATGTCCCACCAGTTCGTGGATACAATCCTTCCACTGAAATAGAGATAGTACGAGAATCTGATGATCAGCAGCCATTAAGTGCCCTGGTTTTCAAGATCGTAACCGATCCATATGTGGGACGATTGGCTTATCTCAGGATTTATTCCGGCAAAGTTACGCAAGGCGCGATGATATATAACTCGACCAAAGGAAAACGTGAGCGGATCGGACGGCTTATCCGTATGTACGCCGATCGTCGAGAAGATATCACTGAGGTGTTTGCTGGTGATATTGCAGCTACCCTTGGATTAAAGGACTCGTTCACAGGCGATACCCTCTGCGAAGCGAATCACCCCATTATGCTTGAAGCGATAACTTTTCCTGAGCCTGTAATATCTGTGGCAATTGAGCCCAAGACCACAGCTGATCAGGATAAAATGTCGGAAGCACTCCGAAAGCTTTCTGAAGAAGACCCGACTTTTCATGTTCGAGCAGACCAGGAAACAGGCCAGACAATCATCTCCGGAATGGGAGAATTACACCTCGAAGTATTGGTCGATCGAATGCTGCGTGAATTTCGGGTTCAAGCACGCGTTGGTCGTCCACAGGTTGCCTACAGAGAATCGATCACCCGAATTGTGCCGAAGGCGGAATATCGGTACATCAAACAGACAGGTGGTCGAGGACAATATGGGCATGTTGTTTTTGAAATTGAACCTGCAGAATTAGGTACCGGAATTGTGTTTGAAGATGACATTATCGGCGGCGTGATTCCAAAAGAATATATCAATTCAATTGAAAAAGGCGTTATGGAATCCGCGGAGGCAGGTGTTTTGGCCGGCTACCCAGTGACCGATATAAAAATAAGACTTTATGATGGCTCATTCCACGAAGTAGACTCAAGCGATATGGCGTTCAAGATGGCTGCCTCCCTGGCCTTTAAGGAAGGTATTATGAAGGCCGGCCCTGTACTGCTTGAGCCGATTATGAAGGTTGAGGTTGTCGTTCCAGAAGATTTCATGGGCGATGTGATGGGTCAGTTGAATGGCCGACGTGGCATTATCCTTGGAACTGAAATCCGACCGGGAAATGCTCAAGCAATCAAAGCAATGGTTCCCTTGGCGGAAATGTTTGGGTATGCCACCGACCTGAGGTCTGGAACCCAGGGACGTGGGGTATTTACTATGGAATTTGATCACTATGCTCAGGTATCTGAGAGCGTAGCGAAGATGATCGTGTCGTAATCAACAGGCAAATGACTTTTTGAGTTCATCGCAGGAGAGCACTTATGGCCAAGCAGAAATTTGATCGCAACAAGCCGCACATGAACGTGGGGACGATGGGACACATTGACCACGGGAAGACGACGTTGACGGCGGCGATTACGAAGTATTGTGCGTTCAACAATCAGGCGGAATATCGGTCGTTTGATTCGATTGACAATGCGCCGGAAGAGAAAGCGCGCGGGATCACGATCAACATCGCGCATGTGGAGTACCAGACGGCGAAGCGGCACTATGCGCACGTGGACATGCCGGGGCACCGGGATTACATCAAGAACATGATCACGGGAGCGGCGCAGGTAGACGGGGCGATACTGGTGGTAGCGGCGCCGGATGGGCCGATGCCGCAGACGCGGGAGCACGTGCTGTTGGCGCGGCAGGTGGAAGTGCCGGCGATCGTGGTGTACCTGAACAAGGTGGATATGATGGACGACCCGGAGCTACTGGAGCTGGTGGAGCTGGAGCTGCGGGAGTTATTGAACGAATACAACTTTCCAGGGGACGAGACGCCGATAGTGCGAGGGAGTGCGCTGGCGGCGTTAGAGAGCACGAGCACGGATCCGGATGCGCCGGAGTATGCGAGCATCAAGGAGCTGTTGCGGGTGGTGGATGAGTACATCCCGGAGCCGGTGCGAGAGATGGACAAGCCGTTCATGATGTCGGCGGAGGATGTGTTCTCGATCAAGGGTCGCGGGACGGTGGTGACGGGGCGCGTGGAGCGCGGGCAGGTGAAGACAGGGGAATCAGTGGAGATCGTGGGTCTGCGCGAGAAGAGCATGAGCTCGGTGGTGACGGGAGTGGAGATGTTCCACAAGACCCTGGACATCGGGCAGGCCGGGGATAACCTGGGGCTGCTGCTGAGGGGCATTGACCGGGAAGATGTGGAGCGGGGGATGGTGATCGCCAAGCCGGGGAGCATCACGCCGCACACGAAGTTCATGAGCGAAGTATACGTGCTGAAGAAGGAAGAGGGAGGGCGGCACAAAGCGTTCTTCACAGGGTACCGGCCGCAGTTCTACATCCGGACGATGGATGTGACCGGCAACATCAAGCTGCCGGAAGGGGTCGAGATGGTGATGCCTGGGGACAACGTGAACCTGGAAGTGGAGTTGATCGTGCCGGTGGCGTTGGAGCAGGGGTCGAAATTCGCAATTCGCGAAGGTGGCCTCACCGTAGGCGCCGGCGTGATCACCAAGATTCTGAAATAGGTGAAAAATGGCAAAGCAAAAGATCCGAATTCGCCTGAAGGCCTACGATCATCGTGTGCTTGATCAATCCGCTAAGCGGATTGTTGAAACAGCTGAGAGAACTGGAGCTCGAGTTGTCGGACCAGTCCCTCTGCCAACCAGAATCGAACGATTTACAGTTCGCCGCTCACCATATATCGATAAGGATTCTCACGAGCATTTCGAGATCCGCACGCACAATCGTCTGATAGATGTTCTGGACCCAGATTCAAAAACGATTGATATGCTTATGCGGCTTAATCTTCCGGCTGGCGTCGATATTGAGATCAAGATCTAATCGCCAACTCATAAATTGAAGACATTTCGGTAATATTGATAGAGTGATTTTTATATATTTAGGGTAGCAAGTAGTACACAAAATCTAGAATGAGGCAACGAAAGAACTGCTCTGTGCGCGAGCGACCATAACCAACGCGATGCGGCAGACTGATTGACTACGTTGCGGATAGGGATGATGCAGCAAAGCCCAAGCTGGCAGTCCCTGAACAAAACTAAACTGGAGATAACAGAGATGTTAAAAGGGCTAATTGGTATGAAAATCGGCATGACCCAGATTTTCGATGAGAATGGTTCCGCTATTCCGGTTACCATCATCGAAGCTGGGCCTTGCTACGTAACCCAGATCCGTAACGAGCAAAGCGACGGATACAGCGCAGTGCAATTGGGTTTCAAGGAAGTCAAGCCTAAACGCCTTACCGGTGGCCAATTAGGGCACCTCAAGCGCAACAATGTTCCTCCGTTGCGCTTTCTACGCGAATTTCGGGTGAAGGACCCGCAATTCAAAGAAGGGGATGAAGTAAAAGTTGGCGACATTTTCTCGGTAGGTGAACGGGTTGATGTGGTCGGAACCAGTAAAGGGAAAGGCTTTCAGGGAGGCGTCAAGCGCTACCATTTTGCTGGTGGACCAAAAACCCATGGACAGTCTGACCGATGGCGTGGACCTGGAGCGCGCAGTTCTGGGACTACACCGGGGCGAGTTTTCAAGGGTTCCCGTGGTCCGGGGCACATGGGCTTTGATAGAGTGACAGTTCAAAATTTGAGAATTGAATTAGTCGATGCTGATCGAAACCTGCTGGGAGTTCGCGGTGCAGTTCCAGGCCCAAAGGGTAGTCCAGTCTTGATCCAAGTAGCGCGCAAGGACTAGAGCGAGGCGATCATGGAAGTAGATGTATTGAATATGGATGGGAAGAAGATCCGCACTGTAGAATTGCCAGCTAAGATCTTCGAAGCCCCGATTAATGTTGATTTGATGCACCAACACTATGTTCGCCAGTTGGCGAACGCGCATTTGGGTACGCATAAAACCAAAGGTCGAAGTGAAGTATCTGGTGGTGGTCGTAAGCCGTGGCGGCAAAAAGGAACAGGTCGAGCTCGTCAAGGTTCAACACGGGCTGCACAATGGGTGGGCGGTGGTAAGGTTCATACACCAAAGCCTCGTGATTACACGCTGAAGATGCCTCGAAAGATGCGGCGAACTGCATTGCGATCAGCATTATCTGTAAAAGCAGCAGATCAACAGATCGTGGTTGTAGATGAATTTAGTATTTCTGAACCCAAAACCCGGCTCATGGCTAAGGCTTTGGAATCTCTGGTTGGGGAATCAAGTGCACTGATCTTGATACCAGAGAAGAGCGCTACTTATGATGTGATTACCCAGTCCGCAAGGAACATCTCAAGCGCAAAGCTGTTGATGGCGAATTATCTGAATATTCGCGATCTCTTCGGATACGAAAAAGTCATCCTGCCAGTCGCTGCGCTGGATGTCATTGTTTCTTATTTAGGCTAGGTGAGGTGTAGTCATGACAACACTGCACGATGTACTTCGTCGACCACTCATCACAGAAAAATCGAATTATCAGGCTGGAGACTTAAACCAGTATGCATTCGAGGTCACAGGTGATGCTACCAAAGTATCCGTGAAAGATGCGATTGAGATAATCTTTGATGTGAATGTGCTGAAGGTCAATATTATTAATGTGCCACCCAAGCGGAGCCGTAGATGGAAAAATCGCCGGGTAAGTATCAGGCGAAGCGGTTACAAGAAGGCAATTGTCACGCTTGTACCGGGTCAGCGAATAGAAGCTTTTGAGGGGGTACGCTCATGACCGTTAAAAAATACAAACCTGTAACACCCAGCCTTCGGGGAATGACAGGGCATTCGTTTGAAGAAATCACCAAGTCAACCCCGGAGCGGTCTTTACTGGTTCCCCGGCAAGGGCGGGGTGGTCGGAATAGCTATGGTCGGATAACGGTCCGCCACCAAGGTGGGGGTAACCGGCGTCACATCCGCTTGGTGGATTTCAAGCGAGATAAACGTGGTATCCCAGCTCGTGTTGCAGCGATTGAATATGATCCAAACCGGACTGCCAGGTTGGCTTTGTTGTTTTATGCCGATGGAGAAAAAAGATACATTGTCGCCCCGCTCGATTTGCGCGTCAATGATATGGTCATGGCAGGTCCTCAGGCAGAAGTCCGACCGGGAAACAGCCTGCCGATTTCCAATATCCCAGTTGGGACACTGGTTCATAACGTGGAGTTAAAGAAGGTAAGGGGGGGCAATTGGTGAGGGCTGCCGGGGGGGCGGCTCAACTTCTTGCGAAAGAGGGCGATTATGCCCAGGTACGGCTGCCTTCTGGTGAAGTTCGCTTGGTACGCCAGTCTTGTTATGCCACAATCGGCCAGGTTGGAAATCTGGATAATAGTAATATAAAGCTTGGGAAAGCAGGTCGTAAGCGTCATATGGGCATACGCCCAACTGTCCGGGGAACAGCTATGAGTCCGCGTGATCACCCACATGGTGGCGGTGAAGGTCGCCAGCCGGTAGGTATGCCCGGTCCGAAGTCACCGTGGGGTAAACCCACCCGTGGCGCAAAGACTCGGCGAAATAAACAAACAGAAAAGTACATTATCCGCCATCGAGGCAAGAAACGGCGATAATCGGCTGGATGATGCGTCCCCTTACCGATTTATAAACTAGTGAGAGGAAGCATCACCTCGAAAGATTGGAGAGAAACCTATGGGACGATCGTTAAAGAAAGGGCCGTATATCGAGCCCTCACTCTTGAAGAAAATTGAAACGATGAACGAACGCGGCGAAAAGAAAGTTATCCGCACTTGGAGTCGGGCGAGTACCATCTTCCCCCAGATGGTTGGCCACACCATTGCCGTACACGATGGACGTCGGCATGTGCCGATTTATGTTACTGAGAATATGGTCGGTCATCGCTTAGGTGAGTTTGCACCGACCCGGATGTTTCGCGGTCATCTGGCGGAGAAGAAAATAAAGAGGTAAGCCATGGCAGAAGATATTCGCGCGCATGCTCGTTACATACCCCACTCTGCCCAGAAAGTCCGCCTGGTGGTTGACTTGGTGCGAGGCAAGGGGGTGGTTGAAGCACTCAATACTCTCAAATTCCTGACGAATGGGGCTGCCCAACCGGTATCAAAGGTGTTAACTTCGGCGATGGCGAATGCTGAAGAGAATTACGGGGTCAGCCGTGAGGATTTATATGTCTATAAAATTTTTGCAGATGAAGCTCCTACCCGTCGGTGGCGCAGGTTTGGCGCCCGGGGCAGGTTTACACCAATCTTGCGGCGTACTTCTCATATCACGGTAGTTTTGCGTGAGCGTGAGGTCCATTGATCGAGATGAAAACTGGATCCGTTTATAGTCACGACGAGGCTCAAGAGGAGAAATTATGGGTCGAAAAGTAAATCCAATTGGTTTTCGTTTGAAAATCAACAAGACTTGGGATGGGCGCTGGTATGCTGAGGGTGAAAATTACGTTATTCAACTTCACCAGGATTTTGCGATCCGCAGGCTAGTACATAAAGAGACTGACAAAGCCGGCGTCTCCAAGATCGAGATTGAGCGGTTCCCTGGTAAAGTAAAAGTAACTATTCACACCGCAAAACCGGGAATTTTAATCGGCCGTAAAGGCGAGAATGTTAAGAAATTGCGCACCAGTCTGGAAAGCCTGGTTGGTAAGAAAATAGACCTCGATATCAAAGAGATCAAAGCGCCTGACACGGATGCTTACCTGGTATCTAAGAATATCGCCGAACAGCTCGAGCGACGGATCAGTTATCAACGTGCCATGAAGCGTGCCATTCAGCAAGCCATGCGCCAGGGTGCTCAGGGAGTTCGCTTGGAAGTATCCGGCCGTTTGAGTGGCGCAGAAATGGCCAGAACTGTAAACATGCGAGAAGGTCGTGTCCCTCGCCAGACCCTGCGGGCTGACATCGATTACGCGAAATCAGAAGCGCTGACCACTTACGGTCGGATCGGCGTAAAAGTGTGGATCTACAAAGGTATTGTGCTTCCGGAATTGGAAGAGAAATTAGAAACCACTGAAGGCGTTTATGTTAGCGAGTAACCCACTGATTGGTGAGCGAATCGCGATCTGAGATGGATCGTCATTCGGTTGGTTTATGATAAGAAAGAGGTTCTTATTATGTTGATGCCGAAGCGTGTAAAATACCGCAAGCAGATGCGGGGAAGAATGAAGGGCAAAGCGCAACGTGGCGCTGAAGTCCACTTTGGCGATTACGGGTTACAGGCGCTGGAACCTGGATGGGTGTCTGCCCGGCAAATCGAAGCATCCCGTCGTGCAATAGTGCGCGCCTTAAAGCGGCGAGGAAAAGTCTGGATCCGGATATTCCCGGATAAACCGGTAACCCATAAACCTGCTGAAACTCGCATGGGTAAAGGTAAAGGGAATGTCGAGTTTTGGGTGGCCGTAGTCAAGCCCGGAAGGGTGATGTTTGAGGTTGGTGGTGGTCTGACTGAGGAAGCTGCAAAGGAAGCTCTAAATCATGCAGCCTATAAACTGCCTATCCGAACTAAAGTTGTCGCCCGTTACGGAATGATTGCAGGAGGCGAAGAATGAAAATCGCCGATATACGCGCCTTATCCACTGCAGAATTGCACACCAAGATTAACGATGCCAGGGAAGAATACCGCAATCTGCGTTTCCAACAGGCGACTGGTGAATTAACTGATTTCACCCGCATTCCCCAAACTCGTCGATTGATTGCCCGTTTGACCACCGTTCTCAACGAGCGAGAACGGACGACGAAGGAAGGTGAGCTATGAATGATCGCCGCCGAATTACCGGCGTTGTAACCAGCAATAAGATGCAAAAGACGGTGGTAGTCGAGATTTCCCGTACTTATCAGCATCCCCTTTATAAAAAGGTTGTCCATACTCATAAACAGGTGATGGCTCATGACGAGTTGGGTTGCCAGATTGGTGATCGGGTTCGGATCGTTGAAAGCCGCCCTATTTCACGACGAAAGCGGTGGGTGGTGGAAGAGATCTTGCGGCGAGAGATCGGCGCTGGCGAACCCGAGGTGGAGGCGTAGGAATGATTCAGCATGAGAGTCGCCTAAAAGTCGCTGATAACACAGGCGCCCGGGAACTACTGGTAATCCATATCATGGGTGGATCTAACCGAAAATCTGGCGCGGTTGGCGATGTGATTGTTGCAACGGTTAAATCAGCTGCTCCACAAGGCTCAGTTAAGAAAAGCGATATCGTTAAAGCAGTTATTGTCCGATGCACGAAAGAGTGGCGTCGCGAAGATGGTTCATATATTCGTTTTGATGATAATGCTGCTGTAATCCTGGATTTAGATGGACAGAATCCAAAGGGAACTCGCATTTTTGGCCCAGTCGCGCGAGAACTACGTGAGAAAGGCTTTATGAAAATAGTATCCCTGGCCCCAGAAGTCCTTTAGGCAGCCAGATCAGGAGCGAAAACCGTGAAGATGAAGATAAAAAAGGGTGACACCGTGGAAATTATCACGGGTAGAGAAAAAGACAAGGGAAAACGAGGCGAAGTCATTCGAGTTTTGCCAAAGGATCACCGAGTGGTTGTTCAAGGGATCAACATCCGTAAGAAACACCAACGCCAGGTTCAAACCCAAGGTCGTAACCTTGCGCCTGGAATTATTGAGTTTGAAGGTCCAATGGATATTTCGAATGTGATGCTTGTCTGCCCGAAGTGCAACGCGACAACCCGGGTAGGTTTCCAGCAAGATGGCGATGATACGCACCGGGTATGCAAGAATTGCGGGGCAATTATAGAATAGTAAAATATGCAGGAGTAGGTTTATGACTCATTACCTTAAACAGCGCTACCAAGAAGAGATTGCCCCGGCTTTGCAAAAGACTTTAGGCATCCAGAATGCTATGGAAGTGCCTCACGTTGAGAAAATCGTGGTAAATATTGGCGTTGGTGAGGCGCTGGATAATGCAAAAACACTGGATGCTGCAGTGGCGGATCTAACAAAAATAACAGGACAAAAACCAATCGTAACCAAGGCCAGGAAGAGCATTGCAAACTTTAAGTTGCGTGAAGGTCGGGCGATCGGTGTCAAGGTCACTCTCCGAGGTGAGCGGATGTGGTCCTTCCTGGATCGTTTGATCAATGTTGCCCTTCCCCGGGTGCGGGATTTTCGCGGGATTTCCCCAAATTCCTTTGATGGACGGGGAAATTATACGGTTGGTCTCAGGGAACAACTTGTTTTTCCCGAGATCGAATACGACAAGATTGATAAGCTCAGAGGTTTAGAGATTACGATTGTGACTTCAGCAGAAACTGATGAAGCCGGTCGGCAATTATTAATTATGCTCGGTATGCCATTCAGGAAGGAAGGATAATCGATGGCGAAAAAGTCAATGGTGATACGCGAAGAACGACGGAAGTATCCCACACGAGTCCGCAACCGCTGTAAGCTTTGCGGGAGACCTCGAGGTTATATTCGACGGTTTGGACTGTGTAGAATTTGTTTTCGTGAGCTAGCCTTGGAAGGAAAAATTCCGGGCGTAGTGAAGTCTTCCTGGTAGCCGGGCGGAGGTCATGAAGCATGAGTGTTACTGATCCTATTGCGGATATGTTGACTCGCATACGAAATGCGATTATTGTTGGTCACCCATCAGTAGCGATGCCAAGTTCAAATCTGAAAACTGCCATCGCGAAAATCCTCAAAGAAGAGGGCTTTATCACAGGTTTCGAGGTTGTAGATGGGCCAGGACCTGGTCAAAAAACATTACGGGTCCGGTTGAAATATATCGGTGAGCGACGTCAACGGCGCTCTGTCATCACTGGGCTTGAGCGCATCAGCCGCCCTGGACGCCGCGTATATACTGGAAAGAAGGAGATTCCCTGGGTCCTTTCCGGGATGGGAGTAGCTATTCTTTCCACTCCAAAGGGAGTTATGACAGGACAGCGGGCGCGCCAACTTGGTGTGGGTGGTGAAGTGCTGTGCAAGGTTTGGTAAGGAGGTTATAACGTGTCCCGAATTGGAAGAATGCCAGTGGCTTTACCAGCAGGCGTACAAGTGCAGATCGAAGGAACACGCGTGTTTGTGAAAGGCCCGAAGGGTGAAATCGAACATACCTTTCCGGCTGAGATGCAAATAGCTCAGGAAGGCAATGAAATTCTTGTTAAGCGACCTTCCGATGAGCGACAACACCGCGCTTTGCATGGGATGACTCGGGCTCTCATTAATAACATGGTTGTTGGCGTTAGCACAGGTTTTCAACGGGTGCTTGAAATTAATGGAGTTGGTTATCGCGCCGAGATGTCTGGTGAGAAATCTCATGCTCTATGTTGGTTATTCTCATCCAGTCGAAGTTCCCCCTCCTCCTGGGATTGGATTTGAGGTAGATGCCCGTACCAGGCAAGTCAAGGTGCTTGGATATAATAAGCAGCTTGTTGGACAGGTGGCAGCAGACATCCGTAAGATTCGACCTCCTGAGCCGTACAAAGGAAAAGGCATCAAGTATCTGGAAGAGAAGCTCCGTCGTAAGGCTGGAAAGGCGGGCAAGGGATAGAACAATGAGCAGCGCTAGAAAAAATTCTCGGTTAATCGCTCGTCAACGCAGGCATGAACGTGTGCGGAAACATGTTAGTGGAACTGCAAATCGGCCACGCCTGAATGTATTCCGCAGCGATGCGGAGATCTATGCCCAGGTTATCAACGATGAAGTCGGCCAAACATTGGTGTCGGCATCGAGTATTGACCAAAACTTACGGGCAAAGATGGAAGGTAAGACCAAAACGGAGCAGGCTCGTCTGGTTGGACAGGCTCTCGCTGAGCGCGCGAAAGATAAAGGTATTAAGCAAGTGGTGTTTGACCGTGGTGGTTACCGGTACATTGGTCGGGTAAAGGCGCTTGCTGATGGTGCTCGTGAAGGCGGCCTGGAGTTTTAACAAGCGTAACGGGAGACAATCGAGATGGATTATCAAATTCCTGAGACAGAACATGAGTATGACGAGCGTGTCATAGAGATTGCCCGCGTGGCAAAGGTGGTAAAAGGCGGACGACGCTTTTCCTTTCGCGTGACAGTCGTCACCGGTGATAATCGCGGCAAAGTTGGGGTAGGCATTGGCAAAGCCAATGCGGTCCCCGATGCGATGCGGAAAGCTTCTGAGAAAGCACGCCGAGATATGCGCCAGGTAGCTCTTTTTGGATCGACGATTCCACACGAAGTCCTTGGAGTTGTTGCCGGTGCTGAGGTTCTACTCAAGCCGGCATCGCCAGGAACAGGTGTGATTGCAGCTGGCGGGGTGCGTGCAGTGCTTGAGGCTGTCGGGGTTAAGGATATTCTGACAAAATCACTTGGCAGTAACAATTTGCTCAACGTGGTTTATGCCACGATGGACGCCCTTGACCAGTTAAAATCACCCCAGGATATGGCGGCGCTCCGCGGTAAGTCAGTGAAAGATGTTACCCCGTTCTGGGAACGGAGGAAATGACATGGTTAAGAAGGAAAAAGAGCAACTAAAAATCCTGCGTGTAACCCTGGTGCGCAGCCCGATTGGTTATACTGAACGCCAGAAGAGGACTGTAAAAGCTCTGGGATTGCATCGCTTGAATCAAACCGTCGAGCATGAAGATGCTCCAGCGATCCGGGGTATGCTTGCCAAGATCCGTCATCTGGTGCAAGTTACTGAGTAGGAAATTATTATGAAGCTAAATGATCTTAAACCGAACGAAGGTTCTAAAAAGTCCCGCAACCGAGTAGGGCGTGGGACCTCAGCCGGTCAAGGGAAAACGGCTGGTAGAGGGACCAAAGGACAGGGAGCCCGTTCAGGGGGTGGGACTCGAACCTACCACCAGGGTGGCAACTTGCCTTTTTATCGCCGGCTACCCTTTGTACGTGGTCAAGGCTTTACTCCGCTACACCGTGTGCAATACCAGGAAATTAATCTTGATCAACTCCGAAGTTTTCCGGCAGGTAGTCTCGTATCTCCTGATACCCTGGCGGCATCTCAGCTCCTAAGCGATTCTCTTAATCCGGTTGTAATCCTTGGACGCGGAGAAGTGAAGGTTGCGCTAAAGGTGCAGGCACATCGGGTCAGTCAAGGGGCCCGTAAGAAAATCGAAGCCGCTGGAGGTTCTGTGGAAATCCTCTCCGGTGTGAGCAGCGAATAAGGAGCAATCGATGAAGCGCTCTGCCTGGCGTTACTTGTGGACGGCCCATGATATTCGGCGTAGGTTATTGATTACCATTGCATTGTTAGCATTGTATCGTTTTTGCGCGCATGTTCCGGTTCCGGGTGTTAATAGAGACGCACTGACCCAGATTCTCCAGGGAGGTGGGGCAGAGAGCACATTGCTCAGCTTGCTTGATCTACTCTCTGGTGGCACTGTTTCAAACTTCTCTGTACTGGCAATGGGGGTTTATCCCTATATTACAGCGCAAATCATCTTGCAGCTTCTGGTGCCAATTATCCCGGCTTTACAGCGTCGCATGGAGGAAGATCCGCGAGAGGGCAAGAAGTGGATGGAGAAATGGACCTACATGCTGGCTGTACCAATGGCAGCTCTTCAAGCTATCGGACAAATTAACCTCTTCAGCCAGTTTGCTGGCGGCGTTCCGATATTGGATGATTTTGGCTTTAGTAGTGGTACCTTTATTTCTTCCTTTGCAGTGGTTGCAAGTATGACGGCCGGTACAATGTTTGCAATCTGGTTAGGCGAGTTGATCTCCGAATACGGTATCAGAAACCAGGGCTTATCGTTGATCATCTTTGCAGGCATCGTTTCCCGGGTTCCAGTGAGTATTAGTAATATCCTCGCAGATGAGCAAACCAGATGGATCGGTCTGGCATTTATGTTGATTTTCACGGTTTTGGTCATCTTCGCCATTGTGTTCGTGCAACAGGGGCAGCGCAATGTGCCGGTGATGTATCCAGGGAGACGGGTGGGCAGCCGTATGTCAATGCCGGTGAAAGGCACGTTACCGTTGCGTGTGAATATGGCAGGCATGATCCCCTTGATCTTTGCCCAATCCTTATTAACTTTCCCGGCGATCATTGCTAGCTTCTTCTCAACATCGCAGATAGAATGGGTCAAGAACCTGGCCATATCGATCCAAAATGCTTTCGGTGGGAGCAGCAATATCTACTACATCATGTATTTCTTGATGGTAGTTGGATTCACATTCTTTTATACGGACGTGTTGTTCTCACAACAAAACTATGGTGAAAATCTTAAGAAGGTTGGTGCGCAGATACCAGGTGTCAGCCGCGGCGCTCCGACCCAGAAATATCTAACTAAGGTATTGCGTCGCATTACCCTCCCGGGTGCGTTATTCCTGGGTATCGTGGCTATCCTGCCATGGTTAATCGGTTTGATCATCCCCTTCGGGCAAAGTACTGGTCTGCTTCTGGTGAACTCAGCAGGCTTATTGATTGTGGTTGGTGTTGTTCGGGATACTTTCTTCAACATCGAAGCTGAACTCAGGTTGCGTGGGTACGACGATACCCTTTTAATTCGCTAACGGAGAGATGGCATGTCGGATTTCATCGTCTTACTCGGTCCACCCGGAGCTGGAAAAGGTACTCAAGCTGGTTTAATATCAGAGAGTTTTGGGTTACCGCACATATCTTCTGGAAATATCTTCCGGGAGAATATAAAGCAAGAAACCGAGCTGGGTAAGCTGGCCGAAGGATATCTGCAGCGAGGTGAGCTGGTGCCTGATGATGTGACGATTGCAATGATCCGGGAGCGCATTCTCCGAGTGGATTGTAAAAAAGGAGCTTTATTGGATGGATTTCCCCGGACCGAGGCGCAGGCCTTAGCCCTGGATGAGATGTTAACGGGCATCGGTGGCAGGATTGTGGCTGTCCCGTATATCAAAGTTGCTGAAGATGTATTAATCGATCGGCTAAGTGGTCGCTTGACTTGCCGGGATGGCGGGCATGTCTTCCATGAGAAACACAATCCTGCAAAGAAAGCCGGCGTGTGTGATTTCGATGGTTCTGAGCTTTATCAAAGGGATGACGATAAGGCGGAGACGGTTCGAAATCGGATCCGGGTTTATCTTGACCAAACCCAACCCCTGATTGATTATTACACACAACATGGGGTGTTGTTGGAAGTAGATGGTGGTCAGCCTATTGAGAAAGTCAGTCAGGATCTCGTGGCTGCCCTGGCAGTGGTGAAATAAAAGATGATGTCAGATCGACCTGTTGTCATAAAAAGCCCCTCAGAAATCGCTGTCATGAGGGAAGCTGGCCGGATCAATGCTCGCGCTTTGCAAGCTGTGCACGACATAATTCGTCCTGGGGTCACGACAGCGGCTATGGATGCATTGGCAGAGGATGTCATCCGCCAGCACGGAGGAACGCCTGCGTTCAAGAATTACCCAGGCCCTTACCCTTTCCCAGCCACCCTGTGCGTTTCGATCAATGAGGAATTGGTGCATGGGATGCCAGGCAAACGCCAATTGCGGGATGGGGATATCGTCTCGGTGGATTGTGGCACTGTCTTCGATGGTTTTGTGGCAGATTCTGCGTTTTCTGCAGGCGCTGGCGAGCTAACTCCAGATGCGGAGCAGTTGTTAGAAGTGACTGAGCAGGCTTTATATATAGGGATTGAGCAGATGCGATCAGGAAATCGGGTGGGCGACGTCTCTGCTGCGATCCAAGAGCATGTCGAGAGCCATGGCTACCATGTGCCCCGCGAATATACGGGCCATGGCGTCGGAAGAAATATGCACGAAGGCCCCCTTGTGCCTAACTTTGGTGTAAAGGGTAGAGGGATGGTATTACGCCCAGGAATTACCGTCGCGCTAGAACCGATGGTGTTGATGGGTACTCACCGAACCCGTGTCTTGCAAGACCAGTGGACGGTGATCTCGGCAGACAGGTCCTTAACAGCTCATTTCGAGCATAGTATAGCCGTGACGGAAGGTGATCCGGTTTTGTTGACGGTACTGTAGAATTGCTGGACAAAAGTTATAAGGTTCAGTAAAATAGAAACTTCGGCTGTTGATCGGAGCCGACCGGCAGGTCTGCCGTGTGAGAGGAGACTAGTTATATAATGAAAGTATCTGCATCAGTGAAAAAGCGCTGCTCGAAATGCAAAATTGTCAAGCGCAAAGGCATTGTTTACGTCATCTGCGATAACCCGAAACACAAACAACGACAGGGATAGAAGATTATGGCTCGTATTGAAGGCGTCGATCTTCCGCGGAATAAGCGGGTTGAAATTGGACTTACATATATTTTTGGGATCGGTCCTAGCCGTGCAAGGCGCATCTTGCAGACTACCCAAGTCAGCCCGGATACCCGGGTGAAAGACCTTACGGATGCTGAAGTTGGTCTCATACGCGATTACATCGGACAAAACTATAAATGTGAAGGTGATTTGCGTAGAGAAGTGCAACTTCACATCAAGCGATTGATTGAAATCGGAAGTTACCGGGGGCTTCGACACCGGCGTAACCTTCCTGTGCGTGGTCAACGAACACGTACCAATGCCCGTACCCGCAAAGGCCCCAAGAAGACCGTTGCCGGAAGAGGGCGCCGCCGTGGAGCAAAGAAGAAGTAATTGAGTTATATGGGTAGTTATATCGCCATATATAGGCAGTTTTCGAAGTGAGGATTTATGGCTAAAGCTGAACGAACAACACGTCGCACAACCGCACGTAAAGCCAAACGCATGCTGACTGCTGGTCAGGTACATATCAACGCATCTTTCAACAATACGATCGTAACGATAACTGACCAACAAGGAAATACAGTAACTTGGGGAAGCGCTGGCTCAGCCGGTTTCAAAGGATCGCGCAAGAGCACACCATTCGCCGCCCGGTTAGCTGCTGAACAGGCCATCAAGGCTGCTATGTCAATGGGTCTGCAGGAAGTGGAAGTATACGTGAAAGGTCCTGGACCTGGTCGGGAGAATGCCATTCGAGCCGTTCAGGCTACGGGTCTGAAGGTAACGGCAATTACCGACCTGACTCCGGTTCCTCATAACGGATGCCGCCCGCGCAAAAAGCGTCGTGTTTAATTCAATAACTAGAGATTAAGACAGAGGGAAGAACGAATGGCAAAGTACAATGGGCCGGTCTGTAAACTGTGCCGGCGTGAAGGTGAAAAGCTGTTCTTGAAAGGGGATCGGTGTTTTACACCGAAATGTTCATTTGAACGGCGGGGTTATCCACCTGGGCACCATGGAAAAGGTGCTCAATTTCGGCGTCGAAGAGAGTCGGACTACAACCGACAGCTGCGCGCCAAACAAAAAGCCCGCCGGATGTACGGTGTTCTGGAACGTCAATTTCGCCGCTATTATGATATATCCTCACAGCGACGAGGTTTAACGGGCTTAAACTTGCTCCAAATACTGGAATCGCGCCTGGACAACGTCGTTTTTCGATTGGGTTATGCATCCAACCGCGCCCAGGCTCGATTGCTGGTGACACATGGGCATTTCGATGTCAATGGTCGCCGAACAGATGTGCCGTCAATGTTGTTATCGCCGGGCGATCAAGTCTCAGTGCGTGAAGGCTCCCGTAAACGAACTTATTTCAAAGATTTGTCCGCACTTGCCGAGGATCGGACATCTCCAGAGTGGCTCAGTCGCGATCTTCGTAATCTGAGCGGCTCTATTGTTCGACTGCCCGAGCGGTCCGAAATTGATGGCAACCTGAGCGAACAGCTCATTGTTGAGTATTACTCACGCTAACTCGATTTTTATTCGATTCTGTTCGTTTCAGGATAGAAGTACGCATTTGTAAAGAGGTGAACCGTGATCGGTTTGACAAATATGGTGACGCCGAAGATCGAGCGCGAAGCCGAGGCTCGAAACTATGGCAAGTTTGTTATTAGCCCGTTGGAACGCGGCTATGGGATTACGCTGGGAAATGCCCTGCGAAGGGTACTGCTTTCTTCTTTAGAAGGCGCAGCGGTCACCTCAATCAGGATTGCTGATGTTCAACATGAGTTTAGTGATATTCCGGGTGTCCGGGAGGATGTTATTCGGGTCATGCTGCAGTTAAAACAACTCCGCATGAAGATGTTTGGTGTGGATACGGCCCGATTGCATCTTGAGGTTAGGGGTAGCGGGGTTGTCACTGCTGCGGATATCATTACCCCGCCTGAAGTTGAGATTATGAATCCTGACTTGTATTTATTTACAGTGGACGACAACAAAGCCAATTTAGAAATCGAATTGACCGTTGAACATGGGCGAGGTTATTTGCCAGCTGATGATCGCGGTGGACGATTGACGATCGGAGAATTACCAGTTGATGCAATCTTCAGCCCGGTACGCCGGGTGAATTGGGAAGCCGGAAGTGCTCGAGTTGGTCAGAGCACGAATTACGATAAGTTAATCCTCGAGATCTGGACGGATGGCACATTTGGTCCGGAAGAGGCCTTAAGCACCAGTGCCAAGATCTTGATCGATCACTTGCGCCATCTTGCAGGGGTCAGCGAGGAGACACTTGCTGTGATTACCCAGGAAGAAGTTGAGAGTAGCAGGCTTACCAGCGAGATGATCGAGACTCCTATTGAGAATCTTGATCTATCCGTCCGGGTATTCAATTCTCTAAAGCGCACTGGCATCACCACAGTTGGTGAAGTTATGGAATTACTGGAAAAGGGTGATGAGGCAGTCATGTCGATTCGGAATTTTGGTGAAAAGAGCCTGGAAGAACTACGCGCCAAGATGCGTGAGAAGGGCTACCTCAGCGAAGAAGATGAAACTGAAGCAGAGTAGGTGAGATATGCGACATAAAGTAGCCGGAAAGAAATTAAGTCGTGGAAAAGATGAGCGCGCAGCCTTACGGCGCATCCTGATCTCCCAGCTATTTACACACGAACGGATCCAGACGACAAGAGCAAAGGCCGATGCAGTTCGAGGACAGGCTGAACGCCTGATTACCCTGGCTAAGAAAGGCAACGAAGCCGGTTCAGAGAAAATGGTCCATGCTCGTCGCTTGGCCGCTGCTCGCTTGGCAAATCCAGATGTAGTTAAGAAACTTTTTGACGATATTGCTCCACGTTACGGTGATCGAATGGGCGGTTACACTCGCGTGCTAAAGTTAGGCCCGCGGGAAGGTGATGCAGCTGAGATGGTGTTATTAGAGCTGGTAGAAGAATAATTTTTATTTCAGACAGAATCCGGTCCACTAGAATGAACTCGAACCGGCATATGCTGTAAGAGTGCTGTCTGAAAATGGCACGTTACAAATTTATCCTTGCTTATGATGGCACTGATTTCTCAGGTTATCAGCGCCAGCCTAAATGTCGGACAGTACAAGGCGTTCTAGAGGATGCCCTGAGGCAAATTGGATGGACAGGTAATTCTATTCTGTCAGCCGGAAGGACCGACACAGGTGTACATGCTACCGGGCAGGTGATCGCTGTTGATCTAGATTGGTCCCACTCCGCTGAACAGTTACGGCGAGCGATCAATGCGAATTTGCCACCTGATGTAGCAGTGCATTCTGCCAGACCTGTGTCCGCAGAATTTCATCCACGTTATTCAGCACTAGCCCGCCGATACCAATATCGCCTGTTTTGCGACGAAAATCGTCATCCGACACGAGAGCGCTATTCCTGGCGGGTTTGGCCTGCTGTGTCTCTGGCTGACTTACAAGGTTCTGCCAGTTATCTAGTTGGCATCCATGATTTTGCAGCATTTGGGACTCCTCCCAGGAAAGGCGGAATCACCATCCGGGAGATATTTCAAGCTCATTGGCGGAATGAGCTTGATGACCTGATTTTTGAGGTCATCGGAAATGCCTTCTTATATCGTATGGTACGCCGGTTGGTTTCTTTACAAGTAGAGATTGGGCAAGGAATACAATTACCTCAGGAAATGAATAGCTATCTCGATGCTGGGATTGAAACCCCGATCACCGGGATGGCACCTGCTCATGGATTAACATTGGTTGAAGTAATTTACCCATCTGACTCAGATGGGAGTGATGAAATAATAGCATCAGGATCATCGATTTTGGAGAGTTAGCTGTGCAGAAGACTTATGTACCTAAAGCTGGCGAGATCACCCAGGAATGGGTGTTAGTAGATGCGAGCGGTCAAACACTTGGACGGTTAGCAAGTAAAATCGCGAGCGTCTTGTTGGGAAAAAACAAACCGAATTTTACACCTGGGATGGATATTGGTGATTTTGTCGTTGTGATCAACGCCGAGAAGATCGTTGTGACCGGTAATAAATTGAATGACAAGTTCTATTATCACTACAGCGGCTATCCCAGTGGGATGAAGGAAATTAGTCTGCGTGATCAATTAGAAAAGCATCCAGATCGGGTTATCCGCGAAGCCGTATGGGGGATGCTCCCGCATAACCGATTTGGGCGCAGTCTGATAAAGAAGCTGAAGGTGTATGGTGGTTCGGAACACCCACATGCGGCGCAAGAACCGAAACCACTGGAGTGATAAGGAGAGAATATGGCTGTACAGTATTATGAAGGTATTGGCCGGCGCAAAGAAAGCACTGCCCGGGTGCGGGTTATGGGCGGGACCGGCTTATTCATTGTCAATGGAAAAACGGTGGAAAATTATTTCACCCGATTTGGAGATCCGGATAAAGCCGCCGCGCCGTTGCAGACAGTTGGGGAGGACCGCGCTCAGTGGGATATCACAGTTGTTGTGAAAGGTGGCGGTGTGACAGGTCAGGTTGATGCTGTTACACTTGGTCTAGCGCGCGCCCTCGTGAAAGTTAATCCTGACTTGCGCTCTGCTCTGCGCAACGCGGGCTACCTGACTCGGGACGCTCGAGAGAAGGAACGCAAGAAGCCGGGTCTTAAGCGAGCCCGCAAGGCACCTACGTATACAAAACGCTAATTGCATCTAATTAAAAACTCGGACAATGCGTGGACACGTCCTTTCAAATGGGTTTAATCCCGGGGGACGGACGGAGCACGCATTGTTTATTTAACACCTGCTTAATAAGTGGTGCTCTCGCTAGTTAGGTAAACTAATTATAGTTCGGCTGATCCCGAACCCACCGAGGATGGTCACTTGCTGTTGCGGTTTTTTACGCCAATGATACGGATGTCGATGCAAATTCCAGTACTGCAGAGCTTCGTTCAGCGCCTGGGTCAACTCGTCAAGCGTCTCAAACCGGCGTCCCTTGAGAGCCAAAGAGCGGAGCTGCTTCCACCAGGGTTCGATCAGGTTCAACCAACAGGCGTACTTCGGGATGAACTGAACCTGAATTTCCGGCCAAGCCGCCAAGGCCAGCCGCACTTGTTTACTGGTATGGATCGTCAAGTTGTCTTCAATCAACAGCCAACGGTCGGAAGGGAACTGTTGAATCACCTGCTCCAGCAATTGGATATGGGAGGCACTATCTCGCCCAGGACTCATCAAGATCGCTGCTTGCCCGCTGGCTGGCTCAAAGGCGCCATGCACCCACAGCTTGCCTCGCCGGCCATAGTCCGGCTCAAAGGTGGCCCGGTTGGGTCCCAGCTTCCATTCTTCGCCAGGGTAGGTCTTGACCGCAATCGGTCCCATCTCATCCAGGCAGATCACCCGCGTGCGCTCTGGTGGAGCCAGATAGGCCGCTACGATGCTCCCCTTTTTTCCACGAACTCGGGATCGTGTTTCTCTGCATCGTGGAACCAACTCTGCTGCCGCTTCCATTCCAGCCCTTCGTCTGCCAGCCATTCCCAGATGGTTAAGTCAGACAAATGCACCCCCTGGCGTTCTTCGAAGGCTCGCTGTAAGCGTTCGAGTGTCCATAATTCGTGGGGATATCCAAGCGTTCTGGGCTTCTGGGTAGCCAGGGCGATCAAGGCACTCCGCACTTCGGGCTTATGGGTCGGTTGCCGTCCTGGCCGGGGTTGGTCTTCTAATCCTGGCAGCCCTTTTTCATTGAACCGTCTGACCCATTTCGGTCCCATCGCACTGCTCTTGAAACCCGCCTTGAAACCAGCGTCGGTGGCGTGCAGATCAGGATCGTCATACATAAAGGCAATCACCCGCGCCCGTTGCACCAGGCGAATGGATCTTTGCGAGATGAAGCTAACCGCTTGATCGCAGTGACTTCCTCGGTTGTTAAGGTACGCAGTTTGATCGGTTTTCGCATTCGGCCTCCTGGGATCAACCCAGAAGTATTATACTTTGCTCTCTTGGCGAGAGCACCACTAAGTGGTTCTCTCGTCAAATTATTAGAATATAATTCCTCCTGAATCACCAGGAGGAAGAAATGCGAAAAGCAGTAAAACTACGATCTTTAACAACCGAAGAAGAAGCCGAAATTCGCCGACTGGCAGCCTCACGTAAAGCAGCCCATCGACTGGTACAACGCGCAACCGTTATCGTGGCTATGCTGGATGATCCGAAACTACCTGCTTCCCATGCAGGCTTCAGAGCAGGTTTCAGTGGTGCACAATCCGGTATCAATTGGGTAAAACGCTTCAACGAAGCAGGTGTGGCTGGCCTGGAAGATAAGCCCAAAGCGGGTCGGCCGCCGACCCATGACCAGAAAGTGCGTAGCGAGCTGATCAGTTTGGCGCTGCAAAAACCCGATACCCTCGGATATCCCTTCAAACTGTGGACCCTGGAACGTTTACGTACCGCTTTCCAAGAACGCCAAGGAATACACCTATCTGATTCGACCATCTGGGAATGGGTCGAAGCCGAAGGGTTCGAATGGAAGCGCCAAGAAAGTTGGTTCCACGAAGCAGAGAAACACGATCCGCAGTTCGTGGAAAAAAGGGGAGCATCATAGCAGCTTATGTGCAGCCGCCACCTCGCACCCGGGTCATTTGCATTGACGAATTGGGACCGTTGGCTGTCAAGACCTACCCCGGTGAAGAGTGGCACCTGGGAACCAACCGGGCTACTTTTGCACCGGACTACGGCAGGCGCGGCAAGCTGTGGGTGTATGGCGCCTTTGAACCCGCGAGTGGACAGGCAGCCATTCTGACCGCATCTGGACGGGATAGCGCCAGTCACATCCAACTTATGGAAAAGGTGATGATCGAGTTCCCTGCTGACCGCTGGCTGTTCATCGAAGACAACCTGGTGATCCACACCAGTCGAGAAGTGAGACTGGCGCTGGCTTCCAGGCCCGAGATCCAGATCCAATTCCTGCCCAAGTACGCCTGCTGGTTGAACCTGATTGAACCCTGGTGGAAGCAGCTGAAGTCGTTGGCGCTCAAAGGACGACGCTTTGAGACCCTGGAGCAGTTGAACCAGGCTCTCTATAATGCGTTGTCGTACTGGAATAGTCATCGTCATCCTTATATCTGGAAGAAACGGCCTCAGGAGCAATCTTCAGTCTTAGGCGGTTTCGGCATTCATTTTCGGTCGGATAATCTCGCTATTTAGCGAGAGAACCAATAAGTTTGAAGGCCATTAGGAAATAAATTATGACTGATCCAGGAATTATCTTGCTTGGATTGGGTCCTGGCGATCCGAATTTGTTGACTCGTCAGGCATGGGAACTGATCAATTCCGCGGAGGAAATTTATTTTCGAACCCTGCAACATCCAGTAGTTCGCAACATACCAGGGAATGTGCGGATTCATTCATTTGATCATCTATATGAAAATAACGAATCTTACGAGCAAGTTTACAACCAGATCGTTGAAGATGTCTTAAGATTAGGCCAGAGATCTCAGGGAGTGATTTATGCTGTACCAGGGCATCCATTCATTGCAGAGACAACATCTCCAGAGATAGCCCGACGAGCCCGCGAGGCTGAAATCCCAGTGCGGATTGTCGAAGGGATCAGCTTTATTGAGTCCATTTTTGTAGCGCTTGGCAGAGATCCATTTCCCCAAACCGTAGTGATTGATGCCTTAGAATTGGTTAATGCACACCACCCACCATTCCCACCCAGCACACCAGCTGTTATCGCCCAAATTTATTCACCATCCATTGCGTCAGATGTCAAGTTGACCCTTCTGGCTGTTTATCCGGATGAGCATCGGATTCAATTGGTGCATGGTGCAGGGACTCCGGATGTGCTTGTCGAGAGTTTACCACTCTATCAGGTTGACCGGAGTACACATATTGGAATGGTTACATCCCTCTACCTGCCCCTCTCGCGCCTCAGTCATCGTTCGAATCATTTCAGGAACTTATTGCCCATTTACGCGCCCCGGATGGATGCCCTTGGGATCGAGAGCAAACTCACCAATCGCTGCGACCGCATTTGATGGAGGAGGCTTATGAGGTTCTGGCAGCAATAGATGAGAATGATCCACAAGGAATGACCGAGGAATTTGGTGACCTGTTATTGCAGATTGTTCTTCACGCCCAAATCGCCAACGAGTATGGGGAATTTGACATGACAGATATCTTGAGCGGTATTCATGAAAAAATTGTCCGCCGACATCCCCATGTCTTTAGCGATCTGGTGGTAAAAGACAAAGAAACGGTATTAAAGAATTGGGAATTACTTAAGGCAAAAGAGAGACAGGCAAGTTTAAAAAAAGGAGATAGTTTGTTTGATGGGGTTTCATTAGCACTCCCGGCTTTGGTACAAGCAGATACTTACCAGAAGCGAGTTGCACGGGTCGGATTTGATTGGTCAAATCTGCGTGGTGTCATTGATAAAGTTATTGAAGAATTCCAGGAGGTCCAACAAACCAAGTCAAAGGCAGAGCTAGAGCGTGAAATCGGTGATTTACTCTTCTCGATCGTTAATCTTGCCCGTTGGTCGGATATCGATGCTGAAAGTGCGCTTCGGCTGGCGAACAATCGGTTCAGGAAGCGCTTTATATCTATGGAAGCGCAGGCTCGGTTGCAAGCTCGCCCATTAACTGAATTCTCGATGGATGAATTGGACGCTTTATGGGAGATTGCAAAGGGGAATGAGGAGAAATTTGGCTAATCTTTGAATAAAACTCGTTCTGCTTGAAGTGCATCTTTAAGTTCTTCTGCGCAGGTCTGACTGCATGTCAAAAAGATGAGATCATTACCTTGCTTCCTCGCTTCTGAGAACCGAGTTGTCACGATCGCAGCGACTGATTTATCTTTCAATGCGAGATCAAGGGACACAAACTCACCTTCTTTTTCGGATAAATCAATATTCGCGCAAGACCTTCACGGAAACCACCGGGACAATTTTCTTTCGTAAACATGCCCAGGAGCATGAATCCTGGAAGTGTTGGCCCTCCTGGCGGAAGGCAATCGCATCAGTACACTGACGCGGGTCAAAGGGATCAAGGAAGACACCATCCTGCGCTGGCTGCGCGAAGCCGCCCCGCATGCCGACGAACTGGAAGCCGTGTTGATGAAAGACTTCCGTCTCTAACGGGCCCGATTAGACGGATTATCGTCCTTCGTGCGCAACAAGGGCGAAAAAAAGCTATCCGGAAACAGCTGAAAGCGGTACCTTCTGGATTTCGACCTTGCTCGATGTCGATAGCCGCCTGCGCGTCTCTCGCGGGCTAGCAAAGAATCAGACGGAAGCTAGCCTGAAAGTTTTTCAAACTCTGCAACAGCTCTGCCATCCCGAGGGTCCACCGCCTTTTATCTCTGATGGCTGGGGCTGCATTGATGATGCTATGGTCGCGGTTTATGGGCTGTTCCCCACTTGATTTAACTCCAAATGCAAAAATCTCCCCACCTTTTAGAATGGGATTCATACACCATGTGCAGGTATAAAGCAATAGTTCATGCAGTCGATCCTTCATCGTTTTATAGTTCCATTAAGCTTACGCTTTTTTGAAATTATAAGGAAAGTCCCATGTCTTCCCAGAAAGTAAAACCACCTGCCTCTGAAAATCTATAATAGTTCGAAGTGAGCAGTAAAGTGACGGAGTAGAGCAGGTTGATAGGTAATCCTCAGACCACGCAGATCCTCTTTATGTGATGCAACCCGAATAATAGTGTCGGCGACGTAATCGAAATGGCTTTGCGTGTAAACCCGGCGCGGAATAGCCAATCGAACCAATTCCATTTTAGGATAAATCATCTTACTTGAAGCAGAATCTTTATAGGCGAACATCACCGAACCGATCTCTATACTCCGAATACCTCCTTCCAGGTATAGCGCTATGGAGAGTGCTTGTCCTGGAAATTCAGAATGGGGGATATGAGATAGCAAATTGCCGGCATCGAGATATACGGCATGGCCTCCTGCAGGTTCGATAATCGGGATGTCATTTTCAACCAGACGTTGTGCCAGGTAAGCTGTTTGTCCCAACCGATAAGCCAAGTACTGCTCGTCTAAACCTTCCCGTAAACCTACGGCAATTGCATCTAGATCTCGTCCCGCTAATCCACCATAAGTAGGAAAGCCTTCGCGTAGAATCAATTCATTGCACGCCTTCTGGTACATATCAGGGTCGTTCATTGCCAGGAAACCACCAATATTAACTATGGCGTCTTTCTTGGCACTCATGGTGGCTCCATCTGCAAAGGTAAAGATTTCCCGGGCAATCTCCAATGTGCTTTTCTGACTGTAACCTGGTTCACGTTGCTTGATAAAGAACGCGTTTTCGGCATAACGGCAGGCATCGATAAAAAAAGGGATTCCGAAATGACGGTAAATTTGAGACACCTGTCGAATGTTATCTAGCGATACTGGCTGTCCTCCTCCAGAGTTATTAGTGATTGTCAACATTCCAAAGGGAATTTGCTCAGTGCCCACTTGCTCGATGAACGATTGCAGCTTGTCTAGGTCCATGTTGCCTTTGAAGGGATGCTGGTAAGTTGGATCATAAGCAGTCTCACCAACTAAATTCACCGGACGCCCACTCCTGGCTCGGATATTCGCGTCGGTGGTATCAAAGTGCATATTGGATGGGATGCAATCCCCTGGCTTTACAAATATTGCACAAAGGATATTTTCTGCAGCGCGACCCTGGTGGGTTGGGACAAAATAGGGAAAGCCAAAAATATCATGGATAGCTTCTTGCAAGCGAAAAAAGGACCGAGCACCGGCATAAGACTCATCCCCCGACATTATCGCTGCCCATTGGTGCTGACTCATCGATCCTGTTCCTGAGTCGGTTAATAAGTCTATGAATATATCTTCCGCGCGCAACCCAAATAGATTGTAGTGAACCTTGCGGAGTGCTTCTGCCCTGTCCTGACGGTCGATCAAACGAATAGGTTCGATCATTTTGATTCGGAATGGTTCGGGTGGGTGGGTAGCCATATTCACGCTCCTTTAGTTTGACGACAATTCCAGTTTAGCATGCTTTCCCCGGATAACCAAGTAGTCAAGCGATCGATCGACGGATTTGTACTACCTTTCTATCGAGTATAATACCGCCGTGCAAGGCAAGAAGTTGCAATATTGTTTACTCGGCGTCTGGTTCACTCTATCGATAGGGATATTATCATGGGGTGTCTGGCCTCCGTCACTTGAATCTCGCCATCTATCTGTTCCTGGCTATGGGAGAATAACCCTGGAGTGGGATTCTCACAATCCCATCGGGGATATTTCGATCATTAAGCTTTTCGTTTGATTTGGACAAAAAGAATGATCGCTTGGGTGTCTCTCAACCTTCAACAAAAGCCAGATTTTCAAATTCTTTTCAAAATGTGGTAGTTAATAAAGTGGAAGTTAATGAGGAGTCAAGCTAAGCTAGCGGAAGCTCGATTAGAGCTAGCTGGGATAGATGTGAAACCACTTGGGATTGTTGGTCAACCTTTCCGGCCCGGTGGGGAAGTGGTTTTTTATTGGAACGTCAATTCCCTTGTCGAAGGGGATTTTCAGGGGAGCGCCTGGTTATATGTGGTGGATAAATCAGTGCCCCAGAATCTAAGAAGCCGGGATCCGATTGCAATCCAACCAATCGAACTCTACTGGCGAGACTTGTTTGGGTTAAGTGGGACGGCATCAAGGTACGTAGGTATCTTTGGCTTGTTGGCAGGTTTTCTTTTTTTCATAGTCATATGGATTCAAGGCAGACAAGCTCCCCATTGACGGGGGACCAAATATTCAACTTACTCTTGGAAATTTTATGTTATCTATAGCCACATTTACTCTAGGCCCTGTTCAGACCAACACCTATTTAATCGCTGATCCTGAAACCGGAGAGGCGGTAGTAATCGATCCGGCAGACCGTGGAGATCTAATTGTAGGCGAGGCCGAGAAACAAGGCTGGCGGATAAGTAATATCTGGTTAACGCATGCACATTTTGATCATCTGGCTGGCTCGGGCTCTGTAGCTGATCGATGCACTCCTCCACCGCCAGTAGCCTTACATCCTGCTGACTATCCTTTGTGGCGCTTCCAAGGTGGTGCACCTCTTTTCGGCATGCAAATCGATCCGGGTCCAGAACCAACCATCGACCTGGCACATGGTCAAACCCTCTATATAGGAAGTAATACACTTATAGTCTGCCACGCTCCTGGTCATACACAGGGTCATGTTATGTTTTATTGTTCGGGTGAAAATGTTCTGTTTTGTGGTGATGTAATTTTTAACGGAAGCATTGGCAGAACTGATCTTCCTGGTGGAGATTTTGAGACTCTAATAGCTAGTATCCGATCACAGATTCTAACTTTGCCTGACGAAACTCGCCTATTGAGTGGTCATGGACCTGAAACGACGGTTGGGGTGGAGCGGAACACAAACCCATTCCTTGTCGAATAAAAACTGGTGCCGATTTGAGATCGACACCAGAGTAAGATTCTTATTATCCCAATTGGCGTTGATTATTTAGCATAATCGACGGCTCGGGTTTCTCTGATAACGGTCACTTTGATCTGCCCGGGGTATTGCATTGTATCTTCAATTTGGTGGGCGATATCCCTTGCCAGGCGGATTGAATCCAGGTCATCGATTTCTTCTGGACGGACAAAGATCCGCACCTCTCGTCCTGCTTGTAAAGCATAGCTTTGATTGACGCCTTTAAATGAATCAGCAATTTCTTCGAGCGCCCGGACACGTTTGATGTATTGTTCTAAACTCTCTCGACGAGCGCCGGGTCGGGCGCCGGATATTGCATCTGCGGCCTCAATAATTACTGCCTCAACTGATTCCTGTTCGACTTCATGGTGATGAGAGGCGATCATGTTAACGACTTTTGCCGGGACGCCATAACGTTTAGCAAATTCAGCACCGATCATGGCGTGTGTGCCTTCAACGTTTTGATCCATGGCTTTTCCAAGGTCGTGGAGCAGGGCACCAGCTTTAGCGGCCTCGACATCAGCATCTAACTCGGCTGCGATCACGCCTGCCAGTTGGGCAGTCTCGACAGCATGGGCAAGTTGATTTTGTCCATAAGAGGTGCGGAACTTTAGCCGGCCTAACATCTTGGTGATTTCAGGATGTAAACCTGGGACGCCGGCATCATAGGCAGCTTGCTCTCCAGATTCGGCAATAATCCGTTCGACTTCCTCACGTTCACGTTTAACGATTTTCTCAATATGCGCAGGGTGAATTCGACCATCGATGACAAGTTTTGCCATAGATCGGACAGCTACCTCCCGGCGGACGGTATCAAAGCAAGAAATGGTAATCGCTTCTGGAGTGTCATCGACAATGACATCCACACCCGCCGCCTGTTCGAATGCGTGGATATTTCGCCCATTGCGACCAATAATGCGACCTTTCATCTCATCTGACGGCAGTGGAACAAAGGATGTAGTTACCTCGGAAACATGTTCTGAAGCAACCCGTTGAATGGCACTGGCGATCAATTTTCGGGCACGAGTTTCCCCTTCCTCGCGTGCTTCTGCTTCTACTTGGCGGATAATGCGCGCCATGTCGGCGCGAGCTTCTTTTTCAACCTCTGCTAACAAAATGGTTCGTGCTTCATCTTCCGACATTTGAGAGACGCGTTGGAGTTCTTCCAATTCCTGGGTGTACATTTTCTCGATATCATTGGCGCGTTTATCGACAAGACTCTGGCGTTTATTTAAGGTTTGCTCTCGTTTATCAAGGCGATCAGTGCGACCATCAAGATCTTCTCTACGTTTCTGTAATCGGTCTTCTTCTCGACTTAGTTCATTGCGACGGCGGGAAACCTCTGCATCTGCAGTCTGGCGGGTTTCCAATGCCTTGTCTTTGGCCTGGAGTATGACGCTACGCGCCTCCTCATTGGCCTTATTGATGATATTTTCCGCCTCCTCCTGTTCCTTTTGTCTAATTTGAGTGATTTGCCTCTGCTTAATGAAATAACCAACGGCAGCCCCACCTGCTAATGCAATGATGATGATTACTAACCAACCAACTGTGTTCATCGAAATTACCTCGTTTCGTTGTCTTGTTCAATTGCATTATTATCGATGACCTTCGAATGACTAGAAGCCTTTTCCTCCCAAATACGTGTTACAACTGGCTTGATGACATCATAGGTAAAGCCTCGGCGAGCGAGAAATCCACCCAACCTTCGGAAGAATTCAAACCTGTCTGATTCTGTTAATTTGCGAGAATATGTCACACCCGCATGATATGCCAGTTCTTCTTCGGGTAACATATCGTTTAATGTCAATTCGATCACTTCGTCTGAAATGCCCTTCCTACGAAGTTCCTGTCTCACTGCCCGTCGACTGCGTGGTCGAAACGTGCTCCGATTATCCGTCCAATCTTGAGCGAAACGGTTGTCATCAACAATGCCACTTCGTTCCATACGGTTGATAGTTTGATGGATCGTGTCCTGGTTTGTCCCTTTATCAGATAAGAACTTTTCTATCTCGCTTGAAGATCTGCTGCGATAACTAATGAATTTCAATGCTTGTTGATATGCAACTTCCAATTCGTCCTCATTCTTCAATGTCAATATTTTCTCATCACTGATCGCTTGCCCAACAGATAACCAAGCAGCCACAATTCTTGATAATCCGAAACTAAACTCCCCATCTAGATAAACATTGATCCGATTGGGATTACGCTTCTGTGCTCTTAAGGCAGTAACGACATGTACCATATAAAAATAAACAGCCGAACTCTCACCGGGCGAGTTTCGGCTGCTGGTAGTTAGTATAACCGTCTCAGAATCAAACTCTCTTGTGATATTCCTGCATTACAAACGATTATCGAGCATGTTCATAACTAACCCGATGCAGTTTGCACTTGACCTATTCGGTGTTAATTCCTGGCCTTCCTCTTTTCATCCGCTACATCGCTATCCGAATATCTTGTGATTTTGCCAGACCTGCCACCCGACTGAGGTTTCTTCACACGAAAAGTCCACTTACTGAGATTATCGGTCAAACCTATTTGCCAGATTTGCCGTTACAACGCCTGATAGAAAAATTTATACCTGAACGTAAGTATATTTCGTTATTATACATGAAATTTGTGATATCCGTGTTCCAGGGTGCGTAGGTGGATAAACTCATGGGTTTATGAACTCCATGACATGGGCAGGATAGGCAGGGAAGCGATGCTTGTACAGCTGGCGGCTGTTGTAACAATAGACAAACAAGCGCAGGGCACATTCGAGTGCCAAGGGACAGCGCGAGAAACAACGCGACGATCTTGCCAGACGAGCCAGGTAATGTCGCAACTCGGCATTATCACCTTCGACCGAGTAGGTATCGGTTTTCCCTTCAGACACTTCATATCTGCCGAAGTGGTACCACAGGCGGTCATAGGCATCAAAGGCATCGCTGTAATAGCATTTCGCCTTAGGAGCTTCATCCACCATCTCCTGGATCGCTTGCTGAGTGCGTTCCCAGACCACTTTCCAGCCCAGATAACAACGCGTGTGCCGGTCTACGAGCGTGAGGATGTAGATCCTGTTTTTTGTTGCCGATAAAAGTGAACAGCTCATCCATCTCTGCCTCTTTTACTTCTTCTGGTAAAGGCGCTTCCGGCAAACTGGCAGCATGCGCTTGGACCCAGGATGAGACAGTGCCATGATGGATGCCCAGGTGTCGCCCAATGCGACGCAAGTTCATCCCATCCACATACAGCTGCAGGGCTTGCTTGCGCATGTCTTCTGGATAGCCTCTCGGTTTGGGCTCTGGCGTGTATTTGCACTTACAGTGCATGCACAGATACCTTTGGGCACCCAATTCGGTTTTTCCGGTTCGGTTCTGCCGCGTGGTTTGTTGACATTTCGGACAGGTTTGCATTCTTCTATTCTAACCCAGAAATCAATCCACTCTCGGTGCGTATTGGAACTGTATCTTTCGTTCAGGAAAAAGATAAAAAAGGGACTTGATCATCCTGTAGAATGTGGTTTCCACCTCACAAACGACAGGAGACCAAGTCATGGCAATTGTACACATAGGTAAGCTACCTCTGCAAGTACCAGAAAGCGGTTCAACGGAATTTGTCTTTGGATTAGTCGAACAGATGAGAAGCATGATCCTTCACCTGGTTAGTCGCTGCCTGGAAGAGAGCCTAGAAACGGAACTGGATCGCATGTTAGGTCGCAAGCGGTATGTACGCAGGCGCCGGGCTAAGCGAAAAGAGAGCGGTGTGTATTGTAGCCGGTGCCGAAGCCATCAACGGCAAGATTTTCGGCGCAATGGGCATTACCAGCGCCAGTTGGCCCTGCACTGGGGTCGAGTAAACGTGCAGGTACCGCAAGCCAAATGCCAGTGTGGTGGGTATGTGCACCTGAAGTACCAAACACTGCGACCTGGGCAGCGCATCTGGGACGATCTTGAGTTGGACATCCAGGCTGAATATGGACGCGGGCTGAGCTATCGGCAAATCAAAGTCGATCTGGACGGTCGGCTGCATAGTTCGGTTGGATTGCGCACGCTCAACCGACGGGTCCTTGCGCTTGGCTCTGCCGGAAGCTGCTTTCGCTGGTTGGGGGCAGGCGAAGTTCCCCCGGTGGTGCGGGTGGATGGGATTTGGATCACCGTGATGTTCACGAGTGGAGAAACCCAAATCGATCAGATCGGACGGATCCGCCTGGTGAAACAAGCCAAGAAGATACCGATCCTGGCGGCGCAAGGCGTTTGGCCGACCACCGGTCGCACCCAATTGTTGGCCTGGATGCGAGCGGACGGCGAAGATATCGCCAGTTGGCAGAAATTCTTGGAAGCACTGTATGAAGCCGGGCTTACCCCGGAAAATGGCTTGGCCTTGTTGGTCTCGGATGGCGCTACCGGTTTTCGACCCGCTTATGAAAATGTCTATTGGCAGGTGCCCCTGCAACGCTGTGTGTTTCATAAACTACGCAATATCGCCCAGGCCATCCGCATTCCGGCTGAACTGGATCGCCCGGCAGCTCGCTCCTACCGCACTGAATTCATGCGCTCGGCTGCTTGCATTTGGCAGGCTCCGGACGAAGCTGAAGCTCGCCTGCGCTTTGCAGCTTTCTCCGAAACTTGGCACATTCCCCAAGCTGCGGCGATCCGAACGCTGACCAGAGATTTTGAGGATACCTTGACGTTCTACGCCGTTCAGGAACAAGCAGCTTTGCATGGCGAGAACTGGCCAGCTCATATGCTGCGTACCACCAGCCCTTTGGAGCGCATGTTTCGAGAATTCCGCCAGCGGTATCGCAAAGCGGTCTTGTTCCATTCCACCACCGGGTTGCATGCCGTTACTGCTCTTCTCGCTAACCGTTTTTCCTGAAGGAAAGATACACTATCTGCGTATTCCAGTGATGTCGATCAGTGATTTCGGGTGATGCCGATCACCCAGACCGGTCATGCCGATCAGCTGTTGCAGTGCATAGCGATCGCCGGTCAGAGGAGAGATGGCTGGATATGCAATCATATCGCTAGTTGTCGTTGTTGATCAAGGGGGAATGAACTTTTCGCATAGAATTTCCTGATAGATTTAGCCGATAGGCATTGTGAATGAGGCGGTCGAGACCGAATTGGCGAGGGTGGGGTCGGGGATGCGAGCGTGCCATTCGTTGACCGGGACCTGGGTTGCGACCAGGGTGGCCGTGCGGCCATAACGGTCGTCGAGGATTTCGAGCAGGTCTTTGGCCTGGAGCGAGAGAGCGGGTCACGCAGCCAGTCGTCGAAGATGAGCAAATTAGAGCGAGCCAGGGAACGCAGCAGTTGGGGATAGGAGCCATCAGCCTGAGCGAGCTCGAGGGATTGCAGCAGGCGGGAAGTGCGTAGGTAGCGCACATTGAATTCAGCCTCACAGGCAGCCCGGCCAAGTGCGCAAGATAAATAAGTCTTGCCCGTACCCGTGGCACCCAAGACCAGCACATTAAGATGGCGGCGGACCCAATCTCTCTGGGCAAGTTCGAGAACCTGGGCTCGTTTGAGGCCGCGCCCCGCAGACAGGTCGAGGTCTTCGATGGTGGCCTGGAGAGGGAAACGGGCGGACTGGATGCGGCGGTGCAAGCGGTGGTTGGTTCTGCGGGTGATCTCGATATCGACCAGTAAGCCGAGCCGCTCTTCAAACGACAGCTCCGCGTACTGGGGATTTTGGAGCTGGTCTTCGAAGGCAGTGCGGAAAGCGGGAAGCTTGAGTTGGGATAGTTTTTCCAGTAAGGGCTGGGTCAACATAAGCATGCTCCTCAGTGGTAGTAGTTCTCACCGCGGATATTTTCATGCGGCGGTAAGGGGGTGTTGGATGCGGGATCCAGCTGCCGTTGGTCGAGTTTGTTTTGGAGAATGTTGTGCACCCCTTTGTAAGAGCGAATACCGGCCGCATTAGCCCGTTTGCAGGCAGCTTCCAGGCGTTCTGGGGAGTAGCGTTTGGCCAGGCCAAGGACGCCCAGGCAAGTCCGTTAAGCCTGCTCAGGGTGCCTGCGGTCGTCGAGAGCACAGCGGATAAGTTCGGTAGCTTGCTCGCCGATCTCTGCGGCCCAGCGCAGAAAGCGCTCCGAGGACCACTGGCTGTAGAACTGGTGCTCAGGCGGCATATGCACGCTGTGGGTTGAAAAGCGCCCTTGGGCGGTAGAGCGGGGATGTGAGGCCACCCGTTTGCGCTGGTAGAAGATCTCGACCGTCTTTTCGGTTGCCCGGATGGTCACTTCCTTGCCGGTCAGGGTGTACGGGACACTGTAGAAGTGTTTGTCGAAGGAGACGTGGTAGTCGATGTGGACGCGGGCCTTTTTCCAGACCGCAAACTCGTAGGGCGTTTCCGGCAGCGGTGAAAGGGCCGGTTGGTCCACTGCTTCAAACAGTTGCCGCCGAGACTGGCCTAGATGCTTCATCTCCCGCCGGTTGAGTTCGGCCAGCAGTTCGGCAATCGCCTGGTTGAGCTCGGTCAGACTGAAGAAGGTCCGGTCCCGCAGCCGGGCCAGGATCCAACGCTCGACTACCTGAACACCCACTTCCACCTTCGCCTTGTCACGCGGTTTGCGCACCCGTGCCGGAACCACCGCGATCCCGTAGTGATGGGCGAAGTCCTGGTAAGTTGGGTTCAGGTCCGGCTCATACAGGTTCGGACTGGTCACGCCCGCCTTGAGATTATCCGGAACCACCATTTCCGGCACACCACCCAGGAATTCCAGCGCCCGAACCTGCGCTGCAATCCAGTTGGGCAAGCTCTGGGTCCAGTGCGCTTCCGCATACGTGTAGTTGCTGGCTCCCAGGGTCGCCACGAAAACTTGCGCTTCCCGGATTTCACCCGTCTCCGGGTCCACCACCGCCACCGTCTGCCCGGCGTAGTCCACAAACAGCTTCTCCCCGGCCTTATGTTTCTGCCGCATGGTGGGGTTGAGTTGGTTCTTCCACTCTCGGTAGTGCTGGCAAAACTGGCTGTATCCGTATCCGTCCAGATGCTCCTGTCGGTACTCCACCCACAACAGGCTCAGGGTTACTCCTTTACGCTTCAACTCCTTGTGCACATACTTCCAGTCCGGCTGCAGGATCTTCCGTCTGGATAACCCTTTCTCTGGATACAAGCGGGCTTCCAACTGCTCCGCCGTCATCCCTTCTGGAAGCGGCCAACTTAGCCCGACCGCTTTGGCGTGCGTGACGTACTCACTCACCGTACTGCTCGACACCCCACAACTTTTGGCAATCGCCCGGTGCGGCAATCCAACTTCAAATTTCAATCGCAGGATTTCTTCAATTTTTCGCATGGATAAACTCGCTTGAGACATCTCTTCCTCCTCGGATCGGTTCCGAAGAGGATGCCCGATTTGTTTGAGTTTATCCAGCCTTCTCCCCCATGCTTCTCTGGGTTACTTGATCGGCATGGCCGGAATCACCGATCGGCATGAAACGGAATCGGTGATCGGCATGCGCCGGAATTCATGATCGGCTTGGCCCGGATTATGCATCCAGGGATTCGTCAGGATTATTTCTTGAGTTGATCAATTGGCTGGTTTTTCTTGCAGGGTATAATCAGTGACGGTGAAGTTGCTAGGGAAATTTTGTAAATATCTTGGTTTCTACCTGTTCGGAATATGCCAAAGGAGTGGATATGACTAGTTTACGTGAAGATGCTCTTGAATACCATCGTATGGGAGGAAAAGCTGGAAAGATTTCAATCTTACCGACAAAGCCCCTAACGACACAACGCGATCTATCCCTGGCATACTCGCCAGGTGTGGCTTATCCGGTTCTTGAGATTGAGCAAGACGCGGAGCAAGCATATGAGTACACAGCGAAAGGCAACTTGGTCGCGGTGATATCTAATGGGACAGCGATTTTAGGGTTGGGTGATCGGGGAGCTTTGGCCTCCAAACCGGTTATGGAAGGTAAAGGGGTTTTATTTAAAGTATTCTCGGATATCGATGTTTTTGATATCGAAGTGAATACAAAAGATCCAGAAGAATTTATCCGAGTTGTGGCTGCCATCTCGCCGACTTTTGGCGGGATAAACCTGGAAGATATTAAGTCACCGGAGTGCTTCTATATCGAGGAAACTCTCAAGGCCATGTTAGATATCCCGGTATTTCACGACGATCAACATGGCACTGCAATCATTTCAAGTGCTGGATTGCTCAATAGCCTCGAGATCGTGGGGAAAAAGATCGATGAGGTTAAGATTACCATTTCTGGCGCAGGTGCATCTGCAATTTCGTGTGCCGAATTGGCGGTGAAATTAGGAGTGAAAAGGGAAAATATTCTTCTTGTCGACAGTCGAGGAGTGGTCACGAAGGACCGCAAAGAAGGGATAAACAAATATAAGGCACCGTTTGCTCAGGATACAGATGCCCGTGATTTGGCTGATGCTGTGCGGGGATGTGACGTATTTTATGGATTATCTGTTCCTGACGTGCTTACTCCGGCGATGGTGAATTCAATGGCCGAGCGCCCAATTATATTTGCGATGGCGAATCCCGATCCGGAGATTAGATATGAACTCGCCAAGGAAACTCGTCCAGAGGCGATTGTTGCGACAGGTCGGTCTGATTATCCTAATCAGATTAACAACGTTCTGGGTTTCCCGTATATATTTAGGGGGGCATTAGATGTCCGTGCTAAAGCCATCAATGAGGAAATGAAAGTCGCGGCGGCGTATGCCTTGGCTGCATTAACCAAAGAAGATGTTCCTGATAGTGTTCTGAGAGCATATGGTTTGGAAACTCTCAAATTCGGGACGGATTATATCATCCCGAAGCCGCTCGATCCTAGAGTTATGCTATGGGAATCAACTGCAGTTGCACAAAGTGCTATGCAATCCGGGGTGGCAAGGAAGCGGATTGATATAGATGAATATCGCCAACAACTGGCCTTCCGTCAAGGAATTGGTCAGCAAGTGCGCTATTACATAATGAACAAGGCAAAGTCAGCGCCCAAGAAAAAACGGGTGGTTTTTGCGGAGGGTGAGGAGTCAAAGATCATTCGTGCAGCTGTTCAATTAAGAGACGAAGGGATTGCGTTACCGATACTGGTTGGGCGACCTGATGTTATTCATGAGAAGATAAGATTATTAGGTTTGGATTTTGAAGTTGAGATTGTTAATCCAACCCAATTCGCGCGTATTGATGAGTATGCCCAAGGATATTATCAATTGCGCCAACGTAAAGGAGTGGCATTAAAAGATGCCCAAAAGATCATCATGGAACCGAATGTCTTCGGTCCGATGATGGTCAAAATGGGGGACGCTGATGCATTTGTTTCTGGACTGACTTATGACTACCCGGATGTAATTCGCCCCGCGCTTCAGATTCACCATACTCAGCCTGCTGCCCACATAGCCGCAGGGGTGTATATCATGATCATTAATAACCGGGTCCTATTGTTTACTGATGCAACCGTCAATATCGATCCGACAGCTGATGATTTGGCCGAGATCGCCTGTCTGGCAGCTAACTATGCCAGACAGCTGGGTTTGGAACCACGTGTGGCTTTATTGTCGTTCTCAAATTTTGGCAGTACGCCTCACTCTCTCTCGAAAAAGATTCAAAGGGCGGTAGAGGTAATACGGAGTAAATGCCCTGATTTCGCCGTTGATGGTGAAATGCAGGCTGACACCGCGGTCGTACCTGAGATCATCGATCAGCGCTATCCCTTTAGTCAGGTAAAGGATGCAAATGTGCTGGTATTCCCATCCTTGGAGTCTGCTAACATTGCTTATAAACTGCTCGCCCGATTGGGTAATGCTCAAGCGATTGGCCCGATCCTGATAGGGATGGGTGCACCAATTCATGTACTTCAGACCGGTGATGATGTTCGCGATATCGTCAATATGGCTGCAGTTGCGGTGATGGATGCAATGAGTAGAGACTAAAAATAAGTTCGCGAAGAGCATTTCCGAAGATTTAATAAGAAGAGCGCATTAGATACGTGCGCTCTTCTTTCATTGCTTGGATTCAACTCGTAAGTGCAACAGACTGACCAAAGAATACCTCAAAAGGTGACCGAAAATCAAGGCATTTTCTAGGACGGTGGTTCAAACGGTTCATAATCCCAATCACATTTTCATCAGTGACCAAAGCCAAATCCCGGGCCTTCGGGATATATTGCCGGACCAACCCATTCATGTTTTCGTTCGCACCTCTTTCCCAGGCGGCATAGGGATGAGCAAAAAAGAAATCGGCTTGCAAGTCACGGGCAATCCTTTCGTGATCCGCAAATTCCTTGCCATTATCCGCGGTGAGGGTATGCAGGCGATCCGCAACGGGTTGGAGCAGTTCAATCACCGCATCACCCACCTGGTCAGCCGTACGTTGGTCGACCTTGGCCAGCAAGCCATAGCGAGACTTTCGTTCTGTCAATGTGACAATAGCCTGACGATGTCTTTTGCCGATGATGGTATCCACTTCCCAATCCCCGATCCGTTGGCGTTCTTCGACGATTGCTGGACGCTCTTCAATGCTCACCCGGTTCGGCAGTTTGCCACGCCGGTCGTAGCTGCCATAGCGTTTGCGCCGTTTCTTTTGGCAGCGGAGATGACGATACAGATCACCTCCCGCTTGTTTGTCCGCCAGAATGTACTGGTAAATCCACTCATGACTGATTTGGATGGCATGATGCCGTCTCAACCACCCAGAAACTTGCTCTGGACTCCAATCCATTTGTAGCTTCGTCTCGATCAGCTCCCAGGTCTCCTCCGAGATACGCTTGCGGCTGTGTCGACGACGGCTGAGCGCTTGGTGATGCGCTTGCTTGGGCCGGTAGCCTCGCAAACCTTTGTTACGCCCCAGTTCTCGACTGACGGTCGATTTGTGCGTGAAAATCACTGCTGCAATTTCTGTTTGATTATGTCCCATTTTCAACAAGGCATATATCTGGTATCGTTGTTCTTGGGTAAGCTGTGTGTAGTTCATAAGCGCTCCTTTGACTTGGCGGTCTTGAGAGGCTTATCCTACACCAGCTTGCCCCTTTCAACCATCAAAGTTGCACTTGTGACTTAAATCTACGTTGCCATAAAACTATATTAATAGTCAAAAGAAAAATATTGACTGAAATCTGGATTCCAATTTAAGGGTGTGTATTCTCCAGTTAGAGTGTTTTGAGTGTAGTTCCCCTGATAATTCCCTTCCGAGATGTCCTGGAGAGCGTCAATAAGTGTGTTCACATCTTCTTTTGTGTTATACAGTCCGAAGGAAATCCGTACCATGCCTGGCATATCAGATCTGTCGCCTGATAAAATACGTCGGCGAACTACCTGGGATTGTTCGGTCGATAATCCCAGCAAATGTAAAATATAAGGATGGGCGCAGAAGCAACCGCTGCGCACCCCAATACCAAATTCGTACCCCAGGATAGCGGATACCAGGAAATGGGAATACCCCTCAATTTGGAAAGGAATCACTCCCAGGCGATCGGCGGCTCTCCGAGGATCCGGATCGCCGTAGATTTTGATATCAGGTAGTTGTTTAAGTCTCTCAAGCGCAAGTGTTGTCAATTCGGCTTCATGCGAAGCAATAACATCCATACCAATCTGCTCAAGTTGGTGTATGGCTGCAGCCAGTGCAACAGCGCCTATGGTGTTCGGGCTCCCAGCTTCTTCTCTTTCGGGTGGATCATCCCAGACCACATCCTCTAGGGTGACGATCTTAACAGTCCCACCCCCCGTTTGATCTGGATCGCCGTGTTCAAAGGTAGCTCGAGGACCAATAAGGGCACCAGTTCCAAAGGGGGCATATAACTTATGGGCTGAGATAACAACATAATTAAGATGGCCGGGGTCATCAATAGCAAGCATATTGATTTTACGATGGGGAGCCAGTTGGGCGCAATCAACCAGGATTTGGGCTCCAACCATATGGGCTTTTTTCGCCAGGCGATGAATCGGATTTAGATAACCGGTGACATTGCTGGCTCCAGTTATTGCTACCAGGGCAATACGCTCACCTAAACGCTCGATCTGGTAATCGAAATCTTCTTCATCTAACTGCCCATCTTGGCTCAGTTGGACATAGATCAGTTGAGCAGCGGATCTCCAGGGTAAATCATTAGAGTGGTGTTCCATACCACTAGTCAAGACAATATTACGCTCTTGGGTAAATGGGAACCGGTGAGCCAGCTTATTAATTGCCTCAGTCGTGTTCTTACCAAAAATGCAGGTATGGATCCGCGGATCGGCGCCAACGAAGTCCATTGTCCTTCGCCGCGCATCCTCATACATGAAGGTAGAAAGCTGACTTTTAAATCCTGTTCCGCGGTGAACACTGCTGTAGTACTTAATGAAATTGTTTATCGCCTTCTGAACTGCGATAAGGGGCGGAGTTGAGGCTGCATTATCCAGATTGATATAGCGCAAGGATTTGCCACTTAACGATGGGACCTCTTCGTTTGTGCCAGTGAAGTAAGTGGCATAGTTGTTGTTTGTCATTTAGCACCCTTAATATTTAATAGAATGAATTTCGTCATATTCTTGGTGAGGAAAAAGACGAAAACAGGCTTTGCAATTTTGAAAGTGGAAAAGAAACGCATTAATTGGATAAAAACACTTGCATTTTAGATCGATTTGGTATATACTGTGTGTGATTGTGGGAGAAAGTGGAGAAAAGTGGAGCGCCGGAGACCCCGGCGTTCGGACATTAATTGCAAAGTAGAACATATGTTTCTAGGTCAGTACCAACACAGCATTGATGATAAGGGACGCCTGACCATCCCGGCCCGCTACCGGGATATTTTAGCTGCGGAAGGTGCCTATGTAACCCTGGGTTTTGATAGAAACCTGATGGTTCTGTCGGTACCAGTTTTTGAACATATTTCTAAACTCATCAACCAGACTAGCGTTACTGATCCAGATGCACGTATTCTCAGAAGGCAGATCTACTCATACGCGGAATTGGTGTCTGTCGATAAAGTGGGGAGGATACTGATTCCCCAATTCTTACGTGATTCTGTCGAGTTAGGCAATGAGGCCATGCTCGTCGGTGCCGGTAATTATTTTGAGATCTGGTCGCCAGCTTTGTGGGCTGGACAAATCTCGCAAATGCAATCTGGAGAGTCTGGCGCATTGCGATACATGGATCTGGATCTCTCCTCAGGCGAGTAGATTATCCTGCGTTGGAGCGTCCTCTAAAAGACCTGCAACGACCCATGGGAAAAAATCTACATCACCATCCAGTTCTTTACAATGAAATTATACACGTTTTACAGCCGCGGAGCGCAGGTCGTTATGTAGATGGGACGCTAGGTGCGGGTGGCCATGCAGAGGGCATCCTCAAGGCAAGCTCGCCAGACGGCTTTCTGTTAGGTCTGGATGTGGACTCGCAGGCCATCACACTGGCAAAAGAAAGACTTGAGCCCTTTGGCTCCCGGGCTTTCATCGTGAAAGCTTCCTATGCGACTTTGCGGTTGAAGTTAGATGCGCTGGGGTGGGAAAAGGCGGATGGCATCTTACTAGATCTGGGAATCTCTTCCATGCAAGTGGATACCCCAGAGCGGGGTTTCTCATTTCAGGTAGATGCTCCCCTCGACATGCGGTTTGATCCGCAGAATCCCGTACGCGCCGCCGACCTGGTGAATAACCTTTCAGAGAAAGAACTTGCTGACTTGTTATATCAGTATGGCGAAGAGCGTCGTTCACATCAAATAGCCAGGGCTATTATTAGAGCCCGGCCGATACATACAACTCAGCGACTCGCTGAGGTAGTTTCCGCAGTAATAAAAAGTAACAGGCCGGGCATTCACCCGGCCACGAGGACCTTTCAAGCGCTAAGGATTGGCGTGAATCGGGAACTTGAAACCTTAGAGAGTTCTCTCCCTGAACTGGTGAAAGCATTGGAACCAGGAGGAAGATTGGCAATTATTGCGTTTCATTCCTTGGAGGATCGGATCGTCAAAAACTTCTTCCGGCTTGAGAGCAGGGATTGTATTTGTCCACCTAAACAACCGATTTGCACCTGCGGCCATCAAGCAAGTGTGCGCGAGATAGAGCGCCATCCTATACGACCCGGAGAGGCAGAGATTCGTGAGAATCCTCGAGCTCGCAGCGCAAGATTAAGGGCAATAGAAAAATTACCGAACTAAGGGTTTTGGCATCACTCTTGCAAGCATTGGGATTAAACCGTGGAAGTAGCCCTTCATCCTAATCCTAAATTTCTGGCGATACAGGAAGACCGTCGCCTGAGGAAGCTATGAACCGAGTAAACAGCCTGACCCAAGCTTACTCCCAAGCTCCCTGGAGAAAACAACTCCAGTGGATTGGGCTATTCCTTTTGATCCTGATTTTAGCAGCTTTGGTGGCGGGAATTTACCTGAGTGTAACTGCTAGAGCAGCGACAATCGGTCGAAGGATTCAGGGAATCTATACCGAAATGGAAGACATTGAGAGGAATATCGAGGATTTGCAAACTCAATTGGCTGATCTCACATCCAAGACTGTAATGGAACAGAGAGCTGCAGAGCTGGGTTTTCAGCCAGCTAGCTCTGATCAAATGATTTATGTAGCTGTCCAAGAATACCAAAGACCTGACCACGCTCTGCTCGGATCAACCCCAGGAATTGAGCTACCGGATGAACAAATTCTGGCTCCAGAATATACCCAATCCTTGTTTGATTGGCTGCGTGAAAGAGTTTTCGAGCCAGCCGCTCCTCTTCTGGTGGAGGTAAACCCATGAAAAAAGAGCATGCTTGGCGATATTCGACATTAGGGATTTTGCTGACCGCACTCGCGGTTTTCGTTATTATTCAAATGTTGCGTATTCAACTCAGCCCTGAAGCGGATACCCTACGAAATCAAGGAGAAATTTTTTCTGGTGAGTACAAGACAATCACGCCCGCACGTGGTCAGATTTATGATCGATGGGGGCATTTATTGGCAGGGAACAAAACAGTTTATGAAGCTGGCGTGGACCTGATTGATGTTGTAGATCCAACCACAATTGCGTTTGCATTGAATGCGGTTGTCGGGGTTGAGTACGAGGATGTCTATGCAGCCGCATCACAGGATCCAGAATCAGGGATAGTTTATGCAACCCTCGCTCGGTTCGTTACTGAAGAACAGAAAATTCGCCTGGAAGAGCTTGCTGATCAAATGGATGGTGCTTATGGGGAGGGAGATGGTGAGCAAGTGAAAAGTTTGGCTGGTTTACGTTTCACACCAAGCCTGCAGAGAAGTTATCCCGAAAAGAGTCTGGGTTCGAATATTCTGGGTTTTGTTAATTGGGATGGTGAAGGATTTTTCGGGATCGAAGAACGCTATGATGAGCAGCTGGCTGGCGAGAAGAAATTGGTCTGGATTTCTCGCGATCCCAACAAGGTTGAAGAACAACCAGAAATCCCATCTGGAGCAAGTCTGATATTAACGATCGATCGTGCGGTTCAATCCGAAGTTGAGAAAATCGTTGATAAGACTATTGAGGAGTCTGGGTCAGAGTCAGCCACCATTGTCGTTATGGATCCACGAACTGGGGATATCCTGGCTATGGCAACTTCTCCACGCCTTGACCTCAATGAATTTTGGCGGTATGGAGAGGTTTTCGAGGGAGCTACACCATTTAACCGTGCCGTCAGCGGAACTTATGAGCCTGGTTCAGTATTCAAAGTGCTTACAATGGCATCTGCGCTTGATAGCGATACAGTAAAACCGCAAACGCCATTTCTTGATACAGGTGCTATTGAGATAGGTGGAATAGTCATTCGTAACTGGGATAGTGGCGCCTGGGGTCCTCAAGATATGTTAGGGTGCATGCAGCATTCGTTGAATGTTTGTTTGGCATGGGTGGCTAAGCAAGTGGGGGCGAATCAGTTTTATACATATATGGATGCATTCGGATTTGGGCATTTGACCGGCGTTGATATGGCGCTAGAAGACTCTGGACGCCTGAAGCATCCTGGTGATAGTGATTGGTATGAAGCAGATCTAGGGACAAACGCGTTCGGTCAAGGCGTGGCAGTGACGCCGCTCCAGATGGCGGCTGCGATTTCAGCAATGGCCAACGATGGCAAAATGATGGTCCCCAGGATCGTACTTTCTATAATTGATGATGGTAAACAGTATAATACATCTCCTCAGGTGGCTGGGATGCCAGTCTCAGATGAGACGGCCCATGAATTGACGAAAATGCTGGCCACCTCTTTGGAGGTCGAATCCTCTGCTGCGCTTGTTGAAGGCTACCGGGTTGCTGGGAAAACCGGAACTGCAGAAATCCCCACACCATTTGGTTATACCAGTAACCAGACCAATGCCTCCTTCGTTGGCTGGGGACCCGTTGATGATCCTCGTTTTCTGGTCTATGTTTGGCTCGAGAAGCCAACAACTTCACCCTGGGGCTCAGTGGTTGCTGCTCCGGTGTTTCGTGAGGTAGTTGAACGCCTGGTTGTAATGATGAATTTGCCTCCGGATGATATTCGAAAGAGGTTTTTGGAAAGTCAGTAGTGCAGAATGTTGAACTTAGCGCATGTGATTACGGCATTGACACACATCAAAATGCAAGGGATTGCCCGGCCTATCCTGGATGTAGTTGTCGATTCGCGGGAGGTGAGTCCTGGCGCTATGTTTGTTGCCCTCCCGGGCGAAAAAGCCGACGGGCATGATTATGTTCAAGACGCGTTTGATCGAGGTGCAGCATTTGCCTTGGTTCAGAAAGATTTATCTGATCAATTTCCACAGATTGATCTACGGTTTGATGAGCAATTGGAAAGGATCGAGGCTGTCGATGAGTCTCTCTCTTTGCCTGCGTGTCGAGGATAGTCTGAGATCTCTTCAAACCATTGCTCAATACTGGAGAGAGCAGCTCAATGTGCGCGTGATCGGGATTACTGGAAGCGTCGGAAAGTCAACTACCAAAGAAGTTGTAGCAGAAGTTCTGAGTCGGCGTTATTCAACCTTGAAGAATCCTGGCAATCTGAATAATGAAATTGGCTTACCTTTAACCCTTCTTCACTTGACTGAAGAACATGAACGAGCTGTGTTGGAAATGGGCTTTTATGTCCCCGGTGAAATTCGCTTGCTATGTGAATTGGCTTCCCCATCAGTCGGAATTGTCACGAATATAGGGACTGTTCATGCTGAAAGAGCTGGTTCGATCGAGGAAATCGTACGAGGGAAGACTGAACTGGTGGAATCACTGCCGCCAGCTCCATTGGGACTCGCAATTCTAAACTATGATGACCTGCGTGTACGGGAAATGGCGAGTAAAACCCTGGCTAGCGTTTTTTATTATGGGTTATCCCCTGAAGCTGATCTTTGGGCGGATGGTGTGGAAGGGTTGGGTCTGGATGGTATCCGCTTTCAGATGCATTACCAGAATGAAGTGCTGCATTTGAGAGTTCCATTAATTGGGCGTCATTCGGTGCATACTGCGTTACGAGCGGCAGCTGTGGGATTAAATGACGGGCTGACCTGGCAAGAAATTTTCGATGGCCTTCACGAGAGTCAGGCACAATTACGTTTGGTGGTTGCCCGAGCTGAAAGTGGTGCTTTGATCCTGGATGACACTTATAACGCCTCCCCAGAGTCAACTCTGGCAGCGCTTAATCTATTGGATGAAATGGATGGGCGAAAAATCGCTGTACTTGGCGATATGCTTGAGCTCGGTCAATATGAACAGGAAGGTCATGAATTAGTCGGCGCCCGCGCAGCCGAGGTGGTCGACAAACTGGTGACGGTGGGAAATCGGGGCAAGTTGATAGCTTACGCGGCTGCTCTGTCTGGCTTGCCGGACAATGCGATCCTTATTTTTGAAAATAATCGTCAGGCAATCACATATTTAAGCAAACACCTTGAAACTCAGGATGTTGTGCTTGTAAAAGGCTCGCGCGGTATGAAAATGGAGGGGATCGTCGCAGCTTTGGAGGCAGTCCAATGAGGCAAATTGCACTGGCATTGGGACTGACAAGTTTGAGCTTTATCCTGGCTGTGATCTGGGGGCCGCCTCTGTTAAGGATCTTGAAACACTATAACATTGGTAAGGTAATCCGGATTGAGGGTCCGGAGAGGCATTTCAGTAAAATGGGTACCCCAACGATGGGTGGTGTGATGATCATCTTGCCAGTTTTGCTGGTAACCATATTACTGAACTCGGTTTCCCTGATCGGGCCAACTGTGTTGGGACGATCCATTTTATTACCGATGGGCGTACTTGTTTTTTATGCAATCCTGGGTATGGTAGATGATTGGGAAGGCGTGCGCGGACCGCGGCGAGGACTCGGCATGCGCGCCCGGACAAAATTTCTCGTTCAATTGCTTTTCGCCTTGATTGTCAGTTTGGGCTTGTATTACATACTCGATGTTCCTCAATTGTATCTACCGGGGATAAAAAAGGAAGTTGAAATTGGAATTTGGTTCATCCCAATTTCTATATTTGTGATTGTGGCTATGTCGAATGGGATGAATTTTACAGATGGTTTGGATGGATTGGCTGGCTTGATCGCAGCGACTGGATTTGGGACTTATGGCGCTATTGCGCTGCTCCAAGAACAGATCTATGTTGCAAGGTTTTGTTTTACCCTTGTTGGAGCATTGTTTGGGTTCCTCTGGTTCAATGTGCATCCAGCAGAATTAATCATGGGTGATACGGGCTCGCTTCCATTAGGAGCTACGTTGGCGGTCGTGGCTTTGATGACCGGTCAATGGATTCTATTACCCATCATTGCCATTATTCCCACCAGTGAGGCTTTGAGCGTTGTTTTACAAATAGCTTATTTCAAACTCACCGGCGGTCGACGCTTGTTCAAGATGAGCCCCCTTCACCATCATTTTGAGCTTTCTGGTTGGAGCGAAACTCAAGTCGTTCAACGCTTCTGGCTTATCTGCTTGATGTTTGCCATGATCGGAGTGGCACTGGCGATTACTTAAGAGAGATGAAGCTACAAGGGTGAATTGTGCACACAAGTTTTCCAATCACAAATATAAGCAATCTTGATCGAGGCAGGATTACTGTCGTGAACAACTGGAGTGGACGACGAGTGATCGTAATTGGAGCTGCTCGGCAGGGATTGGCGTTGGCCAGGTATTTAGCCAGGCATAACGCTGATGTGATATTGAATGACCGACTCCCGGATAATGAGCTCAGGGGAGAGCAACAGTCCCTGGCTGGGGAGAAGGTTCGATGGGTTTGTGGAGGACATCCGTTGAGCTTGTTGGATGGCGCTGATTTGGTTTGTCCTTCTGGTGGCATACCCCTTGATATTCCGATCGTAAAAGAAGCGCAACGCCGAGGGATTTTCCTTTCGAACGATTCGCAGATTTTCTTGGAGGAAGTTCCTTGTCCAGTGATTGGTATTACCGGTTCAGCTGGAAAGACCACAACAACCACTCTAGTTGGGAGGATCGCCCAAGTTGCGGCTGATATTACAGCAAGGATCGATCATGCGTTACCTTCTCGCCGAAGCCACCAAGTCTACCCGGCGAGAGTTTGGGTGGGAGGTAATATCGGTACACCATTGATCTCCATTTTGGATCAGATGTTTGAGAATGATCTGGCTGTAATGGAATTATCCAGTTTTCAATTGGAAATTATGCATCGGGCGCCTCAAGTATCAGCGATCCTCAATATAACGCCTAACCATCTTGATCGCCACAGCAATATGGAAGCGTATCAGGCAGCAAAAGCACGAATTTTGGAGTTCCAATCATTTGCAGATATGGCGGTTCTAAACCGCGATGACCCGGGAGCGTGGAGCTTAGCCAATCAAGTACGTGGAAATTTAATTACATTTGGCCGTAATCAACCCCCACCAGGACAAGCAGGCACTTTTCTCACGGATGATGGACAAGCATTGATGCTTCAGTCTATTGAGAATGGGATGGAAAAAGTTCATTATCTATTGGCCCGGAAGGATATTTCCTTGCGGGGTGAACATAATCTCTATAATGTATTAGCGGCCAGTGCTATCGCTTTTAGTGCAGGGATACCAATTGAGGCCGTCGTCGTGGGTGTAAAAGGTTTCTTAGGAGTGCCCCATCGTCTGGAATTTGTTCGAAGCTGGAAAGGGGCAGATTGGTTCAATGACTCGATCGCCACCGCACCGGAAAGATCGATAGCGGCAATCTATTCTTTTAGTGAACCTCTTATTCTACTGGCAGGAGGCAGAGACAAGAACTTGCCTTGGGAGGATTTTGCACGACTGGTCGCTACCAGGGTCAAACACCTGATCTTATTCGGAGAGTTAGCAGACAAAATTGCTCAGGCAATGATCACATACACACCGGAATCGAAGGTAAAAATCACTCATTGCAGTAATCTGTTCCAGGCTGTGCAAACTGCAGCAAAAGCACTCTCGCCGGGTGACGTTGTCCTATTTTCACCTGGTGGTACCAGTTTTGATGAATTCCGCGATTTTGAAGATCGCGGGGAGGCTTATAAGAAATGGGTAATGGAACTCCCATAAGCATGGGCCGGGATATAGCCCGCCATGGTTTGCTAAATTCATTTCAGAACCGTCGATTGATCCGATTGGGCATTGATGTGCCGCTAGTGTTGATTGTGTGTACCTTGTCTGTATTTGGTCTCTTGATGGTGTATTCAGCGAGCTGGGATTATTCAATGACTATCCTGCAGCAACCACCAACATACATGTTCACGCGGCAGCTATTATTCATGGCGATCGGAATTGTCGTAGCTGTTCTATTGACTTTCTTCGATTATCACCATTTTAAAAAACTGGCTATTTTTGTCATGATTGGCACGATCGCCCTGCTATTGGCTGTGTTATTTGTTAATGAAGTGATCAACAATGCTGCTCGAACTATCTTCCAGGGATCTGGCCAGCCATCTGAAATTGCGAAGCTGGTTGTAGTGATTTATCTTTCAGTCTGGCTATTTGCACGGCGAGACCAATTGAGCGATGTTTCATTCGGGTTAATTCCATTAGGGATAATTTTAGGTGTATTAGGAGGTTTGATCTTCCTTCAGCCGGATCTAAGCGCGGCAGCAACGATTTTTATCTTAGGCGGTTTGTTGTTTTTCTTGGCTGGCGGGGACATGCGTCAGATTGCATTTCTGCTTATCCTGGGAATGGTGGTTAGCTGGATCGTGTTTCGTTTTCATCCGACGGGTAGCCAGCGGGTATCCGAGTACCTGATCAGCATCAAGGATTTAACTCAGGCGCCTATGCATTTGTCTCGTTCCTTAGAGGCGTTGGTGAAAGGTGGCTGGTTTGGAGTCGGAATTGGTCGTGCGGATACTAAGCTGACCGGATTACCAGTACCGCCAACCGATAGCATTTTTGCAGTTATCGGTGAAGAGACTGGACTGTTAGGGGCGATAGCAGTGATCCTTCTCTATGTTTTTTTGATGTGGCGAGGATTGAAAATTGCACAACGCGCCCCAGATGGCCTTGGGAGATTAATGGCTGCAGGATTAAGCATGTGGCTCGCAATTGAAGCATTCATCAATATGGCTGTGATTGTGGGTTTGGTTCCATTCGCCGGTAACGCTTTGCCATTCGTTAGTGCAGGCGGGTCGAACCTGTTAGTGTCACTTGCTGCTGTAGGGATCTTGCTAAATATCTCACGTGTATCAGCGAGGTCGCAAGAGGTAGAAGAAAGGACATTTGATGCGGTTGTTGATATGCGCTGGCGGGACCGGCGGTGGGGTGTACCCAGCGCTCGCCGTCCTCAAAGCGCTCCTCGAAGGTGATTTGGCTAATGGCGAGAATCCCGATTTGTCCAGCCAGTCTGTCCGCGAACAACCCGAGCTCGAGGTACTGTGGATTGGTGGAATTGGTGGTATGGAAGAAGAATTGGTAAGGCGAGAGAACATTCCTTTTCAAGCAATCCCCGCTGCTGGTGTCCACGGTGTGGGTTTGCGTACCTTACCAGGAAATATCCTGCAGGTTAAGCGTGGTTTTTCAGCCGCCAGGAAGGTCATTAATAAATTCTGCCCAGATGTGATGTTCTATACGGGTGGATATGTCGCTGTTCCAGTTGCTCTGGCCGGGCGATTTTATCGCCACGAGGGAAGTCGACCTAAGATTGTTTTGTATGTTCCAGACATAGAGCCTGGTCTGGCATTAAGAGTGTTATCTCGGTTAGCAGACCGGATTATGCTTACTGTTGAGGATTCTATGACTTACTTTGCTAATCAGTCGAAATTGATGGTATCAGGATACCCAACTCTGTGCAGATTTTTGTGTTTGGTCATTGGATGAAGCACGCAAGGTATTCGACTTATCACCAAACTACCCTACCCTGCTTGTATTTGGGGGGAGCAAGGGTGCTCATTCGATCAACCAGGCGTTCCTGCAGGTATTACCTGATGTCCTGGCTGAGACCCAGGTGATCCATATTAGCGGTCACTTTGATTGGCCGATTGTGGAAAATTCAAGGAATTCTTTAGATATGGAGCTACGTAACCGTTACCATGCATACCCCTACTTGCATTCGGAGATGGGCGCGGCTTTACGAGCAGCTGACTTGGTAGTATCCCGAGCGGGAGCATCAGTTTTGGGTGAATATCCAATTTTTGGGCTCCCTGCGATCCTGGTGCCGTACCCTCATGCTTGGCGATATCAGGATGTGAATGCGCGTTATCTGGAAGATCGTGGAGCTGCAACAATCATTAAGGATGGAGATTTGTCTACCAACCTCTTGCCAACGATCCGGGCATTGCTCTCAGATCGGAGCCGCAGGGAATCTATGAGTAGGGCGATCCTGGGATTGGCTAAACCAGATGCGGCTCGCTCGATAGCACAGTTGTTATATGATTTGGCAGAGGCTTAAAGCCAGAGAGGAAATTAGATTATGCTAAGTCTGACTGTTCTTTTCTGGGTGCTAATCGTATTGTTTGCACTGATTGGGGCAATGCGCGGCTGGGCGAAAGAAATCCTAGTCGCTTTCAGCGTAATTCTGGCTCTTTTTCTGATCAATTTGTTGGAAACATATGTCCCATTCTTGAAAATCGACTCAGACTTACCTTCGACAACCCGCCTTTGGATCCGAGTTATGCTCATAGGGATATTGACATTCTTTGGTTATCAGTCACCCAATATTCGCGGATTAGCTGGTACACGTTTTGTCCGTGAGAAATTTCAGGACGCTCTACTTGGATTCATATTAGGGGCATTGAACGGCTATTTGATCTTTGGCTCGTTATGGTATTTCTTCGATTACGCCAATTATCCATATGATTTTATTATCCCACCGAACCCGGATACAGCTGCAGGCCAAGCGGCACTTGAATTGCTTTCTAAAATGCCGCCCGTATTCCTGGTACCACCCTGGATTTATTTCGCTGTAGCAATAGCCTTTTTATTCGTTGTGGTGGTGTTTATCTGATGAAACATATTCACTTAATCGGGATCGGTGGCAGCGGATTATCTGCAATAGCTCGTCTATTATTGGAGAGCGGGTATGTTGTGAGCGGTTCTGATCGGCAGCTTACCCCGATAATGGAGCAGCTGACGCGATCTGGAGCAAGGATTATGATCGGCCACCACCCAGACCATATCGTTGGAGCAGATTTAGTTGTCCGTTCCTCTGCGGTTTTGGATGATAACGAGGAGGTGATCGCTGCCCAGGCTGCTGGAATTCCGGTGCTGAAACGAGCAGAATTATTAACTAAGCTGACAACAGATAAACAAGTCATCGCAGTCGCGGGTACGCATGGCAAAACGACTACCACTTCGATGCTGAGCTGGATGCTTAGTTCTATGGGTTTAGAGCCATCATATCTTATTGGCGGCATCTCAAAGAATCTTGGCACGAATGCCCATTCAGGAAATGGTGATTTCTTTGTTATTGAGGCCGATGAATATGACCGAATGTTTTTAGGACTACGGCCAGCAATTGCTGTGGTGACAAACATCGAGCATGACCATCCAGATTGTTTTCCAACTGTGGACGATTACTTCCAGGTATTTATGGAGTTTGCAAAGTGCGTAGATGAGAATGGAATCCTGGTGATGTGTTTGGACAATCCCGGTTCCGCTGAGTTATTCCAGCAGGTTAAACGCCAAGGGATGAAGACGACCACCTATGGCATGGACTCGAGTTTGGGTCAAATACAACCCGAGTATCAAGCAAGAGACTTGATCCTGAATGAAAGCGGTGGTTTCCAATTTCGCTTGTGTAAGCATGACCAGCCGCTTGCAAAAGTCTCGCTGCAAGTGCCAGGTGAACATAATGTGCAAAATGCTGTGGCTGCATTGGTGGTTGCTGACCTGTTAAAACTATCTTTGGAAAAGGCGGTTCGATCACTTGGCGAGTTCCTGGGTACTGGACGGCGTTTCGAGGTACGGGGGGAAGTGGGAGGCATCATCATAATTGACGATTATGCTCATCACCCGAGCGAGATACGCGCCACACTGGCAGGCGCGCGGTCCCGTTATCCGGGTCAATCAGTGTGGGCTGTTTGGCAACCACACACATTTTCCCGAACTCAGCTTCTATTCGAAAAATTTACCCAAGCTTTTGAGGATGCTGATCATGTTCTGGTAACAGAGGTTTTTGGCGCTAGAGAGGAATCAGCGAATAACTTCTCAGCGAAGCAGATTGTTGAGGCAATGGAACATCCCGATGCCACTTTTATTTCTGGAGTTAGTGAAGTTCCGAAATACTTGCTCGATCGATTAAGTGCTGGTGATGTTCTTATAATCTTGTCAGCAGGTGATGGTGTCCAAATTAGCACCAATTTTCTTGAAGTCCTTTCTCAAAAGAGGAGTGCCGCGCATGCCTGACGCGAAACATGCATTCGAAGCACAAACGCTGAAAATAAAAACGGTTCAACCACATCCTAAGATTAAAGGTGAATCAGGTCAAATCAAGAAGGAGTCCAGCCGGGTAGGAAACCAGCCTTTTTCCTTCTCGAGAGATGTCATCCTCCGATTGATTGATTGGTTTGAAAAAGAGTAGGTTGTCTGTATCTGGTACACAAAGGATAGTTACGAAAAAATGATGGCGTTGGTCAGTCTGATGAACGAGAAAATGCAGACATTGCAGATGGCATTTGGATCGCGTCTGAGGAACGATGTCCCTCTGGCGAGGTATACATCGGCGCGCGTCGGTGGAGCGGCAGAAGCTTTGATTATTGTAGAAAGTGTTGCTCAGCTGATAGACGCGGTAAAGCAGTTATGGAGCATGCTGTTGCCATTTGTGGTCTTAGGGGGTGGATCAAACGTGCTGATTAGTGATGCTGGATATCAAGGTGTAGTAATACTGAATCGTTCTCGACAAATAAGATTTGAAATTAATCATGAACCGCCAACTGTTTGGGCAGCATCTGGCGCAAACTTGGGTCTGGTCGCCAGGCAGGCTGCGGCACACAGTCTTTCAGGACTTGAATGGGCAGCTGGCATACCAGGGACCATCGGCGGCGCGGTGGTAGGCAATGCTGGTGCCCTTGGTGAAGATACAGCTGGCAACCTTTTGATGGCAGAAATCTTGCATCGTAAAGTATTGGTTTCTGATAAAAGTGGCGGACCAAATTATTCAGATGAGATCATCAGAGAATATTGGCCAGTGGGAAGACTCGAATATAGTTATCGTAACAGCTTGCTCAAACACTTGCAGAAATTGGAATTCGCAGGAAGTGCTAATGGGTTTTCAAACTTCCCAACCCAACCCGTGGCCGTTGTCCTGGCTGCGAAATTGCGATTAAGCCGGGCGATGCAAGAATTGATTCAAGAGAAAATGGAACAGAATACAATATCCCGTCGAAAGACTCAGCCACCTGGGGCCAGTATGGGATCAATGTTCAAAAATCCACCGGCGGATTATGCTGGTCGCCTGATTGAAGCTGCAGGATTGAAAGGCACACGTAGAGGAGATGCTGAGATAAGCCGGTTGCATGCCAATTTCTTTATTAATCGCGGTAAAGCAACTGCATCGGAGATTTGGGACTTAATTCAGCTGGCACGCACGACAGTTGCTGAGAAATTCGGGGTAACTCTGGATCTTGAGATCGAATTACTCGGGAACTGGAATCAGGAATTTAGATCATGACGTCAAATACCAGAATCAAAGTAGCAGTTATCTTTGGAGGACGATCGGGCGAGCATGAGATTTCATTACTCTCAGCACGAACGGTACTATTGAATTTGAATCGTGACAAATACGAGGTATTTGAAATTGGGATCACTCACGATGGAGCCTGGTTGATCGGAGAGAATATTCTGGAAAATTTCTCCCTGGCGACTGATTCCCGATCACTTCGTAACTTAGATCCGGCGACTATTTTACCCGATCCAACCAAACGTGGTCTGAGTGCCTTGCGAAACACGCAGCATGGTGAAATCTTGGAGCATTTTTCTGATCTGGATGTGGTTTTTCCGATTCTGCATGGAACTTTTGGCGAAGATGGAACTATCCAGGGCCTATTCGAGATGGCTGAAGTGGCTTATGTTGGCTCGGGCGTACTGGGTTCATCAGTTGGTATGGATAAAGGCTTATTCAGAGATATTATGCGGTCAAAGGGAATTCCCCAGGTTGAGACCATCGTTGTGTTAAGAAGGGATATAGAAAACTCGATCGACGATGTTGTCAACCAGGCGGAGGCTATATCGTCTTATCCCATGTATACAAAACCAGCCAACCTGGGTTCCTCGGTCGGGATCAGCAAGTGCATGAATTGCTCTGATCTACTTGAGGGATTGATGGATGCTGCTCGATATGATCGCCGGATTCTTGTCGAACGGGGGGTTAAGGCTCGAGAGATAGAAGTTAGCGTTCTGGGAAATGACGATCCAATTGCTTCGGTTCCTGGCGAAATCATCCCGTCTGCGGATTTTTACTCATACGATGCAAAATACGTGGATGGGCGTTCTCAAACAATTATCCCTGCACCGATCTCTTTTGAACTCTCAGAGCAAGTTAGAGAACAGGCAGTTAAGGCCTTCCTGGCGACCGATTGCGCTGGATTGGCCAGGGTCGATTTTCTATTGGACAAAGATACGGGAGAATTATTCCTGAATGAAATCAATACGATGCCGGGTTTTACTCAAATTAGCATGTATCCTAAACTGTGGGAAGCAAGTGGATTACCGCTCCCGGCACTGGTAGATCGACTTATCGATTTAGCTCTGCAACGCCGATCCGAAAGAGATCGGACAGAATGGCAGTTTAACAGGTAAAGATTAACGGAATCAAGGATCACTCAATCCCGCGCAGATACAGTCCGTCAGCGACGCACTAGTCGGTCGCATAAAAGCAGCTCGCCGCTGACGGTTAAGCGCGGCAAGAAAAATGCTACGACAACCAGACCTCCAGTTCTCATGCGGGGAGCGCTGCTTGGATCCTACGCTACAGAAAGAACTCGCACTAAGAAAGCTAAGCGTCGTTATGATGTCGCCTTGAACACGCCAGGTGTGGAAATTCGGTTACCGTCTTTGCCCAGAATTGCGCTAGGTTGGAGGTTGTTGTCTGGGTTATTTGTGATTTTGCTGGGAGCGGCACTTTACTATGTATGGAGTTCACCATTTTTTCAAGTAGAAAGCTTGGAGGTCACGGGTCTGCAACGGTTATCCAATGAGGATCTAAATTCAGCGACAAATGTGGTTGGGCAATCGATTATGTTTGTTGAACCAGCTCAAATTCAGGATGATCTGTTGAAAGCATTCCCAGAGCTTTCCGAAGTATCCGTGGATATCAAAATCCCAAATTCAGTGATTGTAAGAGCGGTTGAGAGAAAACCGATACTCACCTGGAAACAGGAGAAAAAAGTATTTTGGGTAGATTCGACAGGTGTTGTTTATCCCTCAGGTGGGGAGGATGGTCCAGCGATTGTAATCAAAGCGGACAGTTTACCTTTCTCAACAACGTCAGTTGAAAATCCGAATGAAGGCAAAGAACCCCAAGAGGATTTAGGAGACACATTGCAATTGGAGCAGACATCTGAACCCGCCGTAGTGACAATTCCTCAAGATTTGATCCAGGCGATCCTGGTGCTGGGCGATCAGAAACCGGATAACACACCATTGCTCTACAACCAGGACCATGGCTTGGGTTGGAAGGATTCAAAAGGTTGGCAGGTGTATTTTGGAGATGATGTCGATCTGCTCGATATGAAATTAAGTGTTTATAAGGCGATTGTCAAGCGTTTGAAAAAGGAAGGGACTAATCCTTCGATGATCAGCGTGGAAAATGTTCACGCGCCTTACTATCGTGTGGAGCGGTAGCGGATATGGAAGAACCAATCATTGTTGGCATTGATATCGGAACCACCAAGATCTGTACTTTAGTCGCCCGGATGGAAGAGGGTGAGTTAATACAAATACTTGGTGTTGGAATCGAACCTGCTCAGGGAATGCGTAAAGGGATTCCAGTCGATTTGCGCGCTGTTTCGCAATCGATTTCCCGTTCAATCGAGAAAGCTGAACGGACCTCAGGTCTTGAAATTACGTCTGCTTTGGTGAGCCTGGCAGGATCGCATGTGGCTTCGGTGAATAGTCGTGGTGTCGTTGGAGTGACGGGACGCACAATCGACGATGATGATGTAATCCGGGCGATGGAGGCTGCTCGAGCAGTCGCTATCCCGCATAACAGGGAGATCATCCACGTCATTCAGCGTGGATTTACCGTGGATGGACAGGCTGGGATCCGTATGCCGATTGGTATGCATGGCTACCGCTTGGAAGTAGAAGCACACATCATCACCGCGGCAGCATCAACAGCGGAAAATCTTCGGAATTGCGTAGCCCAGGCTGGTGCCGAGGTAAGCCAGTTTGTCTTAAACCCATTAGCATCCGCAGAAGTTGTCCTTTCCGAGACAGAGCGAGAGATGGGTGTGATGGTGTGTGATATGGGCGGTGGGACGACCGATCTGGCGATATATATTGAAGGCGATGTGTGGCACACCTCTGTCTTAGGTGTAGGGGGTGATCATATTACTTCGGATATTGCCCATGGGTTGCGGTTGCCGATTTCCCAGGCTGAGGAGATAAAGAAGCAACATGGGCACGCGGTTGAGTCTGAAATCAGAGAAGACGAGGAGTTTCATGTCCGCCCATTTGGCGAGGATGTACCGCTTCAGATCAGCCGGCGGGAGCTTTCTCATATTATCGAAGCGCGTGTTGATGAAATCTTCAGTTTGGTTCTGCAGGAGATCAAACGTTCTGGCTACGATGGTCTTTTACCAGCCGGAATGGTCCTGACAGGTGGTTCAAGTGTATTGCCCGGGATGCGTTCGCTTGCCAGTCAGGTATTGGGTTTGCCTGTTCGTATCGCCCAACCTGAAAGCTTGGTGGGGATGACCGATAAAATCCATTCGCCGGCTTATTCAACCAGTGTAGGTTTATTGCACTGGGCTGTCTTAATGACTGAATTTGGTCCAGAACCAGGACAGCACCGGCCAAAGCTACAAGGAGGAGGTCTTGATTGGGAAAATGTAAAAAGTTGGCTACGCAGATTATTACCTTAACTTCCAAGCCTGTCACAATCAATATTGACAGACGGAGAAACATAGATCAATCGGTAAAGGTAAACATGATTAATCCTAATATTCAGAGGAGGAGAAACAAATGAACGCAGTAATAAATCCACCCAACCAAATTGAATCATTTGCCAACATTAAAGTAGTCGGTGTTGGCGGTGGAGGGTGCAATGCTATTGATCGTATGATAGACGAAGGACTCCAAGGAGTAGACTTCATCGCCATAAATACTGATGCCCAGGCATTGATGCTCTCCAAAGCCCCTACACGGGTACGCATTGGGGACAAGCTGACGAAAGGTTTAGGCTCTGGAGGCAACCCTGAAACTGGACGGAAAGCCGGGGAGGAATCCGCCGAGGAGCTATATGCTGTGATGAAAGGCGCGGACATGGTCTTCATTACCTCAGGTATGGGCGGCGGTACAGGCACAGGCTCCTGCCCGATCGTTGCTCAAATAGCTAAAGAGGTTGGTGCATTGACCATCGGTGTAGTCACTCGCCCCTTCACCTTCGAGGGCTCTCGGCGTATTCAATCTGCTGAAAGCGGCATTGAGAAGCTTAAAGAACAGGCTGATACCCTGATTGTGATACCCAATGATCGTCTGCTCCAGATCGTTGATAAGCGAGCAAATCTGCAGGATGCTTTCCGAATGGCAGATGATGTTCTCCGACAAGGTGTACAGGGCATTTCAGAGTTGATCACGGTGCCAGGACTGATCAATCTGGATTTTGCTGATGTACGGACAATCATGTCGGAAGGTGGGGCAGCCCTGATGGCAGTCGGCAGCTCTAAGGGTGATGACCGGGCACGCGAGGCAGCGGAAAAGGCTATCTCCAGCCAGCTTCTGGATATCACTATCGATGGGGCACGCGGTATTCTCTTTAACGTCACCGGTGGACCTGACTTAACCCTCTTTGAGGTAAATCAGGCTGCTGCAATAATCAAAGAAACAGCTCATCCAGATGTGAACTTGATCTTTGGGGCAGTGATCGATCCGCATATGGGTGATGAGCTACGCATCACTGTTATTGCAACGGGTTTTGAGCGCACTGGGGTTCCGCGACGACTGATTGAGACGCCTGCTTCGCGAATGGAGACGCCTTCAACCCGGATCGCTGAAAGCGTGGAATATCCCGTATCTGCGAGCAAGCAAACAGATTTCCAGCCGCGCACATTTAATACAGAGGATCTCGATATCCCGACTTTCTTGCGTAATCGGGTTCGTTAGGCCGGGCATTTTCTGGACAGGTTACTAAAATCCCTCCCCATGGTTGCCTTCGCATGGGGAGGGAATAACCCTTGTTACCACTGACATCCAATATTTTAAGGTGAAATAGGTTATCACTCCCTTGCGAATAAAATGCAAGTATGCTAAAATATTGCCCTATCAAATGCCACATATGAGGGGTGGCTGCATCAATAACACCACATGTGGCGGCAACAAATGTTCTAACAAGTGGTAGATTCCAATGCGGTGTCCTTATTGTCACAACGAGAATTCCAGAGTAATAGATACTTCCCATGACTCCCGAGGTGGGATCCGGCGCCGCAGGGAGTGCGAGAGCTGTGGACAGCGCTTTAGTACGTATGAGCGGGCTATCCTGGCTACACCTTTAATTATCAAGCAGGATGGTACTCGAGAGGAGTTTGATCGAGACAAATTACTCAGAGGGATTCGGATATCTTGCGCAAAGAGGCCTGTATCCGCTACAGATATCGAGCGTTTGGTCGGCGAAATTGAGGCGGCTTTACAAGCGATGGGGCGATCAGAGGTTTCATCTAGAGTGGTTGGTGATATGGTCATCGCAGGTTTGAAGGAAATGGATCTCATTGCATATATCCGTTATGCAATTGTGTATTTAGGGCTGGACGATTTAGGTTCGATTCGTAACGAAATAGATCGGTTATTGGAAATTTAATTCCTGTAATTTCCCAGGGCTAAGGGGGAGTGCTTATTTTCGGATTCTTTAATAAATCAGGCTTGATTCTTATCGAGTATTCGTTACTAAGGAGTAATCGTTATGTTTCAGGAAGCCGTAAAGCAAGAAACCAAACCAGGTCTATTGCTGACACCGCCTTTACCCAACGATGTTACCCGGGTCGATCTAACCGACAATGCTCGCCAAGTTTTTTCCCGGAGGTATGTGCGGAGGGGCAATAATGGTGAATTGATTGAATCCGTTGAAGAAACATTTTGGCGGGTTGCTTTCCACATTGCTTCTGCTGAGGAAACCTGGAGTGGGAATATCTCCCAAGTTGCCCGTGATTTTTATACCCTGCTTTCAACCAGGAAGTTTTTCCCGAATTCACCAACCTTTACTGGAGCGGGAACTCCTTTGGGTCAATTGGCGGCTTGTTTTGTTCTTCCGATTACGGATGATATGGGGCGCGATTCAGCGGGAATTTTTCAAACACTGCGTGACGCGGCATTAATCCAACAGACCGGCGGAGGCAATGGGTTTTCGTTCTCCCGGCTTCGCCCAAAAGGTACGCTGGTAAAAACCTCGGCCGGACAGGCCACTGGACCGGTAGGTTTCTTGCGGGTATACGATAAGGCTTTTGGTGAGATCGCTCAAGGTGGAACGCGACGAGGCGCGAATATGGGTGTCTTACGAGTAGATCACCCCGATATTGAAGAGTTCATAACTTGTAAGACTGATGAAAACGCCATCACCAATTTTAATATCTCTGTAGGTATTACTGATACCTTCATGGAAGCAGTAAAAGAAGACCGAATGTGGGAATTGAGATTCCCGGATGTGAGTACCAAAGAGTATAAAGAATTTAGCGGCACATTAGAACAGGCAGAAAAGGCTAAAGTGCCGATTAAAGGTCACAAACAAATCCGGGCACGTGAATTATTCGAAAAGATCGTCCGTCAGGCCCATTTTAATGGAGAACCAGGTGTTTTGTTCCTGGATGCGGCCAATCAGTCTAATCCTGTGCCTCACCTGTATCAGATGGAGGCGACCAATCCGTGCGGTGAGCAATGGTTAGGACCATACGAGAACTGCTGTCTCGGGTCAGTTAACCTGGCTCAGCACTTTGGATCTGATGGAACTGTTGATTGGGAAGAATTAAGGCGGAATGTCGTTCTCTCCACCCGGTTCCTTGATGATGTTGTCCAGGTTAATGCATACGTTCCGGCTATTCCCCAGCTCAAGGAAGCCGCTCTTCGTGCTCGCCGTATTGGTTTGGGGATCATGGGACTGGCAGATTTGATGTACCATGTTGGTGTGAGGTATGGCTCCGCGGTCGGCCAGGAATTTGCAGCCCAGGTTATGGAATTTGTGCGTTACCATACTATGAAAACCAGCATTGAACTGGCGATAGAGCGTGGGCCTTTTGAGGCAATCCAGGGATCGATCTATGATCCTGAGAATTTAATTTGGCAGCCTCCTTCACCATTGAAACCGTACACGCATGATTGGGGGCGACCACTTATCGATTGGGCTAAAATCCAAAAAGATATTAAGAAACATGGAATTCGGAATGCTGCCCAAACGACAGTCGCCCCTACTGGCACGATAGCAACTGTTGCCGGTTGTGAGGGGTATGGTTGCGAGCCGGTCTTTGCCCTGGCATATATCCGCCATGTCAACGATAATGGTCAGGACCTTCAGTTAACCTATACAAGTCCACTATTTGAAAAAGCTTTGATCAACGCCGGATTGGACGAGCAATCCCGCCAAAGGATCATCAAGCATGTAATGGATCTCGGCACCTGCCAGGATCTACCGACGCATGGGCAAAAAAAGAACGGGTCAAACAATCCAGTTATTCCGAAATCTGTTCGGGAGACTTTTGTCGTTTCGCAAGATATTACTGCCGAGGAGCATGTGCGAATGCAGGCAGCTATGCAAGTCTTCGTTGATAATAGTCTATCGAAGACGATCAATTTCCCCGAATCGGCAACTGAAGAGGATGTAGCTGGCGCGTATAAATTAGCGTGGGAGTTAGGCTGTAAGGGTATCACTGTCTATGTGACTGGTTCACGCCAGAAGGTTGTGCTTGAAACCCATGCGACAGCCAAAGAAAAAAATAATCAGTCCAATGAGATAGAAACGTCTGAAACCGAAGCAGAACAAATTGCCATATGGCAAGAGAAGAAAAAGCCACGCCCGCGTCGCTTGCCTGGGTATACATTCCTTGTGGATACCCCGTTGGGTAAAACATTCGTTACTATTAATGAAAATGGTGGAGGGCAGCCTTTTGAGGTTTTCGTTAATACATCAAAGGCTGGCTCAGAAACTGCTGCAGTTTCTGAAGCAATAGGGCGCTTGGCATCTTATATCCTTCGCCTGGCTTCACCTGTCCCACCAAGGGACCGACTCAAGGAAGTATGGCGGCAGCTTTCAGGTATAGGAGGAGGGCGTTCGCTGGGATTTGGTCCAAATCGGATCCGCTCGTTACCGGATGGGGTGGCTCGCGCACTAGAGGAGTATCTGGAGAACAGCGCGGCACGCTCTCTTGATATGGAAGTCTTAAGTCATGGAAATGGATTCCACCCAGAATCCGAGCAAGCTCCTGAACAATTGACCTTAACTATCGGAGATCTTTGTCCAGAGTGTGGTCATGCTGCATTGGTAAATGAAGAAGGGTGTCGAAAGTGTTATGCCTGTGGATATAGTGAATGTTAGGTAGAGGTTTTACCCTGAAGACTTATGGCTAAACGTCTCCTACTGGTTGCAGGAAATATTGGTGCAGGGAAGACATCGCTCACCGAGCGCCTGGGGGCGCGCCTCGGGTGGCGAACTGCATTTGAGTCCGTGGCAGATAATCCCTATTTACCAGATTTTTACCGCGATATGCGATCCTGGGCTTTCCAGTTGCAAGTATTTTTTCTTGGTCACCGGGCTCAGCAATATCTAGAAATGGCCCGATCGCCAGATTCGGTGATTTTCGATCGTAGTATTTTCGAGGATGCTCATATTTTTGCCCGAGCTCTACACCACCTGGGTGACCTGGACGAAAGAGACTACATCTCTTATCGACGTGTATTTGAATTGATCGTGTCGAATTTACCACCACCAAATCTGTTGATCTATCTCAAAGCACCAGCCTCTGTCTTACTTGAACGCATCCGGATGCGCGGACGGTCTATCGAAGGTGGTATTACTGAAGAGTACTTAACCCTGTTAGATTCATTCTACACAGATTGGATTGCCAGTTTCGATATTTGTCCAATTCTCACTATCCACACTGGAAAATTGGGGAAGGAAAGCCCATTGGATTTTGTCCACAATCCCCGCCACCTGGATATTGTGGTTGACCGGATTCAGGATATGTTAGCTGGAAAGGAAGATGTGATCTTTCCGAACGGGCAGTGATTGGTTTTGTGGGGTAAATAAATAAGGAGTGCATTAGTGGACGCAAAATGATTGTGTCGAAGAGTGAAATGATGGAACGCGAAGATGTACCCCAAAGAGAAAAGTAGGCGACAAAGTTGTTCATAGCCACATGTAACCATGTAAAATATCTTGTAATTTGCTACAATCTGAGCGGTGAACACCCGGAGACCTCAAAGGGTCATTCTATTATAGAGCCTGAAACGGCTATGCGTTGCAAGGGTGATTGTAGTAGCCCAAACTTATTAGGACTCAAGGGGTAAGGAGTAATGAGGAGTTGGTTACCGCTCGACTGGATTATACCGGAAAAGCCGGAAAGGAACAAGTGTTCTATAAATGCAATGCATTTTGCTAACCTAGTTCTTTGTCCGGTATTCGAACATAATAGGAGGTGGAATTTTAACAGTGCGTCGTGTCCTGTAAATCCACCTCCTTATTGGTCTTGGCGAATAATTAATAATTAAGAATGATCTCGTGTAAAGTATTACATACAACCTCAACCTGCATTTCAGTCATCACTCCAGAGAAAGGAATTGCCAATCCACACCTACCCAGATCTTCGGTCACTGGGAAATCCCCTTCCTTATACCCAAAGCGGGAAACCATATAGGGCTGGAGATGGATGGGCAAGAAATAAGGACGTGCTGGGATGCCTTCTAGATCTAAAGCCTGCGCAATCCGATCACGGTTTATCTCACGCGCAAACCGGATCACGTACACAAACCAGCTCGAGCGGGTTGTGCTTGGGGCAATTATTGGAGGTTCGATGCCTTGGATCTCAGCCAGCCGTTCAGCGTACCAACCAGCAACATTCTCTCTTTTTTGGAGTAGTTCGTCGAGGCGAGCCATCTGTACCACGCCAAGGGCTGCGCTCATCTCATCAAGGCGATAGTTGTATCCCATATATGTATGTTGCAACCAGGTGTCACCTGGTGCTCGTCCCTGGTTGCGCAGAGCCATCATCAGCCTGGCTCCTTCCTCATGATTTGTTACGACGACCCCTCCTTCCCCAGTCGTTATTTGTTTATTTGGATAAAAGGCAAAAACCCCATAGTCGCAATTCGTTCCAGCTTTACGGTGACGATATTCAGCACCTAAGGCTTCGCATGAATCTTCAATTACCTTTAGACTATGTTTCTGTGCGATCTCTAAGATTGGATCCAGATCTGCTGGTTGACCGAAGACATCTACCGGTAGAAGAGCCTTTAGTTTTACATCTCCATATAAACCTGTTCGAGGTAACCACCTTTGAGCTGCTTTTCCATTGGTTAATAAATCCTCCACAGCTTCACTGACTTGTCGTGGGTCAATATTCCCAGTGAGCGGATCTACATCTACAAAGATCGGAATCGCGTGTTCGAACAGAATAACATTGCTGGAGGCAACAAATGAAAAAGGCGTAGTGATCACTAGATCACCATCCTTTATACCTGCAGCATGGATACATAAATGTAAACCGGCAGTGCCTGAATTGACCCCAATTGCATACTTTAACCCGGTGTACTGGCGGAATGATTCCTCGAAATTCTGGATTTGTGGCCCCATGCTCAGGTTTGGCGTGAGCATTACCTGGGCAACTGCCTCGCGTTCTGCACTGGTCAGATCAGGTGATGACATCGGAATCTTATATTTCACGAGCTTATCAGCTCCTTATAACGGATATAGGATACTTTACTCAGGCCAAACCGAACCTGCTCGGAGGACGTGCCCAGAGGGGACATCCTCTTTGACAGTTGCACTGTTTCCAATCCGAGCATTTGGCCCAACGCTGACTCTAAGGTGGATCGTGACTCCCATCCCGACCAAAGCTCGATCTCCGATAGTCACACCTCCAGCTAGCAACGCCCCAGGTGAAATATTTGCATAATCTCCGACGCTGCAATCATGTGAAATAACAGCACCGGTATTTATGATAGCCCCAAAACCAACACATGCCTCGCTACCAATATAAGCATGTGGAAATACCTGGACACCGGGTGAAAGTATTGCGCTGGGTTCCACGACGGCTGAAGGATGTATCAGGATAGGAAAAGAAAACCCGGATTGTATTAAACGTTCGAAGACATTAACGCGAGATTGAATATTGCCTATACCACCCACTGCGTTGACTGCTAGGCAGATTCCTTGCTTTTGCATTTCGGATAATACGTCTTCCCCACCGAGAACTGGGCATCCCAGAACTGTTGCTCCCACCGCAAGTTTGTCATCAATAATTCCATGGATACGCAAATTTCCCAGGCTGCGGATCAATTCGATTAAGGATTTACTATGACCTCCACCTCCGTAGATGATCACCCTGGTCGGATCGAATACACTAAGAGAGCTTGATGAAGAGATGTTTTTTTCTATAAGGTTTTGAATATATCTCTTAGTGATCAGAGAATCGAACGGTAATTGTCCCAGGTCAAGTTGGTACTGCCTGGCTAATTCCAGGGCAGGTTGCGTAATTCGCAGTCCTCGAGGTAAAACATCAGGATGAATATCATCCTGTTCTTCTCTTCCTGGTGATTGTTTTGATTGAATTTTCGCGTTTACTGGAATTGGCTCTTTAAAATCTGCCAGGTGACAGAAAAGATCTCCGGCTGTGACTGAGTCGCCTGATTCATATTGAAGTCCTATGACATAGCCATCGATTTCTGCTACCAGCTCGGAAGTAGATTTGGTGGTTTCCAGTGTGCAAAGAACTTCACCTTTTAATACCCGCTGACCTTCAACAATATTAACCGAAACCAGTCTTGCTTCTGGTTCGTTGGGGTTGAGTAATGGGATCAATACAGGGATTGTCATGACGGTAATAAATATTTATACCATCGTTCTTGCGGCTGCAATAATTCGATCAACGTCTGGAAGAATTGCAGTTTCAAGGGGAGTGGACGCTGGGATCGGTAAATCATCTGCGCCGAGTCGATGTGCTCGGTGCAACCTATTAAGGGGGCTTCCAACGTACGGGCGAGAATCTCAGCTCCCCACCCAAGGGTACGGGTTCCCTCCTCCACAACTAAAAGGTGGTGTGTTTGTCGAACTGAATCCAGGATTGGAGACATTTCGAAGGGAGAAAGTTGTGTCGGAACAATCAGTTGCGAGAAAATCTCATATTCATACGCCAGACGCAAGCTCGCCTGCCGGCAAAGCTCTGCGGAATGTCCATAAGCGGCGATGGTTAATCCAGCAGTAGGTGCGCCTGCAATCGTAAGGACATGAGTGTGGTACTTTTCTAATCTGTTGCACTCGAAATCAATTAATGTAGATTGATCGTGAACCCTAAATGTATAAAGAGTTTTGTTTTCGATGAATAACGTTGGTTCATCACCATTGAGAATAATATGGAGTAAATCAATACCTGGTTCACGAAAAGGATTGACTGCTAACACGCGCAAGCCAGGAATCCCCATGAAGAGTTTTTCCAGTGACTGGCTATGAGTTGGTCCATAACCACGACGCCCTCCCATTGGGGTTCTGATGACGAGAGGAGCTTGCACACTGTCATTGTACATGAATCGGAACTTCGAGAGATGGTTAACTATTTGATCAGCGGCCAGGGTGATGAAATCACCGAACATGATCTCGACAACTGGACGTAAACCACGGAGAGCCATTCCTGATGCAAGACCCACAATGCCAGCTTCGGAAATCGGGGTGGAAAGCACCCGGTCTGGGAAAGCTGTCGATAACCCACGGGTAACCTTGAAGGCTCCTCCATAAGGGTCGAGAATATCTTCTCCGAGAATGACAACACGTGGATCGGCATCCAAGGCTGAGTGCAAGGCGGTATTCAATGATTCTAGGATGGTTGGCATGCTATTCGGAAATAATGATAGATTCTCTGACAGTCGGTACTATGGGATTGGATGCGGATCCTGTAGAGCATTTTGAAAAGCCCTACTGACTTCGGTGTCTACTTTAGCCTGGATCGTTGATCGAATATCGATGTCAATACGTTGTTCGTGGATGGAGATAGGATCAAATTCTTGGCGCAGCTGAGATATTTCCTCAGCCGGGCGCGGATCATCACCTTTAGAATGAGGACCCAGTCGATGAGTGTTCAAGATAAGAGTTTGTGGAGTTTGTGATGATCGTAATTTTGCTATAACTTGACCAGCCGATGCGAGGATCGTTAAGATGTCTGCCGTATCAAGCTCAGTAACGGGTATTCCGAAAGCAGAAAACCTTGCCGAGAGATCACCTGCCAGATGGCGTTCGATAGGTGTGCTCTGCGCCATTCGGTTATTCTCGACAACAAATAAGACCGGAATGGCCCATAGTGAAGCCATATTCAATGTCTCATAGACCACACCTTCACCCAGAGTGCCGTCTCCCAGGAAAGCAAATGTAATTGCGCGGCTTCTTTTTAATTTTTCAGCCAATGCCATGCCAGCAGCGAGAGGGAGCGTTCCTCCGAGGATGCCATTCGAATAGAAATTCCGCCAATGAAGGTGTTGCGATCCGCCGCGGCCACCACTAACTCCTGTTACCCGGCCCATTAATTCGGCGAAGAGGCCGTGCATGTCACCACCGTAAGCCAAGAAATGACCATGAGAGCGGTGGTTGCTCACCACGATGTCATCCGGTTCCATGTGACTTAATACGCCCACCGCGTTGGCTTCTTGGCCAAGGTAGGTGTGTGTTGTGCCATAAAAGCGACCGCGCGGGAACTCATCTAAGACAGTTTCCTCAAAGCGACGGATTCTCAACATTCCGTGATACAGGGTTTTGTTATCGGGCATCATGCAGTTAGTCAGGCTCGTTGCACATTTGGTTTTCAAGTCGCTAATTATACCGGGATCTGGTAGGAATTGAGTTGACTCCCTTCCGATTGGGGAGACCTTCACTCTATCTGCCTGTTTTGGCTACCCATGAACTCCCCGGCAGTAGCTTGTCCGGGTTGGTTGATCCCCTCTCGCTTGATCGCCTTCCAAATTGTCAGGATGATGATCTTCAAATCTAAGCCAAATGACCAATTGTCGATATACCAGACATCCAATCGGAATTTATCTTCCCAGGTTAACGTGTTCCGACCATTAATCTGGGCCCAACCAGTAATACCAGGTAATACCTCGTGCCGCCGAGCTTGCTCTTTTGTGTAGCGTTCGAGGTATTGCACCAGTAATGGCCGCGGTCCTACGATGCTCATTTCTCCGCGCAGTACATTGATAAATTCTGGCAATTCATCTAGGCTGAATGCTCTGAGGAATTTTCCAACTCGGGTCAGGCGTTCCGAGTCTGGTAACAATTGACCATTTTCATCTGTTTTATAAATCATTGTGCGGAATTTGAGGATTTCAAATGGCTTACCGTTTGCTCCAGGGCGAACCTGGCGAAATAGGATCGGTCTCCCATGGGAGATCAACACCAACAAGCTGATCACGATAAGTAGAGGAGATAAAATGAGCAGCCCCAGCCCTGAAAACAAGAGGTCAAAACCTCTTTTTATGAATTTCTTGTGCACTGGCAGGCTGGTCATCTGTAGATAAAAAGAAAATAGTCTGGTAATTATTGGGGATTTTGTTGGATATCCTATATAGTGCCGATAATATTACTGTACAGGTTGCCGACGGCTGGGCCAAATAAATACAAAAGTATGATAACGATCAACACAAACAGGATCAAGATTAAAGCGTATTCCACCAGGCTTTGTCCTCGAGATCTGGATATAAATCTCATTGTATTCTCCTATCAACACCATGTCATTTTACCCTTTTTAGGAATGCCTGATAATAGTCTCTCGGCTTTTATTCAAAGGTGCTCGATCGTAAGGGATCGTTTGATCCATAATAGGAATATAATAATAGTGGAATCAAGATGTGCATTAATGGTGGGGTATTTATAGTTAGATTCAGTCTGTAGATTGACAAGAAAAAGCATGCATCAGTGGTCCGCGGAGGGAATATGGCCGGCAACTCGATTTTGCACAGGATTATCCGGATGATAGCAGTGCTATTGATCGTCTCATTTCTGGTTGGGATGAGGTCTCTGTCTTCTCTTGCAGCTTCAATAATAACCTACCTGCCGATTGTAGTTCGCGGATGGTTGCCCGATCCGACATTTTTAAGTCCAATATTGATCACTGAAGTATATTACGATCCCCCTGATCCCGAACCAGAGTTAGAGTGGTATGAGATTTATAACCGAGGCCCATATTTAATAAACCTGACCAGATACAAAATTGGTGATGGCGAATCAAAGGGAGATCACGAAAGTATGTATATATTCCCAGATGATGCCACCATCTTGCCGGGGCAAGTTGTTGTAATCGCTACCCGAGCCGCAAACTTCACAGCGGTGTTTGGCTCCTTACCGGATTACGAGATTATTCCATCTGACCCGGCGGTACCCAACATGAGTAAATATCGTAAGTGGGCTACCGGCAATACGAACCTCGGTAATGGGGGAGATGAAGTCATATTACTAGATGAAGAAGACATCATCATTGATGCGGTGTCATGGGAGAACTCTACCTTTGCCTTTGATCCTTCTGTTGAAGGAGTCTCGGAAGGTTCTTCAATTTCACGGAAACCAGCTAATTTGGATCACAACAGTGCATTAGATTGGATTGAACCAAATTCACCTTCTCCGGGAACCGTTGATCTAATTCCCTCTACTGCTACACCAACCTGGACTGGAACGCCCACACAAACCTCAACACCAACTCCAACAAACACCCCACTACCTTGTGAGCAGACTGACCTGACCATCAGCGAAGTTCTTTACGATCCTATTGGATCAGATGATCCTGATCCGGAGTGGATCGAGATCTTCAATGCTTCTGAGTTGTCTGTGAACCTGGCCTGTGCAAAAGTTGGTGATGAAGAAACTAAAGCTGGAGGGGAAGGGATGTACCGATTTCCTGAAGGTGCATTGCTCGCTCCGGATGGTGTTTCCGTAATCGCCCAGCAGGCATCAACTTTTCTGTCAGATTATGGATTTCGTCCAGATTTCGAAATCAGCAACAGCGATTCTCAAGTACCTGACATGATCCGTTATGTTGATTGGGCAGGTGGTAGTGTAAATTTGAGCAATACCGGAGATGAAGTATTACTTCTCGACGCGGATGACTTGATTATCGACGCTGTTTCCTGGGGAAGCTCGAACTTTGCTTTTGTTCCTCCAGTTTCTCTAGTAGAAGAAGGTCACTCGATAGAGAGAGTACCCGCGAATTTTGACTCGAATAGCGCTTCTGATTGGCAGGATCAAAGTACACCTTCTCCCGGACAGGTCACGCTCAACCTCCCAACATCAACTAGCACGCTTTCACCAACACCTACGAATACTCCTACTAAACAAGGGATTACGGCATCACCTACCCTCTCACCAACTTCAACGAATACGCCAATCCCATGTGGTTCTGCCGAGCTCTTGATTAGTGAAGCGTTATATAACCCTGCTGGAGTCGACGATCCGGATGGAGAGTGGATTGAAATTCTAAATCCAAGCACGGGTCTGGTCTATTTGGGGTGCATCAAGGTTGGCGATGAAGAAACTTTGGGAGGTGGGGAGGGAATGTACCGTTTTCCAGACGATCGGTATATAGCCTCTGGCGAGGTTATTTTGCTTGCCAACCAGGCATCCATTTTTCTTTCCCAATATGGTTTCTTCCCAGATTTTGAACTGATCGAAACAGATCCTCAAGTACCCAATCTGATTAAATATTCCGCCTGGGCCAACGGATCAATAAATCTTAGCAATGGTGGCGATGATGTCCTTCTGTTGAATGGGGAAGATCAAATCCTGGACGCTGTTTCTTGGGATGCCTCGGAATTTGCTTTTGATCCACCAGTGGATCCAGTTGATGAGGGGCACTCGATCGAACGCAGACCGGCTGATCATGATTCGAACACATCGTTGGACTGGTTTGATCAAAGCAATCCTGCACCAGGACAAGTTGACCTTTCGATGCCTACGCCAACGCAAACTCCAACAGTTCAAACTACAATATCAACCAGCACCCCTACTCCATCGCGTACGCCTACCCCAACTCGCACATCAACACTTACCCGAACACCTACCCCATCACCCACATCTACCCAACCAAATAGCGGAAATTGGGTGATTAATGAAATTCATTCAGATCCGGATTCAGCCTTGGGAGATGCCAACGGAGATGGGGATGTAAGCGTTGTTGAAGACGAATTCGTTGAAATCGTTAATTCAAGTATTTCGACAGTGGATGTCAGCGGATGGAAAATTTACGATGGTGGAAGCCTGCGGCATACATTCCCGGCCGGTTCGTTTGTTGCATCTGGTTGTTCTGTATTGGTTTTCGGAGGGGGATCTTCCGTAGGCAATTTTGGAAATAGCCTGGTTCAGATTTCTTCAACTGGGAATCTTGGATTGAACGATCGGATCGATATTGTCACCTTATTCAACTTAGATGGAGTGGCAGAAGCAAGTGTATCTTATGGTGTGGAGGCAGGGGATAACCAATCAATTACTCGAGATCCAGATATTTATGGGCTAGAACCCCTGGTTAAGCACAGCTTGGCGAATGGCTCGAATGGAGCTTTGTTCTCTCCAGGGACAATGGTAGATGGGAGTTTCTTCTCTGGTTGCCCCTAGTCAAAGCGAGAATCGCAATAGGCCAGCGAAAGCAGCCTGGCCTATTGCGAAGACGAAGGAGGAGTAGTAACCTGTAGGTACGATTTGATTGCCCGATTGAATTAAGCTGTCGGGGAAAGCTTCAGGCGGGTAGTCCTTCCACTTGGCGAATCACCATGACAACTTTTCCGCGGATTTCTAGTTCACTAGGATCTTCGATATAAATGGGCTCCATGGTGGGGTTGGCAGGTTGTAACCTGATCTTCCCACTTTCACGATAGAAGTACTTCAACGTGGTTTCGTTTTTCTCATTCAGCCAGATCGCAACCATCTCTCCATTATGGGCCTCCTGTGCTGGCTTCATAATGACGATATCACCGTCATTTACCATAGCATCGATCATGGAATCTCCCTGGACCTCTAACGCGAATAGACCATCACCTTTTTCGCGTGAAGGCAGCTGGCTGCGTGGTACGTCGATCAAACTCTCTGGGTCATAGTAAGGGAAATCGGAGGATGGAACGGGCATTAATGCACCAGCTGCAATGCGCCCGAGGATCGGGATGTGCAAGAGTTCGGAAACAACCTCAGCAGCCTGCTTTAGAGGTGCAGTGACAGTCCCAGCGATCTCTTCAATGGGCTTGAGGAGCCGCACCCCCCGAGAAACCCGTCGGTCACGCTCGATATATCCCATTTCCTCGAGCTGTTCAAGATAATAATTGACTACAGAAGTCGAGGAAATACCGGTTTTTTCACAGATTTCGCGGATTGAAGGTGGGTAACCTGTTTGATTTTGAAAACGTTCGAGAACTTCAAGGATTTTCTTTTGGCGTTCACTCAAGCCTTTGCTTCTTTTTCTAGGTGTCATGGATCACTCCTTTGGCACAATGACAGGAACACTTGTGCTAATAATATAACACGAACATCCGTTCTGTGTCAAGGTGCAATTTTGGGGAGTGGATATAAATCTGGGCTAAAATAGGGCTATGAATACTTGTCCTCGATGTCTCCAAACAACACGCCAAAACAAAGCCGGTAATACCTTCTGCGGTTCACAACGCTTTCGTTGCATGCATTGTAGCTGCAAGTACACTCCTGAACCGAAACAACATGGCTATCCGGATGAGATGCGCAAGCAGGCCGTGCAGTTCTATGTGGATGGCATGAACCTGCGCCGGATTGCACGCCATTTTGGTATTCACCACCGCACGGTTTCGTTATGGGTGCAAGCCAGCGCGGCCAGCTTGCCGGAAGCGCCAGTACCCAAAAAGTCAAGGCGGCCGAAATGGATGAATTGTTCACCTTTATCGGCAACAAAAAAACAGGAATCTACATCCTCACGCTCGTAGACCGGCAAACGCGTTGTTATTTGGGTTGGAAAGTGGTTTGGGAGCGCACTCAACCAGCCATTCAAGCCATGGTAGACGATGCGCCAAAGGCCAGGCAGTATTACAGTGACGCATTCGAAGCCTATGACCGCCTGTGGTATCACTTGGGCCGATATCAAGTTTCTGAAGGCAAAACCGATACCTATTCGGTGGAAGGAGACAATGCTGAGTTGCGTCACTACCTGGCGCGGCTGGCACGCTCGTCGAGATGCTTTCTCGCGTTGCCCGTATGCCCTTGAATGTGCCTTGCGTCTGTTTATCTTCTGCTACAATAGACGACAACTCTACAAGCAACTTTATCCTGCCTATCCTGCCTATCCAGCCCAGGTTAAGGATTTCCTGTGACCCACTATTTTAGCCACTCCCCAATTTTGAATACTTTTCCATAATTTTCTATGGGATAATTATTCTGCTTTGGCTCTAAATCGCGATTTTTTTACTGCACTGGTGTATGCCCGTCGTTCACCGATCTTTGGAAATCCCGCATACTTGATTCTCAAGCTGATCGGGATTGAGATTCCACGCTCTGTTCCTATTGGGAAGGATTTCGAATTGGCACATGGTGGCTATGGGGTAGTGATCCATTCACGTTCGAAAATTGGAAATCGGGTAAAGGTTTATCCAGGAGTTACATTAGGTCGGGCAGATATCCATCGCCCGATGGCAGAATCTCAGTTCGAAGGGATTATCATTGAAGATGATGTCATTTTATCTTCAGGGTCGAAGATTCTTTGCAAGGACGGTCTCTTGGTAGTTCGTCGAGGAACCATCGTTGGGGCAAATGCGGTTCTCTTGAATTCCACCTCCCAAAATGAGATTTGGGCAGGTGTTCCAGCGCATTGTCTTGGATTAAGGGAAATGGATCTGGAAATCAATTCTGAAAGTGATAAGAGGGAATGAATATCCAGAAACCTAAAGCGATTTGCCTGACACCTATAATGCGGGGTGTGGGAGGGATGGTATCCTTCCAGGGTAAGTTAGAAGAAGGATTGAGAGCTCGAGGTTATGAGGTGACCCATGACCTGAGAGCCAGGCCGTGCACAGCTGTTTTAGTGATCGGGGGAACCCGCCAAATAGGTCGATTATATGAATTGAAAAGACACGGCGTGCGGATCATTCAGCGTCTAAATGGAATGAACTGGCTTCATAGAAAACTTAGGACTGGCGTCAAGCATTATATAAGATCTATATATGGTAATCAGCTATTGGCATTGATTCGGAATCGTCTGGCAGATGGGATCGTCTACCAAAGCAATTTTGCGCGGGGGTGGTGGGAAAGAGTGTATGGGCGTTCTCGCGTCAATCAAACAGTGATCTACAATGGGGTGAATCTGAATACATTTAACTCAAACGGGATGATGGGTTTACCAGATGATCGAGTCAGGATATTAATGGTTGAAGGAAGTCTGATGGGAGGTTATGAAATCGGATTGGAGAGTGGCGCTGGTCTGGCGATTGGTTTGGCTGAGCGCAACTTTAATTCGCATAGCCACTTCTACCAAAAGCCGATTGAACTCATGGTAGTTGGTCGTGTAACTGATCCGGTGCGTACTAACTGGTCCAATTGGATTGCAAGTCAATCGAAAGATCATCGCGCCTCTATAGCATGGGTAGGACAGGTGCCAAACGAACAGATTCCTGAAATTGACCGTTCTGCCCATTTGTTTTATTCCGCTGATCTGAATGCTGCCTGCCCAAACTCTGTAATTGAGGCAATGGCATGCGGTACACCAGTGGTGGCTTATGATACTGGTGCACTCCCTGAATTACTCGCTGGAGAAGGAGGCCGCATTGCACCATATGGTGGAGACCCATGGGAGCTTGACTCACCTGATACTCTCTCGCTGGTAGAAGCAGCGTATGAAGTACTGGTGAACAATGGTGCTTATCGATCATCTGCGAGAGCCCGTGCGGTTGCAGCTTTTGATGCTGAAAAAATGGTCGAACGATATCTCAATTTCTTACTTGACTTTTGATTCTCTTGAATAATTGATATTTGGGACCGAAAAGTTGGATAGAATAGCACTTAAATCAGCTGCTTTTACTGCTCGTTTCCTTCCATTATCGGTTAAGCGATTGATCTATCGTTTTCCACCACTTGCCCGATTAATTCGAACCCGGTTAAACCAGGCAGCTCCGGTTGGTCTGGTTCAGGCGCAAATTGCGGCTGGGTACTTGGCAGGGAAACCAATGATCCTTGACCTGCAAACTGAAAAAGATTATTGGCTGGGGACGTATGAGCCAGAACTCCAGGCAGCCATTCGTGACTGGGTCGAAGCAGGTATGGTGGTTTACGATGTTGGGGCGAATGTTGGCTATATAACTTTAATGTTTGCCCTGACAACAGGGAAAACTGGTCATGTATTTGCGTTTGAGGCTTTACCAGCCAACAAAGAACGATTGAGCATGAATATTGTCCTTAATAATTTCAACGACAAGGTCACGATTCTGGATTATGCCGTTATGGATAAACCAGGAAAAACTCACTTTTTGATAGGCCCTTCAGATGACATGGGAAAAGCAGAAGGTTCTGCAGGCCGTGAGGAGATTGCATACCTGGAGTTGATCCAGATAGAGGGGACATCATTAGATTCGTTTGTGTTCGAAATGGATTACCCTGCCCCTGATTTAATCAAGATCGATATAGAAGGTGGTGAAATTCTGGCACTCCCAGGAATGAAGCGTATGTTATCGGAGATAAAGCCGATTATCTTATTAGAATTGCATGGATATGAGGCTGCACAGATTACCTGGGATACTTTGATCAATTGTGATTATGAGATCCGCAAGATGGTAAAAGGGTACCCGCAAGTGCACGATATTGACGAATTGGATTGGAAGGCTTATTTGATTGCTGTTCCCAGGCTTCAGACCTGATAAACCCTGATGGTTGCTGATATATCAATTACTGAATTAGATAACCTTTACCCAGGCAGAATAGGTGTCCAACAACGCCTACTTCCTGTGTACCGTGTAGAATTCTTCGAGAGACTTGCAGGAGCCTGTTCGGGAGGGTTGTCTCTGTTCGCGGGTGAACCTGGATTGGGAGAAGCACTTGTTACGACTCAAACTCTGAATAAAGCATCTTTTACTTTCGCCCACAACTGGCATCTCGGTCAGGTGGACTCAAAATATTACTTGCTTTGGCAAAAAGGTATAAAAGCCTGGCTAGCTCATTGGCAGCCGGATGCATTAATCCTTGAAGCCAACCCTCGTTACCTGGCCTCACGCCAGGCCATTCGGTGGATGCACGCTCGCCAGCGCCCTGTGATCGGATGGGGATTGGGAGCGCCACCGTTTGGTTCAAAGGGAAAGTTCACTGCCTTTCAGCGAAGATTCCGCCAGGAATTCTTGCTCTCCTTTGATGCATTGATTGTATACAGCCAGAGGGGGTTTGATGAATATCGTTCCATGGGCTTCCCTGGTGACAAAATCTACATTGCCAGGAACGCTGTGAAAGGCCGACCCAAAGAACCCTATAAGGAAAGAGCCTTAAATCCAGGCAGCTCACTCACCCTATTATTTGTTGGCAGGTTGCAAGCCAGGAAGCGCATCGATAACCTGATTCGCGCTTGTTCGAACTTACCAGTGGATATCCAACCGGATGTTTGGATTGTCGGGGATGGTCCCGCAAGAGCGGATTTCGAACGCTTGGCGCAAGAAAATTACCCAAGGGCTCGATTTTTTGGCACCCTTCACGGTCCGCAGTTAGCATCGAAATTTAACCATGCTGATCTTTTCGTGTTACCGGGAACTGGCGGTCTGGCAGTTCAAGAAGCCATGGCTTATGGACTCCCTGTTATCGTTGCAAAAGGTGATGGCACCCAGGACGATCTGGTACGACCGGAGAATGGTTGGCAAGTGGCTCCTGATAACCTGAGTGAGTTGCAGAACGCAATCTACGCGGCTCTGGCCAATCCAGATCGATTGCGCAAAATGGGACGCGAATCTTACCGGATAGTTTCTCAGGAGATTAATGTGGAAACAATGGTGTCTGTATTTGTTGGGGCGTTGAACAATACCAAGGTTGCTTAAATTGAAAATCTTATTTGTTGCAGATGGTCGTTCACCGATCGCATTAAATTGGATGTCATATTTTGTTGATTCCGCTCATGAAGTTCACCTGGCCTCAACTTTCGCATGCACGCCGGATCTAAATTTTGCTTCCTTCCATTTAGTTCCAGTGGCTTTCAGTGGACTCAAATCTCGCCAAATGGATACACGAGGCAGGAATAGGATCAAAAGTCTCGGAGGTGAAATTCGAGCGGATCTTCGCACCAGCCTTCGTCATTGGATTGGGACATTTACACTGCCAGGTGCCGCGAAAGCATTAGAGAACCTTATCGACCGAATAAATCCTGACCTGGTGCATGCCATGCGCATTCCTTATGAAGGAATGCTTGCAGCCCAGGCATTGCGTAGAGACTCTGGTGTTCCTTTATTGGTTTCAGTATGGGGAAACGATTTTACTTTACATGCTCCTTCAACTCCATGGATGTCAACTTATACTCGGAAAACACTGCAACGAACGAATGGATTGCATGTTGATTGCCAGCGCGACATCAGACTGGCATCCGGTTGGGGTTTTACAAAAATAAAACCAGCAATTGTCTTGCCTGGAAATGGTGGTGTTAGGTTGGATGAATTCTATCCTCCCTTGCTTAGGGAGAGAACGGAGCCAGAAACCATCATCAACCCGCGCGGGATTCGAGCTTATATCCGCAATGACACCTTCTTCAAGGCTGCTAGGCTGGTGGTAGACAAACACTCATCAATTAAATTTGTTTGTCCGGCAATGGCTGATGAACCGGAAGCTGAGAAATGGATTCAAAAACTCAAATTGAATAGTTCGATTGTTTTATTACCGCATGTATCTCGCCAGGAAATGGGTGATCTTTACCGGAGATCGGTCATCACAATCTCGCCGAGTCTCCATGATGGTACCCCAAACACGCTGCTGGAGGGAATGGCGTGCGCTTGTTTCCCAATTGCAGGTGATATAGAATCCCTGCGGGAATGGATTACTTCTGGGAAAAACGGTATCCTGATCGATCCTGATGATTCAGTTGCACTGACCACTGCCATATTAACTGCTCTTGATCAAGATGATTTTCGGCAGCATGCTGGTGAGATAAATATTCGTATGATTTCCGAGCGGGCTGAATATTTCCAGGTGATGAGAAGTGCCGAGCGGTTTTATATGGAGATCAGTGATTAAGTATTCAGCGGGAGGTCACGACCTCCCGCTGTTCGTTTCTAGATATGAATAGCATGCCCTTCGGCTGAATGAGCGGCTTCCATTAGAACTTCACTCAGTGTCGGATGGGCATGGACGTTACGGGCGATCTCCGCCGGTGTTATTTCCATCATCTGAGCCAGGGTCAACTCTGGCAGAAGTTCAGTTACCTCTGGCCCAATCATGTGTGCACCCAGAATTTCCCCATACTTGGCGTCGGTTATGATCTTCACCCAACCAGAAGACTCTCCAAGTCCGAGAGATTTTCCGTTCGCCTGGAATGGAAATCGTCCGATTTTGACTTCATAGCCTCGCTCTTTTGCTTTTTGTTCAGTGAGTCCAAAAGAGGCAATTTGGGGATGGCTATAAGTTGCCCTGGGTAGCATTTCGTAATCCAGAGTAATGGATTCAACCCCGGCAATATTCTCTGCGCAAATGATCCCCTGTGCAGAGCCGACATGAGCCAGCATCAATTTACCAGTTACATCGCCTATCGCCCATATACCTGGCACATTCGTCGACATACGTTCGTCGATCTCGATCATGCCGCGTTCCGATATCTTCACACCAAGTTCTTCCAGACCAAGATTGCGACTATTGGGAGTAAACCCGATAGCAACCAGGGCTTGTTCGGCTTCTAAATCTTTCGAGCTGTCTTCGCTGGATACAGTCACGATGACTTTACCATCTTTGGCGACCAGAGATTCCACCCTGTGTCCTATCAAAACTTTAATGCCCTGTTTCTTAAATGCCTTGTTTAGTTCTGCGCTAATTTCTTCGTCCTCAAGAGGAACCAGATTAGGCAGCATTTCTACAATCGTTACTTCAACGCCATAGGAATTCCAGATTGTCGAGAACTCCACGCCAATGGCACCCGATCCAATTACAATGGCAGATTTAGGCAATCGTTCTTGGAGAATTGCTTCTAGATAAGTAACGATATGATCACCGTCAATTGTCCAACCTTTGGGGATGATCGGATTGGCACCAGTTGCCACAATAATATTCTTACTATTCAATTGCGTGGCTTTCCCGTCAGAATCGACAACTGTAACGCTTTGAGGGGAGGTCACTTTTGCACTCCCCATATACACATCGATCTTGTTCTTCTTCATTAAAAAGCCAACACCTTTTGTCAGGCGATCGGAGACCTGGCGGCTGCGCTTAACTGCAACACCATAATCTAGATTCAAATTATCGAATGAGAAACCGAACTCCTTACCGCGCTCGCGCAAGGTTTGGGCAACATCCGCATTCTTCAATAAAGACTTGGATGGGATACATCCCACATTCAAGCAAACTCCACCAAGCCATTGTTTGTCTATTATGGCCGTTTTTAGGCCTAATTGGGCAGCTCGGATCGCGGCAACATATCCAGCTGGACCGGCGCCAATCACAATGACATCGTAATCACTCATGTTGAGATACACGCTCCTTTAGAAATATCATTTCCAATTCTCCAGAGATTCTACCACCTTGGCAAGAAAGTAGTCAGCAATAGCTCCGTCCAGGATACGATGATCAAATGTCAAGGTGAGATAAACCATTGGTCGTATAGCAATTGTATCTTCAATAACAACTACCCGTTTCTGAATAGCACCTACGCCTAAGATTCCACATTGAGGTTGGTTGATTATCGGGGTCGCGAATAGGGAACCGCTGGTACCGTGATTAGTGATAGTGAACGTGCCTCCCTTGACTTCATCTGGCTTCAATTGACGCGTGCGAGCACGTTGCGCCAGGTCGTTGACGGCCCGTGCTAGCCCGAGCAAAGACAAACTATCTGCATTTTTGATCACAGGCACTATCAGACCAGATTCTCCCAATGATGTGGCTATACCAATATTGATCTCACGCTGGATCAAGATTCCATCTTCCTTCCAGGTCGAGTTGACAATTGGAAAGGATTTCAAGGCGATTACTGTTGCAGCCACAAAATAAACAGTGAATGTGAGATTGATCCCATCCCTGGCATAAGTATCTTTGTTGCTCTGGCGATGTGCTACAATCTGTGTTAAATTCGCTTCCATCACGGTGGTTACATGTGGCGAGGTGCGCTTGCTCATAACCATGTGATCGGCAATAGCCCGGCGCACCGCGTTCAGTGGCAGGATTTCACCGGGAATAATTGCCTCAACCTCTATGGTTCTATCAGACGATTGGGTAGGTTCGATACGTGGCATTGACTCTTGTTGGGGAGTCAATTCTGAAGGTGCCGAGACGTCCTGACGTGTTTCAATAAATGCCAGGATGTCTTTCTTGGTGATTCTCCCTGCTTGGCCTGTCCCTTTAACCTGTGATAAATTCACCCCTTGTTCGGCTGCAATCTTTGCCACTACTGGTGAAATAAACCCCAGGCTTTTGTCACGACCTGAAACAGGTGGAGGAAGGATAGTCTCCGACAATTCGCTAACTGCTATTGGATAATTGTGCTCAGTGATAGCTGGTTCGAAGGACCCCGGCTCGATTGATGCTGGAATCTCTCCGGACTCGCCAATCCAGCCTAATAATGTACCAGCGGTGACAGTAGCACCTTCAGCGACGAGAATGTCAAGGATGATCCCCGAGGCTGGGCTGGGGATCTCCGAATCGACCTTATCGGTATTGATTTCGAGAAGGGGGTCAAATTCCTTTATGTAATCCCCTTTTGACTTGAGCCACTTACTGATTGTTCCCTCGACAACCGATTCGCCAAGTTGTGGCATGATCACCTGGATGGGCATTATTCCTCCGAAAGGTTGCTATCACTTGAAAAAGATTGGAAATTTCGCAGGCTCAACTTCGTTGAGAATCTCATATACTTTGTCGAAGATTTGCTCGACATTAGGTTTTGACCAATAATCTCCATCTGAGCCATAAGCTGGTCTGTGAGGCTTTCCAGAAAGCGTCTGAGGCAGTGAGTCCAACCAGTAATATCCTCCTTGGTTTTCAATCACTTCCTGGAGCATATAGGCGGTTGTTCCACCGGGTACATCTTCATCCACAAATAGAACACGACTGGTCTTTTTTATAGATTCGAGAATCCGACCTTCTTTATCGAACGGAAGTAAGGTTTGTACATCGATGACCTCAGCTTCAATCCCGACCTGACTCAGCAATTTGGTGGCTTCCAGGACGATTCGGCAGCAAGCTCCGTAAGTGACGATGCTGATATCAGATCCTGGACGTAGAATTTCTGGCACTCCCAGAGGAATTGTGAATTCACCAATATTATCTGGCAAGCGTTCTTTATTTCTGTAGGCGTTCAGGACTTCGACAACTAACGCAGGATCATCGGAACGGAGAAGGGTGTTATAAAATCCAGCCGCTTGTGTCATATTCCGAGGAACGAGTACATGCACGCCGCGAATCAGGTGGATGATGCCTGCCATTAAGGAACCTGAATGCCAGATACCCTCCAATCGGTGACCACGCGTGCGGATGATTACAGGTGCTTTCTGCCCGCCTCTAGTACGCCAATGGAGCGTTGCCAGATCATCTGACATAATCTGTAATGCGTACAGGATATAATCCAAGTATTGAATTTCTGCAATCGGCCTTAAGCCACGGAGAGCCAGGCCGATTGCCTGACCTATAATTGTTGTTTCACGGATACCCGTATCGGTCACCCGTAGATCTCCATATTTCGCTTGCAGTCCGCGAAAACCTTGATTCACATCGCCCAATTTCCCAACATCTTCCCCAAAAGCCAGCACGCGCGGATCGCGTGCCAGGGCAGCATCAAAACAGGCGTTGAGGATCTCGTGACCGTGGAGTGAAAGTGACTTTTCGGAATAGATCGGAGGCACCAGGGAAATCTGATCGGGTGATTCAGAAGATTGCGAGAATAGATGTGAGCTATACCGCTCTTCGTTTATTAACTCTTGTTGATGTTTCCATTTGAGTAAACTGATCCGTCCAGGCAAATCTTCATTTCGAGTTATTAGTAGCACTCGATGGACAGAAGCAAGAATGTCTCGGTGGTAAGGGTTTGGAATGGTGCTTAGCTCGGATTTTACACTGATCAATTCGTCAGTATGGTGTGAAGAGCCTACCAGTTGGTCGATCGATGTTATGACTTGCTCTCGCTCTCTTTGGATGGGAGAAAAATAATCATCCCAGGCTTTCTTGCGGCTTTCATCGATCAGATTTTGATCCTCCGCTTCCAAAAGCCCCAGTTCTTCGTCATCTGAGTGACTGTTATCGATAATCCACTGTCGGAACTTTCTCAGGCAATCGTAGTCCTGTTCCCACCTCATCCGTTCTTTTGATTTGTATCTTTCATGACTTCCACTCGTGGAGTGACCAAGAGGTTGAGATAGTTCATTAACATGCACGATAGCTGGGATATGTTCTTTGCGAACATTTTCTGCGGCAACGCGGTAGGTTTTGATTAATGCTGGGTAATCCCAGCCTTGGACGGAATACAGGTCGAATCCTTCTCCGGTACCTGGCTTGCGGCCAAAACCTTGCAACAGTTCGGATAGATTTTGCTTGGCTATCTGGTACTCATTCGAAACAGAGATCCCATAACCGTCATCGTAGATCGAGATTAAGGCTGGTGCACGCAACACGCCAATAGCGTTGATGGCTTCCCAAAACATCCCTTCCGCGGTGGTTGCGTTACCAATGGTCCCAAAAGCGATTTCATTCCCGTTGTCAGAAAATTGTGTTAGCTCATGGAGATCAGGGATCTCTCTGTAGAGACGGGAAGCGTAAGCCAGGCCAACCAGTCGAGGCATTTGAGAGCCGGTTGGGGAAACATCCGCTGATGAGTTTTCGATGTCAATTAGATTCTTCCAACTACCATCGGGATTAAGGCTGCGTGTGGCGAAATGACCGTTCATCGCCCGTCCAGCAGTTGCTGGGTCAGCTTTTACATCGGGGTTGGCATAAAGTTGAGAAAAGAACTCCTGATAGCTTGTTGCACCAATAGCAAACATGAATGTTTGATCACGGTAGTAGCCTGAGCGGAAATCTCCCTTGCAAAACACCTTTGCTATGGCAATCTGGACTAATTCCTTGCCATCGCCAAAAATACCAAACTTGGCCTTTCCACCCATTACCTCCCTGCGCCCAACCAGGCTGACTTGCCTGCTCTGAAATGCCAGCCGGTAATCCTGCAGGATCTCTTCTCGAGTAAGTTCTTGTTGGCGAATTATTGATTGTTCAAGCATTTACTTTTCGAGTTTGTCGAAGACGATTTCAGCAATATCCAGAACTTGCATATCACTGCCAGCGTCTTTCTTGGCGTCACTGAGCATGATCATACAGAACGGACATCCGACCGCAAGAGTGTCTGCACCACTGGATTGTGCTTCGCGAAACCGATTGGCACTCACGCGTTCTACGCCTTCTTCCTCTTCCTTCCACATCTGCGCGCCGCCTGCTCCGCAACAGAATGACTTCTTGCTTGAGCGGTTGAGTTCGATCAAATTGGCATGGGTACTCTCAATAACATGGCGGGGATCGATAAGGATATCATTCTGGCGGCCAAGGTAACACGGATCATGGAAAGTGACTTTATGGTCCGCCTCCGAGTTGAGTTTCAATCGCCCGGAAGTTACCAACTCGTTGAGTAGCTGGGAATGGTGTATTACAGTGTAATTCCCACCAAAAGCAGGATATTCATTAGCCAGAGTATGGAGACAATGAGGGCAGGTGGTGACGATACGTTTCGGAGCGATTTCATTGAGCAGTTCAACATTGGCTGAGGCCATTTCATTAAATAAGAATTCGTTGCCTGCCCGGCGAGCTGAATCTCCGGTGCATTGTTCCATTTGGCCTAGTACGGCGAAATTGACTCCGGCTGTATTGAGAATCTCTGCGAATGCCCGGGCTGTTTTCTGAGCGCGTGCATCCGTCGCAGGTGCGCAGCCAACCCACCATAAAATCTCAGGATCAGGATTGTCTTCAATCGTTGTGAGATTTAATCCTTCCGCCCATTTCAGCCTTTCTGTGGGTGAGATGTTCCATGGATTGAGGGTGCGCTCCATGCCACGAAATGCCGTTTGAAGTTGTTCAGGAAAATCATTATCCATCAAGACTAAGGCTCGACGGATATTTAAGATATCCCGCATTGGTTCATTTCCTACCGGGCAAATATCGACGCAGGCTCCACAGGCGGTACAAGCCCATACAGCTTCTGTAGGGATTGCAAATTCGGTGAGAGGTTGCGGGCTAACTGCACCTTTAGCCAGGTGACTTCCCTCAGAGTTTAGGAAATATCTTTTGTTAATCTCTAAAGCCGCCGGGGAGAGGACTTTACCTGTGTTATAGGCTGGGCAAACTTCTTGACAACGGTAGCACATGATGCATGCATAAGAATCCATGATCAGCGACCACTCTAAATCCTCGATTCGGGTGGCGCCGAATTGTTCAATGCTTTCGTCATCGAAGTTAAGTTTTGATAATTCTCCCATCGAGCGGCGCTGTGGCTTCAGCAGGAAATTCAGGGGTGCGAAGAAAAGGTGGATATGTTTTGAAATGAGAAAGTAAGGGATAAAAAGAAGAATAGTGCCCAAGGCAAGCCAAAAACATAGATGTATTCCGATCTCCACACTTGCCGGGGGGATATTCGCCCATAAATTTGCTAGAGCAGTGGCGAAAGGCTGCCAGGGATCGGGTTCGGTCGACGCGATTTCGAAGGACTGCCCGACAAAGCGTGCCCCTACATGGATTATGATGAAGGCACTGACAATGGCCGAGTCGCGCAAAATGCCAGCTCGCGCTTTAGGGTGATAACAAAACATCCTTGCGAGTTGTTAGGGTAGAAGGTTTGAGTATGAACCGGCGAATGATTAGAGCCACCATGCCAGATAAAGCAGCTACACTGAGCACATCAGCAATCAGCCTGTAAATATCTCCGATGGATGCGGTGCCAAGAAATTCAAAGTTGGGGATGTACGCTTCAAGGACATCCCCCAGGTTTACCAGGACATAGAAGATGAAAGCCCATCCAACAAATGCATGGAATAAACTCGGCCAAAACCGAAAACGAAAGACCGGTTGGAATGTGAGCGTCTTGGAAATAACAGATATTAATCGTCCAGGAATGACGCCAAAATCCACTTTTCCCTGGCCGCGTTGGATAGTACGAATGATCCGCAACGCCACCCGGCTGGCTGTGTACAGAGAGGCGATAACTGCGAGGATGAAGATGATTTTCTCAGGTAATGTGAGCACGGATTCCTCTTCGCTGAATTGGTGGACAGGTTTGATTGCTGTCGTGGATGATATCCTGAAAACCCACTGGGAAGTTTACTATGGTCATATTGGCGGTGCAAATCCTTGATCTATTCAGGAATAACCTCATTGGCCAAAGTATTCCAATGCCGCCTGCACAACTGGATCGTTGTCCAGAGAATACTCATCCCAACCAGCTATTACCGTCTGGTCCGGGATAATGCCGGATTCCTCCCAGTTATCTTTTTGGTGATTGATGGGGCGAAATGACTCATGCGCCAGCCAGGCACGCGAACCATCATCGAAGTCATACCCCCAGAGTGTTTCCACATTGCCATCTGTTGTTTCACCAATCAGGTAAGCTCTACTCACATCCTTTAGAACACCTGAGAAGACTTCTCCATAACTGGCAGTGCCGGGGCCGACTAGGACGACCAGCGGCAATTGTTGAGAGCCATTAATATCGAGTTGGTCTACCTGCAACGGTCTTTCTGTTTCGCGGCTAATGAAGTAGCCTAACGAACCGGATGTGAAATATCCTAAAACACCTCGCAAAATCGTATCAGCCCCACCTGAATTTTGCCGGTTATCGATGATGAGTTCATCCAGGGGACTCTGCGAGGTCATCTCGTTTAATACTTTACCTATCTGGTCGTCTATCGTCCCATCATTAAATGTAACCAAAAGTATATAACCAATGCGTTTCCCAGATGGTGAGCTCAACACTTTGTTTGGGACTGGCACAGCACCGCTAATCTTGCGTCGAGTTATTTGCTCCTGGCGAGGATCTCCGCCAGGTGTCTGAACAGACAATGTCACCTGACTCCCTTCTGGCCCGCGCAGAATATCGCGTAGAAAACCGTCTTCATCAAGTATCGGTTCGCCGTCCACAGTTAGGATGCTATCTCTGGGTTGTAATCCTGCCTCAAATGCAGGGCTTCCAGGAAACACCGTCAAGATAACTGCTCGATCTCGCTCTGGTATGGAGCTCACCAAGACCCCGATACCTACGTAATCACTATTGCCTGCGTATATGGCATCTTCCTCACGTGCTTCCACTGGATTAAGGAATACAGAATGGTCATCTCCAAGCCTTGATATCATCTCATCCATTGCCAGATAGAAATCGTCATCGGTCATTCCCGCTTCAATTTGTGAGCGATAATCATCCCGAATAGCATTCCAATCTAAACCGTTGAAATCTGGATAGAGATATTCATCTCGAACGATTTGCCATAACTCATCAAAAATTTCAAGTTGTTGGGCAGATTGGGTGATGACGATGGTAGGCGTGGGGGTGATTGTTGCAGTAGGAGTAGGAGAGTTAGTTGGTGTTAGTGTGCTTGTCGGGACAGTAGTCGCTGAGGCAGTGATGGTGAGTGTTAGAGTGGGACTTGGCTGGATTATGGGTGTTCCCTGCCAAAGCTGGTTGACAGTTTGGCAGGAAATCCCCATCATGATAAAAGGAATAAGCAGTAGAGTCTTTTTGAATAAAGAGATCGGAATTGATTTTGACCGGCTTGTCAATTTATGCTCCCCCATCTCCGTATAAAGCTGGGTCCGTTGGTGTGGTACCTGATGGGTCCCAAACATAAACCCAATCACCTTCTTTAGCCCAGTCGTAGATCCAGCGCGCGTCACCAACTGAGAGATTGACGCAGCCATGCGAACGCGGCGATCCAAAGCTATTGTGCCAATAAGCGCCGTGTAAAGCTCTGGCTTTGTCATAATATAATGTCCAGGGGACGTCTTCGAGGTAGTACGCATCAGAATGATCCGTCTCGAATGACCCCCGCATCATAGTCGCATTAAATTTTTGGTAGACCTGGAATAGACCAGGGCGAGTCCAGAATGGCTCAATCCCGCTGGCAATTACGGATGCGTAAACGAGCTCGGATTGATCGTATACTGCGATGGTTTGGTCATATAAATTTACCTCAATCCAGCGCCCGTTATCTACACCTTCTGGGGGGGTTGTGTTCGGTAAAACTCTACCTATGAGCCGCAAATAGTCTTGCTTCTCGGGAATCCACTCATCTGGACCGATCATGTACCATTCCACTCCATCGATTACCTCTGATGAGTAAATGGGGACGACTTGATAGCGATAATACTGGTGCCCGGTGTAATCACTCTTTTCCAGTCCTGGCGTGCGTTTGGATTCAATCTGATAATAAATCCATCCAAAAGGGCGTGTTGGAGTCTTGCTGAATACCAGACCTTGGAAAAGAGACGGTGTTCCGATCCGTGATATATCATTGGCAGTCATCCAACCACCTGAATCAACCATATAAAAGCGTTTACCATCCACAACTGCATCTTCCGTATAGGAAATGAAGCTGTAAGCAGACTCGATTCGCCGGATAACCTGCCCCTTCTTCACTGCATCCTCTAGGGAAGCATACACCGGCGCATTATGATGAACAACTTCGCCGTAGCGTATGTCTACGTATGTTAATGTAGGGTCGGGCGCCTGACCTTCGACAGTTTTTAATGGAAAAGCAATACCCAACTTTGCTATGCGTGCCTGGTAAGCGGTTGGACCCAAACGAGCGCAATCCTCGGGAGTTCTCTGGTACTGACTTGGCTGGCAGAGGACTTCACCGGCATTGTTCTCAACGGGAGTGTTAATCTCTTGAGACGCGGTGGATTGTTTTGGGCTTAGGAAAACCCCGATAAATAGCAAGCTGATCAATGAAAAAAGAAAATGCATGAAGTAATTCCTTGGATAGTTGTGTCACTGGGAATATATTTAGCGACCATTCTAAGTCAATATATCTATTTTATATAGATTGCTATAAGAATGGCGAGAAATAACGTGACACTAATATAACTATTAATATTAAAGAAAGCCATGTCGATATTGGTGAGATCATTGGGATGTACCATCCGATGTTCCCACACCAATAATAAAGTCACGATCACCAGGCCAATCCAATATGGCCATCCCAGATCGCTGAATAATCCCAAAATTATTAATAAGAAGACTGTGATAACGTGGCTAATTGATGAAAGTTTCAGCGCAACTGATATCCCAAACCGAGCAGGAATGGATTGCAAGCCCTCCTGTCGATCTATCTCAATGTCCTGGCAAGCATAAATCAGGTCGAATCCAGCGATCCAGAAAGTTACAACCCCGAGCAAGATCCAGGCAGGCAAGTCTTCGTAAGTGAAAAGTGAAGCTCTAATGGCTGCCCAGGCACCTACTGGTGCCAAGCCATCGGTGAAGCCCAGAATAAAATGGGACATCCAGGTAAATCGCTTGGTGAATGAATACCCGATTAAGAAAAGAATTGCTCCTGGAAGGAGAAGAAGGGTGAAAGGACCCAGTTGCCAAGCAGCAACAGCCAATATCCCACCAGCCAGCAGGGTGCCTGCCCATGCGGTTTTGAGAGATATCGTTCCCTTAACCAGAGGACGATTGGCGGTGCGTGGGTTACGGGAATCAATCCAACGATCTGCAATGCGGTTGAAACCCATCGCCAGGGTTCGGGCTGAAGCCATGGCGATGGTTATCCACAGGAATTGCTCCCACGTTGGCCAACCTTCCGCAGCAAGTAACATACCCAGGTAGGCAAAAGGGAGGGCAAAAACCGTATGTTCAAACTTGATTAACTCAAGGAAGTCACGAACTGGCTTCATGAGGCGATTATATCAGAGATAAATAGTGCAATTTTTGACGTCGATCAGGCTGCAGTCTGCCAGCTACACAACCGGTGTTCAAGCCAATCGACAGCAAAATACAAACCTACCCCGAGCAAGCTCATTGCAACCACGCCGGCGTACATGGCAGGGTAATTAAATAAGGTACTACCGTTGAGGTAAATGTAATAACCCAATCCTTTCTGCGTGGCGAACAATTCAGCGACGTAGAGGACAGCTACAGCGGTTCCGACGGATTGGCGCAATGCAGTCAGGATTGCTGGCAGACTGGCTGGAAAATATACAAACCGGAATAGTGCGCGCCGGCCAGCTCCGAGGCTGCTCACGCTGATGATCAGCTCGGGACGAAGTGAAGCAGCCTGGTCACGCACCAATACCAGGATCTGAAAAAAAAGGATCAGGTAGATGATCACGATTTTTGGAAGATCACCGATCCCTAGAAACAACAAAACAATCGGTACCAGAACTACTTTAGGGATTGGATATAACAGATAGACAACCGGCGCCAGCAAGCTGTTCATTCGCTTTGACTGACCAAGGATTATCCCAAGTGGAGCGGCTGTGGCAATGGCGAGCAATGTGCTGGCTAGAACCCTCCACAAGCTGGCTAAGAAATGGTCGAGCATGCCGCGTCTGCAATTCGACAAAAAAGACTTGCGCTACCTCGATTGGTGTGGGAAGAATTGGACGGTTGACAACCATCGCAAAAACTTGCCAGACAACCAGAATAGCCAAAACAGCGATTAATAAGTCGCGCCGTCTCATTGTCCACCTATCCGGCTGCGTAAATCACGGCAAAGTGTCGAGTATTCTGCGCTTTCTCGAAATCCGGGTTCCCCATAATTTGGGTTATCGATGGTTTGAGTGATTGTATTGGGTGGCTGCCCGAGGAGAAGGATCTTATGCCCCAAGATCGCAGCTTCTTCGATAGCATGAGTGACGATTACTGTGGTCAGCTTCTGTTCTGCGACCAATTCGAGGGTCAGATTCTGTAAGCTTTCCCTGGTTGGGGCATCCAGGGATGAAAATGGCTCATCCATGAGGAGCAGATCGGGTTGGAGTGCTAGAGTTCGAGCAATCGCCGTTCGCTGACGTTGTCCTCCCGATATTTGCCCCGGGTACTTATCTGCTTGAGAGAGAATTCCCAGACGGCTTAGCCAGGGTTCAACATCACCTGTTGGTCGATCATTACTGGGGGCGTGTTTTCCATCAGGACCATAGAATGAGCGGATTTGAAGACCTAACTCGGCATTCTGACGCACTGTTGCCCAGGGGAGCAACCCATATTCTTGTAAGATCAAACCAGTGTGTGGGCGAGGTCTTTCTAGAGGTTGCTCATCGATCAAAATCTTACCGGCAGTCGGGAATCTAAGACCGGCTAACAGGTAGAGCAATGTAGTCTTTCCACATCCGGACGGCCCAAGAACAGCCCAGGCCTCGCCGTGCTCAACACACCAGTTAAAGTCTTGGAAAATGACGACGCTGTTCGGATATGCGTAGGTCACCGACTTGAACTGGATCATAGAAATTTCGGTCACCCCTGGCGAGATCGTACTTCTCGCCAGGGATATTGTCTCATCCGGTTTCAGGGAAGGAACTCGGCTGTTACTGAGTTGCCGTACGCTAAATCGGCAGATACTAGGCCTTTATCCTGCGCCCAGGCCAGCGCATCGGCCCATTGCGCTTCACTAGGCACCTGCCCTTGGGGGAAGGGTGGGATCTGGTAGTCACCAATCAGCGGAGCTGGGATCAGCTTTTGTTCAACCAGTAGTGACTCGTATTTTGAGGGATCATTATTGACAGATACGATCGCTTTGTCCAAAGCCTTTAGAAATCCACGAACAGCATCTGGATACTCATCGGTGATGGTCTTGCGGAATGAAATCACGCTGTTCCCATATTGCGGGTATTTGGTATCATCTATAATCAAAACTGCTCCGCTTTGGATAGCCAGGGATCCGAAAGGATCTGGAAGATTGGCAGCTTTCAGCTCGCCGGATTCGAGCAAAGAAAGGCGATCAGGTATCTTGGGAACTGCCACCGTTTTAATCTCATCTGGTGTTAGTCCTTCAGCCTGAAGTAACCGATCAGTGGTATATTCGATCACCGACGCTTCGGAAATACCAATCTCAACGCCTTTCAGATCATCCACGCTCGATAAGCCACTATCACCAGACGCCAGAATGCGATATTGAGGAAATTCAGGGGTTGCCGTGCGGGAGAAAGAAACGATCTGAATTTGAGGTGTATCCTGGTTATATAGTAAAGTGGATATAAGATCATTGATCATCCCATCAGCCTGTCCGGCAGCTATGATCTGGTCACGCTCTGCCGCCGAAGAAACCGGGATAAATTCAACTTTTACTCCCTCATCTGCAAAATAACCTTCTTCCTGAGCAACATGGATAGGTAATGCGTCAAGGATGGGAAGAAGCGCAAGCCTTAGGGTTACATCTTTAGCTTCTTTTTGAGGAGCACAAGCCCCCAGAAAAATACTTCCTAGGGTGATCAGGCTGATGACTATTAATAAAATATTTCTTCTCTTCATTTGAAGTTTTATTCTCCTTTGGTAGTTCGGACTGTTTGATTGCTCTCGAGGACGTTATGCCTCTAAGCAAGATTCAAACATAAATGATATATCTACAATCCGAGGGTTCCCCATATTTCATCGATGCGTGCTTTGACCTGGGGATCCATCTCAATCAACTCAGGCCAGGAACGGGTGTATCCTTCTTCGGGGAGTTTTGCAGTAGCGTCTACGCCAATTTTACCGCCGAATGAATGGTTATAGGATGCATGATCCAGATGATCAACAGGTCCATCTAGATGAATAACATCATGGGACCAGTCGACATTTCCAAAAGCCTGCCAGGCAACTTGGGAGTAATTTTGGACATCCACCCACTCATCGAGCACAACGATGGTTTTAGCCAGAGACATTAACCCCAGCCCCCATAAACCATTCATCACCTTTCGGGCGTGACCTGGATAACGTTTCTTTATGGCCACCAATACCAGATTGTGGAACACTCCTTCAGCTGGCATACTGACATCCACAATTTCTGGCAAGAAAAGGCGCATTAACGGCAAGAAAAGGCGTTCTGTAGCTTTTCCCATCCAAACATCTTCCATTGGTGGAATACCCACAATCGTTGTAGGATAGATTGGATTTTTTCGGTGGGTTATTGCGGTGACATGAAAGGTTGGGAATGGCTCAACAGGTGTGTAGTAACCCGTGTGATCACCAAAGGGACCTTCGGGTTGATGCTCATTCGGATCGACATACCCTTCAATTACGATTTCAGCCTCTGCCGGTACTTCGATAGGTTGAGTGATGCAATCCACAAATTCAACCGGACTCCCCCGTAGATATCCAGCCAACAGATATTCATCGATGTTTGGAGGTAAGCGGAGCGGATGCACACCACATACTGGCAGGATCCCCACCCAACACTATCGCTGCAGGAATGGTATTTTTTTGGGTCAATCTGGCGAGGCGCTCATGTTCCGCTCCCCCTTTGTGACGTTGCCAATGCATTAATAAAGTACGCTCATCTACAACTTGTAAACGATACATCCCAACATTACGCGCCTGTGTTTGAGGATCACGGGTGATTACCTGAGGTAGGGTGATGAACAAACCACCGTCTTTTGGCCAACATTGAAGAATTGGAAGAATACTCAATGAAGGATTGTCATCGATGATATTTTCCTGTACAGGGGCACTGCGTACTTTCTTCGGTTTAAGTCCAATCGAACGCAAAACATTAATTAAATCCTGCCCACGACCCAGCGTTTCCCGGAGACCTCGCGGCAGTCGTGGATCGATCACCTCTCCCAGTTTTTGGTTGAGTTGTTCCAGGTCATCGAGTCCAAGTGCCCAGGCCATCCGTTGCGGGCTTCCGAAAGCATTAATTAGAACTGGCATCTCGAAACCGGGCACATTCTCAAATAACAGGGCTTTATTCTTATCGAGTGGTGCTTTCGATACCCGATCGGTGATTTCGGTGATCTCTAATTTTGGCGAGATTGGTAACTGAATCCGCGCTAGTTGATTGCGTTCCTCAAGTAACGCAATGAAGTCTCGTAGATTATTCATAAGCCTCTCAACTTTGTAAGGAAATCGGGATGATTATACTATCAAAATTATAAAGTCCCCTTGCTTGACACCGGCTGTCTGGTATGCTACATTTATTTCAAGTTCTTAGAAATAAGCATCAAAAATTTCTAGACCAATTTCAGGAGTGATTACGTTGACCAAATCGCGTTCTCAATTGATGGTTGATAGGTTACGAGACTTACAGGCCTCGTCACCGGATATTGAAGCCTCAGCGATCGTAAGTGTCGATGGCTTAAGCATTGCTTCGGCATTACCGCAAGAGGTGGAAGAAGATAGGGTTTCAGCCATGTCGGCAGCCATGCTCTCCCTTGGCGAACGAATTGCCACCGAATTGGGTCGTGGCTCTCTCGAACAAGTATACATAAAGGGTGAGAAGGGCTATGTGATCCTGATGTCAGTCGGCGAAGAAGCAGTTCTGACTGCCTTAGCCCGCGAGCAGGCTAAATTGGGGTTGATTTTCCTGGATATGCGACGGGCGGTCGAAGCCCTTGCTAAACTTATCTAATAGATCTTTGAATGGCCTATGGAACCAATTCCGCACAGTGGCTTATTTTACGCCAATAAATTTGCCTTGATCATGATCAAAGCCCTGGAAGATGTGATGGGCAAGAATGGTTTAAATGCCATTCTAAATCTGGCTCATTTGCCAGAGGTGATTGACCATTACCCTCCGGGTAATCTGGCGAAAGAGTTCGACTTCGCTGATGTCTCCGCAATTAATCAAGCCCTGGAAGAAATGTATGGCCCTAGGGGGGGGAGGGGGTTAGCACTGAGGGCTGGACGAGCCACTTTTGCAGATTCCCTGAAGAATTTTGGGGCATTAGCTGGAGCTGGTGATTTGGCATTTAAAGTGCTTCCAATGCAAGTGAAGTTGAGGATTGGTTTACCAGCAATGGCGCGCATCTTCACTCAGGTCAGTGATCAGCATAGCACCGTACAGGAATTTGATACCGAATTTATTTACACTATCCATCGTTGCCCGGTTTGTTGGGGGAGAAAGGATCTAGATAAACCGGTTTGCTTTATCGCCGTCGGCCTACTACAGGAGGGTTTAAAGTGGGTCTCGGGAGGGCACGAGTTTCGCGTGTATGAAACTCGATGCGTTTCGATGGGTGATGAAGTATGTGAATTCAAGATCCAAAAGTCACCTATTGGTTGATTTGTTAAGTACACTCTCATAAACAGGTTGGTGGTAAGTAAGTGTTAGGGAATTCCTTGGAGAAGTCTGGTATCATCGAATAGATAACTCAAACTGCCCGCCAGGAATTTAGGAAGTCCTTGCAACTTACTGTCATTATTCCCACATATAATGAAGCGGAAAACCTGCCTCGATTGATATCTGAGCTGCTTGGTCTACCAATTCCAGATCTGAATGTATTAGTTGTGGATGATGATAGCCCGGATGGCACCGGGCAGATCGCCCAAGAACTGGCCAACTCCGAGCCAGATCGCTTGTCTGTATTGCATCGAAAAGGAAAAAAAGGCCTTGGATCCGCCTATATTGCTGGTTTTAGTCAGGCGCTCCAAATGGGTGCTGAAGCAATCGCGCAAATGGACGCCGATTTCTCGCATCCCCCAATTAAATTAGTTGAGATGCATGAGCAATTATCCAATTACGATGCTGTTTTTGGTTCACGATATGTTTCGGGTGGAAAATTAGATGAGCAATGGCCATTATGGCGGAAATGGTTATCCGCATTTGGAAATATCTATGCACGTGCCATACTCAATATTCCAGTCAGAGACGTCACCGGTGGTTTCCGGATGTGGCGAATGGAAACGCTCGCAGGTATGCCGTTGGAGCGAATACGCTCAAATGGATATGCTTTCCAGGTCGAAATGGCTTATGTTGCTTATCGCCTGGGGTATTCATTCTCTGAGGTGCCTTTTTATTTTGCAGATCGTCGCTGGGGGTTATCAAAAATGTCATTCAACATTCAGACTGAAGCTGCCCGTCGCGTTTGGCAGATGCTCTATGAATATCGAGATCTTAAACCATCTAGCCAGGAAAAATTGCGCAGGATATCTTAGAAATAGCATCGGCCATGAGCCAGCCCCAAAGGGGATTAGAGCTTGGCTGTTTGGAGTGATTTTCCTGGCGTGAACTCCGGGTATCGGTCAATAAAATATTGCGTTAAGGTTCCCCATTCAGCAATACTAAGGGTTTCTGCTCGGCGGTGTGGATCGATACCGGCCTGGTTCAGAACCGCTTCAACGCTTTTTGGATCCAGATGTAATCCTGCTGACATTGCATTTCGGAGCATTTTACGTTTTTGGCTGAATCCCTGCTTGGGATAAATTGAAGAATATATCCAGATTTGGGTCAGGAATTAATGGTTCCGAAAATAGATCGAGACGAAGAATAGCAGAATCGACCTGTGGAGCTGGGTAAAAAGCTCCAGCCGGAATCCGGGCTCTGATATGCGGCTCGCTAAAGACTTGCACACTCAAAGCCAATAAGCTCATGTTGCCGGGTCCAGCGCAGATCCGTTGAGCAAGCTCATATTGGATAGTTAGCACAACACGCTTTGGTCGAGTAGTGGCTGAAAGAAGGTGACGGATGATGGCTGAGGTTATATAGTAGGGGATGTTAGCAACTACCAGATAGTCTGTTGATGGGTTGAGTTGATCTGGTTTTAGATTGAGAATGTCACCTTGGATGATCTCTATATTCTGAAATGGCGCAACCACTTGTTTTAAAGGGGGAATCAATTTCGGATCGATCTCAATAGCTATTACTTTTTGAGCAAGTACTGCCAGGTAACGCGTCAGGCTGCCTAATCCAGCCCCGATTTCGATAACCGTGTCTCGCGCTGAAATGTGTGCGGTCTTGGCGACTCGTTGAAGTGCCGCCGGGTCACTCAAGAAATTTTGTCCTAAACGCTTATCAGGGTGAAGGTTAAATTCACGCAGGAGTTTAGGGACATTGAGAGGGGTCAGGATTAAGGGATTACCCATACGACATTGGCCGGGGGCGGCCAGAGGAAATATACAGTCACCCACTGATGCCATGAGACATAATCATGATCGCTATACCCCAGATCGATCAAGCGACCCTTCACACCTCCACCGGTATCTGCAGCAACCGCCACGCCATAGCCTGGGATATACATCTGTGTACCATACGGGATAATGCTGGGGTCAATTGCCGCTATACCTTTCTGGAGTGTCGCTCCGGTTGCTGTAGTTGAATCACCGGCGCTGGTCGGATTGTAGGAAACCGCATACATGTTCAAAGCGCGCCAGTATTTGATATCACCCCCTGCTGCATTTAGCGTATGCTGGACTATCTTAGTCCCAAAACCGACTATTTTCGGTTGAGGTTCTACCGCGATATATTCATCTTCAATCTGCCGGGAAACCTCCAGCCCATCTTCAAGCCGAATCAGGTTACGTTTTGCTTTAAGACCATAGACACCATTCTGAATTATTTCTTGTTGATCTATTTCCAAATCAGGTGCAGGTTGGATCTCTGTTGAAAAAGCCAAAGGCTCCGTTTCCAATATTGAGCTCTCATGCACACGTATCACACGGATTTCGCCATTTTCCGGTACAGGAGCATTGGCATCTGGCAGACTGTAATCCAGGCCTTGTAAGGGGATCCCTGCCTCGCTTAGAGCTCCTCCCACTGTCTGTGCCATGGATCGAGTTTTGATGCTTCCACCTGAGAATTCGATCTCCATTAATCTTGATTTTTGCAAGCTGGCTTTAACAGGTGCAGTGATGGCCATGTTGGCAGCTGGTTCCAAACGATCATTAGGATGAATAACGATACCCTGCTCCCATAAGGCATCTCCCAAGGTATCAGCCTGAGTAGAGAAACTTCTTACCTGCTCGTTGGTGGTTACAGACACCAACCATTTACGCTGGACCTGGATGCTATAAGCAGGTGCCGGGGATAGTGGAATTTCAGGGTAGGTTTTTTCGCCATTAACGGTTAACTGATCACCCGGATAGAGTGGTACTCCTGCCTGGGCAAGTAAATTGCCTGGTATTCGCTCAACGCTGCGCAGAAAGAAGGCTTTCCCATCCGCATCAACCCGAACATACGCAGATCGTTCGATAGCGATCTGATCTCCGCCGACAAGCCATTGGTCTGAGTCAGGCAACAATCGGTCACCAGTAAACAAGGGTATGTGTGCAGAACTAATAAATCCACCCACAGTCCAGGCTCGTGTGCTCATGGATTGAGACTCCCCATCGATCGATACGATCACTTTCTTGTTGCTGGAAATACCGATGAGGAGCATACCAACTGCAATCATGACCAGCGCAATGAGCGTGATTTGACTTGGTTTCATTGTAAGGTTATTCTAACAGATTTGTTTGTAACAATTAGATTGCTTGAGTTTATGATGTGAGTGCAATTTGAGGGAAAGAGTGACCCCACCAGGTATCCGAGAAGCAGGATTTGTGATGATTGATGCCCCAGAATATTCGAAGACGTGTAACAAAAATTCCTCCGCTTCGTTCATAAATGTGGAAAGCATGCCGCACTGGCAGCAAGTTGGTGATTTCGAACTAATCCAATTCGCACAGCGTGGAGACGGAGAAGCTTTTGGCGAGTTGTACCAGCGGTATGCCCATATCATCTTTCGCTTTATCTTTTCACATCTAAGTGATCGATTTGAGGCGGAAGACCTTACAGAAGAGGTTTTTCTACGAGTATGGCGCTCATTATCCAACTATCGAGAACAAGGTGTCCCTTTCTTGGCTTACTTGTTCACGATCGCCCGCAATGTGCTGGTCGATTTCTACCGGCGAGCGGGACGTGCCGGGGGGCTTATGTCAATAGAAGAAAAAACATTCCCTGATATCCATTCTGATCCAGCAGAAACAGCGATAGCAAACCTGGAACACCAACAAGTCCGCCAAACTCTCGAGCAATTGAGAGAAGATTATCGAATGGTGTTGATCCTCAAATTCTTGAGTGGCTTGTCTCCCGAAGAAACAGGTGAGGTAATGGGTCGCACGCCCGGTGCCGTCCGGATTCTTCAACACCGGGCACTTTCAGCCTTGAGGAATCTGTTGGAATTGTGATGCTTAGCCAAGCTTCAACCAGCCAGGAAGATTTAGGACTTGTACTCCACACTTGTCTGGAACAACTGGAGAGTGGTGAAGAATTGATCGATACCCTTCTGCCCCGTTATCCTGAGATCAAAGAACTCCTTCGCCCGCCGCTCGAGGCAGCCCTGTGGTTATATAAAAAGAGCTGGTTATTTGATCCTAACCCGGCATTCGTGTCTGCTTCTCGCAACAAGCTGATCGGCCAGGTTGAAGAAGAATTGGGGATTCTCTTCCCGGCGAGGAGAAATCAACCTGGTAGTTTTTCTCCGCCAGTCCACAGAATGAATACGCTTTCATTCCTGGTCTACCTGAGTATAGTTCTTTTATTATTATTCATTGGTGTCAAGACCATCGGTTTTTGGATTGGGAATTCCCTTCCTGGCGATCCTCTGTACCGGATGAAATTTGTCAATGAACAGGTACAGTTAGCTATTTCATTCTCCGAGGAGAGGGATGCACAGTTGAGTATTCGATTTGTCGAACGCCGAATGGTAGAAGCGGAACGAATAATCCTATCAGGTCGGGAGACCTACTTACCCCTGGCCATCCTTCGCTTCGAAGCCGAGTTGAAACAGGCAAATCAGAATATATCTGCATTAACTCAAGTTGATCCTCAGCGCGGGAAGATGGACAATTTGTTATTAGAAAATATGCTTACGTCACAGGCAAATAAGCTGGAAGCATTGCGCAGCTTTTACCCTCAAAAGTCCCAGGATTTTATCGATCAAGTTATCCGGATTACTCTGGATGAAATTCAAGATCGAAAATAAGATCAATAAATAGTCGATCGATTTAAGAACATAAAGCAGGTAGATATTTCATCAAGATAGGCTGCACCCTCATGCGAGGGTGTTTTTTATTTGCGTGTCCCCCCGATTTTTTTGAGAATCTAGTGGTCTATGTTCAACGTATCTTTGTTGGGATATCTTTACGTGTTTTTTATGTCATCTTGACAAGGGGAGTGTAAAATTTTAATTGAAATAAATATAATTGTTGCAATATTGTAAGGTAACATTTCGGTTTGGTTTCAGTTAATCTATATGAATATAATTGGTTTAGCGAGATTAATTGCATCTTGGTAATTCAACTATGCCAAGGAATGTTGAGGAAAAGGTTTGTTACTTATGAAGATAATAATAGTTCATTGGGTAAAAAACCATCTACATAAGAATATGGACGTATCAATCCGTTTCGATAAATCAAGCCATGGGTCAGTCCGAGGTCAAAGTCTGGTCGAGATTACATTGTTGTTACCGGTGCTATTAATTGTTGTGTCTGGGTTACTTGAGTTTGGGTTCATATTAAATGAATACTTAACTGTAATGGATGCCGCACGGAATGCTGCTCGTTTTTCAAGTGATGGTATGTTTACCAGTAGAGATGGTAATCATGATTGTAATACGACAGCTGATTTCTTCCGACAATCCGCATGTGTTGTGATTTAAGAACTGGCGCAAGAACAGCCAAATGTATCTATTGATCCGGATGAGGGCGATGACATTCTTATCTCAGTATTCTCAGTCGTCTCAGGAACAGGTGTGACAGAGAGACACCCTGGTGAGTTCGATGAACGGGGGTGGTCATATAGTCTCGATCTACCGGGTCATGGCGCTCGAGAAAGATCCTCATTAATCAGTACAGCTAGTGTAGACAATCGCTTAGATATATCAGCCCCGAATACTGGTTTGTTACTGATTGAAGTATTCTATTCTTATGAACAAAAATTAAGTTTGCCTTGGATCACAGCCTTTGTTGATGATCCCGTAATCTTGCATGTGTATTCATTTATGCCGCTGGTTTCTGCAGAACCGAGGGAATAATGATGTTCATGGGTCATAGCCCAAATTGCAATATCAAATACTCCAGCGAGAGAGGACAAGCCTTGGCTCTCATCGCTTTGGCCTTTGCAGTCTTGCTAATCTTTGTAGGCTTGGCTGTGGACACTGGACAGGTGTTTATTTATATGGGTCATTTGAGGCGCGCAGTTGATGCAGCTTCACTTGCAGCTGCAGCTCAGTATCGTGAAGGGCGCAGCCTTGGCGATATGACCAACGCAGCCGAGCAGATCATGAATCTAAATGGTGTCAATCCGACCACGGTGATTGTTCAAACTTGTGAATCCAATCCAGGTGACCCTGGATTATGTTATACCCCCAGGCGGAAATTGGTCCGCGTCATCGGACAATTAGATGTGCCCTTGAGTTTTCTTAACTTGATCGGTTTACATAATATCCCTATATCAGCAAATGCTATTAGTGAAGCAGCCTCAATGGACGTCGTCCTTGTGATAGATATTTCAGAGTCGATGGCATCTGATGCGGATCTTTGTGATGGTGATGATGATGACAGCGATGGCGCTGATGATGATGGAAGACCGGATGCCTGGTGTCCCGGAAAGAGTGAACGCCTCCAAGTAGGTAGCCATTGGGATAATTATTATGCCGATCCAAGCCGCTGCAATCCAGGGGAGCGTTGTCATCCAATGGAGGAAGTCAAAGCTGCTGCGGTCAGCTTTGCTGAAAGGGTGCTTGATTTACCAAGCATTCAAGAAGCAGATAGAATGGCGATTGTCACTTTTTCAAATGGGTGGGAAACACCTTCAGCAACTACTGGGACCAGAGTGATACCCCCTGGATGGATCACAGATCGCGCGACGGCTGTCGATGTGATAAATAATTTAAATGTGTATGAACCGGTTGCCTGCCCGAGTATGATTGGTCCTTGCCGTAATTACGATACAGGTAGTCCAAGTGGAAATTATTTAGGGTTCGAATGTCCTCTCTTCAGATTGACCGGAGATCCATCTTCGTGCACTACTACCAATATTGGCGGCGGCTTGAAATTGGGCGGAAATATGTTCGCCCTCGACCCGCGTGAAGATGCTCTATGGGTAGTCGTCTTATTGACGGATGGTGCAGCGAATGCTTCGGATGCTGATGAAACACACACGTACGGGTATTGTCCGCCTTCGACTTGGGCACCACCCTTCTGTCGAGATTTGGACTCAACCAGTCGCCATACTGGCAACAGTGCTAATTATGATGCCGACGATTTCGCCCGAGACATGGCCGATTTTGTTGGTTGCTACAGCACTGATCCTGCACCTGCTTGTGAAGGTGTCACTGGACAGGGTGCAGTAATATTCTCGGTTGGTCTAGGAGATCAAGTTTTGCAACGATATGGTACCGATCCTGTCCCGCATGGCGTGAGACTGCTTCGTTATATTGCTGCAGTTGGAGAAGATGGGGATCCTGCTACAAATCCATGCTCGGGACTATACGATAATCTGAGTGAGTGGAGAACTTGGTGTGGAAATTATTACTTCTCTCCTTCAGGAGAAGATCTGGATCTGGTGTTTGAAGATATTGCTTCTCGCATTTTCACCCGTATTACCCATTAGACCGCAGGACAACTTGTGGAAGGTTAATGAAGGAAGAGTTGAAATGAATGTGTTCAGGAAACTACGTAGACCAAAAAGATGGGGAAAAGCACAGAGCATGGTGGAATTTGCGATCGCATTACCGATTCTGTTACTGTTGATATGTGGCATTATCGAGTTTGCCCGCATTTTCCATGCTTGGTTGGTAGTAACCAATTCTGCACGTTTCGGTGTGCGATATGCTGTCACAGGTGAATTCGATAGCGCCTTTTGTACTCCTGGGATTGACGCAAATGGAAATGGTTTGGTTTGTGGCGATGAGCCGAACGCTGGTGCCAGACATATTGAGGAAGATCGGGCACGACTTCCTTCAATATATGCTGTGAGCCGCGGTGTTGCAGTGGGTCTTATGATCGATGATAGTGTAGTGAAGGGTCAAAAAGGGTATTTCAAAATAACTGTTTGTAGTTCTCGTCCAGGTTTTGTATATCACCCTCCACCAGGAGATTTTTGTGCCCCTCAGGATGATCCTGGAAATCCTGAAGAAGGTCCTACTCGAGTATTAGTAGCGGTCACCTACGAACACCCGCTTATCTTACCATTTATTAGCAATATTCAACCTTCTGTAACCTTGCATGCTGAGAGGACAGGTATCTTAGAGCAATTTCGTGTGGCGCGCGTACTTGGCTTGCCTCCATTGATCGATGTGCCAACTATCACCCCCCTACCAGCAACCTTAACACCAACCCCTCCTCCACCAACTGAAACTTCCACACCTACCATTACGCCGACTCCTACACTTACACCGAGTCCAACCCTCACTCCAACCCCAAGTTGTGATCTGGTCCAAATGACAGGTATTTATGCGAGTAATGACAAGATATATGTTAATGGAGTGAATAATAACTTACTACCTGTGAATCTTGTTTCAACTAATTTGAATTGGTCACAACATTATCCATCTCAATACGTTAATTATTTCAGGATGGATTCCAACACCATCTATAATGGCGATGACTACAGTTCTCCAACAAACGTCAATCTATCTCCGGCTTATGCATTGAATCCGGGCAGTGCCGCGATCTGGACAGCTGATTTTAACGGGATTCCAGATAGTAGAATTATACTGGATTCAATCCTGACCGTTGACTGGCAAATAGATATTGGGGTTGCAACATGTCCTTTGTCTGATAATTTACATCCTATCTACGCAGAAATTACTAACCCTGCTGTCAGTGGCATTTTGACGAGTCGTGATCAAACCAGATTTGAGGCAATTGGTTATGATACTGGCCTGGCTCCAATCAATGGAAATGGGATTGAGGCCTTGTATTTCACCATCTACAATCCTGATGGAGCCACAGTCTTAACCTCAAGAACGGACACAACGGCTAAATATTGTGCGTTTGGTGGAGATGGCCCTTGTACTAGGATGGGATCTACAATGTGGAACAACTTGATCAATGGCACGTATAGGATTATTGCCCAGGCCAAAGGATTAAGTGGGATTTGGTCCGATATTGTCGAGAAAACTTTTACAATTCTTCGTGCTACACCTACCCCCACTTTGACTCCAACAATGACCAGAACGCCCACTGTTACGAGAACTCCAACGGTTACTGCAACAATCTGCCCACCTCATATCTGCACTCCTACTCCAACCAGAACGCCCACCCGCACATTGGTGCCTACCCCTACAAGGACACCAAAACCGACAGATACACCCACTTTTACGCCAACTCGTACAACAGTTCCTACCATAACAAGGACACCAACACGTACCCCGACGAGAACACCGACTCAACCTATTCCAACGACTTCACCCACGAATACACCGACCCGGACACCTACTCCTACTCCGTGCCCAGGAGGAGGTTTTGATTGCTAATTATCACCCCAGCTGATTTGGCAAGATAATTTAGGGAATTATATGTACCTGAAGAGTGCAAAGCAGATAATACATTTATTTAGTTTGTTCGCGATAACCATGGCCTTGTTCGTCCAAAAGATTTCTTATGCCGCTGAGCCTCAGTTAACCGAAGAGAAATTATCAATCCACTTGCCATTGACTTTAAAGTATTATCAAGTTGGTCCTGGAGATATAACGGGGTTTGTCGTGGATGCTATCCTCAATAAACCGATTAATGGAGCTGTGGTTTGTTCAGATTCAGATATCTGTGATGTAACCAACGAAGACGGTGTTTATCACTTGACCAATATTTCTGGCGGATGGGTGGGTGTCGAGGCAACCCGGTCTGGTTTTCTACCTCTTAAACAAGATGTTAAGGTTATCTACCAGAAGACTTCGACATTAGATTTTACTCTATCACCCAGTCTGTCTATTGGTGAATACCGAATTGTCCTCACCTGGGGAAGGGTGCCAAAAGACCTTGATGCACATTTCTGGCTTCCATACGAAGATTATCCACACCTTTATCTTGATCATCCAGGTGTCTGTAATGAGATTCCATTTGCTTGCTTAGATCGTGATGATCGGGATGGCAATGGGCCGGAGACAATTTCAATTACCGAACTTGCTCAGGATGGAATTTACTCATTTGCTGTACTAAACTACTATTTTGGTCATCCTGGTGTTCCAGATATCACCGAATCCGGAGCTAAGGTGCAAGTCTATGGTGCAGAGGGTTTAATTATGCAATTCTTTGTCCCTGAAACAGGAGATGGGGATTTATGGTATGTTTTTGACTTGAATAGCGCAAACGGTGAAGTGACTTCTGTGAATTGCATCACTTATTACCCATCTGATCCGGATCGACCTCAATGTGAAATGCCCTTGAAGATTGTTCACCCACTCCGTGAGGAAAAGGATGGCAGAATAACGATTACTGAGAATAGATAGTAATACATTGATTGGGCGCAGGGGGATGTTTTAAGGGCTGCCCTTTGCTGGCAGCCCTTATGATTTATTTTCAACTCACCCAGGAAATGAGCAACCGGGCAGGCTACCCGGCGGCGCCCAGAGGGACCTCCTTACCGTTGCTTCCTCTCGGACCTGGCGGGGTTCGCAGGTTTCTGCCGCGCCGGACCCACCCGGAGCTCGCCCGAAAGCATACCTCAGGTGGGCGTGCTTGTCAATCAAGACAATCGTTTTGTTTTATGCTCTCCCGCGCCGGAAAATATAATAACCGATAGCCACCACCAGAACCACAAGGACGCCAAGTACAATCCAGACCTGCCAACCACCGCTCTGGCCTGTTACGGCTGGTGCAGTAGAGGGGGCAAGGGTGGGGGGATTGGCCGGCGTGCCCCAGGTAAGGATATAAGCAACCAGATTGTTTATCTCGTCATCGGTAAGCGGGCCGCCATTAGCCTGGCTCCAGGCCGGCATCGCCGATCCCTGGATTCCACGCTCAATAGTAGTCCTGACTGCCAGATCAGGCCGGATGGAAGGCCAGTCCTTTGCCAGGACCGCTCCTATCCGTCCTTCTCCATTCAATCCATGGCACACTGCGCAGTTCTGATCATACACACTCGCACCAGCATTTGGGTCACCGGAGACCCCAGGTGGAGGCGTAAGCACGGGTCTTTGCATTGAGGTGGGCGTGGGGTATATCACAGGAGGGCCACCCGATTGCCAGCTCAGGATAAAACAAACCAGGGAGTCCACATCTTGATCATTGAGTGGTCCACCGTTGGTCTGGCTCCAGGCAGGCATCGGAGAGCCTTGAACGCCGTCTTCGATCACCGTCCGTACGCGCAAGTCGGGCCGAATCGAGGGCCAGTCCTTTGCAAGCGTTGCCCCTACCCGACCTTGTCCGTCCGCCCCATGGCAGACTGCACAGTTTTCGGTATATAGTTGGCCTCCCTGATCAATCTGACCTTCTGTGCACTCTTGTGCTGAGCCGGGAGTGAATTGAAAGAGACTGATCACAAAGATGATCAGTAAAACCAAGCCAGCATTGCGAACGGGTTTAGATCGCATAGAAGACTATTTCTCCGCAGTCTTACTGTTGGTCCAACAAATAAGTCACCAGATCATCTAATTCTGTGGCTGGGATGAGATCCCCGAAGTTCTTCGGCATCAGATTATCCAGATATCCTTCCACCACATGAGCGCTTGGGTTAAGGATGGATTCCCGAATATATTCTTCGGCAGATTGTGCAGGGACGCGTGTGGCAGCAACTGTTCCGATCTTGGTTAAATTAGGGCCAATTGTTGCTGTGCTCAACCCTTCCATGGCATGGCAGCCGGTGCATCCCCGGCTCAAAAAGACCTGCTGCCCGCGTGCTACAGGATCATTCAGGTCTTCCGGACTTTGGGTTGGGGTTGGTAAGGCCTCGATCACGACCTCGCCAGTTGCAGTTGATTCCCAATTTAGAATAAATTGTGCCAGATCCTGGATCTGATCCGGGCGAAGTGGGCCGCCAAATTCGTCTGACCAGGCTGGCATGGCTGGTCGGCCTTGTCCGGCATATTGATCCGGGCGGGTCGAAACCACGCGGCCGCTGGAGACAGAGGAAATTATGTAGTCTTCCAGGCTTCCTGCCCAGCCAACTTCTTTCATGCGACCTTCAAAGAAGTTCCTATCGTTCAGCGGTGGACATAGTCCTGGAATGCCCTCGCCTTTGGATCCATGACAGCCTGTACAGTTAGTCTCGAATAGATTAGCCCCCACTTCGATGGCCTGGGCTTGATGTTCTAGACCGGCTTGAGCCATTCGGTCTTCTTCGTTGAGCCCATAGACAATCAGGACAATTGAAGTCAAGGCGATAAGAACTGTGCCCAGTAGAATTTCTAGATTAAAGCGCGACATGATGATAATTTGCCCTCTGCTTTATTGGAGGTTTATTCACTACCATGATTTTTATGCAGGTAGATGTGTTTGAAGTAATCCTTACCCTGGTCCGATACCGGGTCATCCCATAAAATCCGCATGGTGACTTTCTTTAAGTCTGCTTGCCAATCCTCGATCACCATGATTCCCTCGCCGTTGGGCAAATCCCCGTTCTCAATGGATTCATTAACCATGAGGGTATATTCTGCGAAGAAATCTTCAAGCGCCGGGCAACCGAAGTCCAGATCTGGACAAAGGTTTTCCGTTGGTGTTTCGTTAACAATGTATGTCCCCTGCTGGAGTTGATCGAAGGGGACTTCTTGTATTGGGCCATTCCCCTCCTCGGGAGCAAGGTCCTGGAGAATGCGGGTTGCTGCGGGAGTTCTCAATCCCATATTGTGGAAGTCCCATATAGCTTAGCGTAATCAGTGCCAGGACAAATAACACTCCAATAGCGACAGCAACGGGCCGCTTGACAAAGGAACGATTTGGATTTCGGTCGATATATGGGACGCCGATTAATAGGAGTACAAGTAGAGATGGGATAACAATTCCCATTATGCTCTTGTCGCCCAATTTGAGCATGCCTTGAAGCCACCAGAAATACCACGGCGCTTTGGTATCCAGGGGAGTTTGTTGAGGGTTGGCAATGTGTTCTAATGGAGCGCCGCCGTACATAAATATTGTGACAAAAATCAAGATGAACAAACCGAGGACGACTAGATAGATTTCATGCGAAAACAAGTCGGGCAGGAAATCTAGCCGGCTTTTGACTTCTTTCTCCTTCTCCTTCGGTAAATTGCCTTCTTCATATCGGGCAGGTAAGGAAATTCCATGTTCACGGGCTACTTTATAGTAATGGATGCTGATGACGAGGATGGCTCCCAGGGGTAATAGAACCACATGCAGCAGGTACGCACGCAATAAGCCACCTGCGCCAATGTCAGGAGCGCCTCGCAAGAGTAGATTCACCTGAGTCCCAAACAATGGTGCAGCTTCAGCCATGCTGGTTCCGATGGTCACCGCCCAATAAGCCAGCTGATCCCACGGGAGCAGATAGCCAAAGAAACTCAAGAATAAAGTAATCCCGAGTAGGATAACGCCAGTTAACCAGGTGAAAGATCGTTCTTTCTTATACGAACCAGTGAAATAGGTTCGCACCATATGTAAGAAGGTGAAGATCACCATTGCCTCTGCGCCCAGGCGGTGTAAGTCCCGCATCAAGTTTCCAAAGGGGACTTCACTCATGATCTCTAAGATCGACGCATATGCTTGAGAGGGTGAAGGCGTGTAATAGATCATCAACACCAGGCCAGTGAATAGCTCCACCATAAAAAAGAACATGGTGAAGAAACCCAAGCGGAAAGTATGGCTCAGGATTGTGCTACCTTTCTGATAATAACGCGGCCGGATATGGAATAGAAAACTGGTGGTGTGTACTTTATAACGCGGATTTGGTTTTTCCTGGGGAGGGTCGCCGCGCAAAACATTGCGCAGTTCGTTCAATCCCAAGCCAGCAGTAATTGCCCGTACTCGGTTATCCAGTGCTATAACCGCTTTCTGGCGGAGGTCCTGAAATGAAATTGATTTGAGCATACGCCTCCCCTGTTAAGGTGAAGTTTAAGAAGATGAGTGATTAAGCGTGGCGAGATCCCATAACCCGGCGCCCGGTGTCAACCTTGATCACTGCGTTGGGATCGTCAGGAACGGGTAAAGGCGCTCCGGTTTCCGGATCAGTTTCTGCGAGAACAGTACCATCCTGGCTCTCAATCTGGACAACGAAGCGATCCAGGCTGCGTGGCGCAGGTCCTTGTATAAAGGTCCCGTTCTTCTCGAACTGAGAACCGTGACATGGGCAAATAAACTTAACTTCCTGATTATTCCAGTTATACAGGCAACCCAGGTGGGTGCATACTTTATATAATGCCAGGACCCCCGCATCTGTGTTGCTGAGCCATAACTTTACCTTGGGGTAGTTCGCAGGTGGTGAAGAAGTATCTGGGAGCTCTTCGACACTGCCGATTGTGAATACGCCCCCGAATTCTCCCTCTTTGAATCTGGGTAATGAAAACAAGTAAGTGACTCCAGCAGATGTTACGGTGAAGAAACCGATTGAAACCAGCCAGGCGAAATTGAGGAATTCACGGCGGTTCATCGGTTTCTTCTCGACAATTGGCTCAGCAGTCATTTTTTACTCACCTCATCAAATAAGGTTCTTATTTTAATTTAACAATCGGCGTATTGTAGCATAGGGATCGCCCGATAACAAGATAAATCAGGTCTAATTTATAGCCCTCTTACCGGATGCAGTTTACCAGAGATGATCCATACCGGCTATCCATCTTGATTAAACCGAGAGGAGTGATTTTCTCTCTCTAAAAGGGTGATTCGATTATCACCCTGGTAAAATCTACGGTAATTTCTGATATAACAAAGGGGATTTGAAGAAAGGAGAAGATCGATGACCTTGAGTGAGTTCCATGGACGTATTGCAATTACTGCCTTGATCTTCTGCGGGTTTATGGCAATATGGGGTTTGTGGAGATTCTTTCGCAAACAAGGGGTAAGTCCCAATGTTTGGGGAGCTGTGATCATTGCAGAAATCATTGTTCTTGGCCAGGGATTATTGGGGACTTATTTGTGGTTCATCGGCCAACGCCCCGATCGGGGTATCCATTGGTTATATGGGGTTGCCCTGGCCCTGGCAATGCCGCTCGTATTTTCCGCCACCAAGGGGCGCCAGGACCGCCCTGAGATGCTGCTATACGGAGTTGGTTTCCTGGTTATGTTTTTTCTGGTTTTAAGAGCGATGGTAACTGGGGGCTGATATTCGATCCTGGATGGCAAGGATGTTGCTTCACTGCTGTTTTATCGGTTTACTGGTTATGTAGAGGAGCTATCGATATGAAGATTAAGACAACAGGTATATCTCGGCGTGAATTTCTCCGCTTCGCTGGCTATTCAGCTGCTGGTGCTGCCCTGGCAGCCTGTGGCGTCAGACAGACTATACCTGTTGCAAGCAGTAGCCCGGTTCAGCTAGTCTACCAGGATTGGCGAACGGAATGGTTTCCAGCCATGGCGCAGAGGATGATAAACCAATTTTCTGCAGAACATCCAGATATCCAGGTATTCTATATTTCAGATCCCGAGAACCTGGAAGAAAAAATGCCTCAGGATTTTGCTGCCAAGACGGCGCCAGATGTCCTGGCTGGGTGTTGTGAATTCTTCCCTGCCTGGGCAAATGCGGGTTATTTGCTCGATCTGCGCCCTTATGTCGAAGCCGATCTGGATCAAGCTACTATCCGGGACTGGTCTGAAGCTCAATACAAAGCCTTCTTCACCCAGAATGGTAAGCAATACGCCTTGCCGAAATACCATGGCGCTTTAGCTTTGTATTACAACAAAGATATCTTTGATGACGCACAGGTAGAATACCCGACCTATGATTGGAACTATGAAAACTACCTGACTGCGATGAAACAGCTAACTCGCACCGAAGGGGATACAACTACCCGCTGGGGTAGCATGTTCGATGTGACCTGGGATCGAATCCAGATGCATGTCAATGGCCGGGGCGGGCATTATGTGCAACCAGACGACTCACGGAAGTGCGAGATGGCTGCTCCGTCCTCCCTTGAAGCGATGGATTGGCTGCGAGCGCGGATTTGGGATGATCATGTCATGGCAACCGTACTGGACGTGGAAGGGCTTGAAACGCGGGAGGCTTTTATCGCGCAAAAAATTGCCATGGTTGAAGATGGCTCGTGGGCTTTGAGAGACATACTGGAGAGATCGGAGTTTCGCGTAGGCGTCGCGCCTTTTCCTGCAGGTCCTGAAAGGCGAGTTACACTGGCAACGACGGATGGATTTGCCATCTTTTCTGGCACAAAACATCCTGAAGCTGCCTGGGAGTTTATGAAATTTCTAATTGGTAAAGACTATGGAACGGCAATGGCCACTGATCATTTGCTGCAACCTGCGCGCTCATCCTTGGTGCCATTGTGGGTGGATGCGATCCGCAAGGCTTATCCAGAAAAAGCCAAGGAAGTTGATATTGCAGCCTTTGCAGATGGGCACATCAATGGATATTCTGTGACTTCTGAATCTTTTGCAAATATGGTCGGAGTCAGCGAAATTGCTGATGAAGTCTGGGATCAGATCTTTACCCTCGGCAAGCTGCCTGTTTCCGAAATGACAAAAGTTTGCCAGCAAATCGAGGCTATCCAGTCTCAGAGTGGACTTATCCCTCTCTCCTGTGGGTGTGAAATTCCGGGATAAGGAGACTCTTCCTTGAAGCTTTTCTCGCCAAGACTTAGTCTTCGCACCAAGATTATCGCCTGGTCATTTATCCCTACCGCGATCATCTTGTTATTGGTTGCCTTAACGTTATATGTTGCTTACCAGCAGGTGACCGAAGAAAGCGTCATAAAAAGCGATGAAGAGCTAATTCGGTTATCAGCAAGTGAACTCTCTGCTAGTTTTGAAGATTATATCGACCGGTTAGATGCATTAGCGCGCCTGCCAGGTGTGAGAGATGGCTCACCTGATCTCCAACAGGCTACTTTAACAAAGAATCAGAATCACATCATTTTCTTTGATGGGGGTGTGTACTTATTGAATAACCTGGGTGCTGTAGTGGCGACTTTTCCAGACACGCCTGAATTAATTGGTGAGGATTGGTCTGATCGTAGATTCTTTACATCTATGATTCGGACGCCTGCGCTCGACTTCTCGAATATTGAGTCATACGGGTTGAATGGAGAAAACATAATTGCTATTGCAGTCCCTATTATGGGAGAACAAGACGAATTTCGAGGAGTTGCCGTCGGAATGTTCTCATTAGATACCAGTGCAGTTAGTCCTTTTTATGGGACGATCTTGAAACTACGCATTGGACGGAGTGGAAAAGCTTATCTAATTGATGGGAATAGTCGAGTGATTTATGCTACCGATTCCTACCAGACTGGCGAATTATTCTCCGGGCATCCAGTAACCGAGCTGACAACAACCCGTCAAGTTGGCGCGTTGCGTACTCGCTCTGTCGACGGAAGGGATATCGTTGCAGGATATGCACCGGTGCCACGAACCGATTGGAGTTTGGTTGTCGAGGAGGATTGGAGTAGTTTGATCCGCCCCAGCCAGGGATACCGCCAATTTCTATCCATTTTACTGGTGTTAGGAGTTGTGATTCCTACCGTCGTGGTAATGATTGGCGTAAGGCGTATCACTGGTCCAATTGAGGATTTCATAACTGCCGCAAAACGCATTTCTGGCGGTGATTTCAAGCAAACAATTCATGTCTCGAGTGGCGATGAGCTAGAAGAATTGGCTGATCAATTCAATACAATGGCAGTGCGGCTAGATGAATCCTATGAGACCCTCGAGTTACGGGTAGCCCAACGCACTCATGAGTTGACCGCGCTAAACTCTCTTGCAGCTGTTGTGAGTCAGTCGCTCGATCTTAATCAGATCTTGCCAGATGGATTGAGTAAAACCATCGAAGTTATGGGTATGGAAGCCGGAGGAGTTTTCCGTTTGGATGCTGATACTGGATACCTGGTTCTCCTGGCTCAACAAGGAATCAGCCAAGAACTGATCCAGCTCTCTGAACGATTACCTCTCGAGAATAGTATTGTAAAGGAGGTGGTCACAACAAAGCGACCGATCTCGCGATTACTTCCCGATTATGAACCGGGACCAGTTCGTTCGATTTTGGAAAGTGATGGCTGGAAAACGGTTGTCAGCATTCCGTTGTTAGTTCAAGAAGAAGTATTGGGAGCGATCAACGTTCTCAGTCGTAGGAGTATCGAGTTATCAGCAGATGAGCTACTGGTTCCGGCTTCCATCGGTCAGCAAATCGGTGTTGCCATGGATAATGCACGTTTGTATAGCCAGACTGCTCAATATGCAAAACAAATGGAGATCGCCCGTCAGGCGGCTGAAGAAGCGCGCATGGCGGCCGAGGCAGCCAATGCCGCGAAAACGGATTTTCTGGCCAATGTCAGTCATGAGCTGCGCACTCCTTTAGTTTCGATCAACGGATTCGCGCGAATTGTCCAAAAACGCCTTTTGGATAAAATTCTTCCCCAGGTGAAACCAGAAGATGAACAGACCCATCGCGCCATCGTTCAAATTGATGAGAACCTGGAAATTATTGTAGATGAAGGTCAGTGTCGAATCTCATTAAGTCGTACCTGGGAAGTCTCATAAATTCGTATCACCCCTGCTTCTATACTGAGAACAGAAACGTCAGTATAGGAGCAGGGAGATGGGCGCAACGAGCTATCCAGAACGGCTGAAGATCGACAACCTGTGCAAGAAAGGCCTGACTGATCGGCAAATTGCTGAGCTGTTAGGCTTTTCTATTTTTACGGTGCGGAAGTGGCGCAGGAAGTTTGAAGCTGAGGGGAAAGCGGGTTTGCTCAGTCACATGGGGCGTCCAAAGCGAGGTGCCTTGAGCAGCTACCCGGCGGGGATGCGAGACCAGTTGAAAACCTGGTGCAAACAACATCCGGGGTGGGGTGCAAAAACACTGCAAACCGAATTATTGCTAAGCGAGACCTTTAGAGATCAACGTTTGCCGAGCCGAGCGAGCCTGGCCCGCTGGCTGAAAGAGCAGGGTGAGGTGCGGTTATACGAAAAGCACAGCCAGCTGCCGGTCACCCCAGCTTGTAGTGCCCAGGCTTGTCATGAAGAGTGGGAGCTGGATGCGCGGGGCTACTCTCGCGTCCCCAACTTAGGGCTGATTACCTTGATCGACATCAACGATGTCTTCAGCCGGGTGAAAGTGCTGAGTTATCCCTGTTGGGTGGGGCAGAAGCGGATCCAACGCTACCCGTCAACCCAAGATTATCAGTTGGCTCTACGCCTGGCTTTCAGCGAGTGGGGCCTACCTAATCGTCTAGCTACCGATCATGATCGCATCTTCTACGATGAGACCAGCAAGTCTCCCTTCCCGACCCGATTTCATCTCTGGCTGCTGGCTTTGGGCATCGAGCTTCAGTTCGGGCGCATGGGACGCCCGACCGACCAGGGCGTAACCGAACGCTCGCATCAGACCTGGGATAGCCAAGTGCTTGAAGGCGCTATTTTTGAATGCTACCAATCTCTGTGGCAAACCCTGGAGCTGCGCAAGGTCTTCCTCAACGAGCATTTCCCCTGCGCCTCTTTGCAAGATACGCCACCGTTGAAAGCCCATCCTGAAGCCCACACCCCGCGACGACCCTATCGCCCTGAATGGGAAGCCGAATTGTTGGATCTCAGCCATGTTCACGCTTATCTGTCCAAAGGTCAGTGGTTTCGCAAAGTCAGCTCCTTGGGCGCAATCTCGATTGGTCGGCAAATCTACCATTTGGGATATCACTGGCGTCCAGATGTTTATGTGGAGCTTATCTTTGATCCCGACACTCGTGAGTTTATCTGTCGTGCCCCATCTGGCAAAGAAACTCGTTTATCCGCAGCTTGGCTGACCAAAGAAGAACTGATGGGTGAGTTGTTCCAATTTCAGCAAATCCCTTTCCAATTCGCTTTGCCCTTTACATGTAACGAATGGCGGGTGTTGCTCTATGAACAACTACCCGCCAAGGGGTGATACGACTTTATGAGACTCGGGGTGCTATGACTTATTGAGACTCAACATCAGCGCCTGACAACCTTGATCAACAATCTCTTAGACCTGGAAAAAATCGAGGCAGGGAAAATGGAGTGGCACTTTGAGCCGATTGCTGTTAGAGAGGTGTTAAAGAAAAGCGCTGAAGCAACGGCTGGATTATTTGAGGGCAAGCCGCTCTCCTTGAAAATTAATCTCCCAGATGAACTCCCGATTATAAAAGGTGATTTGGATAAACTGATGCAGGTAATCATCAATCTGGTCTCGAATGCAGTAAAGTTTACCGATGAGGGAGTCATCACGATCAAAGCAGAAACTGAAGAAGATGATGTAGTAATCAGCGTAACGGATCCCGGGATTGGAATTGCCCCGTCTGATAAAACGTTAGTTTTTGAGAAATTTCAACAAGTTGGAGATCCTCTTACAGAGAAACCAAAAGGAACCGGGCTGGGTTTGGCGATCAGTAAAGAGATCGTTGAACATCACGGAGGCCGGATCTGGTTTCAGAGTAAACCAGGTGAAGGCAGTAAATTTTCATTTTCAATACCTGTATATCACCAACTTGAAGGACAACCACTTATGGACAGGAATCACGATTATTCTGTCTGATCTGGAGTGCTATGATGACGAACAAACCATCGAGAAAAATATTAATCGTAGATGATGAAGCCCATATCCGATTGCTTATTGAACAAACCCTTGAGGACCTCGAATATGAAAATGTCGAGATACTCACTGCTGATAACGGGGCTGATGCTCTGAATACCATCCAGGATCTCAATCCGGAACTTGTTTTCCTGGATGTTATGATGCCTAATATCGACGGTTATACAGTCTGCCGCATGATTCGTCGCGAGTTGAAAATGAAGGAGGTCTACATTGTCATCTTGACAGCGAAAGGTCAGGAATACGATCGCCGGTTGAGCGAGGAATCAGGCGCAAATAAATTCATGACCAAGCCATTCAATCCAGATGAATTATTGGAGTTAGCAAAAAAGGTTTTATTCAAATAAGCTTATGGCTCAAATCTCACTGAAAAAAATTTTAGGAAAAGAAGGGGGTCAAGTCTTGACCAAGCTGTTCATTCCTCTCGAGGAACCAATTGGTATCCTTGACCGGGAAGGCGCTCTCTTGATGGGTGTGATTCCTGATCCTGCAGTACTGGTCGGGGAGAAAAGACCGATCCTTTTTGAAGGCAAGCCGATCGGGTGGGTGATAGGTATTCAGGATTCTAAGTGGATACCTTGCATTTCAACCTTGCTTGAATATTGGGCAAATCAAGAGGCTGAAAAGCGGGCAGTGGTGGCTGAGGCTTTGGACAAATACCGTGAGCTAAACCTCCTTTATCGCTTATCAGAAAAACTAGTTGCATCACCTCAGCCTAGCGCCATAGCTAGTATGATTTTAAATGAAGTATGTCCACTAATCCAGGTTTCTGGTGGTTTGGTGATTTTAGAACATGTTGACGAGGAGAACAGGGAGCTCCTGGCGACATGTGGAGATGCTGATGGTTTTAATATAGAAGCGAGCGGTCCAGATAATCTGGTTCATCGCGTACTGGAAAGCGGTGTTGCAGAAATTGGAAATAATCTGTATGGAAGAGATTATCTGATAGGTAGAAGCGATGTTAGCATCTCTTTATTGTGTGCCCCATTAAAAACCGAAAAAGGGGTGTTTGGGGCTATCATCCTGATTGGTGATGAATTTAAAGTTTTTACTGCTGGGGATCTGAAACTTGTGAGTGCTATCGCAATGCAGACTGCCCCCGCGATTGAGATCGCTCACCTGCATCAGATGGAGCTGGAGAAGGCTGTCATAAAACGAGACTTGCAAACTGCCTATCAAGTTCAGTCGGGATTATTGCCACGTGAGATGCCTCGATTGGATGGCTGGCATCTGGCTGCCTATTGGAAGCCGGCTCGGGAGGTAGGGGGTGACTTTTATGAGTTTATTCCACTCCCTGATGGTCGGTTTGCTATCGCCGTTGCAGATGTATCTGACAAGGGTGTGCCCGCTGCATTAGTTATGGCCAATACCCATAGCGTGTTGCGGGCTATAACAACCAGTTTAAACGAAGATGATCAAGTAACTCCGGGTATGCTACTTTCTCGGGTGAACACTGTACTGTATGATAGCATCCCCATGAATATGTTTATCACCTGTCTGCTGGTGATCCTGGATCTCCAGACGGGTCATATATGGTTCGCCAATGCAGGTCACAATTTACCTTATAAGCATTCCGCGGAGGGTGTCACTGAACTGCATGCGACCGGGGTCCCTTTAGCGGTATTCCCGGACATCACGTATGATGAATATGAAACAAGCTTAGGTTCTGGAGAATCACTACTGATGTATAGTGATGGCCTGGTTGAAGTTCATGATGCTCAAGGTGAAATGTACGGTTTTAACCGCTTATTCCAATCGATGGGTAATCATGGCGGCTCGGCTCCACTCAAGGGGGAAGCATTAATCCAATATTTACTTTCCAGACTGGATGAATTTACAGGTCCAGATTGGGAACAAGAGGATGATGTAACGATCGTGGCGCTTGATCGAGGTTGAGATTCAGTCTGGAACTTCCATCAAACTGATTGGGACTACAGACGCTCCCACAATTTTGGGTCCGGTGTGGACTCCCAGTACCGGGGAGATACGTAGAGATTCAAGCTTCGCAACATTGATCTTTTCTCTCAATAGTTTTGTCAGTTGATCGGCATAATCAGGGGCTTGGCCATGTATCACCGAGACCCACAGGCGAGTATCGCCGTATTCCTCGGCCAGATGTGAAGCGATGGTTTCCAAGGCTCGTGTGATTGTGCGTTCTTTTCCGATGGTGCTGTATTTACCATCTGTTCGATCGACATGGATTAGCGGTTTGATGTTGAGTAAAGACCCTGTCAGAGCCTGCACCCGTCCGATGCGCCCTCCCTTGGCTAAATAGCTCAACGTATCCAGGGTATAAATGGTTTCAGTAGACTTTCGAATTTGGTTGAGCTGATCTGAGGATCACCGGCTTGCTTTTACCTGCTTGGGCAGCGAGCGCGGCTGAGAGCACCTGGTAACGCTGCCCTCCTGAAAGAGTCATACTATCCACGATATCAATATTGGCGTTCTCTACATCTCTTGCCCCAAGGGATGCTGACTCAAATGTATTACTCAGGCCAGACGAGATGTGAATCGACAGAATATCCTTATCTCTCTGTGCTATCTCACGATACAACTCAGAAAAAACCCCGGGAGGTGGCAGCGAGGTAGACGGAATTTGAGGCCACATGGCTTCAAGGCGAGCATAGAACTCATCCCTGGAGATATCCTCTGAATTCACCATTCCTTCAGGAAATTGGATCCTCAGAGGTGCTACGGTAATTCCCAATGCGTCGCGTTCATCAGGAAGTAAGTCAGCCGCGCTGTCCGTGACAATTCTTAACATGATTGTGTGCTCTATATCCTAATCTGAAAATCTAAAGAACAAGAAATCTTAAATCTCACTCAAGCTACCGAACTGAGTGTGTTCTCTATTATAAAGGCATTCGTTCTATGATAAAAGGAATTTTTACACCTTCGCTGAGAACGAGTGAGAGTTAAACCATACTGCCCAGGAATATCTGGGCAGTTACAGCGGAGAGGGCGGGATTCGAACCCGCGTCACCTTGCGGTGAACACGCTCTCCAGGCGTGCGCGTTAGGCCAGACTACGCAACCTCTCCGAATTAAAGATGGACTAACCCTAAATTTGCGTGCGAGATTATACCATAGCCCCCTTGGATCACTTAGGAATTTAGATGTTTTTTCTCGAATAAATATAGTGAGGCATCCCAATCACGTTGGAAACCGGCTTGTTGCAGCTTAAACTCGATCTCCGGTTGAAGTGGAGCAATCCAGCCAGCCTGGAGAAATCCCAATTGTCCTGCGAATCTTCGATAATCCTGCAGTAATTCAACCATATCCTCTTTTCGACACGCGATCATTCGGATTATTGTAGTGCGGAGTGGTCTTTCGTCATCCTCGGAGATCACGATCACGCCTCGCTGGTTTCGCCACCAATAGACCTGTTTACGATCTACTGCTTGGCGAATGTTTTCAAGGGATGGAGCTACCCACTGCCAACCCAAGTCCATCAAACCAGCTGTCCAGGAGTGAGTTGGGCTGGCGGCAACAAAACTACTGACTTGTCCGATCTGGTTTGTATTAACGCCGTTGAATTGGATAGCTTTTTGTTCTCCTGTATCGAGCTCGATCATGGGAGCAAGGAAGGGTGTTAACTCGACAAGCTTCTGGAAACCTGCATGCTCGCAGATTCGATGGATGGGTAACCGAAAGGAGGCTGTCACTAGGCGGATCGTACCATTGCCATGCTTCAACCAGAACCTCAACAGATAATTATGCAGGTGAGAAGCGATCCCATGCCCTTCATGTTTCGGATGGACGCGCAATCCCTCCAGCCACCAATCGACCGGTGACAGTTGGGAGAGTTTACCAAGACCTACCACCTGCCCTCCAAGTTCGGCGATGGCGAGCAAGCCTAAGGGATCAGAAAGCCATTCCAGCCAGACTTGCGGGACATAATCTTCTCCTTCCCAAATTGTGCGGGTAAGTTCCATGACCTCGCGCGTGTCTTTCGGCAAGGCAGGTCGGCAAACCAATCTAAAGAGCGTATTGGATTCAAACATTCTGGCGATCATAACAGGGGATTTACTAACCGGGCAACAAACCATTAATGAGTTCCGGGGCGTACTGCTCGATCAGATCTGAAGAGAGCGCGTTATCGCGGCAGATCGCCGCGTAGAGGTCTACACTCGATCGTTTCCGGCGGGCTTGCGTATCTACATCCAGCTCCCACAAGCCAAAGCGCTGGGTCCATCCCCTTTCCCACTCGAAATTGTCTATCAGTGACCAGTGAAAATAACCCATTACCGGCCAATTGAAGTTAGCCGCGCGCCATACCTGGTGCAGGTGTTGAATCAGATATCTTGGTCGCATGTGATCATCGGCGTCTTCTACTCCATTTTCTGTGATGATGATGGGTAGTCTATATTTTCGGATATGTTGCAGGATCTCATACAACCCGAGTGGTTCGTTCGCCAGGAATCCGGTATCACTCAGATCCGCACCTGGATCGAAGAAACGCCGGGAGAAACCATCGCCCGGTTTAAGCAGATTAAAAGCCAATTTTTCACGTGTATAGTAATTTAAACCAAAGAAGTCCTGTGTTCCCCTGGCTTCTGGAATCCTTTTACGTTTGACTGGCAAGCGTAGGATTCCATCGTGGAAAACATCAGGGAATAGATCGTTAAATATTTGGAACTGAAAGGCAGTCTCCCACCGATCGAGTGGGAACCAATTTCGGGCAGGTTTGAAGTCTCGGTAATGATGTGCAAGACCTACTAATGCGTCTGGTTGTACATCGTGAATTGCCTGATACGAAGCGCTGTGGGCCCGCGCCATGTTCTCAGCTACTTGGACGATCCCTCGTATGCTCTTCTTACCGGGCGGAAAAAGACCATACCAGTATCCAAAGATAGAATAAACGCTTGGTTCATTGATAGTAACCCAATATGGGACAAAGGCGTGTAAAGCCTCCACGACCTTACGAGTATATGCCTCAAAAAAACCGACAATCGATTCCTGCTCCCAACCTCCGGTTTCGCTTACCCAGATTGGATCAGTGAAATGGTGCAAGGTGACCATTGGAGTCAGGTCACGCTCGTGCAGACCGCGAATCATCTCGCGATAGTGATCCAGGGCATCTTCATCCCAACGATCCGGGGTTGGCTGGATGCGGCTCCATTCGATGGAAAGACGGTGGAAGTTCTGCCCGGTTTCACCAGCTCGATCGAAATCTTCTCGCCAACGACCCCCCCACCAATCACAAGCCAGACCGGATTTATGACCATTAATAATATTGCCAGGGGTTTGCTCCCAGTCCCACCAATTATTGTTCGTATTATTACCTTCAACCTGGTGAGAAGATGTTGCTGTTCCCCACATGAAACCTCGGGGAAATGAAAAGGTTGCCTTGGCCATTGGTCGCTCCTGATTATGATGCGATGAGGCTCGATGTGCCGCACTTATTGTAGCCTCAGGAAATAAATTGCGCAATCGTAATAATCGTTGATAAATCCAGGTATTCGAACTTTTACTCCGAAAGTCATTGCCAATTGTAGATTGCATGCCCTTTCCATTCTTGCGAGCAGTTGATAAGTAACCCCGGATCTGGCAGAAAGCCTGTGCACCGGTTTCCGAGCGAAAACAACCTGATACTTTCTGCTTGACTTTCATCATCCGCAAGTCGCGTTCCGCCTGATTGTTATCAAACGGCACCTTAAAATCGTGCATAAAGGCCAACACCCCGCTTTGGTGTTCCTCTAACCGGTCGAGCAAGTTCTTTGCAGGCGTTTGTTTCTTTCGCCCGCGTTTCTTGAGAACCAGATCAGTGGTCTCGGGGGGCGCATTGGCTTGGAAACCTTGTGCGAGTAGGCTACGGTAACGCACTTCAAACGTTGTTTTCTCCGCTTCGGACAAGCAATCCCGTCCTTGCTCTTGGGCTGTCTCCACCGCTGCTTTAATTTCTAGGAGCAGCTCAACCATCGCTTTAGCCCAGTCTTGCCCATACTGTTCGTGGATGAACTTTAGCTCTCGCAGATGATGTGCATTGCAGACGGCATGGAAGACGTTCTTGTACTTGAAGTAGGAGCTGTAATCATCGTGGATCACCTTCCCCTTACGTTTGGGAAGAATATCAATGGCATCCAAGGCTAACTGCCTCGCTTGGGATGAATTTGGTAGTACGTCAAGCGGTCGGTGCTGGTAGAGTGCAGCCAGTGGAGCTTACCTGCTACCCTGGCTCCCGTCTCATCGTGATGCGTAATGGCTTCCCGCTCAGTAAGTTGTTGCTTAACTTGCTGGTTGATCCCATCTATCTGTTCTGCAGTAGATTGACAAGCTTCCACCACTGTGCCTTCACTGATCGATTGGCCGTACAGATCCGCAAAAATCTCGGCCACCCGCTCCAATGACACGAAATGGTATTGACTGAAATACACCATCTGTGCTTTCAGCCCAGGACCATATTGGACGGGCTGGCTTACTCCAGTGGGAAACTCAGCCTTGTTCGCCTGACCGCAATGAGGGCAGTCCTTGATCTCCGCTTGATGCTCGGTGACTTCGATCTGCAATTGTGCATTTAGATTACTTAATGGTATGCTATAAATATATGTCAGAAGTGTATATCATCTCAGCAGTGCGCACCCCTATAGGGATTGGCAAACCAACCGGAGCTCTGGTTAGTATGAGTCCTGTGGGCCTTGCTGCCATGGTGATGAATGAGGCCGTTCGTCAAGGGGGCATAGAACCAAACTGGGTTGACGATGTCATCTGGGGTTGTGTCACACCACTGGGCGATCAGGGAGCAAACCTGGCGCGTCTGGCTGTGCTCAAAGCAGGGTTTCCAATTAAAGTGCCAGCGGTCACTCTAAACCGGATGTGCGGATCTGGCCAACAGGCTATTCATTTTGCTGCGCAAGCCATCCTCTCTGATGATATGGATCTGGTATTAGCAGGTGGGACTGAAATGATGTCTCACCAGGCGCTTGGATCGGATTGGCCTAACGAATGGCCTGATGGATTCCCTTACGAGCTGGTTCATCAGGGCATCAGCGCGGAAATGATGGCAGAAAAGTGGAATTTGAGCCGGGAAGAATTGGATGACTTTGCTTTTGAAAGCCACATGCGTGCGATGGTTGCCACCCAGCATGGTTTATTTAAAAGCCAGATCGTACCAGTGACCCGCCCTGATAATATTGAGGTTACAGTAGATGAAGGCATCAGAATGCCCCCTGATCGGCAAAGGATGGCTGGTTTGAAATCGGTTTTCAAACCAGCCGGGGTTGTTACTGCTGGTAATTCCAGCCAGATCAGCGACGCGGCAGCTGCGCTTTTGCTCGCTTCGCCGAATGCAGTCGGTCGCTCCAATTTAAACCCTCGGGCGAGAGTTGTTTCTCGTGTGGTTGTTGGCTCGGATCCGGTATTGATGTTGGATGGACCTATTGAGGCGACTAAGCTGGTACTCAAAAAGGCAGATTTAACCCTCGATCAGATGGATGTTATCGAGATAAACGAAGCATTTGCCTCGGTTGTTCTTGCCTGGGCACAAGAACTACATCCAGATATGCAGCGTGTAAACCCGAATGGTGGCGCAATTGCTTTAGGTCATCCCCTGGGTGCGAGTGGAGCAATTTTGATGGTCAAGTTGCTTAATGAACTGGAGCGAATCCGGGGACACTACGGGTTACAAACCATGTGCATTGGTCATGGTATGGCAACAGCCACCATCATTGAACGCCTGTAGATGACCCATACCGTCTTTCTTGCATTAGGTTCGAATTTGGGCGACCGGTTGAAGAACCTCAGAGCCGCCATAGCCTTACTCAGTCCAGTTGTGCAACCAGTAGCTTGTTCGCCTGTTTATGAAACTCCTCCCTGGGGATTTGTAGACCAACCAAAATTTCTGAACCAGGTACTTCAAGCACGCACACAACTTCTTCCGGAAGAGTTATTGGATCATTTGAAGGGGATTGAAAATACGCTTGGCAGACAGGATACCTTTCGATTTGGGCCACGCAACGTTGATCTAGATATCATCTTCTATGATGATCTCGTTTTTGTATCTGAAAGGTTGGAGATCCCCCATCCGCGTCTTGCCAACCGGGCATTTGTTTTACTCCCCCTGGCACAATTGGCCCCTGAAATAAGTCACCCGATTGAAGGTTTGACTGTTCGAGAAATGCTGGCGAGCACAACAACAGAAGGAATTACCTTGTTTTCTCCTGGTGGATGTGGAAGTCTGCAGCAAGATGATCAAGAAATCCCTTGATACAATATAATTTACCCGCGCCAGGCGCATTTTTCTCATTTCTTACCAGGAATTTTGGTAGAATCTAATTCCCACTCCAAAGGAGATGTAAAATGGTTGATGAAGAAATAAAACCCCTAAATTGGAAACCGATTCCAGGGATCGGATATTCAGTTGAGCGACGTCCAGATGGTGGCATGTACTATACTTTCACAGATGTTTCTCACCAGACACTGGCTCATTGGCGAGAATTTGCCATGGAGCATTTGTTGGCTTCAGATCGACTGACTCGCAACCTCTACGATCTTCGCCAGGTCAGCGATGTTACCGATGAAGCAATCAATTATGCTGTTGAAGTTAGTTCTGATCCATCAACCCGTAATGTGCGGTTAGCAGTCGTGGTGGCTAATGATGGGGTGCGCGAGTCGATTGAAAAGATAGCTTCCTTGACTACCCCAGGTTGGATGGAGATCAAGATTTTCATCAAAATGCAAGAGGCAGAATCCTGGTTGAATTGACCATTAACTTTGCTGGTATGAATGGTTTCTAAATCCTAAAGTAGACACGCAGAATCAGACGATTATGCTCCGTTCTTCAAAAATGACGATCCGCGGCCATAACCTGAGCTGGGGAAAACGCACCTATTTAATGGGTATTCTCAATATCACCCCGGATAGCTTTTCTGGAGACGGGTTGTTGGGAAATCAAATGGAGGCTGAAAAGAGCCAGCTGGTGAAGACAGCTTTAAATATAGCGCAGGAATTTATAGCTGTTGGAGTTGATATCATTGACATCGGCGGTGAAAGCACTCGCCCTGGTTCTGCGCCGATCACCCTGGATGAAGAAAAAAGTCGCGTCATTCCAATTATTCAAGCCCTGTCCCGTGATCTGGATGTCTTGATTTCGGTTGACACCTATAAAGCGGATGTTGCTCAGATCGCATTAGAATCTGGCGCACATATCGTAAACGATGTTTGGGGATTACATGCTGATCCAGCCTTAGCGGAGGTCGTGGCCAGATTCAAAGTGCCCATTATTCTGATGCATAATAGAAGTTCTTGGGTGCACGCCGAGGTCAAAGAGCGACTAGGGGGGCATTATATTGATATGCCTTATGAGGATCTCATTGAGGACATTAAACGTGAATTGATGGAGAGTGTAGATACTGCAAGAGCAGCCGGTATTCCCGATGAGCTTATTATTCTGGATCCTGGAGTGGGCTTTGGAAAAACTGTCGAACAAAACCTGGAATTGGTCAATAAACTGGATGAGATTCGAAAACTAGGGTTCCCAGTTCTACTCGGCGTATCGCGGAAATCCTTTATCGGATATACGTTGGATCTGCCACCTGAGCAGCGTTTGGAAGGTACTGCTGCTGCAACCACGGTTGGGATCGTGCGTGGAGCAGATATCATTCGGGTGCATGACGTCTCAGCCATGGCCCGGGTGGCTCGAATGACGGACGCTATCGTCCGCCAACAATTAGGTGAATAATCCTGTCTTGCTGACTCAAGAAAATTGTATTCCCTGAACGGAGTCTCTATGTCTTTTGATTTCTTTAATTCTCTCGAAACCTTAAAAACACCGCACGAAGAAATCCAATACTTTCGCCTGGATAGATTGGAAAAACAAGGATTGGGCAGAATGGAGTATTTACCAGTTTCCATTCGCATTTTGCTCGAATCTATCTTGCGTCAATGTAATGATCGCGAAATCCACCAATCGGATATTGTGAATTTGGCTCGCTGGCAGTCTAATTCACAGGATCGGGCAAACTTGCCGTTCAAGCCTGCTCGTGTCCTGATGCAAGATTTCACCGGGGTTCCTGCCGTGGTGGATTTGGCTGCCATGCGATCAGCAATGAAACGCCTGGGCGGCGATCCTCGCAAAATTAATCCTCTGGTTCCGGTCGATTTAGTCATAGATCACTCTGTTCAGGTTGATTTTTTTGCATCCCCGGATGCACTTCAGCGCAATGCTGAGTTGGAGTTCCAGCGTAATCGTGAAAGATATGAGTTCTTGCATTGGGGTCAGAAAGCCTTTTCCAATTTTCGAGTTGTTCCACCAGCGACCGGCATTGTGCATCAAGTCAATCTGGAATATCTGGCTCAGGTGGTTAATATCAAACAAGAAGATGGACGGGTCGTTGCCTTTCCTGATACGCTTGTTGGGACGGATTCCCATACGACGATGATCAACGGCCTGGGAGTGGTTGGTTGGGGGGTGGGAGGCATCGAGGCGGAAGCTGCCATGCTCGGGCAGCCTTTGGACATGTTGGCACCTGATGTGGTCGGTTTCAAACTCCATGGAGTGTTACCTGAGGGGGTGACGGCGACTGATTTAACTCTGGTGGTAGTCCAAATGTTGCGCGAGAAAGGCGTGGTGGGAAAATTTGTCGAATTTTTTGGTCCTGGATTAGATTCCATTGCTCTTCCAGATCGCGCCACGATCGCCAATATGGCTCCTGAATATGGGGCAACGATCGGATTCTTCCCAGTTGATGATGAATCACTCCGTTACTTAAAGCTGACCGGACGTCCTCCACAGGTTATTGAGCGGATAGAATGGTACATGAAAGAGCAGGGCTTGTTCCGTAATAGCGGCACTGTTAATCCAGAATTCACGGACACTCTGGAACTCGACTTGAGTTCCGTTGAGCCCAGCCTGGCTGGCCCAAAAAGGCCACAGGATCGCGTCCCCCTTGCGAGTATGAAATCTGAGTTCCAAATTGCTCTCAGAGCGCCTAAGAGTGAACGTGGATTTGAGTTAGGGGGTGATGCACTCAAACGAAAAGCAACAGTTGGCACCAATGGTAGCCAGGTCGAGATTGGACATGGTGTGGTTGCTATTGCCGCGATAACTTCATGTACCAACACATCTAATCCCTCAGTGATGATCGCGGCCGGATTGCTTGCCAGGAAAGGCGTTGAACGAGGATTGCATGCAAAACCTTATGTGAAAACCAGCCTGGCACCTGGGTCAAGAGTGGTCAGCGAATATCTTGAGAAAGCGGGTTTATTAGCCCCACTTTCAGAGCTAGGATTCAATATTGTTGGATACGGCTGTACCACCTGTATTGGGAACTCTGGGCCATTATCAGGTGAAATGGTCAAAGCAATTACCGGTGCTGATATCGTTGCTGCGGCTGTCCTATCTGGTAACCGGAATTTCGAAGGTCGCATCCATCCTTATGTACGGGCGAATTACCTAGCATCTCCACCCTTAGTTGTTGCTTATGCTCTGGCTGGGACAGTTGAGATTGACCTGATTCATGAGCCGATTGGGATTGATCGGAGTGGACAGCCTGTTTATCTCCGAGATATCTGGCCTAGTTCGAACGAAATCCAGGATGCAATCTCTCAAAGCATTTCCCCTGAAATGTTCAAAGAACAATACGGTGATGTTTTCAGTGGGAATGAGATTTGGAACTCAATTCATGGCGGTGAAAGTGACCTATACCCATGGGATGATCAATCTACATATATTCAGGAACCACCTTTCTTTGCTGATTTAGATCGAGAGGTCAAACCGATCCGGGAAATTCGTTCTGCCAGGGTATTAGCCGTTTTGGGAGACTCGATCACCACTGACCATATCTCTCCAGCTGGCGCAATTCCAGCAGACAGCCCGGCTGGAAAATACCTGTTGGAACATGGTGTTTCCTTGCGTGATTTTAATTCATATGGATCGCGGCGTGGCAATGATCGGATCATGACCCGCGGCACGCTTGCAAATATTCGCCTCAAGAACCAACTCGTGCCAAATGTTGAAGGGGGCCAAACAGTGCATTTTCCAGATGGTCAGCCTATGAGTATTTACGAAGCTGCCATGAAATATCGGTCTGAAGGAGTCACTTTGATCGTAATGGCAGGGAGCGAATATGGTACAGGGTCAAGCCGTGACTGGGCTGCCAAAGGTACTTTACTCCTTGGCGTTAAGGCTGTAATTGCGAAATCATTTGAGAGAATCCACCGCTCGAATTTGGTTGGTATGGGTGTGTTGCCATTACAATTCTTACCCGGAGAAGATGTGGAGAACCTGGGACTATCGGGGCGCGAGGTGTTTCAGATTCTCGGTCTGCATGATTCGATTCAACCATTAAGTAGATTGACCGTGATTGCAGACGGTGGGAATGCTAACAAAATTGAGTTTCAGGTGATCGCGCGATTGGACACACGGATGGAAGTAGAATATTACCGGAATGGCGGTATTCTGCAGACAGTCATCCGCCGCATGCTGTCTTAACCAGTTATATCCTTGAACAATAAAGGTGGCTGGGTTTCTTTTCCCGGCCACCTTTCTAAATTCTAGTATCCTAGCTTAATGCAGGGGGAATATCTGTCCCTATTTACTTCTTCTGCTCGCCTTCGATATCCACTCCGACCATCTCCAATCCCTGGGTAAGAAGGCCGATTTGAGCTAGACCAAGCCAAATCAAGAAGATGGTTACTACCCAGGCCACAATGTTTAAAATGTTTGCGATGTTTGCCTTCACAGTGCTAATTTGTCCTTCTAGGGTGGTTAGGACGCCTTGGTATTGAGTAAGGACCTTCTTTGTATCGTTCAATGTCGTGCGGAGTGCGCCAACATCCTTTGAGATTGTGCTCACCTGGGTTGAGATCTCCGTCAAGTTTCCCTGGCTGGTGGTTAAGGATTTCTCCATGTCGATCAGTGATTGGGGAATTGGGTCGAGACTCGTGACGACCTCGCCGAGTGCATCAGGTAGAGGTGAATCTGGGTTATAAGGTTCCATCGGCAGGAATGGGATAGCTGAGATGACTCTGAGTGTATCTTCGAGGGTTTTGGCGGATGATTGTGCGGAGGTCAGAGCAGTCTGAACTGAGCTAATCGAGGTTGGTAATTTCTCAGCCAATAGGAGAGATAAAGAATCGATGAGTGGAACGGTATCTCCAACGGTCTTACTGGCTGTTTGAATAGTCTCTTCCAAATTGGAAACGGACGAGACAGCTGAGGTCAGGGTATCTTCAGCCACTTTTAGACCGGACGAAGTTGCCTCAAGCGTGGTCAGGAGCATGTCAAGGGTGTTTGATATGCCAGCGTTTATCGGCTGCCTGGCCATCCAGAAACCAATAATCCCCCCGACACTGAGGATCAAGCCGATAATCGCAGCGATTATGAGAGCAATGCCGATGATTTTTCTTAACATATTATTCTCCTGTTGAAATGCTAAATGATTGTGATTATTTTTATTATATTACCAGAACTATCTACGTAAACTGATTAGATTATTAGAAGATACAGAGTTGAATGTGAAAATGGGGGGTATTTAGCAGACGAAGCCAACCCAAACATCCCTAACCTCCGCCGACTGTATACATCCTAAATTTTACAGATATCACTCAAGCTGAAAGAACTGGAAATTTTCGTGATTCACTACAGTTCGCATTACTGGAAATCATGCAGCTAATTTCCAGGGTGGACGGATGTTGATTTTATTAATGTGGTCAATCAGGGAATCTTGAAATCGAATTGCCAGTAACCTTGACTTTGCGCTCTGTAACTGCTCTCCCCCATTACCTGAAAGAACGTAGTGCCCGGCTTGAAGGGTAAAGGTGTTCCCTGGATAGAATACAGGCTCAATAAACCATTATTGGGTTTAATCCATATCGCAGGGTATGCTTTTCCATCGCGAAATAAGATGGCATCACCAAATCCAGTAAGGTGGATTTCGACAATCTCAGTTGTGTTGGTCTTCGTATAATATGAATGGGATACGAATAAGACAGCAACATTGTCTGCGGTTATAGCCTGTTCTGTTAGATGATCCTCAAGGAAGGTATATTTCCTATCTTCGGGCGTAAAACTGTCCTGAAAGTCTTGAAAACGAAGGTATTGATTGCTGGCATCATCGAAGAGCCAGCGGCTATAAATAAACTGTGAATAATTTAGGTCTAACATTGCGCCTGGTTCACCCCCTGGTGGAGGAGCTAGTTGAAAAACCATTCCACTTAAATCCTGACGGCTGTTATCGATCCCGCGCAAGATGGTGTCCTGGGAGAGTGCGGCGGTATTGGCAAATAGGTTTTGGTAACCGGGAATAGCTCCATCCCGGCAAAGTCGGGCTATTAAACCAGGATGGCAATTGATCGTTCTGTCCTGATCCATTTCAAGAATGAAACGGTTGACGATGGGTCTGCCCAAGGTCAAGAAATAATCCATTACGCGATCATCAGCGTTCCCAAACACAAAAAATGCCTGATACATACGAAATATATATTCGTCAAAAAACCGGGCAGAACGAATTGGGCCAGCTTTCTCTGCATCTTCTCCATAAAATACACCTATGAAACGTGTGACGCCGCGTTCAAGGTAATATTCATAGACGAGATCAGCTTTTGAGAGACCAGATTGAGGCCGCACTGAACGTGGATAATTTGAGATCTTTATTGCAATCGGTCGTCGATCCAGGCGACTTGGGTCGGCGACCGATTGCCCAGTTAAAGGGTTAAGCTGAAACGGGGAAGAGTTAGTTGGAATCTCTAGTTCGTTGGCGCGTGAAGGGATTACTTTGATGCTGATCAGCAGCCCAACTAGTGCCAGGAACAAAATCCATCGAAAAACAAAACGGATTGCCATAATCTGTTTCTGTGCAAATAAAATCCGTTTTGATCATACCTGAATTCCTGGGAACTTAAGCCTACAGAATCGTAAGGGCGGGATAAAAACCCGCCCTTTTTGTAAAAACTTAATCTTAAGATTTGCAATTAAGGCATGAGAAAATCGAAGCGCCAAGAACCCATTTCCGGTTCACTTACAGTCGAATACTGCCCTACAACCTGGAACCAGGTATTACCCGGTTTGAATGGGTAGCTCGATCCATCTGGAAAGGTTAGTGTGATCATACTCCCGACCGTTGGGATATTCCATTGCAAATCGTAAACATTGCCATCGTGGAAAGCATAAGCCTTGCCGGTGCCTTGAAATTGGATATCGACAATCTCAGAAGGTGGTTTCCGATAATATGAATGGGTCATCAAAAGGATGATGACATTCTCAGCGGATACCTTCTCATTGTTCACCCGATCAATCAATGGAGCGAACTCTTCACCGCTGCCAAGATCATAAACATTATCTTGAGAACGGAAGTATTTTCCTGTCGCGAGATCATAATCCCAGCGGTTATAACTATCGCCGGAGTAACGAATGGTAACCTGTTTACCAGACTTACCTGTTTCGGGCGTCTGAAGTAAGAAGAAAGTTCCCTCCAGGTTCTGGCGGGTGTCGTCAATGCCTTGAGATTGGGCGAATGCATGGATCTCCTCGGTGCCACCCAGGAGCAAGTCGTACCCGTTGGGATCGAAACGGCAAAGCGGGGTCGTGTCTGTTGGAGGACACAGGCCCCTCCGACCACCTTCTAATATTAATCGATTGCTGTAATCTGCACCGAACAGTCGGTAGTTGATCGTTGGATCCGCGCTTCCGTAAGCAAAAATACTCTTGTACATGCGGATCAAGTAATCATCTGGCAGGCGGGCTGAGCGGATCGGACCAACTTCTGTGCTAGCTTCGCCCAAAAAGATGCTATGGAATTGAGTATAGCCATCGTTATGATAAAACTCATAAACGATATCAGCAACTGAGAGCCCCCATGGAGGTCGAGTAGGCTCGCGCGGGACAATGTTCACTTTGATAGCTACCGGGCGACGTTCAAGAAATGCTGGATCATTAACTTTCAGGCCAGTCAAAGGATTGATATTGACCGGGAAATTGGTTGGACCATAACCTTGTAAAGGATAATCCGGAGTTGGCGTCAAGGTGATTGTTGGCGTTGGAGTTGGTGTAACTGTGGGGGGGATTGGTGTCAGGGTTGGCGTATCTGTTAAAGTGGGAGTAGCGCTAGGAATGGTGGTTGGGGTTGCCGTCGGTTGTGCGAGGCCTAATACGCTACAACCACTTAATATCAGGCCGACTCCGAACGAAACCGCGAGAATTTTTATTTTCACTTTATATAGCCTCCAATCGATCACGTTGACTGTCAATCATACCTGATTTGATTTACTTTGCCAACATCGCTTGTGATAACGCAGGTAAACCTCTATAATCTAGGAAACAATGCAGACAACCAATCAACTACTACGCCATCGCCAGCCATTTATTACATGGATAGTTCTTATTCCAGTTATTCTTATCATCTTCGCGTGGTTGCTCAACACACCGGCGGGCCTGATGGGGAAAGCGGATGCGATAGGCTATGCTGTCTGCCACCGGATAGATTTGAGGTCATTTCATCTTGGAGAACGCCAAATGCCATTGTGTGCCCGATGTAGTGGGATGTACCTGGGAGCAATGCTTGGTTTGGCCTGTCAGGCGATTATCTCACCTCGTCGAATGGGATCGCCTCCAAAAAAAGTGATTCTTGTCTTGGGCATTTTCCTGTTAACCTTTGCCATCGATGGTATTAATTCATTCATAAGTCTTTTTCCCGATGCGCCGCAGTTATACACTCCGAATAACTTCTTGCGTTTGATCACTGGTACAGGAATGGGGCTGGTTATTGCTGCCGCACTTTTCCCGGCGTTCAATGCCTCTGTATGGCAGCGCGCAGATCCGCGACCAGCCATCCAAGGCTTAAGAGAATTGGGAATTCTTGTCTTTTTTGGTTTTATATTGGACTTATTAAATATTAACGGAGAATCCAATATTGCTCTATCCACTCGCTATTATCAGCGCTGCCGGAGTTTTGGTGCTTTTGACTCTGGTTTATACCATGTTGTGGCTGGTAGTCCTCAAACGTGAAAACAGGTATAATAGTTTTAAGGAACTGATTGTCCCATTAATAGGTGGCTTCGGATTAGCTCTTATCCAGATTGTCCTATTAGATTGGTTTCGTTATTTCTTAACGGGTACCTGGGATGGTTTTCATCTTGGATAAAAGGATCGTTCGGATTTAGTTTTTTAGGAAAGGTTTTTAGTAGGAGGAAATCATGGAACTATTAACGGGTATTCTGGCTGCATTTGGTTTATCGGCAAGTGCTGGCTTGAATGCTTACATTCCCCTATTGGTCATTGGTTTGGTTGCCCGTTATACCAATTTGATCGAGCTGGGAACACCTTGGGATACATTGACTAGTTGGTGGGTTCTCGGCCTCTTGATTGTGCTCTCCCTGGTCGAGTTCTTCGCGGATAAGTTTCCCGCTGTCAACCACGTCAATGACATCATCCAGACTGTCGTCCGCCCTGTTGCAGGGGCGGTTGTCTTTGCGGCTAGCGCTAAGGTAATCACTGATATCCATCCAGTACTTGCCTTATCTGCTGGATTGCTGGTTGCTGGTGGGGTACATGCGGTGAAATCGGCTGCAGTGCGTCCAGCAGTAACTGCCACGACGGGCGGAGTGGGCAATGTTCCAGTCAGCATGGCTGAAGACTTGTTAGCTGTCATCGTGTCGCTTATAGCTGTGGTCGTTCCGATTGTCCTGACCTTCATCTTTATATTGGTCACAGCCTGGGTGGTTTATTTCCTCTGGCACCGGGCAAACCGGGATCGATTGAGACAGGTTTCCTAATCTCAACGATCTATTCTCATTCAAATGGAGCTGAAGATGGATTCACAAATCGAAACGCCGATTACACCCCTTGATCAGCCAAAGAAGTCCCGGACTGGCTTGATTATTGGGATTGTTATTTTAGTAGTCCTGTGTTGTTGCTGTGGCTCGGTGGCAGTTTTCTATTTTTGGTTGGGAGATATCATCGTTGATATCTTTCGAGATGTTCTATACCAGATCAGTGGAGTGGCCAGTCTCCTCGTGATGTAATTGCCAATCTCAAAGCTGGTGCTGGTGCTGCCTTATCATCCATCCCAGCCTCCCTGGGTAATTTGTCCTTGTTGAAATATTCGCTGTAATTCATTCAAGGATTTGCGCGCCTTGTTTCGATCTAATGGCGCTAGCGGTAAAGATTCGAATTCATCCTGATCCAAGACGACTTGTTGACCAGTCGGGTATACCAATAAATCTAAAGCTAAGTCTTGATATGTCACACATCTGGTTGAGAAAACAGCCGGGTAGCTGATATTGCAGTACCATCCCTTAATATGGTGATTGGTGAGATCTTGGATTTCGAAAATGTTGTACCATCGGTCGTTATAGTAATACTCAATAAATCTATCCCCTCGCATTAGAACCAGATCCCCCACTAGCGTTTTCTCGCGATCAAAAAATGCCTCCAATACTATAAGAGAGGGGGTCTGCTTCAATACTTTGCCTGAATATCGCCAGGTTTCTTGCCCAAGATGATTAAGTTTGATGACATCCATGGTGATCAAATGTTAATCCAAGGTGGCGTGTTTGGTGGAAGAAGGAAAGGTACATGATGTTTCATTCCAGGCCAGGATTAGCGGTTGATGGGTTGAAGGGATCCTGGAAGACATGGAGAGTTCGAGCGGGATCGAAATTGAGATATATGGTCTCCCCGATCTTATTAATTGCTTCATTAGAAAGAAAATCGAAATTGAGTAATTGACTGGATATGTCAACCGTCACGCGGCAAGTGTTTCCTCGGAAAGTTATATTTACTATCCTCCCCGCGAGCTGAAAATTCTCTTTTGTACCTATGGTTACCCCATTTGGGTGGAACAGGATTGTAACTTCACCTTGATACCCAGAATTTATCGGGAAGTCGCCGATTGAAGTCGATACGAATGGTTCCCCAAATGATGTTTTAACTGCCCCAGGTATGAAATTGGTCAAGCCGAGAAATTCTGCCACAAAACGGGAAGATGGGCGTTGGTAAATACTCCGGGGCTCTCCGATCTGTTGGACATGTCCATCCCGAAGTAAAACTACCCGGTCAGAGATCGCGAAGGCTTCTTCCTGGTCATGAGTTACGTAAATTGCAGTCTGTCTGAGTTGGCGAAGGATGTGGCTTAATTCAGTTAGCAATCGCTCTCTTAATGTCCGATCGATCGAACCCAGGGGTTCGTCGAGCATTAGCAGATCTGGTTGGGGCGCTAGTGCCCGGGCGAGCGCTACGCGTTGTGCTTCTCCTCCTGAGAGTGTGCTGGTTTCGCGCTGTTCATATCCCCTCAAGTTAACGAGATCCAGTACTTCACTTACCCGATCTCGGATGAATTGCTGTTCTTTACCATCCATCTGCAATCCGAAAGCAATATTCTCAGATACATTCATATGAGGGAAGAGTGCATAATCTTGAAACATTAATCCGAAATTTCTCCGGTGCGATGGAATCCCAGCTAGATCATGCCCTTGCCAGGAAATGGTACCTTGATCTGGTTTTTCAAGGCCGGCGATCAGGAATAATAGTGTCGATTTCCCACACCCACTTGGTCCAAGTAAGGCAATTACTTCACCTTCAGCCACATCAAAGGTAATTCCCTCGAGCACCTTTTTATCAATGTACGACTTTGTGATCTGCTCTACATTGAGCGTAATTCGGTGGTTCAAAATTCCCCGATTCCGTTAATTCGAAATCTCTCGATTGCCAGAATCCCGGCTGCACAGATACCCATCAGGATTGTACTCAAGGCGAGGGCTTGCCCATAATTGAGTGCGCCAGGCAATGATAGATAACGATAGATAACTAGAGGCACAGTAGGATATTCTGGTCGGGCAATTAAAGCAGTGGCGCCAAATTCCCCCAAAGAGATAGCAAATGCGAAAGTCGCTGCGACTAATAGAGTGCGCCCCACCAGAGGTAGTTCAATATAGCGGACGACATTGCCAGGCGAAGCCCCTAGCATCGCAGCCGCGTGGTGGAGGCGAGGTTGAATAGTTCGTAAAGCTGGGGTGAGGTTGCGCACAACAAAAGGGAATGCAACCAGGGTGTGGGCAATCGGGACCAGCCAAGGTGACGCTCGCAAATCGAGAGGGGGATGGTTTAGAGCGACGATAAAACCCAATCCAAGGGTAACTGCAGATGTACCGATCGGTAGCATTAATAATGGATCGAGCATCCGGTTCAGGCGAGATTGGCTGTTTCTCGCCAGCGTCCAGGCAGCTGGAAATCCAAGAGCAACTGCCAGGAGTACTGTCGTTATTGCATACCCCAAGGATATAGCTACAGCAGTTGTCGGTGGGACGTAGAACAACGAACTTTGGCGGTTCATCGAAAGTTCGCGATAATATGCCAGAGTAAATCCAGGTGGAGGGTCCCCAATCTGGAGTTCGACCTGTATCTACTGAGGTGACCGATCGAACTGCCAGGGAAACCAGTGGGGTCACAAGCAGAAGTATTAGAAATGATATAACCACGGTTGCCAATATGCGTTCGCGCCAGCCGATCAGCTTCTTCTGAGTGTATTGGCGTGATTGTAAACGCATAGCTTGGTTGAGACGGGATGAAAGCCGGGTATAAACAATAGTAATACCCAGTGTGCAAATTAATTGTAACAACGCCAGGGCCGCCGCTAGAGGTAGGTTGAAGAGGCTGATCGTCTGGTAATAGATCTCTACCTCCAACGTGGCGAAACGTGGTCCTCCTAAAATCAGGATGACACCAAAAGAGGTGAAGTCAAAAATGAAGACAAGCAAAGAAGCGGCTGCAATAGAAGGAGTTATCAACGGTAGTGTGACATTCTTAAAAGTTTGCCAACGGTTCGCGCCCAGGGTTTGGGCAGCCTGGGTCAAACGCGGATCGAGGTGAGACCAGAAATCCCCAACCATGCGCAAGACGATGGTGGTGTTGTAGAAGATATGGGCTAATAGAATTGCATAGATGGTATTGGTCAATTTCAATGGTGGCACAGACAAATTTAGAAAGTTCATCAAACCGAGATTCACCCACCCGTTTGGACCCAGGAAGGCATTAAATGCTGCTGCTACAACCAGGGTTGGCATTACAAAGGGGATCGTAGATAAAGCCAGTAGGAGTGATTTACCTCGAAATTGGTATCGAGCGATAAGGAAAGCTCCTGGAAGCCCGATGAGCAAGGTGAGAATAGTCGAGAGTGTCGCTTGCCAGAAAGTAAACCAAAGAATCTGGTGGATCGAATCTGACGCCAGTAGATCCCGAATTGCGCCTGTAAAGCCGCTGTCTCCTCTAGCGAAACTAAGGTTGATGATTTCCCAAAGCGGGTAAAAATAGAAAATCCCTAGGAAAGTCAGCGGTGCAATCCACAGCAAGACTTTGTGAAACTCAGGTCGTGACCACCATGAGTATTTCTGATTAGGTTTCATACAATTTCAACGAAGTACTGTTTCTGTCCAGGCATCGATCCAAATTTCCCGGTTTGCAGTGATCTCCTCAGGATCTAATATGGCGGGTTGTTCTGGAACTGCTAAATACTGGGTAAATGCCTGGTCCAGCTTCGCATTTCGATTAACGGGGAAAACGAACATCTGGAGTGGCATGTCTTCCTGGAAATTTGGGGAAAGCATGAAATCAATCCAGGCTTTTGCCATATCCTGATTTTGTGAACCCGCCAAGATGCCAACGAATTCAATCTGGCGGATAACAAGCCCCATCACTGACAATGGCTTCTGTTGGCGGTTCGGTCATTGGTTCTTCGGCGTAAATTACCTCAAAAGTCGGACTGGAGCCATACGATACAACAATCGGGCGTTCACCTCCAGAGCGACTAAATTCAACTCGGTATGCCGTTTCCCAATCATTCACGACAAGTAAATCATTATCAGCTAATCCCTGCCAATATTCAAGGTATCCCTCCTGTCCAAAGTGGGCGATGGTTGCAAGCAAGAATGCCAGGCCAGGCGAGGATGTGGCTGGATTTTCAACGACCAACATTCCTTTATATTCAGGTTTTAATAAATCTTCCAGATGAGCAGGAGGTGGAAGAGCTTTATCTTCAAAGTATGATTTATCGTAGTTTAAGCATACATCACCAATGTCAACTGGCAAAGCGCGGTTTTGTGGATCGAGCTTGTATTCCTCAGGAATATCCGCCATGAGTGGTGATGCATACGACTTCAAATATCCCTTCATTCAGTGCTCGGCTGAGAAAAGTGTTGTCTACACCATAAAAAACATCCGCGAGCGGAACATCCTTGGAAAGGACGGCTTTATTAACTGCCGTGCCAGTGTCGCCGGATTTCAGGAATTGGACCTTTATCTTGTACTGTTCTTCGAAATCCTTCAACACCGACTCAGAAATTGCAAAGGAATCATGAGTTCATAACCTTTAAGATGGCTGTTTCTTCAGGCGCGGAATAATTCGCTTGTACCGTTGGCTCCTCGGACGATGAAGGTGCAGGAGATGCCTGGGATGGAACACACGCAGTCAGTGTGACACCTAAAATCATGGGAATAATGAATATTACCCGGATCGTTCTTAACATATATACCTTCCTTTATTCATTTCGTATTCCCAACTCGCCGGTGGATAACCAGGAGCTTGCCGCCATCTATCTTGATTGAAATCCTTGGTGCTTTCATTTCATTTGAAATGCTTAAGGTGCTCCCAAAATCAAGTTTCGCATTGTTCAACTTCCAATGCAGGCCGTAGGTAGTTACTCCATAAACTTCCATTGAAAGCGGAATGAGGGAGACTAGATCCCCAATTTTGGCCTCGATATTTAGCTCATCCTGTTCCTTTAACAGGTACGCAGTATCAGGGGGAGCGGATACGATCAGCTTAAGTGAAGAATAATCATCTCTGGAGAGAAGCAAGAGATTTGCTATTGTTTGGTCGAGTTGCCCACCCAAGAGGCCATGTAATAGGGCTTCGTCAGCGCCATTCCGGACGGCGTAATTTAGGGCTAGCTCTAAATCGGTTTGATCCTTATCCTGAGGATAGGTAATGAAATGGGTCGACGCACCGGATAGTAGTTTTTTTTCCTCATCAGAAATAGAGTTGAGATCACCAATAACTATGTCCGGTTGGATTCCATAGAGAAGACTATTTCTCATGCCACCATCCGCAGCAATAATCAGGTCACCCTGTAGAAGATCAGGGTGGGTTGGGTGGTCTGGTTCGATTATTCCATTGGCGAAGATAATGGCGCGCATAAACAAAAATCTCCTCCGGTGGCGGAGGAGCGAAGGTGTCGATTTTGGTGGCATTCCCTCCGCCGGCATTATCCGGATCAGGTATGTGGGTCGAAGGCTCTTGGTCTTCCTCTCAGCCTGGCAACACCAGGCTCCCCAAGCGAATTGTTTGTCTGACAGCAGTATAAATTGAGAACATGAAGATGTCAAGACGTCATCTTACCGGTGACTGTTTCAAAACTGGTAAAAGTGGGGTTTAATAGCGTTTCCGGGACGATCTTACCCATCATCCCGGAAACAAACCTAAAAGAAACGGTAGACCAATTATATGCGCCTCAGTCTGCAATTACCAGTGGTTGAACCGGAGCAATTTCTTGAGCCGGAGCAGTGTGCCAATGCGAAGTGCAAGGGGAAATACTTCCGGTTGCGCCAGGAAGTGCCGAAAAACGTGCGGGATATGCAATACGACCAGGTGATAGCCCGCCGTTATGAGTGCTTGCGTTGTCAGCGCACCTTCCGGGTCTATCCGCAAGGGGTGTTAGCCGGGCAGTTCTCGCAGCGGGTGAAGGGGATCGGCGTGATGTTGTACGTGTTGGGGTTGAGTTATGGAGCGGTAGCGTTGGTGCTGAGCGCCTTAGGGGTCTGGATGTGCAAAGCGACAGTGTATCGGGCGGTGCAGAGCACAGCGGAACGGGTTCCCGGGATGAAATGCGAGCATTTCCTGGAAGGCTATCGCACCCGAGCCCTGGGAGCGGATGTGACCAGTGTGAAATGCAAAGGCAAATGGTTGCCGATCGGGATTACGGTGGATGCCATCAGCGGTTTGGTGCTGACCATCGATCACCTGTCTGGTGAAGATGCCGAAATCCTGAAAGCATGGGTGGCTCCCATTGCCCAGAGCGTGGATGCCCGCATCCTGGTCACAGATGATGCGGATGCTTTCAAGACCGTTGCCGATGAGCAGGGCTTGTTCCAGCAGGTATGCAAGAGCCACGTCGTCCGCAATACGGAAGCTCTCATCGAGAACCTGAGCCAGCAGATCCAGGCTGGAGCGGATCGCTCTCTGCTGGAACTAGGGATTGAGCCGCAACAAGCTTTGGCGGATCTGCACCAATTAGCGGAACTCATGCGCAGCCGTCTGCCAGAGCAACAGCCCCAACTCGAAACCCTCTTCCTGCGCTACGCAGCTGCACCCGCACCGCGCCCGGGTCAATCGGCTAGTCTTGCCTATCGCCTACGCAACCTGTTCCTGGACCGTTGGAACCTGTGGCCGCGCTTGACCTTCTATCGCACCTGGAAGAATGCCAAGGGCGAAGCCATCTTGGATGGCACCAACAACGCCAGCGAACGCGCCATTGGGTGGTGGATCAAGGAGCGCTATCGTTCCATGCGCGGCTACAAACGCCATCAGTCTGCTCTGAATGTCAGCCGTTTGATCGCCTATTGTGGTAATCACCTGGCTCATGGGCTTGATTTGGCGCAACTCGTAGCGTGATTTCATCCGCTAACTTAATCATAGTGTGTTCCCTTGCTTGGCAATCAGCTATTTACCATTCTTGAAACGATCACTCTTACCGTGTGTTAGCGCAAAGTAGTACCTTGTTTTTGCGCAAATACAGGCACTTTTTACTCGATAATGCAAACAGGAGGTATTTCTACTCGATTTTAGCCGCCTGAACAGTACCTTTCCAAGCAAATAGCCAGATCTCCAGAAAACTGCTTTTGAGTTAGCAACTCGACTCGGGAAAGCCGATCTCCCTCAAAAACGAGCTTACCAGGCATGGTTAGCAGATCACGAACGATCCGTTTGGGACCGAAATTCTCGAATCGGGTTCCAACCAAAGCCCGGTGATAGAAATCGGACAACAGGTTGTGCGCCAGGTCAGTGAGCAGAATGTATCCTTTTTGTCCCAGGAAACTGCGTTTGCGACGGGCTTCCAGGCTCAAACCGGATTTGTCGTTGCGAAATTGTTCGACTTCTGCCCCGCCGCGTGCATCATATTTGGCCATAAACAGCCCTTTGGACGGCAAGGATAAGGTCAAGACATAGTAGCTATGGACAAAAGCACCATCCTTTAGCCTGCGCTTGACGAAGACCCGGACAGGTCTGCCGTAATCGACTGGTGGTTTGACCTCACCTAACCAGACCCCTTCGTAAACATCCCAGCGGGAGACTCGTCTGGAGAGCGCTTCGGCTCGCGAATGAGACATTCCTTTTGCCACAATGTGGTAATCCCGTTGGAGCAACCAGCGTATGTGTTCATCACTTCCTGCTCATCCATCCAGCCTCCAGACGGTGCGCTTTCGCTGTTCAGCGGATAACTCTAAAGCAGTTTCAGCCGACAGAACAGCCGGTTCCAGACATTGCACGGTGTGTCGATTGCCAGGGAACACTTCGGACCAAACGGTCTCATGGTAATCGATGACACTAACCCGGGCTAGTTGCCGCCCCGTGGTGTTTTTTTGTCACTAAAATAGCCTCTCTGGCTCTCCTCAGCCTGCGGACTGCAAGGTAAACCGGATAGATCAAAGTCTAACCACAGATAGCTGCGCCAGTCGTGTTCCCTGATCTGGCTGCGCATCCGCCAAACCAACGTCGTGCTACCACGCAGTTGCTCAATGTTCTTTAGAGTTAGCGCATCCAGGGTCCGGGACAGGCTGGATTGGTCTGCAAACCGGTCCCAACCCCATACACAGGCCAATCCCAATTCTGGTTTCAACCGGCCGTTGACTTCAGAAAGGGTCTGACAGCCTGTCAAAATGCTCAGCAGGACCTGGGTCAGCTTGTCTGCCGAAGGAAAATCCCGCTTCCGCATAGGAATTTCCACTTCAGTCAGTGGTTCGAGCAAGTGATGCTGTTGGTAGAAGGCACTCAAAGCCGCCAATGGCGCATATTGCGAGTTGATCAGTTCTTCGGTAAAACCAATTTCGACAGTCATCGGAGCCCTCCTTGAGCCAATAAGTCAAAAGCAATTTCTCCGATGATACCGGATTCTGTCTTTAGTCAGTTATTCAGAAGCATTTTCCGAGTAGAAACCGCCTGTGTTTGCACTAAAAAGTTGAAATGCCGTCTGTTTGCGCAAAAACAAGGTAGTAGAGTCCCCTTTTCGCAAAGTTAAAATGTCCCCATTGAAGGGACATGAAATGGACAAACTACTAGCAATGAGCAACCGAGAAATCACCCGATTAGAAGCCATGCAACGGATCAAAGACAAACGCTTGACACAGAAAGAAGCAGCCCGGATGCTGAATTTGAGTGTGCGGCAGATCAAACGGTTGTATCGAGCATATAAAGCGCAGGGTGCTCGAGGCTTGGTGAGCCAGCGGCGCGGCAAGCCCAGCAACAATCGACTGGATGTGGAAACGCAGCAGAAAGCCATCGACCTGATCTATGCGCACTACCGGGACTTTGGACCCACCTTAGCCCACGAGAAGCTGACGGAGAAACACAAGCTGCGGATATCGCGGGAAAGTGTGCGTGGGATCATGATCGCAGAAGGGATGTGGAAGCCAAAACGGGCGAAAAAGCCATCCACGCACCAGATGCGAGAGCGGCGGGCTTGTTTTGGGGAATTAGTGCAGATTGATGGCTCGGATCACGACTGGTTCGAAGGGCGCGGGCCGAAGTGTACCCTGCTGGTGTATATTGACGATGCCACGGGGCAACTTTTAGAGTTATGGTTTGTGCCGGACGAGACCTTTTTCGGCTACTGCGAAGCTTCCCGGCACTATTTTGAGCGTTACGGCAAGCCGGTGGCCTTCTACAGCGACAAACACGGCATCTTTCGGGTCAATCAAGAACAAACCATCGGTCTAGGGAGTGGCCTGACCCAGTTTGGGCGAGCCATGCAGGAGCTGGACGTCCAGATCATCTGCGCCAATACGCCCCAGGCCAAAGGACGCATCGAACGCGCCAACCAGACCCTGCAGGACCGCCTGGTCAAGGAGCTGCGCCTGCAGGGTATTTCCGACATCGACAGCGCCAATGCCTATCTACCCGAGTTCCGCCTAGACTTCAACCGCCGCTTCGCCATGGCTCCCCGCAGCAGCCATGACGCCCACCGCCCTGTACTCAAAACCGAAAATCTGGATATCATCTTAACCCGCCAGAAAACCGCTACGCTATCCAAGAACCTCACCGTGCAAGCCAACAAGGTGATCTACCAGATCCAATCCGACCGCCCTGACTATGCTCTGCGCAATGCTCAAGTCACCGTCTGTGAGAATGCCAAAGGAGAAGTCACCATCCTCTACAAAAACAAACCCCTTTCTTACACCATCTATCACCAGCCTACCCGCCAGGCCGAAGTCGCAGATACCAAAACTCTCGATCGCCAGATCAAGCCGCCCAAGTCGCCTGCTCCTAACCATCCCTGGCGCCAGTATGGCCACCATCTCAATGGCAAACCCATCCAGGAGACCACTCCCCATGGCGCAGACTAATCTGGATCAGCCTTTGAGTTTTTCGCTTTTGGCCGAAAACAGGGCAGAAACCAAAGAGCAGAGCAACCCTCGCTCTGCCCAGTCTTTGGCCCCGTGTCGGCGCTCAGGTCGCTCTCCAGCGTTGCCCTATCCTCCGCACGAGTGTCACCAGTCTACCAGATCAATTTATCCTTCCCTGACAAAGGGGACATTTCTACTTTGCATTGACAGACGTCATCTTACCGAACTCGACGTCTCCATTCTTCTTTTATACACAATAGGCTCATTTCCTGGTCTGGCCTGATGGCTAGAAAATCTGCCAGTAATCTGTTGAAAGTGTGCGGTTCATCCAGCATCGGGAAGTGGCTAGACTGTTCGAAGGAAATTAAATGTCCTGATTCAGGGATAAAGGCAATCTCCTTTTCGTTAGGAAATTTTATGATTGGATCATTTTGTCCATACACCCACAAAGATGGAACTTGAATCCGCAATGGAAGCTGCCGCCAGTTAACCTGCCCGAACTGGGCAAGGGACACTGTGATCGACTGGGGATCAGTTTTCACAGAATCACTTCTGTAAGTTTCCGTTTCCCTCGACTTGCCGAATAACGAGTCAGCCAATTGATTTGGTGACGCTGAGGTGAGGCGTGGACTGATGGATTGGATCCCCATTGGATAAGCAATGGTTAGCAGACGGTCCACCTCTTTAGGATGGTCGGCTGCGTAATATAATGCCAGGATTGCGCCGAGTCCATGGCCGATCAAAGCGAAATTCCGAATACCCATATATTGAATAAATCCATCCAGCATGGATATCTGTTGCTCAATAGGATATCGTGATATGAGTTTAGAAGAATCGCCAAATCCCCACAGGTCAAGCGCGTATGTACGATGGGAAGTAGACGCGGATTGCATACTGGGCACCCAATATCGCCAGGAGCCAATCCATGTATGTAAGAAAATCAACGGTCGACCTCGACCGAGGACTTCGTAGTGTACAATCGCGTCGTTAAGAAAAATGGCGCTCATCGGTAAGTATGATGTTTCAGAAAGATGAAACCCTCCCGTTCTTTTTCCTTTAGATTCTTTTAATTCATCAGAGCTGCTTGAATCCGGTTAACTAACTGGTCTGGTGAAAATGGTTTGACGATGTAATCGGTAGCGCCTAGATCTAACCCTGTTTGAACTTCCGCCTCCTGTCCTTTTGCAGAGAGGAAGATAACTGGAATATTCTTTGTGCTCGATTCTGCCTTAAGGTGGGAGCAAGCTTCGTATCCCGTCATACGCGGCATGCGGATATCCAAAAGGATCAAATCAGGAATCTCATTCTTGGCGGTTTCAAATGCTTCTTCCCCGTTATTGGTTGAGATTACTTGATATCCAGCGAACTGGAGGGTAAATGCAATCAACTCGCGGATATCTCGCTCATCTTCGGCAATCAAGATCTTCGCCATAAGACTGCTTCGCTCCTTTGTTCGACCTGTTGCCGGTAGGCTGGCAGGGTAAAAGAGAATGTACTACCTTCGCCGGGCTCACCTTTGCTTGTTAACCAAATCCGACCATGATGCATATCAACTAATTGTTGGACAATATTCAACCCCAAACCTGTTCCCGAACTTGCCAGAACAAGCGGATCTTCACCACGGTAGAATCGCTCGAAAATCCGGGTTTGTTCAGGCAATGGGATTCCAATACCATTGTCAATGATATCCACCTGAATGTCTCCATTTGATTGGTAAGCTCTAAGATTAATATGCCCATAATCTGGGGTGTAATCATATGCATTTTCGAGAAGATTTTGTATGATCTGCCGGACTCGTTCTGGATCTCCGATTACTCGTGGCAGATCCATCGGAATATTCACGCTAAATTGCATCGGTTTCATCTCTTCTTTGGACCGTTGGCGGAAGTCAGCGATAGCCCCTTCGATAAGAGATTGAATATCCATCGGTTGCAAAGCCAATTTGATTTTTCCAGCTTCGATTCGGGAAAGATCAAGCAAATCGTTCACCAACACTCCAAGCCGCTCGGTGTTGTTCTTTACGATCTCTAAGAAGCGCATTTGTTGCGGATTCATCGTTCCTGCTGCGCCCATGAGAAGAATCTCGACATACCCCTTGATGGATGTCATAGGCGTACGCAACTCATGGCTGACCGTAGCAACGAACTCGGTTTTAAGCCGGTCGACTTCGATTTGATGAGTGATGTCGTGAAAGATGGAGACAGTCCCGAGGAACTCGTTTTGGAAAAGGACTGGAGCCAGGTTGACTGAGACCACTTGGCCAGTATCAAGATTTAGCTGCTCGGAGTAATAAACACCTGGATTGAAACTTGCGGATTCACGCGCCCACTGCTGGATAGTTTCGATCCACATTTTTCCAACGCTGCCAAACAGTCCCATAAAATCATCTATTGAATTTCCAAGTACACGATCCCGGTTGAGCTGTAAAATTTTCTCTGCCGAGTCATTGAATAGCATGACATATCCATTAGAATCTGTGACCAGGATACCCTCAGCAACAGCTTCCAGGATCGCACGCGACTGGCTTGTTTCGATTTTTTGTTGGTGTAACAATCCGCTTAGTTCCTCAGCCTGCTCACGGATCAGGTTATATAATTCAGCATTATTAATTGCTACTGCAACCTGATTGGCAGCTGCCTGGACAAGATCGATTTTATCTTCGGAAAAATGACAGACATCAGGATGAAAAAGAAAGATCGCGCCGAGTAATTCCTCGCCAACCATCAGCGGAACTGCTATTGCACTACGGTGTAGTAATTTGGTATCTGGGAGTTGAATCCAACGCGAATCTTCTAACAAATCCTGGATGATCGCAGCTTTACGATTGGATATGATCCAGCCAATCAATCCCTGATCTTTGCGTAGTGCCAGTGGTTTTCCCTTCATTGGGGCGATTCCGGAATACCCAATAGAAGCAGCATGACGTAAGTTATCTTCTCCTGGTCGCCAAACGAGGCAGGAGATATGCGTTGCGTCGATCGTTTCTCTAAGTATCGATAAAGTCCGTTCAATAATGTAATCGATGTCTAATGAAGCGGAGAGTTCTGTGCTCAGACGTAATAAAGTCTGCGTTCTCTGGTGTTCCTGAGCAAGCTCAACCGTGCGCTCTTCCACCCGCATTTCCAAATCTTGGGTAAGCCCATGAATCTCTGTGAAGAGGCGAGCCTTTTCGACACTTATTGCAGCTTGGTTGACCACCACACGTGCTAGATCGATTTCATCTTGCATAAAGTGGCGGGGCTCGCTCGAATAGACTATCCAGAGGCTATGCAATTGCTGACCAATGACCATTGGAAGAATAAATAGCGATCTGGCTTCCAGTTTTTCAAGGTAGCTTCGGATTGAGAGAAGAGCGGCTTCCTGGGAAGAATCCTCAGCAGAGAATACTCCAAGCGTTTGAGCTAGATGCGAAAATAGAGGCAATTCAGGTAAATGGAAGGGTAGTTCGAGAGATTTAAGGGGGTACTCATCAAATACAATTGAGCTTAACCCGGAAGGAGTTCCAAGTCCACCGGTTCCCCCTGCTTTGGGCGCTTGCTCTAAAGTCACGATCGAAATCCCAGAGCAGTATATCGCTTCTATCAGGTGCTGGCTTGAAAGACTGAGTATCTCAACATTCTCTAGAGTACTGTTTAAATTGAACGAAAGACGGCTTAATAAATTAGCCCGGCGGGAATTCCTTTCCAATTCCTGGTTTTGACGGATACTATCTTCATATAATCGGGCATTCTCAAAGGCAGTTGCTGCCTGGCTGGCGAATGTCATCAATAGCTCTAGATCTTGATCTTTGTAATAGTTCGGTTCAAGCTTCTCTAATGCGATTACCCCTATGACATTTCCTTGGAAACTAATTGGCACACCGAGCCAGGTCTGGTGATGTTTTTCCTCTAATCCTGCGAAGCGAGAGTCAAGTCGAATATCACCGATGTAGATAGCCCGACCATTCTCCAACATCTCTTTAAAAAGGGCACTGTCATCAACATTAACAATCAGGCCGAGGCGATTATCTGAATCTTCGAATCCCAGGGTTGCCTGTACAACTAGCGCCTGTTGATCTCTAATCCATAATGTGCCTGAATCAAATGGAACAACGGCTCGTAATTGATCTAATAAAGATGAAATTAGCGATTTCTTTTGTAGACTAGAGGTAATCTCGGTTGAAACCCCAGTTAATGCTGTAAGTTGATTGGCGCGTTGTTCGGCATCCTGGAAAAGGCTATAATTTGCCAAGGTGAGTGCAGCCTGTTGAGTGAGCGATGTAGCTAGTGCCAGATCTTCTTTCGAAAATCCTCCTTGGGTTGTGTAATTATCCAGGACCAATACGCCATCGTATGGTGAAATTTCCTGAGAGTTAGGGAGATACTTGGATACCGGAATGGGGATTAATAGACTTGAGATTGGTAATTTACCTCCGGTAGCTTCCTCGTAACTAAGCAGACTTTCGGAAGCGAGAGGGTAATCGCAGGCAAAATCAATCCCTTCAACCCTGAGGGATTGTTGTTGAAGATATACACGTCCGGGAAGAGAGTTTTCCACAGGGATTTCTATTCTTAACACACTCTCTGGGTTTGTAAAACCTACGGTTGTTTTCGGGATAAGAACATTTCGGTCTGTTTGCCATAGGGCTATAAAACCAGCTTGGGCTGAACGGACGACTTTCTTGGTGCTATCTACGAGTGCTTGTAAAAGGTGATTTGGATCGAGAGATTCTATCTGTCGAGTGAATTCCAGCAGGAGATTTATTTCTTGTAAGCGACGCTGGGATTCAATTACTAAGTTCTGTTTTTTCAATGCACCTGTGATCTGGTGAGAGATTCTTAGGAATAACTCCTCATCTTCAGATGTAACATCAAGATTTATTGAATAACTGGCTGCCAGGAAAACTGATTCAGGTTTTCCATCAACTTGGACTGGAAAAGCCAGAAAGCTCTGAATGCCGAGGGTTTTTATAAAGTGAGATTGACTCCATTTTGGACTTTGTTTGACATCTGGAATGACCAAAATTTCATTGGTCGATAAGCAGTGATTGAATGGATTCAGTTGTCCGAGGAAAGGTTCTATAGTTGTATATTCTGGAAGTGGGCCTTGACGATGGATTATTTGCAACCCTTCGGGTGTATTGTCTGCAACCAGAATGAGATCAGATCCAATATTCGTTTGAAGCGCATTTCCAACAACGTCAAGGATTGCATGTCGGTCGTTTTGTTGTGACACAAGATCGGTGATTTCTAGAGCAATTTTTAACCTTGAGCGTGCAAGCTCCAACTTCTCGATAGCTTTATTTTGTTCTGAACGCTCATGCTCAAGAACAGAGAGATCACCTATGGAATCTCGTGTTTGATCCTCCATGAGGCGAAGGTTATTTTGGAGAATGAGATTTTGTTCTTTCAGTGTGTTGACTTTCTGAAAAACCTCAATTAGAAGCGCGGCTTGACTGGCATAGATTTCAAGAGATTCAAGGGTAACCCGATCAGGACGTTTTCCATTGCTGGGATCGTCTAGACTAATCAACCCGAGGGGATGACCATCAGTTTTTTTCAATGGAAAGAACAATATATCTTCGGGATGCCAGTCATCGGATTCTGTTCGAATAAAATCCAATGATATCGGTACTACCGAATGGATATCGACTGGCATCACCGGCATTCTTTCATATGGGATGAAGAAAGCATTTCCTAAGCGAAATTCATCCTGCATGAGATTTTGTATACCTATCCACGGCTGAGGATTAGCTTTTAACTCTGCCATTATTTCCTGAGACAGACCAAAGTTAGTTGTCCGAATCAAGTTTTGAGTTGCAGGCTCATAAATACTGATCAATACGATATTGAAAGGTGTTGATTCTTGTATGCTTGAAGCGATTGTCTCCAGGGATCGTTCAAGGGGAAGATCAGGCTGCAATGTTTGGTTGGTTTCAATTAACTTAGCAAATAAGTCTATACGTCGATTTAATAACGAATTCTGATGGATTAATTCATCGTATTGTTGTGCATTTCTAATGGCGATCGCAGCCTGGTTTGCCAACGAGTAAGCGACGTCTTTGGATGTATCATCAAAATAATTATTATTTCGTGAGTGCAATTCCAACAAACCGATCACCTGATCCTGATAGGTTATCGGAACAATCAATATTGATTTTACTTTCTGAGGAATTTTTTCTTCTCGATCACCTTCCCATGAATGGAATGACGAGGAAGAATTATCCTGATGGGTGGTCGGTGTGAAAATTAAAGGTTCTCGGCATTGAAGCACCGATGCTTCTTCGTCCGAATAAGATTTTGAAGGATTTTCTCCAAAATAACAGGCCACCTGGGGATGTAATGTGGGTGTCTCATCTGGATTGAAGAGCAAAATTGTTCCACATTCAGCTCCTGTCGTCCGTAACGCTTCTGAATATACTCTCTGGATTAGGTATCGTAAGTCAAGTGTTGAACTGAGTTCACGGCTGATTTGTGTGACTGCCGTTAATTGACTTACCCGTTTGCGTAAACCCTCATCAGTTTGGGACGCAAGTCGGGATCTCTCAATCGTACCTGCTAATTGATTTGCTGCAGTTCTTAATGTGTCCAGATCAGTTTGGTCAAACTGGTCTGGAATCCCGCTACCCAATATTATCTCGCCAATTCCCTGGTCTCCGATAATCAATGGTACATTGATGACAGAAGCAACATTCAGGTTCAGGAGTAATGGTTCGTATAATGGCAAAAACCTCATGTCCCGATTGATATCCCCACTGATAATTGGTTTTAGATTTCCTGAGACGGTAAGTCGAAACTCAGGATCACTGACCATTAAATTATCGAATTGCTTCCTGATTTGTAACGGGACACCAATCGAAGATGAGTCATGTAAACATAATTTCCGTTCGTTCTGATCAAGTAAATATATAGCAGCCATGTCGGCATGGATTAATTTTGTGAGTTCAGCTACTGATTTTCGTAAGATTTCATCGAGCGATACCCGTGAGCCAGTCAGGTTGGCGATTTGTCGTAATGCTTCCGCTCTTTGTATCCGGATTTGCGATCTTCGGAAGAGAGTGATGTTTTCGACGATTGGAGCTACCCGAACGGCAATCGATTCGATAAACCTCTGGTTTTCAGGAGAGAATGGTGGTTGTTCTTGGGGGTTAGCAATCAGCAGGTATCCTAGGAAATGTTGGTTTCTTGTAATAGGAAATAGCAAAGTTTGATGCATGCCTGATGCGATTGCTAAGTCTTCAAGCTTTAAGATGATGATCAGGGCATCTTCGACCGCATTAGTAGTAAGAATTCTTTCATTATTTTGGATTAGATCATCAACTGCACTATTTTTAGGAACCATTAACAGGTATTGCGCGACAAAGTCATTCGGTATGCCCTGGAATGGTGTTTGCCCCCTTAATATCCTTTGCTCCTCATCGTAAAGAAAAAATCCAAAAATTTCTACCTCCAAGAGCATTGATATGCTGTTGACTAGATGTTCGAAAAGCTCATCCGGATCTTGGAGATTGTTAATGGAATTGAAAATATTTGCAATTCCATCTAATTCATCCAGGCGTCGCTTTTCTTGCTCGAAAGCCTGGGATTTCTTGATTGCTGTCGAGATGTGACTGGAGAGTAAATCAAGCAGTTCAAGGTCATTTTGATTGAAGGTATTAGCTGAGAGAGAACCCAATTCGATGACGCCTATTAAATCGCCCGAGAAAACAAGAGGAATCCCCAAATAAGAGCGTATGGGTAACTCGAATTGTTGTTTTTCCGACAGCGTGTTTATTTCTTGCTCAGTATCTGTAACGAGCAGGCGGGTTTTACTAGAGAAAACTTGGTTCGAATATACCAGGTTCGGATCAAGTTCATTGAGAATTAATCGGTGTTTCCCTCCGGAGAATTCCTGAAGCTTATATGAGCCAATCTGGTTCTCATTTTCGATGAGAGAAACTTCATTGAAATCAGTCGGTACTAATCTGTTCACCGCTTCTAATATTGCGATTAGAGTATCATCTAAATTGGAGGCTGAAAATATTTCCCTACTTGTCTCCGCGAATATCTCGGTAATATTCCTCGGGGGTGATTTATCATTCCTGCTCCTGGAAATTCTCAAAGTTTTCTCGGGATCATCAATTGCTTCCTCAATTCGTTTAATCAAAACCAATAATGCATGGCTATTTCCATAAGGAACTTTAACAGAGATAGCTTCAATAGTCATATTGTCAATCGATAGCTGTGCCCGCCCTTCAATGGTGCAAAGATTAAGAAAGACTTCACTAGGACGGAATTGGTATAGCAAATGATTCAGATCGATCTCATCTGCTGAAAATTTGCACCAGTCTAATTTGTCCAAATTGGAGTGAAGGATTCGTCCCCCTGATTGAACAAGGATGAAACCATTAGAATGTGGTTCTAGTTGTATACCATTCGGCTGAGGATAGGATGCCGAGTTGAGACTAATGCGTTGCTGCTTGGCGCGCAATAATAGCCGGGTGAATATAAAAAAAGAAAATCCAAGGAAAAGCAGGGTGAACCCCAAACTGGTGGGGTTTACATGAATCATTGATTACACCTTATCAAGTCGCCTGGCTTCGGCAGCTAACTCGGTAATCTCTCGAATATCAGCAAACTGATATTCGTTTGGAGATACTACTCCAACTGAGAGATCCATCAACAGGCTTTTCATCTCAGGTACCTTATCGCCTGAGAGCCGAATATAACCTTGTTGTCGATCTTTGAAGCTGTAATAAGTGAGTACTTCATCGTTAAAACGTGTTGTCAGGCGATGCCGAATTTCTATTGAATTTTCTTCCTCCGTTATAACCATGAAGTTGTCTCCACCGATATGTCCAATAAAATCACTAACTGATCCGAGCTCATCAAGAACTTCACCAATTAGCATTCCAGTAAAGCGCAAGACATCGTCGCTGGCAACAAATCCATATGCTTCCTTGAATGGTTCAAAATGGTTAAGACGGATATCTAACATTGCCCAACCTTCTTTACGGATGATTTGACGAAGTTGTTCTTCGATTAATCGACCGGTTGGCAGGTTAGTTCGAGGATCGGTGAGTCTTTCTCGTTCCGAACGGGCAATGGCATTTTGCACTCGTAAACGTAGTTCTTCAATGTCAAATGGTTTTGTAACATAGTCATCAGCGCCCAATTCTAGACCCTGAAGCTTGTCGCTACGCTCATCCTTTTGAGTTAGAAAGATGATCGGTATATGACTGGTGCGAGTTTGTGTACGAAGGCAGCGGCAAACTTCATAACCATCGATGTCTGGCAGCATGATATCTAACACAATCAAGTGTGGCATTTTCTGACGTGTTTTTTCCAAGGCCTCCAATCCACGGGGAGCCAAGTCTGCCTCATACCCCAGACTTCCGAAATAAATCTGGAGCATTGTAGCAATATCGAAATCATCTTCGACGATTATGAGACGGTGTTTGTTCATAACTGCCTCCAGCAAAAGTCAATTCTGATAAATTTTGAGGTTCATCTTCCCCCGGCTGGGGATAAAGACGGGGATGCAAGTCTGCTGATGACAATCTGTGATGATCACTCTCTTCATATCTTACATCCCGGTCAATCACACGCCTTTCGGAGGAAGCGAATAGGATGGTATCTGATTCGATTGTCCTGGCAGGAAAAACGATCATCCCCGAACCAAGCCGGCAGTTGTGCCCAACACAACTGCCTAGGACCGGACGATTTGCCAGGTTGAGTTGTCCATTTCCGTCTCTAGCTCGGATTGGGACAGGTAATAAGTTGAAATCGGTAAAAGTAGATCCTGCACCGATGAAAGTATTCCTCCCAATGACGCACATTTGCAGGCAAGTATTCTGAGCTACCATGCTATTGTCCATCAGGGTCGTCATAAATAGAGATGTCCTGAATGGGAGAAATACACCATCGCCAATTACCGATAACATTAGCTGGCAATCCTGGGAGATATTTACATTATTTCCAATGATGCAGTTTTCAATGATTACGCCGGCGTTGATCGTGACATTATCGCCGATAGTTGAGGGGCCGTGGATAACCGCTTTTGGATCGATAACACAGTTTTTCCCTATTTTGACTAATTCTGTGCATTCTAGAACCTGCTTTCCCTCGAATAAAGCTTTCCCCAAAATCTTTAGTTTATAAAATGGCTCTTTCTTTAATCTCTCTTCAAAACGAGCTCCTCGGGAGAAAACGCCAAACACTACGTCAGCGATGAAAACGTGCACCCATGAGTTCGATAGCGATCAAATTCCGCAAGGGAACTTGAAAAACGAGATTGCCCTGTTCATATGCCATGTATGTTGGAACGTGGTAATAGCCGACTTCACGAGATTGGAGGTCAATCACAACTGGTTCGCATTCTTCCTGGGGACTAGATGGAAAATACCAGAGGTCAGCAAGGAAAACATTACCAGATGGAGTATACGAAGTTGATAAAGGTAAGGCGTGTTCGCGGAAAGCCGCATCTTCCAAAGAAAACGCAGCGCGACATGGTTTGGCTAAGCGTTTTGCCTCCTCCATGAATGCAGCGATATACGCCTTATCAAAAAATAGATTATCCCGATAAATCAAACACGCCTCATTTATTGATGGTAATGGAGACCCATCACAGAGTTCAATTTCATGTTCGACATAAGGCGCCAGGGCATCCCTTTGCAACAACCAGAGCGGTTGATTATGAATGCGTAAATCGCGTGCCCGTTCGTTAAAGGGCTGAATATTGCGGTGATCCTGGAGAATAATTTTAATCATCGTGATTTTCTAACATTAAAACTTGGAGGAGGTTAATATTCATATTCTAGGAATTCATGCAGCTTGAACATAAATTGTTGCGGATCATCGAGCATAATGAAATGTCCAGCGCGCTCGAAGCGCTCAATCCTTGCAGAAGGCACGCTAGCTAGAAGTACAGCCCATTGGTTTGGATTAACAATGACATCCCGGTTGCCATACATCCCCATCACTGGGAAGCATTGGGGGTTCAATTTTGGCCGAAGATCGGTTTTTCGAAGAGAAGCAATGCTTAGTAAGAACGATTCCAGGGTTGTCTTGGAGAGGTCCTTTTCCATCATCTCTACCCATTTAGGTTCTCGAGTTATGAAGGGCGAAGCGACCCGAATACCGAACTTTAATGCCCACATAGCATTAAAAACAAGCCTAGCGATGTAAGGATTTCCAGCCATCTTTAACATGAGCGCCAAAGATGAGCCGTTAATCGGTGAGCCAATCACCACAACTTTGCTAACTTTTTCCGGATGTTGAAGGGCAAATGACAAACTGACAGTGCCTCCCATACTATGTCCTACAAGCGGGGCTCTAATAATTCCAAGACTCTCCATAAATTGGCCAACTAGGCTAACAAAGTCGGGCACAGTAAATGAATCACCTTTCTTTCCCGATTTACCAAATCCCCAGAAATCCAATGCATAAGTCCGGTAGTAATGGCTTAAAAAATCCATTGTTTCTTGCCACAGACCCCATGAGCCAAGCCAGCCATGTAAGAATATGATTGGACGTCCGCGGCCGGATACCTCGAAGTGGACTACGCCATGTTGGGTGGTAATTGATGGCATAATAAAAAACTCGGATTCTATATAAGATCTAATTCACTTCCATCTCGGACAGGATCGAGTAAAGCAACTCGAGCAATATAGATTTAACACTTTCTTTCTGGGTGGCAACGCAGTTTAACATCTTAATGTTCGGATCCAGGCGCAAGGCAATCCGGATGTCATCTACTTCCCAGGCCTCCTTCCGGTCTTGTTTATTGGCCGCGACAACATATGGGGTGGGTGCGTAAGCCCGGAAGGTTTCCAGGATGTGACGCGCTTCACGAAAAGACTCGGGTCGGGTGCTATCAACCATTACAACAAATCCAAGCATTCCTTCAGAAAGGATTTCCCACATAAAATCGAATCGTTTTTGACCAGGAGTACCAAAAAGATACAAAACCAATTCCTTATCTACGGTTATCCTGCCAAAGTCCATGGCAACGGTGGTCGTATTCTTGATCTTTTCTGCTTCTGTAGATATTTTCCTTTCCGTCGATACAACATCAATTTCACTAACTGAGCGAATAAACTCTGTTTTACCTGCATTGAAAGGCCCCGTGACTACCATTTTTACTGTTTGCATGCTATTTCTCGTGCTATTATAGCGAACGTATTCGACTAATTATTCGATCAATTAATGATTTGCGTTCTTGTTTATTGACTGGTGTTGGGTTAACTACTACTCGATTAGAAGGTGGGATGGGGTGTGGTCCGCTTGCCGGTCGGATAATCTCAATCAAGCCAGCCTGTAATAGGCTGAAGACGATTCTCCGGATCTCGAACTCGCTCAAGTGATTGGCATTTGCAATCTGGCGCATTGTATTTTTTGGATTGACAAATGAGATTACTTTCCATTCTTCTTTTGTGAGATGGATGTTTCGCAGGTTTGTTCCAGGACGTTCAACAAATTTAATTGCCATCTCAAGGCTAGGAATTTCATCTTTTAGGTATTCCCATTCCTTGAGCTGCCGTGAACCTTCTAAGATAATGTTCTCCAGACCAACTTTTACCGTTATCCGGTCATCTGGAGGGGTAAGATTGGATTCAAATTGAAAAATACCTTCCATCCAAGTGAATAGACGGTTAAGAACTTCTGTAAAATAAGATTGTAGACTCGCAAGAATATCTTGTTGGGAGAAATAATTGGCGTTGATTAATAATAATCCAAGTTCCTTATCGCCCATTTCCCTGGTCTTTTCCTTAATTCCCTGAAATTGAGCAGAGGAAAGTCTTTTGGTTTTATGGAGGATGCTCGCCAGGCTGTTATCTTCCTGGTCAAATTGCGCATAGGCGAGCTTCCCTTCTCGAAAGAACACTCTTGCGGCTTCGGATCTTCCCTCAACGATCAGGGTGCCGGTTTTATTTGATAGGCTGATCAGATTCAGCAATTGAGTAAGCGAGAACTCTTTTAGATTGCCCTTGAGTGCCATAGATACCTCATTAATAAGGACTGAGTCCGATTGTTATTTACTTAGTAATACTCACGCAAGCGCAGTGCGAAACCGTATTCTAGACTTGCCCGACTTGACATGCTTCTGGCTTGTGTTTATAATCCTGCTGCCTACCTTCCTCGGTAGCTCAATTCGGCAGAGCGGGCGGCTGTTAACCGCTAGGTTCCAGGTTCGAGTCCTGGCCGAGGAGCTATATTGTCTTCATGATAGGTTTAGGTCGAAGGCAGTACCTCCTAAAACCGTTGCTTTTTTTCAAATATCATTAATATTTATTGATCGATTGTAACAAAAAAAGACGCCTCCTCAAGAGGAGGCGTCCTTAATTTCATATACAGATCTGATAGGCTGGAAGTGCGGGTGGTCTAATCTTTAGAGGTTGTCTCGGTTGCTTTCGGTGCTTCACTAACTTTAGGGGCCTTTTCCTCCCCTTCAGTTTTTAATGGTTTATTCGATGTGTTGCTACCTGAAGGAGACCTGTTGTCGGTTGCATAGAATCCAGATCCCTTAAAAACAATTCCAACAGGCGTGTAAATTTTCCTGAGGGTCTTCTTAGAACACTCTGGGCAGCGAGTCAAGGGACCATCATTAAAATTCTGATGTCGTTCAAATCGGACACCACAATTATCGCACTGGTAAATATAAATTGGCATTCACCACCTCAGAAGCTGGTAGGAACACTTAAGCTCCTTCCAGTCTGGCATTATAGCGCGCCTCACCTGACATGACAAGACCTAGTGTGTCAAAGATTCATTAACATTCTGGAACAAAATGTAAGCTGATCAAGAGTCAGACCTATCGATTGGCAACGTGAAATGGAAGATACTGCCAGAACCTTTGTGCGATTCCGCCCAAATTCGACCTCCATGGGCTTCAATAGCCATTCGGCAGTAGGGCAAGCCAAGACCGGAGCCGCGTTTTCTTCCCGCCAGAGTTGGCACTTGACTGAACCGGTCGAATATTTTCTCGAGATAATCTTCCGGGATCCCCGGCCCCGTATCCCTGATTTGTACTTCCATATATTGGGCGTCTATCATCTCTGTGCGAATGTGGATTGCGCCTTGAGCTGGTGTGAATTTTATTGCATTATCTATCAGATTGGTTAGAACACGAATAATTTTTCCCTGGTCGACGCGAATACCGGGCAGATCTTTAGGCATGTCATTAACAAGAGTAATTTTATATTCTGTGGCTTGACGAGAAAACTCTGCCAGGGCTTGTTCACCGAGTTCGTGAAGATTGCAGAGGGTGAGATGTAATTCGATCTCACCGGCTTGAAATCGCGCAAATTCAAGCATAGATTCGATCATAGCTAACGCCCTATGTGCACTTCGTCTTGCGATTTGAAGTGATGGTTTTACAATCCCAGTGGGATCATTTCCATCGAAGGAATCTTCTACAACATTCAGAGCACTTAGTACCGCGCTGATAGGTGATCGCAGATCGTGGATCAGGGTTTCGCTGATTAAATCCCGATTATTTCGGGCTCGCTGTTCCTCACTCACATCCCGTAATATGATCAACCATCCAATATCTTGGCCAGATTGGCCTTTTACGGGGTGAACAGTGCGTTCTAGATATTTCTCTTGAGCTCTTTCTCCAAGGCGGATACTGGTTTTATTGGTTTGTTGTCCCTGTATTCTCAAGGTGTTGACAATATCGTTTGATTCGCTTAATGGAAGTCCAAAATGGCTTAGGACGGCCTCAGGCATCTCATTAATTGACTTCCCAAGGTAATCTTGCTGTGAATACCCGGTGATATTTTCCAATGCTAGGTTTGCCAGGGAAATCCGGCCATCATACTCAATGAAAGTGATACCTTCTCCAACCGAATTTAAGACAACTGCAAGACGATCGTGACCATAAGTAACATCATTGGTCAGCAGGATATTTCGGAGAGCGACCTGGATCGCGATACTCGTTGGTCCAGAGATACTGACAAGTAGATGTAGATCTGCCTCGGTGAATTCTGTTTGAGGAGAGTTTGAATATAGTGCCAAGCATCCGATCGGTTGTTCTGATGTAATCAGTGGCACTCCTATCCAGGCACATGGCGTGTCTTCGCTGGATGGAAGACCAATTTGATTTAATCGGTCGTTAGCATGGTGAGGTAACAGGATTGGTTTCCCGGTGAGGATAACCCGATCTGTGAGTCGGTCCGCTAAAGATCGGCGTGGCCAATTCTGGCGCAGGCCATTCTTTATAGCCATTGGATACCAGATCTCCTCGCGCTGAGGAGCAAGCAAGGCAACGTAAAAATTGTCGACCTCAAGTAATTGAGTCAACTGGTGATGGAGTGCATCCAGTAATTGTTCCAGATCAAAGTTGGTAGTGAGGGTATGGCTTAATTGATCAAGCGCAGACCTATCCTTAAGACTGCGCTCCAGAGCAGAAGATGGTGCGCTTATTGGTTTGTCCATGTATTAATAATATCAGGATGTTGGTGTTTTTGTTGGAGTTTAGTGGATATCTGCCGATATCGTTTGTCGGAGTGGGGGTTAGTTGGTCTCACAGTTGGGTTTTGGTTGTGTCAGCGTCAAAGTTGAGGTGCGTTGGGGTAGTTTTGACCGAAGTAGGTGTTTTAGTAGTGGTGGTGGGCGAGAGAGTAGGTGATGGCGTGAGCAAGATAAGATGTTGTTCAGCAGCCATTAACCAGGCATCTGGTAAAGACTCAGTATCCAGATCCAACAATGCCAGCCAGTCCTCGGCAGCCAGCCTGGGTTCTCCCATTGATTCCCTTGCCAGTGCTCGCCAGTAATATACCTGTGCCTTTTCGGTTTCCTCCGTAGCTAAGGAGAGGCTGGCGGTCATCTGGCTGGTTGCATCCGCCAGGCGTTCTGTCATGAATAGTCCCCGGCCTAATCCAAAGCTGGCTAAGAATGATGTCCGATCGAGATTTCGAGCATTGAAGAGATCGTTCACCGCTAGCTGGCCTTCTTTCAGTTCCAGATAGGTTAACCCGCGATACAACAGGGCAGGGTAATATTCATGATCCAATTCCAGGGCCTGGTTTAGGGCAGCTAATGCTGATGGGAAATCCTTACCCTGCTCGTAATGTGCTTGACCGAGCATCGACCAGGCAAGAAAATCTTTTGGCTGATAACGAAGATAAATCTTAAATTTATCAATTGCCTCGGCTGGCTTACCAGTCAGGAAGCTTGCTTGACCGAGGACAAGATAAGCTGGTAAGGAAGTTTGATCGAGGTCAAAAGCTATTTGAGCATTCTCCAGTGCCCGGTCTATATCGCCAGAAGCCAGATAGGCCTGGGCCCGGTAGAGGTAGAGATAAGGGGATTTGGATGCCATCAATTCAACTTCGTTCAGGTCTGCTAATGCGGCCTCATACTTCCCTTGATTGATATACAATGCAGCGCGCTCCAGATAGGCTTCAGTAAAATTCGGATCCAGATCGATTGCAAATTGCAAGTCAGCTTCAACATTTGCGGATGGATCCATCCCCAGGTTAATACGTGCGCGCCCAACATATGCTGGAGCAAAGGAAGAGTCTACTTCGATGGATTTTTCATAAGCTGCAAGTGCCGGAAGGGGATTATCTAAGGCACGGTAAGCCTCTCCCACAAAGAAATGGAGATCAGCTGCTTGCGGCTCAATCTGTGCGGCCTGTTCCATATATCGAAGCATTGATTCGAAATCCCCGCTCTCAAATGCCCTCAAACCAGCCTGATAGGCTTCGCTTATTGGATGTGGAGTATCCACAAATAAAGGAGTGGGTGTGTAGGTCGATTTAAGCAGCATCCAGAGAGGAGTTGGACTTGCCGGCGCGATCGATGTTTTGCGAGGCCTGGGTGTTGCAGTCGGATTTAGGGTAGCGGTCGGCGTTGGAGTGTTGAATTGTGGAGTAATAGTCAGTTGAATTCCTATTGCTCGGTGAGATGCGCGTGAACCGAAGCCAAACACCCCGACCAGGATGATGATTAGGATCAGCAAACCTGCTCCAAGATATGCTGCTAACCTGCGTTTATTCCTGGTTCTGTTAGAGTGCTTAAGAAATAGAGCTTCTTCTTCTGCGACTGACCACTTCCGTGGAACAAAGGGCAACATTTGTGGATCGAGGGCAGGTTTATTGGCTCCATAAATCACTAAGCCGAGCTGGGCAGCTTGGTTGTTTGGATCTAACCGCAAGACGTTCTGAAGGCAATAAATACGTTCCTTAGGTGTCTCGACAACCGCGCTCATCCACATCCAATAAACCGGATTCGACTGGTCGGCTCGCAATAGGCGTGTTAATAAATCCCTGGCACGTTCCTTCTGTCCATGGGCAATGGCATCCAACGCTTCTTGCAGCATCACATTCTGGGCCATGGAATCCCTTTCAGTGAGTTTAGCATAGGGCTATCTAGGCGACAAGCCGCATAGGCTTTCCTTTTATAACTGTAAGGTTGTCGCAGGTTATAATCTAGAAATGCCTGAAACTAAGACTAACAAGTTCCATGCTGCTGTGGTTACTTTTATCATGTTATACGGATTGGTAGGTTGTGTTTCTGAGCCGATCACCACGACCCAAGAGTTGATTCCAACTCTCGAAATTACGCTCTATATGACTCCCTCTCCTAGTCCAGCATCGGGAACCATTATTCCTCCTTTGTTGCTCTCAACCTCAGCCCCCTTACCAACCCCCACACCAATAACTTACAAAGTCGTGAAAGGTGATACGATGCTTGGGGTGGCACTAAAATTTGGGATTTCTCTTGAAGAGTTGCAAGCCGCCAATCCTGATGTAGATCCGCGTTTTCTGTCCGTTGATACAGACCTGATCATCCCAGTGGGAGAGAATATCCCAGCAATAATGCCAACCCCAACACCTTTGCCTCTCCAAATCGACCAAATTGAATGTTTTCCATCCGCTGATGGAGGCAGGTGGTGTACGGTGTTGGTGAAGAACACATACAATCGTTCTGTTGAGAATCTTTCGGCGCAACTATCACTTTTTTCACTAGAAGGAAAGATGATTACTGAGGGTTTCGCGATCGCCCCATTAAATATCTTGCGGAAAGGAGAGTCTATACCTTTGTCGATTTATTTCCTAGGTCCGTTTGACCAGGAGATCATCCCCCAGGCTTCCATCATCACTTCACTCCCGGTGACTGCAGAAGATGATCGTTATCTTAAACTTACAGTTGAAGTTGAACATGTTGACAAATCTCCTTCAGGTTGGCAAGCCACAATTAGCGGTAAACTGAGCCTGGGGAAAAAAAGTCAGCCAGCCAATCGGATCTGGCTGGCTGTGGTGGCATATGACGAAGGAGGAAATGTTGTTGGGTTGCGAAAGTGGGAAGCAGCCAATAACCTCGAACCAGGAAAGTCCATGCCATTCGAGATGACTGTTTTCAGTATGGGACCGGCAATTAACCGAGTTGAGGTGTTGACCGAAGCCCGACCATAGATAGTGCGGTTACCCGGTGAAGTAACTGAGGGGGATAGGTGTAAAAACCAACAGGAAGATGAGCAGACCGATAATGGCGATCGCTTTTCGTCTTGTGTCCAATGGTGTAATCTGGTCGAGTGGTTCTGCATAGACCCGACCTAAGAAGAAAATAAGAAATGCCCACAACCACCAACCGGACCAGACTGTACCCAGTATGACTAACGCTATTAGAATGAACGGTAAAAATAACCGTGCTTTTTTACCAATGAGGACAAAAAGTACGTGACCACCGTCCAGTTGCCCGGCTGGGATGAGATTAAGAGCAGTTATTAACAATCCCGCCCATCCTGCCCAGGCCACTGGGTGCAAGATAACATCATATCCACCAAATGGAATTGGCTGTCCTGTAAAGAAGTAACGCAGCCAGTAAAGGAAAGTGTTGAAATTATCGGCGATTCCCGGATCTGGTAACCATTGACCAAACACCATGTATTTGGCCAGTAAATACAGGATTGAATTCCCCTCCAGGCTGAATCCTTGACCAGATTGAAGGATTAATGGAAGCCGATCTATTTGTGATAGGGACAGCCCGATGAATAATACTGGAATGACAACTACAAAGCCCGCCAAAGGGCCAGCGATGCCGATATCCAATAAAATGCGTTTATTTTTTGGAGGTTCTTTGAGTTGGATAAATGCTCCCATGGTCCCAAAGGGGCTGAATGGGAATGGGATGAAATAAGGCAACGTGACGGCCGATCGGTGATAACGCCCTGCGAGGTAATGACCAAATTCATGCGCCATCAGGATGGCCAATAGACTCACCGTAAAAGCTGCTCCTAATTTGAGCGCTGGTAGGAGGTGTGGCCAAACTAGCCCAAAGTTTGTGGTAAATGGGCCGGCATATTCCGAAATTGTCCCAGCAAAAAGCATGCTCAGTACAGTCAAACCGAAAAGCACAAAATTAATTCGGGGGTTCGATAGAGTTGGCCGGTGAATACCTTTCAACAGCACAATTACATGCTTGCCCTCTTCCTGGCGGAATAGTGGGGTCACATTCAATGGGGAAAGGGCATTTACCAAACGATCATAAGCCTGGTCTGGTTCGAATAGGAGCTCTCCCCGAAAACGGACGAGATAGCCTCCTTTTTCATCTCCCCAGGTGACGTCATCAATGCGGAAGATTGATCGTATGATCGGAGAAAATGGATCGGCTGGAGTAGCTACAGGGAGACTAGTAGTGTAAGGGATTGTCATGAATGGATTAACTCTAATTGGCGCTTGAATACCGGTTTTAAATATTTCACTCTTAGCAGATACTCTCGGTGAAAATCAAGGCGGGAGTGGATGGGAGTCGAACCCACCGCGGCCCGCAACGCGACCCGCCACCGGTTTTGAAGACCGGGGAGCCCACCGGGACCCAACCACCCCCATCTCAGGAATTTATTTCCCCAAGGCGGTTAACTTGCTTCAAGAATTATACCGTCATGTCCTAGGAGTGTAAAGCAGGCTTGATTATATGCTTTCATGGTTTGATTTTTTTGCACACTTTCGATACGAAATCAATGCCAATTCGATAATTTCGTCCCAGTTCGGTAGTCAATTTGGCATGATACTTGGGGGAAGTTACACTCCACCAGGTTCCAAATCCAGGGGGCCCCATCGGCGACAAACACGATCTCTGCAGCCAGATCTGCATTGCGCTGCACCGCGCTAGCCCACAGTAAAGCCTCAAACGCCTGGGCTTCGGCAATGTCACAGTAATAACTGATGTGCCTGGCTTTCAATTCGTCCCATTGCCCCACCCCAGAGCCGCATGCATTGCGCACCTTCTCAACTTCATACCAACTGCCTGTTTTCAACTCCCGCCACTCTTCCCCAATCGGGACATGAGTGCCATCCAGAGAGCCGTACAAACGCCTGGGACGCTCCACTGCGCTTTGCTGGCGCTCCTGCAAGCACTGCGCATCCTGGCTTTGGGCTTGCCAGGCTTGCTCAGTGTGAGCTTGTAACTGGCCAAAGGTTTGCGTTTCTTTGCGCAAGGTGTTATCGCTCACCTCCAGGAGCAGGAACCGCTTGACCAGTTCACAACCCTCTTCAAAGGCCGTCTCAACACCGTATCTTGCCTATCCTTGCTCAACCATTTCCAGAACCGTCTTGTTTGAACAATCCACTGATATTCTATGCTATTTATTTTTGTCTCAGCGGCGTGAGATCTACCACACTGTTTTTATTTTTTCTGGTATAGTCGTAATAATTTTCCTGAGTTGCGATCCTGTGAGATGGATACCCGTATTCGATAGGGATTACAGGTCATTCAACAATAGAAAGGCTGAAAAAGACATTGTAGTTTACGATGGTTTCTTAGGAGAAAACTTGGTATGGAAAATGAATCGCTCTGGAGTTTGACAAGAGAAGCCTTGAAATTACTCAGGTCTTGCTATGAACCCGCGGTTGAACCTATCATTCAGACCAGCGGCCTGGACGCCCGTAGTTGGGGGTTGCTGATAGCAGCCCGAACTTTTGAGCCTGAATATACCTCCCCGGCACACTTGATGGTTCGCGGCCCGTATACTTCAGCAGAGCAATACCTTAGCCGATTAAAAGCCGCCGCGGCTAAAAATTATCTTGAAGAAGTTTCGCCAGGTATATTTAAATTAACAATAAAGGGGAATGATAGCATTAACCGTTTCATCGAGGAAGCTAGGGCTGGGATGGAGCATGCTGATCCCTTGAGCTTGTCAGCATCGAAAGAATTAGCGCTCCTTTTCGATCGCTTGGTGAAAGTGTGTTTGGAGACTCCACCTCCACCGGAAACATGGTCGATTCGATTGAGCTATAAATTAATGCCGGATCTGGAACCACCACTGCCATTCACCGAACAAGCGATCTCTTGTCTGTACGCTTATCGGGATGACGCTCACCTGGCTGCTTGGCAGAATTCAAACCTCTCAGCAACGGCCTTGGAAGTGTTGACTTTTTTGTGGAAAGATGAGGCTGATTCGTTGGATGATCTGCTGGATATATTAAACCACCGTGGTCATTCAGAAGAGATCTATCTGGATGTTATAGCTGAGCTGAGGGAACGCGAGTTTATCGGTGGCAGTAGGAGTAAATTACGTGTAACTCCAGCCGGGAAAAGCTTCCGGGTTCAGGTAGAAATGGATACGGATTTGTATTTCTTTGCTCCCTGGTCATGTCTGAGCAGGAAGGAAAAAAATCGGATAGAAGAATTATTGGTTCGCTTGTGGGATGGTTTGAAAGAAGGGGTGGTAACCATTTAACCGGGTGGTTTATTGCCATGCATTTCCTGCATGGTAGAATTTTATTGTCTCGGAGGTAATTATGGATAACAAAGAAGTCCTCAACCGGGTTAAAGAGGACGATGTAAAGTTTATTTCCCTTCAATTTACGGATGTCACAGGCGCCGTGAAAAGTCTGGACATCCCGATTGATCGGTTGGAAAGGGCCCTCAATGAGGGAATTTGGTTCGACGGCTCTTCTGTTGAGGGTTTCGCCCGCATCCAGGAGAGCGACATGCGTCTGGTACCTGATCCAGCAACTTATGCAGTGCTTCCTTGGAGCCGCGAAGATTTTCGCCGGGCACGCCTTTTCTGTGATATCTACCAGCCAGATGGTGGAACATTTCGGGGTGATCCAAGGGGAACTTTGAAGCGTGTTTTGGAACAAGTTAAGGCTCGTGGGTGGACTTATAACGTGGGTCCTGAACCGGAGTTTTTCCTCTTCAAGCGAAATGGCCCGACAATTCACCCAGTTCCCAACGACGTCGGTGGATATTTCGACTTCTCGGCAAGTGACGAAGCTGAGCGTGTGCGCACCGAATTGATGGACGCGCTTGCCAAGATCGGCTTGACGGTTGAAATGGGCCATCATGAAGTTGCCCTGGGTCAACACGAGATTGACTTTGAATTCGATGAGGCGTTACGCACCGCAGATAATATCTTGACGATGAAATATACGGTGAAAGCGATCGCTGCCCAACATGATCTGGTTGCTTCCTTCATGCCCAAACCGATTTTCGGCATCAATGGTTCAGGGATGCACTGTCATCAATCGCTGTTTGACTCTCAAGGGAATAATTTGTTTTTTGATGGAAAAGATAAGTATAAACTTTCAAAAGTAGCCCACGGCTTTATTGCAGGCCAGTTGGCACACGCGTGGGCATTCTCAGCGGTGGTCGCGCCCACTATCAATTCATATAAACGACTGGTGCCGGGGTATGAGGCGCCGGTGTATGTCGGTTGGGCTCAGATCAATCGATCGGCGCTTATTCGCATCCCGAGATATACTGCAGGTCGAGAAAAATCCCTGCGTGCTGAATTGCGCTGTCCGGATCCATCAGCCAATCCATATCTGGCTCTTGCGGTAATGTTGGCTTCAGCGTTGGACGGCATTGAGAAAGAAACACCCTTATCTGATCCACTTAACGACATCAATATCTACCACCTCACCCCGGAGGAACGAAGTGAGATGAACATCGGTGAGCTACCTGGTTCTCTGGCAGAAGCTTTGACTCTTCTGGATGGCGACCTTGTCCTTCAGGAGGCTCTCGGTCCTGTTTCTTATGAGAGTTTCAGACGAGCAAAGTGGGCGGAAGTTGAAGAATATCGGATGAAAGTCACTGATTGGGAATTAGAGAGATATTTGGAGGTTGCTTAGTTTCCTCGAAAGGGCTGTCAAAGTGACAGCCCTTATATATTCTATAAGGAGATTGGATTAAAATCCGTTTCCCGATCGAAAAAATCCTCCTGCTCAGCGCGCTTCAATCGGTTCACAATGAGATATGTCAAAGGGGTAACAATGATCTCGTAGGCGACTTTAATCGTCCACTGTGAGACAATCGCTTGCCATAGGACAGAAGTTGGAAAGATACCTCCAAACGCAATTACGATGAATATAACAGAATCGGCACCCTGTCCAACCAGGGTGGAGGTGATGGTTCGCAGCCACAACAAGCGACCAGCTGTTCTGACTTTCAATCTGGCCAGGATAAAGGAATTGAGGAACTCGCCTACTAGATAAGCTGCGAACGAGGCCAATAATAGCCGCGGTGTAAATCCTAGTATTGCTTGGTAAGCCTGTTGAGACATCTCTGGTGTCGCGAAGCCTTCAAGCGTCCAGAATGGGGCAGCAGGGAGCAGACCGCCGATCCATATGGCGATTACCGCCAGCAGGTTGCACAGGAATCCGATCCAGATCGCCTGGCGAGCACGGGCATATCCATATACCTCTGTCAAAATATCACCGAAGATATAGGCTACTGGGAATATAATGACAGCTGCCGGAACGATGAGTACGCCAACCTGGATCAATTTCACGGCAATAATATTAGAAATGACCAGGGTTGTAACGAAAACCGCTGTGACAAACGGAAACCAATGGTACAACTTCTTCTCCAATAGCTTTATTCCTTCGATTTCCATTGGTGTCGGGCGTCAGGTGTTTTGGTGTACTCAAATTCGACTGTGATACCGATCCCCCCACGAATATTAAATATCCCGCTTACTTTTAACCAATGGGGATCCAGGGTTTCAACCAAATCGTCGCAGATTTGATTAATAACATGTTCATGAAAAGCGCCCTCGTTACGGTAGGACCATAAGTAAAGCTTATAGGATTTCGATTCAACAACTTTCTGATCAGGTATATATTCGACCCGGATCTGAGCAAAATCGGGTTGACCTGTGATTGGGCATAAACAAGTGAATTCATCTGTTTCCAGGGTGACCAGGTAGAATCGATCCGGAGTTCGATTGGGAAAGGCTTCGAGAACCTTGCTTGGCTGGGCTTTTTGACCCAGGATGGTCAGCCCTGTAAAATCTGAAGATTCGGTTGACATAACTGTACTCCAATAATAGGTTATTCGGGTCGATAGCGGCGATGAATGGTTGGTAGAAACACATTGTTCAAAGCAGGAGGGGGAGGATTAGCGTTTTCGAAGCAATAAGCGTGAAATTGGAGACCTTCAACCCCAGCTTGGTTATATAAGTCACCGACGTAATGGATAATATTGGGGTAGGTCTCAAATTCGTGAGGAATCTCAATTGAGAGCAAGTCATTGTGAAACTGAATTGTTAAGTCATAACAGCAACCATCTTCTTCGCCAACGATTAGGCGGGTCATTAGTTGATCATCAATGATTTGTTGGCGGTTTTCCTGCCAGAAGTTGATCTGAGAATCAGCATCTGGTAGAGACATGATTATCGAAGAACAAAACAAATCTGAGTTACGGGCGGCGTATCTGCTGGCGCCCATGGCTCCCATTGAGAATCCTTCAATAGCTCGGCCTGTGCGATTCGGGATGGTTCTCCAGTTTAAATCAATATAGGTGGTAAGCTCTTGAGTAATCATCGTCTCATTTGTTTCGCCCCAAGCTCCATCTGCATCGTCGGGTGTGACAATAATCATTGGAGGGATCGTCCCTGCGTTTATAAGATTATTAAGCCAGGCGCCTGCATCCCCGTGGGCTTCTGGGATTGCCTCGCTGATCGCTACCCAATACAACAGGTATCCGCTCCCGACTCCATGCAAAAAATATAGGACTGGGTAAGATTGATCCCCAAATTCGTAGCCTGGTGGGGTATAAATTGCAAAATTAATCTCCCGATTGCGGGATTCGCTATAGAAAGAAGAAAGCTGCACATTCGTCCACCCGGAGGACTGGGGAAGCAAGTTACCAAGGATGAGTCCCACCGAGGATAATATCTTATAAAGAATGAGTTGATTCATTTTCCATTGGTGTAAAAGACAGAATTTTTATGGCCTTGTAAGTATAATCAATGAGCTCTTGGCGACTTGGTCGAACATCATATATTGAATATATCAGGTATTCATGGTAATCAAAACCCAAATTTTCCGCTTTTCATCCCGTTGGATTCAAGATTTAATTAATTCATGGAAGGAGCTAGCATGACGGTCAAAACAATGTCGATCCAAGTCAGTACTCGCGGGAATGCTGACATAGTGGATATTACCGATCCGGTGGCAAAAGCTGTTTTTGAAAGTGGCGTGAGTGATGGGGTGGCCACAATCTTTACCCCCTCCTCAACCAGTGGATTGACGACTATCGAGTTTGAATCGGGGTGCCTGAGTGACCTGAGGCGTTTGTTCGATGAAATTGTTGATCCTGAGCGACATTACTCGCATAACGCTCGCTGGGGAGATGGTAACGGTCATAGCCACGTCAGAGCTTCTCTGATCGGCGCTTCATTCACCGTGCCAGTTGTGAACAAGCGGTTAACATTAGGCACGTGGCAACAAATTATCCTAATCGATTTTGATAACCGCTCAAGGAAAAGGGATCTTGTGATCCAACTTGTGGGTGAATGATTGAATTTGATTACTTATGTGGCCAACCTTTCTTCGCCCGACTTCATCGCGTTAAATGCTGCAATTGACACTTCCAGCATAGACAGACTAGGTTCACGAGTAGTTAAACGCTGCAGAGCCAGATTCGGTTTAACCAGAACTTTTACAAGAGACCAATCAAGGTGATTGGCTGACCAACGGATATACTCGTAAGCAATGCCAGCCATGATCGGGATGAGCACAATCCGACTGACCAGGCGCAAGCCAAGAGGAAGTGGTCCTAACAGGGTGAAAAATATTACCGAGAGTACCACTAAAGTCAGCAGAAATGCTGTGCCACATCGAGGGTGTTCCAATGAATATTTAGACACAGTTTCCGGAGTCAGGTCTGCTCCGGCTTCGAAGGCATTGATTGTTTTATGTTCAGCCCCATGGTATGCAAACACTCGCTGTATATCGGGGACCCTGCCCACTAACCAGATATAACCAATCAAAATGACTAGGCGGAGTAATCCTTCTACCAGATTGCCGACCCAGGCAGAAGCCTCAAAAGGTAGCAAGGAAAACAAATGGCCGGCCAGGGCTGGCAATAAAAAAAAGAGACCTAGTGCAAAAGCCAGTGAAACAACCAATGTCAGGATAAGTTGCGGTCCTTCGATCTGCTCATCTTCTCCTGTTTGAGTGTTCGCTGATATGGTCAGCGCGCGTAATCCCATGCCAAGTGCATCCCAAAGCATAATCATGCCGCGTAAGAAGGGGATATTGAGTAAACGGCTTCGATATATTTCACCTAATTCCTCTTGGTGGATAACAATTGATTCATCTGGGGCACGCATCGCGATGGCAGCATTCTGTTTACCGCGCATCATTACACCTTCAATAACCGCCTGACCGCCATAAGTTGGTAATTTTAATTTTTCCATTGGAAAATACTCGATTGCTTCAAATTGGTTTTAACCGCCTAGATTTAGATAAAAGTGAATGAACGTATCAATCCCGCGATACCAGGTTGGGAGGTGTTGTTTCTCATTTGGGGCATGGAGATTATCGTCTGGCAAGGAAAATCCAGTATTAACCGATTCAACACCGAGAATATTCTTAAATAAGTTAACCACAGGGACGCTGCCTCCCTCCCGACGGAAGAGAGGTCTTTCTCCCCAGACTGTTTCCATCGCATCCTCAAGCGCTCTCACACCTCTTGATGTACGGTCTGAGATCGAGGCACGGCTGCCCACAATTTGGGTCAATTCATACCGGATAGTCTTGGGGGCGTTGGTCTTCAAGTAATTAGAAAGTTGAATGTAAACCTCGTCCGGATCTTGATCAGGAACCAGGCGAGTCGATATTTTTACCATTGCCCAGGCTGGGAGGACAGTCTTAGCACCCTCTCCAGTAAAACCGGAGCACAAGCCGTTCACTTCCAAGGTAGGCCGCGCGCCTACCTGTTCCGTAGGTGAATAGCCCGTCTCACCCCATAGAGCTGGAGAGCCAGTTTGTTCCAGATAGAAAGATTCATCCGTTGGGAGGCGTGCTAACTCTGCTCGCTCTTCGGCATCTAATGGACGCACCCTGGCATAAAAACCAGGCAAAGTGACTCGGCCATGTGCATCGTGCATTCCAGCGATGAGCTCGCATAAAGCTTGCGCCGGGTTAAGGATCACGCCACCGTACTGACCGGAATGAAGATCCTGTTTTGGGCCATAGACACACAGCTCGAAATAAGCTAGTCCTCTTAGGGCATAAGTAATGGTGGGTAGGTCTGGGGCTAGCATTCCGGTATCCGGATTTAGTGCGACGTCGCAAGCCAATAAATCCTGATGTTCGATGATGAATTTCTCCAGGTTAGGTGAGCCAATCTCTTCCTCACCCTCGATCAGGAATTTTAGATTGACAAGTAATTTGCCTGTCCGAATAACTGCCTCTAGAGCGTTCAAGCTGGCAAGAACCTGCCCCTTCATGTCTGCAGCCCCACGCGCATACATGTTTTCCCCGCGTTGTTCTGGTGTAAACGGTCCGCTTTGCCATAGTTCCAATGGTTCTGGAGGCTGAACATCATAATGACCATAAACCAAAACAGTATTCGAATTCGGAGGGGTCGTCAGGAATTCCCCGAAAACAACAGGATGCCCCTGTGTTGGGAAGATCTTCACATTTGTCAATCCTAATCCATCCATTTTGTCAGCGATCCATTCGGCGGCTTTTCCAATTTCCGGTTTATTTTTGGGATCGGTCGAGATAGATGCGATGCTAACAAAATCCTTGAACTCTTCCAAGAAACGTTCTCGGTGATCCTGCGCATATTTTAGGGCTGATGTTCTAGATTCGCTCATTGTTTTTCCTCATACTATATTGGATCTAGGTTGTATTGACACCAGGCTTAAACTCATTGTTCCTGGATGGGACGGACGGAGATGAAGGTCAAGTAGCATATTACCAGGAATGCCGTAAATAAAATGGTGAATCCAAAAAAGCGCAGGTTACTGAGCGGATTCAATACTCGAATTACTACCTCATATATGATCCCTTGGGGTTGGAGAAAAAGATCCCAGGAATTCCAGCGTGAGAAGCGACCTAGATAGATGCCTAAACCTCCAACTGCCAGGGCAGAAACTGCAAATACCCAACTCAAGAACCAACCTAAATATTTCTTTACTAGGATTTGCATGGTTCTTAGCGAGGCGATTGCTAAGAAACATCCGGTCCAGGCAAAAGTTGCCAAGAGTAAGATGTCATACCACAGGGGCACAAAAGGTCTGTCTGTCAGGTGCAAGAAATCAGTAAGGATATAAGGCGCATTGGGGAAGAATATTAACCACAAAACGCCCGGAAATATTAACAGCCACCAGTGCTTGGGAGCTAAAGCATGCAGCGCCGCTGCGGTTAAGCTGAAGATGAAAGGCAGCCAGGCCAGAAACAAATTCCAGACTAAATTTTTATACGTAAATGCTTGGCTTTGGATGACCCGCGCGGAAAATAATGCGATAGCCAGGAATGTTGACAGAACGATTGGGTAAAGCAATTGGTTGCTGAAGAAACGATGGAGTCGAGCAAGATAGTCTAGCAGACTATGCATCGGACACCTCCTTAATCTAAAGCGTGCTCAATCGGTAAGACGGGATCACCTGTCTGAAGAGTTCCCTCGTTTAGAATTTTGGCACGTAATCCACCCCGGTGGACAAGAGATGGTAAGACTTTCTTTTGGGTTAGTTCGGCCAAATGGGAACAGGGTTCACACAGACGGATTCCTTGTAAGGTGACTTCGCCTATCTTAAATTGCTTGCCTACCAAATTATTCAAGGGAACATGGCGAGTGATTATATTCCGTCGGCTCTCACCCATTGTGAGGGCAACATCGTACTCACGATAGACTGATTCAAGCGATTCGATCTCGATCAGTGTAATTTCTTGGTCAGACCCCAATTGACTCGCTTGGTCGGTTATCTGTGTATAGAAGTAATCGCCCTCCAATCCCCTGCATGGAACCGCACGAACACGATCCACTTCTTGGGTCGGATGGCTTTCAACTGACCGGATAAAGATACCAACAACCTCACCTTTCCACATTTCAATCCCTTTCCACATTGAAACTCGGTTGAGCCGAGGAGGGACAAGCCGCGAACGGATATATCAAAGCATTCCAGGATTATAAGTGAAATTGTCCGAATTTAGGATAAAGATTGCTTAGAGAGTATTCATGATACTCTCGATCCTGCTAACGGGCTTAATCCGTTTGTGTTAGAATCGAAAGCGCCTAGGATCGGTGGTCGGCGTATCTATTATGTTCGCCGGCGTCGGGTTAATACTCGTCGAAAAGTGCTGCCATCCAAGTGGTATTCGCGTCGGATACAATAACTCTCAGGTTGTTGATAGCCGGACAACAAGCCACCAGTCGCCGATCCATGTCTCTCTGGAAGAATTACCTCTTACCGAATTCATTAGCCGATGCCTTAACGGCATACACTGCAGATCCAGGTGCAGTCCGCCTCATCGCGGGCGGAACCGATTTATTGCTGGATCTGCAACAAGGCCGCCAGGAATCGGTCGATACCCTGGTAGATATTTCTCGGATCCCCGAATTAACCTGCTTGGACTTGCGTACAGACTACCTCTTTATTGGGGCTGGTGTCCCTTTAGATGAAATCATCTCTTCGCCACTTGTTCGCACACATGCTTACGCTCTATATGAGGCCTGTAGTTTGATTGGAGGGCCTCAAGTCAGGAATACAGCTACACTTGGCGGGAATGTAGCCCATGCTCTGCCTGCTGGTGATGGATCGATTGCGCTTCTAGCCCTTGGAACGCAGGTTGAGATCGCCACTCTTTCAGAGATTAAACGGATGCTGATCGATGATATTTTTCTAGGTCCAGGGAGATCAATTCTGACAGGAAAAGCAGAAATTATTGTCGGTTTCCATCTATTACAATGCCAGCCAGGCGAAGCATCTGCATTTATAAGAGTCATGCGCCCACAAGGTGTGGCCTTGCCGGTCTTGAACATGGCAATCTGGTTGAGAAAGCAGGACAACCGGATCGAAGATATCCGAATTGCGATAGGTCCTGCGGGGCCGAAGCCTTTTCGCGCTCGTTCCACAGAAGATAGCTTGCGCGGCCAATCCTTGAATACACAAACGATCGCTATTGCAAAAGATAAGTTGTCGAATGAATCCCGGTTCCGCACGAGCCCACACCGTGCATCGAGTGCCTACCGATTGGAATTAAGCCATACATTGTTGGAAGATACCTTATTGATTGCCTGGCAACGGGCTGAACAAACATAGTTTCAAACTAGAGTTGGAATGGTCTGCCATGAAACTTATTGTCAACGGATCAGCGATAACGATTGAGCCAAACCCCGGTGAGATGCTCTCAGATTTACTTCGAGATCGTCTCGCCCTTACTGGTACCAAGATCGGGTGTAATGAGGCAGAATGCGGCGTCTGTACGGTCCTTGTGGATGGTACTCCAGTGTTATCCTGTACCTATCCAGCAGCCCGAGCTGCCGGCCGGGAAGTGCTTACAATTGAAGGGCTGGCAAACACAGGCCTTGCGCAAAGTTCAAGCCCTGAACCTGGTGATGAAGGTTTAATTAGTTTGCATCCTTTACAGCGTGCTTTTATTCTCCAAGGCGCAGTGCAATGTGGTTTCTGTATTCCTGGCCAGATCATGACTGCATATGCGTTGTTGCAGCATAAGCCCAACCCAGATGAAAATGAAATCAAGCATGCTTTAAAAGATACACTATGTCGCTGCGCGGGCTATCCTTCGATTCTTCGGGCTATTGAGACTGCTGCCGAGTCCATTCAATCAGGACAGCCTGTGAAAGGATTAAGATTAGCTTCCGAAAGACCATTAGAAGTCATCGGTCAGACCCAACTTCGACCGGATGCCATAGATAAAGTAACCGGACAGGCTCTTTTCAGCGATGACCTGAAGTTTGACCGCATGTTGCATGCCAGGGTCAAGCGTGCGGGTGTGCCCCATGCTATTGTGACTAGGATTGATGTTGAGAAGGCGAGGCAAATTCCCGGTGTCTATGCAATTCTAACTGCTGAGGATCTACCCGGTGAGAAAAACCATGGCTTGGTAATAACTGATTGGCCTATCATGGTCGGGGTTGGTGAGCGAGTCAGGACCGTTGGGGACGCACTGGCGATCATCGCTGCTGAGACCCGGCAGATCGCTTCCCAGGCACTTGACTTAATCGAAGTCGAATTTGAATTATTGCCTGTCATCAGCGATCCCGTTCAGGCGAGAGAGCCTGATACTCTTCAATTGCATTCCAACGGGAATCAGTTGAAGCATATAAAAGTCCGCAAAGGGGATGTAGAGAAAGGATTTGCAGATGCGGATATCCTCCTTGAACGTACTTTCCATACACCGATAACGGAACATGCATTCCTGGAACCGGAATGCAGCGTGACGCGCCTAACACCGGATGAGAGAATGGAAGTTTATGTGGGATCGCAAATCCCATATGCTGATCGAGAACAAATTGCCAAAGCGCTGGGCTGGCCTGAAGAACGGGTGCGTGTAATCGGTATGTTGATCGGAGGCGGTTTTGGGGGCAAAGAAGATATCGCTGGCCAAATTCACGCGGCCCTGTTAACTCAGGCGACTGGACGGCCAGTGAAATTGCTTTTTGATCGGCACGAGAGTCTGCTGGTTCATCCGAAAAGGCACGCCACCCAGATCCGGGTTAAACTGGGGGCGAAACGCGATGGTCGTTTAACTGCAATCACCACGGAACTGTATGGAGACACAGGGGCTTATGCTTCCCTGGGTGATAAAGTGATGACGCGTGCCACGACCCATTCGGCAGGGCCGTATGAAATTCCTCATACGAAAGCCGATTGTTATGCAATGTACACCAACAACCCACCTGCGGGTGCTTTTCGTGGGTTTGGTGTGACCCAATCCTGTTTCGCAATTGAAAGTATGATTGACATCCTGGCTGAGGAGTTGAATTTTGATCCGGTTGCATTGCGCAAATTAAATGCACTCCATTTGGGGGGTGTTACCAACACAGGTCAGGTGCTCCGTGAAAGCGTTGGGCTCTTGGAGTGTCTCGATAAGGTCGAACAGGCAGTCCGTGAGCAAGCGGATGGCAACCCTTTCGCGTCGCATCAGGTGGCTGGTTCACCTCATCTACGTCGAGCCTGGGGAATAGCTGTCGGTTTCAAGAACACTGGTTTGGGAGGTGGCGCTCCCGATAAAGCCAGCGCCGAAGTTGAACTATGTATGGATGGAATGTTAGAGGTGAGAACATCTTCGGCAGAGATCGGACAGGGCCTGGTTACAGTGTTACAAATGATCGTTGCCCAGGAATTTGCAACTCCTCCTAGACAGGTTAGAGTGCTCTTATCGGATACTGATTTGACGCCGGATGGTGGTCCAACCACTGCTTCTCGACAGACATATGTCACCGGGAATGCTGCTTTGGGAGCCTCTCGGGCATTGCGTCAGGCGATTGCTACCACACTTGCTGAGAAATATGACTGCCCTCCGGACACTGTTCGGTTCAAAGAGGGATTGGTGCGCCTGAATGGGCATGCATTACCGATGAAAACTGTTGGTAGCGATATGCGAGCAGAAGGAAGACCTCCTCGGGCGCTGTTTGAATACTGGGCGCCGACAACAAAACCACTCGGAGAGGGTGGTGACATGCATTTTGCTTTCTCTTTCGCCACACAGGCGGCAGAGGTCGAAGTTAATACCAAGACAGGAGAGGTTCGTGTCCTGAAAGTGATTGCAGCGAACGATGTCGGTCGGGCACTTAATCCGCTCGGCTTACAAGGCCAGGTAGAAGGTGGAGTTATGATGGGGCTGGGTAATGCGTTGACCGAGGAGTTTATCGTGGAGGCTGGTCAGGTTTTCTCCGACCGATTAGCCCGTTATCGCATGCCCTCCATCATTCACACCCCAGACATCTTATCGATCATAATCGAAGATCCCACTGCAGATGGCCCCTATGGAGCGAAAGGAGTTGGTGAGATCTCGAGCATACCTACAACTCCGGCGATCACCAACGCTATCTACAACGCAGTTGGCGTGCGGATTTATCGGTTGCCGGTTGATCAGGAGGAAATTCTACACCAGCTGGTTGGTTGGACTGGTTAAATTTCATCATTCATTGGTAGGGAGGTTAGATGGCATCCATACTTCCGCGCTGGATGGAGTGGGCGCGCGAGATCCAGGCAATTTCTCAAACGGGTACTTTCTATGCAGAAAATGAATATCAGCGACAACGCTACCGACGATTGACCGAGATCGCGGCTGAGATAATCAGTGAGCATACTCAACTCAAATGTCCAGAGCTTGTGGATCTCTTTGTCCGTCAGATCGGCTATGCCACTCCTCGGGTGGATGTTCGGGGGGCTGTTTTCTGTGATGGAAAGATATTACTCGTCCGTGAGCGCACCGACGGTGGTTGGACCATGCCAGGTGGATGGGCAGATGTAGGTGATGTACCATCGGAGGCAGCAGAACGGGAGGTGCTGGAAGAATCCGGTTTTCAGGTTAGAGCAATCAAAGTAATTGGCGTGTATGATGCCAATCGCAGCTACCCTTTAGAGATCTTTCATGCATTTAAAATCGTTTTCTTGTGTAATATTCTTGGAGGAGAGGCCCATATTAGTATTGAAACCTCTGAAGTGAAATTCTTTAGTCAAAATGAGATCCCTTCTCAGTTTTCAGGGGAACGCACCTGCCTCCGGCATGTCGAGGATGCCTTTGCTGCGTATGAAGACAACCAGTCTTCAACAGTGTTTGATTGATTTTCTTCCGGATACCCAGCATGACGTTGATCGAATTGCCTTATAATCTCCCTGGACGAGTGTTGCGCAGTGAGATGCCGTTTAGCGGCTATGATCCATATGGGAAGTTGTTCTCGGATTACCAAAGAGAGCGAATTTCGATAGTTGTTCTGCTTGCGGAAGACTCTGAATGTCAGCGAATCACCGGATTTGACTTACGAAAATTTTATCTTGAACAAGGAATCAGGGTGATTCATCTGCCTATCCCCGATTTTGGTACTCCCCATATTGGAAACATCACTGAAGCGATAGAATTGGCGTGTGAGCAAGCCAGGCAAGGTTATCATCAAGTTATGCACTGCCATGCAGGTATTGGTCGGACCGGGATGTTCGCAGCTTGTCTGGCGATCCGAATTATGGGGTTCTCCGGGAGTGATGCGATATCCTGGGTGCGGGAGCGAATTCCTGGAGCAGTTGAGGTACCCGAGCAAGTTCAGTTGATTAAATTATTTGCTGAAGGAGAATTATCATGCTGATCACGAATGGAACCCTGATCACATGGGAAGAACCCAACCAGATCCTGGAAAACCATGCAATTCTTGTATCAGGTGGTCGAATTGTCGATCTTGGTCCCCAAGACCAACTTGTTACCAAATATCCATACGAACAACAGTTGGATGCAAATGGTCAGCTGGTGATGCCCGGGAATATCTGTGCCCATACCCATTTCTACGGGGCATTTGCCCGGGGCTTAGCGATCCCCGGCTCAGCCCCTAAAGATTTTCCCGAGATACTCAAAAAACTATGGTGGCCACTGGATAAATCGCTTCAGCCAGAAGATATACAGCTTTCAGCCCAAGTCATGTTGATCGACGCAATCAAGCATGGTACTACGACCCTGTTCGATCATCATGCCTCGCCTAATGCGATCGATGGTTCGCTTGACATCATCGCTGGCGCTGTAGCCGATTCGGGCTTGCGCAGTGTCTTGTGTTACGAGGTAACGGACCGGGATGGACGAGAAAAAGCCAGGGCTGGTATCGCAGAGAATATCCGTTTTATCAAGCAGACCCAGATCCATAATGCCGCGGGAGGTCGAGTTGCCGCCACGTTTGGCTTACATGCCAGCCTGACCCTCTCTGATGAGACTCTTGAGGCATGTCGTCAGGCTGCTGGGGATGACATGGGTTTTCATATCCATGTGGCGGAGCACGAAGCTGATGAGTATGACTGTCTGGCGAAATCGGGCACTCGGGTGGTTGATCGCCTAAACCGGTTAGGTATTTTGGGTAAGCGTACAATCGTAGCTCATGCCATCCACATTGACGCCCGCGAAACAGGGTTATTAATGGATTCAGGCACTTGGGTTACCCACCAACCTCGATCAAATATGAATAATGGCGTCGGGGCTGCTGAAGTCGAGGCAATGTTGCGCTCGGGGATCCAGGTCTGCCTGGGAACGGATGGTTTTTCACATACCATGTGGGAAGAATGGAAAACTGCCTATCTATTACATAAAGTATGGCACCGTGATCCACGGCGTTATTCAGGTATAGACGCTGCTCGGGTGGGTGTGTACAATAATGGTGCCCTGGCGAGCTTATTTTTTCCTCAAGCCTCGCTTGGTAAGATCACCCTGGGAGCCTATGCGGATTTGATTTTCGTTGATTACCATCCACATACTCCTCTGACGGTGGATAATTTACCATGGCAGATCATCTTCGGATTTCATGAGAGTATGGTTACCAGCACCATCGTTGATGGTCAGATTTTAATGCAAGATCGCAGGCTTTTGACGATGGACGAAAAGGCGATCACCGCAAAAGCACGCCAACGCGCTCCCCAGGTATGGGAACGTTACCGTAGTTTTGTCCCAAAAGATATGTAGAGAGGATTTAAAGTTGATGCTTATTAACAAATCTATTCAGACCATAGCAATCCTGGGTGGCACCGGAAAAGAAGGACCTGGGTTAGCATTACGCTGGGCGATGGCTGGCTATAGGATCATAATTGGTTCTCGTCAGGCCGAAAAAGCCCAGGTGACAGCTGCTGAGCTTAACACCCGATTAGCGCTGAGTACTACCCAAGGTATGGAAAATAATCAGGCTGCTCGCTCGGCTGATTTGTGTGTGCTTACCGTCGTCCAGGAGGCTCATCAGGAGATGATCGAGAAGTTGAAAGATGATCTCGCTGGGAAAATCCTGGTGGACGCAACTGCTCGTGTAGACTTTCGTGATCCCCGGCCTCCTGCACCGCCTGCTGCTGCTCGCCTTGCACAAACTAAACTGGGTTCAGGCGTGCGTGTCGTGGCAGCATTCCAGAATGTGCCAGCCAGTGTGCTAAAGAAAAATCTCGGCCAATCGATTGAGGTGGATGTTTTGGTTTGTGCTGACGATCCCCAGGCTGCTCAAGAAGTCATAGCACTATCAGAAGCCGCGGGTATGCCCGCGCATTATGCTGGTGGATTGGACAATGCGATAGTGGTTGAAGGTTTAACGTCCATCCTGATCAGCCTCAATAAACACTACGGTGGTCATGCAGCCGTGCGGATTACGGGCTTAGCTGAAGTTAAACCAATTTTCTAAATATAATATTTCCTTAGCCAATCAGGCGAAGTGGACTTTGGCGAATTCTGTGACCGAACCCTTGATGCTTACTGCAATACCACATATACCTCTTATCCAGCCGGGAGATAATCTCGGTCTTATTATTCACCAGGCTGTTTATGAGGCAGACATCAAACCATTGGATGGTGATATTTTTGTTTTAGCTCAAAAAATTGTTTCCAAATCGGAAGGACGGCTGGTTAATCTGGCGAGTGTGAACCCCTCTCACCGTGCTGTCGAACTGGCAGGTGTGACTACAAAAGATCCCCGGTTGGTTGAATTAATTCTAAAGGAAAGCAGTGAGATTCTAAGGACTCGCCTAGGTATGATCATTGTCGAGCATCGCCTGGGATTCGTCTGTGCGAATGCAGGCATAGATCACTCGAATGTTAAAGGTGAGGAAATTAACGGAGAAGAATGGGTTTTACTGCTTCCCAAGAACCCGGATGATTCAGCCTCTAAAATTCGCCAGGTTTTGGAGGATGCGTTTAGAGTACGCCTGGGGGTGATGATAATAGATTCACATGGGCGCGCCTGGCGTATGGGCACTACAGGAGTGGCAATTGGTTTGGCGGGATTGCCGGGTCTGGTGGATCTGCGCGGTATTTCCGATCTATTTGGGTATGTGTTGCAGGTTACCCAGGTCGGCGTTGCGGATGAGCTGGCCGCTGCGGCTTCCCTTGTTATGGGCCAGGCTGCGGAGGCTACACCAGTGGTCCATGTGCGCGGTTTTCCTTATCCCTTGCGTGAGTCTCGCCTGAGCGAGCTTTTACGGCCTAGGGGGATGGATCTATTTCGATAATATTAGCTGACCAAGAAGGAGACTCCATGATTGACGATCAAATTCCTGCCTCGCATCTCGATTTACTTGCGGATGAAAACAGAGCCTTCGCGTATTTGGCCACAACCATGAATGATAATACCCCTCAGGTGACACCAGTGTGGTTCAACACGGATGGGAAGTTTATCCTGATCAACTCAGCCCTGGGCCGGACTAAGGATAAGAATATGCGGGCCCGCCCGTTTATTGCTCTTGCAATCCAGGACCCGAAAAACCCCTACCGTTACTTGCAGATCAGAGGCAAGGTGGTCAGTATTAACTCAGAAGGGGGGAGAGAGCATATCAACGCACTTTCTTTGAAATACCGAGGCAATCCAAAGTACGATGGCCCAGAAAATGAAACTAGAGTAACCTATAAAATCTTGCCTTTCAAAGTGCATGCTCACTAATGAGCGATTTTGTTGAACTCGACTCACTGCAAGACCTAATCCGCTCGCGGCGTACGGTCAGGAAATTCTTGCCGAAAGCAGTTCCTCCAGAACTTATTATCCAGATAATCGAAACTGCAACCTGGTCGCCCTCCGCCCATAATCGCCAACCCTGGCAGTTTCTAGTGTTGGCAACAGGTGATAAAAGAATTCAGATTGTGGAACAGATGGGTAATCGATTTCGGCAGGATCTATTGGTTGATGGCATATCGGACATTGAGACTGAGCGGGCCGTCCAGAGAGCAAGAGAGAGGGTAATGACTGCTCCAGTCGCGATTCTGGTGTGTCTGGATACCGCACAAGGTGACACTTACCCTGACCAGCGCCGTAAGTTTGCTGAATATATCATGGGTGTGCAAAGTGTCGCTATGGCTGGATGCACCTTATTATTGGCAGCTCATGCAGCAGGATTGGGCGGAGTTTGGTTGTGTTCGCCATTATTTGCTCCTGAACAGGTCAGATTTGTATTGGATCTACCGGATGAATGGGATCCGCAAGGGCTGATCCTGCTCGGTTATCCCGCAAGTATGCCTGAGGCCCGCCCGCGGCAGAGCGTCGAAAAAGTTGCCCGATTTTACTGAGTAAGAAAGAATCAGAAGTATTGCACATGAAAATCGTTGCATTGGCTGGTGGTGTGGGGGGGGCCAAATTGGCTGAAGGCCTGGCTCAAGTATTGCTGCCGGACAGTCTGACTATCATCGTCAACACTGGCGATGATTTTGAGTATTTGGGTCTCCAAATTTGTCCAGACCTGGATACCGTTTGTTACTCCCTTGCAGGATTAGCGAATCCGGTTACCGGCTGGGGAAGATCTGGCGAAACCTGGAGTGCGTTGGAGAGCTTGGCCGAACTAGGTGGGCCGACCTGGTTTCGACTGGGGGATCGAGATTTGGGTACGCACCTGGAGAGAACGCGCTTACTCCGGTCAGGTTTTCGTCTTAGTGAGATTACCCAGCGTTTTTGTCAGGCATGGGGGATTCATGTGCGCGTCATCCCTATGAGTGATTCGCCTATTCCAACATGGGTTGATACCGATGAAGGGGAAGTTGCCTTTCAGGAGTACTTCGTTCGCCGGCAGTGCCGACCGCGCGTAAAAGGTTTCCGTTTTGTGGATGTTGAGTATGCCGAACCTGCTCCTGGTATCATGGATGCCATTCACGAGGCGGATGGGGTGATCATCTGTCCTTCAAACCCGTGGGTCAGTATTGATCCGATTCTGGCTGTGCCTGGGATTAAGTCGCTATTGCGCCCTGCGCCGGGTAATTCTAGACCAGTCATTGCTGTGTCGCCACTCGTTGGAGGGGAGGCGATCAAAGGACCTGCCGCTAAAATGTACTTAGAATTAGGGTTTCAGCCCTCTGCATTAGCCGTGGCACGTCATTATAGTGCGCAAAAAGAGGAAGGTTTGTTATCAGGCATTGTTATTGATCAATTAGATCAGAATCTGGCGGATTCGATAATTGCACTTGGCATTCGCCCGCTGGTCACGGATACGGTTATGAGGACATCCACAGACCGGCACCGCCTGGCTGAGTTGGTAATTGAATTTAACAAGAGTCTGGTGTAAATACCAGAGAAAGATCTACCTGCAGTCTTCTCCAGGTTTTATTTCGGAGCGAACCAGTCTATTTTATTGGTATACTGTAACAAAATAGAACCTGACATCGTTTGAAAGTATAGAATATTTATCTTCAATTCTCCCGAAAGGAGATTATTCGATGACCCTGTGGGCAATTGTCCCGGTAAAACCATTTCGGTGGGGAAAGTCACGTTTGGCAGGGGTCTTATCACAGGAAGAACGCACAGATTTAAACAGCCAGCTTCTAACCCATACCCTGGAAACTCTAAAGGCTATCCCTGAAATCGAGCACGTGCTGGTGATCAGTCGAGATCCAGCCGCGTTATCATTGGCGCGTTCCCACGGAGCGCGCACTGTTCAGGAAAAGGGCGCGCCTGAGCTAAATGTTGCCCTTGCGCGGGCTACCATCGTTGCCAGAAATTACTCTACAAGTGGGGTTTTAATCGTACCGGCAGACCTGCCGTTGCTCACACCGGAAGATGTGCGGGCCATGTTGGAGTTAGCTAAAGATCCGCCGGTAGTCGTGCTTGCCCCAGATCGTCATAACCAGGGAACCAATGCCTTATTAGTTTGCCCGGTAGGTCTGATCGAGTATGATTTCGGACCGGGTTCTTTCCAACGGCATTGCGAACGTGCCCGTCAGGCTGGAGCACGGCTAGAAATATGCGAGCTGCCTTCGATTGCATTAGATATGGATTTGCCCGAAGATCTTGAATTAGTTGGCGAACAGATGGATAATTGGTCCATCTAATTCAATTGTAAGCAAAATTTTAATCAGGAGGCGAGAATGACCGAGCGTGTGGCATTATATCTGCAGGACGCGCATGATTTGCGCCAGGGACTCGATTTTGTGAGATATGCAGAGGAACGTGGATTCGAAGCTGTCTGGCAGGCTGAATCGCGCCTTGTCAGAGACGCGATTGTACCAATGGCTGCTTATGCGGCCGTCAGCGATCGGATCAAAGTTGGTTCGGGAGTGATCAATAACTGGACCCGCAACATCGGGCTTTTGGCAGCAACTTTCTTAACTTTGGATGACCTTGCGCCAAATAGGATCATCTGCGGCATCGGGGCGTGGTGGGATCCACTTGCGAGGAACGTGGGCATTGACCGGAGCAAGCCATTGACTGCAATGCGTGAGACAGTGATAATCTTGCGCCGGTTACTCAATATGGAGCGTGTGACGTTTCATGGCGAATTTGTCCATGTGGACGGAATTGAACTAGATGTAGTCCATGGCCGGCGAGAGCCGCGCCACGTTCCAATTATGATTGGTGCGACTGGCGATAAGATGATGGAATTGACCGGAGAGATCGCTGACGGAGCGGTTTTGAACTATTGTGTACCGCCTGAATATAACAATAATGCACTGGATCTGTTGGCTCGTGGTGCTCAAAAAGCGGGACGTAATTTTGCGGAGATAGACCGTCCACAATTGGTTGTTTGTTCTGTGGATTCAGACCATGATAAGGCAATTGACACAACCCGAGAGTTGTTGACCCAATACCTGGCTCAGCAACCGCACATTGCCAAGGCCTCGGGAGTATCGCAGGAAGTAGTCGATAAAATTCAGTCTATCCTGGGTTGGCCAGCGACCAAAGAACAGATTCAGCGCGCGAAACACCTGGTGCCAGAAGATTTGATCCTTCGCATCACTGCTTCTGGTACGCCCGATGAGGCGAGGACCAAGGTGGCTGAGTATCGCCAACACGGATGCACTTGCCCGATTCTCTACCCGGTCGGTGGCGATGTCCGCCTGTTGATTGATACCTTTGCGCAATAAACCGCCTGACACTTCAGAAAATAGTACGTGAATAATACTCTGAGGATAAGCCAGAGTTTAGTTCTGCTTGTCGGTAAGAGTAATCCTCCACTTGTGACATCAATGGGTGTGTATTCACCGCGGAGGATGTTTCTACATCGGGCGTAGTATAATCCTGTCACCAAGGAGATAAGCTCAGGTGCACAAACTTCAACCAAATTCGCGTAATTGCTTTGTGTGTGGCTTAGCCAATCCAATTGGGTTGCATTTGCGATTCTATGAAACCGGTCCGGGAGAAGTTACCGCGGACTATATTGTTCCAGAGCACTTCCAGGGCTACCCGGGCGTAGTCCATGGCGGGATCGTTGCAGCAATGCTGGATGAAGTTACAGGCCGCGTTCACATGCATGGAGATCCACCACGGTTCATGTTTACTGCCCGCTTGGAAATTAAGTATCGGAAGAATGTGCCTGTAGGTCAATTATTAAGGCTGGTAGGTCAGGCTTGCAAATCTAAGGCTAAGACTGCGACCAGTATTGGCAAGATTTATGGCTCAGATGGTGAACTTCTCGCAGAGGCAGAAGCATTGCTGGTGGACGTACCCCAGGATGTAGTCTCCACAGTTGACCTGGAGGCTTTAGGTTGGAAAGTATACGATGACAGTAGATTGCTTTCGGAGTAAGCCTGAGATGGAATCCGTTTATACCTCATTCTTTCTATTGAGTACAAATTATGATCGTTGATTATCACCGACCTGCAAAGCTCGAAGATGCTCTTCAACTCCTCCGCCAGAACTCATTTAAAGTATATCCCATTGGCAGGTGGAACAGCAATCGATCGATACAACAAAGAAGATATCGGAGTAGTCGATCTCCAGAATCTTGGTCTGAATCAAATCCACGATCGTGGCAATACTATTGAACTTGGTGCTACAGCCATACTGCAAATGCTCTTGGACACTCCGCAGTTGCAATCCGAATTCAAGAAAGCCATTCTCCATGAAGCTACATATAACCTTCGTCAGGTAGCCACTCTTGGAGGTACGCTCGTCTCAGCGAGTGGACGTTCACCCTTTACCACAGCCTGTCTTGCTCTGGATGCCACTCTGGTAATCGCGCCGGAAGGAGAGCGGATTGCGTTGGGTGAATTTTTAAATGTGCGGAATGGGATTTTGAACGGGAGATTGATCACGCAGATCATCTTGCCATTGAAAGTTGATTTCCGATATGATTATGTCGCCAGAACGCCAGCTGACCTGCCAATTGTTTGTGTTGGAGTTGCCCAATGGCCATCTGGGCGGACACGGGTGGCGTTGGGCGGGTTTGGACCGACCCCAAAACTGGCGATGGATGGTCCAGGGAATGATGGTGCTGACATAGCCGCAATGAATGCCTATAGCCAAGCTGGTGATCAATGGGCTTCAGCAGATTATCGACAGGAGATCGCCGGGATATTGGTTAAACGGTGTATGGTTGGGTAAAAGTATCCGCGACAATCGACAAAGAACGAATCGGGAATTTGCCATTTATCCTTACTCTCTATGCATATGCTTATGAAAACGAATTTAACGATTAATGGGAAAACATTACATTTACGAGGCCGAGCCGGGTGAGAGTTTATTGAATGCACTCCGTCGACTTGGTTTTTATGGGGTTAAACATGGCTGCGAGACTGGAGAATGTGGCTCGTGCGCAGCAAAGCTTGATGGGAAAATGGTTAACACGTGTGTGTGCTTGGTTGCGCAAGCTGATGGTCACCGAATCGATACGATCGAGTCTCTGGGCGAACATCCTGATCAGGGATGGAAATCAACGGTTGGGTTACACCCACTCCAGGCGGCATTTGTTGAAAGTGGCGCTATCCAATGTGGCTATTGTACGCCTGCGATGATTCTGGCAGCCAGTGAGCTGCTCAGCCGGCAGCCCGATCCCACGGAAGATCAGGTTAGAGACGCGCTTTCCGGTGTGCTATGTCGCTGTACAGGTTATCTAAAACCTGTACAGGCAGTGTTACGAGCGGCTGCAGTCATGCGCGGCGAAGATGTTGAATCTATCGGGACATCGATTCCTATTCCACTTGGATGGATTCCAGGTGAAGGTGAGCGGGACAAGCCTGAGAGCGATGTGCTCCCTGGAGATTTAGAGCCAGGCGCATCAAGTGAAGTCGTTACACCGATGCGTGTGATGCCTCGTATACAGCTAGCCCCGCAGACAGAAAGCTGGCACCATGTTGGCAAACCAGAAATAAAAGTTGATGCTATTAAACTGGTCCAGGGCAAGCCGGCCTTTGCGGCTGATTTTGAAAAACGTGGCATGCTGGTCGCCAAAGTACTTCACAGCCCGGTGGCGCATGCCAGGATCAAACGCATTGATGCCAGTCAGGCGCGGAAATTAGAAGGTGTAGCTGCAGTGCTGACTTGGCAAGATATTCCCCGGGTGGTTTATTCGACTGCTGGTCAATCCGATCCGATCCCTGGCCCACTCGATAGTTTTTCTTTGGATCACAAAGTTCGTTTTGTTGGCGACCGGGTCGCGTTCGTTGCTGCTGAGACCGAGGCAATCGCTCTCAAGGCCCTTGAACTGATCGAAGTTGAATATGAATTGCTCCCAGAATTATTTGATCCCGAGAGCGCCCTGCAGCCTGGAGCAGTGCTTATCCATGATGAACCTGAGTATGTCAATTTTGCAGAATCGGATCCAACGAGGAATTTGGCAGCCGAAATTAAGATTGATATTGGGGACGTTGACAAGGGTTTCGCGGAAGCAGATCGAATATTTGAAGGAGATTATGAGGTTCCTAAAGTTCAACAAGCCCATATTGAGCCGCATGTCGTGCTTACGTATTGGGATGAAGACGATCGCTTGGTGATCCGGACCAGTACCCAGGTTCCTTTTCACGTCCGACGCCAGCTTGCGCCAGTTTTAAGATTACCCATCAAGCGTATCCGGGTGATCAAGCCACGCATTGGAGGTGGATTTGGTGGGAAACAGGAGGTGTTAATTGAAGACGTGGCGGCTCATTTAACCATCGCCACTGGACGACCAGTTCTCTTTGAATATACCCGTGAAGAGGAATTTATAGCTGCGCGCTCTCGTCATCCAATGCGGATTCACATGAAGACGGGAGTCAAACAGGATGGCACGATAACTGCGAATGCCATGTATGCATTAAGCGATACTGGTGCGTATGGGTGTCATGCCTTGACCGTGACTGGCAACACAGGGCATAAGGGGATGGCTTTATATGTCGGGGATGGGCCCTACCGAATAGCGCCAAACATCCGTTTTTACGCGGATATCGTCTATACAAATCACCCTCCTGCTGGGGCATATCGAGGCTATGGAGTACCGCAAGGTTATTGGGCAGTTGAACGACACATGGAAAAGATTGCCCGAGAACTTGGATTAGACCCGATCGAGTTCCGATTAAAAAACGCCTTACGTGCCGGTGAGTTGCATCCTTTCAGCACTGCCTGGAGTGAAGGCAGGGAACCGCGCCCGGAAACCATTGAGACCTGTGGCTTGGAAGAGTGCGTCAGGCAGGGGAGAGCGGTTATTGGCTGGGATCAGAAGTATGAAAACTCTCAGTGGCACATAATTGATGGCAAACCTCATCTTCGCCGCGGGATCGGTATTGCCATGGTTATGCAAGGCACTGCGATCCCTTACCTGGATATGGGAGGCGCGAGCATCAAAATGAATGACGATGGCTCATTTAATCTACTGGTTGGGGCGACTGATCTGGGCACCGGATCTGACACTGTCCTGGCGCAGATGGCGGCAGAGGTATTGGGTGTGCAAGTTGAGGATATCCTGGTCTATTCCTCCGATACTGATTTCACGCCATTCGATAAAGGCGCATATGCCTCCAGTACGACCTATATTTCTGGTGCGGCTGTTGTGCGAGCTGCAGAGCAGGCAGCCGACCGCATCCGAGCCCGAGCCGCCAGGATATTCAACGAGGCAAGCCAGGGTGAGCTAGTCAATCCAGAGGAGATTGAGCTGGTTGATCGCTATGCTTTTGCGCCAGCCGGGTCTAGGATAAGTATGTCGGAGATCGGCGCATGACTCTCTCCATCGGACTGAGCAAGAACAAATTATGGGGATTGGATCTTATTTTTCTCCGGTGGCTCCACCACCTTTTGCAGCTCAATTTGCTGAAGTAACTGTTGATATTGATACTGGACAGGTGATTGTAGATAAACTGGTGATGGCGGTCGATTCAGGAGTGATCGTTAACCCGATCACTGCTTCCGGACAAATTGAGGGGGGGATGACTCAGGCGCTTGGCTACGCCGTGTGCGAGGAGATGGTTTACGATCCAATGGGTAAGGCTCGGGAACACGATTTGAAGGACTATCACATTTTCCATGCACATGAGATGCCTGAACTGACCACTTTATTTATTGAAACATTCGAACCGTCTCACCCCTTTGGCGTTAAAGCAGTTGCAGAGATTCCAATCGATGGAGTTGCTCCTGCGGTAGGCAATGCAGTATTCGACGCCTGTGGTGTCAATATCGACGCTAATCCGATTACACCGGAAAAAGTATGGAGAGCCTTAAAGCAGAGTGATTCTGTATGACTAGGACTTATGTAATTGGACACGTAAACCCAGATACAGATTCTGTTGCCTCAGCCATGGGATATGCCTGGTTGCTTCACGAGCGTGACATGGAGGAGGTCGTGCCGGCTCGTGCTGGTCCATTAAACCCACAGACCACCTGGGTGTTGAAGCGGCTAAACCTGGAAAGCCCCATTTTGTTGAATGATGCTTCGCCGCGCTTCGAGGCGGTTTCTGTAAGGCTGGATACCACTTTACCAGACCGGCCTCTTCGGGATGCCTGGGCAATTGCCAGCCGAACTTGGGGCGTTGCTCCAATTGTGAATGAAGATGGAACACCTTTCGGCTTGGTGAATGGGCATAGTTTATTTGCCATTCTGTCCAAACTGGTTGGCCCTCACCCACGCCGCCAGGAAATCCGTATTGCCGAGATTCTAGACCTTCCATGTAGGGATGCCTGTACTCTGGATGTGCCTCGTTTTGCTTCTTCTGGGAGGATTCGCGATTCACTGAACAGGATTCTACGTTCAGAAGGGGATGACTTTTGGGTCATAGACGATAGCGGGATGTATGTTGGAGTGTGTCGCCAGCGCGAAGTCATAAATCCGCCCAGATTGCGTCTAATTCTGGTTGATCATAATGAACCTGGGCAGGCTGTAAACGCCATCGAAGAAGCCGAATTAATTGAAATCGTTGATCACCATCGGTTGGGGACGACAACCACCCACGTACCGATCCGCTTCACAATCGATGTGGTCGGCAGCACCAGTACACTCATATCTGAGCGGATCGAAGACTCGGGTTTGAGTGCACCACCGGCGTTGGCGGGGTTGCTGCTTGCTGGATTGCTCTCTGACACACTCATATTAACCTCCCCGACCACAACAGATCGGGATAATCAAGCGGCAGAACGACTTGGGCGTTGGGCGTTGGTGAAAGGGGGGGCATTGGCGGGTGAGACTATCCAGACTTTCGGTGAGGCAGTGATTCAAGCAGGCTCTGGGCTTGCCAGCCGGAAACCATCTGAAGTGGTTAACACTGATATCAAGGTTTATGAAGCTGGCGGATACAAATTTGCTATATCCCAGGCCGAAGTGACGGATTTACTTCAATTAGACGAGCACCTGGATGCATTGAGAAAGGCCATATCCGATCTGCGTGACCGGCGTGGCCTCGACTTTGTCATGTTAATGGTAACGGATGTTGTGCGAGGCTCAAGCCGTCTCCTGGTTACCGATGAGGTGCCAATCTTGAGTGATCTGCCTTATCCTCGATCGGTTAATGGCACGTACCTTGCAGAAGATGTTGTGTCGCGCAAAAAACAATTACTCCCGGTGGTGCTTAGCCTGCTCGAAGATTAATTGTTGGAAGTCTTAGAAGATATTGTTCTAATTTTGTTGTGTGGAAAAGATGACAATTTATCGTGCTATTACTGAATTGGAAGCGCATAATGAATCCGGTGTGGTATGTATCATTGTCCACAGCCAGGGTTCGACCCCTCGTCATGCTGGCAGCAAGATGGTTGTATATCCTGATGGTCGCATTCAGGGCACTATCGGTGGAGGTGAATTGGAAAGCCGGGTGGTTTCTGAAGCGCTCCAATCGCTCCAGGATGGGAAATCACGATTGCTCGAATACAATATGGCTGATCCAGTCCGTGGCGATCCGGGTGTGTGTGGTGGATTAGTGGAGGTGTATATGGAACCGATCATGCCTAGATCGAGTGTGGTTATCGTTGGGGCTGGGCATGTCGGTAGGGCGGTGGCACACTTGGCGCACTGGTTGGGTTTCCATGTTGTGGTCAGTGATGATCGGGTTGATTTCTGCAATCCCGAAACAATACCTGACGCTGACCAGTATTTGCCTTGTCCTTTGGTTGAGTTGCCGGAACATTTGGTTATCTCCTCTAGGACGTTCCTGGTGTTGACTACTCGTAATGTAGATATCGATGTTCCCGGTTTGCCAGGTTTATTGGAGACTCCAGCCGCCTATATCGGGGTGATTGGTTCAAGGCGGCGATGGGCAACCACCCGGCAACAACTTATCCAGGCCGGAGTCTCCGAGTCGAAATTGAACCGGGTGAGATCTCCGATGGGATTAGAATTGAACGCGGAAACTCCAGAAGAGATTGCGGTAAGTATTATGGCTGAGATTATCCAGATCCAGCGAAAAAATGATGGTGAAACCGGAAAGAAGGATCTGGGAAATTAATAATTGGTGGAGGCCTTTGTGTGGCACGAAACTTACAATGTAGCAACCTTAGATGAAGCCCTGAATATTCTAGGCACGAAAGGCGAAAATGCACGTATTGTTGCTGGAGCAACTGATTTATTGCTTGAAATAGAACGCGGTGTGCGTAAAGGGATCACTACTCTAATCGATATTACTCGCATCCCGAATTTAGACCAAATTACTTTAGATGAAGAAGGACAGATTCACCTGGGACCGCTTGTAACGCATAATCATTGTGTTGCTTCAAAGTTAATTCAGGAGCAGGCTTTTCCATTGGCGCAGGCTGCCTGGGAAGTTGGCGCACCACAAATTCGCAACCGGGGGACAATCGCTGGGAATCTGATCACTGCATCCCCTGCTAATGACACGATAACGCCATTAATGGCTTTAGGAGCTAATCTAACCCTACGATCACGCAATGGATACCGTCAGGTATCCATTAAAGATTTCTACCTCGGGGTTCGAAGGACAGTCATGCGTCCAGACGAAATCTTGGTCGACATATCCATTCCAGCGATGAATGGTAGAGATCTCGGTGCGTTTGTAAAATTAGGATTACGCCGCGCTCAAGCAATTTCCGTGGTAAATGCTGCAATTGTATTGAGGTTCACGGAAAAAGCCAATGGGGATATCTCGCATCTTTTGATCGAGAAGGCAAGTCTCACCTTAGGAGCAGTAGCACCTACCATAATCCATGTGGTTGAGGCTGAAAATTACCTGGCTGGACGACTGTTAACCGAAGAAACAATCGAAGAGGCTGCCAGGTTGGCTGAGAAAACGGCCAGGCCGATCGATGATGTGCGCGCTTCAAAGGATTACCGGAAAGAAATGGTAAGGGTATGTACATTGCGTGGATTACGTTCCATTGCATCTGGAGAATGGCGTGGTAATTTTCCTGTGCAGCCGGTTTTATTGTGGGGGCAGACAAACTCTAGAAAAACTACTGGGAATACACTCCCAGCTCACCATAATAGTCATGATCCGATAGTAACAAAGATTAACGGGAAGGAATTCCTCTTTAGCCAGGGTCAGCACAAAACACTGTTGCGATTGTTACGAGAAGAAGCTGGCTTGATCGGAACCAAAGAAGGGTGCGCAGAAGGCGAATGTGGAGCTTGCACGGTATTTCTAGATGGCAAGGCAGTGATGAGCTGTTTGGTGCCGGCCTCAAGAGCACATGGAGCCGAGATAATCACCATCGAGGGGTTAGCAAAGGATGAAAATCTTCATCCTGTACAGCAGGCATTTATTGAGGAAGGCGCTGTCCAATGCGGTTATTGCACACCCGGTTTGATCATGTCTGCGGCAAAATTACTTGAAGAAAAACCACATCCTATCCGGGATGATATCGAGCAAGCAATCACTGGAAACCTGTGTCGATGCACTGGTTATTACAAAATAATAGCTGCAATCGAAAGTGCCAGCCAGACGGAGTCACCCAATGAGTAAATATAATCAAACGTACCAGCGCCCATCTACAAAACCACGTCCCTGGAGCGTCCATCCGATCTGGCGAGGAATCGGTTGTATTTTGATTATATTGATCCCGATCATCTCATTTGCTGGTGCGAGAATTTTGGTACAGGAGAACCTGCAACAGAGATGGGTGCAAATCCCTGATGAATTAAAAGGCTCTTTTAATGTACCAACTTTTGGTCAAGTTTTGTTCGCGGATCTCGCCGTGGCTGTAATTCTGATGGTGATTGGATTTGGCTTGTTGACGATGGTCTATGCTTTTATTTATCGCTTGTTTGGGCCTTCGCCTTATGGACCCATGGATGCCCCTCCTCAATAATAGCTGCAGGAGCAACGAGTAGAAACGATGGAACGGACAGTCCCAAGCACTGCCTCTGAGGATATCGACCTCTATCAGAGGACGTATTATTCATTGTTACGTTCGACTGCAGAAGTTCAGATTCGCACGTTGGAAGAAGCGCATGCTCGGATGAACTCGTTGTTGCACCCAGCTGCGCGTGATCCTTCTCCGGATATATCGGCATTTGTGTATTGCACACTCCGCTTGCCGGCCTGCATGCCCTCGGTAGATCTGGTTGTCATGGGACAGAACACCTCGGTCTTTGCCCGGCAGGGCTTTGGGAATGTAGAAAGTTGGGAACAAGTTTCGGCACCGGCGCGCAGGCGGAGATGTTTTTTTAATGGAGAAGACACCTTAGCATGTTACATTGCCAGCAGGACGGATATCGATGATCTGATTCCTCTTTTGACTGCTTATCAAATCGAGTGGAACAAAATTCACTCCTTACTCCAATTACTCTCAGAAGATGTGTTGCTTTCGGAATATGTCAAAGACCTGGATGCTCTGCGAAAAATCGCGCAGGCACTAAGAATATCTCTGGACGACTTATCTCAGCTTCGCGTCATCTGGGGGTCGCAATTTACCCAGAATATGCGTGCGATTGCCTCCAGGCCGTTGCGGTTAAAAATCCAATTGATGAGTAGTTCGTTGAGCGAATATTGGCGTGCAACGCGCATCTGGTGGGAAAACATCCAGAGGAGATTTCCACAACTACAAGATAAGCCTGTTTATTTTATATCGAGCAACCCTCATAGCGTAGTGAATTTGCTTTCCGGTTTTGCCTTGAAACATAAAGATGTCTTGATCGAATTCCTTGGTAAACCTGGCAATGAGGTGTTATGGCAAGAGTGGAAGGAAATTGAGGAGAACCGTGTCCCGTCCAGTCAAGAAAATTTCTTGTATTATGTGCTAAAGAAATTCCAACAAGATATTGGTAGTATTGATTCACAAAATACATTGGAAAAACACGAAGGCGAGTGTGGAATTAGACGCATCCCTAGTGAGCACGTTTTCGATGTTGAAGCGCAAGTCATTGAAATGAAGAATATCAATCCGGAATGGATCGATCCCCGGCTGAATGGGGATTATGCCTACTTAAAAGGCAGCGAAGCTTTCATCTTAAACATCGATTATCCTTTGGGCTTAGCGGCATATAACATTCTTTCGAAAGTTGCTGAGCATGTTGGTGAAGTCTTGGGAGTTTATGTCACAGGCAAAGCTGCCACGCTGAATGGTGTTGTTGGGGACGTTATGATTCCAAACGTGGTGCACGATGAACAATCGCAAAACACATACCTTTTTCCCAATGCATTCTCTGCAGCGGATGTTGCCCCATATGTTATCTACAGCACCGTTCTGGATAATCAGAAAGCAGTGACAGTTAAAGGCACGTTCTTGCAAAACTCCAACTATATGGATGTTTTCTATAGGGAAGGCTATACCGATATAGAAATGGAGGCTGGACCATACCTGTCTGCTGTCTATGAAATGTACCGTCCCCAACGCCATCCTGTGAATGAGGTTGTAAATCTATACGGTCTCCATTTCGATCTTGGGATCATACATTACTCCTCGGATACTCCCCTGAGTAAAGCCAGAAACCTGGGTGCGGGTAACCTTTCTTACTTCGGGATGGATTCGACATACGGAGTTTCTTTGGCAATCCTACGCCGGATTTTCCAATTGGAAAAACAGCGCCTTCAGAAACGGCGCAGACCGCGCGGATAAGCATTTTTGATCACCCCCTGTATGCTCTTTCCCCATCCAATAGGGAAACCATCAATCATAATCACAACCCAACCGGAGGGGGCGTTTCTGGCTGGAAGGTTTTCCCCATGAAGGTAATTGATTAATTCTATATCATCATACCTGAAATCAATGCAATTCTGGATTTGAGCTCTAGTAAGTCCTTGCGCGAAGGCATGTGCAGGTTCAAAGCGATTCTTTTTGAATGTTCCCAACCACCACCCGGGATGGATCACTCTTAATGAACCGAAATCAGGCCATTCTTCAGCGCCATCATAAAGGTACGATCCAACAAGGGAAAGATTGTCTGTGTCAGTAAAAGTTATCAAGCTATCGTTCACGAATGTTTTGAATTGGTCAAGAGCCACTTTCGGGATTATGCTTTTTATTTGAGAAGGCGCATATTGAGTATTACCTCCATCGGTCTTCTGGAGGATAGCAACGAAATGGCCTTCACCTTGAATGTGATGTGGCCACATTCGGATTGCAGACTTCACAGAGGCAGAGCCTTGCTCAGATAACCAATCGGGATGCCCAGGATCTGATCCTGGCACATTTGGGAGATCGATAATTTTAAATCCGGGTTGTAATTCTAAGAATCGTTGAAGTGAGCCTTCGTTTTCTTCGGGGGCAAATGTACAGGTGGAGTAGACTAGTAAACCGCCCGGTCGAACGAGGCTGCCAGCAATTTGGAGTATGTTGGTCTGGCGAATTGAACAACCTTCAATCAGTTTGAGATTCCAACTTACCCGCGCCCCAGGGTCTCTTCTGAAAAGTCCTTCCCCTGAGCAGGGAGCGTCAACCAGTACCCTGTCAAAGTAGGCTCCAAAATGAATAGCGAGCCGTTCGGGTAGCTCGTTGGTTATGACTGTATTGCGCGCTCCCCAGCGTTCCAGGTTTTCTGCAAGGTCCCATACCCGCTTTGAGTGGATTTCGTTGGCGACTAATAAGCCCCGATTTTGCATCAATGAGGCAAGTTGGGTGGTTTTACCTCCTGGAGCAGCGCACAGATCAAGGATTCTTTCTCCTGGTTTTGGATCCAATAACTCTGCAACGAGCATTGCGCTGGGTTCCTGCAGATAATACAACCCAGCGGCATGATAGGGGTGTTTTCCGGGTGTAATCTGGCCTTGGTTCTGATCCAGCAGGCGGAAGCCCGAAGGTGACCAGGGGATTGGATCAAGCTTGTATGGATAAAGCTCACGAAATAGAGTTGGGGAAATCTTTAATAGATTTACACGCAGGCCGATTTGGGGTGATTGGGTATAGATCGATTCAAAAGCGCCAAAGTCGTCTCCAAGCAAGCGCCGCATTCTTTCAAGATATTGTTGCGGTAGATCTGGTGTAGATCGGTGCGTTTTGCCGGTGGGGGACATTGGTGATAAAACTTTTATAAAGATATCAATTTTCTCTGCAAGCCGCGTCGGTTATCTCCAGAGCTTGATCGATCAACTGGAATCCTTCAGCTAGTTGTTCCTCGGTAATGATCAATGGGGGAATAATCAACAGTGTGTGCCAGTGGGTATATAGAAACAAACCCTTATCGAGGAGTTTTCTCTTCAAGGCGATCATCTCGGGGCTGTTTCCATTATAAGGGGCGAAAGGTTGCTTTGATTTACGATCTCGTACCAACTCTATTGCACCAAACAAACCAATCGAACGTACTTCACCCACCGAAGGATGTTGTTCACCCAGATCAGTCATCAGGCGGTGCAGGAAAGCGTTCATCTTATCAGCATGTTCTATCAGGTGATCATCTTTCATCACCTGCAAATTAGCAATTGCAGCTGCCAGAGATATCGGATGAGCATTGTAAGTTAACCCACCTTGAAATACTCGGTCATTGAAGAATTCAGCAATCTCCTCCCGCATCGCTACCGCACCCAGAGGGGCATATCCTGAGGTCAAGCCTTTTGCCATAGTGATTATGTCTGGAACGACTCCCCAATGGTTGACAGCAAACCAGCGACCTGTACGTCCAAAACCGCTCATTACTTCATCAGCAATGAACAGGATCTTATGCCGATCGCATATCTGGCGCACCCCCTGAAGATACCCTTCTGGAGGAATAATCACACCGTTGGTTCCGGTTACGCTTTCAATCAGGATGCCAGCGATAGTCTCTGGACCTTCGAACATGATGATCTCTTCCAGGTGGTCCAGATAATCCTGGGTGAAATCTTTGGAGGATATTTGCGGGTTTCGCTGGTGAAAAGTTGATCGGTAATGATAGGGGTCAAGGAAATGTACTACTCCACTCATTAAATTCGGCTCCCATTCAAGCCGGCGAGGATCGCCAGTTAAAGCCATGGCCCCTGCAGTTGCGCCGTGATACGAGCGATAACGCGCCAAGATCTTGTGTTTCCTGGTGTAAGCCCGGGCCAGCTTGATGGCATTCTCATTGGCCTCCGAGCCGCCCAGGGTGAACAGGATCTGGTTTAGATTACCAGGGGTGATATCGGAGAGCATTTTGCCTAATATGGCGCGCGGTTTGGTCGCCATCCCAGGTCCAGCAAAGGGCAGCGCCTGGGCTTGTTCAACAATAGCCCTGATAACCCGCTCATCACCGTGACCGATGTTCACGCACATAACCATCGAATTGAAATCGAGATAGCGCTTACCATCAACATCCCAGAAATAAACACCTTTGGCTTTGGTTACGGGGATGGGAGCGACATGTGCCTGGGCTGACCAGGTCCAAAAGCTGTGTTTACGCGAAAGGGAAAGAATCTCCGAATCAGGTAAGTCAAACATGTTATCCTCAATAGAAAGAATTGGCGATTGGGATCGTAACATAAAAACGCGCGTGATATTATTCGAAAAGGGAGCAATTTGGATTCGGAGCCAGCGTAACTATCCCACAGGATAGAATAGACCTGATACAATCCTAGGAATAAACTGGGAAGTTCTAAAAAATCATATCGAGGAGTCACATGTATACCTTTGTATTGGCGATTCATAACATTTTGCGGTGGGTTATAGTTATTCTAGCGATTGTCGCCTTAGTGCGTGCTTATCGAGGGTGGTTCGGAAAACGGGAATGGACCCCGTCGGATCGCAAAGCTGGGGTATTCTTCTCAATTTCATTGGATGTACAGCTTCTTTTAGGATTAATCCTTTATTTTGGACTTAGCCCGATAACTCGTTCAGCCATCCAGAACCTGGGGGCTGCAATGAGTAATGCTGATCTACGTTTCTTTGCTTTGGAACATTTCTTCTTAATGGTGCTAGCGGTCATCCTGGTTCATATAGGCACTAGCACTTCTCGGAAAGCTGTGGAAGCAGTATCCAAACATCGCCGGGCGGCAGTTTGGTTTACTTTAGCTGTCTTAGCAATCATTTTAGGAATGCCTTGGGTCCGTCCATTGTTTCCGGTTTTCTGAGTATTTCACTTATATCCGGTTTCTAGCGAATAAAATTGTAATTGGGTGAGTATCGCTTGCCCACATACACTGAACTTCGTTTTAACAAGGTATGTAAACGATCTCAAATTTTCTTGGGATATGTATTAAATCCCTGGTGACAGGAATGACGCTGTCGTCACTGTAATCACTTGATCGATTATAGTTTAGATGCGTTTGACCGTCATACCTTTTTATGGCGTGCTACCATGCCATAATCGTCTTTATCGGAGTGCTACTCCCGTTAGAAGCACGCTCACAAGCAAGGTATAATCGCGGAAATTGCATTAGATACTATTGCGGGCTTACTTGTCAGAGAAAGATTGGAGCTTTTCCTTATGTCACAATTCGGCCAATCAATTCGGCGTATCGATGCTCTTGATAAGGTGACTGGTCAGGCACTTTATCCTGGAGATATCAATCGTCCTAATCAGGCATACATGAAGATCCTCTTTGCTAACCGACCGCATGCCATTGTGCGTAATATTGATACCCGGGCAGCGGAAAAGCTGGAAGGTGTGATTGCAGTATTTACTGCAAAAGATGTGCCGGTAAATGAGTATGGCTTGGGTGTGCATGATCAGCCCGTGTTGTGTGGGCCAGGATCGAGTAAGCCGTTTACCGATCGGGTGCGCTTTGTTGGGGATCAGGTTGCATTGGTAGTTGCCGAAAGTGAGGAAATTGCGTCCCAAGGGAGAGATCTGATCGAGGTTGATTATGAGAATCTACCGGTTATAACCGATCCCCTGGAGGCGATGGACCCAGCGGCATCCTTGTCTCATCCAGAGCGTGAATCTAATATTTTCTGTCATTATCGTATTCGCAAAGGAGATGTAGAAGCAGCCTTTTCCCAGGCAGATGTAATTATTGAAGGAGAATATCGGACCCCTGCGCAGGAACATGCATACTTGCAACCTGAAGCTGGAATTAGTTATATTGATGAAGGTGGCAGGGTCACTGTTGAAGTTGCCGGTCAATGGATCCACGAAGATCAGGAACAGATTGCCCATGCTCTTGATCTACCCCTGGAACAAGTCCGAGTGATTTACCCGGCGATCGGCGGGGCATTTGGCGGTCGGGAGGATATGTCGGTTCAGATTGTTCTGGCATTGGCTACCTGGCGGTTATGGCAACGCGGAATCCGGCGACCAGTTAAGATTATTTGGAGCCGGGAAGAATCGATCATTGGGCATCACAAACGCCACCCATACATTATCAAAGCGAAGTGGGGGGCAAACCGAGAAGGGAAGGTGATCGCAGCTGAGATGGAGGTGATCGCGGATGGCGGTGCCTATGTGTACACATCTCCTAAAGTTTTGGGAAATGCAACCATTATGTGCACCGGCCCATATTTTATCCCCAATGTCAAAGTAGATTCCTATGCAGTCTACACGAACAACCTGCCCAATGGCGCATTTCGTGGATTTGGAGGGCCGCAAGGTGCCTTTGCGGCTGAGACGCAGATGAATAGATTGGCAGAAGCTTTGGGTATCGATCCTGTCGAGATACGTCTGCGTAATATTTTACGCGAAGGTTTGGAGCTTTCAGTCGGAAGCCCATTGCCACCAGGTGTCAGCCTTCCTGACGTTGTGGAAGCTTGCGCAAGGGAAGCTGGCTGGCAGTCTGGCGAGGCAGGTTGGACTAAGAATACGGGTGAGGGTTTAAGGGGCAAGGAAATCATCCGGAGGGATCATTTAAAGCGGGGAGTGGGATTTGGCTGTGCATTCAAAAACATCGGTTTTTCGTTTGGGTACCAGGAAAATTGTTGGGCGACTGTGGAATTGCACGGTGGATCTGAGATTGAGAAAGTGATTGTTCGCCATGCCGGTGCAGATGTTGGGCAAGGAGCCCATACAGTGATGTCTCAGATGGCAGCGGAAGCTGTCGGGGTCGCTGTTGATCAAGTCGAGATGGTTGTTTCCGATACGGCTGTAACGGGAAATTCTGGTAGCACCTCCGCTTCTCGCATGACCTTTATGTCAGGGAATGCGATCAAAGGCGCGGCAGAATTAGCTCTAAAAAAATGGCAGGGTGAGGACCGTCCGGCAGTAGCGACATATCAATATCTGGCTCCAAAGACAACCCCTTTTGATCCAGAGACTGGTCGATCAAACCCGAATGTTTCGTATGGCTATGTAGCTCAGGCGGTCGAGGCCGAGGTGGATATTGAAACGGGCCTGGTTCGCCTAGTGGACGTCATCTCGGTTGACGATGTCGGTAAAGCCTTGAATCCGCAGCAAATTGAGGGTCAAATCGAAGGGGCGGTCGTCCAGGCAGCGGGATATGCCCTCCTTGAAAATTTTGTACAGAAAGATGGTTATGTTCAGACGCAATACCTGTCCACGTATTTAATTCCTACTGTATTAGATATTCCAGAACGAACTCAATCCGTAATCCTGGAATATCCAGATCCACACGGCCCTTGGGGGGTGCGGGGAATGGCAGAGATGCCATTCTTGCCTTTGACTCCAGCTGTGATTGCAGCATTGCATGACGCTACTGGGGTGTGGTTCTATGAATTCCCGCTGACTCCCGAGCGAGTCTTACGTGGTTTGGGCACACTGTAGGTTTCCAACATGCCCGATGGAGATCTATAGGAGCACATTCTAATTATTTTTGCAGATGTTGGTTTTGGCCATCGAAGCTCAGCCCATGTGATAACTGCAGGATCGATAGAACGATTTGGAGATCAATGCCTGGTAGATATTGTTATTCCCTTGGATGATAAACGTACTCCGCCTTATCTATGGGACACCTAAACCGTTTATGACTAACTGGTCAGACGAACGTCAGCAAGTTACAAAGTTAGTTACCAGATCTCTAAAGAGAGGGTGCCCAGCACGATTATTGTGCAAAGGCTCATGGTATCGCGATCCGGTTTTCCTGTAAACTGTATTCATTCCCAATTATGGATCTCTCTGAAACTATCCACTTGTTAGGCGATCTCTTAGGAGATGTGATCTGTGAGCAAGAGTCCCAGGAGCTGTTCGATAAAGAGGAACAGATTCGGCAGCTTGCCAAAGCACGGCGAGCTGGGGATCCTCATGGCGGATCGGATCTCACTGCTCAGATTGCTGGATTGAGCCTGGATGAGACCCGGGCTGTGGCCTCGGCATTTAGCTTGTACTTCGATTTGGTTAACCTTGCTGAAGAACATTACCGCGTATATTCCATGCGCCGGCATGGGCAAAAAACTGATGCCCCTCCAAGCCATGAGACTATTGCCAGCGCAATTCAGGAAATGAAAGAAATGGGTGTTACCTCTGCCCAGATGGCAGACTTGTTGAAAATTCTGGATATCGAGTTAGTTCTGACCGCACACCCGACAGAAGCGAAACGTCGGACGATTTTGTCCAAAATCCAACGAATTTCCGAACTACTGGTGAAGTTTGATGAGGTGGATTGGTCACCGGTGGAGCGTGAATTTATGCGAGCAATCCTTCATGAAGAAATCACAGAGTTTTGGTTGACGGATCGCGCTCGGACTATCCGGCCTACGGTCACCGATGAAGTACGCACGGGTTTATATTTTATTGATGCGGTCTTCTGGGAGTTATTACCAGAGATCTATACCGAAATGGATCGGGTGATTGCTTATTACTACCCGGGATTATCAACAGATCAGACCTGGTTGCGGTTAGCGTCCTGGATTGGGGGTGATCGAGATGGCAATCCCAACGTTACTAAAGAAATTACTGCAGAAACGCTCCGTTTGCACCGCGGTCTGGCAGTAGAGAAACACCGTCAAAATTTCCAGGACCTCGCTCGAAGGTTAAGCATAAGTTCAAAGCGCCAACCGCCTCCTGTTGATTTGTTAAATTGGTTTGAAAATCGACGACCTTTGCCAGAGCATGTATTATTCTTAGAGGATCGCTATTCAAAAGAGCCTTACCGTCTGGCACTTGCACTATTAGCGGATGATTTTTTCCAGGCATCAAAAGATGAAATGAAGCAACGCTTATTATTGGATACTCAGGAGACAAATAAAGCCCGATCAGAGCATTTCATCGAACCTTTTGAAATCATCCTTGATGCAGTTCCAGAACCAGTTCGACGCGGCCGAGCTAGTAGCGTTCTTCAGCAATTGAAGGTGTTTGGCCTGCATACAGCTCGATTGGATATTCGGGAAGACTCTGCAAGACTTAACCGGACTTTGGGTGAGATCCTTCGTGCGATTGGTGATCACCCTTCTTATGAGCATGTTTCACCAATCGAGCGCAGGGAAACGGTCATTCGTTTGCTTGGCGAGCCAACTCCCTCTCTTGCACCTCACCCAGGTGTAACTCAAGAAACCGCTGAAACCTTTGCATTATTCCACGTGATTGCCCGGGCTCGTGCAATCTATGGTCCGGATCTGTTAGGGCCGTTTATTGTTTCGATGACCCGAGATGCTAGTGATATCTTAACCGTGCTTTTGTTGGCTAAATGGACAGGTACCTCAGGTGGTATGTCAATTGTTCCTTTATTTGAAACATTGGCCGACCTCGATGCTGCACCGAATATACTGACAGACTTATTCTCCTTGACAACCTACCGCAAGTATTTAACTTCTTGTAACGATACTCAAATGGTGATGATTGGCTATTCGGACAGCAATAAAGACGGCGGTTATCTCGCATCAAATTGGGCCTTATACCAGGCGCAAGAAAGTATCACTCGAACTTGTCATCAAAACGGAATCAAGCCGAGCCTCTTTCACGGGCGTGGCGGAACCGTCGCCCGAGGCGGCGGCCCAGCAAATCGAGGTATCCGCGCTCAACCACCTGGTACAGTAAGTGGGCGGTTTCGGGTAACCGAGCAAGGAGAGATCATTGCTTCGCGTTACGCGAACCCTAAGCTTGCCAGACAACATTTGGAGCAGATTGTGCATGCCGTGCTGCTGGCGTCATCTCCAATTTCAAATAAAAAACAAGACGATGTACCAGACTTATGGAGAGAAGCGATTGGCGCAATGTCTGCAGCTGCTTATGGTAAATACCGAGCACTCGTTTTTGACACACCGGGCTTCCTGGATTATTGGTGGGCAGCTACACCATTGGATGAAATAAAGCGTTTGTATATCGGATCCAGGCCAGCGGCCCGTGGGATGGGCAAAGACAGCGTTGAAACTATCCGTGCAATACCTTGGGTATTCTCCTGGATGCAGAGCCGTTTCAACCTTCCGGGCTGGTATGGCTTGGGAACAGGGATAAAGACCTTCATTGAAAATTCTGCTGAGTCAGTCCAATTATTAGCAGAAATGTACGCTGGCTGGCCTTTCTTTCGAGCTTTATTAAATAATGCTGAAATGTCTCTCCTCAAAGCAGATATGGACATCGCTGCGTTATATTCTGGTCTGGTACCCAACAAGACCTTTGCACGGGGCATCTTCCAAACCATCCAGACTGAATTTGAGTTGACCAGAACAACAGTCCTGGATATTACTGGGCATGTTGAACTGATGGATTCCGAACCAGACCTGCAGCGATCGATCCATCTTCGAAACCCATATATCGATCCTTTAAACTATATCCAGGTCGAGTTGCTCAAGCGACTGCGTGGATTGAATGATCCTGAAGGTGAGGACTTAAAATCCATGAGAGAAGCCATGATCCTGACAATCAATGGGATTGCTTCTGGATTACGAAATACAGGGTAAAGATAGGAATGAACGTCCTTGTTCTGATTCGAGGAGCTGGGGATCTGGCTAGTGGCGTAGCTTTGCGTCTACGACGGAGTGGTTTTTCGGTAATCATGACTGAGCTTCACCAACCTTTGGTAGTTCGACGCATGGTTTCATATGCAGAAGCTATATATCAGGGGGAATTCGAGGTTGAAGGAGAAATCGCTCAACGGATTGAAGCATTCGAGGATGCGCATAAAGTGTTGAGCGTCGGAAAAATCCCACTTGTGGTCGATCCCGATGGCGAAGTGGTTGATTGGCTGAGAAAAGAAATCCAAGAGAGAATGGCTTTTGTCCTTGTCGACGCCCGCATGACTAAGAAGACACCTGAACGAGGCTTGGAGCAGGCTGATTTAGTTATCGGTCTCGGTCCCGGTTTCGCGGCTGGACAGGACTGCCATGCTGTTATAGAGACCAACCGTGGTCATTTTTTAGGCCGAGTGATCTGGGATGGCAGTGCTCAATCTGATACTGGTACTCCTGAGTTTGTCGGTAATCAATCTGTTGAGCGTGTTCTTCGCTCGCCAACCGATGGTATACTCCGAAACTTGGCGAAAATCGGGGACCATATCTCGATGGGGCAAACTGTTGCGATGGTGAACGGTTATCGAATCAATGCTCCCTTCGATGGCGTGCTGCGCGGCTTACTTTACCCAGGATTGATGGTTACATCCGGAATGAAAATTGGTGACCTGGATCCACGGGACGACTCGCGTTATTGTTGGCTTGTTTCGGATAAATCCCTGGCGGTTGGGGGAGGGGTTCTCGAAGCGATTCTTGCCTGTCCGGAGATCCGTCGAATGTTGCTCAAAACATGAACTTGGCCCAGGCAATCCGAGTTTCTGGTAATGAAGCAGTGGCTTTCGTCGGTGCCGGAGGTAAAACCACAGCTTTATTTCAACTTGCCAGACAGCTAAAGCCTCCAGTTATCTTGAGCACAACCACCCACCTTGGTATCTCCCAGGCGCTACTAGCAGATCATCACATTATTATCCGATCAGCCGAAGATCTCAATATAATTGAGGATTCAATCTCACCGCTGGTGATTCTGGTGACTGGTGAGGCAAATCAAGAAGGGCGCTTGCGGGGATTACCTTCTGACCTAATAACGCGGTTATTTGGCATTGTAAAAGAAAAAGGTATCCCTTTTCTTATTGAGGCGGATGGTTCACGGCAAAGGCCTCTTAAAGCTCCTGCCGATCATGAGCCCTCCATCCCGAATTTTGTAGATTTGGTTGTTCTCATTGTAGGTCTATCTGGATTGGAGAAACCATTATCTTCAGTTTGGGTCCACCGTCCAGAAAGATTTGCTCAGATTTCAGGCTTGGAGGCTGGACAGACCATTACTTATGAGGCATTGGAACGGGTATTGACCAGTCCAGCGGGTGGGTTGAAAGGGATACCAGAAGGTTGCCGGCGTATTGTCTTGATGAATCAAGCCGACACCTCAGAACTCCAGGCCCAAGCTCAGCGGATGTCAGATTCTTTGCTCAAATCCTTTGCAGCAGTCTGCGTGACATCCCTGGAAATATCAAACGAACCTGGGCGTGCACCGGAAGTCGATCTAAATGCCAGGCTATCAGTATCTGCAGTCCATGAGCGTGTGGCAGGAATCATACTTGCTGCCGGAGGCTCCAGGCGCTTTGGAAAGCCAAAGCAAATCTTGACCTGGAAGGGAGAGCCATTCATCAAGCAGGTTTTGTCAACTGCTCTGATGGCTGGCCTCTCTCCGATAATCCTGGTTACTGGAGCACATCATGAACAAATCAGCAAGCTCGTTGATGAAGAAGGTACGCAAGTAATATATAACCCAGAATGGGAGAGTGGACAAAGCACGTCTGTGAGAGCGGGACTGAATGTGCTGGATCCGAATGTTGGTGGAGCGTTTTTTTTGTTAGCTGATCAGCCTCAAATTCCAGTGACATTGATCCGGGCGATGGTCGAGTTGCATGCTTCAACCCTCTCTCCAATAATTGCACCTATGGTAAAGGGTCAAAGAGCAACTCCTGTATTATTTGATCGAAGCACCTTTGCGGATTTTGCGTTGATTGAAGGTGATCAAGGAGGGCGCGCTCTCTTCGCCCGACATCCCGTCAGATGGCTGGAGTGGCAAGATGAATCGATTCTCCTCGATGTGGACTTACCCGAGGATTACCATCGCCTGCTCAGTCAAACATAAGCATTCCAGGCGGATACAATAATTCCCCTTGTCGAAAGTCCTATAATGTGCTATTTTTCGAGAAGGATAAATAATTATGAGCTTGAGCATCAAACCGATAAAAATTGCAGTCATCGAGGATGAGCCGGATACGGCTGAGATGATCGCTGAGATGATGCGGATCAGTGGGTATGAAGTCGTTAAGTATTTCAGCAGTACCTCAGCCCTTGATAGACTCAAACAAGAAAAACCAGCTGCGGTAATCCTCGATGTGATGATGCCAGATTATTCTGGCTTGGAGCTCTTGCGCATGATGCGCCAAGCGCCAGAATTTCAGTTGTTACCGGTCATCGTTGTTTCTGCTCTTCACTTTTCCACAGACATCGAAGCAGGCTTTGCTGCAGGCGCCACTTTGTATTTAACAAAACCGGTCTCTTATGTTGACCTCAAACAAGCAGTTCAACAGGTTATCTCTTCCACTGATCAAGATGTCTGAGAAATCATGTCAGTGATTCGAGCTTTCATCGCAATTGAGCTGTCTTCGGAAATTCATCACCGACTTGATCAAGTTTCCAAGCAACTCAAAGATCAATTGGTGAATATGCCAGTTAGATGGGTTCCAGGACAGAACATCCACCTGACATTAAAGTTTTTAGGCGATGTCTCGATCGCAAATCTGGATATGCTCACTAAGATCTTGGAAAGCACTGTTTCAGCTCATCATTCATTTGAAATCAGTGCAGGTGGCCTGGGCGCATTTCCCAAAATTCATCAACCTCGGGTGATCTGGATTGGCTTGGAGGTTCCGCCTGAACTAATAGCAATCCAACACTCGCTTGAGTTGGAGACTGCCCGCGTTGGTTATCCGCGGGAAGAAAGACCTTTCTCCCCCCACTTAACTTTGGGGCGGGTTTCACGCAATGTCTCCGTTGTTGAGACGCAGACAATTGCCAGGGCATTAGAAGCTACAAAAGTGGGCTTCCTTGGGGTAACCCGCGTCATGGCTATAAACCTGTTCCGCAGTGATCTGAATCCCGATGGTGCCGTTTATACCAGGATATATTCTGCTCCTTTGGCAAATCAAATAGATAAGATGATCTAACCTTAGAAGAAAGAATGAGAGGTGATATCTGAATACATTAGAAATTGCTCGTACGGTTGTTGACGCCTTGGAAGAAAGAAAGGGAGAAGACATTCTTTTATTGGACATCCATGAAATCGCCTACTTTGCCGAGTATTTTGTCATATGTTCAGCAACTAGCGATCGGATGCTGAATGCATTGGCAGATGCGGCTCTCGAACAAGTGAAGAAGAATCACGCTCTGAATGGCAGGGTCGAAGGATCTTCAAGTTATGGGTGGGTCTTAGTCGATTTTGGGGATGTAGTTCTTCACTTGTTCTCTCCAGAACGCAGAGATTATTACCGATTGGAAGAATTGTGGACAAAAGGTAAAATCCTGCTTCATTTGCAATAAACCAGTCCTGTCAAATATTGTTGATTTGTTCTGTTGATTTACTAACCGATTATGTCGGTTGGTAATCTTATGATTCACCAAAGCACTTCGGGCAAAAGATTTACCCATCAAAGATGTCAGATTTTTTTTAAACCCCCTTCATATTTGCAAGGCATATTGACTGTATCTAGTTTTATTTCTATACTGAGAACTAGAATATCACTTAGGGGTCGAAAATTTTCAACCAGAAAAACCGAGGTGCCAGCATGGATACCAATCTCCACCGTCGAAGCCACCCAAGAAAAGTATACCGGGCAAAAGCATTTCATCTACTACTATTGCTAATCTTGTTGATGACTGCTTGTAATATGCCAAGCGGGACAGATTCCACCGTTGACGGGACCATGGCTGCCTTGAATGCTCAAAGCACTCAGCTCGCGCAGCAACTGGCTGACATTGCGAAAGCCACTCAGATCGCTGTTGAGGTTCAATCTACAGTTAATGCCCAGCAGGCTGCGCACATGACTGTCGTAGCGCAGGCGACAGAAGTGCCACCTATTCAAGAAATTGCAGACCTCCCAGTAGAGCAGCCAACCGAACTACCCGCTCCCACTGCGATGCTACTGCCGACGGAAACACAAACACCGACGCTTGAGCCTCCAACCCCTACACCAGATATCGAAGAGTGGATGAAAACATCTAATATCCTGTTATTCGAAGATATTGCGGGGACACTTCTGGTCCGGTATATTAAAGCAGCCCTGGATGGAATGGGCTTGCCCTATGTTGATGTAAAGGATGCGGTTGGTGATTTTAAGGGGCAGCTGTTATCGGGAACCGATTGGGATTTAATTATCACCGGAGTTGAAGCTAGAAGCGGCGTTCAGGGTGAATTCTTTGGCTATATCAATGATCAAGTCAATCGCGGATCTGCTGTGATCCTGGAAGTATGGAATCTGGATGATGTTGGTGGTACCAAGGCGACCACATTATTAACAAATTGCGGAGTTAAATTCCAGAAAGATTGGTGGAATCCTCCGGATGGTTCGCGGTCGATATGGTGGTTGGTCCCTGAGCACCCGATATTCCATGAACCGAACGACGGCGTTTTATTATCACACTATAACCTCGAATGGTTTGGGGATGCAGGCGATTTCTTAAAGAAGCTCCCTGGAAGCGATGCGACAATTCTGGCAGGAAATCTGGCCTGGGAAAAGGACAACCACGGAACGATTGCCATCTGCAAGGATGGTCGTTTCATCATCCAGACCCATTCCACCCATGATTATCATCAAGAAGACATCATGCGTCTCTGGCAGAATTATATTTATAATGCGTTAAAAGCACATTTTGCTGATTCTCACAGCTAAGATTGTTAGGAGCTACGCATTTGACTTTGAAATTGGGGCTGTTTGGGTGAGTTTAGCCCACCCAAACATCCCCATTCCCCCCAACTCTGTAGATCTCAATTAATAAATCCCGCGATACATACCTCCATCTACAGTCAACATCACCCCGGTAACAAATGAGGCAACCGGAGACACCAGGAAAACAGCGACATTCGCAAATTCCTCAGGACTGGCCAGACGTCCAAATGGGGATTCCTTAGCTTGTTTTGTTACCTCTTCTTCTACAGTTGTTTGATTCAGCCGTGCTCGGTTAGCCAGGAGTTCCAAAGCCCTTTCCGTTTCAGTCCAAGCGGGTAACAGAGAGTTAAAGCGGATACCTTCTGACCCAAGTTCCAAGGCGAGTGTCTTAGTTAGCCCAATTGTGGCCGCTCGAATGCTGTTGGAGAGAACAAGATTAGGGATCGGTTGTTTCACCGAATATGAAGTGATGGTCAAAACACTTGCTGCCGGAGAAAGACGCAGGTAGGGTAGGGCAGCCCGGATCAGCCGGACGTGGCTCATAAGATTCAATTCAATCGCCTTCTGCCATACGTGGTCATCCAAATTCTCAAAGCGGCCAGCCGGCGGACCGCCGGTATTCGTCACCAGGATATCGATTCCGTCAGATGCCTTGGCGAACTGATCTACTAAGACAGCTGGAAAATCTGGATCGGTAAGATCGCCCGTCAATGGAATAACCTGGCTTCCAGTTTCTACAGAGATTGAGCTTGCTGCAATTGAGAGACTCTCGATGTCCCGACCGTTGATCCCAACCTGGCAACCCTCTCGAGCTAGATTTAAGGCTGTAGCAAATCCCAATCCCCGGCTGGATCCTGTGACGAGTGCTTTCTTTCCACTTAATTTTAAATTCATCGTTCAAACCTCCCGATGCTAAATGTATAACGAAATTTCTGATTACCTTTCCTGTTCCTGTACTCGAGTAATTGGACATCCCCGGAAGTAAAACCAATATCTGGTTATAACATATCCAATTGATCCTCGACCAGGGTGACATCTGGCCAGGATGTTTCGATCCAGTCCGAAACCTGTTGAAGCGAGCGTTGAGTATACGCCTGACTGTTACTCACCAAAATACAAGCAATAATCGAGTCCTGCCAGATATCCTGGTGATCGATCTCTGCTACAGATATATTGAACTCACGATGGAGACGAGATATTAATGGTTTGAGCCGGCTACGCTTTTCCTTCAATGAAGTGCAGCCATCAAGGTGAATGTGAAGGGTGAGTACACCAATATGCATTTCAGCAATTAAACCCGATTTGTCCAGGTTGAACTGGCATACTTTTTCACAACCAGCTCCTGAGCCCGGGTTTCCTCTACCCTAGAAAGATCTTGCTGGGAAAACTCTATATCCAAAGTACTTTGGAATGCTTCTGAGACGGCACGAGCGGCGATATCCCAAGGCACCTGGTGCCCAAGCACGCCTTCAACAGTGATTGCCCGATCGAGCAGCCGGAGAGCCGCTGTCTTGCGAGCATCCTCATCGGGAAAATGCAGCACTTGAGTGATGCGCCTCAGATCCCCGAAGAGAGGCAGCGACCCATGTTGAAGTACGCCGTCTTTGCGCCGGGCTTGGGCGCTACCAATTAATTTCCTACCCTGAAAGGTGATTTCGTAATCTGAAGGAACCTCGAAGCAAACCGGATTTGGATTTACGCCGGCTGTTGACGGTTTATCTTTTGCTAATGCCTGGGCAGAGATGCCCAAGGTTTGCAAGGCTGTGAGCAAAGCAGTGGAGAGGCGCTGGTAACTCTCAAGCACCGAGCCAGCCAGGCGAGGCTCAGAATTTGCGCCGATCACAGAATAGGTCAGCTCATCAATATGCAGGATGGCGCGTCCCCCGGTCGGTCGCCGAACAACCTGCCATCCGTTCAAATTAAGTTGATTGAGATCGATATCGGCAAATGGCTGCGCATAGCCTACCGAAAGACAGGCCGGCTCCCAGGAATACAGGCGCAAGGTCGGTTCTACCTCACCGCGTCCTGCAAATTCGAGTATTGCTTCGTCAACAGCCATGTTCCAGGCGCCTGGCGCGGGAAGGCTAAAGATCAATCTCCATCGAGAACGATTTAAACTGACCATCAATTCTTATGGTGGTGGATAAAAGTAGGTCTTTGTTGGAGTGGGTGGAGTCCCACTTTGTGTTGGTGTGGGCGTGCTTGATTGTGTAGGCGTTGGCAATGTGCCTGTGATCGTCGGCGTAAAGGTTACAGTCGGTGTACGCGTTACCGTTTTGGTTGGGATTGGAGTGATCGTTCGAGTTGGAGTCACAGTCGGCCCGGGTGGAACTGCTGGACCGGAGATCTTAAAACGCGCCATCGTGGTATAGGGACTCTCGAGGAAACCTCGCCAAAGCCGCAGATAGGCATCAACCGCGGCTTTTTCCTGCGTCGATAATTCATTGGCCAAACCGAGAAGATAGTAATATCGAGGACATAAAATATAGCTGCATGTAAAAAACGGTTGTTGTTCAAGAATGATGAGATCGTCGCGCATCTGGATTGGATCGCCCCCGCTCAGGAGTGAGTCTTCAATTCTATCGAGTTCGCTCTCTGTTCGATCAGACGAAAAAATAACCTCAGGCTCGACCAGCAATATAAACGGTTGATCATCTGGACCATAGCGGAAAAGTTGGAAAGTTATATCTGGTTGGATTTGAACAATGGGAGGTTCGGATACCGGTTCTTTATAAGTGATTATCGGCTTGTTCGCCTCCAGAGTAGTCACATAAAGCGGATAAATCTGATCTTCGCCAGGATACAATATCCAAAATTCGAGAGGTGCTCCTTGCTGATGGCGGACTACCAGCCACGTCTCCGTTTGACCGTCATTATCAAAATCAAAATACCCGGAGGAAAGGAATGTAACTCCGGCATCGGTCAACTTTTGAGGGGCGACAGGATAATCTTCGGCCGGGATGGTCTTGACCACTGCCTGAAAGGCTAGTTTCAAGTCACAGAAACTTGCGTCCAAACAAACCTGGTAAATGTCGCTCGGGTTTTGGTATGTATTGAGAAAATCCTGGGCCGGGATCACCCAACGACTGGTTGGGGAGGAAGGATTTTCTACAATGGCTGTGGCATACTCTACCGCCTCACTTTGGTTGCCAAGTAACGCGTGGTAGATACTCAGGCGGTATCGCCATTCGTCCAGGGCATCTTCAGGGTATGGATCTCCATCCATTTTAGTCTCCGGAGGCCAGTCCGGCAAAAGCGTTTCCATTAATTGAACAGTTGTATCCAGCCCCCAAGCATTGACTGAAAAATCGATAACTTGTTCGCAAAAACCCAATAGCGCCGCATCAGGGACGATTTCATAATCTGCCCTGATGAATGAAAATGCACTTCCATCCCATGCATATAAATGCCGGACGGTTACTGGGCAGGCTGGAAAGATAGTGTCTCTAAATTGAAGATCTGCTTCTTCGGAACCAGCGGGTAATACTTCCCACCGATTTACAAAATCGGGGCCGATCTGCGGCGCTGCAGATGGTTCAAATGAAAGCTCAATTGGCGGTTGCTGTGCCAGGCTGAAGATCCGGGGTACTTCATAGGATCAGTTGTTCCAGTGATTTGGGTTGGGAATATACCAACGACGGAGCTGCCCTCTCCAAGTAAATCTTCAACAAAGTAATTTACACCAGTTGGATTCATAAAATTGAAATTGTCAGCCAACGGGTAAGAAACAAACCCTGTGGGACTCTCAATAAGCCAGAAAAAGCTGCTGCCGTTTTGCTCCAAACTAACCTTCACCAGGGAGCTGCTCAGGTACCCTGGGGGGGTATCCAGAGGGATTAATTCGATAGTAACGGGCGGCTGCTGCGAGAGTCCCCAATTGAACATATTATCCAATTGAATCCGACCAGCGTTTAGCTCCATGGTGATAAGATCTGCAAATAACTTGCCGCTTTGCGGGTCATTTGTGCGTGCCAGGTTGTATCCCAATTGCCAAGACCAGTTCTGAGCCTGCGAAGCTGTTGGGAAACGCAGCAAGGCTTCTCGTAAAGCAAATACAGAATATTCAAATGCTTCGAAATACCCCGAATTATCCGCCCCACGGGCGAAGCTGGAAAGAGTCTCGGGGTAGGCCTCTAATAATTCGATCAACTGATCAGCGAGCTCAGGGTTCCAGAAGACCAGCTGGTATGGATCGTTCTTGGCAACCGGGATTGCTGGAGTTAAGGATGGTGGTAAAGTTGGCAGGAGCGTCGCTGTTATTGTCGGTGATACTGTTGGTGTGTTAGATGGTTTTGGGGTGAAAGTCGGCCGAGGGGAAGGTGTCAGAGTAGCAGTCGATGTGGATGTCGGATTGGAAACCTGGGAGAGCGAAGGAGCGATGGTGGGGGATATAGGTAAAGTAGTAACTTGTGGCTCGTTAGAACGAGTCAGGAAAAAGATAGATCCGATTAAAACGACAATTATCACCCCCAATCCCCCTAAGAGTAAGACGAACAAGGGGGGGCGTTCGGATTGAGAATTCGAGGGGGGTATTTCCGGGGAGGCTGAAGTCATTAGAATGAAAATTGCCGGTTAGCGAATTTAGAGATCAAATCTTCCCTATTTTACGCTATATCTAACTTTTCGATGACATCCAGACAATTTTCAGCCGGAGATGGTTGTAATGGAGGGCAAACTGGCCATCGCGGAAAGCCGAAGCGCTCTGCTAAAAGGGCCTTAATCATGGAGGGGAGCGGGGGATATCGCTCAATGATCTGGCGTGCCTGGTCAATCAATTCTTGGGCGTTCGGATCACTTTGTCCACCCTGGTAAGCGTCCCAAACCAGCCGTAGTTTAGGAGAAATCAGGTTCGCGCATGCAGTGATACAGCCTGCACCATAGTTCTCTAATGCAAAACTCAACAAACGGTCATTTCCAGTTAAGACAATTAGATTTTTTCCAAAGCGAGCGCCTAGGGCCTTCGCAAAATCTTTGTTACCCGAGGAGTCCTTTATCCCTGCAAAACGATCAGGGAATGCATCTTTTAATTTCGATAGCAGATCAATCGATAACGGCACACCTGACACGTCCGGGATATGGTAACCGAGCAACTGTCGTCCTTCAGGTACACATCTCTGGATGACCAGAGAAAACCAATCGAAGAGGCCAGAATCATTTACTTTACGAAAGTAATATGGAGGTAAAACAACGACACCATCAAATCCTATCTCGAAAGCGGCGCAGGTTAATTGAATAGTCTCTTCCAAACTGGGTGTACCAGTTCCTGCCAGCAAACGAAAATCAGGGTAAGCTTTCCGAATTTGTAGAGCGGCCTGATAAACATTCAACCTTTGTTCTGGGCTGAAAGATGGCCCTTCACCGGTTGTACCCATAATTAATGCCCCATGGCACCCTCGTCGAGCGAGGAATTCCAATAGACTTACCATTCCATCCAGGTCTGGTGATAGATCGACTTTTAATGGGGTGATTGCAGCAGAGAATATTCCTGCAATGGGATTGAATTTGTTGGTTTGAGACATTGTTATATGGACCTTACTTTGCGCCTTAAGAATATAATTCTAAAGGAGACGTATAAAATTGAATTTGTTGAAAGAATTGTAAACCATTTCGTGTACGGTGCGGTCATATTGTATAGAGCCTTCAATTGGATGGTTTTCATTTACTTTTAAAATTATGGGACGATTTTCGGGTGTTACAAACATAAATATGCGCAATCTTACCAATTCAGTAACTACTCAGGTATAGCGGGAATTGCATTCGCGAGCGACTTGACCAGGATACGATCAGGCCAGGGGTCTGAAAATGTATAGCATTCCAAAAAAGACATTTTTCCATCCCTGACAAAAAGTACACATCCCGCCCCATTGGGTAGGTTTTCCAGTTGAATGTCTACGTTCCCAGCGGCAAAGTTGGGAGGCTCTACGAAAGGAGCATTTTCTGATACTTCAAAGTTTGTAAAGAAACCAACACCGGAGAATTCGCGACTATCAACTTTTGCGGTAGCATACTGTTGCCGAAGTATAGTCAGGATGGGGTGATCCCCTTCTAGGAGAAGCCTCATCAACTCATTTTCCAGTTCTTCTTGTGACATTTCCATTCAGACTGCCTATCGGGTTGCTGAAATTAGGAACGAAGGCGAAAAAGGTGAACCAACCATTGCTAATTGCAGTGCATCGAGGATGCCCTTTCCATTCTTGCGAGCAGTTGATAAGTAACCCCGGATCTGGCAGAAAGCCTGTGCACCGGTTTCCGAGCGAAAACAACCTGATACTTTCTGCTTGACTTTCATCATCCGCAAGTCGCGTTCCGCCTGATTGTTATCAAACGGCACCTTAAAATCGTGCATAAAGGCCAACACCCCGCTTTGGTGTTCCTCTAACCGGTCGAGCAAGTTCTTTGCAGGCGTTTGTTTCTTTCGCCCGCGTTTCTTGAGAACCAGATCAGTGGTCTCGGGGGGCGCATTGGCTTGGAAACCTTGTGCGAGTAGGCTACGGTAACGCACTTCAAACGTTGTTTTCTCCGCTTCGGACAAGCAATCCCGTCCTTGCTCTTGGGCTGTCTCCACCGCTGCTTAATTTCTAGGAGCAGCTCAACCATCGCTTTAGCCCAGTCTTGCCCATACTGTTCGTGGATGAACTTTAGCTCTCGCAGATGATGTGCATTGCAGACGGCATGGAAGACGTTCTTGTACTTGAAGTAGGAGCTGTAATCATCGTGGATCACCTTCCCCTTACGTTTGGGAAGAATATCAATGGCATCCAAGGCTAGACTGCCTCGCTTGGGATGAATTTGGTAGTACGTCAAGCGGTCGGTGCTGGTAGAGTGCAGCCAGTGGAGCTTACCTGCTACCCTGGCTCCCGTCTCATCGTGATGCGTAATGGCTTCCCGCTCAGTAAGTTGTTGCTTAACTTGCTGGTTGATCCCATCTATCTGTTCTGCAGTAGATTGACAAGCTTCCACCACTGTGCCTTCACTGATCGATTGGCCGTACAGATCCGCAAAAATCTCGGCCACCCGCTCCAATGACACGAAATGGTATTGACTGAAATACACCATCTGTGCTTTCAGCCCAGGACCATATTGGACGGGCTGGCTTACTCCAGTGGGAAACTCAGCCTTGTTCGCCTGACCGCAATGAGGGCAGTCCTTGATCTCCGCTTGATGCTCGGTGACTTCGATCTGCAAGGGTGGCAGATCAAAAACCTGGCGGCGCTCATACTTTTTGGCGGGCGTATCTGCCAGAGACTTCTGACAGTGCTGGCAACAAGCTACACGATGCACTTGCACTTTGTCAGGATGCGTGTGCATCTCCAGGGTGTGGCCTTTGTGGCCGGGCTGCCCACCACTCTTCCGGCCATTGGACTTGCGTAGACTGCGATTGCGGGAAGGCTTCTTGAGCCCATCGCTGGAAGGTGGCTTGCTGCTGTTATTGCTGTTCTTCGCCAGTTGGTCTTCCAGAGCTTGAATACGCTCTTCTAGTTGTTGCAGAACGCCGACCCAGTTGGATACCAGACCGAAAACCAGTTCGACGACTGCTTCTTCACCTTGCCGGGCAGCGAATCGAACTTCTTCTTCGGTAGGCAGTCGCAAAGGCTCCATGCCTTAATTGTGGCCGAGTTGCACGATTTTGACAATGGTAAAGATCAAAAGGCATTTATGCCTGAGCAGTTACCCAATTCATTAGTATTTTGTTAGGTGAGATAATTATTTGAGACGTCTGTGTTATGATAAATTATTGAATTTTATTGGTATCACTTCGAACGATGGCTCTAAATATGGGGTGACTTGGGAGGGTGCGGTCTGCTGGTGCAAAGGCCCACGAGAACTTATAGCGAGGGGAAAGAGAAAGTTTAGATAACCCATGCAGTATTCGGTTCCCAGTAATTTTTTTATTAAAATCGATAACGATCATCCTGCTTCTAAGCATATTTCTGGCTGGTTGTGACACAAGGGCAGCTCGCCCAGAGGGAGGTTATCCACCAGTTGAGAGTATGCAAGCGGCAACTCAAACTCCAACAGATTCAATCGAAATTACACGGACGGAAATTCCATCTCCAGTTGTATTACATGAATTAAAACAAGAAATTAGCGTAACAGAAATACCAGCACCAACAAGCACACCTTCAGGGACAATTACTCTCTGGCACTCCTGGACTGATAACGAACTGGTAAGTCTGAAACAGATTGTCAACGACTTTCAAAAAAAGAATCCGAAGGTGGCTGTAGAACTCAAATATATACCTTTTGATGATTTACCCACCCGGTTTGCATCGAGTATAGATGGCGAGGGACCAGACTTACTGCTGGGTTCTTCTGGCTGGGTACCGAATTGTACGACGCCGGGCTGGTTGCCGATGTCAGTAGAATAGCGAAACCGAAGTTCTTTGAGAAGATTGGGGAAGGGGCTCTTGAAACCGTCCGGTATAAGAATGCATTGATCGGTTTGCCCATTTCCTACAACCGCGGGGTGGTGATTTTTCGTAATCGTTCGGTCTTATCTGAAATTCCACAAACTCTCGCAGAATACCTTGAATCAGCGGTGAATGTTACCCGGGGGGATATTATTGGGGCAGTGATCGATCTGGGTTTCTTCTATTCTGGGGCTTACCTGTCAGCCTGTGGAGGCTCCCTGATGGATGCACGTGGATCTCCACTCTTCGAAAACCCTACCGGCCTTTGTTGGATTGAGCTACTCAAAAGCATTCAGGAGTTTGGATTGCCCGTGGTGTTAAATTCAGATTTGGATCTGGAACGATTTAAAACTAGCAAGACCGGATTTATTATCGCCGGCACCTGGGATACTGCCAGCTTAGCTGAAGCGATCGGTGATGAAAACTTGGCGATCGATCCCTGGCCCGATACAGAGAAAGATCATCTCTCGGGTTTCATTGAGACGGATGTGGTCTATCTGAATGCAAACGTCACTCCGGAGAATCTGGTCGCCGTTCGTTCACTAGTTCGATATTTTCTGGCAGCAAGAGCACAGAGGAACCTGTCTAAACCTACAGCAGCTGCAAAAATCCCTGTTGTTAAGGGAATTGAGATCTCAGACCGTTTAATGGAGGAAGCGGTAGTTGCGCTTGAAAATGGAACACCGCTGCCGGGCATGCCTGCGATGGATTATTATTGGAGGCCAATGGATCAGGCGATCCAATCAATCCTGATGGAAGGGGAAGACCCAAAACAGGCTCTGGGGAAAGCTGCTAATCAGATAGATGTTCGGGTCAAAACTCCTCGCCGATAACTAATCATCCAGGCGGTAAAAAATTGGATTAATAATAAGTGAGATACCGCGCGAAAAATATGAGAGAATCTTGACAAGTGTACTCTTATCTATTATAAGTGAGTAGTAGGTTCAAATGGACGAACATTCATTCAACCAATCACCCCTGTCGTTTGAACTTTCTATGGGGACACAACATTTATTTTCGGCGTATAATAAAAGGATAGATATCTAAATAACTCCTGCAGGAGAGGTTGTCCCTTTCCATTTGTTGTATGAGATCACCCATTGGGGTCAGATAAGATCACGAATGTTTTACACCTCTAGAATTCCGATCCTTACCCACCTACCTGTTTTCTATTGGAAGCTGATTTTTTGATAAAAAACAGGTCGGTAGGGGAATTCTTGGGTTTTGTTCCAGAAAGGAGGTAATAGTCCACGCCGACGATTTAAAGAAAACACTGGCATAGATCGTAGATAGGAACCTTTTACTAACTCTCCCATAGTACTCGAAAGGTACCAGGGAAGAAAAAAGCAAATTAAAATTTCTCGGAGGAGAAAAATGAAGAATAAAGTCTGGTTTTTGTTCAGCTTAATGCTGATCGCCGTTATGGTCCTTGCGGCCTGCGCCCCGGCCGCGACTCAAGCACCTGTTGCTACTGAGCCGCCGGCAGTCGAAGAGCCGGTTGCCACTGAACCACCGGCAGTTGAAGAGCCGGTTGCGACCGAACCGCCCGCAGTTGAAGAGCCGGTTGCAACTGAACCACCACCCGCCGCAGAGCCCGTGAACATTGTTCTGTGGACCAAGGAAGGCGAAGCTGATGGTGGCCTTCAATATGTTCAGGCCCTGACAGACGCTTATACTGCCGCCCACCCCGAAGTCACTTTTGAGGTTGTCAACAAGGATGTTGAAGCCCTGCGTGAGGACTTCCAAACCTCCAGCCTGGCTGGCGCTGCGCCGGACCTGCTGTGGACAGTGAACGACCACGTCGGTCCCTTCACCGCAGCCGAGCTGATCCAGCCCGTGGATGATCTGTTTGATCTAAGTCTGTATGTGGATAGCGCTCTGGCGACTGCAACTTCCGCTGGTCAGACCTGGGGCGTGCCGATCACCAATGGCAACCAACTCATGCTGCTCTTTAACAAGGATTTGGTTCCTGAAGCTCCCGCCAATACCGATGAGATGATCGCGGCTGCCAAAGCAGTCCAAACAGCCGCGCCTGATTCATATGGCCTGAGCTTCAACCAGACCGAGCCATTCTGGCTGGTGCCCTGGCTGGGTGGATTCGGTGGTGCTGTATTCGCTGAAGATGGCGTTACCCCCACATTGAATACCCCAGAAATGGTCGCCACCCTGCAGTTCCTGTATGACCTAAAGTTCACCGAAAGCATCCTACCTGCGGAGAGCGACTACAATGCTGCTGATGCCTCCTTTAAGGAAAGCAAAGCTGGCATGATCATTAACGGCGACTGGTCCTTGGGTGGGTACAAAGAAGTCTTCGGTGATAAGTTTGGCGTTGCCCCTATCCCGCAGGTTGTTGCTACAGGGCAGATGCCCGCACCATACACCTCCGGTGTGTTCTTCATGCTGCCGCTCGAACTGGCAGACGCCAAGCTGGAAGCCGTCAAGGACTTCATCATGTTTGCCACCAATACCGAGAATCAGGTTGACATCGTTGTTAAACTGACTCGTTTGCCGGCTAACAAGGAAGCCCTGAGCAATGAAGTCGTTACCAGCGACCCAATCCTGGCTGCCTCAGCCGAAGCGATGACTTATGGTACTGGCATGCCGAATGCTCTTGAGATGCGCTGCAACTGGGATGCAATGAAGCCCCCGATGCAGGCCGTCCTGGCAGATACAATGACGCCAGAGGATGCTGCGGCTGAAATGCAATCCGCTGCCGAAGCCTGTATAGCGGCTCTCGAGTAGTTGGAGCAAATCTTCATTTATTGGGGGAAATAAATCACGAACAATTGAATTAGTAGGGGTCGGGCAGCAATGCCCGGCCCCCCTCCACCAATCTAGGATCGTGGAGGACTTATGACCGCTGGCGAACTTTTTCTACTCAGCATGAAAGAAGTAGGTTTGACCATCCTCTACGTTGTCGGTATTTCCCTGGTCATCGAAGTAATTCTATATTTTGTCCTGGTACGCTGGCTCAAATGGAAGTGGTCCCTTGCAGTCATGCTGCTGGCTCCCGCTGTGGTTGGGATTCTCTTACTGTATGTCTGGCCGGTCTTCTGGGAGCTGCGCATTTCGTTCACCAACATGAGCCTGCGCCACTTTAAGAATCCTGAATTTATCGGGCTTCAAAACTATATTGCCGTTTTTACAGAACCGGTTCTCAAGAAGACCACCTTCTGGCAGCTGCTCTTTCAGACCATCCTGTGGACGTTTGGCTGTGTTTTGTTTCATCTCCTGGGTGGCCTGGTCATCGCATCTGTTGCTGAATTGCCCAATGCGATTAAGAGGTTTGTACCGTTCGATTATCATCCTGCCCTGGGCGATCCCGCAGGTGGTAGCAGTCCTGGCGTGGCGCAATGAATTCCATTTCGAGTATGGTTTTCTTAATCAAATCCTGAGGAATTTAGGCATGCAGCCGATCTCGTGGATGACAGATCCGGTCTGGAATTTTGTTGCCATGTGCCTGGTCAATATCTGGCTGGGGATCCCCTTCATGTCGGTCATCCTTCTGGGCGGCTTGCAAAGTATCTCCAGCGAGTATTACGAAGCGGCCGAGATTGATGGCGCCAGGACCTGGCAGCAGTTCCGCAACGTGACTTTACCACTTTTGCGGCCGGTGCTGACGCCTGCCATCATTTTGGGTACTGTATGGACCTTCAACACCTTCAATGTTCCCTATTTCATTAACCAAAATGAGCTCGAAACCTCGGATATTCTGGTCACCGGTCTGTTTCGGTCGGCTTTTGAGTACAATCGCTATGGGTTTGCAGCCGCTTTGGCGTTTGTGATCTTTGGGTTATTGCTAGCCTATGCCATCTTTTACCTCCGAGTGACTGGAGGGTTGAAAGGACCCACAGAATGAGCCAACCTATCGCCCCAACTCCTTTAACTACCGTACCAACTCGGCGCCAGCGATCCTTCTTTTACGGCGGCCGGGAAGATAGCCCTTTCAAGCGGCTTCTAATCCACCTGGCTTTAATCGGTTTTTGCATCATTTCGATATATCCGATCCTCAGGATCGTCAGTATTTCCCTCCGCCCAGGTGACCGCCTGTTTTCTACCAATCTGTCTATCATTCCGCCCGATGCGACTTTGGATGCATACCGCACCGTTTTACTTGACACGGAATTTTTACAGTGGGTTTGGAACAGCCTGGTGATCACGATTGCCACATCGATCATCGGCGTCATCCTGGCGGCGACCTCGGCTTATGCGCTTTCCCGCTATAATTTCCGCGGCCGTTCAGCCAGCCTGGTATTTCTACTGACTACCCAGATGATCCCAGCCGCTATGCTGATGGTGCCGCTGTATATCCTGGCGATCCGTCTGGGGCTGATCGGCACCTACCGCGGGCTGATCTTTGCCTACGCCGTGACAGCCGTTCCCTTCAGCATCTGGCTTCTAAAAGGATATTACGATACAGTGCCAATCGATCTCGAGGAAGCCGCGCGCATCGACGGCGCCTCTGAGCTCCAGGCATTTACTAAGATTTTATTACCCCTCTCCACACCTGCCCTGGCGATCGCTCTTCTATTCAATTTTACAGCGGCCTGGAACGAGTACCTGTTCGCCCGCATCATGCTGGGAGGCCAGGAGCTTTTGCTTACCTGGCCCCTTGGGTTGCAGCGGTTTAACGCCGAATTCCAGACTCAATGGGGGTTGCTTTCAGCTGCTTCGATCCTGGTTACCATTCCGACCATGATCTTGTTCCTCTACTCCGCGAAGTGGCTGCTCTCCGGCCTGACACTGGGAGGCGTAAAGGGATAAAGATAAAAATGTCTTCAAGCGGTTTTCAATCTGCAGTGGATGCGGGTTGGAAACCGCTTGCCATTTAATCATCCAAATATGAGGGTTTTGTAAAATGCGAAAAACAGTAATAAATATTTTGGTACTGCTGGCGTTTATCCTGGCAGCCTGTACTACCCCAACTGCTACACCCGTCCCTACCGTCGAAGAAGCCACACCAGCGCCAACCATAGAAGCGACGGAGGTCCCTGTCGAGGAGGTCACACCTACCGTACAGGCAGAAGAGCCTTTGTATTTAGCGCTTCTTTGGCACCAGCACCAGCCTCTGTATTACAAAGGTGATGATGGCGTTTATACCCGACCCTGGGTGCGGGTGCACGCCACCAAGGATTATTATGACATGGCGTCCATCGTGCAGCAATATCCGGATGTGCATGTTACCTATAATCTGACGCCGGTATTGATCCGCCAGCTGGACGACTTCGCCAACAATGGGGCAAAAGATACCTATTGGATATTGGCGGAAAAACCTGCCTCAGAACTGACTGAAGCAGATAAACGCTTCATACTGGAGCGTTTCTTCGATGCCAACTATACGAACATTGTTGGGCGTTTCCCCCGCTACCAGGCTTTGCTGGATCAGCGTGGTGGATCCACATCCGAAGAAATCGACGCCGCTTTACAGTCTTTTACCGAACAGGATTTTCGTGACTTGCAAATCTGGTTTAACCTGGCCTGGTTTGATCCAGATTTCCTGGAGCAGGAACCCCTTAAACTCTCGTCGTAAAGGGGCGGGACTTCACCGAGGAAGATAAAACAATCTTATTCAATGAAGTCGAGCGTGTTGTAAAGGAGGTCATCCCGCTCCACAAACAATTGCAAGAAAGCGGGCAGGTAGAAATTATCACCACCCCCTATGCTCACCCCATTCTGCCATTGCTATATGATACTAACCTGGAACTGGTCGGTAATCCAAGCGCCGAAATGCCCTCAGAGCGTTTTTCCTATCCAAACGACGCCATCACACACCTGCAGAAAAGCGTTGAAGTATATCAGGATCACTTTGGACAGCCTCCGCTGGGTTTATGGCCTGGTGAGGGTGCGGTTGCGGAGCAGATTATCCCACTGGTAGCTAATGCTGGTTATCAATGGATGGCTACTGGCGAGAACGTCCTGGCAGCTTCCTTGGGGATTGGTTCTTTCACGCGGGATTCCAAAGACACCGTCCAGGAGGCAGACCAGCTCTACCGGCCCTATTATGTCCAGGGGGACCGGGGTGGGCAGGTGATGATGATCTTTCGCGACCTGGTAATTTCCGACAAGGTTGGCTTCACCTATTCCCAGACTCCTGGCGAGGAAGCCGCCCAGGATTTCATAAACCGTCTGGAGAATATTCGTGCTCGCCTAAAAGAGGAAGGCGCGCAAGGGCCCAACCTGGTGAGCGTGATCCTGGATGGCGAAAACGCCTGGGAGTATTATCCCAACGATGGGAAGGCCTTTCTGCATGCCCTTTACCAGAAACTTTCTGAGAGCGAGACGATCAAAACCGTCACGCCGTCCGAATATATGGAAATGTTCCCCGAACAGCAAACGCTGGAGAATTTATTCCCAGGAGCCTGGTTCAGTGCCAACTATGATACCTGGATTGGCGAACCTCAAGAAGCGATGGCCTGGGATTATCTTCGGAAAGTCCGCGAAGACCTGGCTCAATATGATATTCTGGAGAATAAGACAGCTCCCTCCTCAGAAGCTTTGCAGCAGGCATTGGACTTCATGTACCTGGCCGAAGGCTCGGACTGGTTCTGGTGGTATGGCAGCGACCAGGACTCTGGGGTAGATAGTTACTTTGACCTGGGTTTCCGCAGCCTGCTGAAGGGTGTATATGCATCTCTGGGTGAGCAAATTCCTACCTTTATCGAGGTCCCGATCATTCCTGCAAATCCAGAGACACCCTCCACCCAATTTGCCGGCTTGTTTACCCCAGTTGTGGATGGTCAGGTGACGTCTGAGGATGAGTGGGCTAATGCCGCGGCATATCCTGCCCTCGGGGGAGCCATGGCGCGGGCGGAAGACCTGGCTGCTGGGTTGTATTATGGACTTGACGGACAAAATTTATATCTGCGAGTTGATTCGAAATCTGATTGGGACACAATTGGGGATGTAAATGTTGGGTTTTATGTTTACTCTCCCCGCCTCGACCAGGTATATCCATATACCCATCCAACTCAGGAGACCGATCAGCCAGGACTGATCGGATACGGGGCCACGAATCTCTTCGAAGCCACCCTGGCCGATGGAGTTGTCACCGCCTCATCCTTTAACCCCACCACCACGGGTTGGACTCCTGGAGAATCTATATCAGAAGTTACAGCTCAGGGTCAGGTGCTGGAGATGGCTGTGCCGTTGTCGAGCTTTGGAGAGATCCAGCCGGGCGATGAACTGCGCCTGACTGCCGTCGTTTCTCAAGCGGAACGCGATTTGCAATCATTACCTTCCAGTGGACCTGCGCAGATTATCATCCCCGATCTGGGCTTGACAAATGTTCTTTTGGAAGTCAGTGACTCGGAGAGCGATGACTATGGTCCGGGAAATTACACCTATCCAACGGATGGCGTTTTTGAGCCGCAAGTGTTTGATCTCAATACTTTCAGTGTTGGCTTTGATGACACAAACATGGTGTTTAAGTTCACCTTCAATGGCCCGATCCCGAATCCTTGGGGATCGCCCAATAATCTGTCGCTGCAAACCCTGGATGTATACGTTGATAAGGATCCCGGTGCTGGCAGCGGAGCCAGGTTGCTTCTCCCCGGCAGAAATGCAGCTTTGAAGCAAGGCGATGGTTGGGAATACGCCATTTGGGCGGAGGGATGGACACCTCAATTCATCGCGCCTGACACGGATGGCGTCCCCAAGCAGGTCACGACAGTCGATTTTAAGATTATTGTTGACCCCGCCGCAGCCTCGGTAACCATGCGCGTGCCCCGCGAAGCCTTTGGGGAAGGCGATCCCGCCACCTGGGGGTATGCGGCGATGGTGATGTCGCAAGATGGTTACCCTTCAGCCGGGGTGTGGAGAGTGCGCGATGGGCAGGAAGTGGCTGCCCAATGGCGCTTTGGCGGCGTGCCCGCTGGCGCGACCAACTATCCCCGTATCTTAGATTTAGCGGATACTGGTGACCAGTCGCAACAGTTAACCTTCACGCCTTCTACGGCGGAAGTCGGTACATTGACACCGGATGACTTTGCCCAAATAGGTTTGCTCACCATTCCCAGGTGAGTAGTTTGGGGAGAAGAAATATTGCAACTGGCAGGTGTCCAGCCTGCCAGTTGTTTTTATTGCATAGTACAGAATTACGTCTGATGTGAAATCATTCGATTGACAAAAAGGGGAACATCCTTGAAGATTCGAGTGCCACCTCAAAATCCACAGGAGGTTCCCAATGACAAGTATAACTGCTTCCGATCTTCTGACGATCATTTTCGTTCTGGTTGATGACTGGTATCAAGCTCATGGCATTCGATATCTCAAAGGCAAACCCGGGGCAAAGCCCAAGTTCAGCGATAGTGAAGTGATCACCTTGTTATTAGCGATGGATTTCATTCCTTTTCCCAGCGAGACCCAATTTCTGGGTTTCATGCGAGCTAACTACCTGACGCTCTTCCCCAGGCTGATCGATCAGAGCCAGTTCAATCGCCGGGCAAGGGCTTTGCGTTTGTTGGTAGAAGAACTCCGGCGTTCCTGGCTGGTCCAATTGGGTGTTTTCCATCACACTCGCTTTCTGCTGGATACCAAACCCGTGCCCGTCGTAGGTGTCAAACGCTCCAATCGTCACAGTGATTTCGCCGGAAGTGCCAGCTATGGTCACTGCCCCAGTCGCAACATGAAATATTTTGGTTACAAACTGGTGGCGATCACTACCTTCAGCGGCATTCCAGTTGTCTATGAACTGGTGCCAGCTCACACCGACGAGCGAGAAGCCGCCGAAGCGGTTCTCATCTACTTGAGAGGCTGCCAGATCATTGGAGACAAGGGCTTCATCGGCATGGATTGGCAGGCGCAGGTCCATGCCTGGACCCAGAACCAGATTTGGACACCCAAGCGTAGCAACCAGTATCAGCAAAATCCGAAAGTATTGGACCGTTGGTTGAACAGCGTTCGAGAACGGATCGAAGGCGTCTTCCATGAATTGACCAACACAGGTCGGGACCTGGAAGGGTTGCTAGCCAAAACCCTGGTGGGTTTATGCACCCGGGTGATTGCTAAGATGGCAAGCCATGCTCTCAAGCATGTGCTGAATATCCAGTTCGGTATTAAGGTGCAGACTTTCGAAATGACTGCTTCTGCAGTCTAATTCACATCAGACGTGAATTATAATTGTATTGATCAGCGCACCAGGAGAACTGCACAATCGGATTCTGTCATCATTTTGATGACATCTTCTCCTGGAAAAGCATGCCCCTGGGCGGGCAGCACGACAATGGCACAGCGCTCGAGACTCTTTAGCAAGGCCAATCGGGAGCTATCGACTTCTGCTATCCACCGGTAAGAAGCTTTGATACCAGTAGGGGAAAGGACGTTTTCTGCTATGCTCTGCTTCGATTGGGCATCGTCGCTTGAATTTGCCAGAATTAGAACGCTGAGCGGGTTTTCCGTGACTCGGATCAAGGTGGCTGCGCGCAACGCATTTTGACTGGCATGAGAACCATCAAAGATAACCAGAATTGGTGATCCTGAATGAGTTTTCCTGGTGAGAATCAACACTTGGAGATCTGTACGCTTCAGGATAGTCTGCACCGTAGATCCAGGTTCTCGCCGTCCAGACCAGCCTGTTTTTCCTAAAACAATGAGGTCCGACTCCTGTGCAGCAATCAGAAGTTCATCTGAAATGGAACCACGCGTGATCTGCATGGACCAGCGCAATTTAGTCCGCCTTGCTGTATCAGAAAGATATCTTTGAATATAACGAGCGTGGGCGTGCATCAGGCGTTGGATCTGCAATGCATCGAGCGACCTCGAACTGGCAGAAAAACGGCCGATCTCTCGGCTAAAAGGAAAATCTGCCAGCCTGACCAGGTTGATATCCTCAACATAGATCCCAATTAGCTCAGCCTGGAATTTAGCAGCGATTTCAGCGGCGATATCCAAAGCCATAAGGCTTTGTTTTGAGGCATCCAGGGCTATCAGGATTCGCTTTATCTCCCTGGTATCTTCAAAAGTCCTCATGGAGTATTTTCCTGTTCTGAGTTGCCCTCTTTGGTTTGCAACTCAGCCAGGCGGGTAAGTCGCGCTTGCACCCGGCCGTTGATCGAATTGGGGGGATAACCCCCGTTTTCATCCACAACACCGGCTGTGATCCCGGTAAGTATCTCGATCCCTTCATCGATTGTATTGATTGGATAGACCGAAAACATATTTCTTGCCACTGCGTCAACTACATCAGCGCGTAGCATCAGATTCTTTACATTGGCTTGCGGGATCAAAACACCCTGCTTACCAGAAAGACCACGTGCTTTACAAATGTCGAAGAATCCCTCGATTTTTTCATTGACACCGCCAATAGCCTGCACCAAACCGTGTTGATTGACGGATCCCGTGACCGCATATGTTTGCCGAATGGGCGCTTCAGCCAGTGCCGAGAGCAGTGCATAGAGCTCTGCTGATGAGGCACTGTCACCCTCCACTCCACTGTAGGATTGTTCAAACACCAGGCTAGCAGAAAGGGACAAGGGCTGTTCGGGCCGCGTAGCGTGCCCATAGAAAACCAGAAAGGATTAAAACGCCCTTTGAGTGGATTGGGCCGCTCATCTCAACTTCGCGTTCGATATTGATAACATCTCCCTTACCGCGGTGAACCTGGGCGCTGATTCGGCTGGGAATTCCAAATGAAAACTCGCCCATCTGCAGGATAGATAATCCGTTGATCTGACCAATTGCTTCCCCTTCGGTTGAGATCAGAATTGTGTCCCGCAAGATATTCTGCTGGATACGCTCTCGAATTCGATCAGAGCGATAAACTTTTGTCTCAATAGCTTGCTGAACATCCTCGATCTGGATAATCTGGTTGCTTCTTTCTTTTGCCCAATAATCTGCTTCACAAAGCAAATCAGAGATCAGCTTCATTTGAGTGGATAATCTTTCAGAATCCTCGGCCAAACGGGCGCCATGTTCGATTACTCGAGCAACAGCAGCCCGATCTAGATGTAATAATCCTTGCTTACGCGCCAGTGAGGCAATCACCTGGGCATACAATCCCTGGTTCTCTTCATCGCGTGCCATCAATTCATCAAAATCGACCTGGACCTTAAACAGTTCGCTGAATTCAGGATCTGCCTCAGCCAGGAGATAATAGAGCAATCGATCACCCACCAGCGCTATTTTTAAATTCAAGGGAATTGGTTCTGGTTCCAGGGATATTGTGGAGATCATCCCGAGCATCTGGCTTAAAGATTCAATGCAAATCTGGTGATTTCTCAATGCGGTTTTCAGTGTTTCCCAGGAATAGGGTTGTTGCAGAACTTTACGCGCATCCATGATCAGATACCCACCATTTGCCAGATGGAGCGATCCAGGTTTGATTAGCGTGAAATCGGTGATCAATGCGCCCATCTGAGGCTGGTATTCCACCCGGCCTATCAGATTTTGATAAGTTGGATTATCTTCTAGGATCACTGGGGCGCCTTCGGTGGCGTGATGATCGACAAGAAGGTTTACCTTGTAACGATTGAAAGGTGATGACTCATAATGGACCTGATTCAGATTTGGGGGCACATTTCCTTCAGTCTCATCACTGCCTGTCCTTTCCATCGATAGCAGGGTGCTCGAGTTTTCGATGATATCATTTTGAACTGCATCAAGGTAATCGGAAATTTCATCGATAGAGGCAAATTTTTCACGCAGCTCATTTATCAATCCACTCACTGCGATCGTCGTAATTTCCTGGTTCAAGCTCTGTACCTTCTGGCGTACTTCGCGTTGCCAGGTTGGTACCATTTCTAAAACTTGCTGCAGTTGTTCCTGGAGTTCCTTAACGCTTTGTTCCAGACCTTGACGAATGTCGGGTGGTAATTTTTGAAATTCCTCCGGTGGCATGACTTCCCCCTCGCGCACTGGGGCAAAAACCAGCCCGCCGGGAGTGCGTAGCAATGCCAGGTTTTTCTCCTGGGCCAGCTTTTGCATCTCATCAAAAACCTTCTCCTCTCGCTCTTGGATTTCCTCCTCAGCAATTTTCCTGCGCGTACGATACTCATCGCTTTCAAATGCGGTGATGAGTGCAGTTTGTAGCTCCTCAGTAAATTGAGCCATTTCGCGTTGGAAAATTATTCCCTTTCCGGCTGGGAGGCGCACCGCGTTCGGTTTGTGTGTAGGCTCGAAGTTGTAGACGTAAATCCAATCGTTGGGAACCGGCTCTTTTTGAGCTTGTTGAGTGAAGAATTTTGTAACCAGAGTCCGTTTGCCGACGCCCGGTGCTCCAAAAGCAAATATGTTATAGCCTTCTTTTTGCATCCCAATCCCAAAGCGCACAGCGCTTACTGCACGCGGTTGTCCGATAATTTCAACAAACTCGTCAAGATCAGCTGTTGTGTTAAATCTTAAAGTTTCGGGATTGGTAAAGCTGTATAAAGCATCAGGTTTCAGCGGCTCAACTCTTGTCATCTAGTTCTCCTTATGTAATGATGCGTGTCCGGTGGCTGATCTCTTTGCTAATTTTACACCGTTAGTGTAAACTACTTGGTGTTGGTGGCTGCAGAGATATAGTTCGGTTCCAGATTTGAATCACATTTTTCGCTCTCAACTATGTTGCCCGATCCTGTGATCGTTTCAAGAATGGTAAATAGCTGATTGCCAAGCAAGGGAACACACTATGATTAAGTTAGCGGATGAAATCACGCTACGAGTTGCGCCAAATCAAGCCCATGAGCCAGGTGATTACCACAATAGGCGATCAAACGGCTGACATTCAGAGCAGACTGATGGCGTTTGTAGCCGCGCATGGAACGATAGCGCTCCTTGATCCACCACCCAATGGCGCGTTCGCTGGCGTTGTTGGTGCCATCCAAGATGGCTTCGCCCTTGGCATTCTTCCAGGTGCGATAGAAGGTCAAGCGCGGCCACAGGTTCCAACGGTCCAGGAACAGGTTGCGTAGGCGATAGGCAAGACTAGCCGATTGACCCGGGCGCGGTGCGGGTGCAGCTGCGTAGCGCAGGAAGAGGGTTTCGAGTTGGGGCTGTTGCTCTGGCAGACGGCTGCGCATGAGTTCCGCTAATTGGTGCAGATCCGCCAAAGCTTGTTGCGGCTCAATCCCTAGTTCCAGCAGAGAGCGATCCGCTCCAGCCTGGATCTGCTGGCTCAGGTTCTCGATGAGAGCTTCCGTATTGCGGACGACGTGGCTCTTGCATACCTGCTGGAACAAGCCCTGCTCATCGGCAACGGTCTTGAAAGCATCCGCATCATCTGTGACCAGGATGCGGGCATCCACGCTCTGGGCAATGGGAGCCACCCATGCTTTCAGGATTTCGGCATCTTCACCAGACAGGTGATCGATGGTCAGCACCAAACCGCTGATGGCATCCACCGTAATCCCGATCGGCAACCATTTGCCTTTGCATTTCACACTGGTCACATCCGCTCCCAGGGCTCGGGTGCGATAGCCTTCCAGGAAATGCTCGCATTTCATCCCGGGAACCCGTTCCGCTGTGCTCTGCACCGCCCGATACACTGTCGCTTTGCACATCCAGACCCCTAAGGCGCTCAGCACCAACGCTACCGCTCCATAACTCAACCCCAACACGTACAACATCACGCCGATCCCCTTCACCCGCTGCGAGAACTGCCCGGCTAACACCCCTTGTGGATAGACCCGGAAGGTGCGCTGACAACGCAAGCACTCATAACGGCGGGCTATCACCTGGTCGTATTGCATATCCCGCACGTTTTTCGGCACTTCCTGGCGCAACCGGAAGTATTTCCCCTTGCACTTCGCATTGGCACACTGCTCCGGCTCAAGAAATTGCTCCGGTTCAACCACTGGTAATTGCAGACTGAGGCGCATATAATTGGTCTACCGTTTCTTTTAGGTTTGTTTCCGGGATGATAGGTAAGATCGTCCCGGAAACGCTATTAAACCCCACTTTTACCAGTTTTGAAACAGTCACCCGATCCTAAATCTCTTTACAGAGAGATATAATTAAGTACAATCAAAGTCACACTATCTGTCCCTTACTGGCTCTGGAGATCTAATGCATAAGTCTCAAAATATCACGCTGGAGTTTCATATCTCGCGCCAGGGGCGCGAAAAATATCAGTTTGACCATTCCCTTTTCTCTTTAACTGGCAATGTTATTTTGGCTAATTTTCACGCTGCCCGTGTGTTTGCCCAGAAAATGAACCAGAAAAGAGATTTGATTCTCTTTCCTGAACAGGCCGTAAAGGCGGGGCAAATCAATGCGATGGGTCTGATTGATGAGATTCTCCACTATGTGATTCGACAATATAGGGAAGAAAAAAATCCTCAGGTAATGGAACAGGCTTTGGCTTATTTGGAGACAGAGTTGGGAGAAGATGCTGTCGATAGGACTTTGCGCGCCTTCGTCGATCAATTTCCTAATCTTACAGTATATCGAAGGGAAATTGGTTTGACTGATTACCTGAATGGGGAGACGTCAGGCGTGCAAAATCGCCAGATAATCCTGGAAGAACTATTGTTATTATGGTTGGCGAATGCAAACCCTGGTTTTTCACCTTTTCTTGAACTATTTGATGATACTGATTTAGAGTTAGGTACTGTTTATTCGTCGATGCTATCTGGGCTTCATCAGTTTTTTGAGACCCAACCTCAGTTTGGACCAGATCACCAGAACCTGATCGATATGCTGCGCAGTCCGGCGATTAATTCTCCATATTCTCTTGCTGGTCAATTAGATTTTATTCGACAGCGCTGGGGATCATTATTGGCAAGCGTTCTTTTCCGGTTATTAAGCAGCCTGGACTTTATCCAGGAAGAAGAGAAAGCTATCTTCGGCGGACCAGGCCCAGCCCGCGTTGTAGAATTTATTGGCCTGGAAAAAGAGATTGAACGGTTCAGTCCAGATAAGGATTGGATGCCATCTTGTGTGGTACTGGCTAAAAATGCTTTTGTTTGGCTGGATCAACTTTCAAAACAATATCAACGCCCGATCCACCGGTTGGATCAGATCCCCGATTTTGAAATAGAAAAGATTGGTCGCTGGGGCTTTGGCGGATTATGGTTGATTGGTTTGTGGGAACGAAGTGCCGCCTCGCAGCGGATCAAACAATTACGAGGAAATCCCGATGCAGTGGCTTCGGCTTATTCCTTGTACGATTACCAGATCGCTGCTGATTTGGGTGGAGAAGAAGCCTATGAAAATCTACGTGACCGAGCCTGGAAGCAAGGTGTCCGCCTGGCTTCTGATATGGTTCCAAACCACATGGGGATTGATTCCCGCTGGGTGATCGAACACCCCGATTGGTTTGTATCGCTTGATTACAGTCCTTTCCCCTCGTACTCATTTAACGGCCCCAATCTATCCGGGGATAATCGCGTTGGTATTTATCTAGAAGACCACTACTACGACAGTAGTGATGCAGCTGTTGTATTTATGCGGGTTGATCATTGGACGGGTAGCACCAAATTCATCTATCATGGAAACGATGGCACGAGTTTTCCTTGGAATGATACCGCTCAGCTTAATTTTCTGTTATCTGAAGTACGTGAAGCAGTCATCCAGACGATCCTGCATGTCGCGAGAAAGTTCCCAATTATCCGTTTCGATGCAGCCATGACTTTGGCAAAGAAGCATTTCCAGCGTTTGTGGTTTCCTGAACCTGGGACTGGTGGAGCTATCCCAACTCGAGCTGAACATGGCCTAACTCGGGAGCAATTTGAAGGCGCATTCCCGATTGAGTTCTGGAGGGAGGTTGTCGATCGGGTTGCTCAAGAAGTGCCGGACACGCTCTTGCTCGCAGAGGCTTTCTGGTTGATGGAGGGTTATTTTGTCCGGACTTTGGGCATGCATCGGGTTTATAACAGCGCTTTCATGAATATGCTTAGAGATGAGAAAAACCAGGAATATCGGCTGGTGATAAAAAATACCCTGGAATTTGATCCGGAGATTCTGAAGAGATATGTAAACTTTATGAATAACCCCGACGAACGTACGGCAGTGGATCAATTCGGTAAAGGAGATAAATATTTCGGTACATGTACCTTAATGGCGACTTTGCCAGGGCTTCCCATGTTTGGGCATGGGCAGGTTGAAGGTTTTACAGAGAAGTATGGGATGGAATTTCGGCGTGCATTATGGGATGAGACTCCCGATCCATACTTAATAGAGCGGCATGAACGTGAGATTTTTCCCTTATTACGCCGGCGATATCTGTTTGCAGAAGCGCGAGACTTCCTTTTGTATGATTTCTATTCGATGGAAGGTTCTGTGAATGAGGACGTGTTTGCCTATTCAAATCGTGCTGGTGATGAACGCGCCTTGGTCATTTACCACAATCGCTATACAGATGCCCGCGGCTGGATTCGTGAATCAGCTGCATATTCTGTGAAGATGGATTCAGGAGATGAGCGCAACTTGGTACGCAAGAGTCTTGGAGATGGTCTTAGTCTGCACAACGATGACAACTACTTTGTTATCTTTCGGGACCATGTCTCTGGGCTTGAGTATATTCGGAATAGCCACGAAATCCACCAGCGCGGCTTGTATATTGAGCTCGGCGCGTATAAATACCATGTCTTTTTGGATTTTCGTGAAGTCAAAGAAAATGAATGGCGTCAATATTCACAATTAGCCGCTTATCTCAGCGGCCGAGGCGTGCCGAGTGTTGATGAGGCGATCAAAGAAATCTTCTTGCAGCCAATTCATTATCCATTTCGCGAATTGGTCAATGCAGACCTGTTTCAACAATTGGATGAAAGCCGCCTTCCGAGCCGACAGGGATCCCTTGATTTGAAATTGATGAGTGAGGTAGAACAAAAAGCTGGGAATTTGTATAGTGAGATCAATGACTTCATCCAGGCGGGGCGGAGTAAAGAGGAGATTGAATCGTTTGCAGCAAAAGTGCAACAAGAAATAGAAATTATCTGTCAAGTCACAATCCCAGGAGAGCGATTCTTATCCCTAAAATCAAAACCAGTCAGAGAGCTGGTGCAATCCGTTTTTGATGGGCTTAAGGCTGATGAAGAGGAAGATAAGATTCCTTTTGGTATCCTGATAGGTTGGGCAATGACACATGCTCTCGGTCGGGTTGTGAGTGAAACTGATTACCCGGCACGCAGCCGGAGCTGGCTGGATGAATACTTGTTTGGGAAGCTCCTATTCAATGCGCTGGTTGGTTTTGAGCTAGATGAGGCCACTGCCTGGAAGTCCGTAGGGTTAGTCAAGGTTCTGACCAATCACCAGGATTGGTATGATCAGTTACGCGACGAAAATCAATCAGATTTACGTGTTGTTTCAGATTGGTTAGAAGATGGAGAAATACAGCGCTTCTTGAAGGTCAATCGGTATCAAGGGATTCTTTGGTTCAATCATGAATCCTTTGTTATGCTTCTCCAGTGGATGGTAGCAATCGCGATTATCGATACGTTAGCTGATCCCCAAGTAAGTCAAGTCGCGAAAGTAAAAGCACTTACTGAATTAAAAGCTTTATACACCAAACTCAAATCCGCTGAGTTGAAATCTGAATATCGGGTAGAGAAATTGCTCGAAGAAGTAAAGGGTTATGCAGATTTCAAAACCCAGGTCCGATCCAGGAAATAGTTAAATGCAGCGTCAGCCCGCTGACCTGTCCGTGGGCTGACGACATTCTTCAAATCAGCTATTGCTGTTGGAGCCAGATCTTCGCCAGTAGCTAGACGAACCAACCGAACTGCCTGGGCTGCATATGCCAGATTGTTCTTTGGTTCAATCCGATCGAAATCGTCGAAAAACCAGCCACAGGAGGTGAACATGCGCTGGCGTTCGCGTTGTGATTCGAGCATTAGCTGAATGCGAAACATTTGATCCTTCGTAAGAATTTTCCCAGCCATTTCATTGATCAAATCCGGGGTCCGAATTTCTCCTAATAAGGCGTGAATGTATCGCTGGCGAAGGCTCCGAGGTTTTGGTACCAAAGGATATACTGTTTCGAAGTAAATCAAATCCAGGGCAGTTGCCAGGTGATCTAAAGATTTTCTTAGGTGAGATTTCCATTCCCCATTGAGAGAAGAGCAAGCACACTCATTTGTCCAGCGGGCGATCCCATGGTGGCAAGACCAGGAGGTGTTCTCACGGATGCGGATTGTCTGCTTAGGTGGGTTGTGCTTCAACCATAAGGCTGGAAATGTCGGGGTGATCCCATGCTGTGTGCTGGCTCCATCCAGTAAATGAGCAAGAAACTGCTCCCTGAAGGGCTTGTGGTGCCCATACAATTCGCCATCTGATGCCAGTACAACCATCTGGGGATGGTTGTTTCGGCTTTTCTCATTATGAAAAAGGGGATACAAATTTATTTCAGCGAATTGGTCTGCATTCTCGGTAGATGAAGAGTCGAAGCTGATCCTTCCGCTTAGATCTCGTTCATAGAAAAATACTGTAATCTTTCGACCACCGGACAATCGGACCTGATATGGTTCAGTGACATCGATATGATTCTCTGCTGCTTGCCAGGGAGCGAGAATAGTAAATTCTATCCCTTGATTAGCCAGGACAGTCAGGGTTTCATTATCAACTGCGGTCTCAGGTAGCCACATACCTTGAGGCTTGCGATTGAAGCGATGAGTAAAATCCGCTATCCCCCAATATACCTGGATTACTTTATCGGATGACGACGCTAATGGGAGAATAGTGTGGTTGTATGCCTGTGCCATGGCATTCCCAACCCCAAACTCGTATATATTAGCCTGATCTTGTTCAATGATATGCTGGGATGTCACGCGATCGTGAGATGCCAGCCAACTGAACAAAGTAGGACCAATATTAAAACTGATCAGTTTAAAATTACCGAGTTCTGCATTGGGGCGGTAGCACTCAGCAAATATTTTTTCATTCCAATTACGGTAAGGTGAGGCGCCGGGTTCAGATGGGATGATTCCAGTTAAAGGGTCTTCTCGAGGTGGTTGGTAGAAATGTCCATGAATACAGAATGATTTATTCGTCATATTGGAAATTCATTTAAAAAACAGTAAATTCCCGCCAGGGAAAATAAATTGATTCCTGGCGCCTGGGTGATTATACTCCCCAAACCTTATTTGGAACCTACATTTTTGGGATCCGAACATCGTCTCGTGAATTGGAACGGGAAAAGCTGGATCAATATTCGAGTACAATTATAGGCGATTTAGTATAAGACTGATTATTACCGCCAACTAGGAGAACTAGATGAAAACTCGCGCAGTTATACTTGCTGGTGGTGAAGGATCGCGTTTAGGAACACTTACTGCTAAACGCACCAAACCTGCAGTCCCCTTTGCTGGAAAATACCGGATTATTGACTTTACGCTATCGAATTGTGTCAATTCCGGTATTTTTGATGTCATGATCCTGGCACAATATCGCCCGCATTCATTGATCGAGCATATCGGCGCGGGTGGGCCTTGGGACCTTAATCGGGATTTTACAGGTGGGTTAAGAATATATTCCCCATATAAAGCGCGCAATAATTCTGACTGGTATGGGGGGACTGCGGACGCAGTTCAGCAAAATTTTCGGTTCATCAAGTCCTCAAAACCAGATCTTGTGTTGATTCTCTCGGGGGATCATATATATGAAATGAATTATGATGCCCTGATCTCTTTTCATCGTGATCACCAGGCGGATGTAACCATAGGAACCATTCGTGTGCCTATTGAGGAGGCTTCTCGTTTTGGGATTGTGGAAGTTGATAACGGTTTCCGCGTGACATCTTTTATAGAAAAGCCTGAAAATCCCTCGTCCAATCTGGTTAATATGGGTGTTTATCTTTTTAACATTGACTTATTAGACCGGGTGTTATGGGAAGATCATAACCGTAAAGAAAGTTCTCACGATTTCGGGAAGGATATCTTGCCCAGGTTGGTATCCCAGGAAGCCCGGGTGTTCGCGTTTCCATATACTGGATACTGGGTTGATGTAGGAACAGTTGAGTCGTATTGGAATGCACACATGGACTTGCTTGTTGATCCACCGCCTTTTGATCTAAATGATCGCAGTTGGATAGTTCACACGAGAACTGAGGAGCGACCACCAGTGAGAATCTCCAAAGATGCGGAGATCAGAGACAGTATGATCACAGATGGCTGTGTCATCGAAGCACAAGCCTGCGTTGATCGGAGTGTTCTATCAGCAGGAGTTCGTGTTATGCATCGAGCAGTTGTCCGGGAATCGGTAATTCTAACCGATGCAATTATTGAATCCGGTGCTATCGTGGAACGATCTATCATCGATAAACATGTGCGCATTGGAAAGGATAGCCAGATCGGAGGTATATCTCCTGATGGTCAACTGCGCATTACAATGGTCGGGAAGAACAGCCAGTTGGCTTCTGAGATAATAGTTCAACCAGGGGCTGTAATCGCTACAGATGTGATTCCATCTGATATGGCCTCGGATGTAATACCTGGTAATGCCTATATTCAAACGAGGAGAAAGCCTTATGAAGTTTAAGCGCTCATCCGGAATATTGCTACATCCTACTTGCTTGCCAGGGCCATACGGTATCGGCGATTTGGGACCACAAGCCTATCGGTGGGTGGATTTCCTTTCAAAATCAGGCTGTAGTCTCTGGCAAATATTGCCTCTTGGTCCGACAGGGTATGGAGATTCTCCTTACCAATGTTTTTCAGCTTTTGCAGGTAATCCATACCTGGTGAGTCCGGAACTCATGATCTTGGATGGATTGCTTTCACCGGAGGATCTCTCATCGTTACCAGAATTCACGCCAGGACGGGTGGATTTTGGTGTGGTCATCCCCTGGAAACTGCACATCCTGGATAAAGCGTTTGACCGGTTCCAATGTTCTGGGTTGTCCGAACTAAAGGATGCTTTTGATTCTTTTTGTAATGAGCAAGCCTCGTGGTTGGATGATTTTGCACTATTTATGGCATTGAAGGAATCGAATGGTGGAGGTTCTTGGATAAAATGGCCAGCCAGCTTGCGAGAAAGGAGTCCCAAGGCACTGGCAAAAGCCCGCCAGAGTCTGTCACCCGCGATACGCTGCCAGAAGTTTTACCAGTTTCTATTCTTTCGGCAATGGCAAGCATTGAGAAACTACACCTCAAGTAAGAATATTCAGATCATCGGAGATATACCGATTTTTGTCGCTCATGATAGTGCTGAAGTCTGGTCTCATCCAGAATTGTTTTACCTGAATAGAAAGGGGAATCCGACGGTTGTTGCTGGTGTTCCCCCGGATTATTTTTCTAAAATCGGTCAACTGTGGGGAAACCCTCTTTATAAATGGGAAACACATGCACAAGACCGGTATGCGTGGTGGATACAACGGATCAAACATGTGTTGGATCAGGTAGATATTATTCGGATAGATCATTTCCGAGGATTCGCAGGGTATTGGGAAGTGCCAGCTCGAGAAAAAACAGCCGTAAAAGGTCGTTGGGTACCTGGACCAGGGGAGGCCTTTTTCGAAATAATTGCTGAAGCGTTTGGTGAATTACCAATTATCGCTGAGGACCTGGGAGAGATCACACCGGATGTGGTCGCAATGCGTGATCGCTTCAATTTGCCTGGCATGAAGATTGTTCAGTTCGCTTTTCATGGCAGTCCGGATGAGCCATTTTTGCCGCACAACCATATCTCAAACTGCGTTGTTTATACAGGTACTCACGATAACGACACCGCCAGAGGTTGGTATGAACGCGTTCCTGAGAGTGAGAGAGATTATTACCGTAGGTATCTAGCGAGGGACGGGCATGATGTAGCCTGGGACATGATCCGGGCAGCCTGGATGTCGGTGGCCGTGTTCGCTCTTGCTCCGATGCAAGATTTGCTGAGTTTAAACAACACGGCGCGGATGAATTATCCAGGCAATCCAAGTGGAAACTGGTCATGGAGAATGGAAGATGATGATCTGGATGAATTTTCCAGTGCACGATTGAGGGAGTTCAACTCGATCTATGGTCGCAAGAATCCCTTTCTCATGCAAGAGGAGTCATCTTTGAAATTGGATTAGGTTGGACAACGATCAGCTCAATAAACGGTCAACCGCAGTTGTGAGTTCTGCAAGGTTGCTAACCTGCAGGATAGAGTCACAATAAGGAGCATACCTGAGCATATCGCTGTCTCCACTCCCCCAAAGAGTAGGTGGTTCTGGATTGAGCCAGACGGTGCGACGGGATCGGTGTGACAGGTTTCCAAAGATATCCAGACGAGGATCATTGTAATTGTTACGACCATCTCCAACCACGATTAGTGTAGAGCGATTATCCAGTTTATCCAAGAATTGATCGAAGAAATTTTCCAGGCTTAATCCTAAGTCTGTGTTATAGTGCCCTGGGGGCATGCGACGAAGGACAGTAGCAACAGCGCCGCGAATATCTTTGTTATTGAGATCGGGGGTGATAAATTCGAGATGGTCAATAAATGCAAATGCATGTGTTTTGTTAATCTGATCTTGCATGGAATAAATCAAGGAGAGCATGAGTTCTGAGCAAGGTCGCATTGAAGTGCTGATGTCGCAAAAAATAATGAGGCGAGGCTTGAGTGTACGATCCTTATGTCTAATATCGATGGGAACACTCCCGTGTTTCAGATTGGCTCTGATTGTGGCTTTTGCATCCAGTTGGCCGCTTTTGGCCTTTTTTTGCCGGAGCGCGATGCGAGTGCGCAATGAAGAAGCCAATCGTTGAACCTCTTTACGCAATCGATCGAGATCTTTATCTGAGAGCGCATTGAATGGTCGCTCAAATAATCCATTCAATCCCTCCTCAGGTCGGGATTCGCTCATATTTTCAGCGATCCGGTTGCTGGTATATTGACGAATTTGTTCTCGAAGAGATTGTTGGTTTGCCCGCATTAGCTTCGTCATTTGGTCAATTCGTTCTCGATTGATACCCATCTCTGCCAATAAATCCATCAGTTCCTGGATGGCTTCTTGTACCTCCCGAAACTTTAATGCCTTTTCCATTCGTTGTGCCATCAACTCTTGAAGGCGAAAATCATTTGTTTGGTTGAGACCGATCATCTCACTCAGCTGGTCTAATTCACCTGGTTGAAGCTGATCACCTTTCAGGAGTCGCTCCAGCATATCCCGCAGTTGTTCCTTAAATTGACGGAGGGCTTCGGCAATCGAACGGGCTTCATCAGGCGTCAGATCATTCGAAATATTGAGAAATGGAGGAATAGTGGATGTGCCGAAGAACAAAGGGAATAGTTCATCGAAAATGGGCATGTCTGAAGCATTCTTAATCGAAGTCGACTTCAGACAAAGGCGAAAGGCATCCCGGTTCTTTATGCCCATCTGGTCAATGGCGAGCATGGCATCAGCGCTTTCTGCCAAACTCACTCTGACTCCGCCAGCGCGGAGTGCAGAGATAAAACGAACGATCCTTTCTTCCATCGTGATTACCTGTAAGTCTATGCTCTTTGAGCAATACCAGTCTTATTAATTATTCCAACCACGTGCTCGGGGGTCATCTTCGTCGATTAAGAGATCTTTGCTGGATCGTTTCAGGATTCGCCTGGCGCGCTGGAGATCACTCTCATGTTTTAATAAGACGCTCAGAGTAGTTTCCAGTGTCTCGTTGTTCAGGTTTTTGACATTCAATGATACCAATGCCTTAGCCCAGTCGAGTGTTTCACTAATACTCGGAGCTTTTCGTAAATCCACTTTTCTCAGAGAATGGACAATTTCAACAGCTTGTTTGGCCAGTTTTGGTGATAAATCGGGGACTTTTAATCGGACCACTGCCAATTCTTGATCAATAGTTGGATATCCTATGAACAAGTATAAACAACGCCTTTTTAATGCTTCGCTCAATTCACGCGTGTTGTTACTGGTCAGAACTACCAGAGGAATATGCACTGCAGAGAGGGTACCTAATTCTGGCACACTGACTTGAAAATCGCTCAGCACCTCTAAAAGGAACGCTTCGAACTCTGCATCGGCACGGTCGATTTCGTCGATTAGTAAAACGGTTGGTCTTTCACTCAAGATCGCCTTTAATAAAGGGCGTTGGAGCAGGAAGCGCATCGAAAAGAATACGTCTTCCTCTGCTGCGATTCGATCCGCAGCTTCACCTAAATCTCGACTAGTCCCCAGGGTTTCTTGAAGTTTATCTCGTAATAGTTGTGTGTAGAGCAGCTGTTTGGCGTACTCCCATTCATAAAGGGCCTTGGTTTCATCCAATCCTTCGTAACATTGCAGGCGGATGAGATCCCGATTAGTAGCCGCTGCAATGGCTTTCGCCAATTCCGTCTTTCCAACCCCGGCAGGTCCTTCCGTAAGAAGAGGCTTGCCAAGTTGCTGGCTGAGGAACATGATCGTTGCGATTTCCTCATTGGCGATATATTGGTTCTTCCCCAAGGCATTTTTGACTTCCTGGGGCGATTTAAAAAATGACGGAGGATTTCCCATTAAATTAGGATACCTGTAAATAAAAATAAGATACCAGCAGACCTTTCTGATTTTTTATGATGAACTGGTTTCCTCGGTGACTGGTTTGGGTTGCCAATCGGGGGCGGCGCGTTGGAGTTCTTGCCGAGAAACACGGTTTGCACGGCGACAATGAGGGCAATATGCATTGTAGTGGCCAAGCTCTTCCTCTTGGATGGTATCCAAAGCGATGTTAATTTCATCTTTACTCAATGCAAATGGTTTGTGGCAATTATTACAGCGAAGTTGCATTTCAGACTCCTTTCTAATGACTTAAGTATACAACAATAGTCCAATTCATAACAGACTGATCGCTGCAGGTATAATTGTCTGCATGACTAAATTGTATACACGGACTGGGGATGATGGATATGCTGGTCGTTTGGGGGAAGGCCGGCTCCCGAAAAACAATCCACTTTTTGAGGCAATTGGAGCAGTGGATGAGGCTACCGCAGCACTCGGAGTTGCACGAGCGTATAGTATTTCGATGCCGACCAGGACGCTGTTGTTGGGAGTACAGAAAGATCTTTATCATTTGATGGCAGAATTATCTGCAACAAAGGAAAACGCAGGGCGATTCCGACGAATTGACGAGAAGAGGGTGCATTGGCTTGAAGAAGAAATCGACTCTCTCCAAGCCCAGGTTGATCTGCCAAGTGAATTTATTGTTCCCGGAGACTCTATCGCTGGTGCACACATAGCCACAGCCAGGACATTGGTACGCCGCGCGGAACGTCAAGTCGCAGGATTATTTAATTCCGCCGAGATTGAGAATGTTGACCTATTACGTTATCTCAACCGATTATCGTCACTGTGTTTTATTTTGGAGTTGTTGGAGAACGAGGCTTCTGGAAAATCTAAACCTACCCTGGCGAAGGAATAAGGTCATCAGTGACTGGAACACTGATCAATATGATCACCGTCCTAGTTGGCGGAATAATAGGGATTCTTTTTGGCAGTCGTCTGCCCGAAAGAGTCCAACGGACGATTATTGCGGGGCTTGGGTTATTTACAGCAGCAATCGGCATTCAAATGTTCTTGGAGACCGAAAATCCAATCGTGGTGTTAGGGAGTTTGCTTGTCGGTGGCCTGCTGGGAGAATGGTGGAGAATTGAGGAAGGTTTGAGTAACCTGGGTGGATATTTAGAGAGAAGATTCACAAAAGGTAAATCTGAACAAATGGTCACTCCTGACGATAATACCGACCAGAGAAGCCTTTTTATTCGTGGATTCTTAACGGCTTCCCTGGTATTTTGTGTCGGCCCAATGACTATCTTGGGTTCGATTCAAGATGGTCTGACGGGAGATTACAGTTTGTTAGCAATCAAAGCGGTCCTGGATGGGTTTGCCGCATTAGCTTTCGCCTCAACCCTGGGGGTAGGGGTATTATTCTCTGCCCTTGTGATCCTGGTTTACCAGGGTGGCATTAGTTTGCTGGCTTCCCAGGCTCAAGCATTGATCTCGCCAGCCATGATGGCGGAAATGACCGCGGTAGGTGGGGTTCTCCTTCTTGGTATTGCGGTCAGCAGCTTGTTAGAACTAAAAACCATCCGGGTCGGCAACTTTCTTCCTGCTTTATTGATTGGTCCGATTATAGTTGCAATCCTTGATTATTTTTAATTCCCAGATTCGGCGAGAGCTGCATCCACAGCCTGGGAGATTTCAGCAAAGGACGGAACGTAACCTGGAGTCAGTATTTCACCATTCACAAAAACACTGGGGGTTCCTTGAACGCCCTTCATTCTTCCTGCAGCTAAATCGGAATCTATATCAGCATTAAATTTGTTAGCTTTGAAGCAGGTATTGAAGGTGTCCATGTCTAGTCCCAAAGATTTGGCAAAAGCTACCAAACGTTTGTCGCTGAAAGCGTTCTGATTTTCACCGTTCCAATTAGCGAAAAGAATTGCATGGTAATCCCAGAAGCGATCTTGGTCCATGGCGCACATACTGGCGTTGGCAGCCTGGTCTGATTCCTTCCCGACGACCTGATCATCTAGGAATGGGAAATGGCGGAATGTATAAAACACATCACCGCTTGCCACTAATTGATTAAAAATTTCTGGCTCAACATCCTCGGAAAAGTTTTTACAGGATGGGCATTGGAAATCCACATAGACATCGATTTTAACCGGTGCATTCGGATCGCCAAGTGACCGACCATCTACCATAGGAAGCTCGACCGGTGTGACGGTGACGATATCTCCAGCAGGTTGAAGACTGGGGATAATTACAATTAGCGCAATGACTAGGGCAACCGCCACGATTCCCAGAATGATATACAAACGTTGTTTGCGTTGCTCCTGGCGGCGTTTGTCGCGGATTGCCTGGCGTTTTGCTGAAGTGCCCTTACCGGTAGTGCCTTTACTCTTATCCATCGTTACTCCTGTGCATATTTTATTAATGTGGTTAACTGCAAGATTTTCCCATAAAGATATAGGCTTGTCCAGGATTAAATATTGAGAATCTAATTAATGCTGAATCTGCTCAGTGGCTGTCAAATTGGTACACAGGATATGATTCCCCTGTTCGTACAAAACCAGTCTTTTCATATAAGGAAATTGAAGCCTTGTTATCCTGTTGAGTATTAACTGTGATTCGGAGTGCACCTCTGAGTACAAACTGAGACAATAAATCCTGGAGTAACGCTGAACCAATCCCTAAATTCTGATAGTTTGGGTGAGTGGCTAGACGAGCCAGATGGCCTCCCATTTGAGTCGCAGTGCTGATTTGATAGGCAACAATCTCTCCTTCAACTTCAGCTACAGTGGCAATAGTTGCTTGTCGGTAGGCGCATGCTAACAACTCACTCGAGTTATGCCAGAGTGGTCCAAATGCTGCTCGATCGAGAATCTCTAATGCAGGCATATCCTGGATATCGAGCGCACGGATCATTATATCTGAAAGAGTTTTTATTTGCGGGAGAGACCCTCTTTCCCATTCAAGCAGGATCACTTGATTGATCAAATAGAACTTGCTTTCGAGCAGGAGTCGCCGAAACCATTCTTGCAGTGAGATGGCAGCGATCCTCGTGGCCCCCATTGATGAGAGAGTCTCTAATGCAAGTGGCCAAAGATTCTCCCAGGCTTGTCCAGGATCGATCTCTGAAGCTGCCCCGAACAACCGAATCCAGGCAATATCGGGTGGATCTGGGGGACATGCCAGGGTGGCTTGAATTTGATTTCTGCGTTCAGCAACCAGGAATGGTTGTGAGCCGATCCAATCGAGTGGTGCACGCCAATCGAGATGCCGGTGAACACGAGTTTCGAAATGGATTAAATTCGCCAGTCGTTGTTTATCTTTATTCTCCGCCGGTCGGTTCACCAGACCGGGAGAAGATAGCATTCTTTTTATATGGTCCAATGGTTGTTGTCACGGTGGAAAGCGTCATGGATTAGTAGAAATAATAAACAGACCAGATGTGACTAAAGAGTAACCTCCAACAATCCTTCAGCTACCGCTCTTAATTTTTCTACATTCATTTCACTTAAGCGGTGAGCAAGCTCTAAATAGGGCCGATTAACTGGCTTGCTGAGAAATTCCTGTAATTCAGGAGTTAGTTCAGCGAAGTTTTGCAGAGCGCGCTGTTGCCTTATCCATGTACCGATTGGTCCACGGTTGTCTTGAAATTCCTTCATTGGTCGATTTAACGCATTGGCTATAGATTCTAGTTCTGGCAGAGGAACTGGTAGCTCTCCTAATTCATACAATGTCAGGTCGTCAATCTCAAGGCCTGATTTTTCGGACAGACTCTCGAGAGAGTTTCCTGTGTCGAACCGAGCTTGGCGAATTTGTGCACCAATGATACGTTGTCGGAGAGCTATCAATCGGTCGGCGTCGAAGCTTGTGTTCTCAGTTTTTCCGGGTGTCAAGATGTCGCGGCTCCAAAAATATTCTATGGGGACTTTGGTAAAGAAAGCCAGTGCCTCAAGTTCTGGTAAGGAAGGAGAAGTGTCCCCCAATTCATAGGCTTCAATCACCTCGTTGGATGATTTAATCACCCCGGCACAATCCTCAACGGATTTCCCAGCTGTTAATCGGGCTGCCTTAAGCAGTACACCAAGCTTTTTTGACCGGATCGTTATTGCTATTGGACGAGTATGCATTCCTTTACCTATCCATCCTCTCTGCCTGGAATCGTGATCTACCGGAGATCGAATCTAATAAGGCGGCATGGTATATCCCATGCCAGAGCGGGTGACAATATGTTGCGGGTTCCTTCGATCTCTTCTAGTTTTTGGCGCAATCGGGAAATACTCACCCACAGAATTTCTTTATCTTCTCGATATTCGGGTCCCCAAACATTGACCAATAAATCTTCTGAGGTCAGAATGCTTCCCAGATTATGAACAAATTGTAATAGTAATCGATATTCAGTTGCGGATAAGAATACCATCTTATCTTCTTTGAAGACTTCTGCTCGTGCCAGATCAATCTTCAAATTGCCGTGACTAAAGGTGGCTTGTTGGAAAGTATTTCCAGATAATTGAGCTCGCCTCAATACAGCTCGGACACGAGCTAATAATTCAGTGGCAGAAAATGGTTTTACAATGTAATCATCCGCGCCAACATCCAGGCCGCGAACGCGATCTTGCTCCTCACCTTTGGCAGTCACCATAATAATAGGAACATTAGAGAATTCCCGGATTCTTTCACAGGCGGAAAAACCACTTAATCCTGGCATCATCACGTCCAATAAGACTAAATCGGGCTGTTTTTCCGCCACCATCTCGACCGCGCTTTGCCCATCATAAGCTTTCAAGGCCTGGTATCCTTCAGTGGTCAGGTTGGCCTCCATCAGCCGGACGTAGCGAGGTTCATCGTCAACAACTAGGATGCGCGTGGTCATGAGTTTGTCTCCTCAATCGATGAAATAGAAATTATGTCTGTTTTTTTCAAGCTTTGAAGCGGTAGGTAAATATGGAATGTTGTGCCTTCTCCAAAAATCAATTCAGCAGTAATTTCACCACCGTGGGCGCGGATAATCCTGCGGCAGATAAACAAACCTAAGCCAGTCCCACGCACAGACCGATTCTGGTTGGGAACTCGGTAAAAGCGTGAAAAAATGTTTGGTAAGTGATTAGGTGGTATCCCCGGGCCATCATCCTCAACAGAGATATGAGCCATATCTCCATCAGTGATCAGAGATATCAAAACTTTCGATCCTGGAGCATATTTTGCGGCATTACTGAGTAGATTATCGAATACCTGGGCAAGGCGGGTAGGATCTGCTTGGATAAGTATATCCGTCGATTGTAAATTCACCGTAACTTTTAGATTTTCATCGAATGACCGGGCACGAATTGGAATGTCGCGGAGCATTGTATCCAAACGCAGCGGTTGGAATTCCATATGCAATGTACCGGATTGAAGCCTGGATGAATCAAGTAGATCGTCAATCAAACCACTTAGTCGGTCTGACTCTTCTTCAATAATCGAGAGAAATTCACGACGCGTAGCTTCATCCCAGCTAGTATCCTCTCGGAGGAGTGTGGTCGCATATCCTTTAATAAATCCCAATGGCGTCCTGAGTTCATGAGAAACAGTCGCAACGAAATCATCCTGCAATCTTTCTAACTGGCGTTCCGCCTCCAGACGGGACAGGCGGGTGACTAGCTGTCCATGTTCACAAAGTTGAGCAATGTGGCCAGCGATATATTCTGCTAGGTGAGTATGCTCCGGTGTAAAAGGTGGGCTACCATAACGGACGAATACCAGTGCACCAATGCGGTGCTCGCCTACTTCCAGGGGGAGCCCCAGGAAATGGCGTAGATTCATCCGGTCTTGGTTGACATCACCGCTGACCTCCTGACGAACAACTATTTTTTCCGAGCGGAGCACTTCCAATGCAATCGATTCTCCCCAGGCCAGATCAGCTTCTGAATTTCGACCTCTACCTATGGCACGCGCATAGGATGGTTCCAGGCTATCCGATTCTTGTTGAATATAGAGTACAACATTATCAAAGATGAAAACTTCCCGAGCAATTCCTATAATCTCATCCAGGCTTGCATCGAGCTCAGTGGCTCGAGTAACAACTCGATTGATCGCATAGATCGCATCGAGCTCCCGGGTGTTTAGTGTGCTTGAATCCAATAATTCATCAGCCATTTCGTTTAGGTTGAGGTTGGCAGAGAAAAGTCAAACCGGGTACCTGCGCCAACTTTAGAAGATACCTTCATCTGAGTGCCATGAGCATCGAGTATACGTCTGACCATTGCAAGACCCAGGCCAGTTCCGGAAAAGCGACGGGTAACAGAAGAATCTAATTGGTGAAAAGGTTCAAATATTTCAGCAATTCGCTCTAGTGGGATCCCGATTCCATTATCTTGAATGGATAAACAGACCTTTCCATTCTCTTGAATTACTCTAATGGTCACGGTTCCCCCTGTCGGTGTAAATTTTATCGCATTATCGAGAAGTTGATTAACAACCCAACCAATTTTTTCCTTATCTGCGATCACCATAGATAAATCTTCAGGACAGAAAACGGAAATTGAAATCTCCTTTAGCTTGGCTTTGTTGTAAGATTGCCTGGCAATAAGATTCACCAGCTCCGCAACGGGAAAAGTATCAAATCTTAAGGAGAGTTCGCCTCTGGCAGCCAACGAAAATTGGATTAAATCATCGATCAAGGTTTCCAATCTGACTTCGGCTCGCTTGAGCACCTGGATAGCGTCGGATTGCAGTGGTGTCAAGGGACCCAGACTGAGGTCAGACAGGATATCGAGATAGCCTTTTATATGGGTGAGTGGGGTACGCAGTTCGTGAGAGATATTAGATAAGAAGTTGGATTTTAACTGGTTTAACTCGGTTAATTTATTCAGAGCGTGTTGTAGATCTGCCGTACGCTGCTCAACACGTTGTTCAAGTTGGCGGTTTGTCTGTTGGAGAGCGTACTGTAACTTAAGAATTTGCTCCGTCACAACTTCATCCAGAGAAGTCCGATCGATCAATCCAAGCTCTATTAATGCCTGGCCAATTAACACTGGCTCACCAAAGTCAGCTTTTCGTTGTTGGAACTCCAATGCTTGGTCCAATCCTTCTGCTTGTAGTAATCCCTTCTCGATAAGTGAATCTCCCAAACGAGGAACGAGTGCTTCTGGAGCCATACGGACACCAGTGGGTATGCTCTCTAGCGAGGACAAGGCCTGCTCTGCTAAAACAGCAGCTAATGCCAGATCAACACCACAGTGATCGCAGTATCGAGAGTTTGGATCTACTGGAAGGTCGCAATGTGGGCAGGATAATCCGCCAGTCATGGTATTGATTGATGATGATTAAACAATTCCCTTGCCTTTTGTTGACTAATCATATCGCCATTCTTACCTTAACGCAAGTTTCCACATCAGGACTTGTTAAGTAATTGTAAGGTTTTGAAAATAAATATGCGGCATAATCTTGGGCATGGGTTGCGGGTAATGCGTGTGGATTGGGGCATACAAATACCGACAGGCTCTTATTATCTAATCTAATGAAGGAGATTGGCATATTGCTATGGCGAGAATAACGAGTATGCCCTCAACCGTATTGGTGATTGATGATGATACTGCTGCCATCCAAATGCTTAAAGAAACCCTGGAATCCTACTCTTTAAAGTGATAACTGCTCAAACAGTGCCAGAGGGGATTGAAGTTGCTCGCGAGTGTAAACCGGATGTGATTGTAATCGATTTATTTATGACAGGGTTGAGTGGGGGACAGATTTGTCGGGCAATTCGAGAATTCACGCGAGTCCCAATTCTGGTGCTATCTGCGATGACCAAACCGGGAGCTGTTGCGCAGGCACTCAATGAAGGCGCAGATGATTATTTGATCAAACCCGTTTCTGCTGGGGTTCTTGTAGCCCATCTTAATAATTTGATCCGCCGGGCGCATGGAGAAAATGGTGCCCGAGCTGTCTCGGTCAATCCCCTTTGAAGTTAATCGGACTTCGGTTAGAATAAGGCCAATCTTAAACAGGAGACGATTTGTGCAAACCTGCACCAATTGTAATGCCCAATCCCCGGATGTCGCCAGAAATTGTGTGAATTGCGGCGCTGATCTCAGCGAGACATCGGCGACTGCCACCGCCCGGAAACACTTCCAGACTAATCCACGTGTGCGGCTGGTACGTGTTATTGTAAGTCATGATGCTTGTCCCGCCTGCCAGGAAAATGAAGCAACATATTCAAAAGATGCTATTCCGATTCTACCCGTCGAAGGCTGTTCTCATGAGCTTGGCTGTCGTTGTTTCTACCAGCCAATATTAGAAGAGATTTATCCTTAACGAGATTTTTTCTATCTAACCGAATAGGATCTACAAAACCTCATCCAATGGAATGCTGATCTTTATCCATTGGATATGGTTTTTCGGGCGAGTTCTAAGGCTTGATCTCGGTTGTTTACTAAACCAGTGGCTTGAGCTTCGCGAATTATTCTCCAAAACCTTGCCAACAAGTGGTCCGGGACTCAGATTGAGTTCATTGATCAGATCATGACCATTGACAAGTGATGCCGGAGACACACTTTCCTCTGGCTTTTCCCACCACGCTTGTAGTAAAGCACGTACAATCTCTACCTGGTGCCCCCAATAATCTTGGGATAAAGCGGGGCCATATGTTGCCAGGGTATCCGCTAACGAAATCAAAGCGATATCTACGCCTGCTGGACCGGTGTCTCGGAAGAAACGATAAATAGCTCGTCTCGATGGTTGGTTTTTCGATTGGGCTAATAATAGAGGACGCATGTGGTGGCGGACGATCGTTGTCAGGCGTTCTACTTCTGGATTACTCAACACAAGAGCATGCGCCCTTTTTCTGGTAATCTCCGCGCCAACGTGCTCGTGCTCGAGGAAACGAATTCTACCTGTTGCATCGATATCTCTGCTAGATGGTTTTCCGACATCGTGATATAAAGCCGCCAGGTACAGCAATTCCCGCAAAGTCCTATCGGGTGTGAAGTTGGTCTTGAGATGAATTGTTATTTGCTCTCTGTACCTGCCAATTTGCGCAGACACTAAGCCGATGTGGAGGTTGGCAGCGTAATCCTGGTTGAAATCCAGGTTTAAAGCGTTGAGCAAGGTATGAAGAGTTCGGATGACATTTAGTGTATGGTTCCATACATCGGAGACATGTGGTGGGGATTGCTGAACATCTTTGAGCTCGATCAATTCAGGCATGATGATTGCCAATACACCCAACAGGTCTAATGCTTGGAAGGCGGAAGCGGGTTTTGGCCCATCTAAGATCCGGAAGATTTCATCACGCACTCGTTCAGGGGAGGCACTCGATATGAGATGAGCATCAGAACGCATCTGTAACCGGGTATCAACATGGATCCGAAAGTCAGAGCTGGCAGCCAGGCGGACACCCCGTAGAATCCGGATAGGATCATTCTTGAAAGCGTCAGAACGGCAAATTCGGAGCTGTTTATTGCGTAAGTCATTCGCTCCACCTAATGGATCAAAAAGAGCCTGAAGTTGGTGGATTTCAACGGCCATGGCATTTACAGTGAAATCTCTTGCTTGCAGATCGCTTTCAAGGTCCGGACCTTGAAATACGGTAAAGTCAATTACGAATTGCTCTGAATTTGAGGGCTTGTAGATGACTCTGCCATAATCGCGTTTAGTATCGAGAGGATAAAAATAACCATTCAGAGCATTTGCCACTTTTCGGGCAGTCTGGATTGCCTGCTCTGGCAAGACTAGGTCGATATCGTGGGTAGGTTGAGAGAGCATGGCATCGCGTACAGCTCCCCCGACCATAAAAACAGGCATATCCTGGGGGAGTACTGGGATAATCTGATTCACCAGTGGATGAAAAACAAAAGCATCAGGGTATGGAATATATTGCACGTTTGGTTTTTCTTTTGGACGAGAAGCCTGCGCTGCGCGGCGGGCTTGGTCAGGTGTGCCGCCTTGAGCGACCACGCGATCGCCTGAACGGGCGATCCAACGACCGGCATAGGATGAGAAATCACCCTTCACATCGCCGTTGGATGGTGATTTTGAATCCATTGGTTCATTCTGTAGACTGGTAGCGTTTAGGATCGACCGTTCCGATGAATGGTAGGTTACGATAATATTCGTCTAAGTCCAGACCGTACCCAAAGACGAATTTATCGGGAATAGCAAATCCCCGGTAGTGGATGGGAACCTTTACCTCTCGGCGTTCAACTTTATCGAGCAAAGCGCATACTCGCATGCTGCGTGGGTGGCGAGTTGCTAGTAGTTCGATTACTGAGGCGATTGTGTAGCCGCTATCGACGATATCCTCCACCAGTAGCACATCTCGATCTTGAATCTCTTCTTTCAAGTCAAGGGTAATCCGAACCTGACCGGTAGTTTGCCTGACGCCTGCCCCATAAGATGAGACAGCCATGAAATCGATTGTGTGAGGAATAGTAATCTGGCGCATCAGATCTGCGAGGAACAATACCCCTCCTCGCAAGATACATACCAGGTGAAGATTCTTGCCTGCGTAATCTTGGGTAATTTCAGCGCCCAACTCCAAGATGCGTTGTTGTAACTCAATCGGCGGGAATTAGTATCTCCGCCAGGAAATCGTGATAATCCTGCATAGTTAATCCCTCGGGACTTCGTGATGTTTCCGGCAGCGGGCTTCGTAGAGTTCAGAAGCTCCAACGATGACGACAGGATCGTTGATAATGGGCGGGTCGGCCATTCACCAGGCGTTGAGTACGAGAGGCTTCTTCGCCGCAGACCATGCAAATGGCATGCAGCTTGTCCACGTGCTCGGCTTGAGCCATAAGATTTGGCATTGGTCCGAAAGGTTCACCTCGGAAATCTGTATCCAAGCCAGCAACAATGACCCTTAAACCCTCATCTGCTAATTCGCGGACGATGGTGATTAAATCCGAATCGAAGAACTGAGCCTCATCAATAGCAACCACTGTGGTTTCTGGTTTTAGGTTTTTCAGGATGTTGGCAGAGCTTTCAATTGGTTTCGCATCATAATCGTTGCCAGCATGAGACGTCACCTTGGTTTCAGCATAGCGCCGATCAATGGCAGGCTTAAATACTTGAACTTTCTGGCGGGCGATGGTTGCCCGTCTCAAACGGCGGATCAATTCGTCTGTCTTGCCACTAAACATTGATCCAACAATGACCTCAACAGAGCCAGTATGATGTTTCATAAGCGCCTCGAAGGTAAAATTATTTACCGCAGTCAGCCACCGCGATAGTCGATTGGACAGAGAGATTAATTCGGGTTAATAAAATTCTACCATACACTTATAAAAGAGCCTCCCGTTCGGTACAACCAACGGGAGGCTCGCAATTTCAATAAAAAGGTGGTTTCTAAACTTGGATTTCTGCGGCTGCTTCGGGTAATTGGTAACCCAGGCGGCGGAGGGCTTTCTTGAGATCAGCCAGTGATTTGCGGCCAAAACCTTCAACTGAGAGTAAAGTGGATTCGCCCAACTCCAGTTTTTCGATGACCTGGCCTACTTTGGTTATTCCGGCCTTAGCCAAGGCTTCGGTTGCACGATTGCCCAGATCCAGCTCCGCGATTGGACGATCAGGAGATGTTCGCGCGGCTTCTCGGGCTTCAATATCAGAGATGTAGTTCTGACGAGCCTGAAGTTTCTTATAGAAGCGGTCTACCTGCCCTTCTGTGTCAACGATCCGTTGTTCCCCCGTATAGAATGGATGGCACTTTGAACAAACGTCGGTGTGAATGACTTTTAGCGTAGAACCCGTCGTCCAGGTATTTCCACAGGCGCAGATCACCTGAGCGTCTAGGTAATAAGTTGGGTGAGTATTCTCTTTCATTGATAAAACATTCCTTCCATTCGCAGGATCAATTTGCCTATGAGAGGAAATCTACCTGTAAAATATTTGATTACGATGCTGCAGGAACAACACTGACGCGTTTACGCCCATCGCGGTTGGTTTCGTAAACAACAATTCCATCCATGGTGGCAAACAACGTATCATCACTGCCGATGCCAACATTACGACCTGGTCTGATCGATGTGCCTCTTTGGCGAACTAAGATGTGCCCTGAAAGCACCTGTTCTCCACTGAAAACTTTCACTCCTAGGCGTTGGCCCTTGCTATCACGACCGTTGCGGCTGGAACCGCCGCCCTTCTTATGAGCCATTCTTGCCTCCCGATCCCACGGTAATCGAGTTTATCATCAAACGAGTATATTTTTGCCGGTGACCGGTTTTAACCCGGTATCGCTGCTTGGGTTTGTATTTGAATACAACCAGCTTGGGGGCTTTCACTTGACTTTCGACACTGGCTTCAACTTTGGCTCCAGCTACGAATGGGGAGCCGATGTGAACCTGTTCATTGTCGACGACCAATAGCACATGTTCGAGATCGATATCATCGCCTGGTTCAGCCTGGAAACGATCGACATCGATTGTGCTGCCTTCGACGGCTTTGTACTGTTTGCCGCCATCTTCCACGATTGCGTACTTCATTTTCAATTCCTCCAACCTTCACTTCGCCGCACGATCTGCGAGCGGGACAGCCAACTGGTGCCTGCCTTACGCCGATGTGTGGGGAAGTTGGGGGTCACAAAGTTTTACCCCAGCGTCCATTGCTGGGGCCGGAATATTATAGCTAACATACGCCATGCTGTCAACAACATCTGGATACCAATTTGTAAACTTCCCTGAATTTGTCCAGATGAAAGTGATGTTTGGATATTTTGGACGGACTCAATCAGTCTGAACACACCTATATCTCTGTCTTCCGCTCAATTCCTATCCTGATAATTTTGTGACGAATCTGATAGGTTAAATGCGTATTTGACATGATATATTACTTAATATTGAAGAATGCAATATTAATGGAATATTTCAAAAAGGTAGCATGCCGATCTTTTGCCATCTGTGCGGGTTTGAAAATCATTCAGAGGTGCGGTACTGCGGTAATTGCGGCACCCGGCTGAATGAGTTTATTGTTGGGATGCCAAGCCATCCGACTCTATCTCAAAAATCACTACATAATAATGAATATCCCATGCTGGAGAGTCTAGGAGATAGTGCTATAGGTCAGGAATGGCACGCTGGTAAGGGGGAACGCCGTAATATCACGGTTTTATTTGTTGATTTATGCGCCTATACAAACCTGGCTGAGGTTCTAGAAAACGATACACTATTTGATTTGATCCAGCAATTTATTGAGCTTTTGTCCGGGGTGGTGAACCGCTACGAGGGTATGGTCGATAAAGTATTGGGAGATGGGTTGATGGCGCTCTTTGGAGCACCAGTATCTTATGAGAACAATGCCGAGCGCGCTGTCCGGGCGGCCATGGAAATGCAATCAAGTCTGCAAATGGCCAACGAGCAGTGGCGGAGCTGGCTGCCCAGTCCTTTGCATATTCATATTGGGATCCATTCGGGTCCGGTCATCCTTGGAAATATTGGAGGAAATAGTCCCCTTCACTATACGGCTGTTGGTGATACGGTAAATCTCGCGCGGAGACTCCAGGAAGAGGCTACGCCTGGGGAGATCCTGGTTAGCAAACGCGTATTTGATTCGACTCGGGCATACTTTGAGTTCGAACCAGTCCCTAATTTGAGGCTGAAAGGCCTCCAACATTCTATAAACGGTTTTCGTCTACTCTCTGAAAAACAAGAGCCTGGTTCCCCACGCGGTTTGGAAGGTTTCCAGGCGACAATGATCGGACGGCAAAACGAGTTGTGCCAGGTCCTCGAAGTGATCCAGGACTCGATCTCACATCAAAAGGGTAGTTTTATCCTTGTCACTGGTGAAGCTGGAATTGGTAAGAGCCGGTTAACAGTAGAGGCCAGATCCAGGATTGATCCGAACGAATTGGATGTCGTTGAAGGGCATAGCCTGACTTACCGGCGATCAGTATCTTACTGGTTGTTCAAGAGCGCTCTTGAAAGCTATCTTTCATTAACCAACCCGTCACCTAAATCTAGCCCCAAGCTCTGGCTGAATGGGGTTACAAAGGATTTGTTGGTTTCGAAAGCTGAACATGTGATTCCTTACCTTAGGGAATTACTGAAACTGGAGCAATCTACTGATTCGAAAATACCATATTCATCATTCCTGGAACCCGAACAGAGGCGGCAGCAGATTTTCCTGGCAGTCCGAGATTTCCTGGAAGCGGCAGCTCATCGAAAACCGCTTTTAGTCATCCTCGAGGATCTTCACTGGGCGGATGAAGCTTCCCTAGACTTGCTCGCTTTTTTGAACACGGCCATTCTTAGATCGCCGCTCATTGTGTACGCGACGACCCGATCAACCAACGATGAACGCTCTAGAAGAACCTACGACCAGTTGCAAAAAAACCTGCAAAATCGTTATTATGAAATAGCATTGGAAAATTTGACGTTGGATGAATGCCAGACACTTTTTACTGAATTGCTGGCAAGCTCAGAATTTCCAACCATGCTCGGTCGGAAGTTATTACTTCAGGCTGATGGCAACCCATTTTTTCTGGAAGAAATCATCCGCATGTTAATGGAACGCCAGATTCTTCAAAAGCATGGCGGACGGTGGGAATTGAATACCGAATTGACCCTGGACGAGATTGGAGTACCGGATAATATTCAAGATCTGATCCAATCTCGTTTTGATCGCCTAAACTCGACTCAGAAAAAAGTAGTCCAGGTCGCTTCGCTAATCGGCAGACATTTCAACGAACGCTTATTGGCTGCTACTCTCCAGCTTGGGGATAATTTTAATCTAGGCGATATCTTATCAACCTTGATTAAGAAATCATTTCTGAATCATGAGTCAAACGTGTGTGATGGTGAATTTTCTTTTCAGCATGTTCTGACTTCTGATACGATTTATAGAACTTTAGTGCGGGGTGAAAAAGAAGAGTGGTATGGCCGGATTGGGGAAGCCCTCGAATCGATCCACGCTGACCAACTTGATGATCATGTTGAGTTGTTAGCCAGCTATTACCTCCATAGCAATCGAAAAGAGCGCGCATTACACTATTCTATTCTCGCCGGAAAAAAGGCTTTTCGAGATTATGGCAACGAACTGGCCTGCAGGTACTTTGAACAAGCATTGGAGTTATTTGATCTTGCACCTTGTTCACCCGATAAAGTGCTAGAAGTCTGGTTGGGACTTGGTGATGTGGCGGTTTTCACCGGAGATTATGCGAGAGCGCGTAATTACTACCAGGAGGCGTTGCGAATAAAAGATGATCCTCAAGGTGGTTTGGCTGTGCGTGTGTCCTCGATGATCAAGATGAAAATCGGTATTACCTATGCCAGGCAGGGAGATTTTGAGTTGGCTTTAACTACCTTGTGGGATGGCTTCAATCAATCTGCACGATTGGGAAATCCCCAGGATGTAATTGAGCAAGCTCAAGTTCTTAACGAAATCGGATGGGTGCATTATTTAAAGGGAAATGTACAGGAAGCCAGGGTTTTTCTGCTTCAGGGGTTAGAGATTGTCAAATCCTCAGATCGATTTGATGTGCTGGCCTCCATCTACAACCGTCTGGGCGCGGTTGCTTATCAAACCCGGGCGTATCCAGATGCTAGCGATTATGTTCGCCAAAGTCTGGCATTACGCGAGAAAATTGGAGATCTGGCAGGAGTTGCTAGATTGTATAACAACCTGGGCTTGCTCGGTCTGGTGCAGGGTTACTTACGCGAGGCTGAAGAAAATTTCCTGAAGAGCTACGAGATACTTCAAAAGCTGGGTGACGCCGAAGGAATATCGTTAACTTCGATCAATGTGGGTTTAATGAAATGTGAGCGAGGGGAATTTCAGTCAGCAGCCGATTTTCTGGATAGAGGATTCCAGGCAGCAAACCAGATTGGTCATCGATTCTATATCGGGTTGGCCCGTATGTATATGGGGCGATTGCAGAGTATGCTTGGCGAGTATGATTTGGCCAATAAGGCTCTACGAGAGAGCATCGCAGTCTTTGAGGAGATCGGAGCCAGGGATAATATCGTCGACGCAACGATTTATTTAGGAGAAAATGACCTCCTGCGAGATGAGGTGGATGCGGCGCTCGATTCAGCCACTCTGGTCGGTACTTTGATCTCAGTCGGCCAGGGAAAATCTGCTTTGCCCAGCGTACAATACGGGCGCGTGATTCGGCTTAAGGGCGTGATTCATCGTCATATGGGCGAGTTTGAATCAGCCAGTAAATTGATCCGCGCCAGTGCAAAAGTCTTTGAAGAATCTAACGAGCAGCTAGAACTGGCGCGCTCTATATTTGAATTGGGCCAATTGGCGGATGCTGGAGGAAATTCGAAAGCAGCCCGGGAGTATTTTCGCCGGGCACGTACTCTGTTCAGCTTGCTGGGAGCTGACCTTGACCTGAGCAGATTAAACCAGCTGAACAATCATAGCATCTATCCGAAATGCATTTAGGGGGTTGTGCGCGGGTCTATGCTCGTTTCAGAAAATCCATTCTCCATCACGAATTTAAACCAAATCGAAATTAACCGTCAAAGTCGATCCAATTACCAGTCCAGGGAATATTGCTGGTCCAGCTACCAAAACCCGACAGCCAGTTGACAAATAAATCTGCGAAGGCTGAATTCCCATATGAGCCAGCCCAGGCGCCATACCCACCTGGCCAGGTATTGTACCCGCCTGCCCAGGCGCCGTAACCCCCTGCCCAGGCCCCGTATCCGCCTGCCCAAGCGCCGTAACCCCCTGCCCAAGCCCCATATCCGCCTGCCCAAGCGCCAGAGCTCTCAGCCCAGGCACCATACCCCCCAGCCCAGGCTCCGTAACCGTCAGACCATACGCCATAGCCCCCAGTTGCTGGGGTATAGTTACCTGCCCAGGCTCCATAGCCAGCAGCCCAATCCTGGAAGTCGCCGCGCATCCGAAATTCTCCCACGGTGTCATCATAATATGAAAAGCCCTCATAGTGGGTTTCGCCAGCGAGGTCAGCCTGGATATCCATGCCGCTATTAGCCGAATTTCCAGGCTCGCTGAAGACTGCATCCGGCGCGCTTACCCGTCCAGCGCCCTGTTGCCACATACTATATACAGCTTCAGTGGTATTAATATCCACCCAGGGGAAGGCTGAATGTATAATCAGGTACTTGACTTGGTCGGGATTCAGTTCTGGGTTGTTTGACAAGATCAAAGCGGCGATCCCTGAGACTACCGCGGCGGCCTGGGATGTGCCCGCCATGGAAAAATAGTGTCGCCCCATTTGGTTGGCTTTGTGTTCAAAAGCAAGCGTGCTGTTGGGCAGCATGGTGGAGATAATGTGTGCACCAGGAGCGAGCACATCTGGTTTTACGAATCCATCCAGGGTTGGCCCAGCGGCCGAAAAAGGCGTCAGATAATCATCATTCCAGTCGTATGGGGTGTAATTGTCGGTGAATGCACCGACACTGATCACATAGGGATTATTGCCCGGGACTCCTACGGTCATAGCTCCTGGTCCACCGTTGCCGGCAGATGCGACCACGGTTATGCCTTGCGCCCAGGCCTGCATTACCGCCTGGTTGAGTGGGTCAGCCCAGTAAGGAGATTGGACGGCAGCAACCAGGGAGAGATTCAACACCCGGATATCCAACTGGTCTTTATGATCGACAACCCACTGGATACCCTGTATGACTCTCTCATAGGTCCCGTATCCCTGAGCGTCGAGCACACGCACGCCAACTAGCCGTACGCCGGGCGCCACGCCATTCCACTCGGCGTCAGAGCCAAAATTGCTGTTCGCGATGATCCCAGCGATATGCGTCCCATGCCCGTGTGGATCGCGAAAGTTGCGTGATCCATCGACGAAATCAACCCAGCCGGCGATGCGGTTCTGGGCACGTCCGTGTATATCCATCAATAAACCCGGATGACGGCTCATACCGGTATCAACCACTGCTACTGTGACACCCTGGCCTGCCAATCCCGCCTGCCACACCACATCCGCTCCAACCACATCCGGGTAATCGGTTGCGGGGAAGTGAGATCTACCCCCACGATCTGCCAGTTTAACAGCCGCGTTTGGAGTTACCGCCTTGATGCTAGGCTCCTTAAGCAGTCGGTCAGCAGCACCCTTTGGCAGCCAGGCGCCCACCGCGTCGATGATAGGCAGCTGGGAGCTGATCGATCCACCATATCGTGCCACCAGCTCTTCCAGGTCATCCAGTTTGGAACCTTGGACGATGAACGATCCGACATTTTGTGCTTCTAACTGCAAAGGAACAGCGAGCCAGGTAAGAACCAGGCTAATGCCCAGTATCACAGTTGTGATCCGTTTTAATTTTCGTTTGATCAGCGAGATACTCATTTCGACCTCACTCCTGAAAGTAACCAGCTTGCTAAACTCTGCACGAATAAAAGTAGAACCTAGTTCAATATTAAAAAGCCCGGAGATCCCAGGCTTTTTCCGAGTCATCAATAGAATAATTTCTTGATCTTCGGCAGCCTGGCGATCATTGCCACCCTGTGGATGACTGTAGACCCATGGCTTTGCGTCCCCAGCTTTCGCCGGGTTTGCCATTTATCGGGAGCATTATCATTGTAGCATTTTCAAAATAGCCAGTCCATAAATAAAACATTACATATTTGTTAGGGGTGAAAGATGTAAAGCGGTGTCCAGCAGTGCTTTTCCAGACACCTCAATCAGCAATAAGGGAGACCTTACATTTGGACAGGAAACAGGTGACGTAACTCAATTTGTGAAATTTTATTCCAGGTGGTAAACTATACCCCGTGTGCCTATTACCATTAGAGCAGCTAATTATCTATCCAGTAGATTAAGGAGGTCTGGGCCTTTGGCGGGGAACAATGCCGCCGAACATCCAACTCCCAACCCTTATCGGATAAATTCTATTTTTCTCTTTAGGAGCTAGGAATGACTGACAAGAAATGGGTTTACTTATTCAGCGAAGTGGAAAATGCTGAGCAATACGTGGGGGGCAGTTGGGACGGTGTGCGCGCCCTTTTGGGCGGGAAAGGCTCAGGCCTGGCCGACATGACCCGTGCGAAAGTGCCGGTGCCGCCCGGATTCACAGTGACGACTGAAGCCTGCAATGCATATCTGGCAGCCGGGGAAAAATTCCCGGACGGCTTGTGGGAACAGGAGTTAGAATGCCTGCGCGCAGTCGAGGCTGCTACCGGCAAGAAATTCGGTGATCCGAGCAATCCACTATTGGTTTCCTGCCGCTCTGGCGCCAAGTTCTCCATGCCGGGCATGATGGATACCGTGCTCAATATTGGCTTGAACGACAAAACTGCCGAGGGCATGGCTAAACTGACCGGTGACGAGCGCTTTGTATTCGACGCTTACCGCCGCCTGGTGGAGATGTTCGGCGAGGTTGTATTAGGTATCCCGGATGAGCACTTTGAAGATCCACTCAAGGAATATAAGGCGAAGAAAGGCGTCAAATCCGACACCGATCTGACCGCTGAAGACTGGAAAGCCCTGGCGGATACCTTCAAGAAAGTTGTCAAGGCACAACAGGGTTTTGACTTCCCACAGGACCCCTACGAGCAGTTACGTCTGGCCACCGAAGCAGTCTTCAAGTCCTGGAACGGCAAGCGCGCTGTGGATTACCGCAACGCAGCCGGAATCGCTCATGACCTGGGCACGGCGGTCAACATCCAGACCATGGTATTCGGTAATATGGGCTGGAACTCTGGCACCGGCGTAGCCTTCACACGTGACCCAGCCACTGGCGAGCGCAAAATGTATGGTGATTACCTTCTCAACGCTCAAGGCGAGGATGTTGTTGCCGGCATCCGCAATACCGAAAAGATCGAGCACCTGGGCGATGAAATGCCGCAATCCTATAAGGAATTCTTGGAGATCTGCGACAAGCTCGAGCTTCATTATCGCGAGATGCAAGACGTCGAGTTCACGATTGAGCAGGGCAAGCTGTGGATGCTGCAAACTCGCAACGGCAAGCGCACCGCCAAGGCGGCGGTCAAGATCGCGGTCGACATGGCCAATGAAGGCCTGATCTCCCGCCAGGAAGCTATCCTGCGCGTTCGACCTGAAGACGTCGATACCCTTCTCCATCCGCAATTTGATGACAATGCTAAGAAATCTGCGCGCGCCTCCGGCACGCTGTACGCCACTGGCGTCAATGCCTCACCCGGCGCTGCCGTTGGTCAGGTGTACTTTGATGCCGATAAAGCCGAAAAGATGGCCAAGGAGAGTGGTCAGGACGTGGTCATGGTGCGGCCATTCACCAAGCCAGATGATGTGCATGGTATGCTGGCCTCCAAGGGTATCCTGACAAGTGAGGGCGGTGCCACTTCCCATGCCGCGGTGGTCGCCCGCCAGTTTGGCGTGCCTTGCGTGGTTGGCGCGGCCATGATCCGGATTGACCTGGACAAGCGCTTGATGAGCGTGGCAGACAAAGTAGTCAAGGAAGGCGAGTGGATCTCGGTAGACGGAACTAGCGGTGAGGTCTTCCTGGGCAAGATCTCCACCAGTGCCCCTACCCTGGAAGAACAGGTTGATTTGCTGACCCTGCTGGGATGGGCGGATGAAATCTGCGCCACCCCAGGCATCCGTAAAGCTCCTAAAGGTTGGCCGACGCGCGGTCTGCAGGTTTGGGCCAATGCCGACTATCCTGCTGACGCCCGTCGGGCGCGCTCCTACGGTGCAGTTGGCATCGGTTTGTGCCGCACCGAGCACATGTTCTTTGAACCCCAGCGCCTGCCTACTGTGCAGCGCATGATCCTGGCTGATCAGTCCGCCGCGCGTACTGCTGCCCTGGACGAACTACTGCCCTTCCAACGCTCTGACTTCGAAGGCTTGTTCGAGGCCATGGACGGCCTCCCGGTGATCATCCGTCTGATCGACCCGCCCCTGCACGAGTTCCTGCCCTCTCAGGAAACCTTGCTGGAAGAAGTGATCACCATGCGGGTCAAGGGGGAGACTCAAGGCCTGGCTGAGAAAGAATCCCTGCTCGCCAAAGTATCATCGTTGCACGAAAGCAACCCCATGATGGGGTTGCGCGGCATACGCCTGAGCATTATGATGCCCGAGATCGTCGAGATGCAGGTGCGCGCCATATTTGAAGCCGCCGCCAACGTCACGCTGAAAGGCGTGCACGCCAAACCAGAAGTGATGATCCCACTCACCGGCACAGTCAACGAACTGAACGTGATCCAGCCGCGCCTGGAGGTGATCGCCAAGGATGTCATGCAGAAGAAAGGCATTACCTTCCCCTACAAATTTGGCACGATGATCGAGATCCCACGCGCTGCTGTCACTGCAGCCGAAATCGCCGAGGTGGCTGAGTTCTTCTCCTTCGGCACCAATGACCTGACCCAGATGACCTACGGTTATAGCCGGGATGATGCCGAGCGCAATTTCCTGCTCAAGTATGTCGAAGACGGCATCCTGCCCAAAAATCCTTTCCAGACCATTGACCGGGAAGGTGTGGGGCGGCTGATGAAGATGTGCGTCGAAGAAGGGCGCGCCAGCCGTATCGACCTGGAGGTCGGTATCTGTGGTGAGCACGGCGGTGATCCAGAGTTGATCGAGTTCTGCCATACGATCGGTCAGAACTACGTGTCCTGTTCTCCGTTCCGTGTGCCGATCGCCCGCCTGTCAGCGGCTCATTCAGCGCTCAAACACCAGGGTGTAGCCATCGCAGAAGATAAGTAACAAAAAAAGTTGTTGATTTGGGCGGTTTTTCCGCCCAAATCAACAACTAATCATCCAATAGAGTGCCCCTACACCTGGCCGTTCTTTGGCCACACCACCTCGACGCTTGTACCCCACCCAAGTTGTGAGTGGATTTTTAATTCAGCCCCAATGATCGCGGCGCGTTCGTACATGCCTACCAAACCGTAGTGTTCCTGTTTAAGTAGTAGCCCCAGATCTTGGCTGCTTGGCGCGGGAAATCCAACCCCATCGTCTACTACTGTTAAATGGATGTTGCCAGGCTTCAGAATGCCGTTGACCTGGACTTTGTGGGCGTGCGCATGTCGCACCGCGTTCTCACAGGCTTGTTGCACAATATGGAATACGTGTTGCTCAATAGTAGGGTCGAAACGCAAAAAACTAGGTTCCAGGCCAATTTCGAAGTTCGGGTGATCAGTTCCCCGTTGTGAAAGACCATCCACCAACTCATCGATTGCCGGTTGTAGGCCATAGTTCAGCATGGCAGGCCGCAGATCACTGATCACCTGGCGCAAGTAGTTGGTGATCAGGACCTCGCTTTCTTCGAATGAAACTGCCTCAGAGGAAACAGGTTGGCGTATGAAGAGGGCTGCTAGCTGGTTCAGTACCTCGTCGTGCAGTCCGCGAGCCAGCGCAGCGCGCTTATTATCCTGCCGTTCGATATCTGCCTGGTATAGCGTGTGCAGAAGCTTGGTGTGGGCAATGTTGATCAGCGCGATAGCAGTCTGGTTAGCGATAATTTGTAAGACTGTTATTTCAGATTGGGTGTAATAATCATCCGGATCACGTCGTCCCAAGAGCCACATCCCAATCAGATCTCCACTAGCTTCTAGCGAGAGGACGAGGCGAACCCATTTCAAGGGATTATCAAACCCATTATCTAGGCCAAGAGGCTGATATATTCCCGATTGTTTCATTAGAACTGGGATATCAGACTTTTTTGGTTTTTCGCCTTCTGTAATCCCGTAAATATAGAGCGAATTGATCGGATTATCCTCGTTAATATACAGCAGCGCCGATTGGCGGACAAGCAGGCTGGGCAGGATTTCATCCCGCAGTAGAGTTACCAGGTTTTCGCTATCCAGGCTGGTCGTTATTTTTGCCGCGTAAGCTTCCAGCAGATGGGTTTGTGCAATGGGTATGCCCAGTATTCGCCGTTCGATAAGTCTTTGGAAGCCGGGAAATATGATCGCGGCCACCAGCCCGGTTAAAACCAATCCTGCACCTTCTAAGGCGATCTGGATATCCTGATCTGTTATCTTGGAATTGATGAACCAAACTACGATGGCTGCAAAGGTGATAAGCAGCAGCGAGAACAGGTATAAGGAAATAATGCGGTTCGCCCTCAGCTCCAATCCTCCCAACTGGCGGCGGTAGATTACGTAAAAATAGGCCCCCGGTATGGCGGTCAGGCTTAATAATGCTGTCCAGACTATCCCAATTGTCAGAGCCATGAAAGTGTAGGCTTGAGTACTGAGCAGGATGCCGGAAAACAGGGCCAGTAATACCGCGACCGCCAGTACTTTGAGATCCCTGCGCATATCCGGTTGTAGGATGGCATGCAGGACGAGAAGGACAACGCCTCCCACCAAGGCGAGCAAGACACCAATCACATAAGCCAGCCGTGGTGTAAGTTGGAAAATTTCCATTCCAGCAAGTATCCCCGCGCTGAGATATGCTGCCCACACTAATCCGGTCGGGATTTGCCCCAAAGGTTTGGGAAATTCCCAGTTCAGGTGTAAGTACACTGGTAAGATAAACCAGCTTAAAAGCGGTGCAAGAATACGGCTATACCAAACGCCGCCAAATGACATCCATCCAACTACGAGCCAGGCTGCCATCAAATAATAAAAAGCAATGAGCAATCGTCGCTGATTGGATCGAGGCCGGACCAAAAAAAACGTGGCCGTACCCGCAAACCAGAAAATAAACAACAGCCAGAGAGCTCCCAATCGATCAAATAATTCTACCGCGTTGGGTCCAGGGAGCCTCCAGAGTATGGTTGTCTCCTGTTCGCGGCGTTGAACCCGGATCTCAACCACATCTCCTGGATCTGCATCTTCTAGTAAGGGTAGTCGATGATCTCTGATGAAGGTTTCCCAGTCGAGCGAGTCTACCCGCAGTAATCGATCACGTGGCTGGAGAGATTGGGAAGAAGTTCGTTCTACCCAAACAGTTTCCACCATACCATCGGTATTATTAAAACCAAAGCCGAGAAATGGCATTTTGAAGAAATAAGCATAGGTGTAGAACAACAGAAAAGCCAGCATCAATGCAGGCAGGCAATATTCAAGCGCTCGACGGAAAGTTAGTTTTTTTGGCATGGGAAATGTTGCTTGGAAAACCGTTTTGAGAATTAAACTCGAATATATCAAGAAAGTAGGCTTGGAATTAATTATATTATTAATCTATTGGTTTCGATCTCATTGTTACATAGACTTCCGGAGCTCACAAAGGCTGGCTCCGATCTGCCAGCTTTTATTGAGCCTCAGACGATCATCTTCCGGTCGGTTTCTGTAAGCAAATGTTCTGGCTGACCAGATCACTGTTAATATTAAATATGTAGAGGGGGATCTTGTGGCGTGATCAAACCCAATTGCCTGGCTTTGGTAATAGCGGCAGTCCGATTACGCACATCCAGGCGTAGGTAGGCGCTAGAGAGTAAGTTGCGCAAAGTAGAGTGCGCCACACCGAGCTTATCTGCCAATTCACCGGTGGAGGCATCTGGATATGCAGCAGAGAGGGATAAGGCTTGCAGTTGCCGTGGAGTGAGCAATGCATCTTCTTGGCTTTCTGTGAGCAAGTATTGATATATCCGTTTGCTCAACTGGACGCCGCCTCTGGCAATTGACCGGATCACGCTATCCAGATCTTGAATCATAGTATTGTCATCCTTGAGGATATATCCGCTGGCGCCCGCTTCCATTACTGCCCTGACCAGGCTGCGCGTCTGGTGCATTGAGATCACCAGAATAGATAACTGGGGGAATTTCTGCAGCCAGCGGGGAATATCCTGCAGGATCGGGTAGAAATTGGGATCTTCCGGGGAGGTTGGAACGAAAATATCCAGGATCAGCACATCTGGTTTGCTTTGATCCAATACACGATCGAGTTCATTAGCGAAGGCGACTGTGGCGACCACCTCGATGTCCGGTGCCTGCCCCAGGCGATACAGGTAACCGTCGATGATGCTCTGGTGGTCCTCCAGAATGGCAACCCGAATCAAATTCAATGGAGTCAATTCTCTCCGCCTTTACATAGAAGTGAATGTTAACAGCATAACAAAGATTTTTCTCTGGCGCAAGCACATCGACGCAATCAGTACAAATGTCTAGATTGGAATTACAGATGCCTATTTACAGAAGTTGGTTAGTTTTATATGATTTGGTAGATTGCAAAATCAATTTTAGTAATTGGGGGTAGGCAAAGTGAGCGTAAGGGGAGACGCTCACTTTTTTCTTGTCGCCAGGGTCCGTGGGAGGCAATCAATTGAAGTTTTACGTGGTCACGCAGTTGTTGTTTCCCCCGTTTTCTCTTTCCTCACGAATTCTTCCCCTGCCCGCAATGCCTTCAAATTTAGTGAAAAGAGTTTCTTATGCCGTTCGGGCAGGTGCTCGCCCAGCGACCGCTCCACATTCTCAATCTCCAACACCGGCAGGCAGGCCAATAAGGCCCCCACCAGGACGACATTTGTCAAACGCCGGTCGCCCAGCTCTTCGGCGATCTCGTTGGCCGGAATGGACACCGATTGGATATCGGTGCGGGTCGCGCCGCGATTTACCAGCGAGGCGTTGATGATCAAGGCGCCGCCCTCAGCCACTAGTGGTTCGTATTTATCCAGCGAGGGCAGGTTCATAGCGATAACGCCGCGCGGATTGCGCACCAGCGGAGATCCGATTTCCTCGTCGGCGATGATCACGGTGCAGTTGGCCGTCCCACCGCGCATCTCCGGGCCGTAGGAGGGGATCCAGGTGACTTCCTTGCCAATGTCCATGGCGGCGTAGGTCAGGATCTGTCCTGCGAACAGCACGCCCTGACCACCAAATCCGGCGATCACGATCTCAGTTTGCATACCTTTTCCTTTTGGATGCGGATAAACGCTGATTTACGCTGATCTTCTTTGTCTTATCATTCGGAAGTCTGCGTTTTGAGCAGGCTTAAGAATCTCTTTCTTCTAAAACTTCAGGTCTTTCAGGGTCGGGGAAACTTTGAAATCCTCCAGTGGGTAGACCGGGACCATGTGATCTTCGAGCCAATCGAGCGCTTCCACTGGCTTCATGCCCCAGTTTGTAGGGCAGGTGGAGAGTAACTCTACCATTGAGAAGCCTAGCCCGCGCACCTGGGTTTCGAACGCCAGGCGGATGGCCTTCTTGGCCAGGCGGATGTTCTTAGGGTCGTGCAGGCTGCGTCGCACCACATAGCCAGCGCCGTCCAAAGTGGCCAGCAGCTCGGCGGTACGGATCGGGAAGCCTGTCTGCTCCACATCCCGCCCGTATGGCGAAGAGGTGGTCTTCTGGCCGGGTAAGGTGGTGGGAGCCATCTGTCCACCTGTCATGCCGTAATTTGCATTGTTGATAAATATGACCGTGATATTCTCGCCCCGCGCCGCAGCGTGTACTATCTCGGCCATGCCGATCGAGGCCAAGTCGCCGTCCCCCTGATAGGTGAAGACAACCCGGTCGGGCAGAACCCGCTTGATCCCGGTGGCCATCGCCGGGGCGCGACCGTGGGCTGCCTCTACGAAGTCGCAGTCGAAATAATTATAGGCGAAGACCGAGCAGCCTACGGAGGCCACGCCGATTGTCTTTTCGATCAGGTTCATCTCGTCCAGCACTTCCGCCACCAGGCGGTGGCTCACGCCGTGCGTGCAGCCAGGGCAGTAATGGGTAGTAACTTCGGTGAATGCCTCGGGACGTTGATAGACTTTTTCAACAGGTGTATTAAGTATCATACCGGCAAACTCCTTAACTTCTTACCAGCTCTAATCGTTTCAACCAGGAACGGCGCGGATGGCCGTTTGCGGTAAGCGGCTCATGCGTCAGGCGGCGGATTTCACTCAAGACCTCATCAGGGAAAGGCACCACACCGCCCAGGCGGCCGTAGAACTCGACCGGAAGCTTGCCTGTAGCGGCCTTCAAGACATCGTCCAGCATCTGTCCCGTGTTCATCTCCACCACTAGCATGGCCTTCGCCTGCCCGGCTAGCTGTCTGATCTTCTCTTCGGGGAACGGATTGAGCGTAATCGGGCGCAGCAGGCCGACTGGGATGCCTTCTGCGCGAGCTGTCCGCACAGCAGACAGGGCAATGCGTCCGGCGGTGCCGAAGCCCACAACAATGTATTCTGCCCTATCCATAAAGTATTCCTGATAGCGAATCTCGTTGGCCTCGATCTCGGACCAGCGTTCCAACAAACGCAGGTTGGTGACCTCTTCCTCATCTACGTTAAGATAGATCGAGCTGAGCACGCGCCGTTCACGACCAATCGCGCCGCTGACCGCCCAATCCGGGTTACGCCGTTTGACTGGCTGCATTTCTGGCAACTCGGCTGGCTCCATCATCTGGCCCAGACTGCCGTCGATCAGTACCACAACAATCGTGCGGTATTTTTCGGCCAGGTCAAAGGCTTTTACAGTCAGGTCAATCGCCTCCTGGATATTGGCAGGTGCCAGGACGATAGGGCGGAAGTCACCGTGCCCGCCGCCGTGCACGATCTGGTTGTAATCACCTTGGGAAGGGGCGATATTGCCCAGTCCAGGGCCGCCGCGCATCACATCCACCAGCACCATCGGCACTTCGGTACCGGCGATGTAGGAGAGGCCTTCCATCATAAGGCTTACACCAGGACTGGATGACGATGTCATCACGCGCGCCCCGGTGCAGGCCGCGCCGTATACCATGTTGATGGCAGCTAGCTCGCTCTCAGCCTGCAGGAAGGTGCGCCCCAAAACCGGCATGCGCTCGGAAAACCATTCCAGAAGTTCGGTCTGTGGGGTAATCGGGTAACCGAAATAGGCTTCCAGGCCCGCGCGGATGGCCGCCTCGGCGATAGCGACATTGCCTTTAAGCAATTCACGTGCCATTGTATGCCTCCTATGCCAGCGCTGGATTCTTCCGCGCCGGAACTTCACGAAAGACAGTCAAGGCTGCCTCGGGGCAGACCACAGCGCAGATAGCACAGCCGGTGCATCCTTCAGTGCTCAGGTAGACTGGGTGGTAACCTTTGGCGGTCAGATTTTCCATATCCAATTGCAGGACATGCTGCGGGCAAGCATGGATGCATAGCTCGCAGCCTTTACAGTACTTATCGCTGACTTCGATCCAACCCTTGACGGGCATCCTGTAAACTCCTTATTTGGTAAACTCAGATTGATATTTTCTACCTTCATTATCTATATTTCAAGCGTGCTTGGGTAGTGCTAACTGTCACGTATCCAGAGTACAAAAAGTCCTATGATACATTACTCGTCGATGATATCCACTTGTACAGCTCGCACGATCGTACGCCAGGGATATAATCCTGAATTTTCATCAAAATCTCGGCAGGTGATCAGGGTGAGCCAGGGTAGCTCATCATGCTCTAGGACGCTTAGGTCCTGCGCCTGGACGCGGTCAACCTTGCGTATTTCGTAGAGGTAAAGTTGTCCCCAGCCATGAATCACAATGCGATCTCCGTATCCCAGGCGGTGCAGATCGGCGAATGGACCTGCTTCTCCGGATGGTAGCACCTTATGCCCCGCGATGGCGGAATTGCCCTGCCAGGTGGGGAAGGCGGTACCCTGCAGGTAGCCAGCGTTTCCTCCCAACCAGGTGGTGTCCCAGCCGTTGCCGCTCTCCGGTACACCGATGATGGCAGTTTCTACTCCCAGTCTGGGAATTTCCAGCCAAAGCTCTCCCAGGGAGGCATAGGTTTTTGATGCGGGTTGGTCGATGAGTACGCTTAGCCTGCCCGGGGCGAACCCGGTCTCGGGAAGCTGAACTGAGGACAATTTGTAAGCAAAGCCCTGACCGGAACCGACCTTGCCTTCAACATCTTTCCCGTTTGCCCCAATAATCATCCGTTCGCCAGATAAAGCTACCGCGTTACCAAATCCATCCTCCTCTGCTACAGAGTCAGCCACCACTTTGATGGGAGCTAGCCACTCAGAGCTTTTGCGAGTATATAAATAGACGGCACCAGCCTGATCGAATCCTGCCTGAGACTTTCCATCCGCCCCTACCGCCAGTGCGCTTCCGCTAATCGCCACGGACTGGCCAAAATGGCCAAAAGGTTCAGCATCAGCCGGACTGAGTTCCTCCTGCTGTTTCCAGTAGCCACTATCCCGCCGGTAAACCAATACACTGCCTGCGTTGGTTACACGCCCGAAGCCCAGGTCAGGATCTCGGAAGACAGCCCCAACCACGGCAGTATTGCTTTCAATGGCAACGGCATGACCGAAGAAATCACCCGAGCGCTCATTATCGTAAGAAAGCTTGGCTTCCGGTCGCCAGGAATTTCCTCCACCATTAAATATGTAAGCAGAACCCGTCCCTGGGTCGCCGGTCAGATTGGCTTCCGTTGCGCCGACGATGATCCGGCTGCCGTCAACATCTACTGCTCCACCGAAATACCCCCCCAAGCTTGGCGTGGAGGGCAGCAATATCGCCTTCTGGTCCCATAAGCCTCCGCGTTTGATGAATACGTAAGCCGCGCCCGCCTCAGGGATAGTATAAACATCCTTGCTGTCAGCGCCGACGACAATGGTAATACCATCCACCGCTACGGAAGTCCCAAATGCATCGTCTTCCAAAGAATCCGAGGCGACCAGTTTTGCCTTTTGTTCCCAGGTCGTTCCATCCCGCGTGAACACATAGGCCGCGCCAGCGTTCTTTTCCCGCTCAATATCCACCCCGGTGGCGCCAACTACGACAGTCTGACCGTCGATGTCTACTGCTACTCCGAAGGTATCTCCTGGTTGGGCGTCTTTCGCGTTCAATCTGGCCTCTTGCACCCACCCAGAACCGGTCAGGGCGAATATGTATGCTGCGCCGGCATCAACCAGCAGCCCATCGCCCAGGTCAGGATCAGCATCGCGCGCACCAACCACCGCCAGGTTGCCCGAAATACTCACCGAGTACCCAAATTCAGCCAGAGTTTCCGGATTGTCTGGGATGAGAACGGAAGTCTGGACTGCACCTAGGCGTGCCGGTTGTGAAGTCGAGGCGGAGGGAGCTGCGCGGACGGTATTCCATACCGGTGCCAGCAGGACAATGAACACGAGCAAGGCGACGAGGATACGTTTCAAATTAATGAGAACGCATTTAGGCTTGTGCATGGTTTCCTCCTCATTGCAAATGGAGACTTAGAAGGATAATAACGGGGATTATAGGTCCTGGTATCTGGAGTCATCCAGGTCGCGTTTGAGCTGATCGGTTTGATCAATCGGGCTTGCCTGCTCAGCCTGGGTAATCGCCTCAAGCTCAGCCGCCTCGGCAGCAGCCAGTTGGCTTGGGCTGGCTGCCCGGGTTAAGCTCCATTTCCCGCAGTACGGGCAGCGGTCGTATTTTCCGAGTACTAAATTCAAGCCATAAAGGTGCCTGCCGAATGGTCGCTTGCATCTCGAGCAGATCGTGCCTCCAAAAGGGCTGTAGTTGCGAGCTGCACCGGGCGGTAGGCTGGTAGTCCTTCCCCGGGATATTATCATTGGAATGAGTAGAGATATTAATAATGCGAGCGACGATGAAACCCAGCAGAGGAAGAATAAACTTCACCGTTTGCTGTTGGCTCTGCTGAGCTGTGACAAACTCTGCCTGGATTTCATTCGATATCAATTCCTGACCGCTTGAGGTGTAGCCCACCGCCGACATTCGGTGGATTCCGGGTGGATAATTATCGGTATTGAAGCGCAGGTTGAAGGGCGGTTCATTGATTTCGGCGATAATCTCCTCATCGATCAAAAAGACCACGCGTTCCAGGTCTTCCGGCCCGCTTGCCTTCATAGAGAAGGTCCCCTGAATGTCGCCTCTCCCAGACGAGTAACCAAAGTCTCTCGACAGGCGCAGGGAGAGCTGTTTGTCTTCAGTTTGGGCGTAGGTCGGCGATGCGAGGAATGGGAGAAGGAAGAGAAATACCCAAACAAAGAAAAGCAATCTCTTTTTCATGACTTATTTCCACCGGGTCAGGATAACTTCTCGCTGAAAGACGCGCACTTCCAGATAAACCATGACCCCGTCCACAATGATCAGGATCAATGCTGCCAGAATGATTAACTGGCGATTGATTATGAAAAGACCTGATATCTGGCCGAAGAACACCGCTAGCACCGGGATAATCATCAAAGACGAGATCTGTTCAGCAGTGCGCGGATCGTTGACGCGTGAGGACACCATCAGGCTGAAGGTAACTGCCAGGAGGGCCATTAAGGGCCCGACCAGGATAATGGCGATCAACCAGCGCGAGTCGAGCAGTGCGGCATAGACGGTCTTATTGGTGATCATCAGCCAGGCTCCGATGGCATAGATGGCAAATCCAGCCCAGGTGGCGACGATCGCTGGGATGACGGCAGCCAGACTTTTCCCAACAAGCAGCTCAATTGTGGTGATCGGGGTAGCCAGTAGCGGTTCCAGACTGTGGGTGACTTTTTCCCCGACGATGGAGTACGCCGCAATGGTTGCTGGGATCGCCAGGGGAAGGATCATAAACATCAGCATAAATTGGCTCACCAGGTAGACTTGAAAACATTCCCCGCCATTCAAATCGGCCGGACACATTACGTTAAATTGCTCTGGCATGTCGCTGGTGGCTGCCTCAATGCCAGTCTCGCCGCGCATAGCGAATAAAATGCCCAGAGGAATAGCTGTCATGATCAAAGGTAAGAAGGCCACCGTAAAAAGTACCAGTCGATTGCGGAATACTTCTGACCATTCTTTCCCGACGATAGTTTTAATTTTGTTCATGGCTACTTGTTGTGTGACCTTGGAAGTCTTTTGGAGTTATGAATTTTTGATTAACTGCAAATATACATCTTCAAGTGAGTGGCGCAACTCCCCAACGAACTGGATCTCAGCACCTTGTCCAACCAGGTAACGCACTAACTCTGGATTATGGATTTCCGGATCGTCCAGGGTAACCAGAATTTTGTTATCAACTTGACGGGCTTCCTTGATGAAGCTCATCGCCTGGATACCCTTTACCAGGGCTTCCTCCGCTCGCTGCAGGTGGAAAACTACCTTCCTGCCAAATACCTGTGACCTCAGCCGTTCGGGCGAGTCCACCACCAGCATTTGAGTCTTAAACACACCGATCCGGTCGCACAGGCGGTCGGCTTCATCCAGATTATGCGTACAAAGGAAAATGGTACGGCCTTGTTTCTTGATCTCCAGGATGAACTCTCGCACCAGGTGAGCGGCCTCTGGATCAAGCGCAGAGGTTGGCTCGTCCAGGAATACCGTGCGTGGTTCGTGAAGCAACGCTCGGGCGATAGCCAATTTCTGCTTCATACCTTTAGAGAAAGTACCTGCTGGATCGTTACGTCGCTCCCACAAACCGAGCAGGCGTAGATATTTTTCAATCTGACCTTTTGGGTCCTTTACTTCATACAGGCTTGCGTAAATCGAAAGATTGCGCTCCGCGCTAAGATTGTCATACATGCCAGGCGTTTCGGTGAGCACGCCCACACTGCGCCGGATTTCGGTGTCATCAACCCCAATGGTGAAGCCATTCACGCGTGCAGTGCCGTTCGTCGGGGCAATCAAGCAGGTCAGTAAGCGCACTGTGGTAGTTTTTCCAGCCCCATTGGGTCCCAGGAAGCCAAAAACTTGACCTTCTGGGATCTCAAGCGAGAGATCTTCAACGGCTTTTACAGTTCCAAATTGCTTGGTGAGGTTTTGAGTGGATATCATAGGTAGCGGGATTTCTCGATATTATCTTGAGTTTCTTCAATGGATAGCGGCTCGAACAACCTGTCTGGCGCCGGGGGATTGATTGCTGGTTCCGGGATCGGTTCAGGCTCTGTTTGCCGTAAAAGAAAAATGACAAGGATACTGATCATTGCGAATAAGGCGATGAAAGCTTCGGCGACATACACACCCCAGGCACCCGCGGCATACACAGCCACCGCATCAACGAGCGCGTGCCATAAGATGGCGATCAAAAGCCAGTAAGCTTGTCTTCTGGTAAATACCTGTAAAACGATAATTGAGAGGCCAATTTGCACCGGGATGGTTAATAACCGCTCCAGTGTACTTAAAAATGAATCATACCACGCGGATGACCAATAAGCACTGACCTGCGCTGAGGCGACTTCCAGTTGATCCGCTGGAACAACTGCTGCCAGATCTAATCCTCGCAAGGTGTACATTTGGAGGAAAGTATACATGACCAGAACGCCCACTAAGATGGCCTCAATTCCGCCATGCCCGGCGCCGTACAGCAGACCTTTCGACCAGGAACGCGCCTCCTTAGCCCACCAACGGTAGCCGGCATAGCGCGCAATCTCTTCGAAGATCCCGGCGCTCAGGCCTAATACCACCGCATTGAAGATTGGTTGCCAGCTCTCGGGGGGTGAAGGGATGAATCCAATTCGGAAAAGATAGGTCAATCCAATATTGAAGGGAATATGAAACACTTGAGAAAGAACAAAAACTGCTGCGCCAATCCAGTATAGTCCCCAACCCAGCTTGAATTTCCGGGTAAGGTAGAAACCCAGTCCAAAGGCGAATAGAATGGTCAGTATTGAACTTAGAGGGTATGTGATCTCCAGAATTGATGTCAAGATTTTTCCTCGAGTAACTGGGACGGAAGATTTAAGATTGAGAGTTTGAAATATAGAATACAGGATATTCGAGATTGTGACAAGAGTTCTGATACCATAAGAATTGCCAGATAAGTAAATCTCTGCATAAGTAGCTGGACAAGTGAGGTAAAATTAGAAAACAGAGAAGAATGGTCTAAATTTATCAGATTAATTTGAGCGATCCATGCAAAAGGAATGGAGGGAATGATGATTTCGACAGTTGGCGAATGGATGAGCAGTCCAGTTATTGTTGTCGATCCTGATAGCGCAGTCTCATTTGCATTGACTTTAATGCGCCGTCGCAGCGTTCACAGTGTCGTGGTGAGTATCACGGAAGATAAATTGACCTATGGTATCGTAACGACGACTGATATCCGGGACAAGATCCTGGCGGCAGATCGAAATCCTTCAGAAGTTCGGGTACGAGAGATTATGACTGCACCGGTGTTGACTGCTAAGCCAGGATGGACTCTCAGAGAGTGTTCTCAAAAAATGCAAGCCCATAATATCCACCATATGCCGGTTGTTGACGATAACGGCGAATTGGTGGGCATTATCTCAGCAACAGACCTCTTTAGGGCTGCGGAGGAGATCGGTTGGGGCAAAGGAAATTGAGGTGTTTGGTATAATCTACTAATCGATCCTGCGAGTCGATTTATTATAGAGTCTGTAACGCCGGGTCTACCCCGGTGTTATTTTGTGTATTTATATCTCCTGTGGAGGTTTCGTTAATGCAAAAAAAGGGATATCTGGATATCTATTATCAAATGGTGCTGATCCGCCGGGTTGAAGAGCGTGCGGCTGAGCTTTACCAGCAAGGGAAAATCGGCGGTTTCTTGCACTTGTATATCGGTCAGGAAGCAGTGAGTACCGGGTTGATCTCGGTTCGCAAGCCCCAGGACCGGCTGATCACTGCCTATCGTGACCATGGCGTAGCGATCAATGCTGGTATTTCAGCCCGCCAGGTGATGGCTGAGTTGCTGGGCAAAGCTACTGGCGTGTCCCATGGCAAGGGAGGTTCAATGCACATGGCGGATGTGGATAAGAATTATTGGGGCGGACATGCTGTTGTTGGGGCTCATCTACCGATTGCCGCTGGGCTTGCTCTGGGCGACCAATATCAGGATAAAGATGGTGTGACAATTTGTATGTTCGGAGATGGAGCGACCAATATTGGGTTTTTCCACGAGGCATTGAATCTATCGAAAGTTTGGAATTTGCCCGTGTTGTGGGTCTGCGAAAACAATCAGTATGGCATGGGCACCGCTGTAGACCGGGCGTCGGCCGTTATCGAAATCCGTCAAAAAGCTGTGGGGTATAACATTCCGAACGAGCGTGTGGATGGGATGAATGTCCTTACTGTTCGAAAAGCTGCGGAAAAAGCGATTGCGCATATCCGCAGTGGGAAGGGTCCTTACTTTCTTGAGGTGGTTACCTATCGTTTTCGTGGTCACTCAATGGGTGATCCCGAGCGATATCGTCAAAAAGAGGAAGTGGAGAAGTGGCAGGAAGAGGATCCGATCGGCATTTACCGCCGCGAGTTGCTCAAAGAGAAGATTGCATCCAAGGAAGAGTTGGATGATCTTGAGATGAAAGTGGAAGCAGAAGTTCAAGATGCAGTTGAATTTGCCGAGGCAAGTCCCGAACCTGCACCAGAGGAATTATTTACCCACATTTATGCGGATAGCTAAGGGATATCGAAAATTATGGCGAAAATAACGATGCGCGAGGCCATCTCCCAGGCCTTGTGGGAAGAAATGGAACGCGACGAACGCGTGTTTATTATGGGGGAGGAGGTCGGCGTGTGGGGAGGCACTTATGCCGTAACCAAAGGATTCTACGATCATTTTGGCGGGAAACGTGTTCGCGACACACCTATCGCTGAAGCGGTCATCATTGGTGCAGCAATTGGATCTGCGCTCACCGGTTTAAGGCCGGTAGCTGAGCTGATGACGATCAATTTCGCCTTTGCCGCAATGGATCACATCGTCAACGAAGCTGCCAAGCTGCGTTATATGTTCGGTGGGCAATTCAAGGTTCCGATAGTTATTAGGGCTCCTGGAGGTGGGGGACGTCAATTAGGTGCAACCCACTCTCAGACACCGGATGCTGTTTTTGCACATTTCCCTGGTTTGCGAGTAGTTGCCCCAGGTACACCTGAGGATGCCAAGGGAATGCTAAAAGCTGCTATTCGTTCAGATGATCCGGTGCTGTTCATCGAACATGCCACGCTTTACCAGGTGCGAGGCGAAGTTCCAGAGGGAGAGTATATCATTCCATTAGACAAAGCGAAGATTCAGCGACCCGGCAGGGATGTGACCCTGGTCACCTATAGCAAAATGCTCGAAATCTCGCTAAAGGCCTCTGAGCAGCTTGCAAAAGAAGGGATTGAAGTAGAAATTGTTGACCTGCGCAGCCTGCGCCCCCTGGATATGGAGCCTGTCCTGACTTCCTTTAGAAAGACGAACAGGGCTGTGATTGTAGAAGAAGGCTGGCGATCTTATGGTGTCGGTGCTGAAGTGGCCTCGCGAATTCTACGAGGAAGCGTTCGATTATGTCGATGCACCGATCCAACGGGTCGCCCAGAAAGAAGTACCTTTACCTTATAATCGCAACCTGGAGCAGATGGCTTTGCCGCAGGTAGATGACGTGATTAAGTCGGTGAAGGAGGTGCTCTGATGGCAGATATTGTGATCATGCCAAAATTAGGTTTCGATATGGCTGAAGGCACTCTCGTCCGCTGGGTGATCGCTGAAGGATCGTCTGTAGAAAAAGGCTCTGTCCTGGCAGAGATTGAGACAGATAAAGCGACTGTTGAGGTCGAGTCCACCTTCACAGGCATTGTTCGGCGGCATCTTATAGAAGAAGGTTCTATTGTACCGGTGAATACTCCGATTGCTGTCATCGGTGCACTGGATGAAGTGATTGATCTGGGTAGTCTGTTGGGTGAAGGCGCCCCTGCAGAAGCTCAAAAACCCGTGCTTGAAATTCCAGTCACCCAGACACCACCTCAGCCTGAATTAAGTAAACCTGCTGTACCAGTTTCAAGCATGGTTAGCAAACCAGAGGTCGCAACTGAGGGAGGCCAGTTTCCAGGTGGCGTGAAGGCAACTCCGCTTGCCCGGCGGATGGCTGAGGAACTGGGTGTGGATCTAATAAGGTGAAAGGTTCTGGACCCCAAGGTCGCATCCAGCGCGTTGACATAGAATCCTACAAAGAAGTTCCCGTAGTATCAGAATCGCAGCCTTCGATAACGGGTGTGGTGGTGAGCAGCGAAATTCCTGCTGACCGGCATGTTTCTCTTAGCCGGTTGCGTAGCGCAATTGGCCGGCGGATGGTGCAAGCAAAACAAACTGTTCCCCATTTCTACATAACTTATGAGTATGATGTGGCGGATTTAATTCGATTGCGAGCACAAGTTAACGGCTTGGTGTCCGAAGATCAGAAAATTTCTGTAAATGATTTTGTTATCAAGGCAGTTGCACTGGCTTTGCGAGAATTCCCTAACCTGAACGCCTCTATCGATGAAGGGAAGAACGAAGTAATACAGCATGGTCATGTCAATATCGGTGTTGCCGTGGCGGTTGAAAATGGCTTACTGACAGTCGTTTGTCGGGATGCCGATTTGAAATCTATACGGCAAATCGCGAGTGAAGTGCGTAATCTGGTTATGCGAGCTCGCGATGGGAAGGTAAAACCGGATGATATTGAAGGGTCGACCTTTTCTATAAGCAATCTAGGGATGTTCGCGGTGGATAATTTCGTAGCAATTATCAATCCGCCAGAAGCGGCTATCCTGGCAGTGGGTTCTGCGCAAGAAGTTCCCGTGTGGCAAAATGGTGAGGTCAAGGCTGGTCTGCGGATGAAGGCAACGATCTCGGTCGACCATCGGGTCAGTGACGGTGCGGAAGCTGCTCGGTTTATGCAAGCCTTAGCAAAAAATCTGGAAGAACCACTCAGGCTTTTCGTCTGATTCGTTCTTCCCATTCAGGCAGGATACGTGGTCGAAGACCTGATACATATTAAGAAACGTCTGGCCGAAGAAGGTGATAAAACGATCGCCTTCTTCGACTCACTTTCTGATTTGGATTGGGATCAACCAATATACACAACCGGCTCAGGCTGGCGGGTTCGTCAACTCTTGGCACATTTTGTTTCTGCTGAGCGGGCTTACCAGCAAGCGATCCAGGATGTGCTTCATGGTGGCAGGGGCGTGCCAGAAGACCTGGATATAGACCGATTTAATGAACAGGAAACATACCCGTTAAGCCTGAAACGAGTGCCTGATTTAATTGAAGACTTGCGCCAGTCCAGGGCAGAGACCATCCGCATAATACAAGACCTCGACCAATCCGATTTGTCTCGGTCAGCCAATCATCCCTGGTTTGGTGAAAAAGAGGTAGGCTGGTTGCTGAAGCTCCTTTACCGCCACCAATCAATGCACTTATCTGATGTGCGGAAGGCGCTCGAAACCCGTGCGCCGCTTCCGCATGTCGATCGATTTCGTAACGTCTAAAAAATCGGACGTGATAAGGATTAGGTGAGGTATTTACAGATGTCATCCAGTCAATACGATCTTGGGTATCTCAATGCAGGGCTAGCTTCTTTAGAGAGTTATTTATTGTCAGATGATGTTTATTGGGACCTTCGCGCACCTTCCCCGCCTGGCGAACTTCCTTATCCACAATTAACTCTGGGTAATCTATTATTGGTCAGAGCAAGATTAGCAGCGCGGCCTTTATCTCTCGAACACACAAGACTTTTGTCTGAGTTGGAAGCCAGGCTAGATGCTACCCGAACTAAGTGGAGGGAAGCCTGGACGAGAAAGGCCAAACGGGAGTTTGGGGCGCGCCTCCGGTTGTGGAGGGATTTCCTCGAAGATTACCGCCGAGATCCGGAAACGAATGTTGATCGGTATGCTTACGAAGTCAGCCGAAGAGTGATGCTGCACCTCCTTCAGATTGAGGCTGATCCAATTTCCTCTCACGAGCAAGAATTACTTGCAGGGTTAGACAAAATTTTATCTGCGGTATTGGTCCCGGGTGGATTCATCTGGGACCAGGATTTGCTTTACAGCTTTCCACCCCAGGATTTTCCTTACTTGTATGGAACATTGAAATCTTAATCGACAGTCGGTGGATAGAAGTCCAAGTTCTGCTGATCCTTTATTCCCCAAGAGAATCTAATGATCCCAGGGCTGATACCTGGATTTTAAAACTGCCTGACCTTGTTGGCTCTGCAGACAGGCAATGAAATCGCGCGCCGCGCCCTTGGGTTCTGTGGTGGATAATACCAGAATAGGGAGTGAGGGTGATTCTACCTCTAAGCGGACCGGTTTTACACTTGCATCGATCCAGGCTGTTGGGATGAAACCGATCGCCCCCGGATCGCTGGAAACCGCCTCAATCACTATTGCGGGATTGGTGGCGAGGAATGCCAGTGATGTAAATGGACGATTTGCTTCCAGGAACGAGGCGAATTGGTGTTGAATTTCATCCTCATCTGGGTACACCCAGACGGAGACCGGTCGTTCTTCACCTTCCAGTTGTTTCCAGTTGGTGACATTACCAGAAAACAGGGCGCGTACATCTTCGCTCCGAAGATGATTTAGGGGATTATGTTGATTTAAGACAACTGATATTGATTCCCAGCCGATTGGGGCTGCAAACGAAAAAGATGCTGGTTTTTCTCCAAGCCATAGTACCAAGTCTGTTTGATTGTTGAGAGGAAGCAGCGGGATTTCATGAACTACAAAGTAATCCTCAGGTCGTTCCGAGATACAAAATTGTATCAAATCAGCCAGAGGAGATAGCCCCGTAAGGAACGCAATTCGAATAGTCTGTGGGGTTGGCGGTTGGGCGTACTCGAGTGGCTGGCTGCACGCGGTGATAATAAGAGTCAGAAGGATTAGAATTTTTCTCGATAATCGCATATCTGGGCGAAGGCTGCAATTGGAGCTGGCTCATCCACGAAAGAGTACAGTCAAAAAGGTCAAGATACTCAATCCAACACAGTAAATCGCAAATAAATAGAGTGGATACTTGTTGAGGAAGCGGAGCAACCAACCGATTGCGAAGAAGCTCACTACTGCGGATGCGATGAAACCTGGTATAAAAACCACCATCAGGCTGGTTACATTCGGAACCTCAAGTAAATCCTTCATCCCCAGCAATCCTGCTGCTAACATGATCGGGATGGACATCAAGAATGCAAAACGGGCAGCCGGCGGGCGCTCAAGGTTGCGTATCATGCCTCCAGTAATTGTGGAACCAGAACGTGAAATTCCGGGGAAAATGGCAATCGCCTGAAAGAAACCAATCGTCAGGCTATCCTTCCAATCCAATTCATTCAACGATCGGTTTCTCTTACCAACTTTTTCTGCAACGACAAGTAAAGCGGCAGTGATTAATAAGAAGAATGCAGTGATTGTTGGGCTATCGAAGGCAGCTTCAACTTGGTCCTTGAGCAACAGTCCAATTACCCCAGCAGGGATTGTTGCCAGGATAAGGTACCAACCCAATTTTGCATCTGATTCTGCAAAAGGTTTTTTTTCAATAACTCCTGATAACATAGCACGGAGGATGTGGTAAATATCTCGCCAGAAGAATGCGAACACTCCGACCAGTGATGCTACCTGGACCAATATATTAAAAACGAAAGCTTCATCTGACGGAATTTCCCATTTAAATAGATAAGGCACGATCACCAGATGTGCGGAGCTGGATATTGGTAGAAACTCAGTGATTCCTTGCACAATCCCTAGGATGACAGATTGGAAAATATTCATATCAAGTGACAATCCAATTTATAGAGAAATAGAATAATTAAATCTCTGCCGTGCGTTCACCTATCTGCTCTTGGGTTTCAAGATACGCATTCAGGAATTCGTCTAGTTTCTGGTCGATAATTGCTTGGCGCATCTCTTTTACAAGCCGGATTAATGTGTGCAAATTATGGATTGAAATTAAGGTTGCTGCAAGCATCTCCTTTGCCAGGATCAGGTGGCGGAGGTAGGCTCGTGAAAAATGCTGGCAGGTGTAGCATTGGCAATTTTCTTCGATCGGAAAATGGTCCCTGTTATAGGTCGCATTGACCAGATTTAGTCGACCGCCTTGCCAGGTCATGGCTGCATTATGGCGGGCTAGCCGGGTCGGCAGAACGCAATCGAAGATATCGACTCCCCTAAGAATTCCATTAATCAAGTCTTCGGGTGTTCCAACGCCCATCAGGTAACGGGGCTTTTCTTTTGGTAGTACATCATCCATGATATCAAGAACAGCGTGCATTTCGGCTTTCGTCTCACCCACCGATAATCCCCCAATGGCATTGCCTGGAAAATCTAGATTGGCAATGAACCAGGCTGATTGTTCCCTGAGATCTGGAAAGGTGCCTCCCTGAACGATACCAAAAAGGGCTTGATCATTCCTGGATTTTGTTTTTTGGCAACGCTCTGCCCAGGTGTGGGTGCGTTCCATTGCGCGTTCGTTATAATTCCTGTCATAAGGTGGCGCGCATTCGTCGAATGCCATAATGATATCTGCCCCGAGGTTTTCCTGAATACGTGTCGCTTTCTCTGGGGTCAGCCGTTTGTTGGAGCCATCGATGTGGCTCTTAAACGTTACGCCATCTTCATCGATGATTCGATTTTCAGCCAGAGAAAATATCTGGTATCCACCAGAATCTGTAAGAATGGGCTGTGACCAGTTCATGAACTGGTGTAAACCACCGACTTCTGCGATCAAATCATCGCCAGGCCTTAAGTAGAGATGATAGGTATTGGAGAGGATTAGACTGGCGCCGATTTCCGTGAGTTGGGCAGGTGTGATGGCTTTTACAGTTGCCTGGGTTCCAACAGGCGCAAATACGGGGGTTTGTAGAACACCATGAGGCGTATTGAAAATCCCGGCCCGAGCACGACCCTGACGACTTTGTAATTGAAATGAGAAGGGTTGTACGGTCACAGCGGTTGATTATACCCTTTTTCCAATGATATAATTTTCGTGAGTAACGTCGGTTATATTCACACTTAATTAACGAAAGGAGTTTAGTTTATGGAACCACCGATGCGTTTGCCTGGTCCAAAAGCGAAGGCCATCATCGAACGTGATCAAAAGGTGATTTCTCCCTCTTATCCTCGGAGCCATCCTTTAGTAATAGATCACGGTCTCGGTAGTGATGTCTGGGATGTCGATGGGAACCGATTTTTAGATTTTTGTGCTGGAATCGCTGTCACATCAACAGGTCATAGTCACCCAAAGGTTGTTAATGCAATCCAGGAACAAGCTGACCAATTCATTCATATATCTTCCGATTTTTACCATCCAAAAATGGTGCAACTTGGGGAAAAATTGGATGAAGTAGCGCCTTTCCGGGAAGATGCATTATCATTCTTGACCAATTCTGGAACGGAAAGTGTGGAAGCGGCAATTAAATTGTCTCGCTACCATAACAAATGTACTCAATTTATCGGTTTCTTAGGGGGATTTCATGGGAGAACATTAGGTTCATTAGCCTTTACGGCTAGTAAACCGGTTTATCATGAAGGATTCTATCCATTGATGAGTGGGGTAGTCCACGTTCCCTTCCCCAATCCTTATCGGCCTGTTTTGGCGTCACGCCCTGGCGAGGACTATGGAGAAACTGTTGTAAGATATATTGAGGAACAAATTCTGGGCAAGGTGTTACCGCACGAGGATGTTGCTGCAGTTTTGGTTGAGCCTATTCAAGGGGAGGGTGGATATCTGATTCCTGCTCCGGGCTTCTTCCCCGCTCTGCGAGAGTTATGTAACAAATATGACATCCTGTTGGTGGTTGATGAGGTCCAATCTGGAATGGGGAGGACCGGTAAGTGGTGGGCGATCGAACACTTTGGAGTTGAGCCGGACATTGTCTGCGTTGGCAAAGGGATCGCCTCTGGTATCCCGCTTGGCGCAATCATAGCCCGGCAAAGCGTGGTCACCTGGCCTTATGGCTCGCATGGAAATACCTATGGTGGGAACCCGATCGCCTGTGCAGCCGCTCTTGCGACTATCGAGTTGATCGAGCAAGAATATATGAAAAATGCGGCTGAGATCGGCGAGTATGCTCTGGATGCACTTGAAGAGATCAAGGCCCGCCACCCAAGTATCGGAGAGGTGCGCGGTTTAGGTTTGATGATTGGGGTTGAGTTCGTTAAAGATCGCGACACGCGCGAGGCGGATCACGACCTGCGCGATCGGGTCTCAGACTTAGCCTTTGAACGTGGATTGATTACCCTGGGTTGTGGGATTAGCACCATGCGGATCGCGCCAGCATTAAGTATTAGCCGCACTGAAATGGACGAAGGCTTGAAAATCCTTGAACAAGCGATCACGCTTGCCGAGCGTGAGATGATGATCTCGTATGCTGCCTGACTTCCGCGTCCGCCAGCGGGATTACCTGCTTGAGATTGGCAGGGCGATCACCCAAGAATTAAACCTCGACACGCTACTCGCCCGAATACTGGATATCTCAGCGGAGATGCTGGCGGGTCAGGCTGGATTAATTGCATTACGAAAAGAAGAGGGGGGATGGACTGTGGCAGCTTCCCACGGCATCCCCCCTGCTTTTTTGAATTACCTGGATCCATTGTTGGGAGCAATCCCAGATCATGATGATCCAGCGTTATTTGAGTTACCGAAAATCAATTCCCTTTTACAACAGGTCACCCGAATTGCCAGCCTTGGATTGTTAGGTGGGGTCGGTTTACCTCTGATTGTCCACAGCCAGGTGATTGGAATGATTTTCGTTTTTCGTAATTATTCGACTAGATTTTCGGCGAATGATCAAGCGCTTTTACAAAGTTTTGCAGATCAAGCCGCGATTGCGGTTCGCAATGCACAATTGTATACACAGATCAGTCGTGAAAAGTTACGCTTGGATACTATTCTGGATTCAGCTGCCGATGGCATCCTTATTCTTACTGCAGATGCGACCATCGAGCGGTGCAACCCCGCCTTTGCTCGCCTTTGGGGTGCACCTGTCAACCAAATCATTGGACAATCTCATGAGAGTATCATCCACTGGGTGCAGCTTGAGACAGGCTCGCCCCTGGAACAGGCAATTGCTGGGGGATGGCCGCTAACTCCCAACGCAGCATTGTATGTCGAAGGAGATCTTCAACGAGCTTCCTCAACTCCCCTGCCGGTGGGAATTACATATGCGCCGTTATTGTCTCAAGCCGGTGTGTTGATTAATGTAGTCGCAACGGTCAGAGATATCACCCATTTTCGCGAAGCAGAGGAATTAAAAAGTACTTTTATCTCAGTTATTAGTCATGAGTTAAAAACTCCAGTCGCCCTGATCAAAGGTTATGTTGGTACCTTACGCCGGGAAGATGCAACCTGGGAGTGGGAGGTTATCCAGGAAAGCCTCGCTATCATTGAAGAGGAGGCTGACCGGTTAACAGAGCTGATTGAGAATCTATTAGATGCAACCCGCCTACAAAATGGTACCTTGTCTCTGAGTTGATCGGATGTAGCGCTCGAAAAAACTGCTGAACGAATTGCCGCTCGTTTTCGCACCCAAGTGACTAGGCATACGATTATTGTAGATTTTCCCGCTGAATTTCCAGTGATTCTCTGTGATGAAGACCGGATTGAGCAGGTTTTTTATAATTTACTCTCAAATGCGGTTAAATATTCACCAGCTGGGGGTGAAATACGGATATCCGGTGAGGTTCGTTCCCAACAGATAATTGTTTGTATCAATGATGAAGGTCCTGGCATTGCTGCGGGAGATATTCCCCATATATTTGACCGTTTCTACCGGGCTACTGACGCAAGCCGAACAACCAAAGGAGCCGGGTTAGGTCTCTTCTTGTCTCGCGTGGTGATCGAAGCCCATGGTGGTCGAATATGGGTCGATCCTCGGCCTGGACAGGGTGCCAGGATATGTTTTTCTCTTCCTAGATAAGTAATCCCTACGCCAGATGCGATTTGATCGATCAGCGTGGCGTATAGAACAAAACTATTGGAGATAATCATGTCAAGAACTAGAATTAATTGCCCGAATTGCCGGCAGCCTATTGTTGCTGATGTTCAACAGCTCTTTGATGTTGGCGAAGATCCTACCGCAAAAGCCAAGTTGCTATCCGGAGCTGTAAATTTTGTACAATGTCCAAATTGTGGTTACCAAGGAAATCTGGCGACCCCAATTGTGTATCACGATCCTCAAAAAGAGCTTCTCTTGACATTTGTCCCCGCTGAGCTTGGTTTACCTCACGATGACCAGGAGCGACTATTAGGTCAGATGATAAACCAGGCTGTTAATCGGTTGGCTCCTGAACAACGTAAAGCCTATATTCTTCGGCCGCAAGCCCACCTAACTCTGCAAGGATTGATCGAAAGATCCTTGAATCTGATGGTATTACCCGAGAAATGCTCCAGGTGCAACAGCAAAAGTTGAATCTGTTGCAACGATTATTGACTGCCAGCGATCGTAGCGTGCAGCTTGAAATCATTCAGCAAGAAGAGCAATTGGTGGACGGTGATCTTCTTAATATGCTCACCAGGTTATTAGAGACTGCTTCAGCAAGTGGAGATCAAGAATTTGTTGCACAGCTCGAAAATGTTCGCAATTTATTGCTAGAAAATTCTCAGTTTGGGCAACGAATCCAACAACAGGCAGAGGAAGTTCAAGCTGCAATTCTGTCATTGCAACAACTTGGATCAGATTTGACGCGCGAAAAATTGTTGGATTTATTCATTGATGCTCCGAACGAAACCCGAAAAAGCGCATTAGTGAGTTTGACTCGTCCTGGGATGGATTATGAATTTTTTCAATTGTTGACTTCCCGGATTGAGAATGCGGAAAGTCAACAGCGAGAAGATCTTATTCAATTAAGAGAACAACTTCTTGAGCTTACCCAGCAACTAGACCAGCAGGTAGAAGTGCGAACCCAACAAGCCCGGAAATTACTGACCAGCCTGCTGGCAGCCGAAAACATCCCCGACGCCACTGCTCAAAACCTGCCTGATATTGATGATTTCTTCCTTCAAGTACTGAGTGCAGAACTTGAGCAATCTCGCAAAGCTGGGGATCTCGAGAAGATTGGAAAGCTTCAACAGATAGCTAATATTGTTCAACAAGCTTCAGCGCCTCCACCTGAAATTGCTTTCATCGAAGAATTATTGGATGCGGATGATGAAGGCTCTCGGCGTGAGTTATTAAAGGCTCACAAGGAGGAGATCACTCCCGAGTTTATCCAGCTACTTTCAGGTCTGGTTACCCAAGTTTCAGAAACGGATCAAGAACCAGCTTTAGTTGAACGATTGAAGTCTGTAAATCGCCAGGTATTGCGTTTTTCAATGGAAATGAATTTGCGAGGTGGGTAAGTTTGAAAGTAATGCATGTAGTCGGCGCGAGACCGAACTTCATGAAAGCCGCGCCAATTATGCAGGAAATGGGCAGATTTCCGGGTGATTTTACTCAACTCCTGGTTCACACCGGACAGCATTATGACGTTCGCATGTCGCAGGTGTTCTTTGAGGAGCTAGGTCTACCCAAACCTGATGTGAACCTGGATGTTGGATCTGGCTCTCAGGCTTGGCAGACAGCCCAGGTGATGCTTCGATTTGAACCGGTTGTGAATGAATTTCAGCCAGATTGGGTTTTTGTTTTTGGCGATGTAAATTCAACCCTGGCCTGTAGCTTGGTCTGTGGCAAATTGGGAGTCTCAGTCGCACATATCGAAGCCGGACTCCGTTCGTTTGATAGGACAATGCCAGAAGAGATCAACCGCTTGCTCACGGATCAGATATCGGACATACTATTTACTCCATCGTCAGATGCTGATCACAACTTGTTGAGAGAAGGCGTTCCGGCCGAGAAAATCTATTTTGTCGGTAATGTGATGGTGGATACGCTAGAGCGACTTTTACCTACAGCTCGTGCCAGATATCCTGCTCTCCAAGCACAATTCGGCCTCAGGAAATATATCCTGGTGACATTACACCGCCCCTCGAATGTCGATGATCCGGAAATCTTATGGGAATTTCTCGCTGCGTTGCAAGAGATCGGCTCAGAAATTCCCGTATTATTTCCGGTTCATCCCCGGACAATGCAGAGAATCGGTGAGTTTGGACTGGATATATCAAAAAGCCCGGTAGTATTTCTTGAGCCACTTGGCTATCTGGATTTCCTGGCACTCCAGATCCATGCATCATTGGTTCTAACAGACTCTGGAGGCATCCAGGAAGAAACTACCTATCTCAATGTCCCTTGCCTTACAGCTCGTGATAATACAGAACGTCCAATAACTATTTTACTTGGTACGAATGAATTGGTTCAAAGGAAGTCAGGTGCGATAAAAAAGGCTATTCGTGCCCGTATAAACGAGGTCCCTAGAGGACATCAAATACCCCCGCTTTGGGATGGCAAAGCAGCTCAAAGAATTGTTGGCATACTTCAGAGTGTTGGATAAAACTATTAAAGGTTGAGATGGGACAGGAAATAAGGGAGTTGTTTTTGCCACCAAGGCCAGTCATGGTTCACATCTTGACCCCAAAGATCGATCCAGCTTGGAATTTGTTTTTCTTCCAGTATCTGTCTTAACGCTTTTGTGTCAGCGATCATTTCATCTTCCCATTCCCCTTGGCCTGAACATATTATAATTTGACTCGATCTGTATTGATCGAGGTACCAGGCGTCATCCAGGTGGGGTAAATAAGCCAGTGGACAATTGAAATACACATTATCGTCCATATAATCACCGATAAACATATTGAGTCGAAAAATGCCACTCAAGGCGATGGTTCCGTCAAATAAATCAGGATGGCGGAAAAAGAAGTTTGCAGCATGATAACCTCCCATGCTGCAACCCGTGGTCAGGTACTTTCCTGTATTTTGGGATTGCTGCTGAATAAATGGCGCAACTTCTTGAGTGATATAGCGATCGTAATCCATGTGCCGCAGCGCACGATCTGATGGACTAATTTCCCAATTAACCCAGGATTGGTTGTCAATACTATCCACCGTGAATAATCTGATTCTCCCTTCCGCAATGAAGGGAGCACAAGCTCCCACCATTCCAAAATCTTCAAACTGGTAGAATCGCCCTCCTTGGGTAGGAAACACAACGATCGGTTTTCCTGCATGACCATAAACCTTCAGTTCAATATCCTGGTTTAGGTTATTACTCCACCATTTGTGGTACTCGATGTTCATCTGATTTACTCACTCGACTGCCTGGATGTACTCAGCGATTTCAAGGATTTCGGCTAGATCCGATGAGCGGGTTATGTATCCATAATTTCCAAGAGCGGTGCTAAATACCCCACTTATGCTGTCATGGTGCAGGATCTGGCCCCCAAATTTTTCAAGTATTTCTCCATGTGAATGTAGATATCTTTTATTGAATTTTCGACTGATATAACAGCAGTGGTAAGGTCGGAGGTAAGCCGCTGAAAACCGGTTATGCACAACAATATTTGCCCATTCTTTGTAAATATCGATTTCATTCGCATAGTTAAACATGTCTGTGGTTAAGCCACCTGGCGGACGCATATTAACTTCTAGCCCAAGTAGCCGATTATCTTGTTCGGAACGAAAGAATTCAAAATGGAAAAACCTTTCTCTCAATTTATAAGCTTTTACTACTCGCAATCCTGCTGCTTCCAAATCTGCTGGAATGTCTCTCAACGAATAATAATACATAAGATTGTCATCGTTAACTACCTCCATAATTCCCTGACTATATGTATGAGAAGTGAAAAATACAACTTTCCCATCCTGATCCGTCAGGCCATCGAAGGTAAATATCTGACCTTGGATAAATTCTTCGAAAATAAAATCATTGGGGGGCTTTACATTAAAAAAACCGATCAATTCATTATCATTGGTGATCTTGAACGTGGAGGCCGCGCCTACGCCACAATCTGGCTTGGCAACAATTGGGTATCCAACTTCATCGATAAATCGTTTGGCATCTTTGAGATTTTGGATCACGCTTCCCTTAGCAACATCGACTCCCGCCTTAGCAAATATTTGCTTCATAAACGATTTCCGTCTCATTGATTCTAAAACCTTTAGATTTGGGCCGGGGATATTAAAATCTGTTCGTAGGTGAGCTTCTGTCTCAAGCCAATACTCGTTCATGGAGTCAATCCTATCGATTTTTCCATAACGATGCGTAAAGTAACCGCATGCACGTAAAAGTTCATCATAGTTGTGCATGTCACTAACTCGATAATATTCTCTCAATGCAATGCGTAGCTCGGGGCGGAGTTGATCAAAACTCTCATCAGCAAGTCCAAGTACGTTGGCACCCAATTCGTTCAAGTGGACACAGAAATAATAGTAATTTGGGGGAAAATGTGGAGACAAGAATATAACATTCATAAGGAAACCTCGTAAACAGTAAGCCGAGTCAGAAAATAAATTATTTCGATCTCGATGGCGAGAAGTGATGTGTAATAGGGTGGGGAAACAGAGTGGCTGAGCAGTCAGCGTCTTGTTAAAAACTCAAATTCCCGTCTAAAATGCGGAAGGCTGATCAACACCGAAGAGGGTGCAGCATATCAGGCAGGGGGGTTATCTAATCTAAGGCCATGACCTCGAACTGTGGTTATATATGAACTGTAGCGGTCCAGCGATGCTAATCTGTCTCGTAATCTTCTCACTAAAGCATCAAGTGCCTGTTCTGAGACTTCAATAGCATTCTCTTCACCCCAGATCTTTTCAATGATTTCCTTTCGTGAGACTACTTTTCCCTGATTCTCAAATAAGATCTCCAGGAGTTGAAATTGGGACACTGAAAGTGGTGGTATTACCTCTTCGCTCCCGACCCACACTTGGCGGGACCGTTTTTCAAGTTTAAGCCGACCAGGAGCTTCGACGGATGATTTGATTTCTACCAGGTATTCCAGGGGTAAGGTTGCATCAGAACTGAGAAAGGTGAATTGTTGTGCGAAGGCAATTTGAACAATATCACCATCTTTCAGGATTACTGAATTCTCTAGTACCTGACCATTTACGTGAGTACCGTTCTTACTCCCAAGGTCCTCAAGAACGACTCCCTTCGGGGATGGGGTGAAGGTGGCATGTCTTCTGGAGACCTGACGGTCAGGTATCATAATTTCACAAGTCACATCTCTACCCACGGTTGTATTAATGCGCAACATCCAACGCTGCCCATTCAAAGGTCCGGTCTGCCCAACCAAAACAGGGATATCTTCGCTCATCCGCTCCATTTGGGAACCTCCACGAGTATAATACCATCTATCTTAATAAACGTGAATTAAAATGCCTACTCCCTTAAAATCTGGTCTTGTTTTGCGAGAACGGTATAAGATCCGCCGGATTATTGGCCAGGGCGGGATGGGTAGCATTTACCTGGCGGATGACCTGCGGCTGGAAGGTCGTTCTTGCGCACTTAAAGAAGTAGAACACGATAACTCGTTACCGAAGGATATGCTTCAACAGGCCCGTGATCAATTCCTGCGGGAAGCGACAGTTCTTGCGCGCTTAGACCACCCGAATTTACCCAAGGTTTCTGACTTTTTCTCTGAAGGCCAACGCGATTATCTCGTGATGGATTTCGTTCCTGGTAAGGATCTCCGCACGATGATGAATGATGCTCGCCAAAAAGATACATTTCTCCCCGAGAGAGATGTGCTTTCATGGGCTGCTCAATTGACGGATGCTCTCAAGTATTTGCATAATCAGGATCCGCCCATACTACATCGAGATATTAAACCGAGTAATCTTAAGCTTACCCCCAGCGGATTGATTAAATTGGTTGATTTTGGATTGGTTAAGATTCTGGCTTCGGAAGAAATGACGATTACAATCCTCCAAGGACGAGGTACAGCTCTATATACTCCTTTAGAACAATATGGAGGAGATACCGGGCATACGGATGCGCGCAGTGATATTTATGCCCTAGGGGCAACACTCTACCATTTACTGACGAATACTCCACCGGTCGAGGCAAGGGAAAGATTCCTCCATCCAGATGGGATGGTTCAACCCAGGCATATCAATCCAAATTTATCTGCTCGGACAGAAAGGGGAATTCTTTGGGCGATGAACCTGCACCCAGATGAGAGACCACAAAGCATCGAGGAATTCCGTCAGGTATTATTCGGGAATCTTAATCCAATCACTCAACCGCGACAGTTACTTCCAAGACCGATCCTGGCAGACTTATTCACCAGTGACCCTGAGCGCATTTTGGCATTTATTTCTGTTGGTCTGCTAATGGTTAGTTTAGTTATCACTATTTTCCGATAAAGGCTTACTTTTCTTAGACTCAGCCAGTTTCTGCCAGCTCAACGCTATTCCCCATCCAATAGCAGAACCAATGATAGTTCCCACAACAATTGCCCATGAATTTAGGTTGCTAAGCAATTGCGAGCTTCCTGGCAGATCAATTGACAGGTAGGTATAGGCGATCAAGCCACCGATTAACCCAAGCAATCCTGCTCTTAGCCCCCAGCGGATTACACCAAACAATGTAGTGAACCAGTAAATCCCTACTGCAAATGTGATGGAAAGAAATACTGATAGCACCCAATCGCCGAAACTGGTTGGACCGCGGTCAATTGGTACTGGGGTAGCCTGTGATGTTTGAGTTTGGGTAGGCTCCAAGGTTGGGGTTGGTGGTTCAGAGGTTATGGTCTGTGGGGGAAGTTCAGTGGTCGAGCCGGCTTCTGGAGGAATATCTATTTGGAGCACAGTTGAGTTGAGGGCTCTATCACTCTGCGCCTGAATTTCCATGGTCCCAGATTGTTCAACCAGAAAAGTAGTTCTTGCAATTCCTGCTTCGGTGTTTTCAATCTGGCTTGTGATCTCCTGAGATCCAACACTCATTACAAATTGAACTGGTGTACTGTCAGGGACAGGATGTCCATTATGATCCAGAATGACGCCTGTCCTGACCGGGATCAGATCGCCAATTTCATACAATGGCGGCGATGTCGGCACTGGTGTAACGGTGCCTTCGTTAGTGTTAGATTCTGGAAGATCTAAGAGTAGTTGGATAGTCTGGTTAGGATCCGGGGCGGTAGCTGAAATTAGATCGTAATCGACTCCAGTAACGGATACCGGTAAAGAGCCTGGTGGGCTGGGAAGCTCGTCGAACAATAAGCGAGCTGCGACTTCTACAAATTGGGGCACTTTACTATAAAGGGCATAGTATGCGCTTAATTTAGAGATTTCAGTTGCATCCAGATAATATGGCGCATCAAACGCAAAAACTACAAAGGATTTCTGGCGGTATAAATCAGGTCGCTCGCCGAGGAATCTCGAAAGTGTTTGGGAAGACGGCTGACTTATCTTGACGTTCATCATCGAGAATACAATCCATTGGGAATGGCTCAAATCCGACTCGATTGATTCGAGATCATAGGCCTGGTTCTGATCAAGTAGGGCTTGAAGCTCTTCGTAAGAGTAGGAAACTAGGTTGCGCTGTAATACTTGGCCGCCGGCTGATGGACCGTAGAGTCGGATAACCGCATTCTCTAGAGAATCATTTGCGAAGATTTCCTGAATTGGACAGGTACTACACTGTTGGGCAACAAATTCCTGACTGATGAATACAATTCGATCATTAAGATTTGGTGGCTCAGGGAGAGTTTCTGCCAGATCAGCAACTGATGGACTGATTAAAGTTGCTGATTGTTGCGCAATCTCAAATGTCACTTGTGAGGATGTTCCCAGGTTTTCGGAGGCATCACGAGTCGGTACTACTTGACTGAGCGTAAATACATTTCCGTAGATCTGATATTTCAACATCAGGATGCGGAGAGCCGAACTCGTCGACTTGCTGTTGGAAAGCAGGGTCTTCACGATATTTTTGAGCAAAGAAAGCCAGGGTGCGTAGAGTAGTAGTGTATGTATCTGGATCGCCAGTGGCAATGAATTCATTCCCAAGATACAACAAATCGTTGCCAGCCAGGAATGCATCGCGCGCTATGAATCTGGCTGAAAAATTATTTCCACTGGGATCCGCAAATCGCCGCAGGGCAGGACTACCCAGATTATCACTGGTCAGAATCCCGCCTGCAGCCCTCCAATTGGCGAATTGAGGGATACTCATCAACTGATCTAGGGCTGTACGATCAAGACTTACCGGGCGAGTAGTTTCTCGGATATTGCCTTGAAATCCCTGATAACGTATGTGAGAAACTAATAAACCATCTGTTGTGGCTGCTTCTGTCGGGGCATCCCCTGTTACAGCGTAGAACGGTGGTAATTCGATCTGTTTTAGTTGCTCAAGTGATTTTCGAACAGTTGCGACTTCATCCTCGGGCAATCGATCTGAGCTTCCATACCCTGGAAAATGCTTCGAAATGAGTGCAATTCGTCCAGAACTCCCTTCGTGAACACCTGTAACATATGCTTGACCCATTTCTCCAACCCAGAACGGGTCGCCCCCGAAGGAACGTACTCCTAGATCGCCCTCTCCTTGTTCACGAGGGGAATCGAGCACATCGAGAGAAGGTCCTAATAGGAAATTTACCCCAAGCGCCGAAAGTTCACCTCCAGCAACGACTCCTGCTTGATGGGCGAGTTCAGGTTGCCAAGTAGCACCGATTGCCATCTGGGATGGCAGGCTGGTTAAACCATTGAAGATCTGATCATATGAAGCACTATTTCCTTCTTGGGAAATGCCAATCAGCATGGGAATGAAAGCGGGCGTGAATTCTTGATTGGTACCTGGATCTAATTGATTGGCTTGAGAGGCTGACCATTCTGCAGTCTGCAGGGCACGTGAAAGTTGCCATACCCCGGTTGGAGTTTGAGCAGGTGGTAAGAAATTATCATTTCCCGCTAATAAGACAACACCGCCAACGTGGTGGTTATAGATAAGATCATAAATCTGAGTATCTTGATTAATATTTGTGCCATTGAAAGTGACTAGAAAAAGCTGCCCTACTCTCTCCTCGGGAGTTAAAGTATCAAGAAGGGCTTGGGCGCGTTCCTTCGTTGGGTCAACTTGCGAAAGGTTTCTCGCATAGACGATTGGTTTAGGGAATAATATAACGATAACCGTCAAAATCACCGCTACCTGGAAGAGAATATGGTTCAGGGTCGGGTGTCTTCGTTTCAAGCTGGCACTTCCTGAACTACATGGGAAACGGACGATTCGGATTGGATAATTTGATGGAGGAGGCTCCGGCGTTCAGATCCGCCTAATCACTCCAACCGGCGAATCCCGAGTGGATCGATGTCTTGGCGGAGTATCTTTAATTCCTCACTTGAAGGTGGTTCCGTTTCACTTCTTGGATCAGGAATGATTACCGGAAAGCCTGTTTTAGTTTTGATTTGATCGATCGAGACGCCCGGGTGTCTGGAAATCAATCTAAACCTGCCAAGCAAATCCTTCTCTTCCTCTTGGCCAAGGAAGTCGAATTGACCTAAGTCTGATATCAGGTATTTTGGTCCGGAGCCATGTGTTCGAGCGAGGTGGTTACCTAATCCGGATCGGAAATCTAATTCTGGCACAAATGTGACGCGGGAATGCCGTGGGACATATAAATATGTTTCATCATTAAAAGTGGATACATCGGGAATACCACCCGAGCCTGGGAGGCGCAATCGCGGGTGCGTATAGTTTGAGCCGAAGGCAATATTATTATAATTTCCATAAAGATCTACTTGAGCAGGCCGGAAGAACTCTTTTGGCTTGAGACTTGGAAGCACATCCGCCACTGCACGGGCAAATCCAGCATGATTAAGACCCAGATCTAACCAAAGACTTTCAACGTTCAATAAGCTTAATGGAGCTGGCTGTCTACATAATCCCTGTCCAATCGCAGACGCGAAATATAAATTAGGCGCATGAGTGTACCGGGCAAGCAGGAATGCAGATGCAACCAGCGGAGTAGCGATACCTTGTGCAACAGTTTCACCATCGCATAATTGGCGGGCTATGCACACAACCATGATCTCATCAGGAGTGAAGTCCATCTCAAGCCACGTTTTCAATCAAAGATAACTTTCCATGCCTGGTTAAGATGTCCTGGAATTGTTCGTTTTGAATATTCCCTCCACTGAGGATGACAACTGCCGGTCGATCAGTTACTTTTCCACTTAATACGGCAGCTATGGCGGTTGCAGCTGATCCTTCAATTCTCTCTCCGTACCGCCACCATGTATGTGCGATGGCCTTTTCAATTTCGGTCTCAGTAACCAGGAGAAAATCATCAGCGTAATGCCGGACGAGTGGGACGGTGATCGAACCCGATTGGACAGGACCAGACAATCCATCCGCAATGGTTGGTAAATCTTTAACACCATCTATCCTACCATCGTAAAACATGGCGTGCATGAACGGCGATGCGGCAGCCTGTACGGCGATCAGACGACTTGTCGGAGCTATCCACTTTAGGTAAGCACCTATGCCTGAGATTAGTCCACCACCACTTGTAGGAACAATCCAAGTCGCTTTCTCTAAACCTGGAGTATCTTTTAGAATTTCCAGACAAATTGATCCTTGTCCTGCAATCACTTGACCATCATTGTAGGGTGAGATCCAGACAGATGAGGTTTTATTAGCGTATTCTAGGCCTGCTCTTTCTGCATTTCCGTACCCACCTGGAACTAGAACTACATCAGCGCCTAACAGCCGCATCGATTCGATTTTATTGGGCATTGCGTTTGCAGAACAAAAAATAGTCACTTTGTTATTTAATAATTTACCTGCAAAGGCGACCCCTTGCCCATGATTTCCAGCAGATGCAGCTACTAGACCTGGTTCACGCTCCCAGGATTGAAGGGAGAAGGCTTTATTGATTGCGCCCCGGGCCTTGAACGATCCCGTTATCTGACGGTTCTCACATTTCAAATGGATGTTTTTCTCGACATCGTGGAGCAATGGTGTTTGGACAATGTGGGGTTGGATCCTAATGGCTGCTTCTTCAATCCATTCGTTAGGGAACAAGGAATCTATCATTGTGGTATTGCCCCCAACGAATTAACGAGCGTATCTCTGGCTAATCTTGGATCATCGGTAAAAATACCATCAACCCCAATGGAGTACAGTCTTTGCATATCCATTACCTGATTGACAGTGTATACATGAACTCGGTGCCCAGCCTGGTGGATACGGTTAGTGAATGCTTGGTTAGCGTCCCTTAATTCTGGGTGAAGGGCTTGATAATCCACAAGCAATTTTCCTAACCAGCTTCGAGCCAGGATCCCTGAAATCCCATGATCTGCCAGGAAACCTATTGGGACGTTTGGCATTAACCTGTGGATTCTTCGTAATAGTTGAGGGTTGAATGATGAGAATAGGATATTCTTTTCAAGGCCGTAGAAATTTACCAGTTCGGCAACCCTCTCAGGTAACGAATCAGAAGGCGAAGAATAACTGGTAAGTTCTATGTTAAAGAATAACTTCATCCCAACAGATTCGAATACCTGTGAAAGTGTTGGTATAGGTTCTCCTTTATAAGCAATATCAAAAAAAGAGCCCGCGTCCATTTCCTGTAAAGCAGCCAGCGGTAAATCCTTCACTCGGCCTGTTCCATTTGTCGTGCGATCAATAGTCTGATCATGAATCACAACCACCTGATCATCGGAGCTTAGTTTCACATCAAATTCTATTGCATCAGCCTTTTGTTTTACCGCCAACTCAAAAGCAGCCAAGGTGTTTTCTGGTGCATGGGCGCTTGCACCACGATGGGCGAAGATAGTTGGGCGGGGCAGGTATGTGTACATGTACAGGTGCAGAAACCGGTGTCTATTGTGTCAATGCTCAAAGATTGACGAAATATGCCTCCGCGGCTGCGTCGATTAATTCCTTGGTCAATGCTGGTTCAAGCGATAAATAGTGCGCTATGTCCAGTATTTGGTCGCATAAATCTCTTGGGTGGGATGCTCGTAATTTCCTGCCCGGCTTGATGTACCAATCCTGAAGGAGATACGCCAATCCTTGATTATTAAATGTAATCCCTTTTATCTCGGCAACACGGCGAAAGATCTCGCGGTATTCTTCAAAATTTGGATCGTTAATTTCAATCTTGTGCCGGAGTCTTCTTAAAAATGCCTCATCAACAAGGTCTTTAGGTGGTAAGTTTGTAGAGAATACAACCAAAACGTCGAAAGGAACCTCGACCTTCCGTCCTGTATGCAGGGTGAGATAATCGATCCGGTTTTCAAGTGGTACGATCCAGCGATTTAATAAATCGCGTGGACGAACGAGTTGGCGACCAAAGTCGTCGATAAGAAGAATTCCTCCATTCGCCTTAACTTGAAATGGTGCTTCATAAAATTTATTTACGTCATCGAATACAAGATCAAGACCGGCAAGGGTTAATTCTCCGCCGGTTACGATGAAGGGGCGGTGAATCTTTAGCCACCGAGGGTCCTTGCGAGCAGTAGATTTCAAGGAACCTGTAGCACCAGATCTCGGCTCATTTCCTGGAGCAAGTTTGAGATTAACCGAATCATAGATCTTAACTACCTGGCCATCTATAAATACTGCATACGGTATATACATACTTTCTCGTAATATCATGTCCCCGATCGATCTGGCGATACTGGTCTTTCCATTTCCTGGAGGGCCATAGATAAAGATAGAAGTGCCTGAATTAACTGCTGGTCCAATTCGATGGAGCGTTTTCTCTGATAAAACCAGATGTGAGAGGCCTTGTCTCACAACTCGGTGAGTTATATTTGTTCTAGTCCGGCTTTGCCGACGGATCGATTCGTTATAAACGCTCAAAGGAACTGGTGCTGGACCAGCATATTGGCTCCGTTCAAGCGCTTCACGAGCACGTGCGATCCCTGCACCTGTGATTGCATATTGGTAAGCCCCCTCGCCTAGTCCCATCTGGGAGGACTTTACTTCAACAAATTTTTCCCTTTTCAGTGCTTCCAGAATCTGATCTATGACGCCAGCAAATGGTAGCGCTATCTCTTCTGCTACCTTAAAGCCGGTCAAGTATCCTTGAAAATAAAGGATTTTGAGCGCTAGGTCTTGTAACCATAACGAGGAAAGACCAGTATCTTCAATCCGATTAATATTCGGAGGTATGAAGACATCTTTTGATGGGATATCTTGATCACCTGAGGGAAGATTGGAATTCGAATTATTCATCTTTGTTCTTCTATAAGTTAATGTAAATTTATGTCGATTATAGCATGGCGTAATTGACAAGCAAATCATTGCCCGCTGGTATAATCCAAACCATGAATGTCTCCGTCATCATTCCTTCGTACAATGAAGCAAATACTATTAAGGAATTAATAAAACGAGTCCAAGCGGAAAACATTGCATCAGAGATACTCATCATAGACGATGGTTCAACAGATGGTACTAGAGAGATATTAGAGACCTATTATATAAAAGAACCATTCAAAATAATTCTTCATGAATTCAATCAAGGTAAGGGAGCTGCTGTAAGAACTGGTATCCAACATGCTAAGGGGGATGTCATAATAATCCAGGATGCAGATCTTGAATATAATCCGCGTGAATATAAAAAATTACTTGAACCAATCGAGGAAGGCATGGCAGAAGTCGTTTATGGTTCTAGATTTTCTGGGAGGACCCAGGCGGCCGACTATGTTCTGGCACATGGTCGCTAATAAGCTCCTGACATTCATGACAAATATCTTGTACAATAATATATTGACCGATATGGAGACAGGGTATAAAGTATTTCTTCGTGAAGTTGTTCAGGATATGCCTTTGCGGGCAAATCGATTTGATTTTGAGCCTGAATTTACAGCAAAGATACTTAAAAGGAAAGTCAGAATTTTCGAAATTCCAATTACGTTTAATCCACGTGACTATTCAGAGGGGAAGAAAATCGGTTTACGAGATGCCTTCCAGGCGGTTTGGACATTAGTGAAATATCGGTTGATCGATTAATTTTCCTAACCCAATTGCTCGATAATTACTGGATCAATTGCTTCCAACTGCATAGGCAGCTCTATCAATCCTGCACACCGGAGGGTTTTAAATCCTTTACCCTGAGTTGAAGGGTTTCACGCCCGTTGAACTCATTCTTCTCGAACGAGTACATAAGATCAACCACCGTAAGCATCTCTTCGAGCCAAAATCCTTGCTTAAAGGCAATCGCATCGTAAGTAATGCGACCGTCACTAACTACCAGCTTCAAGTGCTCTCCATCCTTTCCAACGGTTCGTAAGTTCTTAACCATCAATCCTCTAGATACGAATATCGCTTGGGAATTTCCATAACCAGTTGGTTGCAGTTTATCAAGATAATCGAGTAATCCTGGTGTCAGATCCGATAATGGTAACTCGACGTCAGCTTGAAGCACTGGGCGAAGGTCTTTGCCTGAGAGGCTCTCATCAGCAATAAGCGTAAGTCTATCGATTAATCGAAGCAAATTCTCATTTCGGACTGTAAATCCAGCGGCTGCAGCATGACCACCATGATGCTCGAGTAGTTCCTCACACGAATCCAGGGCTTCAGTGATGTGAAACTCAGGAATACTTCGGCAAGATCCTCGAGTGGTTGTTTCTCCTAGATGAGCAACAATTGCTGGGCGGTAATATTGCTCTGTGAGGCGAGAGGCAGCTAAACCGACTACGCCAGGATTGAAATCAGGATGAGCGGCAAATAGCAATAAACCATCGGGGTTATTCGATAAAGAGATTTCCTCGGCTAATACTTGAATTTCTCGCGTGATTCTCTGTCGCTCACGATTCTGATTATCTAATAGCTGTGCTAATTGCCCGGCTCTAATAACATCCGAAGTGGTTAAGAGCTCAAATGCTGCTAAAGCAGAATCCAGGCGTCCCGCCGCGTTTAATCTGGGACCGAGTATAAATCCGATATCACCAGCAGAGATTTGCCTTGGATTGATGCCAGAGATGCCAATCAACGCATGGATTCCTTGCCTTTTAGTTGATTGGAGTAGTCCAAGTCCTTGTCTGACGAGATAGCGATTTTCTCCAACCAGAGGGGCAAGGTCGGCAACAGTCCCCAACGCAACCAGGTCAACAAACTCAGATTCCGAGAATTTATCCGGAACAAAATGCTCACTCTTTTTCAAATGTGTAATTAATGCCTGGATTAATTTGTATGCGAGCCCGACTCCAGCCAGATCTTTATCGGGGTACTCATCGCCACGTTGCTTGGGGTTCACCACTGCCAGTGCATCCGGAATTTCCTCGATTGGATGATGGTGATCGGTGATAATTAAATCCAGGTTATTATTTCTCGCGAAACTCGCTTCTTCCATCGAACGGATCCCGCAATCGACCGTTACGACAAGTTTGACCCCTGAATCTTTTAATGTGGCAAGAGCTTCATTGTTTAATCCGTAGCCTTCGTCAAAACGGTTAGGAATATAACCTTGAACTTTACCCCCCAGCTTTTCTATAGCTTGTACAAGTAAAGCCGTGGCAGTTACACCATCCGCATCATAATCCCCATAAATAGCAATGGGTTCACCATCCGAAAGCGCTTTCTCAAGCCGCTCAACTGCTTCTTGTATCCCGAGCATGTTGAATGGGTCGGTCCCTGCAGGGAGCTCAGCATTCAGATATTGGAAGGCCGAGGAGAGTGAGGAGTGACCTCGATTGTAGAGAATTTGTTGAAATGGTCTCGGGAAAGCATCCAACTCAGCTATCACTTCTTGTGGAAGTTTAGGAGCAATCTGCCAGTGTTTATTGATATGGGGCATGAGACTCTCGTCGATATGAATTCTTTATGAATCCGAGTTATGTTTAGAACATGGGTTTCAAAATCCTAGTATAGCATACTCTCCATACCAATTATTCATGAGCGGCGTTGCGACGTTGAGGGGAGGGAGCACTCAAATGTTGTTAGGTAGCGAGCGGGAGAGCAGCCCTCTGCCCTGACAACCGATCCCATTGGCCACTCAACCAAGCGGCCCTGGCTTTAGCCGTCCTTCTAGCACCTTCCAAAGTCCAGCGAGCTCCCGATCGCTTCAACCGTTGGGTGGCGATTTGCTTGCAACCACTCTCGATGGTCCCACTCCCAATCTGATAACCGGCAGTTCGGAAGTGGGCATAATCCATTCGTTTGGCATTATTGGTGTAATAGGTAACCGCTCTGCGGGCAGCTTCTCCTGCTCGGGCATGCTTTTGGAGAGCCTGGCAAGCCGCAATCACCTGATCGATGTGCCCCTGCCACAAGTCGGAGCGCACAGCTTCCAGCCAGTCCTTGGCGGAGCGGCTTGCTGAACCAAAGGCAGCTTCGGCGATAGGAGCCAGGTACTCGACGGCATGGTACCAATCCACAATCTGTACAGCTTGGGGGAAGTTACGCTCCACCAGGTTCCAAATCCAGGGGGCCCCATCGGCGACAAACACGATCTCTGCAGCCAGATCTGCATTGCGCTGCACCGCGCTAGCCCACAGTAAAGCCTCAAACGCCTGGGCTTCGGCAATGTCACAGTAATAACTGATGTGCCTGGCTTTCAATTCGTCCCATTGCCCCACCCCAGAGCCGCATGCATTGCGCACCTTCTCAACTTCATACCAACTGCCTGTTTTCAACTCCCGCCACTCTTCCCCAATCGGGACATGAGTGCCATCCAGAGAGCCGTACAAACGCCTGGGACGCTCCACTGCGCTTTGCTGGCACTCCTGCAAGCACTGCGCATCCTGGCTTTGGGCTTGCCAGGCTTGCTCAGTGTGAGCTTGTAACTGGCCAAAGGTTTGCGTTTCTTTGCGCAAGGTGTTATCGCTCACCTCCAGGAGCAGGAACCGCTTGACCAGTTCACAACCCTCTTCAAAGGCCGTCTCAACACCGGCTAAAGCTAGCAGGGGTGCAAGTCCAGCGCTAACCTGTCCGGGCTGCAGCCCAAAGCGTTGATCGAGCGGATACTGGCCTTGATGGCAATGGATGCATAGATAGTAGGCTCGCCGGTACTCCACCCAGCCGAAGACGGTCAACGTTTTGGCCTTGCGCCGAAACTGGTAATTGGCTAGATGACCGCACTCACAAGTTACCCCTGGCTCCGGATATTTCTGATCCATGGCACTCAATGCCTCACTCAACGCTTGGCCACCTGCCTGTTTGAGCAGATAACGTAATCCCTGTTCCAGATCGCCTATCTTGCTATCCGGTTGTTGCTCAACCATTTCCAGAACCGCTTGTTTGAACAATCCACTGATCGCTTCCACTAATTCTATGCTAAACTCCATTTTGGCCTCCTGGTTTGATTGGGTCTTTTGACGAAGTCCCCTTATCTTACCGGAGGTCATCCTTTTTTCAAATCTCCAACAACTTTTTAGTGCTCCCTTGAGGGGATATGGCGTTGACGAGACATACAAAGGCTGCTATCATGGGTTCATATGGTTCAGAAGATTGATCATAGGTGGTATAAGCGAATTGGGGGAAATTTTTTCCAATCGTTTCGATGGTTGGTCCCAGGTCTGGGTGTTAAGCGTTGGTTGCTAATTGTCCTATTCGGTATTACATTAGTTGGTGTTGGATTGGCTATCCTTATATTAGATGTGTATCGGAAGGCGCCAGAAACTTGGTGGTTACCGCTTATCTCGGCTGCCTCATTGAGATTTCTACCGCGCATATTAAGAGCTGTAATTTTTGGGGGAGTTGGAGTTGCATTAATTGTTGGTGGATTATTAGGATTTAACCGCTCCTTGATGGCTCCCTTCCTGAAACCCGGTCGGCGTGTTGTCGATACCTTAGCGGGGTATCGACGACGGGATCGAGGCCCACGGGTTACCGTAATAGGTGGGGGACATGGGTTAGCAACTTTATTGCGTGGCTTGCGAGATTACACATCGAATCTGACTGCCATCGTTACAGTAGCCGATGATGGTGGTTCTTCTGGGCGACTCAGAAAAAGTTTGGGTATCCTTCCTCCTGGTGATATCCGAAATTGCTTGGCGGCATTATCCAACGATGAGGCCTTACTGGCGCAATTATTTCAATATCGATTTCCGAATGGTTCGAGTGGTTTGGAAGGACATTCCTTCGGAAACTTATTTATCTCTGCCCTTTCGGAGATCACAGGAAGTTTTGAGGATGCCATCGCTGAATCTGGTAGAGTACTTTCTGTTAGTGGACGTGTTTTACCTTCAACATTACATGATGTTCGTCTAGTTGCAGATGTCATGTTGCCATATCTGGTTTCTGAAGTCCGCGTCGAAGGTGAAAGTCAGATTCCTGAAAGTACCGGGAAGGTTCGCCGGGTATGGTTAGAGCCAATTGGACCTCCTGCATATCCCCAGGCGATCCAGGCGATTTTATCCGCAGATCTCATTATTACTGGTCCGGGGAGTTTATTTACAAGTATTTTACCGAATCTGCTTGTCCCAGATATTGCAGATGCAATCCGAGCGAGCAAAGCTTTAAAATTGTATGTCTGTAATGTCGCTACTGAACCAGGCGAGACAGATCAATATAGTTGTCAGGACCACATTTGCGCCTTGGAAAACCATGCGGGAGGTGGTTTGTTTGATATAGCTATTGTCAATAATAATTTCTTGGGGAATTTACCTCAAAACGTGGATTGGGTTTGCATGGGAGAGGAACCAGACGAGAGTTACTTGATTTACCAGAATGATCTAATCGATCAAGAGTTCCCTTGGAGACATGATGGTGATAAATTGGCTCAAGTCGTTATTGATTTACTGGAAGAGCGGACAGGTCCTTTTGTCGATTAAGATATACATGTTAAATTCTTCACAAATAAAGAACAATATAATATAATTGCGCTGAATGAGATGGCAAAATGTGCAGCTATCTAAAAAAAACTAATAACCAATACAATATGGAGGTAAATTATGTCTGTCAAGGTCGGAATTAATGGATTTGGCCGGATTGGCCGCCAGGTCCTGAAGGCTATTCGGGATGACTACCCTAATACGCTGGAAGTTGTTGCTTTCAATGATATTGGGGATCTGAAGACGATGGCCCATCTCCTGAAATACGATTTGAACTATGGTCGTTTCGATGGTAGTGTGGAAGTTGGAGAGAATGAGTTAATCGTCGATGGCAAATCTATTAAGGTATATAAGGAAAGCGATCCTTCCAAGCTGCCTTGGGGTGACCTGGGTGTAGAAATTGTCATTGAAAGTACAGGTCTCTTTACTATTAAAAAAGATGGGATCAATAAGAAGGGTAAAGAAGTCAAAGGCGCTGAAAATCACATTACTAAAGGTGGAGCGAAGAAGGTTATTATCACCGCTCCGTCGGAGGGCGAGGATCTCACCATTGTCTTAGGTGTGAATGATAACAAATACGATCCAACTCGTCACCATGTGGTTTCCAATGCATCTTGCACCACCAATGGTTTAGCTCCGGCTGTAAAAGTTGCCAACGATAAATTTACTATCAAAAGCGGGTTGATGACTACCATTCATGCGTATACGAACGATCAGAAGATCCTAGACTTGCCGCATAGTGATTTACGCCGTGCCCGGGCTGCCGGGTTGAGCATTATCCCAACTTCGACCGGAGCTGCACGCGCACTAAAACTGGTCATCCCTGAAATGGATGGTAAGTTGGATGGCTATGCTCTGCGGGTTCCGACTTCAACTGTTTCAGTGATAGACTTGGCTGTTGTATTGGAGACTCCAACGACTACTGATGAATTACGTCAGGCATTCCGCGATGCTGCCAATGGACCGATGAAAGGCATCCTGGCTGCAGTAGATGAACCTCTGGTTAGTATCGATTACAAGGGAGATCCACATAGTTCTTCGGTTGATTTGCCTTTAACAATGGTGCTCGGAAAAGGTCCTGGTACATTCGCCAAGATTATTGCCTGGTATGACAACGAGTGGGGTTACTCTGTGCGTACTGCCGACTTGGCAAACATGATGGCAAAATCGTTGTAAGCTATCTGCGCGTGAAACGTGGAATGCTCGAAATCGACATTCCACGTTTTACGCGCCTGGAGGTTGAGATGTTTAATAAGAAAACTGTCGAAGATGTGGATGTTTTTGGTAAACGTGTCCTCGTACGTGTAGATTTTAATGTCCCGATCAAAGATGGAAAGGTTGGGGATGATACTCGCATACGAGCAGCCTTGCCAACCCTGCAATACCTTCTTGACAATGGTGCAGCTGTGATCTTGTGCTCTCACCTGGGACGCCCAAAAGGCGAGGTTATGCCGGAGTATTCTATGCGCCCTGTTGCGGCACATCTGAGCTCAATTATGGGTAAACCGGTCGCCTTTGCCGAAGACTGTATTGGCCCTGTTGCAGAAGCAGCTGCTCGTGGGTTAAAACCGGGTGATATTTTAGTTTTAGAGAATACCCGCTTCCATGCAGGCGAGACAAAGAACGATCCTGAAATGTCACGCCAATTAGCATCTTTGGCTGATCTCTATGTTAATGATGCTTTTGGTTCTGCTCACCGGGCGCATGCTTCGACTGAAGGTGTGGCCAAATACCTGCCTTCAGTTGCTGGCTTTCTCATGCAGGATGAAATTCGTTATTTAGGTCAGGCGATCGCAAATCCATCCAGACCTTTCATCGCAATTCTTGGTGGAGCCAAAGTTAGCGATAAGATAGGTGTCATTCGAAATCTCTTGGAGAAAGCAGATCAGGTCTTGATTGGTGGTGGGATGGCGAATACCTTCTTTAAGGCTCAGGGGTATCCGGTCGGTGACTCGTTGGTTGAGGATGAAGTTTTAGAGATAGCAAAGGATATACTGGCCAAAGGAGGGAATCATTTAAGGCTGCCAGTAGATGTTGTCATTGCGGACAAATTTGACGCTGGAGCCGACCATAAGATCATGAGCATGGGTCCAGTGCCAGATGGCTGGCGGATCTTGGATATAGGCCCTGAAACTCTGGAAATATATTCGAAGATACTTTCAGATGCCGGTACGATTGTTTGGAATGGTCCAATGGGGGTATTTGAAATGGCGCCATTTGCAAAGGGGACCTTTGGATTAGCAAAAGCAGTGGCAAGTTCCAAAGCAACATCAATTATTGGTGGTGGTGATTTAATTGCGGCAGTAAAAGTGTCGGGTGTGGCAGATAAAATCTCACATATATCGACCGGTGGTGGTGCATCCCTTGAAATGTTGGAAGGCATTGTTTTACCTGGATTAGCTGCTCTGCAAGATAAATCCTGAACTACCGATCGATTACACAAATTTGGTTATGCCTCACCAGTCTCGACCTAGCTGGCCGAGACTGGTGAGGTAAGCTATTCTAACTTGTTGGAGGATCCGATGCGTACACCCGTCGTTGCAGGCAATTGGAAGATGTTCAAGACAGTCGCAGAAGCCCGTCATATGGTTTCTGAGATGGTGCCAGGGCTTCAACCAATCAAAGGGGTTGAAAAAGTTCTTTGCCCCCCCTTCACTGCATTATTAGCAGTTAACGCTCTTCTCGAAGGTACTGGCATTGGCCTTGGCGCTCAGAATATGTATTGGGAAAGTTCTGGAGCTTATACTGGTGAAATATCACCCCTCATGGTTGCCGAGCTGTGCCAGTACGTAATTCTTGGACACTCCGAACGTAGAGCTTACTTTGGTGAGGTTGATTTAACTGTAAATCGCAAAGTACATACTGCCTTGAGCATCGGATTGAAGCCAATTGTATGTGTGGGAGAAACTTTAGACGAATTCGAAGCTGATCTCACCCAAGAAGTAGTCTCACGACAAATAAATTCTGGGTTGGCTGGTCTCACCCTTCAGGTTGATGATTCAAACACTGTGGATTTAATTATTGCTTATGAGCCGGTGTGGGCGATAGGAACTGGTCGTGCAGCCACCGCTGATGGGGCAAATCGAGTGATCGCGGAAGTCATTCGACCAGCTCTTGCTGGATTGTTCGGAGACCAAATTGCCAAAATTATCCGAGTTCTCTACGGTGGATCGGTTAAAGCAGATAATGCTTCAGAATTCTTCTCTCAACCAGATATAGATGGCGCCCTAGTTGGAGGCGCTAGTTTGAAGGTTTCTGAGTTTATCCTTATCACTCAATCTGCAGCAGAGTGAGTGCCCCTTTCAATGGAATTGCGTGGCTGAGCCTTCTTCTTCTCGGGTTGGCAGTTCTCCAACGCCGAGTCCACTTTGAGTTCCAAGCGATATTTCTACTTTTAACCAAGAGCATTGATCTTTCCATTCTCTTATTTTCGATATTGTTTCTTCCTGGTGTTCTCTTGCATGAGATCAGCCATTTCTTGACAGCAAAATTGTTAAGAGTTCCTACTGGTCGGTTTTCGGTCTTACCGCGACCGCTTCCAGAGGGGAAGCTCCAGCTTGGATATGTGGAAACATACACGACTGACGTATTTCGAGATGCTTTGATAGGTATTGCACCACTATTCACTGGGATGACTGTAATTGCGCTCATTTCCTACTTTCAATTTGAGATTATCCCGTCAACTGATACGATCAAGATAGCCAGCATGAATATCAATATGGACACTTTATTTCGAGTGTACAGTCAATCCGATTTTTGGCTTTGGTTCTATTTCATTTTTGTAATTAGCAGTACGATGTATCCATCTGCCTCCGATAGGAGGTCCTGGTTTCCCATGTTTATTCTTTTGTTCGTGATCCTTTTATTCTTCATTCTATTGGGCGCCGGTCCATGGATGATTGATGTATTGATCCCCGGGTTTAATCAACTTCTACTCGGGTTGTCCATCATCTTGGGAATTAGTGCATTGATTCATGTTGTATTGTTGGTCCCCTCGTGGTTAATACGGTTAATAATTACGAGAGCAACCGGACTGAGAGTGGCTTAATTTTCTTGATCATCTCGCGGCTAGACATGTTGTCTGATATGAGAGATTATGTGCTAAAATACTCAACTGCTTGATTCAGGTAAATTAATTACATACCACTCTTATTAACACATCGCAGAGGTGAAAAACCCCACGAAGGTGTTTTTTTATTGCCGGTTCATTGGATTAAGTGAAAGATATTCGAATCTGTTATCTAAATGGTAGAGGACAATTCAAATATGAAAACAAACCAGTTTGCCCAAGCTGATGAAAAGCATGAAAATCACTCATTATACTTTCTCGATCAGAGTCAGGTAGGTATGATTGACGAGGCATTGACCGCGCTCGGTGAGTATGGCGAGCTGAAATTGATCGTAGAAAAAGGCCGGCTTAGATTCCTTGTTACTCAAAAAAGTTATGACGCGTTAAAGTGGCAACCTGGCTCCATTGTAAACATCGAGAAGACAGACATTTGACTTTATCGGCACATGAATTTCTACTTAAATCGGTGTATTTTTTAGTATTGGAGAGTGTATGGCTTTGCAATGGTACGCGCTTCGGAGTAAACCGCGTAAAGAAGAAATTCTTTGGCGCCAACTTCGTGCCCAGGAATTTGAAGTATTTTTCCCTCGGATCCGGGTTCATCCCGTAAATCCTCGCTCGAGAAAACTGCTCCCCTACTTCCCTGGATATATGTTCGTTAATGTGAATTTGGAAGAGGTTGGATTGTCGACCTTTCAGTGGATGCCTCATGCGATTGGCCTGGTTAGTTTTGATGGCGAGCCGTCAACTGTACCAGGAAATTTAATTTATGCGATCAACAAAAGAGTTGAGGAAATAGCAGCAGCCGGCGGAGAATTCTTCGATGGCATAAAACCAGGCGATACAGTAAAAATCAATACAGGTCCATTTGCAGGATATGAAGCAATTTTTGATGCTAGACTTCCTGGAAGTGAGCGGGTGCGGGTGTTGATTCAAATGCTAAGTGACAGGCGGGTTCCTGTTGAATTGCGAGCAGGACAGGTAGAACAGAAAAAAGGGAAGTAGACCATCCAGCCAGTATCAGGATGGTAACAGTCTGGCATACCCTTAATGTCGGACAGGCGGAGCGCGCCTCTCTCCAAAACGAATGTTCTGGAATCTAGGCCAAGAAATTCAGTGATATCTCCCTTAAAGAAAAAGACAATCCTTGGAGTAATCTGGGCAGGATTTGGGTCAATTGGCTCTCAAGCGATCCACTATGTTGTTTTGCTGCTATTGGCATGGCTTTTAGAACCTGCAGACTTTGGATTGCTTGGTATCGCCATGATGTTTATCCTGTTTACTCAGGCGATCACTGAATTGGGATTTGGAGCCGCAATCATTCAACATCCTGAAATTAAAGAGCCAGGACTTAGCACAGCTTTCTGGGCAAATCTCGCAATTGGTATAGTGTTAGGTGTCATTACATATTTTGGTGCCGAGGTCATTACCGGATTTATTGGGGATGTTAAGGCTGCCCCATTATTAGAAGTACTGGCGGTCATTTTTCCGATAACAGCGGTAGCTGTTGTGCCCCGTGCTTTGCTCGAGAAACAGCTAGAATTCCGTCAGTTAACTACCCGTGACTTCGCAAGCGAAGTGGCTTTCGGGATAACCGGAGTTTCCATGGCCTTATTAGGATACGGAGTTTGGAGTCTGGTAGGAGCTGCTATAGCTCAAAAACTCTTCAATAGTATTGCGTTATTCTTGATCATTGAGTGGAGGCCAAAGTTTCAATTCTCATATGATTCCATGCAGAGCCTGATCCATTTTGGTGGATTTGCGATGATTGCATCGCTTCTGAATAAAGGGGTTGCTAATATTGATTATTTCGTTATTGGGCGATGGTTGGGAACAGAAGCGCTTGGTTTTTACACATTAGCTTTCCAATTGTCAGTCGTTCCTGAGCGCCGGGTAATCACCGTGATTCAACGAGTTGTCTTTCCAGCCTTTTCTGTGGTGCAAGATAATTTAACACGGCTTACGAGTGGATTTAAGGAAAGTCTTCGTTATTTATTTGTCGCCTTATCAGCCTTGAGTTTTTTTGGTGTTATCCTGGCGCCGTGGTTCATAGGGGCGCTCTACGGCGATAAATGGCAGGCAACAATCGTCCCACTACAAATCCTTGCTGTTGCTGGTTTCTTCTATGGATTTGAGGTATCAGAGATGGTATTTTATGCAGTCGGGAAACCCCAATTGCGGATTTGGATCATTGGGTTACGATTGAGTTTATTTATGGTATTCGCAATTACATTTGGGGTAAGTAATGGTATCGTTGGGATTGCTTTGAGTTTGACCCTTTCTGTTGCAATTGCTGCGATTGTAAGCTTATTTCTCGTGGCTAAAGTTACCTATACGAGATGGGTGGAATTTTTACAACCCATTTGGCCGTCTGTGTTATCAGCAATCGTTGCTAGCATCCTTGTTCTGGCGATAATGTTCCTGCTCAGGACCGTGATTGAAGACGTGTCTCCCTGGATTATCCTGATCAGTTCGGGTTTAATATTAGTTGGATTGTATTCGATCATGATTGTAACGACCTATCCAACCATCCTGGACCAGGTGCGAACGGGGATGCGGCAGGTTATCCGACGATAGGCAGTTGAAAGTTAATGAAAAAAGTGGACTTTATCCGAGTTGATGGTAAACAAGTATCCCTTTCCCTCGAAAGGGTTACGTTAGGGATCCTGATCATACTCGCACTTGTAGGTTCTGTAATCATCTTTGAATCCTGGTCAGTGAATCGTTGGTCCTTATCATATGCGAGAAATAAAATAGGAACAGGTGTATTACACCGAGATAACTTGATGATGATGCAGAATCATCATCGTTCGCAGGTGTGGATAGCAAGAGATTACTATCAGCAGAAAAGGTATCTAGAATCATTGGAAATGATTAATCATCTTCCTGATGCAGATAATTACCTGGCAGTTTCACTCAAGGGAGATGTTTTATTAGCGATGGGAGATGATCTCGAAGCGATTGGCGCTTTTGCTCAGGCAGGAGATGTTAATGCCTTGAGTAAAATTGCTCGAAAAGCGCTCAGGGACGAGAATCTTTACGTGGCTTTTCTTGCAAATGAAGATGTTTGCAAGATTGCTCAAGATGATTCAAACTCATGCCTGGAGGTCGGAAAATACCTCATTGACCAGGGCTATTATTCTGAAGCGGATAAATATCTGAAATTAGCCATTCAAAGAGATCCAAATAGGCGTGGCACTTACTTGACGAGGGCGAATGCTTTAAGGAAGAATGGTGCTTATCGCGATGCAATTGGTGTGTATCGTCTTGCTTTAGAAAGATTTCCTGATTTCGAGCAAGTCTACTTTGAATTATCTTCAACATATGATCTGAATAATCAGAGTGATGAATCTATGCAGGCTGTAGATCTGGCATTGAGTGTTTTCCCTTATCCAAGTGAAAAATATCTATTGATGTCCGGTCGGATTTATGAAAATGGTGGAGCTATTCAAAAAGCACTTGCGACTTACCGTAGGGTTTTAGAGATAAATCCGAACAACCAGGTTGCACAAAAAGCGATCAAGAGGATAGGCAAATAGATCGCCGGGCAGAAGGAATTCAACTTTGATGAAATATATTATTGCATCCCATTCATTCTTAGTGCTTATTGATTTTGAGGATGATTGGACAATCAAGAATTACAAGATTCTTAACCAGGGATATCATTTTGGGATCGCCCTGAATGAAAATCAGAATCAGGAGATCGAGGGAGAAACTAATTCGGTGATAAATACCGACTCTCCCGGTTTTGTTGCGTATCGGGGTGGGAAGAATGTTCACGAACAATCAGATATGGCACTCTGGAATTACAAGGCGAATGGTGAATTGGTGAGCAATATTCCCCTTACAGGTAAATGGGGAGATATTCACCAACTTGCGTCCGCCAATAATGGACTCTATCTGACCAACACGAAATATAATCGTCTTATCTATCAGGAATCTGGATCCTCCACAACGCATGAGTACATTTTTAATGGATTAGATTACGATCGAAATCACCTGAACTCGGTCTTCCCCTGCGGAGAACAGGTATTCGTAGTTTTACACAACCGGGCTTATTCAGAAAGTGAGCTGGTTGTTCTCAACCACGATTTTAAGAAGGGCTTCGAAGTTGAATATACATTCAGTCTTTGGAACGTGGGATGTCATAATGTATATATTGAGGACACTGTTCTCTTATACAACGCCTCGCAGATGCACGAGTTTGTTATCGTCGACTTAACCAGAGATCGAGTGATAAAGCGTATCCCTTTTCCGGGATGGCATAGCAAAGGCTTATCTGTGACAGATAAATATATTGTGGTTGGTCTATCGGAACATGCATTTCGAGATAAGAGGTCCACAGCTCAAGGGAAAATTGCAGTAATCGACAGACAATCTTTTGCATTGTTGGAAATCATCGACCTAAATTTTGGAGACCTGCCCCAGCCTATTGGAAATGTCAATGAGGTAAGGTGTGTATCTGGAGGAGAATTAGCGCAAGCTCGCTCATTTAGAACAGATATAAACTGGTCGAAACTTGAATTTGCGAAACGAAATCGGTTGCTCCACTATCTCGATCGTGTGCGGATTTCTGCGATGCTTCCCTTGCGACGAGTGAAGGGGTACGTCAGAGTACGGATTTAACCCATGAGTGAGATTACCACCAAAAGAGAACCTCAAAGCCAGACAATGACCTGGTTGCTTGTAGCAGTCTGGGTCATTGCTGGTCTTATCGGTTTGCTATTTGTTGAATATTCCAGTTTCCAGGTAATTCTATTGGCATTAACTGGAGGGCTAGTTGTAACTCTTCTACTGGTAAGTATCTCCCAGGAATTATCTATTAATAGAAGTAAATATTTTGTTGTTATCCCAGCCATTCTCATTGGTTTCTGGCTTGCGGCTCAAATTCTCTTCAATGGCTTACCGACTGATTCGTCTCTTGTGGGAGTATTGGTTCGTTGGAAAAACTACTTAGGTGTGGTCGCTGTACTGGTTGGTGCTTTATATATCTATAAACGCATCCGTAACTTTCCCCGTCTTATGGGAATCTTCCTGGTTTGGTTACTTTTCGTAGTAGTGGCGGCCATCTCAATGTTACGTTACGATTACTTTAATTGGGCCTTGATCACAATGTATATTGGATGGATCGCTTACGTGACGATTATCATCCCAAACTTGGCCAAACAACGAGAAGATTGGCTGATCCTTATTAAACTGGTGCTTGTAATGGCATTGGTGCCATTAATCGTATTAATCATAATGGGAGCCTTATCTGGGGACATTTTTTTCGTGAATCCGAATCGAGTGCGAGTCACATTCGTGTTTAACGAACCGCACAAGTATGCTCAATTTCTCGCGGTATGTTTAATTGGTCTAATGGTAATTATCGCAAACTCTAAATCTCTAGCGACAAAATTGCTTTTATGGGTAGCGGTAATTGTCTTAACTGTGCTGATTATTCTTTCGGATTCAAGGAACACAATCGCTTTCTTAGTTGTATTTGGAATTAGTTTATATCTCTATAAGTATCAATATAAACGCATTAAGGTCTGGGTTTCTCTAGGCCTGGTATTACTATTTTCTACTTTTCTGTCGATTGGTTTGGGATTTATTGATCCAAATCTAGATGTTGATAGCATCAACAAAATTTCTAGTAACCGAATCTATAAGTTCGATGAACTAGCTCAAGAATATTTGGTCTATGCACCGATAACAGATATTCTGTTTGGCACTTCATTTCAGTCAACATTTGATGAAGAGCAATATGTGGTTCGAGATGTGCAAAGAGCAATTACCGAAGATCGTTATCAACGTGCCCATATCGAAAATATGTATTATCAGATTGGTTTATCGCATGGCTTGTTTGGATTGATGGCGTTCCTGATCCCGATTGGATATATTTATTATCTATTACATAAATCACTGAAAAGAGCTTCACAGATTAATTTTATAAATCTAATCATTGCTATCGCATCAATCAATGCACTAATGGTTCAATCCCTTTTCACTGATACGATCCCATCATTTGGTAATGTATTATCTATATTCCTCCCTTTGCTGTGGATTCCCCCTTTTGATTCACTTAACTACAAATCGTGATCCGACGAAAATTGATTCCGTAGAAACTCAAGCGTAAGAATTCCTTCATTGTAAGAGTTGAGATATTTTCCAGCATGGTACTTCCATCTTTTGTAGGGATAGGTTCACCTCGCGCCGGCACAACCTGGCTGTATAACTTGTTAAGTAGTCATCCTGATGTATTTATGCCTCAACTCAGGAAAGAGATCAACTTTTTTAATCTAAATTACGAAAAGGGAATTGATTGGTATGGCCGATTTTTTCCAGAAAATGAAATCAATAGCCACTACCGAGCGATTGGTGAGATTTCTCCCCATTATCTATATTGTGATCAATGTCCCGAAAGAATGGCTGGTATTGGATCAATCCAAAAATTGGTAATCCAGATCAGGAATCCCTCCAATCGGGCATTTTCATATTACCAATTGAGGATTAAGAACACGAATTTCACTGGGACATTCAGAGAATTTCTAAATTCCCGCCCTGAGACTTTAGATGAAGGCTTTTATAGTAAATACCTCAAGAATTATCTAAAGATATTTCCACGTGAACAAATCCTGGTGCTGGTTTTTGAGCAGATGTTTAGAAATTTAGACCAGACGAAAAAAACTATTGCGCAATGTTTTGATGTTGATCCAGATAAATTTCCAGCGGAGGCAGGTACTGAGAAAATTAATCAGAGTTATTTACCGAGAGCACCAAAGGTTTACTCGATTACTCATCATTTTGCACATTTCCTCCGTAATAATGATTTAGATAGTCTGGTAAATTGGACAAAGCGAATTGGAATAAACCGATTCTTTGGAAAGGGAAAGAAGCTTCCGAAAATTGATCAAGACACCCAGGAATTTCTTCTTGGTGTTTATGGAATTGAAAAAGGCGAATTAGAATCTCTGCTGGGAATCGATTTAAGTTGTTGGGAAATGGATATTGAATCCAAATAATTCTGGCCTGGAGAGCTAATTGAAATTGAAATGAAGAAGATCGCGTTTAACGCGCTAACAATTGATCATCATCCATCTGGAGGAAAAACTTATTTCGTAAACTTGATAAACAACTTGACAGCAATGTCCGGTGATAAATATCAATATTTCATATTGGTGGTTGGCGAATATTCTGATGTTTTTTCACAATCTTTAGCTTATAACAATGCTACCATTGTCAAGTTTCCAAAATTTGTTAAACATCCAATTATTCGGATACCGGTAGAACAACTATTCTTACCAGTCTGGCTCTGGATCCGAAAAATCGATCTTCTATTTGCAGCCAGGAATGTTCTGCCAATACTCACGAAATGCCCAACGGTTGTTGGCGTTCTAAGTATGCATCTGAACTATGAAGAAAAAGAATTACCAACCTGGCGGCGGATTTATGGGATGAGCATACTTAATGCATCGGCACGAAGGGCTCTTGCCTATATTGCTATCTCAAAGTATGCAGGGGAAACCTATATCAAGAAATTTGATCTACCTGAGGAGCGCTTGTATATCGCACCTTTAGGTTTCAATCCTGGTAATAGTCGATTATTGAATTCCAATTTTCAACTCCCGATTGTTGGTCCCTACCTATTATTTGTCAGCACTTTATTTCCTCATAAACAAGTTGATTTTTTAATCAGGGTATTTCGAATAGTATTCGATCAAAGGCCAGACCTGAAGCTAGTTATTATCGGTAATGATGTCGATGGCGCGATGATTTATCTGAAACAATTGGCAGAATCGATGGGTATCCGAAATCAAGTTTATTTTTCTGGTGCAATTTTAGATGAGGAATTAGAGCATTGGTACACAAATGCTCTGTTATTTGTTTTTCCATCGTTGATAGAAGGATTTGGACTTTCAGTACTTGAAGCCATGTCGTATGGTATTCCGGTTGTGGCCAGCAATCGGACCTCTATCCCTGAAGTTGTTGGTGATGCAGGAATACTCCTTGAGCCGAAAGACGAGCAGGAATGGGCACAAGCTATCACCTCTCTCCTCGGAAACAAAGAAGAATATTTACGCTATGCTGCTCTTTCAAGAGAGCGAGCCAGTTTATTTTCCTGGAAGAAGACCGCTGAAATTACATTAAATTGCTTTGATCAAGTTCTTCTTGAGTAATTTTTTCTCATCTGGTATATCCTTCGTGGAGTTTTAATGCATATTATCTGTTATGTTTTAGATTCCTTGCGCGCCGATCATCTGGCATGTTATGGATATGTAAGGAATACTTCTCCCAATATCGATACACTCGCCAAAACTGGCGTTCTTTTCAACCGGTGTTATTCCACTTCAACCTGGACCAGACCGGTGGCTGCCTCGATCTTGAGTGGGACTTATCCAGCTATCCATGGTGTTCAGGGTAGAAAGGATATCTTCAATTCTAGCTCGATCCGGTTGCCGGAATACCTTAGGGAAAATGGCTTCCATACAGCATGTATCTCTGGTATCGGAAATGTCTCCACAGTACTTGGTTTCGCCAGAGGCTTTGATTATTTCTCTGATCTTTATAAAGAACCAACCCTGTTGAAAACACGTGTGAAATCCTCAGGTGCTGCTGAGGGTTTGGAAGAAGAAGAGAACGTGGAGGTAATCTTCCCCTTAGCGGAGGACCTGAATTCTTTCTTTCTTCCTTGGCTGGATTCAAAAAAGGATGAAAACACATTCTCTCTTCTGTGGTCTATTCAAACTCATGAACCTTATGATCCGCCTAAGGAATTTAACACATTTGTCGAACCGAACTATGACCGCAGATTTGCTGGTCATCGGGACATGATTCGCCGGGTGAAAAGTGATGAAGACAGGAAATACCTCATTGACCTTTATGACGGTGAGATCTATTACAACGATTATTGTATTGGTGAGATTATTCAATACTTGATTGAGAATCAACTTTACGAGAATTCTCTGTTGATTTTTTTAGGTGACCATGGGGAATCATTAGGTGAGCATGGAATATTTTCACATGGTCATATGCCTTACGAACAGATCATTCGGGTACCCTTGATCGTGAAGTTCCCACATCAGGAATATGGCGGACTAGTCATCGATCAATTAGTATCACTAATGGATATATTTCCTTCAATATCCGACTATATGAACATCCCATTTACTGATGAGTTGATCAATTCCATGAAGGGGAAAAGCTTTCTTCGTAATATTCGTGAAGAATATCCGAGTCACCAATACCTGTATGCCGAGACGAGATATTCTGATATGAAGCCTACTTTTCAATCGGTCATATCGAAAGATTTTAAATATTTAAAAGTTGTACCAACAAAACTCCGGTCTTCAGCGCTAAAAACCACTTTGTCCCGATTGATACAAGAAGGAATTTGGCTCTCGATTCTGAGAAATCCTCTCTACATGCTGAAACGTTATGGGCGGATGGAAACCCAACAGTTATTCAATCTGAACTCTGACCCAGATGAGTTGCACAACTTGTCTGGGAAGAACCCCGAAGTAGTTGATTTGATGGAAAACCTGCTCCTGGAATGGCAAACTGAGTGTAGCCGATTGGCATTACCGCATTCGCTGATTAGTCTCAATCCTGATGATGAAGAAATGCTTCGACAACAACTGCGAGCGCTTGGTTATTTGGATTAGTCTCAAAAATATTAACCATAAGTTGAGTTGATTTTGCGAATTATTATCCATGATTATCCAGGTCATCCATTTCAAGTTCAATTAAGCCGAGAGTTGGCGAGACGCGGTCATCAAATTCTCCATCTCTTCGCTGGATACAATCAGACACCACACGGCTCGTTAATCCGGCAACCGACCGATCCCTCAACTTTTGCGATCGAACCTATATTTATTAAAGAACCTCTTGAAAAATATTCATTTTTAAAAAGATGGAAACAAGAAAGGGAATACGGGAAGTTGCTGGCCGCTAAGGCTAATGAATACAAACCCGATCTTGTAATCTCAGCGAATACTCCGTTAGATTCCCAATCATCATTATTGAATCTATGTAAACATGAAGGGATACCCTTTATCTTCTGGTTGCAGGATGTAACCGGGCTGGCAACTTATATGATATTGAAAAAAAAGTTTCCTGTTTTTGGGAACTTGATAGGGAATTATTACATTCAAATGGAACGTCAACTCTTGCAACAGAGTGACAAGATAATCGTCATCACTGAAGATTTCTTATCCTTATTAAATTCATGGGGGATCGATCAATCTAAGGCAGTCGTTATCCCCAATTGGGCACCCATCGATGAAATTCCAGTGCAATCCAGGGATAATCAATGGGCGAGAGATCAGGGAATAATCGATAAGATTTGTTTCATGTACACCGGCACACTCGGCCTCAAACATAATCCGGACCTGTTATTGGAGTTGGCAGTTCACTACAAGAAAAACCCAAATATTGTCATATTAATCGTCTCCGAGACCATTGGAGCAAAATGGCTAAGAGAGAAAAAGGATGAGCTCGCGTTGGAAAACATTATTATTAAAGAGTTTCAACCTTTTGACCAGATGCAGTACGTATTAGCGTCGGCTGATATCCTTGTGGCGATTCTCGAAGAGAATGCAGGTGTATTCTCAGTCCCTTCAAAAGTATTGACATACCTTTGTTCGCAACGACCACTCCTGTTGGCTGTTCCCGAAATGAATTTGGCAGCGCGCATAGTGACGGAGAGCCAATCTGGAATTGTAGTGAGCTCGAATGAACCAGCTGCGTTTACACAAGCTGCAGATGAGCTGATAAGTAATCCTGAAAAACGCCAAATCTACGGCAAGAATGCACGATTGTTTGCCGAGGGCAACTTCGATATCCATTTGATCACAGACCGATTCGAAGATGTATTGCTTTCCTGAGGTTTCAACATGAATATGTGTAGTAAAATAGATCCGATAGTTGTAAGCCCAATCCGGGATGGGTGATAAGGGGAAATCTTAGCGTTTTGTGGGATTAATCGAATCAGATTCCTTATCTTGGTATTTATCATTAATCAATACGAAATAATGTGTGCATACGCCCCTTTCAGTCTTATGTAAGGTAAGAAATCTATGCGGACGATATCAACCTCAAATGTGAAATCGAACGTACCCCGTCGCCCATTCATCCTGGATAACCTCTATGCTCGTTATCCGTGGATAAGCCGGTACGCCCGAATATGGATGACCATACTCCTGCTAATCACCGATCTGACTAGTATATTATTGGCCTGGGGATTCGCTATCTTCTTGAGAGTTATTGTTGCTGGTGATATCCGTTTAGATCCATTAATCCGTTTGCTTCCCTTTACTTTACTATTCTTGCTGGTTTATTCTGGGCGTGGTCTATACCCTTCGATTGGTATAAACCCAGTCGAGGAATTGAAGCGCCTGTCTAGTTCAACTACGATTGTATTCTTGGGGCTAACGGCGTTTGCATTTATTCTAAGGAGCCCGAATATATATTCTCGTGCGGTATTTGGCTTGAGTTGGTTTTTTGCTCTCCTTTTGTTGCCATTGGGGCGAAACCTGTTACGGGCAGTTGGAGTCAGACTACAGTTTTGGGGTGAGCCTGTGGCGATTATTGGGAAAGACCGCGATGTTGATAGCCTGATTAATTATCTCAGGGATAACCCAAAAACCGGTTTACGCCCTGTAGTGATTTTTGCCCAATCCAGATCATTACCCGTTACGACTGATATTCCGATATATTCAGATGAGGTTATCTCCCAGGTCTGTAGTAAACGTTTGATTCAATCCGCGCTGGTGGTTTCGCAGGGAATTAATGGTGCAGATAACGAAGTGATCGAGAATTACGAGAATATATTCCGCCGGATAATCCTTGTTGATAGCCAACCAAGCTCCTACTTGCTCTGGGTTTCCCTGAAAAATCTGGGGGATATGCTTGGCCTTGAAATTCAATATAACCTTCTCAATAACTGGTCACAATTTCTCAAAAGATTTATTGATATTGTCATCTCAACCTTCGTGATGATCTTGTTCTTCCCTTTCTTTGCTTTGTTAACAATAATAATTAATTTAAATTCATCAGGATCTGCTTTTTATTACCAGGATCGAGTTGGTCATGATGGTAAGCTCTTTCGGATGATCAAATTCCGAACTATGCATCGCGATGCCGATCAAATGCTCGAAGCTTATCTAAATGATCATCCAGAGCAGGTTGATCAATGGAATGAGTATCAGAAATTGCAGGACGATCCACGAGTCACTCGGGTTGGCAAGTATCTACGCCGTTTCAGTATTGACGAGATCCCTCAAGTAATGAATGTACTCCGCGGTGAAATGAGCCTGGTTGGTCCACGGCCTTTCTTCCCGGATCAAAAGGAAATGTACGGTTCTGCATACGCTCACTATATTCGAGTCCATCCAGGAGTTACTGGTATGTGGCAAATATCCGGGCGAAATAATACCCCATTCCAGGAACGCGCTCAGTGGGATGAGTATTATGTAAGGAATTGGTCTATTTGGTTGGATCTATATATTTTGGCAAGGACTTTCGGCGTGGTAATCAGTCGAAAGGGTGCATTCTAGAAAAGTCCCCCTAGAAGTTTTAGTCTATCCTGAGCAGCATTTGTTCGATACAATATTTGTTTAGGGTATTTGTTTTCGCATTAGTAAGTGTGGAGGATTTATGCAAGAAGGGCAAGGAATTGGTTTCGAAGTAGGTCGATATTTAGAAACTCTCCTTCGTCAGTGGCGGTTGATCCTAAGTACAACCTTGATTTGCGCCATTGTTGCTGGGGTTCTAACATATCTTCAGCCTAAGAGTTACCAGGCAAGAGTTTTGGTAGCATCAACAAATGTCGGGACGAATGTATCGCTTGGTTCCACTATTGAGACTCTCTCTGAAGAACAACTTGGTTATCGTTTAGGTGGGTCAGCGGCGCGTTTGCAGTCCTATGTTCAGATGGTCAAGAATCCTCAGATTGCTCAAAGTGTGGTCGATGAGATCGGTGACCAGCTTCCTGAGAGATTAAGCAGTTCCAAAGAACCTTCTTGGGCAGGTTAGTGGGCGCGTTGCTGAAAAAAGCGATTCAATCGAAATCTTGGTGACAAATACTGATCCCCAAGTGGCCGTTGCGATTGCAAATGCTTGGGGGAAGAAATACGTCGATTGGGTAAACAATGTATACTCAAGCAACACCTCAATAGAAGCCCTAAAGGCAGTCCAAAAGAAGGAAAAAGAGTCTCAGGACACATACGAAAAGGCCCAAAAGCAATTAGAAACCTTTATTTCGAAAAGTAGCCTGGATGACCTGACCAGACAGGTTGAGGAAAACAAGGCTCTCGTAACCAGCTTGTCCACAGCCCGCACCACAGCAGCATCGACGATCATCACGAACACTTCGCTTGCTCAACTTACCTCATTCAACGAGGAACTGCACAATTATCAAGAACTGCTTAAACAAGCATACCTGGATTCTCGGAAAGTCAATCATCTTATAAATAACGCTCGGGGTATGCGGGACCAGATCGAAGCAGGCGGGGAGGGAGCAGCCCGAAGTAATTCCCTTGCTTTGGTGCTCCTTAAGACACAGGTGTTTGCAGCGGATCAAGTGATTGCCACAAATCCAGAATATCCAACAACGAGTGACAATCTTACAACGCTTCAAATTCAGGCAGCAACCTCCGAATTAACGCCAGAAGAGATGGTGATGGATTTGGAAGGGTTAATAGCCACCCTTGAGGCTCGTCAAGCTACCCTAAATACAGAGATTGAAGCCTTGTCTCAGCAATTGCTGGAATTGGAAAGCGCTCCAAATACACTGAGCTCTGATGCAGTCGACAATTTATCCAATAACATTCCATTAAGTGCAGCTTCTTTACAGGCGTTGCTCAACTTAAACGGATTAGATGGCGTAATTTCGATTATTAATGAAGATGTCCCCCTGGAACAGACGATTAGTGAGCTTGAAAATAAGATCAGCGATCTTCAAGCAAAGTTGGCAAAAGAGACTGATCGCCAGCAAGAGCTAACCCGTGCGAGGGATTTGGCCTGGCAAACCTATTCTACTCTTGCGACGAGAGAAGCCGAATTGGAGATTGCCACAGAATCTCTTGGTAAGGAAGTCGCCTTAGCGTCTACTGCTGGAATTCCAGAAAGGGATACTCAGAACTTGATCCAAAATGTAGCCATGGCAGGTCTGATCGGTCTCTTATTTGGCGTTGGAGTATCTTATTTGATAGAATACTGGTGGACATACCGTGGTATTGAACCTCGACCTATTACATTTGCTAAGCCAAAAAATAATAATTATTCCCCCTCCTGATTTCATGGATTAATTGGAATTAGCTTGCTCTTGCGCAACTCATGAATTTGGAGCTTGTTCAATGTGGATGAGTTCAAAAGTAAACGATTCTAAGAATTGTATAAATGATAGATATCTGGGAAGAAACGATGGTTAGAAATGTTCATATCTTCGATAACGGGATAAAAGTATCAAACACCCATCTGACATCTGGACAACGCAAACGATATAGTAAATGCAATGTTCACGAGGCTGAAGAGGAAGCAATTTTCATCAGCATCATCAAATCTATCCCTTTGGACGGCTGCTTTGTAGATATCGGCAGTGCTATAGGCTACTACCCGATTCTGGCCAAGAAATTGTCATCTAACTTGACAATCCATGCTGTTGAACCTTTAGAATTACACAGAAAATACTTCATCGAAAATATTGAGCTAAATAATATGAATATGAGTGATTTTCAAATCCACGCAGAAGGAATCTCTTCATCAGATGGATTTGTAAAATTTGTTGAGAAACGTTTTAGTAGCAGAATTGAACAAGGTCAAAAAGAACGGAAATCTTTCAAATCAGAGGTTAAAGCTCCAATTAAGAAGCTGTTATTTCATCTAGGGTTTAATAATTTCGAGCCTCCAAGAAAGAATGTAATCCCAACAATAACTTTAGACAAGCTAATAGATATTGTTGGTCGACCAGTCGATTTATTACAGATGGATGTTCAAGGGCTCGAGTTAGATGTTTTAAAAGGGGGATTGCAATCAATGCAAACAGGATATATAAAGACATTCCTGATAGGGACCCACAGCCATTCGCTCCATCGAGAATGTTTGGATTTTCTTCAAAAGTTCGATTACAGAATAGAATTTGAAAATAATGAAACAAAAAAACAACCGGACGGTATTATTGTTGGTAGCAAAGGAGTATCTAGACCCCCTTTACCATATGCAGGGGATTAGCTAATTGGAAAAGTTAGAGACTTATCGGACCTGCATACTAGATATTCTTTTCTCTTGTGAAGCGGGCAAGTGGGGTTTATTATTCCACACCAATATTTAAATACCTGTAGGTTAAATGCTGTAGGTTAAATGAATGATTACCTCCGAGGTGGATTAATAAATACTTCGGAGGTTTATTCTTTATGAGTGAGTCAAATGGAATCTAGGGTTAACATCCTCGGAGTGATGATCAGCGCTATTAATATGGCAGAAGCAGTAGAAGTTATCAAGCAGTGGATCTGGAATTGAGATTCTAGATATGTATGTGTGACTTCTGCTCATGGGATTATTGAATGCCAACAGGATTTTAGGCTCAAATCGATCTTTAATCAAAGTGGGCTGTGTACTCCAGATGGAATGTCGATCGTCTGGATCCTGCGATTTTTAGGTAATCACCAGGTCGAACGAGTATATGGACCTGATTTAATAGAGGCAGTCTGCCAAAGATCCCTATCTTGTGGATGAACTCATTTTTTATACGGAGGCGCACCCGGTGTTGCCGAGATCCTGTCCAATCGATTGCGATATCTTTTCCCAGAATTAAAAATTAGTTGGGATGTATACTCCTCCATTTCGTGAATTGACACAAGAGGAAGATCAAGAAGTCATCCAAAGAATTCTTGCAGTAAAGCCCAATATTATCTGGGTCGGATTGAGTACACCGAAACAAGAACGCTGGATGGCAGGCCACATAAGTAAGCATCCTGAGACGGTTATGATAGGAGTTGGTGCTGCCTTTGATTTCATCTCGAGGACGAAAAGGCAAGCCCCTCGTTGGATTCAACGCTCTGGAACAGAATGGTTATTTCGATTAATTACTGAACCTCACCGCCTTTGGAGGCGTTACTTTCAATACCCCCGATTTGTTCTTATGGTAATCATGCAACTCATAGGTATAAAACGATATGACTCTGATTGAGCGAGTACGATTGCTTGCTAATGGATTGCTGGATACCGAGTTTTGGCTGGTTGGATTAGCAGTCTTTATAAGCGTAATCTGGACTGGATTTTTACCTTTTACTCTCCTGATTTCTTTCTCATTTTGGATAATACGAAAATTTAGCCGAGGCTATCTGACAATTCATACTCCGATTGATTTATCCGTCGGATTACTCTGCCTTATGGTGTTCATTTCAATGATTATTACCACCTTGCCAGAAAAAACGATCCCTCAGATTTACCGTGCAGTTTCGGGAGTGTTTCTTTTTTATGCCATTGTCAATTGGACGAATTCGAAACCGCGTCTTCGCCTTGTTATCCTAGCCTTCACTCTCGCGGGTTTCATCATTGCTTTATTCGCGCCATTTAGTGTAACCTGGAATATCGGTAAGTTGGTTTTTATCCCAAAAGCGATTTATGAGCGTTTCACAGCATTCGTTTCAGATACTGTGCATCCGAATGTGATGGGAGGAAATCTGATCCTCCTGCTCCCACTGCCTTTGTCAATCCTCATCTTTGGATGGAAGCATCTTTCCTGGTGGTCGAGAATCTACTTTGGGCTTGCAGTTCTGGTGATGACTTTCGTGATACTTCTAACAAAGTCCCGAGGAACCTGGATCGCCTTGACCGCTGTAGTGATTTTGATTACATTATTACGATGGCGAATTGGCTGGGTATTAATCATTATAGGAACCGGTATTTTGGTTGTGTCGATCTTCTTGATAGGCTTTACTGATTTTATTGAGATTCTCACTGCGAACGATGCTTTGATAGGGATAGAAGGTCGTATTGATATTTGGTCTCGCGCGGTATTTATGATCCAGGACTTTCCGATCACTGGGATAGGATTTGGGATATTTATGGATATTGCCGATAATCTATACAGATTCTTTCTCTTTCCAGCTGGGAAGATTATTCATGCACATAACCTCTTCCTGCAGATTGCTGTAGATATCGGATTGCCAGGTCTGATTGCCTGGGTGGCAATATTCCTTTCATTTTGTTGGATTAACTGGAAAATATTTCGGCATGGGGCAAATCAAGGAAATTCCCTCGAGTCCGGCCTTGGTGTTGGATTGTTGAGTAGCTCTTTGGCATTAGCAGTTCACGGTCTGACAGATGCTGTCACATGGGGATTCATTCGAACTGCTCCCATGGTTTGGGCGCTGTGGGGGGTGAGTTTAGCGATTTATTTTATCGACCAACGGTTAACTATCCATACAGGATCACCCTCCAACGTAAACGGCCGATTATTACGGGAGTAGGAAAAACCTCCGTGAGAGAAAGGATTTCAAGTCTGGTTTCCTCGAGATGGTTTCGATTATCTCTTGGAATACTAATAGCTGTAGTTTCCCTATACTTATCAGTCAGGAATGTATCCTGGGCTGATATTAAAGAAACCTTTTCAAATGTTGAACTAACATTTGTGGTTTGGGCACTGCTCAGTGTTATTGTCACAAATGTTGGAAAAGGGATTCGCTGGAAAATATTAATGGGTTCACCTGGTCAGGCCGTCAGTCACAAACAAAGCCTCATGATGGTCGTTGCTGGACAGGCACTAAACACGATCTATCCAGCCCGGGTGGGGGATCTGAGCCGGGCTTATGTGATCGGTAGTTTAGGCCCTGGAGGAGTATTTATCCTTGGAACGATTGCCCTGGAAAAAATCTTTGATATGGTTTTTTATTGCTTGCTTTTCCTCGTGTTGCTCCTGACTATTCGGTTACCAGAGTGGGTGAATAGTTCTGCAGTTACGATGAGTGTCATAACCCTCTCAAGTTTGATCCTGATATTTGTTCTTACCTACCAGGTCGATTGGTTTTCGAAATTTCTTGAACGCCTGATCGAAAAATTGCCCATAAGGTTTAGAGAGAAAGGGCAATTGTGGAGGGAGTCAGGTTTATCGAGTTTGGCAATCCTGAAAAGCCGGTGGGATCTGTTTAAAATAGTATTCTGGTCAGCAATGATCTGGATAACTGCAGTATTAACCAACCAGCTTTGCATGCTTGCGCTGAATATTCATCTCCCGATCACAGCTTCAATACTTGTGTTAATATTGTTACAAATAAGTATGTCCTTACCATCGGTTCCAGGCCGCATAGGCATCTTTGAATATCTATGTGTCCTGGCTTTAGGTGTTTTTAACATACCTGAATCTACTGCATTCAGTTATGGGATACTCTTACATGTCGTTGCCTTACTTCCTCAAACTGTCATCGGTTTGGTGTTCCTGGGAATCATGGGTACGACTAAACGGCCTCCACCGGTTGCACAACAAGTTGAAAATCGCTGATAAAATCGTCTAAAAATGCCTTCAATTCTATTTATTTGTACTGCAAATATTTGTCGATCTCCAATGGCGAGTGCTATCATGCAGATCATTTGTTCGGAAAGATCTGATCCACTGTTGTGGCGGGTAGAATCTGCTGGCACTTGGGCGAATGATGGTGATTCGGTTGCTGAAGGGACTGAGATAGTTATGGATTCGAGGGGGATAGATGTATCTGCACACCGATCGCGAGTGGTCAGGCGGGAGATAATTAATGAGTTTGACCTGGTATTAACGATGGAGCGTGGGCATAAAGAGGCATTACAGACCGAATTTCCAGATATTTCAGACCGGATTTACATGTTGAGTGAAATGATTGGGTTAACGTTTGATATCCGTGATCCTTATGGTGGCCCGTTGATCGGCTATGAGAAAACGGCATCCGATATAGAAAGAATTTTAGATGAGGGGTTTGACAATATTCAAACCCTGGCATCCCTCAATGATGAGGATTGACAAATTTTCTCTGAGAATGAGTTTTGCAGACATCGATAGGGGGCAAGTTTCTAGATTTTATCCTTCGAATCTAAATGACTCAGATTAAGAATTTAATAACATACCTGTCGATTAATCAAAGGCAACTATTGATTATTCTCCTTGTAGCACTAATCAATGGTCTTCTGTATATATGGATTATTCCACCGTGGCAACATTATGATGAACCATCCCATTTTGAATACGCCTGGTTACTTGCCAACCGCCCAGGATACCTAAATCCTGGTGATTACGACTTGGAAATGCGCAGAAATGTTGTAGAGTCGATGATTCAAAATGGCTTTTATGATCGAATATCAGATAAACCTGACCTGCAGTCTGAAAGTCCTCCTTCGATTGGGATTCAACAGCTTGACGAGCAACCCCTTTATTACCTGCTTCTATCTCTGCCTTTTAAGCTGACGAAATCATGGGATATGACCCCCCAGCTAGTTCTAGGGCGTCTGATATCAACGTTGTTATACTTGATAGCCATTCTGGCTGCCTGGGGAGTAACTAGAGAAATAACCTCTTCTCGAAACCCACTTCGTTGGGTAGTCCCAATTTCTATCAGCTTGCTGCCCGGTTTCACCGACATCATGACTTCGGTAAACAATGATGCTGGGGCAATCGCTTTCTTTTCCTTGTTTTTTTGGGGCAGTACCCGATTAATCCAACGCGGGTTAATTGGTTGGATTTAATCTGGGTTGTGAGTACAGCGCTTGCCTGTGTGTTTATAAAAACAACCGTGCTTTTAGCGATTCCCGTTCTTGTCTTTGTCCTGTTTCTAGTTTTAACGCGGCGTTTGAATTGATTGGTGCGCCTAGCTGTTGTTGGGCTAATAATCGCAGTAGGATTAGGAAGCATGCTTAAGTGGGGAGAAGCGTTGTTCTGGTATCGAGCCAGCAATCAGCAATCCGAGGTGCGTAGTAGGAGCAAAAATCCAGTTGTTGGGGATTTCATCTTCCAGGTAGATACGGGTGCATCGCTGGCGCCTCAATGGATGAAACCGCTCGTTCAACCCCTCCCGAAGAAAGATACACTCGAAATTGCTGGCAAGGTTGTCACTCTTGGTGTCTGGATGTGGGCGGATCGGCCAGTTAAAGTTCGTACTCCTGCACTTCATGATGGAGTGAATGTCTATTCAAAGATCGTCCAGTTGGGCGAACAACCGGCTTTCTATGCATTTAATGTGGAATTGCCTGAAAATTCAGAGAGAACTTGGGTATCTATTTCACCCAAAGTAGGAAAAAACTCAACTCCGGTTGTAGTTTACCTGGATGGCCTTGTTCTGGTCGATGGTGAACGATCGATATCTGAAGCTCCGCATTATTCTGATCCTACTGGTAAGACTGGCGAATGGGATAGCAAGCCGTTTACAAATCGACTACGAAACGGTTCAGCGGAAATGGCAAGTGTTGGAATACAAGATTGGTTTAATGGCTTAGGAACGGATTATTTTCCTCATTATGCTCGCCCATCTTTTATTCTTGCCTATTTCATCGATTGGTTTGGCACTGATTGGCACGTTCAGAAAATATCTTCTCAATTGTTTCGATCCTTATGGGGCATATTTGGCTGGGGTAATATATATTTCATCGGTAGTAAGCCATACCGGATCTTCTTTTTATTCTTTTTATTTGGTATAGCAGGTAGTATATGTTGGTTGTGTAAGACTAGAAAGAATCTCCCATGGGATTTGATCTTTTTATTTGGTCTTGTTATTGTGACAATTTGGGGTGGGGCTTTCATTCGAGGGATAAGCCACTTACCTACAAATAGATTGGCCTTGCCTGTAGCACGCTATGCTTATCCTGCTATCATCCCAACCATGACAGTACTTGCAGTTGGTTATCTTGCGCTATTCAGGTTGTTTATGAAAAAATCGCTCAAGGCAGATACAATATTTTCTTTGGTATACTTAGCTATATTTGTGTGCTTCAATATATGGGCATTAATCAGTCTGTCGCGCTTCTACTCATAAACAAATTACCCAGTTCAGGAAAAATAACATGAAGAAATCGAAAAATAAGGGATTAATCATCCTAGTGATTTTGTTTTCTCTAACATTGGTTACTAACAGACAAACGCTTGGTACTGAGATGCTGGATGGAGAATCGGTGGGATTAATTAATTACCTTCCGTTGCTTGTGAAAACGTCTCCCCGTCAGACATCGATCTTTGGGACCCAGGTTACTCCTCATAAGGTAAATAGTGTTGTTGATTTAATGGCGCAGGCCGATCTTGCTTGGCTTCGGATTAATGCTTTTAATTGGGATGATATTGAACCCGTTCGAACGGAACCGCCAACTTACGTGTGGAATGACACAATAGAATTTCATCTTCAAGCAGCAACCGAAAATGGTTTAAATATTATCGCTACGATCCGGTTTGCCCCAAGTTGGGCGCAAAGGAATCCCCCAGCGGCTTGTGGACAAATTCGCGAAGATTCATTAGATGAATATGCTCAATTCTTGCAGGCCTTGGTAAATCGGTATAGTAAGCCACCTTACAATATTAAGTATTGGGAGCTTGGAAACGAGCCGGATGTTGCTCCAAACTTGGTTGAAGATGACAGCCCATATGGATGTTGGGGGGAAGAGAGTGATCCATATTATGGCGGTGGATATTATGCAGATATGTTGAAAGTTGCGTACCCAGCGATTAAATCAGCAGATCCTACAGCCCAGGTGTTGATAGGAGGTTTGCTACTGGTTTGCGATCCTACAGATCCGCCTGATGGAAAAACCTGCCAAGCAGCAAAGTTCTTTGAGGGCATTTTGAAAAATGGAGGAGGGAACTATTTTGACATTGTTAGTTTTCATGGTTATCCCCCATACTCAGGTGCTCAAGGTGGAGGGTTATATTATGATGAACACTATCTGGGATGGGAATCCCGAGGTGGGATCGTTTTGGGGAAAATCAATTTCCTCCGCGAAGTCATGGCGAATTATGGTTTGAATAAACCGATCATGCATACAGAGGGTTCACTGATATGTACATCTTGTGAAACACCTGGGACGGACTTCCTTGAATCTCAGGCTGACTATGTCATCTGGTTGTATGTCCGCAATATTGCTGAAGGTATAAAATCCACGATATGGTATCAGTTTGATGGTCCAGGATGGCGTTTCGGTGGGATGCTGGATGAGAACCAGGATCCTAAACCGGCATATCGAGCATTAGACTTTTTAACTGAGGAATTGGCTGGAGCCGTGTATAAGTCTCCGGTTGCCCAATACGCATCCCTTAGAGGATTTGAGTTCCGTAATTCTCAGAATAGGATTTGGGTTTTATGGTCTCCGGATGGTGGTTCTCACACGATTGATTTGCCTGCTGGATTTCAGAAAGTATTGGATAAATATGGCGTTGACATCACACCATCCACAAGCTCAATCAGTGTGAAAAGCCCAATTTATGTCGAGCTAGCTCCATAGGTTATCACTCATGAGTATTAGACATCGGGTGATTCTCCTGGGCACATTGGTAAGCTTTGCCTTCTTGACTGCTGCTTGTCTGACAAGATCTGAAGGAGAAGATGAGATTACTCCTTTACCAGAAACTCCTGCTTTGAATCACGCCTTTACACCAACCTCCATTCAACAAGGTCAGGAATTAACAGCAACTGCTACAGTGCAACCATCATCACCTCTCTCAACTTCTGAGGGAATTCCAGCTCCTCTGATGGGTGTTGAGGTCAGGAAGATGAATTCTCCGAACAAGTTTGAAGAGCTTGCAGAATCTGGTATGAATATTTTCAGACACAATGGATTGCAGTGGTCTGAAGTTGAATCAAATGAAGGAGAACGGAATTGGGATGCTGTTAAAGCATTAGAAAAAGGTCTGGTTCAAGCCTCAGAAGCGGACATTGATGTTATCTTGATCATTCGCAGCACACCAATATGGGCACAGAAGGAGGTAGGTTATTTTTGTGGGCCAATTGCCCAAGATAAGCTTCAATCTTTTGCTCAATTCATGAAGGATCTGGTAACTCGATACAGTCAACCTCCTTACAATGTCAAGTATTGGGAGCTGTGGAATGAACCAGATGTTGCTGCGCAGTTGGTTCAGGTAAAGAGTGTATTTGGATGTTGGGGTGATTCTGGAGATTCATTTTATGGGGGAGGCTACTATGCGGAAATGCTTAAGGCTGCTTACCCGGCAATCAAAGCTGCCGATCCACAAGCACAGGTTCTAATCGGAGGATTATTATTAGATTGTGATCCAACTCACCCGCCAGAAGGGAAAGACTGCAAGCCTTCCAGGTTTTTGGAAGGGATCTTAAACAACGGTGGGGGAGATTATTTCGATATAGTGAGCTTTCATGGATACCCCCCTTACTCGGGTTCAGCCAAAGGGGGCGGATTATATTATGATGAACACTTTGGCCCTTGGGAACACCGGGGAGGGGTTGTTCTCGGTAAAGTAAGCTTCCTGCGTGAAGTGTTATCGGGTTACGGGCTTGATAAACCCATTATGCATACTGAAGGTTCACTCATCTGTCCAGAAAACACAACAGATGAGTGCGATCCACCAGGCGATGCATTTTATCAAGCTCAGGCTGATTATGTTGTTTGGTTATTCATCCGGAATTGGGCTGTGGATGTGAAAGGAACAATCTGGTACCAGTATGAAGGTCCGGGCTGGCGGTTTGGGAGTATGGTTGGTGAAGATGGCCAATCAAAGCCTGCGTCAGAAGCATTTCGCTTTCTGACCAGTGAACTAGAAGGGGCTGAATTCATCCAGGATGTGACCGATTATCCTGACTTGCGGGGTTATGAATTTTCGTCAGATGAGAAAAAAATTTGGGTGCTTTGGTCGCCAGACGGCCAGTCATATTCCGTACCTGTACCTCCAGGCACAACGAGGGTGGTAGATACCTTTGGGAATGAACTCGAGATCGATCAAGGGTATTTGAATATCTTGAGGCCAGTATATGTGGAGCTGAGTCCTTGAGTTTGCAGCTAGCTGGGGCAGCTGTCTGGTCCGTAGCGCTCTTAACCTCATGCCTGGGGCTGCCAACAATTCTCAATCGGATTAGTTATCCAAAGAAGAATTACTGGGCGTGGATACTGGGGGTAGCTATCCTGGCTCGTCTTGTGCCTCACTTGTTTGTTCCAGCTGGGGATAACTACGATATTGAATCATTCAATATTCTGTCGGGTTTGATTAATAATGGTGAGGATATATATTCGAATCCAATTGCGGAGGGCCGCCACCCTTATTTACCATTTCTAGTTTATTGGATTGGTTTTGCCGGCAAATTCGCTGAGTCAATCCACCGACCTTTCGAAGTTATTTACCGTCTGCTTCCTATCGCTGCGGATATTGGCATTTGTATAGTCCTATTTTTATTTATGAAGGGTAAAGATGTCCAAAGCGCATTCAAGGGCGCAATGTGGTATGCGCTAAATCCGATTGCTGTGTTTGTTTCGGCTTATCAAGGGCAATTTGATTCTTTACCTATCCTTTTTATCCTTCTGGCCGTGTTCTCGTTGGGGAATTCAGCCTGGATAACCGGAAGTTGGATGGGTCTGGCTATCCTGACGAAAAGTTGGCCTGTCCTGGCTTTGCCATCGATCCTGATAAGTCTCAGTACAATCAGGAAAAAGGCAATTACTCTCTTCATGATCTTATTGATCATCTTAATCGGGGTAGGTTTGTACATCTGGTTGTTTAAGTCGGATGTATGGACTCTCCTCCGCGCGCATTATCGTACAACCATGGATTAGGTGTTTGGGGGTATACCTATTTTTTTCGTCTGGTCTGGATTTTAAAACCCGAGTTGGAATTTATATTTAGTTGGATAGTCGAGAATGGACGATTCATTACCTTGATCGGGCTTGGTTTTGTATGGTTTGCTCGGGCTAGGTCCGAGGCACCGGCAGCTGGCATCCTGACAGTTCTGGTTAGCTTCCTTGCCTTGACACATGCCTTTGGAATTCAATATCTGGTATGGGTTTTACCATTTGCTGTCATTAATTATGAGAATCGCTGGCCAGATATTTATACGGCTACGGCATTCTTGTATATGTTTCTGGCATATTTTTCTTTAATACTTACAACTTCTATCACTCGGGTGATGCCACTGCCTCAGGCAGATTGGTTTATTATCATGCCTGCAGCTTTGCCAGTATGGATAGTATCCATTCTTTGGATGGTCGATCGTCTCCGCTTGAGGCGAACCAGTGCTCTAAATCCTTAATAATCAGAAACCAAAATAGTAGGGGGAGAAAAGTAACAAAATTCCTGAACATTCGTTTCTTAATGATGTATCCGGAGTTATGTGGTAGGTTTACATCAATTAGTCGGTGACAGGCTTGGTTTATCATGGAAACGAGATTTCAAAGGTTGGTTATCAAATTCGGCACGTCTACGCTTACGGCAGGCACACCGCGCTTATCCCTTCCTCGTATGGTAGATTTGGTTAGGCAGATATCTCACCTTCACGCCAGCGGTAAGGAGATTATCTTGGTTTCATCAGGCGCAATCGCCGTAGGTAAGGAACGTCTGAATTTTCCACCGCTTCCAAAGGATATTCCAGCCAAACAAATGCTTGCAGCGATTGGTCAACCCCGTTTGATGGCGATTTATGAGCAGTTGTTCAGCCTATATGGCATTACCATCGCTCAGGTGTTGCTAACCCGGACAGATTTGACCTATCGGCGCAGTTATATTAATTCACGCAATACACTATCAGCTCTGGTTGGTAGCCGGGTGATTCCAATCGTAAATGAAAATGACACCGTAGCAACTGAAGAGATCCGTGTGGGTGATAATGATAATCTCTCTGCTTATGTTGCCAATCTTATTGAGGCTGACTTATTGGTTATATTAACCGATCAGAATGGGGTTTTCACCGCTGACCCTCGGCAGGACCCGAATGCAAAATTGATCTCGGACGTAACCACCACGGAGATTCCAGAAGAAGTTTGGCAGGCAGCCGGAGGTACTTCGAATGGTCTCGGTACCGGAGGTATGCTTACGAAGCTCCAAGCGGCAGACCTTGCACGTCGCTCAGGGGCAATGGTGGTTATTGCCAAAGGTAGTGATCCTGATGTTTTGCTCAATCTGGCTGACGGTGAGAGTGTCGGAACGAGGTTTCACCCAGTGACTACAGCAGTCGAAAGCCGCAAGCGGTATATTCTTTCAGGTGGTCGAGCGACAGGGGCTTTAGTGGTTGATGATGGCGCGGTGCTTGCCTTGAGACAAGGAGGAAGCCTACTTCCTGTAGGAGTGCGGAGCATCGAAGGCGCATTTGAACGCGGCGATTCGGTCCGAAATCATAGGGCAGTCAGGGCGGGAAGTCGCACGCGGTCTTGTCAATTATGCTTCAGCCGATCTTGGGAAAATCTGCGGAGAAAAGTCGGATAATATTGAAAAGATTCTTGGGTTCGCATATGGAGATGAAGTAATTCATCACAATAACATGGTGCTGCTATGACAATGATGGTTGAGTTCGGAAAAAGAGCGAGACATGCTGCCAGACAAATTGCTCAAACTCCTGCGGAACAAAAAAACAGGACTTTAAGAAAACTTGCTGACCTGTTGTTGGATGACTCGGATCGGATTCTTGCAGCGAATGAAATGGATGTATCTGTTGGGAGAAGAATGGGCTTATCCGACGCCCTGATTGACCGTTTGTGGTTAAACCCATCCCGCTTGGCAGAAATCGCAGCTGATTTGAAAGGTCTTGCGGACCTCTTTGATCCAGTGGGAGAGATATTCGAGGAAGAAATATTACCGAATGGGTTAAGAGTACATAAACAGCGTGTGCCATTAGGTGTTTTAGGCGTGATTTATGAGGCCAGACCGAATGTAACGATGGATATTGCTGGTTTAGCGATCAAAACCAGTAATGCAGCAATCCTGAGAGGTGGCAAAGAAACGATAAATTCCAATAATGCTCTCATCGAAGTGATCCACAATGCCCTGATTGCTGAAGGGATGCCTCAAAATACAATCCAATTTATAAATGATCCTGATCGAGCCCTGGTAACCGAATTGCTTCAAATGGATGACTATGTGGATATGATCATCCCTCGGGGTGGGGCTGCGCTCCATGACTATTGTCGGAAGAACAGTTCCATCCCAGTGATTACTGGTGGGATTGGCATCTGCCATTTATTTGTTGATGAAACCGCTAATTTGGAGGCCGCTCTGCCTGTGATCCGGAATGCAAAGATTCAACGCCCCTCCGTTTGCAACTCACTGGATACTGCACTGGTACACCAGAACATAGCCGCTGAATTTCTCCCTAGGTTGGTTGAAACCCTGGCAGCGGATGGTGTGACATTTCGAGCTGATGGGTCTGCGATCCCTTATTTGGTTATCAAGAAAGACGGGAATGAGAAGCTGCCAAGTTCTGTATTGCTGGCAGGTCAAAGTGATTTCGATATTGAATGGTTATCCCTTATACTGGGAATAAAGGTTGTGGATGGTCTAGACGAAGCGATCGAACACATCCATGCTCATAGTACAAACCACTCCGATGGGATCTTGACTCAAGATGCAGCCCATGCCAGGCAGTTCATTGCTGAAGTTGATTCAGCCGCAGTATATGTAAACGCCAGCACACGTTTCACGGACGGCTCTCAGCTAGGGCTTGGCGCTGAAGTAGCCATCTCTACTCAACGATTACATGCCCGCGGACCGATGGGTTTGCGAGAATTGACAACTTACAAATGGGTGATTCAGGGTGATTACCACGTCCGAAAATAGGTAAATTGCTGTCTGAAATTTGGATTTCATTTGGTAGGGAGCAATCCTGCCTTGCCTGACTATAAATCGCCAGCATGATGGTTTTGACTGGCGATTTTATTTTAAGCCAGGTAAGAATGATTTCAGTGATGCAATGTTGTCAAATTACGGATTGTCACAAGTTGTATAATCTATAAAAGATTGAATTATTGGGAGAATGTTGGAATTGGAACTTAACCTGATCCGGCAATGGGGAACGCCGTCCAAAATCATTTTATTAGAGTCCGATCAAGTGCATGTGTGGCGAATCAAGCTTACTCATCTAATACAGGCTCCTACCAGATATGCTCATGTGCTTTCGATGGATGAAATCAGTAAAGCGAATAAGTTTTACTTCGAAGATGATCGAACCAAATACATTATGTACCCGGGTTACTGTTCGTGAAATCTTAGGGAGTTATTTGGAAGTTGAACCGGAAGAATTGGTTTTTGCTTACAACCAATATGGGAAGCCATATTTAGCGAAACAGGGTCACGAAGAGAGTTTTAACTTTTAACATCTCCCATGCTGGCAATCTCAGCCTGCTTGCCGTAACTAAGGATCGCCGGATTGGTGTGGATCTTGAACCATTAAGGGATGAGGCTTCCATGGAAACGATTGCAAAGCGATTTTTTGCACCTGCAGAGGTCAGGCAGCTGCTCTCATTCCCTGATGATCTTCGTCAGGAAGCATTCTTCACCTGTTGGACTCGCAAGGAGGCTTTCGTCAAGGCCCAAGGGAAAGGGTTGTCCATTCCCCTCGACCAATTTGAGGTAGCTTTTGGCCCTAACGAGATCCCACGGCTAATAAATACTAGCAATGATGCAGGAGAAACTGATAGGTGGTCAATCTTTCACCTTGACCCTGGCCCTGGTTATGTGGGGGCGCTCGTGGTGGAAGGGAGTGGGTTGAATGTGACTGGTTTGGATTGGCCAGGCCAACATTAGACGACGAGGTTGATTTCTTAAATCTGAAGATTATAAACCTGGGGGGGAGAAAGGTATTCTGGGAACCGATTAACCAGTTGCCGTCGAGTGGCATAACACAGATGACATGCGTCTTGATATTCAGCTAAAGGAGCGAGATTATATTCTTCGACAAGCCCCTTTGGACCATTAAGTCTGATCGGACCATAGATAGGGTGCGAGGCGATATCAAGTTGATCCATTAAATCATGGAGTGGGGATGACCAAACGTTGCCAATGGTTATACCCTGGCAGAATTGAGCATTTCCGAATGGATCATATATAGATCGACTCAGGATCTTCGAGATCCTTAAAAGGGCAGAAGGTGAAACTTCGCCAGTCGTTATTGGATGGATTAAATTGAATTTTCTCAGCTGCGCGGCCAACCATCATCAAAGGGCGTGTCTCATCACGAAAAAGATCATTATTGAGAATTGGATCTTGTTCAGATGATTGAGGTTCACCAATCCTGATCCTCGTTGTTGGCAGGCCTAATTTGATCGACGCTTCGATAACTTTTCCTGCTGGCGAGTTTACGCTATTCTTGTAATGAAACCGGTCGTTGCTGATATAGATTCTATCCAGCCCGAGGGCGATAAGGGGTTTCAAATAGCGCATAGCCGCTTCTTCTGAGCGCCCAAAATATCCATTGGAAATTACGCCAACCTTGAAACCAAGACGTTTAGCCCGTTTGACACTCGATAAGAGCAAAGGATATACCAGAATTGGTTCACCGCCTTCGAAATAGACCCATTCGATGGTTTTGATTGTAGATGTCTGCTCTAAGAGATGGGTAACTTGGGTAGGAGTAAGTTTGCCAGACGCCCGAGGGCTGGCATAGATAAAACAATGATCACATTGAAGAGGGCAGGTGTATGTCAATAAAATATGAATATTTCTTAGCACTATACCTCCCCAAGAATCAGAACTACTAAAACAATTCAGTCCGAAGTTGCCTCAATAAACTATGACTAACAACGACATTGAACCAGTCTTTTGGACTCTTCAGTAGAGTAACTATATCAGAATTTCGATAGATCGCAACCTTTTCAATCCGGATCGATCAGAATTATAAGTTGACAATATAGTTTAAGAAGGTATAAGCTTAACTCGAAACATGCAATCCGACAGGTGTATCGAATGATGTCCAAAAAAGTGCTTGCATTAAGTGATGTTGAGCTGGATTTAATTTATAGTCCTCGTTTGCGGGCTCGGTTTCAGGATGTCGATTTGATCATTGGTTGTGGTGATCTACCCTATTATTATCTCGAATATATTATTAGCGTACTAGACAAACCCCTTTTCTTTGTGCGCGGGAATCATTCGAATGTAAAAGAATATACAGTAGCCGGATCCCTGAGTGAGCCGCAGGGCGGAGTCGATCTTCATCGAAGAATAATAATGACGAATGGGATCATTTTGGCTGGGATAGAAGGAAGTTTAAAATACCGAAATGCTCCTTACCAGTATTCTCAGCCAGAAATGTGGGGACATGTCATAAGTCTCGTTCCAACATTAATTCGTAATCAGGCAATCTATGGTCGTTATTTAGATGTTTTTGTAAGCCATGCTCCTCCCTGGGGTATCCATGATCAACCCGATCTGCCTCATCAAGGAATAAAGGCATTTCGCTGGCTCCTAGAAGTCTTCAAGCCAGCCTATCACTTTCATGGGCATATCCACCTTTATCGCCACGATGCTGTCAAAGTGACCCGATTCTTGAATACGGACGTGGTTAATGCTTATGGATTTATTAAATCATCAGTTGAGCCAATCCAAAATGGCTTTGCGCCACTGAGTTTCTTCCGTAATCGGAAAGAAATGGGATAAAGCTGAGAGGATCATGCGATTGATCGTTTTGGTCTAATTGAGCGATGTGCAGGTAAATATGTCTTTCGATAATATGGCAAACCAGGATTTTGAACGAGCCTTCCAGAGAGGGTTTTGGCGGAAAGTTCTCCGATGGCTGACGGGTGAAAGTAACGATTTGCTGCCTTTTGATGCAGTCAAGGATCGACTTCCGATACAGGGACAACATTATATTGGTCTATGTCAGGTTCCGATCGATCAGATTGTAGGCAGTATGGGCAGATATCGAGATTTTGACCGGGCTTTTGTCCCCCTCCAGAAAAGGACAAAGGATCGATGGGTAAGCATCGATAAAGCCCATTATGAATCGATTAGCCTGCCTGCTGTTGAGTTGTACAAAATGGGGGATATTTACTTTGTTCGAGACGGGAATCATCGGGTATCGGTTGCCCGTGAGCGGGGGCAGTTGATGGTGGACGCTTTTGTGACCGAAATCGATATCCTTGTGCCATTAACGATTGATGATGAATTGGCAGACCTGGAATTGAAAGGTGAGTATGCCCGATTTATTGAGCAAACTCGATTATCTCAATTGAGACCAGAAGCTGACCTTGAACTCACTCTGCCCGGGGAATATAAAAGGATTCTTGAACATATCAGCGTTCATCGCTGGTACCTGGGAGAGCAACGAAATACCGATATCCCGTATCCAGAAGCCGTTGTCTCTTGGTACGATAATGTTTATTCTCCATTAGCTAGAATAATTCAAGATCAACGCCTCGTTTCTCATTTTCCAAATCGAACAGTCGGTGATCTCTATTTGTGGATCATCGAATATCAATGGTACAGGCGTGAGGCCTACAAAGTTGAATATGCATTTGAGGATGCCGCGGATAAATTTATCGATGATTTCGAGCAGTGGCCAGCAGGTAAGCTGGTAGACTTACTCAAGCGGGCTGCATGGATCGATTATTTCATACTCGAGCAAGAAAGAACAGGGTTCCTGGCACGAACACATCTCCCAGAACTTCGATCACAAGCAGATATTCGCTTAACTGTTCCAGGGATGTACGAAAAATTACTTCAGCATATCGATGTTCATCGATGGTATCTTGGCGAACAGAACAAGAAAGAAGTCCCATACCAGGACGCTGTTGTATCCTGGTATGAAAATGTTTACCTGCCTTTGGTGGAGATTATCCGTGCTCAGGGGATTCTGGATGAATTCCCTGGTAGAACTGAAGCGGATCTATACTTATGGATCGTTGAGCAAAAAGCCAATATAAAGGAAATGTACGCTCATGAATAGTGGTTCATCCATTTTGCGGTGGGGAATCCTCAGTACAGCTCGAATCAATCGCGCATTAATTAAGCCACTCAGAGCATCAAAGCGGAACATTTTGGTGGCTGTTGCCAGTCGGGATATGGTTAGAGCCGATCAATATGTGCGCGAGTGGAAAATACCCAAAGCGTACGGTCGCTATGAGGATTTGTTGTCTGATCCGGATATTGATGTGATCTATAACCCACTTCCAAATGGCTTGCACGCGGAATGGACAGTAAAGGCCGCCAAATCTGGTAAGCATGTTTTATGTGAGAAACCTCTCGCTTTGTCGTTTGATGAAATTCAGGCAATTAAAGAAGCCGTGAAACAATCGAAAGTGGTGATCGCAGAGGCGTTCATGTACCGCCACCACCCCCAGACTCTGAAAGTGAAAGAGATGGTTGATGCTGGCACCATTGGAGATTTGTGCCTGATTCGAGGTTCGTTTACATTCAACCTTAAGAGAAAAGATGATGTACGTCTTGATCCAGCTCTCGGGGGGGGAAGTGTCTGGGACGTTGGCTGCTATCCAATCAGCTATTCCCGCGCGATTATTGGAAAGGAACCGGTAGATGTTTTCGGCTGGCAGTGGACAGGCGATAGCGGAGTCGATGAAGTGTTTACCGGTCAAATACGGTTTGCGGGAAATATCCTGGCTCAATTCGATTGTGGTTTTCGTGGACTATTCCGGGCAACGATGGAAATTGTTGGAACTAGCGGAGCAATATTCATCCCCAACCCATTCAAACCAGGTAAAAAAGAGAAGATTGTTCTCACTCGCGATGAAGAAAAGAAAATCATTCAAATAAACGGTCCAGAACTGTATAGCGGTGAGGTTGAGGATTTGGCTGACGCAGTTTTACTTGGGAGAGCGCCCCGAATAAGCCTGGAGGACAGTGCCGGAAATCTGGCAACGATCCTGGCTTTGTACCAATCTGCAAAAGAAAGTAGACCGATATCCATCTAATCTTTTGCAGGAAGAGCGGTGATCTGAATACGAGATGTATCTGTTGGGGATAATTTTAATCTCGAAATCAGTGTCAGTGCGGATAGAATCTGGTAAGCAATGACGCATATTTCAAGGAGAGAGGAAATGGATGTGAGAGAGCGTGAAACGGCGGAGGGTTTCTTGTTTACTGATCAATACCAACTGACAATGGCGCAGCTCTATTTTCGTATGGGTTTGCATGAAAAATATTGCCAGTTCGATCATTATTTCCGCGAATATCCAAATTATGGTTTGCACAAAGCAGGTTTTTGTGTTGTTGCTGGTCTGGAATGGTTGCTTGATTGGATTTCTACCGCGCATTGCAGGGATGAGGATATTGAATATCTGCGTTCCCAGGTAGGAGTGAATGGGCGGCGAGTATTTGCCGATGATTTTCTCATATGGTTAAGGAAAAACGGTGTTTTTGATGGAATCAATTTACAGGCCATCCCAGAAGGACGGGTAGTCCACCCGAATACCCCATTGACCGTTGTCCAGGGCCCCCTTGCGATGGCGCAAATCCTTGAAACTTCACTTCTCAATCACATCAATTATCAAACTTTGATTGCAACAAAGGCTGCGCGGATTTACGAGAGTGGTAGAGGCCAGCTCATGTTAGAGTTTGGATTGAGGCGCGGTCAGGATAAGGGAGCCAATGCTGGAACCCGAGCCGCATTGATTGGGGGAGCTGATTTTAGTTCGAATGTCGGCATATCGCACGTGCTCGGTTATCCTCCTAAGGGAACCCATGCACATAGTATGGTGCAATTGTATATGGCGCTTGGTGAAGGAGAATTAGAGGCCTTCCGGGCGTATGCCGAAGTGTATCCGGATAATTGCCTATTACTGGTGGATACGATCAACACCTTGGAAAGTGGTGTGCCAAATGCTATTCGAGTCTTTGAGGAGATCCAGCGTAAAGGATTTAAACCGGTCGGGATCCGTTTAGATTCGGGCGATCTAGCGTACTTAAGCATCCAATCTGCCAGAATGCTTGACCAGGCTGGATTTCCCGACACGGTCATTGTTCTTTCGAATAATCTTGATGAATTGGTTATTTGGCAGATCATCACACAAATTCAAGAAGAAGCTCCGCGTTATGGGATCGATCCTGAAAAATTAATCAAGAGATTGGTGTACGGTGTGGGCACCAGATTGATCGTGTCTGAAGGCGATCCAGCCTTGGGAGGAGTTTATAAACTGGTCGCTGTATGTGAGCAAGATAAATGGATTCCTGCGATAAAAATATCTGAGTCGCCTGTGAAAACTCCTAATCCAGGGCATAAATCCGTGTGGAGAATATATGATCAACGTGGTAAGGCAGTAGCAGATTTGCTCAGCCTGGCGGACGAGAGGCTTGACGAGATGGGATCAATTAAGCTCCGCCATCCGTCTGAGCCAACCAAGTTTCGCACCATGACACAAGAAGAAATCACCAAGGTAGAACCATTATTGGTTGAAGTACTCAAAGATGGGAAATTGCTTGTTGAATCGCCTTCGATTGAAGAATTACGCAAAACCAGGAAGACCGACGTCGATAAATTAGATCCTGGTGTGCGGCGTTTGATGAATCCTCACATTTATCACGTATCTTTGACTGAGAGATTATGGGAGCTAAAGCAATCCTTGATCGCCTCAGCGCTCACAAAAAGTGAGGCACCAAAAGCCAATATTAGCGTCAGTTCGGTTTGAAGAATAAAGGATGTTGGCTGTTGTAGATCTGGACGGAACTGTCGACCAAATCTACAACAATATTTTCTTATCCCGAATTCATTTGGATTTTTGATTATGAAGTGGGGGAACGGGGGAGATCGCCCCTATTCGATAGGTTTAAAGATTGAGCCATTGAGTTGTTGTGCGTGGAAGTTCCGCCAGCACTCCTAGACGAGTTGTGCAGTTGGGTAAAGACTCAAGAAAGGCACGCCCGTATTGTTTTGTTAGGATACGGCGATCGAGAATGGCAACGACACCTCGATCGGATTGCGTCCGGATTAGCCGGCCAAATCCCTGACGGAATCTTAGGATAGCTTCGGGGAGCATGTATTGTGAGAAGGAGTCTTCAAAAGTCTCCGCTCTGGCAGCAATGATTGGATCAGATGGAACGTCGAATGGAAGTTTGGGGATCACAAGTACGGACAAGGCCTCGCCAGGGACATCAACACCTTCCCAAAAAGCACGTGTCCCCAATAAGACCGCTTTTTCAGCGCTGCGGAAGGTCTCTAATAGGCTGTGCGGTGAAGCCCCCTCACCCTGTTCATAAACCAGAATATCTGCTTCGCCTAAGGACGGAGTGATTGCCTGAGATGTTTGGCGGAGCTGAGCGTAAGATGTGAACAGGACCATGGTGCGGCCGCCTGTTGAACGGCACAAGCTGATGAGACTGCGTTCCAGAGCGCGCTGAAACCCCGCTCGGTCATTCGGTTCAGGAATGTCCGTTGGGATGTAAATCAAGGCTGCATTTTCGTAATCGAATGGGGAACCCACCGAGAGTTCGTCGGCATCGACCGCGTACAAGCGATTTCGAAGATAATCAAATTCTCCCGAGGCAGTCAATGTTGCTGATGTCAGGATCACTGAAGCCTTTTCATGCCATAAGTATCGTTCCATGAGAGGACCGATGTGCAAAGGGGCGGAATGCAGGGATATTCGTTGTCCATCAGACTGTATTTCTATCCAATAAATTGATTCAGCTTTTGGTTCAAATATCAATCCATCTATTTGATCGTGTAACTCGCTCAGCCGCCGGTAAAGGTTACTGATTTGGCCGAAGAGATCTTGCCCATCATCGGGGAGATCCTGGAGAAGCTCCGCGATCGCTTGTGTCACCCTGGCAATGATCTCTAATAATGGTTTTAGAGAATGTTCGGCTTCATCCCAGTCCACTTCAACCGCACTCCAGGCTGGTTGCGTTCGGGTGGCAGGTATGATGCGTTCCTGATGGGCGTAAGGGCCAAGCGGTCGGCCCTCGCGTTGTTCGAAGAGAAATCGGTCAAGATCTGTAAAGAGCTGGCGGGAGTGTTGTTCAAATTGAAAAGCCAGATCGGTTGCTCGATTGACCATCTGATCAACTGAAGCGTATTCGAGAGGGGGTAAAATATTCTCAATAATCTTCAAGCTCCAGCCAAGCACTCCCTCTGTTGGTCCACCAAGTTCCCTGATCAAGCGTTCAATCTCGCTGAATGTCGCCCGAAAACTCAATGCATTTGTAGTGGCATCCTCCATATGGTGAGCTTCATCTATAATCAAGTAATCATACTCAGGTAAAACTCGATTCCCTGTGGCAACATCAGCCAATAGTAGCGCGTGGTTTACGATCAAAAGATGAGCGTTTTGAGCAGCCTGGCGTGCCTGGTAAAAAGGACAAGCCCCTCCTGTTCTCTGCATGCATGTCTCAGTAGTACAGCCCTCATCTTCTGCGGATACCCGTAGCCAAATATCACGCTCGATGGGACCATTAAGATTGATTTCGGAACGGTCTCCGGAGATCGAATTCTGTGTCCATACCATGATTTTCGCCAGGATTCGCATTTCTTCGACGCTCATTGGGCCGCGATGGCGGAGGTTTTCCAGCCTTCTTGGGCAAAGATAATTCGAACGACCTTTCAATACAGCAGCTTGAATATCTACATTGAGCACAGTGCAGAGATCCGGGATGTCTTTCTTGATCAACTGATCTTGAAGATTAATTGTGTTTGTAGAAATCACGACCCGTGTATTGTTCTGAAGCGCCCAGGCAGCTGCTGGTAAGAGATACGCAATAGATTTCCCAACTCCTGTACTGGCCTCCACCATCAAGTGGCGTCCTTCTGATAAAGCCTGGGTGACGGCTCGGAGCATTTCAACTTGTTGAGGTCGGTACTCATAATCGGGAAAGTGCTGCGAAAAAGCTCCGCCGTACTCCAGATAGGCAGCAGTTTCATCCGGATCTATGGCGGTATACTGTTGGTTGGGCTGCGGTGGGATTGGGATTCTTCCTGGTTTTTCCTGGAATAATGGCCCAACAGAGGCTGGGGGAACAGGCCGCGCCCGGATTGTCTCTCGGGAGCGTGCCTGCAGCGCTGTGCGAAATGCCCAATATCCTCCCCAATCCAGATTCTCGCTTAATCGAACGATCTCCGCCAGAAGGTCAATTGGTAAATCTTGGGCAAGTTCCTGAAGGCGTACATAGACACCGTGGGTTACAAGCGCATCATCAAGAGCCCGATGTGTTGCCGGTAGTGGTACTGCCAGATTCTGCGCTAAGGCACCCAAATTATATCGACTGGCTGTCGGTAATAGTACAGATGCCATTTCGTATGTGTCTAAAATGTCATTGTAAGTGAGGACCCGGTGCCGGCGCAAAAAGGAAAGATCAAAGCGGACATTGTGACCGACGACAGGGAAGTCGGAAACGAAATCAGCCAGATCGCTCAAGACTGCGCTAAGAGGAGGCGCTTGGGCTACCATCTGGTTGGTAATGCCAGTTAAGCTTGTGATATAGGGAGGAATAACCCGCCCAGGATTAATTAATGTCGACCATTCATCCTCAACCCGACGCCCATTAAAACGGACTGCCCCGATCTCCAGAATTGCTTCTCTCTGTGGATCGAGGCCAGTGGTCTCAATGTCTAATGCAACCAGGGTTGGCATGCGGCGATTATACCATTCAGCCTCAAGCTGATTTGGATACCCAAAGATGTCAATTTCTATGATGATGAACCTTGAGGATATGGAGGCTGTTAACATAAATGCGAGGTAAACATGATTGACCTTCTGATGGTAAAGGAATGAGTCAATCGGATCGATTATCCCTGGTAAACTTGTAAGATATCTCATTTAGCTTGGACTCAAACTCGTAATATCTGTGAAAATCCTCAACCTTAGGTTGACAACATCGAGGTGTTTATGATCAGTGAATTCGCACGCCAGTTGCGGGAGAATATTCAGAAAGTTATCGTCGGTAAGGACGACGTGATTAACCTGACTTTGGTCGCCGTTCTATGCGAAGGACATATTCTTTTAGAAGATGTTCCAGGTATCGGTAAGACCACCCTGGCGCGTGCCCTGGCGGCTTCGCTGGGTTGTTCCTTTAGACGCATCCAGTTCACTCCTGATCTACTCCCATCAGACGTTACGGGTTTAAGTTGGTTCAATCAGAAGGAACAGATATTTGAGTTCAGGCCTGGTCCGGTGCTCAGTCAGGTTGTTCTGGCCGATGAGATAAACCGGGCGACTCCACGCACGCAATCTGCGTTATTGGAAGCCATGCAGGAACGCCAAATCACCGTTGATGGTGTGACCCGTCCATTACCCAGACCATTCCTTGTGATGGCGACCCAAAATCCAGTTGAACTGGAAGGGACATTCCCATTGCCCGAGGCGCAGATTGACCGGTTTCTTTTGCGCGTAGTCATCGGATATCCCTCGGAAAAAGAAGAGTCTGCCATCCTTGATCGATTTCGGGCCAATGATCCTCTCCCTGAATTGGAGTCAGTTACGGACTCACAACAGATCCTCGATCTCCAGGAAGAGCGGAGTCAAATTAGAGTAGAAGCTACAATCCGGGACTATATCGTGGCCATTGCTCGAGCGACCCGCAATCATCCAGAGATTGACCTTGGTGCTAGCCCACGGGCAACCCTGGCTTTGTATTGGGCAGCTCAAGCCTGGGCAGCCATCCAGGGAAGAAGCTATGTGCTCCCCGATGATGTGAAATATATGTCCCCTCATGTCCTCACGCATCGTCTTATGATTTCACCGCAGGCTCAGCTGCGTGGTCGGCAACCGAGTGAGTTAGTCGGAGATATAGTAGAAGCGGTCCCTGTTCCTGTTGAAGGTTGAGTTGAACTACCAGCGTTCTTTGCCTTTATTATTCATTCTATTGCTCTTTGGGGTTCTGTTTCGCATTACCCCTGATGGTAGCGCTGTCTTTGATGTTAATGGTAGTGTTTGGATTGGCTTATTGGTGGAAAGCTCACTCTCTTGATGGGGTGGTGTACCAGCGAAAACCGCATTATCGTCGTGGATTTCCAGGCGAACAGGTACCTGTGCGCCTGGAAGTAGAAAATCAAAAATTATTACCTCTCTCTTGGTTACGTGTTCAGGATCCCTGGCCTAAAGCGGTCGGTCCCGATAATGAAGACCTCATAGCGCCATCTCATATTCCAGACCAAGGCCTACTAACGAATGTATTTAGTTTGCGTTGGTATGAAAGAGCCCGCCGGTTTTATACCCTTATTTTCCGAAAAAGGGGTATTTATGCGATTGGTCCTGCCCATCTTGAATCAGGCGACCTGTTTGGAATGTTTGAACTATCCAAAGTACTACCTTCGTCAGAATATTTAACTGTATTTCCCAGTTTGATTCCTTTTCGAGATCTTCAATTACCTGCCGAAGATCCTTTTGGAGACAGACGATCCCGGAGACGTCTTTATGAGGATTTGAACCAACCGATTGGACTTAGGGATTACCATCCAGAAGATAGTATTCGGAGGGTACATTGGCCAATGACTGCACATACCGGTCAGTTACAGGTCAAAGTGTATCAACCCAGCTCTGCCAATGTTTTGGTGATCTGCTTGAATGTTGCGACGTATTCCCGCCATTGGGAAGGAACCAACCCTTTACTCCTCGAACACGTGATCCGGGTTGGTGCAACCCTGGCCTATGAAGGGATCGGAAATGGTTATCGGGTTGGATTGGTTGCCAATGGATGCCTGGCTCACTCGGACCAGCCATTTCGTATTCCGCCCGGTCGATCTCCCAAACAGCTTGCTACCTTGCTTGAAGCTCTTGCAGGTGTTACCCCGGTTGTGACTTCACCGTATGAACGATTTCTGATTAAGGAAGTTCCGAAGTTACCGTATGGCGCATCCTTGTTAATTGTTACTTCCGTATGCTCTCCTGAATTGGCTGAAGCGTTGGTGCAGTTACATCATCATGGACGTCGCATTACCTTGCTTTCATTTGAAGAAAAGCCTCCTCCGGAGATTCCTGGTGTCCGTATTGTCCACCTCCCCTTCAAAGAACAGGTTGAGTGAAGGAAACGGCGTCAAATCATGGCAAAAGATAGCAATTACGTTGATAAATCACCCGTTTTTAGCCTGCCTGCTTTCCGTCCCTGGCGGGAGATCTCTATCCTTGCGCTGATAATCATGGAAATGTGTTGGCTTGTACCTTGGTTTCGTTCGCTCACGCCAGCCACATATGCAACCGACCCATTTCGAGCTTTTGTCGTGTTCGCTGGAATAGTCTTGAGTTTACATTGGCTATCTCGAGTGATGAATTATCTGCAGCTCAAAATGAGCATTCGAAGGGTTCTGTTGCTTGTGGCAATCGTAGTGAGTATCCTGGTAGGCTTAAAGTTACTGTTATACAGCCACGATGTAACCTCGATTTCTGATCTACTTAACCGGCCTGTGAATGCATTCAACCAAATCGGCAATTTAATTCCTGATGAATTTCTCATTTCTATATTTGTGCTTATCGCGAGTTGGAGAGGAATTCAAATTGCACAGGAATATATTGAGCCGCGCACGGTGAAGCGAAATTTTGTTTTTGGTATTTTTATGTTCATTGCATTTATCTTTATCAATACACTGGTAACTGGAGAAACGCCAGGCAACTTATTGTACTTATTCTTCTTCACTGGATTAATCGCTTTGAGCACAGCGCGCATATCTGTGATCACAACGATGCGTGGGGGTATTGACAGTAAGTTCGATCGGCGTTGGTTTTTGGGAATGTTTGGGGCAGCCATCATAGTTGTTGGGTTGTCTGGATTTATTTCGTGGTTTTTCAGCGAGCGGGTTAGGCTGATTGAGCAACTTGGATCTGTTGTTTTGGGCGTATTTGCAATAGCGATCGTGGGTATGATTAGTCCGGTGATCTTCGCTGTCGAATCTCTGGTTGGAAAAGCAAATATCCAATCTAATGCTCTTCAAAACCTTTTACTTGCACTGGAAAGCTTTCGGACGGTTATCTCGGAAGCAGCAAAATTTCTCTTTGGCTTTATGGAGCGGGTTGGATTCCTTGAATGGCTTCCACTTCTGAAACCGCTCCTGTTATGGGGATTCATTCTATTGATCGCTTTTTTGGTGATATCTTCCATAACCCAATGGGTTATGAAAGAAAAACGAAGCCGGGAAGAGGAAAGAGGTTCAGTACTTTCAACGGGTGAATTACTCCAATTGCTTAAAAACGCATTACAAAGTCAATTAAAGAAACTTGGCGAAGGTTTGGCTGGGGCGACGACACCGACTACCGCAGCGAGGGTGGTTTGCAGCTGCCCGTATCAGGCGTATCTACGCAGAACTGATGGAACTGGGAGAAAAACTTGGGAAGCCACGTCCTCAGGCCCATACCCCATTGGAATATTTACCCGATCTTGTTATTATATTTCCGGAATTAACCCAAGATTTAGCGCTCATCACGAGCGCGTATTTGCAGGTTCGTTACGGGGAGATTCCCGAAACACCGGAGGCACTTGAGCAGGTAGAATCAGCCTGGGCACGCATCCGTGCCCAGGGGAAAGATGTTATGGAACTGAGAACTGCGGCCCAAAAGAAGACTTCAACGAATTAAGCTTTTTATTTAGTTTGTTACCCAGAGAACTCCTTAAGAATACGGGCAATATGCTGAGCGCCCTTCAAATACAGGTCAATCCGCATATTCTCGTTTGGGGCGTGAGCTTGAGAACCCGGATAACCAACTCCAGCAGTGACAACCGGCAATTTTAGAAGATGAATAAACGGGTAGTTGGGGCCTGAGCCACCTACCATAGGCGCGATTTGCATTGGCACACCATACACTGGCTCTGCAGTGCGATTGACAAGAGCGACGAAAGGATCATCGGGATTTGTCCGCGCCGGCGGTTCACCCCCTAGATAGGTAATTTCTACATCGGAAAACCCCTGGTCATCGAGATATTTTCTTAATTTAATTAACACATCCTCAGGTGTTTGATTGGGGACAAGTCGGAAATCAACTTTAGCAGAAGCACGAGCAGGTAGAACTGTCTTCGATCCTGGACCTTGATAACCACTTGTCAGGCCACAAATTGTGCAAGTTGGTTCAAACACCTCAGCGATGCGCAATTCCACACCGCCTTGAATATCTCCTAAGAAGTGATCGACACCATAGCGAGTTTTATATTCTTCACTGACTTCAGGCAGTGCTTCCATTAACTCGCGATCATGCTGGCTTGGGGGAATAACTAAATCATAATGTCCCGGTATTTTTATATGCTCGTCTGGACCTTTAAGGGTGTTTAATGCCCATACTAACCGCCAGGCTGCATTCGGGAAAATCGATCCGCCAAGTCCTGAGTGGGAATCAATCGATGCGGTAGTGACAGAGAGTTCAACATAACAGATACCCCGCATACCCAGGTATTGCATGGGGACTTCACGAAAGTCTACCCCCCCAAATTCCCAGATGCAGGCATCGGCTGCCAGTCGATCCTGGTTTTCTTCGACAAAGCTATGAAGGTGAACGCTGCTTGTCTCTTCCTCTCCTTCTATGATGAACTTTATATTACAGGGGAGTTCTCCATCTACTTCAAGTAGCGCGTCTATCGCATGCAGCCTGCTGACAATGTGCCCCTTATCATCACTTACTCCCCGGGCGTAGAGTTTGCCTTCTCGGATAGTTGGTTCAAAAGGAGGGCTTTCCCATAATTCTAGGGGCTCTGGTGGTTGGACATCGTAGTGATTATAAAAAAGGATGGTTTTGTTCAGACGGCCTTTACGCTCGGCAATTACAACTGGAGCGCCACCGGTAGCCAGTATTTCAACGGCAAATCCTCTTCGGCGTAACATATCCGCTACCAAATCGGCGCACTCGCGGAGGCCCCAATTTTGAGCACCTACACTGGGCTGAGCACAGAGACCGCTGAGTTCATCAATACTAGCGTTGAGATTTCTTTCGAGATATTGATCGATCTTGCTGTAATCGTTCATAGTGGTCCTCATTTCGTGAGAGTTTATTCGATTGAATCAATGAGATTGTGAGAGATTTATCCAAGAATCCCAGGTAAGAGTTTGTCTAAAGAGGTGGCGCCGGCATAGGCGAAGAATAGCATCTTGATCATCTGACCACACCAGCACCAAACAATAAACTTCACATAAGGCATTTTGAGAGCACCAGCCACCACCCCCGCGATATCAAAGAAAGGGTTTGGAATCGCAGCTAACAAGAACACTGTCAACGGACCATTTTTTGTCATCCAGGTAGTGAACTTCTCATATATATCTGCCCGTTCCACCACACCTTGGCCACTAAATCCAGCCAGGTATCCTACAGTTTCGCCGAGTGCTGCACCACATGCGGCGGCCAGTGCGACTCCTATAGGGTTGAAGATTGCTCCCATCGCAAAAACCACTGCGATACCAGGCGCGGGAAGGAAGACGGTTGCATAGGCTAGAAACGATATCAGGAAAATGCCTGGGTATCCATAGATAGCTAACTTTTCTGCCTGATCGCGCACGCTGTAGACAAAAACAGTAATGGCAATCACTGCAATGAATGCCAAAATCCGGGCGATGGTCAGATAACGTTTACTCAAAATATCATTTTTACGAATTGAATTAGATTAAACCTGGAACTTACGATTTTTCGTTACTTTCGGGAGCTATTTCCTCGATTGTGATTGTTTGAATTTTGATTGCCGGTGAGCCTATTTTTTGAGGATCCCGAGGCGGGATCGCCATTAAGACATCAATTCCGTCCACTACCTGACCAAACACACTGTGTTTGTTATCAAGCCACGGTGTTGGGACATGAGTAATAAAGAATTGTGAACCGTTGGTATTCGCTCCCGCATTTGCCATGGATAGAACACCAGGTTTATCATGGCGAAGTCCAGGGCTGAATTCATCTGCGAAGCGATAGCCTGGGCCGACCGTACCCGTTCCGGTCGGATCACCACCCTGAGCCATGAAATTAGCGATCACCCGGTGAAAAATCGTGTCATTGTAAAAACCTTGGTGGGCGAGAAATACAAAATTGTTCACGGTATGTGGAACTTGATCCGCAAAAAGCTGGATTTTGATGTTACCCATATCGGTATGGATGGTTGCAAAATACTGATTCTTTGGGTCGATCTTAAATGTAGGAGCTATTGCCCATTGTTGAGTCTTCATTCGTTTTCCTTTTCGAATCACTTCATTCTGGATCGCTCATCGGACAGGATTGATGAGCGATTTTTTCTTGGATTTCTTGCACAATTAGGATTCTTCATACTCGCCGCGCAGCAGTGATTTTAATCGCGCAACGACCATATCCATAGCAACTGTATTTAATCCCCCTTCTGGGATAATGACATCTGCGTAGCGTTTGGATGGCTCGACGAACTCTAAGTGCATCGGCCGGACGGTGGTTAGATATTGATTGATAACCGAGACTGTGGTGCGCCCACGTTCCTCAATATCCCGTTGGAGTCGCCTTATAAAGCGGATGTCAGGATCGGTGTCCACAAATATCTTCACATCAAACAGCTCTCTCAGCTCAGGTTCAGCAAAAATCAGGATCCCTTCAACGATAATTACTGGTTGAGGTTTGATGGTGACTGTGTGATTCGTCCGAGAGTGAGTTTTAAAATCATACACTGGGAGTTCAATCGACTGCCAGGCGCGTAAATCGCGAAGATTCTCGATCAGTAATTCTGTATCTAATGAATGAGGATGATCGAAGTTGATTTGGTGGCGTTGCGCGACGGGTAGATCTTTTAGATCTTTGTAGTAGGCGTCATGCGGCAAATATGCGATGCGTTCGGCGCCAACTCGATCCAGAATCACGTTTGCGACTGTCGTTTTTCCGGAACCTGTCCCACCAGCTATGCCGATGACAAGCGGGGATGTACGTTTTGACATATTCGATATATACTGAACCAGGCTATCTAATCAGGATTGGGGTTGATCTATTTTTTAGTAGGGAAAAGAAGATCTCCAAAAGGAAGAGCCACCGAAGGGAATCGAACCCTTGACCCGCCGCTTACGAAGCGGCTGCTCTGCCAGCTGAGCTACGGTGGCGTAGGGGAACACTAGCGAAATTATACAAGGTAACCACGGGAAAGGCAAGCCGAAGAGGTGAAGCTTGAGAATTGCCATGTTGTCTTATCATACTTGTCCATTGGCAACCCTTGGTGGAAAAGACACTGGCGGTATGAACGTGTATGTTCGTGAACTCACCCGACATCTGGGTCCGTTGGGGATTAAGGTTGATGTCTTTACGCGTTCGCAGGATGAGCATATCCCTCATGTTTTGCATGACCTGGGATATGGAAACCGTGTTGTCCATGTCCGGGCAGGCCCAGAAACCCCTGTTCAGAAGCAAGAGTTATTGAGCTTTGTACCGGAGTTTGTGGCTGGAATTGAAGAGTTCACCATGTCTAAAGGAGTGACTTATGATTTGATACACAGCCATTATTGGTTATCCGGATTGGCAGCTGACACACTGAAAGCACGTTGGGGTGTCCCTGTAATTCAAATGTTTCACACCTTAGGTTTGATGAAGCAGCGCGTTGCGCGTTCAGCCGAGGAATCCGAAGGAGATTACCGGTTAAAGGGTGAACAAGCGGTATTAGCGCATGCAGATCGGATTGTTGCAGCAACACCAGCAGAATTAGCTCAATTGCAGTGGCTCTACCAGGCTGATCCGAAGAAAATAGTTGTAATACCCCCTGGTGTTGATCTAAGCCATTTTTACCCCATCCCTGTAGAAGAAGCAAAGGAATTTATCGGCATTCCTCCCTGTGAGCGGACTTTACTATTCGTAGGGCGGATTGAACCATTGAAAGGGATTGACACATTAATAGAAGCCATAGTGTTGTTAAAGGATCAGGGTGAATTTGAACGATATCCGTTCTGCCTGGCTGTAATCGGCGGAGAGCCTGAGATAAACCAGGACAGCATGAGCGCAGAGATGGCGCGTTTGCAAGAGCTACGCGCAAAGTTTGGCTTAACGAACCTGATCACCTTTCTTGGCAAGAGAGACCAGGATACATTACCATATTATTATTCTGCAGCCGAAGCGGTTGTAGTGCCTTCTCAGTACGAATCATTCGGCATGGTTGCCTTAGAAGCAATGGCTTGCGGAACTCCTGTTGTTGCTTCTCAAGTTGGTGGCCTGGCATTCTTGGTTCAGGATGGGGTGACAGGGTACACGGTCCCTACCAGTGATCCGCAAGCTTTAGCAGATCGGCTCTTGTCTTTGATCAAGGACCCTGATTTACGGGATAGGATGGGAAAGCAGGCTGCAGAATTCGCCAAAGATTACAGCTGGCAAACCATCGCAAAACGTATTCTCAATCTTTATAACCAAACGATTCCCAATTAGTCACCCAATTCTACAGCGAATTGACAGATACTATTCTCGCGCTTAGAATCGCTATAGTAGTTCGAAGACGGGTGACTATCAAGATGGATATTATCAACGATTTAATCGCACTGGGTTTTACGGAATCGGAAGCAAAAATTTACCTGGCTTTATTGAGGACTCACCCAGCAAATGGATATCTGCTGGGTAAAATCACTGGAATGCCACGCTCGATGGTATACAACGCGTTGGGGAGATTAAGCCTGCGTGGGGCAGTACTCAAAACAGGTGAGGATCGTTCAATCGTTTACCGCCCCGTTCCACCCAATTTACTTCTTGAACGATTTGAGCAAGATTATTTCAAGTTGACCAGGGGATTACAAGAGCGCCTGCAGATGCTAGATTCAGGAAAAGACGAGGAACTGCTTTGGTCAATTCGTGGAGCCAGTCCAGTATTTTCTTATGCTTCGCAAATGATCATGGATTCAAAAGACGAGATTTTACTGGTGATTAACGATCCGACCCTGGATCTATTAAGACCGGCGATCAACAAAGCCTGCAAGAAAAACAATATTCAAGTGAGGGCTCTATTGACAGGCGAAGCCATATTGGAGTGCGACGAAATCGTCCGTCATCCCCCACTTGAAAGTGAATTGCAAGGCATTCTCAATATGTTAGTGTTGGTGGTTGATCTTCATGAATGTCTTATTGCCAATACGAATTTTGAAGTCGAGGCCACAATTACAAAGAATCCAAATCTGGTTCTTATTACCCGGCAATTTGTATGGATGGAATTGTTCACTCAACGGATTTATAAACAGCTCGGTGTTGATCTGATTGAGCGCCTGGATGATGCAGACCGGCGCATTTTTGAAAGTAATAATGATAAAGGAATATCTCATGAAGAACATCGATGAACCCATCCTTCATATTCATTCTCATGAGCTTCATCACCACAGTACAGCCGACCCTCATCGGCAGGCATTCGCGCTCTCCGATGTAATTTTGGGTGGTCAGGACGGGCTCGTCAATGTATTAGGGGTGATTTTGGGTATTGCCGCAGCTACTGGAGATCCTTATATTGTGATTGTTGCTGGCCTGGCGGCTACATTTGCTGAATCAATCTCGATGGGGGCGGTTGCCTACACTTCAACCCTGGCGGATGCTGATTTTTACGAGAGCGAACGTGAGCGGGAGTATCGCCATATTCTGGAAGTCCCAAACCTGGAAAAGCAGGAAATTCGGGATATCTATGCCAGCAAGGGTTTTGAAGACGATCTCCTAGATCGTATCGTTGAAACAATCACAGGAAATAAAGATGTATGGGTGGCGGTGATGATGGCTGAGGAGCATCAACTTGCACCAACAAATCGAAGAAACGCCTTCCGATCAGCGTTGATTGTTGGCTTCGCTGCCATAATTGGATCACTGATTCCTTTAATTCCTTTCATATTCTTACCTGTTACGACTGGGATAATTGTATCAATCGTAGTTGCTGCCATAGTTCTTTTCCTGGTTGGTGCATTCAAGGCGCGCATGACAGTTGGTCATCCCGGGAAAAGCGGGTTAGAGATGGCCGTTATTGGTACCATCAGTGCATTGGTGGGGTATGCAGTCGGAGCTCTCTTAAAAATCCCGTCGACTCCATAGACTGCCAAAGCTGTAGAAGATTGATTACATTAGTACAGGTTTTGCTTGATCAGCCTTATTGCGCCGTGGCGGAATAATTAAAATAATTGTAAACAGCTTCTGATAATTCTGAAACCAGCTTAGATGTGGGATCCCAGATTAATTCGCCAGGCTGGTAAGCGAAGATAACCAGTACATAATTCCCGCCCGGTGTGTATACGATGGCCGCATCGCCTAAAGAAGTCATCACACCAAAATAGGTTGTCCAACCGTGTTTATGGGCTACCTGCGTGCCGTCGGGGACTCCTGCCTCGATTAGTAGACCAATATTATTCAAACTCAGATAATCTAGCATTGTCTGGCATTCCGATTGAGTAAATTCGCCTGGAAAGACAGCCATCAAAGCACCGCCTCCAGAACGATTGCATTGGTAGATATCCTCTAATAATGCACCCATCTCTGCAGGGGTGGTTTGGGAATAAATATCCGGATCGGTGTTGACATCAGTGCGAGTATTTGCTGGGGTCTCAAAGGCAGCGAGCAATGGGGCGCCGGGGTAGAATTGACCTGCGAGGAATGTGCTGTCAAGTCCCAACTGCTGTAGATCCTCGCTAATGGCAATTGGAGCCGAGGTTGGATCGATCACCTGCTCCATCACCCAATCAGCGGGATCATTGCCAGATTTTTCGATCATCAGCTCTAATAGATTTTTCGTTTCTTCGCTGATATCCTCGCCCACGCGCCTGAAAACCGATACCATGATGGGTATTTTAATGATGCTGGCAGCAGTGAAGGCCACATCTGGGTTGGTAGGAAAATTTTCTCCTTGTTGATAGGCAAAATGGATTTCTTCCCCGGTCTGTAGATCAAGCATGTACATGCCAACCAGGCCATCGAATTCCGATATGTCGATAGTCTGTTTGAGTAGAATTTCCAGGTTCTGTATCGAAGGACGAGGCGGATCAGTTTTCTTGAGCGGTAGATCGACAGTCCTTCGATTTGTTGATTTCAAGGCATTGTCGATTAGGTCGATGGATTGATCAATATCCAGTTCGGTCCCTTCCATCCCTGCTTGAAAATTGACTGTTCCAACTGCCGGTAGAGCGGATGTTGGTGGTTGATCATATCTACTCGCAATTTCCTCGTCCAGATAGGTTCTCAGTCGATTTTCAGAAAAAGATGATCGTAAAGGAATCTCTGATGGAGATTCTGTTCGACCCCAAAGAAAGTTCCAGAAATCAACCCAAAAAGAATTTTGGCTTCTGGCGAGGTCTGCAGCAGCCAACATACTTTCTAGATCGAGTTCGAATTCCGCAATGGATGGGTTGATCTGGATCAATGCATCCCCATAATGAAGTTCGATTGGGATAGCTGTGTATGCTGCAAGCAGCCTTTGCGCACTTGCAGCTCGATCGAGCCCACCAACGGGTATCCCTGCAATCAACATTCCATCAGGAAAATTCGATCTGAGCCGGCTGAATCGAACCAATTGCAGAGTGAATAGGATCACTGCAGATAAAATCAACAGTAAGGAAATCCAGCGTAAAGCGGAAAAGCGACTTCGTTTTCCCATAGCAATTGATCAGTATAACATAGGCACTAACTAAGGATAAGATAACTAAATAATTATTAACCTTGACCCTAATATCCAACGTTTGAACTAAATGTTAGGGTAAACTGATTGACAATGGTAGTCAGCGGAAGATAACTCGCAACTTAATTTAGTCGTTGGCGAGCTCAAAGCAACTTGTGGTATGATGCCGAGACAAGGAGACAGGATAAATGTGCGTATGAAGAAATCGTTTGTTCCTCTCACGCTTATTATGCTTGGTGGGTTGCTGGTCCTGGGAGCTGCGTTGTTTGTGATTTTGCGGCCGGGTGTTCCTCAGAATTCTTCTACATCATCTGCACAAGGATTTACCGCAGCGGATATTGATCGTGTTCGGCTTGAAGAAGCGAAGGCTGCATTTGATTCTGGTGAAGCTACCTTTGTCGATGTTCGTTCCCAGACTGCCTTCGCTGAGGATCATATCCCTGGAGCAGTATCGATTCCTCTTGATGAATTGCAGAATCGATTGGATGAATTGGATCCATCAGATTGGATCATCCTGTATTGAACCTGACCTCAGGAAGAATCAAGTGCCCGTGCGGCGCTTCTCCTGATGAACAATGGATTTGAACGAGCTACTCCGATTTTGGGTGGTTTAGAAGCCTGGTCAACGGCTGGCTATCCCTTAGAACCGTGAGAATAAACTGAGTGGAAAGCCCGATTAAATTATTTCTTCGCATGTCGCGCCCTCTCTTCTTGCTTGGAGCAGCCGTCGTCTATGCTCTTGGCGTAGGGATAGCCGATTATTTGGGGGTGCCAATCGATTGGGGTCTATACCTACTTGGTCAGGCCTTTGTAACCACTCTCCAACTGAGCGCGCAGTATCTCAATGAATATTTTGATTCCCCTGCAGATACTCAAAACCCGAACCGTACACCATTCTCCGGAGGAAGTGGCGCAGTCGGCCCAGGCAAACTTTCACGAAACACGGTTCTGTTAGCTGCAGTTACAATGTTGACGATCGTAGCTTCCTTAACGGTACTCTTGGTCAATCGAGCACCTGCCACTCCATTGTTAATCATCGTCCTTATTTTGGGATTTTTAGGTGCTTTCTTTTACTCAGTGCCGCCAGTACGCCTTGTATCCTCAGGTTATGGAGAATTGACCACTTCTTTCCTGGTAGCATTTCTTGTCCCAGGATTTGCGTTTCTTCTTCAAACGGGATCTTTCCACCGATTGCTGTTGGTTAGTGCTCTCCCATTAACTGCCCTTCACCTGGCAATGATGCTGGTGTTTGAATTCCCAGATTATGCTACCGATCTAAAATTTGAAAAAGAGACGCTTCTTGTTAGAATTGGTTGGGAGAGAGGGATGGTGATGAACAATCTTCTCATTTTTACCGCTTTCCTGTTATTAGGTTTGGCAGTAATTCTGAGTGTCCCTGCAGGTATTGTTTTACCTTCTTTTCTCCTTTTACCCTTTGGTTTATTGCAGATCTGGCAAATGAGGGGAATTGCGGCGGGAGGTAAACCAAATTGGACATTAGTCGGATTGACCGGTGTTGTTCTTTTTGCAGGGGTTGCCTATATGCTGGCTTTTGCGTTTTGGGTGCGATGACTCAATTTGTGATATACAGAAAAGTGATGATATGCCTGAGTTTCTAACGCTAGTGCCCCCCGATCAGGCATTGGCCTTATGGATGGCAAATCTCCAAACCCTGCCATCATTCGAGGATATAAAAACGGTCCAATCTCTCGGCCGTGCTACTGCAAATCCTGTTTATGCACCTCACCCCTTACCCCCATTTACACGGAGCTCGGTTGATGGATACGCGTTGATCGCTGCTGATACGTACGGAGCGAGCAACTCACTCCCGGCTTACTTGCAGATATCAGATGAAGTGAAGATGGGAATCGAGCCTGATTTTGGCCTGCTCAAAGGGCAGGCAGCATTGATCCATACAGGAGGTATGTTGCCGCCCGATGCAGATGCAGTGGTAATGATCGAGCACACCCAAAGTATACATTCTGGTGAAATTGAAGTATTAAAATCGGTTGCGTATGGCGAAAATACACTCCGGATAGGAGAAGATGTAGCGCAAGGCGAGGAGATCATCCCGGCTGGCGTGTTTCTTCGCTCAGCAGAGATCGGTGGATTGATGGCGCTCGGGATTACTGAATTGCAGGTCGTCCGAAAACCTCGAGTGGGTATAATATCTACTGGTGATGAAGTAATCCCTCCGGATGCCATCCCTAAATCTGGTCAAGTTCGGGATATCAACTCCTACTCTTTGAGTGCCTTAGTCGAAGAATCAGGCGGCATTGCAGTTCGTTATGGGATTGTCCCGGACGATGAAATTGTTTTGCAAAATATTGTTGTAGAAGCGTTAGAGAGCGTAGAAATCGTCGCAATAACAGCCGGTTCTTCAGCGAGTATCCGGGATATCACATCTCAGGTGATCAATAGACTTGGGGCGCCGGGAGTGCTTGTTCATGGGGTAAATGTACGTCCTGGCAAACCAACTATTCTTGCGGCCTGCAAAACTCCAACATCAGGCATCAACAAGGCGATTATTGGGTTGCCAGGAAATCCGGTGAGCGCCTTGGTGATTGCACGCCTGTTCATTGTCCCTTTAATCGAAAAATGGCTTGGGGTGAGACGACGTGAGATTCATGAACGCATCAAGGCTCGTTTGATGATCAATCTACCATCTCAAGCTGGGCGTGAAGATTGGATTCCGGTGCGAGTGAATCTTGTTGATGGATTGGCACAAGCTGAACCCATTTTCGGGAAGAGTAACCACATTTTTAGCCTGGTCCGGGCTGATGGATTGTTAAAGATACCAGCTGATGCAACCGGTTTGTCCGCTGGAGAGTCAGTTGATGTCATCCTGTTTTGATCGGATGAATTAGGATCATTGACCCCTCATGCAAAACTTGACATATCTGCACGATATCCCATTTGGCGAGGCCTGGAAGAAGCTAGAAGATGCTCTTCAAGAGGTTGGGAAGTGGGGTAGATTAGGGATCGAAGAAATCGCCCTGGATGAACACGCGCTAGATAGAGTCCTGGCAGAACCGGTATGGGCAAAAATCTCATCACCGCACTATCATGCCTCGGCCATGGATGGATATGCTGTCCGTTCGAACGATACGAAAGGTGCAGATCCGACAACCCCGATTCTCTTGAAAGTACCTGCCCAAACCCAATATTTAGATACAGGCGATGTGCTGCCTGAATGGGCAGATGCGGTTATTCCTATCGAGAATGTGGAACCTTTGGATGAAGGGGGCAATTTAACTTCTCAGGCGAGGTCGCCGAATACGATTTGGATTCGATCTGCGTTTACCCCCTGGAGTAATATCCGCTCGATGGGTGAGGACATGATTGCCTCTCAGCTTGTCATACCAGAAGGCCACCGCCTCAGACCAGTCGATCTCGGTGCAATTGCAGCGAGTGGGCATGCAACTGTACGTGTCTCCATACGACCACGCGTGGCCATTTTGCCATCTGGCAGTGAGCTTATCCCTATCGGGCAACCAGCTAAGCCTGGGGAGATTATCGAATTTAATTCGCTTGTACTGGCTGGTCAGGTTAATTCTTGGGGTGGTTTGGCAACTCGGTTTCCAATTACACCAGACAATTCCGAAATTATCCGCCAACAGGTTGAATTGGCAGCGCAAGATTTCGATCTGATTTTGCTGAACGCCGGCTCGTCAGCAGGGTCCGAAGATTACTCGGCCCAGATCATTGAACAATTGGGAGATTTGTTGGTACACGGCGTAGCCATTCGACCCGGTCACCCGGTTATCCTGGGATTGATCCGTAAAACGAGAAATACACAAACCGAGACTAGCGGGCGTGAAACGATCTGCGTACCAATTATTGGTGTCCCTGGTTATCCAGTATCTGCTGCACTCACCGGAGAAATATTTGTAGAACCTTTATTGGCGAAATGGCTTGGTCGCCAGCCCAACAATCCAACGACGATTAAGGCCACCCTGACCCGGAAAATTAGTTCTCCGGCAGGCGACGACGACTATGTTCGGGTTGCGGTTGGTCAGGTTGAGGACCGAATTTTGGCTGCTCCCCTGGCTCGCGGTGCAGGTGTCATCACTTCGCTTTCCAGGGCAGATGGTATTGTTATATTGCCGCGTGGATCACAGGGCTTGCCGGCTGGTTCGGATGTAGATGTCCGGTTATATTGTGATCCGGAGGAAATTAGGCAAACTATTTTTACGATTGGTTCCCACGACATTACGTTGGATATACTCGCTCAATTCCTTTCGCGTCACAACCGCCGTTTTTCTTCAGCCAATGCTGGAAGCCTGGGAGGGTTGCTTGCCATAAAACGTGGTGAAGCTCATCTGGCTGGTTCTCATCTTCTTGATACCGATTCTGGTGAATACAATCTGGCTTATATTCGGCATTACATTCCGGAAATCCCCGTTGTGGTGATGTCGTTAGTCGGTAGGCAACAAGGGCTGATCGTAGCGAAGGGAAACCCGAAGGATATTCATGGTCTGTTGGATTTACCCAGGCAGGAAGTTGTTTTTGTGAATCGGCAGAGAGGGCAGGGACGCGTGTACTTTTGGATTACCAACTTGAATTGATCGGGGTGAACAGGGATAATATCCAGGGTTATGAGCGCGAGGAGTACACGCATCTTGCGGTGGCAGCTGCAGTAGCCGGTGGCAGAGCCGATTGTGGTTTGGGCATCGCAGCAGCTGCTTATGCGCTTGATTTGGATTTCTTGCCTCTATTTGCTGAGCGGTACGACTTGGTTATCCCGGCAGTCTTTTTCGACAGCGAGCTTCTCGACCCTTTATTTAAAGTCTTAAGAGATGATGAGTTCCGGAAGGTTGTTTCAAGTTTGCCTGGTTATGACATCTCAATTATGGGTCAGGTAGTCGCGGAATTGAATTAAATTGAATTCGGAAATCAACCATAGATCAGGAAGAAGGAGACAAGAATATGCCATTAGCCGCTGGAAACAAAGCCCCTGAATTTACTTTGATGAACGAGTTTGGGCAGGAGTTTCGTCTATCCGATTATATTGGAAAGGCAGTCCTTCTATATTTTTATCCAAAGGACGATACCCCGGGTTGTACTAAGGAGGCCTGCAATTTTCGGGATGATTATAGTGAATACGATAAGGCAGGTGTCACCATTCTGGGGATTAGCCCGGATACATCAAAATCACATGCCAAATTCAAGGCTAAATACGAACTTCCATTTACTTTATTGGCAGACCCAGATCACCAGATTGCCAGCTTATATGGTGTCTGGGGGCGTAAGAAATTAATGGGTAGGGAATATGATGGTATCTTACGCACGACTTTTTAATTGGGCCTGATTCCCGGATTATTAAGGTCTTTGAGAACGTCAAACCTGCTGAACACAGCGTTGAAGTGCTGGCTGAATTGAAGACGCTGCCGAAGTAAATACCATTGTGGATAAGAATAAGATGAAAATGTTAAAACTTGGAATGGTCTCGCTCATTTTGATCCTCACGTTGCTAGCCTGTAGTGGCAATGGGGGAAGTGATTCATCGAATTCTTCTGGTCTTTCTCAGGATCTGACAGATACCCAGAAGACGCCACCGGATAATTATTCCGGTTTATCGAACCCGTTAAAGAACGATGCAGATACTCTGGAAGAAGGCAAGAACCTGTACCAGGCAAATTGTTCGTCGTGTCACGGAACTGGTGGAAAGGGGGATGGACCGGCGTCGGGCGGGTTGAATCCAAAACCCCAGAACCTGGCTGAAAACCAGAACAATTTGAGTGATGACTATCTTTTCTGGCGCATCTCAGAAGGTGGTTTGATGGATCCTTTTAATTCCTTGATGCCAGCCTGGAAAGGATTATTGAATGATGAGCAAATCTGGCAAGTTATTACCTATGTGAGAACGATGGGGAGTTAATTTAGCTGTTTGTAATAGGGGAAAAGGAGGAAATTAATTATTGATTGGGGATGTTTCACCCCACAAATCAATGATAAAGATCCTTGCAACCGAATTCAGGTAAATCAACTGTTGTGTAAGCAATTTTTGGCTAATTTACTCTAAATAGAGGGATTAATTTCAGGTAAAATTAAAGATGTGAAGAAAATTACAATCCCTGTGCCTGCTCTTCTAAATACTTCCTCAGTGCGGTGGGTCATAGCAGGTCTTTCTATTCTAGTAATTCTGATTTTCTTAGGGGTTTTATTCGTCTTACCACTAAGAAATGTTTTTCTTAATATCCTCTACATATTATTTATTGCGATAGTCCTCTATTTTCTGGTTGATCGAATTGTGCAGCTCTATGGGGAGCTAGTTCGACTTCAAACTCGGATTCAAGAAATTGAAAGTGATTCAATTAATACACGTCGAAGACTTGACGCAGTATTACAACTTAGCCGAAAGTTTGTGGAAGCTGATGATGAGCAGGAAGTTATTGAGTTGCTTCTTGAGCTTTCTGTTGAACTTGTAGGATCAGTTGGGGCATCTTACGTTCCCCTTGATGAACGTGGACAACCAATGACAGTAGTTAGTTTCGGAGAACTTCCAGACCAGATTAGTAATGCATGGGTCGAATATCTGGCATCCCCTGTGATGCGGGAGCGGTGCGGGACTTGCAGGAACCATGGTACTTTCACACGTACTTGCCCTCTGGTTAACTTCCCAACCCAAAATGGGGGAGTTGGTGGACCCACCGCGAGTGTTTATTGCCTTCCTCTCCGAAGAGGGGATCGCGAATTGGGAATTCTCAATCTCTACATGCCAGAGGAGAACCGGCTCGATGAGCATGCCCAGGAATTCCTTGGCGCAATGCTAGATGAGACTTCACTAGCTATAGAGAGTATCCGCCTTCGGAGTCGTGAGTTAGCCACCATACGCGAATTACAAGCGGTACAAAGACGGTCAGATCTTAAGAACCAATTGCAGAGATTCCTGGAAAATGTTCAAGAAACATTGAAAGCGGACTTTGTTCTGTTATATCTTCAAGGGGGGAGTTCAGATCCCGAACCGTTACAACTCTCGGTCGGAAAACACCCGGATAAGTCTCAAACACTGGTTAATTCGATGGTGCGAGGGGTTATGGCCTCAACTAAACCACTGTTACTCGGTGAAATGGAAGGTGAGCAACCTGATTTTGAGGAAATCCGCTCTTTGGTGGTTGCACCGCTGATCGTCCAGGATGGTCCAGCAATGGGAGCATTGCTGGGTGCTAATTTTCGGACCCAAAAATTTAATCACCGCCAATTATCTTTGTTGCAGACTCTAGCAAGTCAAGTCACCCTGGTTGTGCAAAATTCTCAACGTTTAGCAGAAATTGAATACAACACTCTTATGGCAGAACGCACCCGTTTGGCACGTGAGATCCACGATGGCTTGGCGCAGACATTAGGGTTCTTGAAATTACAGACCGCACAAATGCAAAATTACTTGGATCAAGGTGATAATGAAAAGTTGAAAGAGAGCCTTGGGCAATCTTATCGGGTCTTATCTGATGCATATTTGGATGCGCGCCAGGTTATCGATGGGTTGAGAATCACTCCAGAAGGCCGTGGTATTCTTAATTGGCTAGAGCAGACGCTCTCTGAGTTTGAGGAAAATAGCGGTCTTGAGGGGATCTTGGAAGAATCCCATGATATTAATGGTCTGGCTCCAGAAGTTCAGGCGCAATTAATTCGAATATTCCAGGAAGCGCTCAGCAATATTCGCAAACATGCCTATGCCAGCCGGGTGTGGGTATCCCTTTCCAAGGATGATCACGAATTAATCTTGGAGATCAGGGATGATGGGTGCGGTTTTGAACCAGAAGATATCTCCTCCACCTCCCGCTATGGCTTAAAGGGGATGCGTGAGCGATCTGAATTAATCGGTGCCGACTTCCAGGTGATTAGTCGGGTGCATGAAGGCACAATAATTCGAATTCGATTGCCTCTGGCACATGGAGCGACAATTCAGTGAAAAAAGTACGCTTGGTTGTTGTTGATGATCATGCATTATTTCGGGCTGGTCTGGTAAGCTTACTCGCTCAGATGCCAGAACTCGAGGTGGTTGGTGAAGCTGGTAATGGGCGGCAGGCTTTGGATGTCATCCAAAGGATCAGGCCAGATATTGCGTTAATTGATGTGAATATGCCAGAAATGGGGGGGGTTGAGACTGTTGAGGCGCTTCAGAAGGTGGAAAACCTCCGCATCATAATGTTGACCATTTCGAAACATGATGATGATCTTTTTGGAGCGATAGCAGCTGGTGCAGATGGGTATCTACTCAAGAATTCTGAGCCAGAAGAGTTGAGACGCGCAATTCTTTTGGTTGCTGATGGAAAATCTGTCCTTTCTCCAGAAGTAACCGGTCGTGTGTTGAAGGCCGTGAGCAACGCTCGGGGGATGCCCTCGGAGATTGGGTTGAGTAAGCGGGAAATGGAAGTGCTAGATTGCCTGGCAATTGGAAAGACCAGCGCACAAATTGCTTCCGACCTTTTTATCACGGAAAATACCGTTAAGACCCATGTGCGCCACATTCTCGAGAAACTTGAAGCAGCCAATCGTGCGGAAGCCGTCAGCAGAGCCATCCAAATGGGTTTGATTCGCAGATAATTTGAGCATTTTCCAACCGATCGCATTGAGTTAAAGGGTGATTAGATAATCACCCTTTTGTGTTTAAAAATCCACCCTTCGCGTCCATGATAAGGAATGACATTTAAGACCGATTTTGGTAGATTAAGGGGGTGAAATCTAGAAGTTTCGGGGCTTCTAAATGATTACCAGAGCCGGATCTAGTGGACCCTGGCGAATACTGATCGCCTCCAGCCATCCGTTATTTGCTGAAGGGTTACGCAGCCTTTTGCACAGGCGCCAGCAGATGGATGCTATCGTCGTCGGGATGGTTTCTACGATTGATGAGGCGCTCAATGCGTTAACCACCCTCCGACCTGACCTGGTAATTGTTGACTATGATGATGATCGTGTTAACCGGGATGAGTTTCTGGCGCGGTTCGTCGAGGGGGAGGGGCGGCTAAGGGTTGTCCTGCTTTCATTGAAGGAAGGGGGTAGCGAAGCAATTATTTACGATCGACGGACGATGGCGGCTTCGCAGATCGAAGATTGGTTGGAGGTCTGGACTGATGATGAAAGCTCAGCATCAACCGCAATCGGCTTTCCGGATGGTGAAAGTCAACCGAAAGAAGTATCAAATAGGAGAGATCGCATGAAACATTTGATAGCCGGATTTTTTGTAGTTGCTGTGCTTATGGTCCTGGGTTTTATTGGGCTCCAGTTTGCCTGGCAACAGGGGTATTTATTGCCTATCCAGGCCAGCCTGCAAGCAAAACCGATTGATAACCTGTTCCGGGTTCATTTCTCGGCTATCGTAGTGCTCTTTTCGCTGATTGTCGGTTTAATGGTTTATAGCATCGTAGTATTCCGGCGTCGCAAAGGAGACACCACCGATGGGCCCCACTCTGAAGGGAATACGACCCTGGAAATTCTTTGGACAATTATCCCGCTTGGTTTTGTACTATTCATTGCTTATCTGGGCGGGATCGCTCTTAACGATACCCAGGCAGCAGAACCGAGGGCTATGAATGTACGAGTGGTCGGTTCGCAATGGGCCTGGCGTTTCGAGTATCCAGATGTCGGCATTATCTCAACGGAATTAATTCTACCTGTTGACCGGCAGACACTTCTAACATTGACATCAACGGATGTAATCCACTCATTTTGGGTTCCTGAGTTTCGGGTTAAACAGGATCTCTTGCCTGGCGATGATTTCGAACGTGAACTGCGCATCACACCAGATCTAGTGGGTGAATTTAAAGTGCGTTGCGCAGAGCTATGTGGTCTGCAGCATTACAGTATGGAAGCTCCTGTAAAGGTTCTATCCCAGGCTGATTTCGATGCCTGGGTTCAATCCCAGGTAACGCCGATTTCAAACGATCCAGTTGCTCGGGGTGATCAGCTTACCCAGCAATATGGTTGCCGCGCATGCCACAGCATCGATGGCACGCAGATTGTTGGGCCAAGTTGGAAAGGACTGTATGGTAAAGACGAGGCTCTGTCGGATGGGACCACGGTTGTTGTGGACGAGGCTTACATAATCGAATCGATCCATAATCCGGGCGCAAAGTTGACAGCTGGATTCCAAAACCTGATGCCGGCGAATATTGGCTCTGAATTAACAGATGAGCAAATCAGCGACATTATCGCCTTTATTCAGAGCTTGAAATAAAGGATTGGAGGAAGAAATGGGTTTCTTTAAGCTTTCTCTTGTACGTGGGCTTGCCGGCCAGATCGTAGGAACGATTGTTGGTGTTTTGATTGTGATCATCATTCGTGTGTTGATGGGTCTGCCGGCCTGGAATGCTGAGCCTGTTTTGGTAGGTGGGGCTATCGTCGGTGTGATAACGTTTATGTATGCCACGGGCATCATGAACGATTGGATCAAGTGGGCGAAGGGGATCGAGACTCCTGAGATATCCCACGAAGATCACGGTCCACACGGTTTTGCCCGATTCCTGACCGTCTCATTTGATCACAAAGTAATCGGTATTCAATATGGAATTACGTCAATCCTGATAATGATGGTCGCCGGTGCGTTTGCAATGATCTTTCGCACTGAATTGGCTCAGCCAGGATTGCAGTACATCACATCTGACACATTCAACACGATGATTAGCCTGCACGGGATCGTAAATATTGGTGCGATGCTGCTTGGGGTAGGTGCCATGTCCAACTACCTGGTTCCATTGATGATCGGGACAAACGACATGGCTTTCCCCCGGTTGAATGCCTTTGCATTCTGGATCAACATCCCTGGGATTGTACTTCTACTGAGCACTCTGGTGATGGGAGGCATTGACGCTGGTTGGACCGGGTATCCTCCACTGAGCTCGAATCTGGCTAAGATCGGTTTTGCGATGTTTTTCTTGGGGGTGTATTTTATAGGCTTGTCCTCCATTCTTGGAGCAATCAATGTAATTACGACCACGCTACGGCTCAGAACAAAAGGGATGAGTCTGTTCCGTATGCCGATTTTTGTTTGGTCGGCATTAGCAACTGCATTAATTGCCTTGACTGCCACCCAATTGATCGGTCTCTCATTTCAGATGGTCCTGTTCCAGCGCATTTTTGGGATGGATTTCTTCAACCCGCAGCAGGGTGGGAACGTTATTCTCTTCCAGCACTTGTTCTGGTTCTACTCACACCCTGCGGTTTATGTTTTCGTGTTGACCGGGCTTGGGGTGATCAGTGAGCTACTCCCAGTATTTGCCCGAAAACCCCTGTTTGGATACAAATGGGTTGCAATGTCTTCGATGGCGATTGCGCTGGTAGGGTTCTTCGTTTGGGCGCACCACATGTTCACCTCCGGCATGGCTAGTTATCTGCGCGTGCCTTTCACTTATAGCACTTTGCTGGTGGCCATTCCCACGGGGGTTAAGTTTTTTAGCTGGATAGCGACAATCTGGCGTGGCAAGCTGTCTTTCCAGACGCCGATGTTGTTTGTGCTAGGCGCGATTTCGATCTTTTTATTAGGCGGCTTGAGCGGCCCGCCGAATGCGACAGTTGCGACGGACTTGCACCTTCATGACACATACTTCATCGTTGGCCATTTCCACGCGACGATGTTTGGTGGCTATGTATTCCCCTTCTTTGCAGCGATCTATTTCTGGTTCCCCACCATGACCGGGAAGATGTACAGCGAACGCCTGGGCAAGGTCCACTTTTGGTTGATGTTGCTTGGCTTTTATGTACAATCGCTCTCCCAAATGGAAGTCGGATTGTTAGGGATGCGCCGGAGGATCGCAGATTACGACCCGGCTCTGGGCATCAATACGCAGCAGTTCATGATCACATTGGCTGGTTTTACAGTTGGCCTGGGTGTGTTGATCTTTGTGTATAACGTGCTGGTTAGCGTTCGAAAGGGAGAGGTTGCCGTTCCCAATCCCTGGAAATCCCGCTCGCCTGAATGGCAGATTCCTTCCCCAATAACGGGTATTAACTATCCCACTCCTTTTGAGGTGGTTGGTGAGCCATATGATTATGGTTTGCCAGGTTCAGTTTACACACAACCGAGAACGGCGCCTACAACCCTGGACGTCCCTGCACCGCTTGCACCTGCACCAGCGCCAGCAGATTGATGCAGACGAGTGCACATAGGAAACCTCAAAACTCATCTGCAAATCGCCTAGAACGTGTTTTTCTATATTTGGGCTCGAATGAGATCTGTGAAAGGATGAATAGAAATGGAAAATAAAATGGATGATCAGAAGTCGGCTGCTTACCGGATCGGGATAGCAGTCATGATTCTTTTGATTGTATTGACGATCGGTGAATTCTTCATCGGTAAGATTGCTGTCGGTTGGACCTGGCCTTTGTGGGGGATAGCCATCATCAAAGCATTCTTCATTGTCAGAGACTATATGCATCTTCCCAGACTGTTTGGAGAAGGTGGGGAGTAATTCTGATGACGACTCAAACGGATACCATGAAAGATTATCGATTTCGCTCTGCCACGAACCGGATGGGCCTCTGGTTGTTCATCCTATCTGATGCATTTGTTTTTGGTGGTTTGCTTGTCAGCCGTTTCTATCTTTTTGGCGGCGAGCGACCGGATCTAAACCAGCTACTAGGTTTAATTGTTACCTCGGTTTTACTTCTGAGTAGTTTCTTCATGAACCGCGCTGAAATTGCCGTCACTTATGGCGATCAAAAGGGATTCTTACGTGGCACATTGATTACGATTGTATTAGGTGTGGTATTCCTGATTGGCGTTGTGGGTGTTGAATGGCAGATCGCCCCGTTTTCTGCAGGCGATAACGCTATGTCTTCCATTTTCTATACTATGACCGGGTTTCATGCCTTCCATGTCCTCACGGGCGTTATTTTCCTGGTCATTGTTTACCGTAATGGGCGGAAAGGCTTGTACTCACAGGAACGTCATTTTCCAGTCGAGGCTGCGGCCGTGTACTGGCACTTCGTAGATGTGGTGTGGGTGTTCTTCTACTCGGCTTTGTACCTCATGGGAACCCCGGTTGGGTAGGCTTGGAATATATCGCCGCTCGGAATTGACCGGCAGATATTTTCGGAAATGGTGTTGATTGATGAATATTCGAAAGGCTGTGCTTTTTGGTGTCGCAATCCTGACGGGAATCGGAATTGTATATGCCACGTTGACCTTTGCCAGGCCATATGCTTACCAGGGGTCGCTAATCGATCCACCGGCTCTTGCTCCAGACTTTGAGCTGTTGGATCAGCATGGTCAACCATATCGCCTGAGTGACCAAAAAGGGAAGGTAGTCCTGGTTTTCTTTGGTTACACCCACTGCCCGGATGTCTGTCCGGTAACCTTGACAGATTTCAAGCAAATCAAAGCTCAATTGGGTAACCAATCGAAGGATGTCGTCTTTCTATTTATCACAGCAGACCCTGAGCGTGATACAGCAGAGCAATTAAAGAAATATCTGGAAAATTTTGATAGCGACTTCATAGGGCTTACTCAGGAGCGAAGCTTATTAGAGCCAGTCTGGAAGGATTACGGGGTTTTCCAGGCCAAAGTGGAATCAGACGACCCGGATAATTACCTGGTCGACCACTCCGCCCGTACATATATAATCGACAAGAATGGAAACCTTAGATTGACCTACCTGTTCGGGACGAGCAGTGAGGTCATCGCCGAAGATGTTGTCCATTTGTTGAATGAGAATTAAGGGTCCTCGAAGGTTGAAGCGTGAATACAAAAACAGCAATTCGGCTCGGATTTCGCAGATTTTTACTCTTATTTGTGATTTCATCTGCATTAGTCTGGTTAGTGAGCGAAGTAGCTTTCCAGTTACAGAAGGGACAAAACGACCGCGCACCGCAAGTACTTGAGCTGGTTATTCCTTATGGTACTGCAGCTGAGGTTTCTGCTGGTCATAAAGTTCCAGAGATCCCCGAGGAAATGGTTTTTGTGGTAGGAGATATGTTGGTGGTTCGTAACGAGGATGAATCCGATCACCAGCTCGGACCGCTTTGGGTGCCTGCAGGGGCTTCAGCCAGCTTGTTAATGGAAAAAGCTGAACGTACAGCTTACTCCTGTTCTTTCCAAAACACGAAATACCTGGGATTATTAGTCCAGGAACCGACTACACTCGGCACCCGTCTGGCTGCATTGGCACTTGCCGCGCCTGCTACGGCGATGTTTATGTTTGTGTATAGCTTGATTATCTGGCCACTTACTCCTCGTGAGAAGAACAAAAATAAAGACGATGTTTCGGGAACTGTGGATGGGGTTCTAACTGATCTATGACACTGAGCCTGTTTTTTAGTCGCACTTGGTGGAAAACCACCCTGCTGGTCATCGCCGCGGTTGCGGTGATGATCCGCCTGGGAATCTGGCAACTCGATCGACTGGAACAAAGGCAGGCTTTCAATGCCAGAGTTCAGACGCAAATGGAACAACCAGTATTGGATTTGAATATGGCTTCGCAGTCGACCGATGCAACCCAGAACCTAAGCGGCATGGAATATCGAGATGTCGAAGTGACCGGAGAGTATGATCAATCTGGCGAGGTAGTTCTGCGTAATCAGGTTTGGGAAAATGAGTCTGGGGTAAACCTGCTGACACCTCTTAATATTGAGGGGTCTGATCAGGCCGTGCTGGTGAACCGGGGCTGGGTGCCTTTTGAGGAGTATTCAGCAGGTCGGTTGGGGCAATATAATGAGCCTGGAATTGTCAGAATAAAGGGTGTGATCCGGGCTTCTCAAAGCACACCGGATATTGGCGGTCATATCGATCAGGTGCCTGCTCCTGGTGAACCGAAATTGTTGGCCTGGAACATGGTCAATGTCCAGGGAATAAAATCACAGTTACCTTACCGGCTGCTGCCGATTTATGTTCAGGCATATCCTGATCCATCCTGGACTACGCTCCCTTATCGCAGTCAGGTGGATCTTGAATTGACCGAAGGCCCTCATATGGGATATGCCATTCAATGGTTTATCTTTGCGACCATTTTGGGCGTTGGATATCCTTTCTATATTCGTAAAGAGAATTCAGCACCAAAGGCTGGGAAACACAATTCCTCGCCGTATATTCAAAACGAGAAAATTGAAACCAATCCAATAGATAATAAATCGAAAGGCCATGTATGATGTTATTAAGCAGCGATCAATCCGGCGATACGGCATATCATAATTATCGATATCTGCTTCTTGGTACATCAATACTCACATTTTTATTGATTATTGCAGGCATTGTGATGCGAGTCACCGAGTCCGGTGCGGCGTGCCCGGATTGGCCAACTTGCCTCGGTGGCTGGCTGCCCCCCCATGCACCCTCGGCCTTGTTTTCGTATCTTCATCGAGGTATCACTGTATTGGCGGGGTCAGCCTTGGTCGCTGCCGGAGTCTTAGCGGTGCTGCGTTTTCGCCGTATTCGCTGGCTTACGTTGCCATTATTAGGGGCAAATATTTTGCTGGCTGGACAAATCTTGCTGGGCCGTTTCTTAACCTTGGAAGAGCCGAATCCAGTTGTTGGAGCCCTCCATTTGAGTCTTGCTCTGGGGATGCTTGCCATCTTAATTGGGATTACAATAATCGCTTTTTCTCCCGTTCAGCAATCTAGTGCGGGTAGCCAGACCCGGCAGAATATCCAATTTCAATTCCGGTCGCCATTCGGACGGTTGTCTTTACTGGCATTTGTTGCGCTTTTTATCTTGTTGGTGACCGGTGCCATGGTCTCTGCAAGTGGAGGGTCGCAGGTCTGTCAGGGGTGGCTGCTGTGCGATGGGCAATTTCCACCGTCGAATTATCCAGCGGTGATCCATTTTATCCATCGCCTGATCACACTTTTTACTGGAATCGTATTAGCCATAACATTTTGGCAGGCCTGGCGTACCCAGAGAAGCCAGACGGCCATCCTTGTCTCGATCTCGGCTGGGGCGGTTTTGTTTCTCTCTCAGGCGTTGATGGGATCAGTTGAAGCCTCCAGAGGCTTTCCTGATTACTTAATGGGTTTACATGTCGCCACCGCTGTGGCTGTCTGGGCAGCGATGGTGATACTGGTAGTCCAGGTTGGATTGGCAGATCGAACCAGGAAAGCAGAGTTAGCAGATGCGTCTGCGATTAAAGCCCGAAGTAAAGTTGCCTTGATCAAGGACTTCCTAATGCTGACCAAGCCGATCGTGGTAGCCCTGTTATTGGTGACCACCTTTGTGGGGATGGTGGTTGGCGCACAGGCCTGGCCTTCATGGAGTCTGGCTTTCTGGACATTGTTAGGAGGTGCGATGGCGGCGGGGGGCTCAGGCGCAATCAACCAGTATATCGATCGCTATGATGATATAAAGATGCAGCGCACCTCGCGCCGTCCAATCCCCGCAGGTCGTCTGACACCCGGGGAAGGCCTTGCCTTTGGCGTCATAATGACTATAGGATCGTTCTATCTGCTGGTGGTCTATGTCAATTTCCTGGCGGCAATGCTCAGCCTGGCAGGTATCATCTATTATGTCTTGCTTTACAGCATTCTGCTTAAGAAAACCACTGTGCAGAATATCGTGATCGGCGGCGGAGCGGGAGCCATTCCCCCCCTGGTTGGTTGGGCTGCAGCAACTGGAAGCCTGAATGTGCCCGCCCTTTTCCTTTTTGCTGTCGTTTTCATGTGGACTCCCCCTCATTTTTGGGCGTTGGCCCTGGTGCGGCGCGTTGACTACGCTCGGGCAGGTGTGCCCATGCTGCCAGTTGTGCGTGGTGAGCGGGAAACTCGCTGGCAGATCTTGATTTATACAATTGAGCTAGTTGCGCTCACCCTGGTCCTGCCTTTATTTGGCCTGGGTGGGGGGATTTATTTCGTTTCGGCGATGATTCTAGGGCTGCTGTTGCTTTTTTCTGCCTGGAAGGTATGGCGCACTGAAGGAAACAAGGTGGCCTGGAAAATGTATCGCCATTCCAGCATGTACCTGACATTTCTTTTCCTGGCTTTGATGGTCGATGCCTTGATCTAGGCAGGAATCTAAACCGTAAAATAGGTCGCCGTTTCGAGGAGACCTATTATTGATTAATCAGCCGAACACTCACAATTTAGGGCTGCTTGACTGGCACGTCTAAAGTTATTTCCCCAAAATTTTGAAATCGTAATGTAAGCTCAACTGTATCGCCAACCTTCAAATCCTGCTGAAGATCGACCAGCATGACATGGTACCCACCCGGGGCAAATTCAACCTGGTTGTCTGGTGGGATTTCTATCTGGTGTTGGGGATGCATGGACATAACGCCCTGGTTGTCCATTTCGGATTGATGCAGTTCTGTATGAGCAGCCACCTCGGTTTGCGCCTCTACCAAAGCGTCGATCTCTGGTCCAGGGTTATTGATCTTGAAATAAATTGCGCTGTTATCTCCCTGATTTGCAGGGCGAGCCCAGGCATCAATCACGCTGATCTTTCCACCCGGGAGACAGGCTGCCATAAGCAATGCAAAGATTGAGACGATGAGTGATGTCAGGATGCGACGCATAGCAATGAACCTTTCCTATAATTTGTTAGATGTTTGATGTTTAATGTAGAGGATGAACAGTTGGATTATAGATCAATATACCTTTACCCGCGTACCCATTCCCTTAATAGTCCACTCTTTTGAGCTGGCTTGCGGTGTGCTCCAGCGGTAGAGCCATTTAGCGTCTTCACAGCGCATATTTACACAGCCATGACTCATCCGGGCTCCAAAATTGTCATGCCAATACGTGCCGTGGAAAGCGACCCCAATATTATGCACAAAGAACGAGACCCAGGGAACACCTGGGAGTTCATAGGCATCGATCTCGCTGGTCATCCGTCCATCGCCCATATGTTTGGATGGCACTTTCGGATCGATATTGTAGTCACCGCGTGGCGTTATAGTCGATAAACCGCTGGTTTCCCCATATTCTGGCAAGCCGGTAGATACTTTCGTGTGTAAGACAACCTCGCCATTTTCATAAGCAGTCATGGTTTGGTCTATCAAGGATACTTCCACTAATTTCTTCTCGGGAGGTACATCAAGCGAGATTGGTAAAAGCTCTTCCTGAGTGATTGGTCTGACGTGCTTCGCCGGGATGGTGTAATTAATCCGTAATAACTCATCAGTCAATTGATACCAGGGCTCTCCATCCGAGCCGATGGATACACCTGTGATCCAGTGCACTGACTGGAAATAAAGCCGGTAAAACGGTGCCCATTCAGAATTCTGTTTAATCAGGCTCTGGGTGTATGGGACAGTCACTTCACCGAGACGTCCTGCCCGAGTAACATATAGCAGGGGCTCGTTTAGAGCCGCTTTCTCGACCCGTTGAATATAAGCGCTGTGCACGTAGCCCCCTACCACCCGGTACCACTTTGGGTTTAGGGGTGGGCCATAAGGTGAGATGTTTTCCTCGTAAAGACGGATTATGTCATCCCGGTATCGTGATTCCCGCTTTTCACTATCGAGAGAAGGCTCTTTATATACTCCAATTTTCGATATTGTAACTCGACCAACCCCGATTGGTTCCGAGCGATCTTCTGGAGGTAAAAGCGCGCTCAACGGCTGAAAAGCCAATGCTCCGAAGGAAAGGCTGCTCAGTTTAAGGATTTCACGTCGAGAAAGTTGATTTGCCTTCATCTTTTTACCGGTAATCAATAAAAAACTGCCATTATGAGATGAGCTCTAATAAATATATACCTGTGTTCCGTATCCATTTTCTTCAATCACTGCAGGATAATTCGGCGGGATGCTCCAGCGGAAAAGCCATTTGGCTTCGGGATTGCGCATGTTCACGCAGCCGTGGCTCATTTGCCAGCCGAAATTGTTGTGCCAATAGGTTCCATGCAAAGCGTAACCGGTGTCGAGGCGGTGGAAAAACATGGTCCAGGGCACACCGACCAATTCATATGCGTTCAAATCCAGGTCGCCGCCCATGAGTCGCCCGTCACCCATGTGTTTGGAGGGCATTTTGGAATAGATATTGAAACGACCTGTGGGTGTCTCGCTGGGGATGCCATTATCTGTTGGCCGGCTGGATGGAATGCCGGATGAAATTTTAGTCTGTAACACCATCTGTTCCTTTTCGAAGGCCATCAGAGTCTGCGCCGCGAGATTTACCTCGATGCGCTTTTCCTCGAAGGGAACATTGGGAGAAATGGGAGTAAGTTCCTCATCTGGGATTGGGCGCAGATTTGTGGCTGGGACAAAATAATCAACTGGCTGGAGCTCGTCCGTTACCCGATACCAGGGCTGCCCATCCGGGCCTTCGTCGATGCCGGTTACCCAGTGAGTGGTTTCATAATAAAGTCGGTATTCTAAACGCCAGCCTTCATAGCGAGTGTGGCGATAAGATTGGGAGTAAGGGACTGTAACTTCGCATAGCTGACCACCTTCACGGACCTCTTGGAGTGGTTCGTTAAAGCGGATCTCAACTGGTTGCAAATAGGAAGAGTGAACATAACCTCCCCAAACCCGGTACCATAATTTATTATAAAATGCTGGCGCATCAGGTGGCTCTAAATCATAATAAATCTGGACGAGCTGGTCGCGCAATCGTTTTCCGACAATCTGAGCGCCATCGCGGGGTTCAGCGCGCACATCAATATCCCGGATCGTAACCCGCGCTAATCGTCCATTATCCTGATCACTGGGCTGGGAGAACGATGGCGTAAATGCCAGACTGCCAATTGCCAGGCCAGCAATGCTAAGAAAATCACGCCGGGAGAGTGGTTTCTTCATCGTGTCAAAGAATTTCGCATAAGATAGAGACCAATATTTCCATTGAATTTTAAGTATACCTTACAGATCAACCAGCAATTATTGGAATCGAATTAACAATCGGTTATAGGAATTCAGATGGATTGGAGTTTCTAAATCGGTGATTTAATTTCATTCACCAAGTTGCCCTGGATACCCACTTACATCGGCTTGCAGTACCAGGACGCCTGCAGCGTTGCGACATTCACACTCCAGGCGCACCCAACCACGCTCCTGGGAATATTCGGCGATGACTGCGCTGGCAGTGATGGTATCACCTACGTAGACAGGCGCAAGAAATTTAAAATCCATTTCTGTGGCCAGAAATGCCCACAGTCCACCCAGGTGAGTGAGCAACCCGGCAGTAAGCAGACCCGGTACGATCCGCCTCGTAAACTTCGTCTGTTTGGCGAAGGTTTCATTAGTATGGTAGGGATTCACATCCCAGGTAACGCCAATGAACAGGGCGACATCCGCTTCAGTGATGGTTCGTGTGAAGGAGGCTTGCGAACCAACTTTAATATGACCCAAGATCCGTTTTGGTAGCAGCGGCAATTTTGAAGTTGTTGTTGAGACTGGTTTACCCATAACAATCCCTGTAAACTGTAACAAACCTTAAAGAATTGCGTTGTTAAGATGACGCTGTGCGAGTGTCGGATGGGAGGGCAACCTGACGATGGTTGTCCTCTCGAATTATAGCAGGTTGTTCAGATAACTAAATGTCCCGGGAAACCTAACCTGGGAGATTAACGTTTTTGTAAGGTCATAACCTGAGTACCTTGCACAGGCGTAAGGCGAAAAGCGAGGTTCCCAAGTTACACTATAGATGACGCTGTGCGAGTGTCATCAGGAGGGCGGGTGACCCGGTGGTTGCCCGCTTTTCGTTTCCCAGGTCTTGAAACAAGTATTAAAATATAAATCCACAAGTATCAATCATCAAAGTCATTTATTATTTAGGTATCCTATCAACACAGAATTATTCCGTCAAATCAATTTTTAGGCGGCTGAAGTGATGCATTTTGGAAACAGCTTGGTCCGGGAAAATCGTTCTGGAAACGCTTTCGGAAAGTGCTCTTTGCAGTGCTTGATAGATCTCGGGGTCAGGAAACTTATCAAGCTTTCGCAGGAAGATTCGGTTTGTAATCGGTAGCCACTCAAAAAACTGCGGCTGAGGACTGTCCGCAGCCGCAGTTTAAATACCGGCAATTGGGCAGCCAAACATTGTTTGATGAATTTCCACTAGTCTCTAATAAATCTCTAGAGAATTCTTGAGGGTTTAACATCATGAAAATACTTGAAAACAAGGTTGCGGTAATCACGGGAGGCACACGCGGACTGGGGCTGGGCATTGCCCAGACTTATGCAGCGGAGGGTGCTGCCGTTGTCATCGCAGGTCGTTCGCAGACAACTGTTGACAATGCGCTAACAGAATTTCAGTCCAGTGGCGGGCGGCGCAGCAGTCCGTCCGCTGCAACCGGTTGTTTTGTGCCGTCCCGCCTCCGTTCACGCAACGATCACTGATACACCGAATGGGATTTCCAGCGCCGAGAACAGCTCCAAGCACTTGTGCGAGACCTCGAAACCCGCATAATCACAGTTCGAACGATAACTGCAGAACACGTCGATCTTGAAGCGCCGCTTTAGCGCTTTGAGACAGTCAACATGGGGCCGCACGACTTGCCAGAGCGCTTCAATGTGGAGCTCCAACAATTCGGTGTCAGGCAAGCATGGCTGAAACTGCCACGCATCGTCACGGTAGCCGGGCGATCTGGGCCCGCAGCGCTCGCCCTTGCAATGTAGGTGCGTCGGTTGAACGCCAAGCCGCTGGCTGATCTCCTCGAACGGCACATCGTCGCCGTGAATGCGTAGGGTTGCGCTGAAGAGGAAGTAGTTCGCTTCGTCCGGCTCTTCGCCGTTGAGGAAGCTCCTCAACGTACGGAACATCTTGGGTTCGTCGTCGTCACTCATAGGCACATAACGGCTCACGTTAGCGGTTTGGCGGGAGAACAAACTCCCGAAACGGGACAATACCTTCGTTCAGAGTCCGCTTAAAACGCAGGGCCCACCGCCAAATCCGCTGCACGCATTGTTAGGTGGCTTTTCCCTGCCTTGTTCGATAACGGATGTAAACTGTACCATTGTGAAAGCGGCGTTCCGCCAAAAGCTCGAGCTCCATTCGCAGGTTGTCAGGCAGGGCTGATTTGCCGCCTCCCACGAGAATCGGGACAAGGAACAAATGACACTCGTCGATCAACCCGGCCCGGAAAGCGTGGGCGGCGAGTTCAGGACCCCCGATGAGGATATCATGCTCGACAGCCTCTTTCAATTGTCGAATTGCTTCTGGATTGAAGTTTTGCTCAATCTGCGTCTTGCGAGTGGATGCAGATGCCAGTGTTTTGGAGTACACGATTTTGTCGGCTGCTTGCCAGATCTCCGCGAAGTCGCGCATGAGTGGCAAATCAGCGGCTAAGTTGGGGTCGGTCTCCCAAACCATCAGGGTCTCATACATTCGACGTCCATAGAGATGGGTGCCGGCCGTCCGTTCGAGGTTGTTGATGAACTTGTGCACTTCCTCATCTGGTGCTGCCCAGTCAAACTTGCCATCCATATCCTCGATGTAACCGTCGAGTGACGAGATCGCTGAGTAGATCAAGTGAGCCATACTGAACCTCCTCGTATGATATGTAGAGTAGTGCACCAGCTTGCACCCCTTGACGAAAACAGGATTTCTGGCATCCTGGGAGCTGGCCCAGGGAGGGCAGCGCAATGTCTCCTTGTTGTGATCAAGGAAGTGACTTCTTCGAAAGCCTGCGCCCCTCGCACCAGTGGGTACTTCTCACTCGAAACTGGTTTTGTCGCTCTCGGTCGTCCGACGCAGTAGAGCCGGAAACACCTCCCCCGAGAGCCACATTCTCATTGACCACGAGGCTGTTGATCTCACTGGTGGCCAGGATCCTGATCCCTGGGTGGACACACATCCTTTCAACGGAGGTAAAATCATGTCGAAACCTCTCATCGTGGGCGTTGATGTTCACCGCAAGACCAACACCTTTTGCCTGATGGATGCCAGTGGGCAGGAGGTGCGCTCCCGCTTCACCCTGGACAACAACCGCCCAGGAACACAAGCCTTTGTGCAACAAGTCGCAGAGCTGATGGAAGCCGATGGATTTAGCGAACTTCAGATAGCTGCCGAAGCCACGGGTTGGTATTGGTTTCACTTCTTTCAATCGTTGCAGCAGGAGGATCTGCTGGCAGCCTGGCCGGTCGATCTGCATGCGCTCAACCCACGCCTAACCGCCAACTTCAAGAAGAGCTACGTAGATGTGGACAAGACCGATCCGATCGATGCTTTCGTGATTGCTGATCGGCTGCGCTGGGGGCGAGATATTGGCACGCCATTCGAGTACGACGAAACCTATCTGGCGCTGCGCTTTCTGACCCGCTATCGCTACCACGTGGTTCACAACCTGGCCCGGGAGAAGGCTTATTGCACGGCCATCCTGTATTTGAAGGCCAGCGAGTACACCCGGCAGGACAAGAAGCCTTTCTCCGACCTGTTTGGCGCAGCCAGCCGGGCGGTAATCCAGGAGTTTGCCTCCATCGAAGAGATTGCCGCCATGCCCTTTGAAGAGTTGGTCGAGTTCATCGACATCAAGGGCAAACGTCGTTTCCCTGACCCGAGCGAGAACGCCCGTTTGCTCCAGCAGGTTGCCCTAAACTCTTACCCACTCCCGCCAGCTTTGCAGCTGCCTATCAACCTCGTTGTGAGCCTCAGTCTGAAGCAGATTAGCGCTCTGGAGAACCAAGAAGAACGGCTGAACACCGCCATTGCCGAGCACATCGCCTCCATCCCCAACACGTTGCAGACCATCCCCGGCTTTGGCCCCGTCTTTGCAGCTGGCATCTTGGCCGAACTTGGCAACCCGCAACGCTTCAACTATGACCAGGCCAAAGTGGCTAAGTTCGCTGGGTTCAAGTGGCGCAAGACCGGTTCGGCCGACTTCACCGCCGACGAAACCCGCATGACCCGCACCGGCAACCCCTATCTGCGCTATTACTTCTGTGAAGCCGCTTTCTCGGTCCAGAGGTGTGACCGCGAGTATGGCCAATATTTCCAACGCAAACTGCAAGAAGTGCGTAAGCACGCCCACAAACGGGCGACGGTCCTGACTGCTCGCAAGCTGGTCCGGTTGGTGATGCGACTACTGGCGACTAACCAGCCTTACCGGCCAAGGAGGCTTTAGCTGCAATCCTCACGACATCCAGGTTGACCCACCTGGCTTATACCTTCATCTCTGTGACTTGCTTTGTTAAGGTGCATTTGAAGCAGGTTTGATTCAGCTTGTCCGTGTTTTCGCTCTCTTACCTTCCTTTTCGACGAATGTCGACCTTGACATATTACCAATCGCTTTTGCGAGTAGTACCACTAATTCAAATCATTTCAACAAACCGCGCGAATGGCTCAAGAGACACCTAACAATTATTAGGCGTCGCGGGATAAGCCATCCCAGTTCTCCTGAGCAAGGTAGGCGTGCAGTGCTCTTAAGGCGCCAGTGGCATGTTCACCCCAGTGAATTCGGAAGTTGAACGCCCTCTCCCACAGTGCCTCGTCGCGATCGCCTGACTCAAACAAAACCAACCCACTCGCTACATCTCGGTATATGTCACCGAGGTCGTCGACGATCGAGACCGCAATTGGCTCTTCGCACCGAGTCGCCATCGGATCAAAGACCTCCCAATAGACCTGTAGCGGTAGTTCGGACGCTCGCGCAGCCACCACTCCTACCGAACCGGACGGAGGCTCGACTTCCGCCCCGTCGTCGGACATGCCCGGTGTGAACGGCGGCGGCAATTCCAGCGCAGCCGCGTACAGGGACGAAACGCAGCGCAAGGCCACCGGGGCGTTCATTGGTGTGCCATCCGCGCCAGTAGCCCAGCGACAAAAGGAGCGAGCCTCCTGAGCGAAGTCGTCGAGGTGTCGAGAGTTGGGTGACATTGGAGACGCCTAACAATTAGTATACGGAAACATTCCGTATACTAATTGTTGATTTATAAAGAATGGTTTTATTATAATAAATCTCTCTCGGCTAATCCGCAACATGTGTGCTGAAAAGATTATATACCCGCTTATTCCTGCACACAATAAAGGTGGAGCCTACGATATGGAGAACCGCCCCTTAACGAACTTCAGACTGCTTAGTTGTGTAGGGAGACACACAAGCAGTCTGAGAATAGGCTTCTGTCGGGGCGAGAGGATTTGAACATCCGACCTCTTGCACCCCATGCAAGCCGCGACTAAATTTTACTTTAGGGCTCTTGCATGCCGTAATATCGGACCTAATGCTACTGGAGTTCGGGGTGCGATTTCCGACATTAAAGAACTATAGTTCGAGAATCTTTAAGAATATCCGATGGCACTCCCAAAATTTTGATAAATTTATATTATCACAATTTCCCAGGAGGAACAATGGACATCCTTGAAGCCAACAAGGATGATGAGTACCGAGTATGTCCAGCATGCCAGGGAAAGGTTCCGGCGCATATGAAGCGTTACATTAAGTAAAAATCCACCCTTGAGAAAGATCAAACCGAAGTAAGTGCAGTTGCAAGGATAACAGAACTTTGGATCTTTTTGAGAGTCAAAGATTCAACAATTGTGCGACCGCCTGCAGTTCATCGTCAGTAATCCCTAAGTAGCGTTTGGTATTGGCATTGCTCTCATGGTTTAGCTTGTGCATGATCAATTCCAGGTCAACCCCTTGCATGCGGGCGTGGTATCCCCAGGTTTTTCTCGGGCTGTGAGTGCCGAAGTTGCCTGGCAATCCCACCTCGCGGCAGATTGAGACGATGAACTTCCAGGCCTGTCCTCGCTTGATGGGCTCAGAGTAGCCATTCGTCTTGGTGTTGAAGAATACAAAGTGCTCAGAATTCTCAGCAACACCAGGATAAACCTCCAGATATTCTTCGAGTGCTTCTCGGATGCTATGATTGATGACTACTTCATGGCGCTTATTTCGTTTATGTTCGTGAATCCAGAAACGATGTTTATAACGTCCCCGATCATCCAGAAATTGACCAATCTGTAATTGCAGCAGATCGGAGATGCGCAAAGCTGTGTTGACACCCACCGTAAATAACAATAGATCGCGAATACGTCCCTGGCCGCGCAGCAGGTTCTTAATTTGTGCGATCTTCTTTCTGTCCCGAATTGGTTCAACAAAATTCATAGAATCAGGTGAACACAATCATTACTTAGGTAAATTGTGTCCACTAAGAACAACTTAGCAGATTATTCAACAAAAAACAAGAGCCGTTAAAGCGGTGATTACCCACAATTAATGCAGTAAGCTCCACCGACCTGTGGTATGAATTGTTTGCCAACATTTCACCTAGGAGATGGAGCCATGCTGAATATAGCACTGTCTGAGATTCTTGCCAAGTTGCCTGTCGCAAAATTACAGGCTGAGATCAGGGAATTTACAGAACCAATGGCAACGACCTTGCCGGATAAGCGTCTGAGCGATGTCGTTTGCATGAGTGTACAGAACATTCTGGCAACCGAGACACCCGTGATCGCAGCGATGTCACGCAGCGCTTCGCGAGTGGAGGCAGATTGCTGGGCCGTGGCAAAGCGGGTGTACCGGTTTCTGGAGAACAAGCGTTTCAACCACCACCATTTGTACAAAGGGTTGTATCGCATTGCGCAGAAAACCGTGCGGACAGAGAACCCCAATTATGTAGTCGTGGCGATTGACCCAGTGAATTTTGAGAAACCTTACACAAAGAAGCTGGAAGGGGTCAGTACGGTGTACAAGAGCACACCGCCAAACCTGGACGGTGAAAAACGTCTGGCAAAAGGCTATCCAGCGATCACAGCCAGTGTGGTGAATACATGTGTGCCTGGCATCTGTTATGCAAACTGGTTTTCGTACAAAACGGCCGATTTCCTCAGTCAAAATCGAGAAATTCAACGCGCCATTCGAACGACCCGCTGGGTTTTTCCTGCTCTGCGCATCCGCTTTGTCATGGACTCTGGTGGAGATGACCAAAAAGTGTTTGCCTGGATGAACCAACCCAACTGCGAGTTTGTTATTGTGGCCAGCCACCTGGAAAGATTGGTTGAAGTCTACAATGATCGCCTGGATCGTTGGGAAACCGAACACTTACAAGACTTGGTGGATAGCGTTCCCTGGGTTACCTCTTACCAGGCTGTCTTTCATCACGCTGGTAAAACCCGTCTGGCCACCATTCAGGCCGGTTGGTTCACCATCCGCTTACCTGGTACTCATCAGCCTTTGTCTGTTTTGGTTGCTCACAATGACCTCGAAAATCGCAATGCCGTCCTCATCACCAATGTGCCCATCGGCTCTGAAGCCGATGCCTTACAAATCTACTCCGACTGGCGCTTGCGCGGCAAGATCGAACATGGCTATCGCTTTGACCAAGAACAGGGCTTGGATGTAGAAGATCTGCGCGTCCAGACCCTTGAGCGCATGCGCCGCCTGTTCGCCTTAGTCCTGGCTGCCGCTCAGTTTGTCTTTCATCTCATGCAACATTGGCCACGCAAGGCGGTCTACTGGTTGCGTAAGTTGGGCGGCAAACTCGGCCGTAAAACGGATCGGGATGGGCCTTACATTGTATTGCGTGGCATCAGCGCCGTTTTCTTGACAACTGCAACCTTGTCCTATGTCGCAATTTCACCTTTCCCTCACGAACTCTTTACTGCATGGTGACTTATGGGTAATCACCGCCCGTTAAATCGGCCCTTTTCTCACCCAAGTAAACACAATAGGTATCTAGTTTACAATAGAGCCGAAGTCACCAGTTGTTCTTCATTCGTGTGATACTTTCTTCTCGAAAGTCAATATATAAACAAGATGGCAAATCAATTTGAAGCCCTACGGACACTACGCAGGATGACCCAACCTGTTAATTGGGATACAGTCTATACATTAGAACTCCCACGAATTTATAACTTCTTCTTATACAAGATTGGCGATAGAGAATTCGCCCAAGATTTGACAGCCATAACCTTTGAGCGCGCATGGAAATTTCAATTCGGATACCGTAATGCGATTGCGTCGCCATCCACCTGGCTTTTTGGAATCGCCAGAAATGTGTTGAAAGAACATTTGCGGAAGAATAAAACAATTGAACAAAAGATAGATCCGATATCACAAAGTGACGAATTGCCGTCTAATGTTGATGTTGAACAAGTTATTCAGCAACAACAAGACAAGGAACGTTTGCGAAGCATACTTCTCGGACTTCCAAAACGGGAACAGGATTTGATTGCGTTGAAGTATGGTGCAGGATTATCTAACCGTGAGATTGCCAAGATAACAAGACTTTCGGAAAGTAACGTGGGTAGTATTCTACATCGTACCGTAACAAATCTTCGCAAGAAATGGGATGATAGCCATGGACGATAAATTCCTATACCTATTACGCGAGCAACCCGATCCGGAATTTGCAAAAAACTTACATCAAAAACTAATCCGATCTCACTCAGATCCGAAATGGATGTTGAATATGAACCTTCATACATTTGCGCTAAACCGAAAAACAAAACTGGGTTGGACAACGGTCTTGATAGCAGTGAGTGTTTTAGCAATGATGACAATCTCTCCTGTGAGAGCATTTGTATCATCGCTTGTTATTCGTGTTGCTGGTCAATTATTTGAAGTGACAGAGGATTATCCGGGAGATAATTATCCTGGTGATGAGATTATCATCGAACCACAGGTAATGTCCCTTAGTGATGCGCTTGCAATATTTCCACATAACATAAAATTGCCTACAAACATCCCAACCGGAATTGTCATGGACGAAGAAAATATTCGAGTTTATATTGGCGAAGAAGCTCGCCCCTTTGTAGATACCATTGAAATTGATTGGGTTTCCGATACCAGTGCAGATTTTACTCTCAGAATAACTAATCATGATTGGAGCTTTAGCGAAATAGTAGCGCCCGATTCAGTTGAGGAGATCTTTCTTGATGACAATCATCCTGCTGTCGTAATACGTGGAGGGTGGGATGCGGATGAAAAGGCTTGGAATAATGACTATGGAAATATAAGGTTACGCTGGTTGGTTGATAACTTAACTTATGAATTATTGGGAACCAACCTTGAGCAATTGATAGAAATGGCGTTATCAACCCTTGAATAGCAAACGATAACAACGAGATACAACCAAATACCATGACACAGGTGTCATGTTTATGTCTACAAGGATGCAGCTAACGCTTGAGTTAAGCCGCGCCGCAAAGCGGCGTCGGCTTGAATGAATTGTTAGGCATCATTGAGGCAAACATGATGCCACGAAAAATTAGCATAAAGTTACGTTTTTTTGAGTTCCAAGCAAATCAATGATTGCGGATTTGGAAAAAAGAATAAAAGCTGCCGTCTGATCTGCACGAGCGGCCAGATTATCCTCACTATTACCCAGATAAGCTTGCCGAGCCTCATGCAGTATGGGCTGATATTCGATGGGCAAGCGCTCCAACACCCAGTCAGCGGCAACATCTTTTGGCACAATACTTCCCGTTGCAGCGCTGTACCAAATGCGAGCTAATGTGAGCACGATATTTCGCTCATCACCCACCCAGTCCCCAAGTGAATTCCACTGTTTCAGAGTATCGGCAAGCACCTTGAAAAAATCATGTTCAGGTACTGGCTCGAAAAGCTCCTCTACCGCTGGGCCGACCAAGGCGATACTGTGTTGCCTTGCTTTCGTCAATAAGATCGCAAGATCAATATCCAAAACGGCAGGTTCGAAAATACCTGCAAGAAGGTCTTTCCGCAGCCACTCCCCGAATTGTAGTTCGCGCCTGGCCGGATAGCGCCAAGGCACTACTTCATTGTGTGCAATAACGGTTACTTCCAGCGCTCGGAGAGTTTTGTTCTCGCCCGGTAGTGCCGAGACAGTTAACAAATCAAGTAACAGGGCTTGCCGGATGGCCTCATCAGGTCGTGCGCTCACGGTAACCAGTAAATCAATATCGCTGTACGGTTTCAGACCACCGTCGAGTGCAGAACCATACAAGTGTATGGCCTGCAACGTTGATGCCAGGTGGCGTTCGATTACAGCGCACGCTTGTGCTATCTGCTCTGTGATTTCGGTGGGTACTGAGTCGATCATGATGTCTAACGGTTTGGCTCAACAGCAGCAGCGGGCCCGGCGAGACTCCTTCTCAATTATCGCGCCACTTCTTGAAAATCGCGCACAGTACCCGCAGCGGCGCAGCCGCTGTCGCCTGGAGCAGATGTTGGGCAGCCATTTCACAGATTCAAGGTTTCTGGCTTCGGCTGCGAATGAACATAACAACCGCGCCGACAACTCCAACGAGGAAAGTCGCCGAACAGAGCATCGCGAAAATTATACTCAGAGCTTCATTTACAGGACTTTCAATCAAATTCTGGAGCGCATCCGAGCTTGCTGGGTTCTGGACAATAAAATCAGATACGATACTTACGACAATGAAAAGAACAAACCCAAGCACAGCCGCCAATAGCAGGAACATGAACTTCCTTGCAGTTCGCCAAGGGTGGGAAAATGCAAGGACAAAGGTCACTGCCGCGAACAAGGCTAGTAGTATGCCAGGCGGATTTTCGTCGATACCCACAACGGTAGAAGCTATTGCTGACAAGCAACAGATAACCAAGAGGATCAGTGTCTTGATTCTGTTGCTTCGCGTTGAAAAAGCATCGATCATGGCAATCTCCTTTTTTGATTGTGGATTTCGCCTATGGCCGCCCAACGGAATGGCTCACCTGCCGCCGATTTGGCAAGACAAGACTGCGTAAAACCACTTTTTCTACCAAGTGGCCGCCGCTTACCCTCGCCGAAGGCGGTCAGGTGGAGCCGGTGTTGGGCACACATTTATTTACAGACCATTCAGCAATTGGTTAATATGCTGAGTGTGATCGCGTTCATGCCACAGAGTTCTACGCATTACTTTCCGTGCAGACCATACCTCATTACAACTCTTTGTTATTTGTTCATTGCCAATCAGCTTGACCAATTGCTCTCCTGTGTTGGTGCGCACTTGTGCGAGCTTTTCCAATGGGGCGTCGGGAAGTCGCGCCTGTTCCAAACCACAACCCAACTGGTTAAAATACCAATTTTCAGCAATGGCGACATGATTTAGTATGCCAGCAATTGAGCCGCGTGCCTCACCAGGAATTGCCTTTATGAGTTGTTCTTGATTGATTGACTGAATCGCGCTTAATAAATCTTGGTAAGTCCAACTCATGAGTCGTAAGGAAATATCAACATCCCAGTATCCCAAAGGGCGACGGTCATCCTCAAAGAATGCATTGACGATGTAGTCAGGGTCTTCGCTGCTCAAAAAAGATTGGAAAGTCTCCACAACTTCAGTTTCAATTGGCTCATTGACGATAGGCAATGAGCTATCATGTTGCGATAACCAAGAAAAGTATTCTGCGACTCTTTGGGGGGAATGTGCGATAGCATCTGCGGTTGTGGTTGCCGAGCTATAACAACCAGGCAAATTTAACACCCATGCAATCCAATGATTGGGTTCCATATCCTCTACTGCAAGATAAATATGCATTTTGTCTACCCTCCAATGCGCCCAACGGTATGGCTTCACCCGCTCGGCGTGTCGGTCGCCTTGAAGCCAACCTGGAGACGGAAACTACGTTGGCTCTGAAAGCCCGTTTGTGAGGCGCAAAGCGCCGAGTCGGGTGGAAGCGGGTGTTAGGCCGCTTTTGACACGAGGCACTACTGCTGGGATAAGCATTAATTTATGTTAGATTTTCAATCCATTTAACCATCACATCAAGTGCAAGACCTATATTGCCAGTCTGGCAGTGATTTTGAGCGTGTTCTTTTCTTGTGAAAACCCTATCTGTTACAGACCTGGCATTTGTTAGGGCTTTGATTTGCATATCATGCATTTTGAAAGGGATAAAATGGTCTTCGCTTCCTGACAAAACAAGGACATCCTGTTTGACAAGTTCTGAATGAATGTTTTGTTCATTCATCAGCACATAGATCTCCAATGCATCGAGGGGTTTTTCTTTTTTCGTGATGTACTTTAAATGATCCACAACCCAGGGGGCCATACCTTCTCTGTTTTCAAACTTCAGTACGGCCATGCGGTCCATAAATTCTCTGCAATGCTCCATACTCCATAAATGTATCTTTCGAAATATGAAATTCATGCTTTTCATATAATCGATCGCGTGTCCTGAAGCTATGACTCGTTTCAATCGTGGTTCAAATGCTGCTGCCCTCAGGCAGAACCACCCACCCATTGATAAACCAAGCAGAGTACTATTGACAGGATTAAAATAATCCAAAATGGCTTTTGTTGGTTTTTCCCATTCATATGTTAATGGCAATCCAAATTTTCTAAGCGCAGCACCCTGTCCAGGGCCTTCAAATCCTATGACTTCATAACCATGATTTGAGAAATATTTCATCATGGAATACCATTCCTCTATGAAGGAATCAAATCCTCCATGGATGAGAACAGTACCTTTCTTTTCAGACACGGGGAGGATTTTATTGCTGGCAGAAAAGTACCTTCATAAGGCACTTTATGTCTTTCGATTTCTTCCTTCCCAAACACTTTATAGAAAAGTTCGATGAACCTATCATATAAGAGTTCCTTTTCAGGATCATTTGATTTTACGTAGAATTCTGCGGCTCTGTAATAAAAAGCAGCATTCATCAATCTATTATCGAAAACTGCCTCTTCAGCCAGTTTGAGCATCTCGACTTTCCAATCTTTAAAATTCTTGATCCTCTTTCCTACCCTTTCCATATCTTCAAACCTTGCATAACCTAACGAATACCATCTATTCAACTGGAAATTGAAGAGTTGCTTTTTATGGAACTTGTGGTAGCCGATCGGAAATTCGAATTCAATCATGCCATGACTTCTCCTGTTGTGCCGGTCTAATTACTTATACACGGTACTATAATTCTATCTGATATTCGCCAGGATGATATCCAGTATCTCAGCATGGCGAGACTGCTCCAACCCCGGAGTTTTGAGTTCTTCTACCAATTGCCGGAGTGAGCGTTGTTGAGTCAGTCCAGGCTCACTCATAGATAGTTTCTCAGAACCAGGATCCAGGGTTGCAATCCCCTGGTAATAGTCCTGGCGTAGCAAGGGGTCTGCTACCTCAGCGTAAATCATGGTTGTATCTAGGTGTTCGTGTCCCAAATATCGTTGAAGAGAAGATACCGGTATACCAGCTGCCAACATCTGGCTGGCGAAGGTATGCCTGAGACGTTGGGCTGTCATGGGTACTCCAGACTGGCGAGAATTTGGGAAACATATGTCACCTCCATGAGCCGTTGCTTGAGTGTAATGTAACTATTCACTTCGGTGATCGACCCCCTTATTTTTGGCTGATTAATGTAAGAAGATCTGCCCCTTCTGCGGTCGTAATGAGGCTGTGTTCGAGGGCATTTCGGCGGGCGTGATATTGGGTTTGATCCTGGGCGGGATCATCTTTCTCATATTTGTAATCCTGGCAGTACTTACGTAAAAAAGAAAACCCTGGTCAAATGACCAGGGCTCCATTAGGTTTACCGCGTATTCTTTTACCTTTACGTTTACCAGCTCGCTTTCGTACGACCTTATCCACATCGTGAAAAAGGTCTATATTGGCCAGTATGTCATTGTGGTTGTGGGTGTCGTTGTTGGGTGGGTTTTGGGCATGACTGCGATCATGTCTCGGTCTCGAATCCTCCATTTCCTGCAAGCTCCTCTCGATTATTGATCTGAAAGGCTGTATACGAAACCAGGGAGCGCATAGTTTCGAGCGACATGCTTCCTTTCAGTACCCTAGCCATTGCCTCCCCGAATACCTTCGCGAGGGCTGGCTCTTGGCGGAGAACAAGAGCAATTTGTCTTGCCAGTCCGTCTTCCCCGGGTTGGTTTATGTCCAGTAAGGTAGAGACGGGAACATTAAGCCAATTTGCAACCTTCTCAGCCGTTGGAACATCGTACGGTTCGTCATGCAATATGCGAATGAGAGTGGTGTGGCTTACGCCGATGTTGGCCGCTGCGCTACGCATGCTCAAATCATTATTCCGCATCTTTTCCATGACGAGTTTCTTAATCAATTCTGACATGTGATTGTATTCCTCCTCGTCTATGCAACTTTAACATAGCGTGGCACAGTTGTCAAGGATTTAGCACGTCAGAATTCCAAACTTATAGCAAATTCTATTACGCGAGATCGAATTTAGCAAGTGACAATCTTCCGTCATTTTTAGTGACCGAAAAAGTGACTTTCGTCCTGTAACAGGTTAATCGTTGACAGGTGGGGGATTTTTGTGCTATACTTTGGAACACTTGCAGTCCACATGGAGTATCTATGGAGCATCGTTTACAAAAGGAAGATATTGAGCGGGTTGGTCAGCTGAACGGTGTGAGGCATGGCATTGTCCTTCACCGTATCGATAAGTATTACTGCAAGCCGATGAGATATAGTGGGCTGTGCCCAAGCAATTGTGTCGGTGGGTGCGGGATAAGGCTAAAGCAGATCCTGGAAGTCAAGGGGGATAACAAAATCGCCTCGCTGGTGTGGGCGGCGCGCGAGGCTGCGGCAGAGGCGGCCGAAACAGCACACGAAGAGCAATCAGAGATCGTTGCTGGCAAAGGCAATGTCTTCGAGAGGATCCTGACAACTTTATGAAAGCCAGGCCGCGCCATGTTGAGAACAGGGTCGCCGATGAGCTGAACCTGTTCCTGGATAGACACGCGATACCGAGGACAGAGCGGATCCCTGTACTGGGCCGAACCGGTCCCGATTTGACGCCCATAAAATGGATCGATCTGGCGATTGATGTGAAATCCAGGCTTTCGGTGCCTAAAAGCATGCTGGCTCCGCAGGGCAAGTCTCTACAGGCCGGGCCGATGATCGCTGTTCGCATTGGCGAACTGGATGCCTGGCTTGGCGAGCCGTCAGTGATCTGCCGGGAACCGTACTCCACAGTTGTGCTGGGTTGGCTCGAGCATATGAGCGTGTGGGTAAATGAAGAATTCGGGGGCGGGATACCTGGAATTGTTTTACATATCCCTGGAACCCGGGTGAGCAATGCAACATTAGTCGTTTATCAAAGCGATATGAGGAGGCTGTATGACAAATACCGATACTTCCATGACTATCTTCAACTACGCGCCGGCGTCGAACATGGTGCTGGCCGGGTGACCTGCCCCCATAATTTGTACCAGTTCTTATGTTAGTCGAACTGACTGAAATTGGGAAGGCTGCAGTATGATCGCAGCTGGTGCAGGCGGTCGATATCCTAATGCGCTGTGCGGCCTGATGGTGTTGTACTGCTGCCTCCACATCTCGATCATGACCTGTGCCTCCTTTAGCGAATAGAAGATCTCTCTTGCCAGCAATTCGTCTCTCATCTTTCCATTGAACGATTCAATATAGCCATTCTCCCAGGGACTGCCCGGTTCGATGAAGAGCGGCCTGACGTCCAATCTTTTCAACCAGGCTTGCACCCGTCTTGCGGTAAACTCCGAGCCATTGTCTGAGCGCAAATGGACCGGCACACCCAGCTCACAGAATAGCTCAGTTAGCACTTCCAGCACATCCTGATGGGTCAGGCTGCGTCCGACCCGCACAGCCAGACACTCACGGGTATATTCGTCGATGATGTTCAGGATACGGAATTTAACGCCGTTATGGGTGCGATCTTCCATGAAGTCATAACTCCAGACATGCTTTGGGAATTCAGGTCTCAGCCGCACGATAGAGCCATCATTGAGCCATAATCGTCCCCGTTTGGGTTGTTTGGCAGGCACTTTCAGCCCTTCCCGCCTCCATATGCGCTCAACTCGCTTGTGATTGACCCGCCAGCCTTCTTGGCGCAGCATTGCAGTGACACGCCGATAGCCATATCTACCGTGCTGACTGGCTAATGCCACAATACGCGCAGACAGGATCTCTTCATCGTCTGCAATGCGCTTGTTGTAATTCTGGGTCGAACGAGGCTGTCCCAATACCCGGCACACACGTCTCTCAGACACGTCCAGCACATCCTGCACTTGCTCGACTGCCTGGCGACGCCTGTCCGGGCTGACTACTTTTTTGAGAGCACCTCCTTCAGGATCGCATTGTCCAATGACAGATCCGCCACCAGCCGCTTCAGCCGGGTGTTCTCCTTCTCCAGCTCCTTCAGTTTCTTTGCCTGTGTTGTGTTCAGTCCCCCATACTCTCTGCGCCAGCGATAGTAAGTCTGCTCACTGATCTCAAGTGCGCGACAGGCTTCTTTGACGTTCTTGCCCTGTCCAAGCAGCACTTCTGCTTCGCGCAGTTTGATGATAATCTGTTCTGCTGTATAGTTCTTCCGTTTTGCCATTGTTCCTGCCTCCTAATCGGTCCAATACTATCATCGCTTTTGGACCAGTTTTCGGGGGGCAGGTCATGACGGCCTGGTCTGTACCGAGTGCGGGATGATCAATTAACAAGGGGATTTCCAACTGCAAAATTTTCCGCTACCATTTCGGCGCCTTTGATGGCAATGTTGGTGATTGGTTAAGGATAAGGAGGTATTCAAGGACATAGGATTTGCGTTTTTATTGGGAATACTGCTGGGGCAGTGGGTATTGCTCATTGTCATATGGAGGGCGGTATTCACACGGGAGGCTTTAGCGAGGGATTTCAAGAGGGATTTATACCATTCGTGGCGGTGGAAAATCTTGAAAGTATCCTGATTCTCAACAGCTACAGCGTGAGCCGCGTCGGCTCCTGGCCATTGTTAGCCCCCCCGAGTTAGTTCGGAGAAGGCTGGTGAACAATCAAGGCTCGGGTACCGGCTGGTACCCCATCTGCGAGAGGAGCTCAGCAGTGAATTGTGCTGCAAGGACAGATGGGTGCTCACCATCCGATATGATGAAACCCTTCTGCCTCGGATCTTCGTCATGGCTCGGTCCATTGAAAGCGTCTAGGCGGCTGAGGAATGGAATCCCATAGGCTTGCGCGGCCGAGTGCGCGGCATCAGACATATTCTCCCAGCATTCAGTACAGGCTTCGAACACCCCTTGCTTCTCCCAACCAACGACCAACGGATTATACAGATCCGTCGCGCGCAGGATGGTGGCTTTGCCATTGCGCAGCTTGAAGATCTCAGCCCAAATGGTGACCTGCGCAGCGCATCTGGGACGATCTTGAGTTGGACATCCAGGCTGAATATGGACGTGGGCTGAGCTATCGGCAAATCAAAGTCGATCTGGACGGTCGGCTGCATAGTTCGGTTGGATTGCGCACGCTCAACCGACAGGTCCTTGCGCTTGGCTCTGCCGGAAGCTGCTTTCGCTGGTTGGGGGCAAGCTAAGTTCCCCCGGTGGTGCTCGTGGATGCTATTTGTATCACCGTGATGTTCACGAGTCGAGAAACCCAAATCTATCAGATCTGACATATCCTCCTGTTGAAACAAGCCAATTATATACCGATCCTGTCCGCTCAAGGCGTTTGTCCTACCACCTGTCTCACCCAATTGTTTTCCTGTATGCGAGCTTACTGCTAGATATCGCCAGTTGGCAGAAATTCTTTAAGCACTGTATGAAGCCTATCTTACCCCTTAAAATATCTTGGCCTTGTTCTTCTCGGATATCGCTACCAGTTTTCGTCCCCAGGAAAAAGATAAAAAAGGGACTTGATCATCCTGTAGAATGTGGTTTCCACCTCACAAACGACAGGAGACCAAGTCATGGCAATTGTACACATAGGTAAGCTACCTCTGCAAGTACCAGAAAGCGGTTCAACGGAATTTGTCTTTGGATTAGTCGAACAGATGAGAAGCATGATCCTTCACCTGGTTAGTCGCTGCCTGGAAGAGAGCCTAGAAACGGAACTGGATCGCATGTTAGGTCGCAAGCGGTATGTACGCAGGCGCCGGGCTAAGCGAAAAGAGAGCGGTGTGTATTGTAGCCGGTGCCGAAGCCATCAACGGCAAGATTTTCGGCGCAATGGGCATTACCAGCGCCAGTTGGCCCTGCACTGGGGTCGAGTAAACGTGCAGGTACCGCAAGCCAAATGCCAGTGTGGTGGGTATGTGCACCTGAAGTACCAAACACTGCGACCTGGGCAGCGCATCTTGGACGATCTTGAGTTGGACATCCAGGCTGAATATGGACTCGCGCTGAGCTATCGGCAAATCAAAGTCTATCTGGACTGTCGGCTGCATAGTTCGGTTGGATTGCGCACGCTCAACCGACGGGTCCTTGCGCTTGGCTCTGCCGGAAGCTACTTTCGCTGGTTGGGGGCAGGCGAAGTTCCCCCGGTGGTGCGGGTGGATGGGATTTGGATCACCGTGATGTTCACGAGTGGAGAAACCCAAATCGATCAGATCGGACGGATCCGCCTGGTGAAACAAGCCAAGAAGATACCGATCCTGGCAGCGCAAGGCGTTTGCCGACCACCGTCGCACCCAATTGTTGGCCTGGATGCGAGCGGACGGCGAAGATATCGCCAGTTGGCAGAAATTCTTGGAAGCACTGTATGAAGCCGGCTTACCCCGGAAAATGGCTTGGCCTTGTTGGTCTCGGATGGCGCTACCGGTTTTCGACCCGCTTATGAAAATGTCTATTGGCAGGTGCCCCTGCAACGCTGTGTGTTTCATAAACTACGCAATATCGCCCAGGCCATCCGCATTCCGGCTGAACTGGATCGCCCGGCAGCTCGCTCCTACCGCACTGAATTCATGCGCTCGGCTGCTTGCATTTGCAGGCTCCGGACGAAGCTGAAGCTCGCCTGCGCTTTGCAGCTTTCTCCGAAACTTGGCATATTCCCCAAGCTGCGGCGATCCAACGCTGACCAGAGATTTTGAGGATACCTTGACGTTCTACGCCGTTCAGGAACAAGCAGCTTTGCATGGCGAGAACTGGCCATCTCATATGCTGCGTACCACCAGCCCTTTGGAGCGCATGTTTCGAGAATTCCGCCAGCGGTATCGCAAAGCGGTCTTGTTCCATTCCACCACCGGGTTGCATGCCGTTACTGCTCTTCTCGCTAACCGTTTTTCCTATCCTTGAGATCCGTTATCCATTTCTCGAATGACGTTGGCCCGCATGGACCCGGGGCTCTATTCATGAAGCATCTCTCCAGGTCAAGGGGATTCGCGGGATCTATGGAATTGACTGGATTGACAAACATCACGACGACTTCAGCATCCTTCAGCGCGGCGGCCAATTGCTCAAGCTGGGATCTCGCTGGCTTTCCGGACTGAAGGGTCCAAAGCACTTCGCCGGCGCTCAAGCCCGGTAGGGCGAAGTCGTGTAGGGCCACATCGACGCCAACGTCTTTCTCGATTTGTGAGGCATAGGCCTCACCTTGTTCCCACAGGCTGGAATCGCCGATGATCACCAGATCCCAGACCGCATCTGGACCTTGGGGAAGCTCTGAGTGGGTCGTGCATCCACCGAGGAACAGAGCGGCGGCGATGATGGCGCTAATGGAGCTACGAACTGTTCTGCTAAACATTGTGACCTCCTCTGCAGGTGTTCGGGTTGCGAATTGCGGCGAAGAGGCTGTGGTGGGTTGCTGGCAGGGATATAGCGCAAGTGCTGCGTCAAGGGCGACTAGTGTTTGAGCGGATCGTATAATGCCTTATGGATGGATTGTATAAAATCCTAATAGTTTGGGGCTTTATGCGACATTCGATGAATACTTGGTTCAAATTGTAAGTGACGAATTTTTCATTAACCATTATATATCTTATTGCATTTGAAACAAAATACAGCCAATATATGCATATATTACAGGGGAAATCAGACTGCTGCCTGCCATTCTTCCTCCAAATTCACCAACCGGAAAGTTGACAATGTGATTTTTTTAGGGAAATTAATCCAGGCCGGGATGCTGGATATGACAGGGGATTACTCAACTTAATCCCCGGTTATTATTCTGAATACACCCCCCAGGCCAGATCGTCAAATTGGGCGACGAAATCTTCCGAAAAATACTCGGCATAGTCTTCGCGCCCCTGGAGATGGTATCCAAAAAACGCGGTGGCGAAGTGTTTCATTTGTGCCTTCGGACCAGAATCAAGCACCATCATGTGCGATTTGTCAATAAATGAAATCAGGGATTTCTGTGGACTTCCAAGATGCTCAAAGAGGTATGCTGTTTCTTCTGTATAGGGAGCAAATTCATCCTCAGTTGCAGCAATCATTAACACAGGTCGATTGGCGGACGCCAGGCCGCGCTCTCCGTATAACCAGGTTCCTGATGGAGCCATCGGCATGACGACACGGATCCGTTCATCAGTCACCGGCTGCCAGAGTCCATCATCGCTGGCAGTGATTCCCTTCCCGACATGCGCAGCAAATTCATCCCACTTCTCTGCCAGCCCGCAGGTAAACTCGTGATACCACTCCGCGTCGCCAAATTTCGCCACGATTGTCGGCGGCTGCTCGCAATGAGCAAGATAATATTTTGGATCTATGCGTACCCCGCTGAGGGTAAGGGAAATATCGCCTCCATACGAATATCCTGTGGCGCCAGCATGATCGGAGTCAATAACCCCTTCTAGCCCTTTGGGAGGGTTGGAGGCGATCTGATCCAGGATAAACACGAAATCACGCGGCCAGTTAACCATCTGAAAATCCCAATTGTCGTAATCAGAATGGTCTGGGATGATTATTGTCACCATGACGAAGCCATGCGAAGCAAGATGCGAGCTGAATACTAAGTTTCCTGTATTTTGTTCAGTGAGAATCGGGGGATAGGGTGCGCCGCTCATGTCAGGCGGAGCATCGCGACGCGTCGTACGACCATTGGCATCTTTTTGCTCCAGGGCTGGATACCAGATCAGCACCTCAATCTCGCGACCATTGCGGCTCTCATCAACGAAGGTATATTCCCGGTTCCCCGCGAAGTATGGGCCAGGTTTAGAAAGCGGGAATGACGCAAGCCCCTGGGTATCCTGGGGCCCTATTGTGGGAGAGGGAAATACATATGGGGCGGGGGTATTTTGTGGAATTGTCGCCGTTGCTGGTGGTTTTATGGCAGTTGCTGCCAGTGGTGTCGGCGTTGCGGAATTACAGGCGCAGAGCAAAAACAGTCCAAGCGATCCCAATAACCAGAACCTGTTCATAGCCATCCTCCTCGAACACACGAGACGGAGTTAAATGGTGTTTGCTGGATTGTTTCCGTCAAATAATGGGGCGTGATTGTATTAAAAGGAACTACCGAAAATCCACGTCGAAAAAATTTGCCAACATTCTCACCTCAGAAAGATGATGGTTGTGGCGGAACTCACTTAACTATAGCATAATCTCCTCCTTTTTGCTTCATTTCTCATGATCCATTTCATAAAATTGGACATTGGAAATGGTTTTTCCAGCCTGACGTAAATAGAAAATACGGGTTGAGATATGAAAATGGGTGTTTTTGCATAATCCGGGCCATGCCGATCATGAATTCCGGCGCATGCCGATCACCGATTCCGTTTCATGCCGATCGGTGATTCCGGCCATGCCGATCAAGTAACCCAGAGAAGCATGGGGGAGAAGGCTGGATAAACTCAAACAAATCGGGCATCCTCTTCGGAACCGATCCGAGGAGGAAGAGATGTCTCAAGCGAGTTTATCCATGCGAAAAATTGAAGAAATCCTGCGATTGAAATTTGAAGTTGGATTGCCGCACCGGGCGATTGCCAAAAGTTGTGGGGTGTCGAGCAGTACGGTGAGTGAGTACGTCACGCACGCCAAAGCGGCTGGGTTAAGTTGGCCGCTTCCAGAAGGGATGACGGCGGAGCAGTTGGAAGCCCGCTTGTATCCAGAGAAAGGGTTATCCAGACGGAAGATCCTGCAGCCGGACTGGAAGTATGTGCACAAGGAGTTGAAGCGTAAAGGAGTAACCCTGAGCCTGTTGTGGGTGGAGTACCGACAGGAGCATCTGGACGGATACGGATACAGCCAGTTTTGCCAGCACTACCGAGAGTGGAAGAACCAACTCAACCCCACCATGCGGCAGAAACATAAGGCCGGGGAGAAGCTGTTTGTGGACTACGCCGGGCAGACGGTGGCGGTGGTGGACCCGGAGACGGGTGAAATCCGGGAAGCGCAAGTTTTCGTGGCGACCCTGGGAGCCAGCAACTACACGTATGCGGAAGCGCACTGGACCCAGAGCCTGCCCCACTGGATTGCAGCGCAGGTTCGGGCGCTGGAATTCCTGGGTGGTGTGCCGGAAATGGTGGTTCCGGATAATCTCAAGGCGGGCGTGACCAGTCCGAACCTGTATGAGCCGGACCTGAACCCAACTTACCAGGACTTCGCCCATCACTACGGGATCGCGGTGGTTCCGGCACGGGTGCGCAAACCGCGTGACAAGGCGAAGGTGGAAGTGGGTGTTCAGGTAGTCGAGCGTTGGATCCTGGCCCGGCTGCGAGACCGGACCTTCTTCAGTCTGACCGAGCTCAACCAGGCGATTGCCGAACTGCTGGCCGAACTCAACCGGCGGGAGATGAAGCATCTAGGCCAATCTCGGCTGCAACTGTTTGAAGCAGTGGACCAACCGGCCCTTTCACCGCTGCCGGAAACGCCCTACGAGTTTGCGATCTGGAAAAAGGCTCGCGTCCACATCGACTATCACGTCTCCTTCGACAAACACTTCTACAGTGTCCCGTACACCCTGACCGGCAAGGAAGTGGCCATCCGGGCGACCGAGATGATGGTCGAAATCTTCTACCAGCGCAAACGGGTGGCCTCACATCCCCGCTCTACCGCCAAAGGGCGCTTTTCAACCCACAGCGTGCATATGCCGCCCGAGCACCAGTTCTACAGCCAGTGGTCCTCGGAGCGCTTTCTACACTGGGCCGGAGAGATCGGCGAGCAGACTACCGAACTTATCCGCTGTGCTCTCGACGACCGCAGGCACCCTGAGCAGGCTTATCGTACTTGCCTGGGCGTCATTGGCCTGGCCAAACGCTACTCCCCAGAACGCCTGGAAGCTGCCTGCAAACGGGCTAATGCGGCCGGTATTCGCTCTTACAAAGGGGTGCACAACATTCTCCAAAACAAACTCGACCAACGGCAGCTGGATCCCGCATTCAACACCCCCTTACCGCCGCATGAAAATATCCGCGGTGAGAACTACTACCACTGAGGAGCATGCTTATGTTGACCCAGCCCTTACTGGAAAAACTATCCCAACTCAAGCTTCCCGCTTTCCGCACCGCCTTCGAAGACCAGCTCCAAAATCCCCAGTACGCGGAGCTGTCGTTTGAAGAGCGGCTCGGCTTACTGGTCGATATCGAGATCACCCGCAGAACCAACCACCGCTTGCACCGCCGCATCCACTCCGCCCATTTCCCTCTCCAGGCCACCATCGAAGACCTCGACCTGTCTGCGGGGCGCGGCCTCAAACGAGCCCAGGTTCTCGAACTCGCCCAGGGAGATTGGGTCCGCCGCCATCTTAATGTGTTGGTTCTGGGTGCCACAGGTACAGGCAAGACTTACTTATCTTGCGCACTTGGCCGGGCTGCCTGTGAGGCCGAATTCAATGTGCGCTACCTACGCACTTCCCGCCTGCTGCAATCCCTCGAGCTCGCTCAGGCTGATGGCTCCTATCCCCAACTGCTGCGTTCCCTGGCTCGCTCTAATTTGCTCATCTTCGACGACTGGCTGCGTGACCCGCTCTCTCGCTCCCAGGCCAAAGACCTGCTCGAAATCCTCGACGACCGTTATGGCCGCACTGCCACCCTGGTCGCAACCCAGGTCCCGGTGAGTGAAAGGCACGCTCGCATCCCCGACCCCACCCTCGCCGATTCGGTCCTCGACCGCCTCATCCACAATGCCTACCGGCTAAATCTATCAGGAGATTCTATGCGAAAAGTTCATTCCCCCTTGCTCAACAACGACAACTAGCGATATGATTGCTTATCCAGCCATCTCTCCTCTGACCGGCGATCGCCATGCACTGCAACAGCTGATCGGCATGACCGGTCTGGGTGATCGGCATCACCCGGAATCACTGATCGACATCACTGGAATACGCATGTTTTTCAGGATACGCTTTTTTCATACATCTCTCGATAAGGATATTTCTCAGAAAGCTTCATCACCACAAATCTCGCCGTTTTGATGATCTTCCCAGCCAGAAAATATACTTCAATCGGAACGTCTTGATTTGCTGCCGGTACTCTGTTTCTCCTACGAAGTCCATCTTGAACAGCAAAAACAGATTGTAAGCCAGCATCATCAACTGAAAGATCGCTTCATTGGCCTAAAATGACTGGAGCAACAGGTGCCCAACCGCCATGTCATACTTGGCTTCCTTGATGTAATTCTCACAGTTCCCGCGTTTTTCATAGAATTCAACCACTTCTTCTGACGATTGTTCCGTGTTGGTGATAAAAAAGAAATAATCGTAGTCTTCGCCTTCCAGGAAAGAGATTTGCGCTCTATCTTTTTCCTCTTTCAATACCCGGGAGACGACAAATCTTCTATCCTTCTCCCATGTATTCAAGTTTGTGACAAACTCGGTGGTCTCCCGGCCTGCTGCTTGCCCCAAAATACGGCTATTTTCTAAAAGTACCTTTCTTCCATTGTATGGGCGACGTAGAATCCGGGTTTATCCTAAATTCATAGAAATTAAAAGGCAAACGCCTGGGTGAGGGGGACACCCAGACGCTTACCGGAAATTATCTTATCATAATTGCGACAAGTTTGTCCAGATTATCAAGAAAAGAAAATAACTCACCCAAAACAAGAGAGCCCCGCTAAGGGCTCTCATCTTAACAATGTCGACTATTTGCGCAAGTCGGCCAGATGTTCTTCCACGGCCTGTACTTCTAATTTCAGCTCCGTCAGATAGGCTTCCAGTTCAGCGATCTGCTCGGCCTTGGTCTGATAGCGGCGTTCGAAGTTTCCGGCATGGCAGCCGCATTCGCATTCGTGATCTGACTGACAACCACAATCCTTACACATATCTTTTTCTCCTTAACTTTGAGACTAGGGTCTAATAATCCGACATAAATCGGTCTAGCGATTGTCGGGTTTGCTGGGTAGTAACCATCCAGGCATGGAGGAATTCCAGTCCCTGGATAGGATCTATTATATTACCCTGAATAGAATTCTTAACAACCAAATGAACCGCAGAACATATTAATCAAAGACTTCAATCCAAAAAACCAGACAGGTCTGCTGCTTAAACCAAAGGGCCCTATACCGGGGATCTCTCACTTTTTAGGGTCTAGTTGGCGTGGATGATCAGGTTCCACAGCCAGGTGACAATAATGGTGCCCACTGTTGACAGGATACCGAACAGCAGCAGTCGCCACTGTTTCTTCAGCTCCTTGGCGTCAGCTTCACGTCCTTCCTGGCAGTCTTCCAGGTCTTTGACGCGCTTGTCCAGATCGTGCTCTAGAGACTTGAGCCCTGGCGTGCCGTTGCCAAAGATGGCATCGTTAATCCGTAGCAGCGCCTCGGCGATATGCTCATGATCGGCGTCGTTCTTGGCCAACCGCTCCAGGATCTCAGCCCGATCCTCAGATGACTTCTCAGCGACAGCTCTGGCTTCCGTCCTCAGCTCCCTGATCTCTGCCAGGATGTGGCTTTCTTCTGCAGTGGTCATAGCTTGGTCAAGTAGGTGGCGCACACCCACTCCTCCTTGTCCTGGGATATCTTTGCCCACCCATAGCGCTCCTCCCACACTTCGACGACAGCCTTGTATGCCAATGCTCTGATTTTCGGGTAGGACGTGCTGGGGCCGGTCCTGACATTGAGACCGGCGATCACATTTACGGTTGCCTCGTACAACGGTTCCGGGGCTGGCGGTAGAAGCGGGGAGGCGGGGCCGTCCCACTTATAATCACAAAACGCACTCCACAATTCCGGAACACGATGCTTGTAGTCGTACACCCACATGACGGTCCCCTGGAGGGTTGCGTGAATGTCGCACGCCAGTAAAAAGACGTTGATCTGGTCAGGGGTGGGCTTGATGTCGTGCTCTAGGTACATATCACCGCCGGCCAGGCCGTAGGGGAGCTTCGGCGATAAGCTCGCATACTCCTGGACTGACATGTTCAACTTACCGACCGGGCTGACGCCGCGCCAATATACCTGGGGCGCGTCAAAGTCGCAGTATGCCCGGTACTGCTTCCAGGGGAGGCTGGGGTGATAGCTGGGTTTCCAATACGAGTTCAATGCGATGGGCATGTCATGGCCGACCAGGCCTCTCAATGTTTTCGCATAGATAGAGGCTTCTGTGTACTTGGCCTTGGCGTGCCCTTCGGCGTCGATCAGGAAGTAGTCAGCCTTGAACAGGTCAATGGCGGTCTTGGCCGCCTTAGCCTCGGCGACGGCGTGGGCGGCGGAGAAATGGTAGACATACTGCCATCCCCCGATGCGGATGCCCAGAGCTCTAAGGGCATCCACGTAGGGCTGGTTGTAGGTGTTGACGATACTGCCATCGGCGATCTTGAGGCAGACATGGGCAGCGCCGGAGTTGTAGATCTCCGATGCGACTACGGACGGAGATGCAACCTTCTCGGGATGCCATAAGTAGAGACCTTTACCTTGCAGTACTTCGGGATTGTACATATATTGCTCCTATTCGGGAGTTTTAGATGCCGAAAGGTCTTCTTGCCCATTGGCTGAAAGGGCTGCCTTCAGTTCTTGCTCATGCAGCTGGTCAAGGCCGGCCTGCAAGATCTTCCTGGCGATGTCGGCGGGAATACTGCCACCGATAACGCTGAAGCCGATCTGTCCAAGGCGGGGGTCGTAGCGCAGCACCAGGTCGATGACGGAAGCCTGCGCTGCCATCTGTAGTCCCTGGATAATGTCTAATTGTTCCTTGAGGTTGGACGTGCCGAGCTTCTCGGCGAGGGGATTGGGCTTGATCTTCATTCTCTTAGCCTCCTGAGGTTTGTTAGGGTAGTAGTTCGGCCTCGGCCTTGGCGCGCATGCGGGCGACAAAGTCCAAAAGCCAGGTGACATCGGATGGTATCAGGTGCGGCACCAGATCGCCTTCAATGACGTCCATCTCCTGCTGAACCTGGTCGAGGATATAGACCTTATAGCGGGCGCTTTGATTTCCGGGCATGTCGATCAGGTTGATGAAGATCGGCCCGATCGAGGTGGGCGTCTTGGGGGGTTGCTGGGTGAATGTCATGCTGCTCCTTATGCAATTTGGTAGATGAGCTGCCCCTGGATCTGCTTAGTGCCCGAGGCTGTCCAGGCGCCTGTTCCTGCGTTGGCGTAGCAGTTAACGGTGCTTGCCCCGCCAGCCTTCTTGGCGCAGCATTGCAGTGACACGCCGATAGCCATATCTACCGTGCTGACTGGCTAATGCCACAATACGCGCAGACAGGATCTCTTCATCGTCTGCAATGCGCTTGTTGTAATTCTGGGTCGAACGAGGCTGTCCCAATACCCGGCACACACGTCTCTCAGACACGTCCAGCACATCCTGCACTTGCTCGACTGCCTGGCGACGCCTGTCCGGGCTGACTACTTTTTTGAGAGCACCTCCTTCAGGATCGCATTGTCCAATGACAGATCCGCCACCAGCCGCTTCAGCCTGGTGTTCTCCTTCTCCAGCTCCTTCAGTTTCTTTGCCTGTGTTGTGTTCAGTCCCCCATACTCTCTGCGCCAGCGATAGTAAGTCTGCTCACTGATCTCAAGTGCGCGACAGGCTTCTTTGACGTTCTTGCCCTGTCCAAGCAGCACTTCTGCTTCGCGCAGTTTGATGATAATCTGTTCTGCTGTATAGTTCTTCCGTTTTGCCATTGTTCCTGCCTCCTAATCGGTCCAATACTATCATCGCTTTTGGACCAGTTTTCGGGGGGCAGGTCATCCTCGCTCTGCGGTCGTAGTAGTTGTTGGTTGTGGCGGTCACTTTGTCCGACTGGGCAGGCAGGAACCTGACCAAGAAAGAGAGTTCCGCTATCGTCATCACCAAGTCCTGCGGCTCGCCCTTCTTGTCTGCATCATAGGTGTAGGATGAGAGCTGCCTGGTCAAGCCCTTGATTGGGGCGAAAGCCCAGTTGTGGTTGGTGACATCGGCGATCAGGCTGTTCAGCGCCGCTGACTTGTCGGTGGTGAAGTTGATCTTGTCGGTCTTGATGCCCACGTTCTCGAAAGCCAGCTCATCGATGCCCTTCTGGGTGCCGGTGGCGTCGATGCCCTTCAGGATGGGGTCGTACTTGTCGATGGCGTGCTTGTAGGATCTCAGGAATGGGTTGTAGGACCCTTTGCCGCTGACCCAGTCCAGGTAGACCAGCTTGTAGGGCTTCTCGGTGACGTCGGCGGCCATCACCACGCCAGCGTTCCTTTTGGGGTACACGTCCGTGCCCGGGTCGCCACCGGCGATATAGATGCGCCCCGGCTGCCGCTGCATCTCGAAATGGATGATGCCGTGCCGCGGGTCTTCGGAGAGCACGTAGCCCTGGGTGGGCTTGCCGTCTTCCGGGTTGGCGGCCGCGTAGACTAGGTCGTACAGGCTGACATCCACGCAGGCGTTGACGTGCGAGGCCGGGAACATGGAGAACCCGTAGTCGGGGAACATGCCGCCCATCTCCACGTCGATCATCTCCGGCGGGTACTCGGCTTTCATGGCCTCCACCTGCTCGTAGGTTAAAGCGGTGTTGTCCCAGGTAGCCACCCGCAATGAGCGGTACAGCTTCTTGTCGTAGTCCGGGCTCTTGGGATCGCCTTTCTGGAAGCGCTCGATCATCCAGGGGGCGTCTGTCGGCGAAGAGGTGGTGTCCAGCCGCGCCATCCTGGGTGTGTTGTGCCCGTCAGGCCTGACACCACGCAGACGGCCGCGCAGCACCTTGATGATCTCGCCGTTGAAGTCCAGCCCCGCCTCGTCGAAGTTGATGCGGTCGTACTCGGAGCCGCGGATGAACTTGGCGTTGCTGCCTGCCGTCCTGAACTCGTACTCGGAGAAGTTGGCAAAGCTGATCGTCGGGTACGGTCTCAGCGAGACGCCCTGGATCAGGTGCTCGATCCTGCCGTTGCCCTCGATCCACGACATAGCCATGTCGAAGGCCAGCTCGGCCTGCTTGGCGGTGACGCTGGTGTTCAGCGCCCGGAAGTAGGGCGTGGTCAGGCAGTCGATCAGGTTCGAGGCGGTCACGATGGTGGTTTTGCCGCTCGCGATTCCAGCCACGGTGCATGTGTTCAGCACGTCGAAGTGGTGCCAGGCCCACTGGTAGGGCAGGGGTTTGAAGCCCCTTAAGTACCACTCGGTGGCCAGGTGGAACCCGCCCTTGTCGCGCTTTCCCAGGAGGAGAAAGCGCTTGTCGGCCTCAGTCAGCATCCCACTCTGCTTTGGTGATCTGGAAGCCTCGAGGGGCTTTTTCGATATAGCCGTAGCGGTCGTGCTTGTGCACTGGGCAGGCCAGGCTCACGGCGAAGCCTGTGATGGCGCCCGTAGTCCGGTCGAAACGGATTGGCTGCATGCTTTCTGCCAGCCTGCTCCCGCAGATGCGGTAGTAGCATGGGTGGAACAAGCGGACAGTTACCTTGTCGAGTAGTGCTCGCATCAGTTCCTCGTGAGAAAATCCGTTTTGTTAAAGGCGACCGGATTCAAGAAGTTCAGGTCCCCGCCGTTGGGAGCATTGGACAGCCAGGCAAAGGACATGTCCTGGCTGTTGCACTTTGGGCAGTGCAGCCCTCTGGTGCCGATCATGGCGACGACGGTCAGCTGCGCCTCGCAGGCTGGGCAGTCGATCTCGTAGACGCCCCAGCCCTCCCCTGGAGGCGTCCCGTTAGTCCTGCGGTCGATCAGCGCCTTCAGCTGTTCCGTACTGATAGCCAAAATACTGGGTGAGGATGGATTTGAGCTCATCTCTCTTTATCCTGTGTTCCTGTGCCATCCCGTGGTGCTTGCGGCACAGGGTGATCATGTTCTCCTTGACATCATCCCCGCCGGCTCCGGCTTGCGCTTTATTAGTAACTCGAGTGTTGTGATTTAGCATCCGGCTGGCCGAACATCATGATGGTAGGACCGCCTGCTGTTTGGCAAATAGATACACGAAGATATCCTCCATTGATTGACCTTGCTGTAACTGCACATTAACATACCCAATCAACTTCTGAATAAGGGCTTGGCCTTGCTGGCGGCATGCTTCTCCGATGGTTTTGATCGGGCGCTGACCTTTATCCAGTGATGGCGGCAAACAATCCAGGTGCAGAAGGGAGTAAGCTGTGAACACCAGACACCAATGTTTTCCAATGGCTTTAGCATCTCGCATGCGATACTCATCTAACCCTAGATGTTCTTTCCCATCCTGATAAAAGGTCTCAATCGGCCAGCGCAGCAAATACGTGGCAATGATCTTTTGGGCGTTCCAGTCCACTCGATTGGTGACCAAAGTAACGTAGCTCCCGCTCAGCTCTGCATTTTCGTAGCTGATGACAATGCGGATTTTCCCTAACGTCGGTATGCGCACGCTGATTGTGAAGGTCCAGTAGCTCTTCGCTCCCACTTTGACTTCTCGGAAAGCGTTGGCGGGGATGAGTGTCACCAGGTCTTGCACTGCGATATGCGGCCCTTCCATCTGGATCGCGTGCCCGGTCGCATCTTTCAAGGCAAAGCTGTTGGTTTCCAAGTTGCGGTTCTTCTTCAAGATGCTGATCCAGTCCTTTTTGCGGCGTTTAGCCACCTGGATCAACTCTTCGGCCAGGTACCAGCCATCGAACAGTAGCAAGCCGAAACGCAGCTTATGAGCAATCGCCACTTCGATCAGCTCGATGCCCAGCTCAATTTTGGTGCGAAATTGCTCGTGCAACCCGGCAAACTCTGGGTCTTTCAGCAAAACCGGATCGACTTCCCGATGCAGGTGGTTGCGTTCCTTCTTTTTCGCCGGGATTTCCCGCTCGGGGAAATGCTTGTGGACAAATTCTTCCCAGCGGGTCAGTTCTTCATACCGACGATAAATCCGCAGGTCGACCGGAAAACGCACCGGGCCGCTCACATAGTGGCTGGTGACTGGATTGTGGGCTAGAGGATAGCTGTTATCGCTATGATCGTAGTGACGGGCCACATATTCAAACAGACTGCCAACGTGTTTGCACAAGGTGTCATCCAGGATCAAGGCAGAAGCCTCCTTGCCCTTGCGAACCGCTTTCGTCTGTTCAAGCAGATAGTGAATGCGGCGTTGGTTGACCTGCTCTTCAAACCACGGCGCTTCCGAAAAATAGCGGGAGAGATTGGTTTTGTCGGCGCTCTCCACAACACAGCGAGCAATGTTGGCCAGGCTCTTGTTGGGCAGAACCATCAGTCCCGTCAAGTAATTCTGGAAATGCTGGAATTGCCGACGGTTCTCAAATAGATCCTGGAATGCCCCAGCGTGGGCAGCCACTATGGGAGCAGGAGCGACTATCGGAAGTTGCATGGGTTTCGCCCTCCACAAGATGTTCCGTGAGGGCTAACCGTATCATGACCAAGCTAAATTGTCAAAGTACAACAGTCGAGTTAGTAATATGGTGCACGTCGAGGATCCCCAGGCATGCGCCGTATTTGCCCGGCCTGCCCAGGCCGATCATGCAGCAGCCGTCCCTCAGGTTGCGCACGTACTCGACAGTGTCCCTATTGAAGATCCTTCGCTTTTTGGGGATTTGCCTGTACAAGAGTCGCCTCCGACTTGGCTAAGCCGTACACCATGGCCATCAACGCCTGCTCCCAGGTCAGGACGCCGTTGAGCCACAGGTTGGCGTTCGATTTAACGATGCGGTTGTCGATGGCCAGTATGTCGCTCGGGCTAGGCAGGTCGTCCAGGTTTAAGGTTTTCAAGGTGCCATGCTGGGTGCAGTCTGGTAACCGGGATTTCCCTGCAGGGGACATCGCGGCTGTAGTTGATGGGAGCGGTGTCCACCTCCTCCCGGGTGGCGTATCCGAGGATGGTGGCTCTCTTTTTCTTCAGCTGAACCGCCGCCATCAGGACGATGTCCGCTTCGATAGGCTTGAAGTAAGACCACTGCAGGTAGCGGTGCTGGATCTGGCGGGTCAGCCTGGTGGTCTTGACATCGATGATGTAGCCCCGGTAGACGAGGTCGCACCCGTCGTCGAAGCCGGTGTGCAGGTGCTCGTCTAACCCGTAGAATCTGCGGGCTGCCAGCTCACCGGCTGCCCCCAGGATTTCAATATGCGTGCCGAACTGGTCCATGTGGAACGGGGTCTTGTTCTGCCTCAGGCGAGCAGCGGCTACCTCTTCCAGATAAGCCCACTCTTTAGTCAGGTCCATTACCCTTTGGGTGCCTCAGCCAGCAGCTCGCCGTTCATGATATTGACCGCCGCTTCGACCAGCTTGTCGACCAGCTCGGCGTCGATGGGGATGTTCAGCTTCCTGGCGAACTCGGTGATGGCGACTACGGCGATGGCTTTCTTTTCCTCGCCTGTGTAGTTCAGCTTGATGCCGGACTGCTCCAGCCAGTGCACCACCATCCTGGTGTAGCCCTCTAGGAGGGCGAACTGGCTGTCGCCGAGCTTGACCTTGAGCAAGGCCACGCCGTACTTGAAGCCGTAGAAAGCTGCAACGGCCAAGACGGCAGCGCCGAACACCAGGGCAACCGAGGCGAGCTGTGCGGGGTCGATCAGGTTTTGCATGTTCTTCTCCTGTTGTAATAGTTATACTACAATTGTAGTATAACTATGTTATTTTGTCAAGAGTTTTACACCGAAGGGGTTTGACCTGCTCCAGTTGTGTATTTGACGGAATGTTTACCTTAATCCCTGCTCAATTATTAAAATCCAAAACCTATATTGAAATTCTCAATTTTTCACAATGGTGACACCAACAGGTAACACCCGGATCCTTGTGGATGGGATACAACCATCTGTAATGGTAAAAAGCAAATATCCTCTCGGGTGGGGGCATCCAAATGGGCGGAACAGGACTCGAACCTGCGACCTCATCTGTGTAAGCCAACCATTGGGCAGTCTATAGCGTCCACCCCTTATATATGGGAGTAGAAAGTCTATGCAATCACCATAAATATGGGTTTAAGACTAAATATTGTCGATTGCTCTGTTGCAAAGATAAGTAGTCAATAGGTAAACTTCAGCGATGGATGTTATAGACCAACCCCTTGATGATCGGCTCTCGCCGTTGCAAGCTGCGCTTCCGAGAACGGATGGTGTCACCAAACTTACGTTTGATCACCGAGTTCACCGTTTCAGTCTTCCAACGCTGACCAAACAGACCATCCAGCCGCGCCTGAGAAACCAGATCGGCCCGCGCCTTGCGCTCGGGGTTGAGCAGGTTGCCGCCACGTCGCACCGGAGGAACCAGATCATCGTCTCGAACGGATTGACCATCAAAGCCCGCATCGGCCATCATCACCCAGGCTTTGCGCTTGCCCTGGTAGCGCCCATACCGGCGGACATCTCGCCGCAACCCAGGCAGATAAGCCACATCGCTGCCCGGTCCCCAGCCCGAGCGCCATGCCAGGATGAACTGAGAGGCCGTGCCGACTGCATACACCCCTTTCGCCCAACGCTGGTAGATGCGCCCCGTGCGGGTTTGGTAGTACAGGCTGGCCTGTCCAGGCGAGAAGCCGGTACTGTCAGAAGCAATTCCCTCTTCTTCCACGCCATTTTCATCCAGAAGTTGGTTCTTCATTTTCTCAAAGTCCAACATGTGCAGCTTCTTGTAAGTGCGCTGCAAAGTGGTGTGGTCAGGAATGCGGGGCAGCTCCAGAGCCTGGCTGACTTGATCAGTGGCCAACAGCCACTCTTCCATGTCCCGGTAACTGAAGTCCAGGTAGTACATCAGCAACACACAGGCCGCCAACTGGGGCAATGTAAAATGATGCGGGCTTTTTGGATGCGAATATCGCGGCAGCGCCTCTTGGGTCAAGTGATAGGCGATCCGAGCAACTTTGACGTAACGGCTTTCTCGAGTTTTCATGACGCATGTTTACCACATGAAATCAATCTTTGCAACAGAGCAATTGTCGATAATTACTATGCCGTCCATTCCAACTGCGCCAGAACTGCATCAAGTTTTCTTTAACATCGACAGGCATGAGAAAGGATCGGTAATAACCGCGAGGTACCAATTCGCTCGCGGGCGCGGTTTGGACACTTATGTGGGGAGGTCAAGGTCTATTTCTTGCAAGACGATGGGTGTCTCGCAAATTTGAACTAAAGCATAAAAACATCAAGCAATGATAGATGCTCCAGCTATATTTAGCTCTCCCGAAGGTTCATTCTCCTGCCTTGCTGTGGGGATTGTTTTTCTCGGGGGTTTGAACCGGCGTAGGGTATTATGTGGCTGACTTCTTCTCAATCCCGTGTTCGACTGCATACAGCGCGGCCTGGGTGCGGTTATCCAATCCCAACTTATCAAGTATGTTCCGGACATGGGTGGTTACAGTGCGGGTCGAGATCGATAATTTATATGCAATTTCTCGATTCGATAGACCAAGTGCCAGGCATCTCAACACATCGATCTCACGATTGGTCAGCATATGTACCACAGGCACTGGCGTAGCAGAGTGCTGTATTTTTAACATCAGCTTCTGAGCAACCAGGGGATGTAAAAAGCTCCTTCCGTGGAACACATCACGAATAGCGTCAAGGAGTTGTTCGGGTGGCATATCCTTGAGCATCACGCCATTCGCTCCTAATTTGATGGCCGAGATTACCATATCATCATCCGTAAAACTGGTGAGCACAAGAACTGGGGTTTTTTGATCGGATTTCTTTATCTCCTCAATGGCAGACAGCCCATTCTTAACTGGCATTTTCAAGTCCATTACGATCACATCGGGTTTTAACTCTCTGATCAGCACTACTGCTTCATTGCCATCAGCTGCCTGCCCGATCAGCCTCATGTCAGCTTGTGAGTTGATCACAATCTCGAGACCCTGACGGACGATGGGATGATCATCAGCAATAAGAACACGAATCTGTTCTACTATCATTTATCCCTCGTTTCCTTAGGCGTCTTTACTGAAATCGTAACCCGGGTGCCATTCGCCGCTTCTGAGTGTATGGATAATTCTCCTGCGATGGAATTTGCCCGTTCCTGCATCGTTTCCAGACCCATGCCGGAATACTTTTTCGAAGCATCGAAGCCAATACCATCATCTTCAACGCTCAGCCTGATTGCTCCTTGATCTTCTTCGATGCGCACCACGACGGATTCTGCCATGGCATGCCTGAGCGAATTATTGAGCGATTCCTGGGCAATATTGAAGAGCTCATCTTCGATATTGTGCGGCAATCCCTCAAGATTTCCCCGTACGACCATCTGCGTATCGATATTGGCGCGCCGTTCAACTGCATCCAGGCGCTGCTGTATGGCATTGACAAGCCCTTCCTCCTCTAAAACGGTAGGACGCAGCTGGTGTAGGAGCAGGCGCATTTCTCTCATTGCTTGTTGTCCCACTACCCCCAGTCGGTGAAAAGCGTCGGCAGGGTCAGCCAAAGTACCCTGGCGAGCCATGCTCTCCCATCCGCTGCTAAGCAATGTCAGGCTGTAGATCGATTGGGTTACCGAATCGTGTAGCTCCCGAGCCAGGCGTTGTCTCTCAGCGCCAACAGCCGCCAGTCGCGTTTGTTCATTCAGGTATTCATTCTCGATAGCCGTGGAGATATCCATGGCAATCGTCTCAGCAAGATCGATTTCATTCTGGTTAAATGCGATGTTGCTTTCATCCTTCGCCACGATCAGGATTCCCTGTTTGACGCCTTGATAATTCAGCGGGATGATAAGCCCAAACTCGAGGGCATTTTCCTGGATGTAAGCCCGGACCTGCTCAGATAATGTGATGTTTTCCACACTGGTGATGGTGAATGACCTCGCCGTCTCATTATCCACCAGGTATTGAAGCAAATCGGCGGGCAGTGTTATTTCATTAGCAGATGAGATCACCCCCCGCGCCCGTTCATAGCCATACAGCCCTTTGAGATCAGCAGGATCTCCCCCTTTGAGGGCGATGAACGCCAGTCGCGCCCCGAAAAGATCCGTGATCGTTTTACAGATAATTTCTAGTGCCTGGGGCAGCTCGCGCTTCGTCGTGAATGTATTCGCGATGTTGTTCAGCGCAGACAATTCAATCAGGCGCCTCACCAGCTCTGCCCGCAGCCTGGAAATTGTCAAGTGGGTCTCGATGCGCGCCAGAACTTCTTCTGTCTGGTACGGTTTATCGATATAATCTACCCCACCAACCTGGAAACCCTTGATTTTATACATGACTTCATCCCGTGCGCTCATGAACAGGACCGGGATATCGCGGAATGCTGGGTCGCGTTTCAGCTGCTCGCATACCTGGAAGCCATCTATGCCTGGCATCAGGATATCGAGCAAGACCATGTCGGGAGGCTCTGCCGCAACCATCATCAAAGCGCTGGACCCATCGAGAGCGCTGCGGACCTCATACCCATTTTCTGATAACAGGTTCGAGAGCAGACGCAAACCTGGCAAGTCGTCATCGACAATGAGGATATCCGCCTTTGGTTTCATTTGAGATCTATTGGATCATCTCGCTCTGTCTCACCCAAAATCCGCTTGAACTCATAATTGGCGACCATTGCCTGCAAAACATTTGCCAGATGGCTGTGACCCTCATCGAGCTTCTCAATGAGGGTGAGTATCTCCCTGGCTCTGCCGCGAGCAGCTGCCTGGCGCAAGTCGTTAATCCAATCATCGGGCACATCTGCCAGATCGGCAGGGGCTATTTTTGTGCTTTCCGTAATAGCTGCCGGCTTTCAAATCTTCATAGATGAACTGTACACTAAGATGTTTCACCAATAAATCGTAGATATCTGCTTCTGAAAAGGGTTTACGCAAGAAGTCATCACATCCTGCCTCGAGCACCCTGGCACGTTCCTCATCAAATGCGCTGGCTGTGACGGCGATAACTTTCGTCGCTGACCTCTTACTCTCTTTGATCAGCCTGGTGGCCTGGAGACCGTCCATTCCTGGCATGCGGATGTCCATCCAGATCAGGTTCGGATACCAATCATGATATATCTCGACCGCTGCCCGACCATTCTCGGCGGTTTTCACTTCGAACCCGGCATTCTCGAGAATCTGCTGCAGCAGAGCGCGGTTATCTCGGCTGTCATCCACAACCAGGGTGCGATATTGGATTTGACCTGGCACCAGACCTATCACTCGCCGGAAGGGATGTTCAGGCTTGATCCCATCCGCCGGAACGAATTCCACAGGAATCACAAAGCTAAAACAGGAGCCAACACTAACCTGGCTCTCGACTCGGATCTCACCGCCCAATAAATGAACATATCGCTGGCTGATCGGCAAGCCTAACCCGGTGCCTTCGTCAGCAGCCTGACCGCTCTTTGTCTGGACAAAGGGTTCGTATAAACTACCTATCTCATCGGGGGCAATCCCAACGCCCGTATCCTCAACATCAAATCGCAGCCTGCAGCATTCAGATTGTCCTGTTGTTCCGTCAGAACTATCCTGGAGTCCGCTTTCAGACTCCTGGTCGGTGACCGTTACCCGCAAAGTTACATTACCCGTATTCGTGAATTTTATTGCGTTGCCCACCAGATTGGTCAAAACCTGGCGCAGTTTGCGCGCGTCTGTCCTGATAAAGCGCGGCACATCCCTGGATATCTCGAAGACGAGGTCTAAGCCTTTTCTGCCAGCTCGCTCGCCCAGGATGCTCTCCAAATTTACCAGAGTGCGATACAGGTCAAAGTTGGTCGGCTCGACAGCGATGCTTCCTGCTTCGATCTTGGACATCTCGAGCACATTATTGATCATGTCGAGCAGAAGCTCGCCACTGTGATTGATCACTTCCAGCTTCTCTTGTTGGTTTGTCGTCGTTGCCAGATCGCGCCTCAATAGCTCTGTGAAGCCCAGGATGGCGTTGAGCGGCGTGCGTAATTCGTGGCTCATATTGGCGAGAAATATGCTCTTAGCCTGGTTGGCAGATTCGGCTGATTCCTTGGCGACCTGTAACGCCTGATTGGCGTTGGTAAGATCTTCGGTGCGCTTGATCACCCGCTGCTCCAGCTCGAGGTTAAGCGCAGCGAGCTCGCTCTCGGTTTCGATGATTTCGTTCGACAACGCCAAGCTCATCACGATGACAATCGCCACAAATCCAAATTGCAGCAGATAAATTGAGGTGATTAATCCATAATCCAGCAAGTTGTCGTTGAGGATTGAGGCGGCAAAGATTATAAGCGCCACTGTAAGAAATACCGCTTTTTGTTTTTCTCCCCGCCGGTATTGGTGTAACACTGCATAGATTGAAAATAGAAAAAGGGACAACCATATAACTGGTGTGTAATTTCCCCAGCGTGTCAATGTCACCTCAGCGATGGTAATCTCTTCCCCCCAGGGGAGTGTTACCGGAAAATAGCTGGTCACATCTGTATATAAATATGTTGCCTGGGAGGTTAGGTGGATGCCGACAAAAAACAATACTGGCATGCTCAATATCGCCAGAACCGGGTAGGGTTTTACCTTGGTGTAGAAAGCCACAAACCACAGAAATAGCAGCTCCCCTAATAAGAGCCCCATCAACGATAACCGGTCAGCAGCAATAAATGCGGAAGCTGAACGGGCAGCAACCGCGGGGTGCAGGTACATCTGAAAAAAATTCATGAAGCCGAAGGATAAAGCAGTCAGGGCGAAGAGAATGTGAACTGGATCTACGGGTCTACGCCGAAGACCCACTAGAAAATGATAAAGGCTGGCATAAAAACAGATGCCTGCTGCTACTCCCAGAGCAATTTGAATACTGTTCATAGAACCCTCACCTGAACTGATCCGTTCAGGTACCTGGTGAAGAGTGAGAGATCCGATCCACCCTGAACTCCGCACCACCCACCTGTGTAATTATGCAATTTGACGGATATGTGTACCTGATTTGATTGCTGTGCGCAAATAATTATAGCATGAACCACCTTCTGCTATACGTAAATATACGTAGTTGAACCTTCTCAAAGCAGAAGAAGCCTCTTCCACTTTTGGGTTAAAGATATACATAGTCCTGCCGATTTATTTTCGCAATTCTCTTGCTAGTATATAAGCAACGAATAAACCAGTCCCAAGGCAATTGATCGGCTTGATCATGAATATGTGCAGGCAAATTGCGGTTATCGCACCCGAGCAGATGAGTAGTGCCTTCTCTATATTGATTGATTCTACACCGAATAAATGTATGCTAGCGTCTGCTACGAGCCTGGATGAGCTACTTGCTAAGCTCGGCACGGGAAAGCCCGATGTCGTTTTGATTTATTTGGTTCGGGAGAGTGGTACAGAGAAAGGGAAGCCTGCTTATGAAGTTATCACCCGCATAAAACTACTCTGGCCAGATTCCTTGTGTGTAACCATCGTCAAGTACACATCGCAATTGGATACGGTAAAAGAAATCGGAGCAGATCTGGCGCTGGTTGAAGGGGTGAATGCGGAAAAGCTATTAGCGGCAATCGAGGGGAAGTTGGTGTGAGTCATGGATACTAAGAATGCAGACCTCACACCGGTATCCACTGGACACCTCCCGGCTGCCGCCGTGGTCCAGACGCTGGTGGAGGCTACTTATACTCGCTTCAAGCCGAACCTGGAGGGCGAACAACCAGATTACTATCCCGCGCTTGCCCGGGTACCCGCAGATCTGTTTGGAATCTGCATTGCTGGGATTGATGGCGCTCTGTATTCTGCTGGGGATGTGTTGTTCCCCTTCACGATCATGAGCGTGTCCAAGCCGTTTGTGTTTGCCCTGGTTTGTCAGGCCATCGGCGCTGAGCAGGCCCGCCTGAAACTCGGTGTGAACAGTACCGGGCTGCCGTTTAACTCGATCATGGCAGTTGAGTTGAGCGCAGACCAGTTAACCAATCCGATGGTAAATTCCGGGGCCATTGCCACCACCAGTCTGGTGCCGGGGGAAACCGCCGAAGCCAAATGGCGGTTTATCCACGAAGGATTGTCCCGCTTCGCTGGCCGTGAGCTTACTGTGAATGAAGAAGTTTACGCTTCGGCGTCTGCGTCAAATCACCGCAACCAGACGATTGCCCGCCTCCTGGAGAGCTACGGCCGGCTGTATTTTGAGCCGCTCGCCACCGTTGATCTTTACACAAAGCAATGCTCATTAGATGTGACCGCCTTGGATCTGGCTGTGATGGCTGCCACTCTGGCTGATGGCGGCATAAACCCCCTCACCAAGGAGCAGGTGATCGACATGGCGCTTTGCCCGCCGGTGCTGGCAGTCATGGCCACTGCCGGGTTGTACGAGACCTCCGGCGACTGGCTATATGATATCGGGTTACCGGGCAAGAGCGGGGTTGGTGGCGGGATCATCACCGTCGCTCCAGGGAAGGGCGGTTTGGGCACCTTTGCACCGCCGCTGGACGCGGCCGGAAATAGCGTCCGCGGTCAGCTGGCCACCAGGTTCTTGTCAGAACAATTGGGTTTGAACCTGTTTGCTTCGAAACCTGAAGTATGAGAGGATATGTTTAATGGCTTCTAAAACCAACTCAACCGTAAGCATCGAAAAAGCGTTGAAAGCCTCCTGGCTGCCGATGCTGATCATTGCCCTGGCGCAGATTCAGATGAGCTTCAATGTCAGCGCCATCCCGGTATCCATTGGCAAAATTGTTGAAGAGTTCGACACCTCGCCCGCCACTGTGAGCACCGCCCTGGTGGTTTACTCGCTGGCTGTGGCCGGTTTCGTCATGTTAGGTGCCAAGATTGGCAAGCTACTCGGCGCACGCCTCGCCTTTCAAATAGGCGTCGTCGTGCATGGTCTGTCGATGGCGCTGATGGCGCTCAGCGCGAATACGACCATGATCTTCCAGGCGCAGGCCATTTCAGGTCTGGCGGCGGCCTTGATTGTCCCCACGCTGGTGGTGTTGATCGCCAACCACTACCGCGGCGCCCAGCAGTCGCAATCCTTGGGTTTATTGGGCGCGGCCCAGGCCGGGGCCGGCGTGCTGGCTTTCCTGGTGGTGGGCGTGATCGGCACCGTGGCCGGCTGGCGACCCTCCTTCTGGCTCATATCAGTAATCGCTATAGTGGTTTTCTTGCTGAGCTTCCGGTTCAAGCCGGTTGAGCGGGAGAAAGGGGTCAAAATTGATTGGGTTGGGGCGCTGCTCGCCGCCCTGTCCATCACGCTGATCAGCCTGGGCTTTAACAACATTCAGGCCTGGGGCCTGCTGATGGCTAAGCCGGATGCGCCCGCCAGTGTTTTTGGGATGTCACTGTCGCCGATCATGATCATTGTAGGGGTTGTGCTTGGTCAGAGCTTTTTTGCCTGGGCCCATCGTCGCCAGTCCCAGGGCAAGACGCCGCTGCTCGCCCTGGAGGTGCTCGATTCACCCCAAGAGCGCGCTGCAACGTTTTGCCTGTTCATCATTGCCGCGTTGGGTCCGGCGGTCAACTTCCTGATCCCGCTCTACATTCAGATCGTCCAGGGGGGCACCAGTTTAGAGACCTCGGTGGCGGTTATTCCCTACTCCCTCGCCATCTTTGCCGCCACAGCGCTGGTTGTACGCCTGTTTGATCGCCTGACGCCGCGCTGGATTGGTCGCCTGGGCTTCATCGTTGTCGCTGCCGGGCTGGTATTGCTGGCCTTCACTATTCGCAATGATTGGGGCACCCCCCTGGTGATCCTCAGCCTGATTATCGTCGGTCTTGGCGAGGGCGCCTTGTTGACGCTGGTGTTCAATGTGCTCGTCTCGGCTTCGCCCAAGGAGCTGGCTGGTGACGTGGGCGCGCTGCGCGGCACCACCAACAACCTGGCTACCGGCCTGGGTACTGCTCTTGCCGCTGTAATTTCAGTCAGTGCGCTGAGCATGATCATTGTGAACAGCGTGATGGAGGCCCCTGTGATCACTCCCGATGTCCAGGATCAGCTCTACCTGGATAGCATCGACTTCGTCAGCAACGATCAGCTGGATGAGGCGCTGGAGGAAACGGACATCACGCCGGCGCAGGAAGCCGCATTAATCAGCATCAATGAAATCGCGCGCCTGCGGGCGCTCAAGATCTCTTTCTTGATCCTGGCTGGTGTGGCTTTGCTGGCCATCGTCCCGGCTGGTGGGCTGCCGGACTACATCCCCAAGGAAATCCCCGCTGAGCAAGTCAAGAATTTGGCAAGGAGCGGTAAGAAGAAATCCGATCGATAAGAGTTAGGCGTTTACGATAGGTACGCAAAATGACCTTTTAAATCCTATAAATCCTGTCCATCCTGTTGGTTCAACAAGGAGGTTGAATTCCTATGTCCCATTCTAGCGACCAGGCCCGTAAGTATTCTCGTTCCCATGCGGAACGGTTTCGCCATGAGCTGCATGAGCTCCTGCGCTTTCCCAGCCTGAGCGGCGATCCCGCTCATGCTGGCGACATCCAACACGCCGCCCAATGGCTGGCGGCGCACCTGCGCGCCTTAGGCCTTGACAAAGCCGAAGTCATGCCCACAGCCGGCCACCCCGTCGTCTATGCCGAGTGGTTAGGTGCCGGGCCAGACAAGCCAACTGGGTTAGTGTACGGCCATTATGACGTGGTGCCGGCTGCCATGGAAGATGGCTGGGATACGCCGCCCTTTGAGCCCGTCGAAAAGGACGGCAAGATCTACGCCCGCGGCGCCACCGATGCCAAGGGGCAATTATTTATCCATGTCAAAGCCCTGGAGTCCTATTTGGAAACCGGCGGCGCGCCGGTCAACATAAAAATCCTGTTGGAGGGCGAGGAAGAAATCTCATCGCCTAACCTGACGCCCTTTCATCAAGGAGCACCTGGACTTGCTTAAAGCCGATGTCTGCGTGATCAGCGACACCTCCATGCGCACCGTTGAAGAGCCGGCCATCACGCACAGCCTGCGCGGCATGACCTACATGGAGATTGAAGTCGAGGGACCCAAGGAAGACCTGCACAGCGGGCTATGGGGCGGAGCGGCGCACAATCCCGCCCTGGCATTGGTCGAAATCCTCGGCAAGCTCTACAATCCCGATCACACCATCGCCGTACCGGGTTTCTATGACGATGTCGTCTCGCTGACCGAAGCGGAGCGCGAAATGATCGCCAAAACCGCGCTGAGCGAGGAGCAGTACAAAGCGACAACAGGCGTCCCGGCAACCTGGGGCGATGCAAATTACACCATCCGCGAGCGCATCTCTGCCCGCCCAACGCTCGACATTAACGGCATGTGGAGCGGGTGGGCTGGTCCGGGACCCAAGACAATTATCCCCCAAAAGGCTGGTGCGAAGCTCAGCTCACGCCTGGTCGGCAACCAGCATCCAGAGAAGATCTATGCGCTGGTGAAGGAATATATTGAATCCATCACACCGGAGACGGTGAAAGTCAGTGTCAGATTGCTTACGACCGGGATGCCCGCCCTGATCCCGTTCGATTTGCCAGAGATGCAGGCGGCTTCCCGCGCCTACGAAAAGGGTTGGGGGCACACGCCGGTCTTCACGCGTGGCGGCGGCAGCATCCCGGTTGTGGCTGACATTGCGAACTTGTTGAAAATTCCAGTCGTCATGATGGGTTACGGGTTGGATAGCGATGGCTTGCACTCGCCTAACGAACACTACAGCATCGAGATGTTCCATCGCGGCATCGAAACTGCGATTGTGTACCTTGAGGAGCTGGCACAAATACAAAAATAATGTGGGGAAGCACTTAAACCGTTCTGTGATTGAAAGGAGGAATCTGATGAACAAGAAATGGCTCGTTGTTAGTTTAAGCGTGGGGATGCTGATCCTGGCCGCGTGCGCTTCCTCAGGCTCCCAACAAGGAGGCGATGTGACCGGCAAAGTTTGGGTGCTCACAGAGCTGATGGGCAAGCCGCCGATGGAAGGAACCGGCATCTCAGCTGAATTCACCGCCGACGGCAAGGTGTCAGGATCGGGAGGCTGCAACCGGTACAGCGGCACGTACACCCTCTCCGGCAGTAACATCACCTTTTCTTCGCCGATGGCGTCGACGATGATGATGTGCGAGCAGGCAGTGATGGATCAGGAGACCGCTTATATGCAGGCGCTGGGCGAGGCAAAAACCTTCGCGGTTAATGGCGATCAGCTCACCATCTTCGGGGGGGATGGTACCACTTTGTTCGTTTACAAAGCCCAATCCCAGGATTTGGAAGGCACCAACTGGGAGGCGACTAACTACAATAACGGCAAGCAGGCGGTCGTTGGTGTACTGGAGGGGACAACCCTGACGGCGAGTTTTGGCAAGGATGGCAACATTTCTGGGAACGCCGGCTGCAACAATTACAACGGGCCGTACAAAGTCGACGGCGACCAGATCACGATTGGCCCCCTGGCGTCCACCATGAAGATGTGCAGTGACCCGGCAGGCGTCATGGACCAGGAAGCGCAATACCTGGCAGCCCTGCAAAGCGCGGCGAACTACCAGATTGAAGGGAATGTGCTGGAGTTGCGCACAAAGGATGACGCAATGGCAGCATTGTTCAAGAGGAAATAAGGAGACAGGCATGGAAATCAATGGAAAAACTGGAGATGTTCCAGGAAGGCCTGGAAACGACCAGCCTGTATCTGGAGGAGGTGGCGCACCTGGAGAGAGGACAAAGCACCTATGAGCAGTAAATTTCTAAACGAGCTTGAAGAACGCTTTCTGCGCTACGTCAAGATTGACACCACGGCCGATCCGACCTCGTCGACGTCACCCAGCACCCAGATCCAGTTCGATCTGCTAAACCTGTTGGCGGACGAGTTGAAGGAGATCGGCGTGCAGGATGTGTCACTGACCCCCTATGGCGCGGTTCTGGCATCCATTCCGGCGACGGTGGAGGGCGCGACGCCCACGATCGCCCTGCTGGCGCATGTGGACACCGCCCCCCAGTTCTCCGGCACGAACGTCAAGCCGATTGTCCATCGCCAGTACAACGGCGAAGACATCATCTTGCCTGATGATCCCCACCAGGTTCTTTCGCCTAAAAACTTGCCGTATCTGGCAAAAAAGGTGGGCGACGACATCATCACTGCCTCGGGGAAGACGCTGTTGGGCGCGGATGACAAGGCAGGCATTGCCATCATCATGGCCGCGGCGCGCCATCTGCTGCAAAACCCGGACTTGCCGCATGGCCCGATTCGCATCGGCTTCACGCCCGATGAGGAGATCGGCCGCGGCGTGCACGCCGACCTGCCGGGCGATCTCAAGGCTGACTTCGCCTACACGCTCGACGGCGCGCATTTAGGTGAGATCGTCTACGAGACCTTTTCCGCCGACGCGGCCAGGGTCAACGTCAAGGGCGTCTCGATCCACCCCGGCTGGGCCAAAGACAAGTTGGTCAACGCCACACATCTGGCCGCCACAATCGTGGACACGTTGCCCCAGGCTACGCTCACGCCGGAGACGACCTCTGGCCGCCAGGGCTTTCTTCACATCGTTGGCCTGGGTGGGTCCGCGGCCGAGATGACGATCGACATCATCCTGCGTGATTTCGAACGCGAGCTCCTGGCCGCGCAGGGTGAGCTGCTCAACAAGGTTTGCGCGGCTGTGCAGGCTGGCGAGCCGCGCGCCCAGATCACCTGCATGATCACCCCCCAGTATCGCAACATGCGCTACTGGCTGGAGGATGATATGCGCCCGGTCGAGTTGGCGCGCCAGGCGTGCCAGCAGGTCGGCATCGAGCCGTTCTCCGTGCCCGTGCGCGGCGGCACCGACGGCTCACGGCTAACCGAGCTGGGCGTGCCTACCCCCAACGTGTTCACAGGCATGCAGGAGATCCACGGGCCGCTGGAATGGATCAGCCTGCAAGACATGGCGGCCGCAACCGAGGTGTGCATCAAGCTGGTGCAACTTTGGGCCGCGGCTGGGCTGGGCAAGCCAAAACCGGAGCACGGACCTGAAGTCACCGGTAGATACAGGCGGAGCCATCGATTGGACGGATGAGATATAGAACTGCTGGAGGAGATGACAATGGAAATAGAAGTTCAACGCGGTAATATTCTGGAGGCGGAGAGCGACCTGGCGGTGCTCGGCACCTTCGAGGATGACCCGCTACCAGCTGAAGTGGCGGAGCTGCTCGAGCCGAACGACTATCGCGGCCAGGCCAACCAGACGCTGCTGCTCTACCCGCGCGGTGCGTTAGCCCCCGCCGCCTGCTACTGGTTGGGCTGGGCAATGGGGATAAAGCATCCGCCGAGACTATCCGGCGGGCAGGCGCAACCGCCATCAAAGAAGCCCAAAAACTGCAAATAAAAGCCATTACGATCGCTGTCCACGGTGATCTGCCCCTCGATCCTGAGGAGTTTGCTCAGGCATTTGCAGAAGGAGCCGAGCTTGGCAACTATCGCTTCTGGCGCTACCGCACCGGTTTATCTGAAGAGCAGACCTTGAAAGTCGAACGCGCCACGGTGTTTGCCCATATCTCTGCGGAGAAGGCACGCGGCGGGTATTGCCAATGGGCAGAAGATCGCTCGCGGGGTGGCTTTCGCCCGCGACCTGGTCAACGGGCCCGGATATGCCATGCACCCGCCCGAAATGGGAGAAGAAGCGGTTAAGCTTGGACAACGATTAGGGCTCAAGGTCACCGTATTGGATATGTCCCAACTGATCGAGCAGGGCTTCGGTGGCATCCTTGCTGTTGGCAAAGGATCGGAACACGAGCCGCGCTTCATTGTGATGGAATCTGGGGAGGCCAAACAGGGCACGCCCACCATCTGCCTTGTGGGTAAAGGACTGACCTTTGATTCCGGTGGGTTATCGCTCAAACCGCCAGAAGCGATGGAGACCATGAAGTCGGACATGGGCGGCGCAGCAGCCGTCTTTGGCGCCATGCAGGTGGCTGCGGAGCTCAAGCTGCCGCTGCACCTGGTCGGGCTGGTCTCGGCTGCTGAGAATATGCCCAGTAGCAACGCTTACCGCCCTGGCGACATCGTCAAAACCTTGAGCGGCAAAACAATTGAAGTGCTCAACACCGACGCTGAGGGCCGCATCATCCTCTCCGACGCCTTGTTTTACGCCCAGCGCTATAAGCCGGATGCTATCGTAGAGCTTTCCACGCTTACCGGGGCGATTATTATCGCCCTGGGTTCCCATGCCACCGGGTTGTTCGCCACCGACCAGGCGCTGGCTGACAAACTTAGCCGCGCCGGTGAGATCAGCGGCGAGCGTGTCTGGCAATTCCCCATGTGGGACGAGTACCATCCAATGGTCAAAAGCCAGATCGCCGACCTGAAGAACCTCGCCGGTCGCCCGGCCGGCTCGATCACCGCCGCTACCTTCCTGGCCGCCTTCGTTGGCGATTATCCTTTTGCCCATCTGGATGTCGCCGGCACAGCCTGGGTCGATCAGCCCGCTAAGCCCTACGATTCATCCGGAGGGACGGGCGTTGGCGTGCGCCTGCTGACCGAGTTTCTAAAGGAATATAACTGATCATTGATTACCAGATTCTTCACTAAATATTGGAGGAAGCAATGACCGCAAACCCTAAAGCCGATCCGGGGAAACAATCATTCATGGACAGACTGCTGAACACCGTAGAGCGGGTAGGCAACAAGGTGCCCCATCCGGTGCTCATGTTCTTTTACCTGATCATCGGTGTCATCGTCCTGTCAACCCTCTTGTCGTTGATGGGCGTCAGCGTCACCGAACTGATCGCTGTGCCGGTCCCGGTGGAGGTGACGCCCGATTTTTATGAGGACGTTAGCGAGTACACCCTGTCGGGCGTGGGGATCAAAGATGTAGACTACGAAATTGTTGAACAGACCATCACGATCAGGAGCCTGCTGAGTATCGAGGGCATCCGATTCATTTTCGAATCCTTTGTTCCGAACTTTCAGGGCTTCGGCGCGCTGGCCGTCACGCTCATCGCCATGATGGGTGCGGGCGCGGCTGAAGTCGCTGGATTGATGGCTGCCCTGATCCGCAAGTTGGTCAAGGTTGCCCCGCGCGCCTTGATTGCCTACCTCATCGTCTTTATCGGCGTGCTGGCGAGCGTGGCATCGGATGCAGGCTACCTGATCTTGATCCCGCTGGGCGCGGCGGCCTTCCTGGCTGTCGGGCGGCACCCGATTGCCGGCCTGGCAGCCGGCTTTGGCGGTGTCGCCGCGGTCTTCATGGCGAACCTGATCCCAACACCGACCGATGCCATGCTGTTCGAGATCACCAACGAAGCCATCGCCTTGACTGGCGGCGCGCCGATCTCCATCACGGCCGATTACTTCTTCCAGGCTGCCTCAGCCCTCCTGATGACCGTGGTCGTCGGGTTCGTCATCGTGCGCGTGGTTGAGCCGCGCCTGGGCAAGTATAACCCGGCGGAAGCAGGCGATCCTGCGCAGGCCGCCGCTGCCGACGAAATCGATCCAGCCCTCGAAGCGCGCGGACTGCGCCGGGCTGGGTTGGCCTTCCTGGTCGTGCTGGGCGTCGTGCTGCTCGCCACCCTGCCGCCGGGCGCGCCGCTGCGCGATCCTGAAACGGGCTCGATCATCGGTCAAACGCCTTTCATGAACAGCCTGCTGTTTATCGTGATGCTCTGCTTCTTAGTACCCGGCATTGCCTTCGGCTCGGCGGTTGGTAAGTACAAAGGACCCAACGACGTGATCGCCGCGGTGGTCAAGACTTTCGCCGGCCTGGGCGTCTTGATCTTCACGCTGCTGATGATCAGCCAGTTCATCGCCTACTTCAACTACTCCAACCTGCCGAGCGTCATCGCCACCACGCTGGCTGATTTGTTGGGCGCGGCCGGCATTCCGGCAATCCCACTGTTGATCGGCTTCGTCCTGGTGATCGTGTTACTCGATTTCATCATGCCGGGCTCGCTGGCCAAGTGGGCGATCTTCGCGCCCATCTTTGTACCACTCTTCATCCAGTTGGGCGTGCCGGCGCAGACCTTGTTCGCCGCCTACCGTGTTGGCGACTCGCCGATCAACACGCTTACGCCGTTGATGGTGTACTTCCCGGTGATCGTCGTCTTCGCCCAACGCTATCAAAAGAAAGTGGGCGTTGGATCGCTGGTAGCGCTGATGCTGCCGATAGCCGGCATTGTTCTGGTCGTCTGGCTGGTCTTTCTTATCCTGTGGTTTGTGCTGGGCATCCCGCTCGGACCAGGATATCCGGTAAGCATGTAACAGGTGCGATGAATGTAAAGTCGCCGGTATTGGTTGTCCCTGATGGATTGGTGCGGATTGTGAACGACTTCGTTCTGGTTTTGGTCATTGCGTCCGTGGCGGCGCTCCTGACTTTCCTGGGAGCGCCGGCTGCGGAAAGATTTGATGTGCCACATTGTGTGGTGAGTGCCGCGTTGCAATTTGCTGCAGGCATTATCACAGGCCTGGTGGCATTCAGCCTGATGCCAGCTGCGGTTCGCGATGGTCCGTACATAGGGATTGTGATCGGATTCTTTCTGGGTGGCGCAATGTTTGTAACCATGGAGTATCTATCATCACGGATGCTGTTGTCCAATCCTGCCTCGGCGGATGCTCCACTTTCTCTGGGGCTTTATATCGGTATCCTGGTGGACCTGGTCATCGATGGCGTGGTGATCGGAATTGGATCTACATTAACTTTAAGTATCGGATTGCTGTTGGCTTTGGGTCTTTCGATCAGCACCATACCGCTGGCATTTGTGACCATCGCAACCGCAAAAAAACAGGGCATGTCCAAGAGAAACCGCAGCATACTGGCTTATTTGTTTATCGTATGCATCGTTGGAGGTGCTGTTATCGGTTATGGATTACTCCGCAACCAATCGCTTGAGATACGGCTGGTGTTGATTGCCCTGGCTTCCGGTTTTCTCATTACTTTGGTTACCCAGAGCATGATTCCCGAAGCTAACCGGGAAGGAGAACCAAATTTCGCTGGAATACTTTACATGGGCGGCCTGTCGCTATATGGGTTGATGTCGCTCACTGCTCGGTGAGCGGATCTATCGATTCCTGATGTGAGGATTTAATGGCAGAGACAATCATTAAATTAACGCCGTTTATCATCGGTAGCGCAGTAGTACCACTGCAGGTCATGATGATAATCCTGCTACTTAACAGCCCCAGACAAGGTCTGGCCAAAGCAATTTGCCTGGTTGCTGGTATGACGACCATCCGGTTAATGCAAGGAGTAATTTTTGGGCTGATTCTATCCCCGGAGCCAGGAGAGACCAGCGGTAAAAGTTCGGTCGTTTCCACATTGCTCCTTGTATTGGGTATTCTCCTGCTCATCACGGCATACAAGCAATGGCGTAGTGAGGATGACCCGGATGGTCCGCCCCCCAAGTGGATGGTCATGCTGGATACTCTTACACCCCCTTAAGGCATTTGGGATGGGAGCCAGCCTTGTGTTAATCAGCGGTAAGTTTTGGGTTTTCACGTTGAGCGCGATCGGCGTGATTGAGGAGGCGCAATTAGGACAGCCTTCCAGCATAGTGGCTTTCTTGTTTTTTATACTCCTGGCCCCGTCTCTGCTCTTGCTGGTCATCATTGTCCGGGCCACTATCCCTGGGCAGTCCAAGTCAATCCTGGAGGCCATCTCAGCCTGGCTAACCAGATATAACCGTCCGATTGTAATTGTTGTCTCGCTTGTTTTTGGATTGCTGTTCTTTATTCAGGGTGTAAGCGGACTGTTGCAGTAAAGAGTGATTTTCCGTCTCTAGATCGTTTGACAAAAGACTTCATAATTACTGAATACCATAGGAGATACGCATGGCTACCCAAAATAAAAAAATAATGTATCGTATTGTTGCTCTGCTCGTCGGCCTGAGCCTTTTGCTCGGAGCCTGTTCCACGCCGACCCCCGCGCCGACCGAGGCGGTTAAGGTCGCTACCCCCCTTCCCACCGAAGCCCCTGTGATCATTGAGGAGATCAGCCAGGAAGAGCTGGTAGGGGCGATCTGGCAATGGGTAGGCGGGCGAGAGCCGCTCTCCTCCCCGCCTTTCGAGGTGCCAGCCCCGGAGAAGTACAGCCTAGCCTTTAGCGAGGATGGCTCACTGTTCGTCCAGGCCGACTGCAATACCTCGCGTGGCACCTATGAGCTATCTGGCGACCAGCTCACCATCACCCTGGGGGCAACCACGCTTGTGGCATGCGAACCAGACTCGTTATCCGATCGGTTTATGGCCAATCTTGGCAAAGCAGCAACGGCTGGCAGCGGGTATGGCAACCTGGTGATCGGCATGGCAGATGAGGCGGGTGAGATGTACTTCAATCGCACCGCAGCTCCTGACCTGGCTACCAATCTAGCGCCGATCACCCAGGAGGATATGGTCGATATCCTGTGGCAGTGGACAAGCCTGGAGGAGCCGCCACCGGCGCCCGGTGTTGGCGTGGGTGAACCTGAGAAATACGATATTGTCTTCCGCGCCGATGGCACTTACAGCGCCAGGGCTGACTGCAACCGGCTGAACGGCACCTACGTGCTGAACGGGTCGCAGTTGACCATCAACCCGGGGATTTCCACCCTGGTAGCTTGCGAGCCAGAATCCAGATCCGATCAGTATGCGAGCCTGCTGTGGCGCGTCACCGGCGTTGCCCAGAAGGAGGGGATGCTAGTGCTGCTCGTGGATGAGGGAACGTCAGCGATGTCCTTTGTCAACGCAGGAGAATCTCCGGTAGAAACGCCGGCGCCTGTTGTCGAGGGCGATCCAGCATTGGTATTGGGTCCACCGGACGGCGTGGAAAACTTTGATAATGCCAATAACTGGCAAACGTTCTCCAGCCGCTGCTTCAACTCTGAGATCACGGGCGGGCAGTTTGTGATGACCGCCAACGGCGTGCCGCAATTCTCCTGCTGGGAAGTCTCCTGGCCGGTGCTCGAGAACTTCTACCTGGATACGACGCAGATCATGCCCACAACCTGCCAGCCGGACGACCGTTTTGGCTTCATCTTCCGCGCTCCGGATACCAATCGAGGCTACCTCTACGGCTTCGACTGCGCCGGCCAGTACAGCCTGACGGTCTGGGATGGCGAGACGACGACAACGCTGGTACAGCCAACGGCGAGCGATGCCATCCTCCTGGGAGCAGGGTCTGTCAATGTCATGGGCCTGATGGCATTTGGAGAAAATATATCCTTGTATGCGAATGGCATCTTCTTACAAACTATAGCTGACTTCACATATCTGGATCCGGGCAGGTTTGGCTACTTCGTGCGCGCCGCCACAGAGAACCCCTTTACCGTAAGCTACGACCAGTTACGTGTCTGGACCCTGGAGGATGAATTGTTCCCGCCCGACCTGACGCAGACCTTCCCAACCGAAGATCTCCCCACACCGGGAGCCAATGTACCTACTGGGGAGGCGTGGGTTAATGTAAATGTACGCACCGGTCCGAGCACCATGTTCCCGATCCTTGGCACTGCAATGCAGGGCGACACCGGGGAGATTCTGGGCATCAACCCCAACGGTTCCTGGTATGCGGTCAGCGTACCCCCGAACCGGGTTGGCACTGGCATCGCCTGGGTGTCAGCGGATTTTGTCAACCTGACCAACCCCACCGGGCAACCGTTGCCGGTGATCACCCCGCCGCTTCTGCCCACCACGGTAAATTTCCCTGCGCCTGCCGCTAATGTGCCCCAGGTGGTCATGCGCGAGCCAGCCACGATCAGGAGCGGACCCACCCTGCAATTCCCCATCTTTGGGGTAGCTCCCAATGGTTCCCGTGCCGAGGTAATTGGGGAGAGCCAGGATCGGGAATGGTGGGCGATCCGAGTTCCCACCACCCTTTCCAGCGATGGGACTGCCTGGGTGCCGAAGGTATTCACTTCGGCAAGCAACACCAGTGGTGTGCCGGTGCTGTCCACCCCGCGACTGCCGAACAATATTACTCCGGCGGCACCGGCTTCTGGAGCGCCTTCGCTGATCACCATGGACACGCTCAATGTGCGTACCGGCCCGGGGAATGCTTATCCCAGCCTGGGCGTTGTCTCTGGTGGAACGGTCCTGGCAGTGGTGGGGGTCAGTCCGGATCGGGAATTCTGGGTAGTGAATGTACCGAAGGAGATCAACTCGAGTGGTCAAGGCTGGATTCAGGGACGCTTTACACGCACCGAAAATGTCGGCAACGTACAGGTCATCCAGCCGCCGCCGCTGCCATAGACCATTTCTCCTCGAGAGGGCTGGGGAGCGCTCCCCAGCCCTCCCGCATGCGCTCATGATGATAGTGTGAAATGAGAGATCCACACATAACCCAAAGCATCATTTCAGCGACCAACCGGGAAGGCGAGCCGAGCTTTGCCGGAATTCTACTCGTCGGCGGCCTGTCCTAGTATGCGATGATGTCCTTCATGATCAGGTAAACATCTTTGATAGGGAGAGCATTCTATGAATTGTCACGATATCCTCGCCCTGGGGCAACTCAGCGGCTATCCGTCGCTAACCATCACTTTGCCCACCCATCGCACGGCTCCGGATAACCGCCAGGATCGAATCCGGCTGCGGAACCTGGTCAAACAGGCCACGGAGCAGTTGCTGGTCGAATTCAGCAGGCGTGAGATCGGGCCCCTTTTATCCCGTCTGGAGAGCCTGGTTGATAACGTCAACTATCGCCATGCGCTGGATGGCTTGGTCCTGTTTGTGAACCGAGACTTCGACGCCAAGTACTACCTGCCCTTTTCCCTGCCCGAGCGCGTGGCTGTTGCAGATAATTTCCTCACTCGAGACCTCGTCTTTGCCATGAACCGGACACGGCGCTATTGGGTGCTTGTATTAAGTGAAAAGCCTACGCGCCTCTTCGAAGCCACCCGCGACACCCTTAACGAAGTCCAGGAAGGCGGTTTCCCTCTCGTCCACGAGGGTCCTGGTGGGGAACTGTCCCTGCCTGGCGGCTTTGGCGTCAGAAAATCGGCCTATCGAGATGAACACCATCGACAGTTTTTCCGCATGGTTGACAATGCCCTCAAGCCTTTCCTCGCAGAAGATCCGTTGCCGCTGGTCGTTTTAGGCGTCAACCGCTTTCTGGCATTCTTCAATGAAATCACAGCTCATAAGGACTTCATCCTGGCGACCCTGAACGGCAGCCACGATAAAACCTCTCCATCCAACCTGGCAAAGCTGGTCTGGCCATTGGCTGAAGCCAGGCTGGCTGAAAAACGGGAACAATACATGGCCGAATTGGATAAAGCGGTCGGAGAGCAGAAAGTCGCCTCCACCGTCGGCGAAGTCTGGCGGCTGGCAAACGAAGGGCGCGGCAAGTTATTGCTCGTAGAAGAGGATTTTCACACCCCCGGACGCCTCGACGAAACCAGAATCAATATCTTGCCGGCGGATGATCCATCTCAACCCGATGTCCTCCCGGACGTAGTGGATGATATCATTGAGACCGTATTGTCCAAACAAGGACAGGTGGTCTTCACCCAAAATGGTCAACTGATGGCGCACCAGCGCATTGCGTTGATCTTGCGCTATTAAATCCACTCAGAAGGAGAAAAAACCATGGTCCTGTTAGATATTTTGCTGATTGCCAGTGGGGTGTTTTTACTGGTTTACGGCGGCCGGTTGTTCCGCTTTGCCCTGGCTGTGGGCGCGTTTGTGCTGGGCTTCAGCATATCGATGTGGCTGCTTTCCTCCCAACCGGTTGCTGCTCGCCTGCTGATCAGCCTGGTGGCAGGTGGGATCATCGCCCTTGTCGGCTACATGCTGGTAAAAATGATCCTGCATTTCGCCGGCGGCATCCTGGGGGCCATGCTGGCGCTGGTCATCCTGTCGCTGCTGCCCGTCCCGTTGTCTAATGCTCTAGCCCTGATCGTCGTTATTGCAGGCGCGGGCGTGGTTGGCTTCTTTGGCAACCGCCTGGGCGATTGGGTGATCATCCTGGCCACCACGCTGTCTGGAGCGTACGCCATCTTGCTCGGCCTGGCCCATCTTTTCCCGCTAGCAATGGGCGTTGGCCCGGACTATCTGTCCGCCCGGATTCCATTCACCACCCCGGCGTTCCTTGTCTTTTTTATTTTTCTTATTACAGGTATTTTAGCGCAATTTGAGATTCGCAGGGTTCGTGGACGCTATGTCAACCTGTAACCCATTAGCCCACCACAGCGGATCTGCCAGGCGTTTTTTGAACTGCATTGAAACGAATAAGGTCTAAGGTCCCTGGAGGAATTCGATATCGCCGATAAAGAGCGATCCGCTGGGCGCAGCCGCATTCTTGAGTTTGAAGCGCCATCCGTTGGCCGGCATGGCAGCCGCCTTTGCCGGTGTTGGTGCCATATTTGGAGTAAATTTGCTGCTTACACCAATTGACAGCATGGTGACCGAGATCATAAATGAGGCCATCGGGCTTACCGGTGGAGAGCCGCTCACGATTGTTGCCAACTATTTCTTCTTGATAGTGGCCTCGCTGGTTATCGCCATCGTCGCAACCGTGGTCACAGAGCGAGTTGTCGAGCCTCGTCTTGGCCCATACCAACCCGAGTCCACAGCGCCAGCAGAAACCGGTAAAGCCACTGATGGAGATGAGCTTTCGCCTGGGTGTGGCTCCGCAGACCGTGCGGGCAGCTTACCGGGTCGGCGATTCACCCCTCAACGTGATTACACCGCTGATGGTCTATCTGCCCTTTGTGATCACCGTCGCCCAGCGCTATCAGAAAAACGCCGGCCTCGGGACGATTGTGGCGCTTATGCTGCCCTATTCGCTCGTTATGCTGATCGCCTACCTTCTGTTGGAGCATGGTCTTGAGAGTTTGGAGTACCCCTCCCCAACCAGCTCAGCCTGGCAATAAACCCGGGCGGAAATTGTTTCGTGGGCGCATTGTCGGTCCTATCGAATGGTTCTCAGAGACCGTTTTTACCATCCTGGTCATGCTTTCGTTTACGCTGGCGTACAGGATCTTTGAGCCTCCTGCGAATCCAGACCAGCCTCCTACAGCACAATACGCGATGGGGCTGGTTATCGGCATTTTAGAAGCGATATTGGCCTGGGCGCTGATCGACGCAGTGATGAAAGTGCTGCTGGCCGTATTTGAGCGTTCCGAAAAACATCGCCTGCTGAACTCCGTTCAATCCGCCGGGACGCAGGATGAGGGGATCGAGGCGGTGTCTGAAGAGCTGGACGAAATCTTGGAACCGATCACCGCTGAAGAAAATCGGCGGTCACTGTATCAGGACGTCGTCGAGCATTTACGCGGGAGCCGCCCCCAGCCAGTAAGGGTCACCCTCGAGGATGTGACCCACGCCCTGGGTGTTTTTTTCGCCGCTGTGTTTGCTGTGCTGCCTCCGCTGGTGCCGATCATTTTGCTGCGCAATAATTTTGAGCTGGGGATTCGTGCTTCCAACCTTGTGTCATTTATTGTGCTTTTCTATGCAGGCTATCAATGGGGAAAGTACACCGGTGTTGGAGCCTGGAAAACCGGCTTCCTGATGTTCATGATTGGCGCGGCGCTGGTGATAATCGCAATCCTGATCGGCGGATAAGCCTGGCTCGACTTTATTTCCGAGAGATGACAACATTATGAAAAGCCGCTCGCACTTCGTGGGCCACGCAAAATGATTTTGCTGGCAATCAGTCGCCCAATATCCTGCCAGCCCAGCACCTTAACAACTCAATCACTCACACACCGGGTTAGCTAGTTCGAGCGTCTCCAGGACTTTGCCCGTGTCTGCGTCGACCAAGTGGTTCCCGAGGCGAACCACTTCACAGCCTTCTCTGGGACTTTCTCCCTTCCAGTACTGGTAGGGTTTGTTGAGCACCATGACCCACCACAGCGCTTCAGCGATGCGGCGAGCCAAGGCGGAGATGGCTTTCATGTAGGTGACTCGCCCGCGATAAGCTCGATACCAATCGTGCAATTGCCCCTTACCGTGGATAGCGAACACTTTGGCTGCTGAAAGAAGATGAAACTTCACTCGCTTATTGCCATGCGAAGCCTTGCGTTTCAAGAGCTTCCCGCCTGAGACTTCGTTACTGGGTACCACACCGATCCCTTTGGCAAAGGCTTCTGCAGAATAATAGCGCTGGTGATAGTTCGCCCCCATCTCGGCAATGATGCGCATGGCCAGGTACTTCGTTACCGCTGGAACTGTGCACATCAAATCGACCTGCTCCTGTAAGTCCAAGGTTTCGATCTGCGTGAGCAGCCCTGCCTGACCGGCCACGATGCGCTGGTTGAGTTGGCGGACATCGGACAGAACTTCCTGAAGGTAAGCCAAAACGTAATCTGGAAGCTTGACTTCGGCGCTTTTTTCAATCTCGGCTCGCTTAGCGCGCGTACGATGCAAGGCAGCGATCTCGGCTGGCTGGCGTTTTTCCAGAACTGCCTGGATGATTTTGAAATCGGTCGAACTGTTAATCGGTACCAGGCGAAACACAGTGAATCCACAACCGGTCAGGATGCTATTGGCTCGGTTGGTAATCTGTGTACGTTGCATCTTCCAGGCATCGATCCGTTTGTAGAGCAATCTCAACTCACGTTGCTGGTTGTCAGGCATATTGGAAGTCTTTAAATCGAAACTTGCCGCCAACCGGGCGAGCGTCATCGCATCACCTTTGTCAGATTTTCCTTCCACTCGCAAGAGAGACTTGACCACCAGAGGATTGATGACGGCGATATTGATACCTTGGCTGCGTAGGACGTCATAGTAGAGCAAATGGTAGTTTGCGGTGCTTTCAATGATCACGAACTCGACATGCTGAGAGCTAAACCACTCGGCACAGCAGAGGGCATCCTCTCGATGCTGTTTGAACTCCCGAGCTTCAAGGTGGCCAACCTCCGCTTGAAAAACAGACGCAACAATCACATTTTTGTCGGTATCGCATCCCCCTGTGATGTGATAACGCGCTTGAACAAGCGCTTGTCCACTAGCTTGGACTCGCTTAGGCATCCAGTATCCTCCTTGCTTGCCACAGAATAGCGGTGTACACCCGGAGACCTCAAAGGGCCATTCTTATTTAGAGCCTGAAACGGCTATGCGTGGCACGGGTGAGTGTAGTAGCCCAGACTTTTTGAGACCCTTATAGGGTAAGGAGTAGAGGGGCCTTAAGTCACCGCTGAAGCCCAATATGCCATAAAAAGAACAAATGTTCAATCCCCCTCAATGGTATTTTTCTCGGAAATAGGGTTACTACAAGGGGTGAACTTGCTCCAAGGAGGCTGCAGGATGAGGCTTGGTGAGTGATTCAACTATTGGTAAGCGGTCGACACCTGGATAAAATTGACCGCCGCCCACGAACTGCGATTGGCTTATTTGATCGGGCGTTCGGGGCGTGTAATGGAAAATATTTCTAATCAAATAAGGAGAAAAATTCAATGTCCTGGATAGGTTTTTTGTTTTTAGCATGTGGAGTTTTTTTGCTGGTATACGGCGGAATATTGTTCCGCTTTGCGCTTGCAGTGGGGTTCTTCGTGTTAGGTTTCAGCCTGGCAATGTGGATCTTTCATCGCAGCCCATCACGATTCGCCTGCTGGTCAGTCTGGTTGTGGGTGGAATACTTGCCCTTGTGGGCTACCTGCTGGTGAAAATGGTGCTCCATCTCGCTGGTGGCTTGCTGGGTGCGGTGTTGGCGCTGCTGATCCTCTCCCTGCTGCCCATCTCGCTGCCCAGCTTCCTGGTTTTGATCTTGATCATCGTTGGCGCAGGACTGGTTGGCTTCTTCGGCAGCCGCCTTGGCGACTGGGTGATCATCCTGGCGACCACACTGACGGGAGCGTACGCCATCTTGCTCGGCTTGGCCCATCTTTTCCCGCTAGCAATGGGCGTTGGCCCGGACTATCTGTCCGCCCGGATCCCATTCACCACCCCGGCGTTCCTTGTCTTTTTAATTTTTCTTATTACAGGTATTTTGGCGCAATTTGAGATTCGCAGGGTTCGTGGACGCTATGTTAACCTCAGGTAAACGAAACCATGAACGATGGTTCTGTGTTCATGGTAAAAGGATAAAATGAGAGATCAACTCATCACCCAAAGGATTTTCTTCTTCGGCATGGTTGCCATCCTGGCAATCCTGGCGCTGATCCTTGTCTGGCAATTTACCCGGGCGATCTTGCTGGCAGCTGCCCTGGTGATCATCCTGAAGCCAATCTACACCTGGCTTTTGAACAAGAAGGGGGTCAATGGCAAGGCATCGCGAGCCACGGCGATAACGATCTTCATTTTTATTCTGATCATTGCAGTTCCCGCCGCCATCATTATTGGTGGAGCCATCACACAGGCCGCCCTTCTTTTCAGCGGATTGGATATCGAAGGCTTACATTTCTCACTACGAGAGATCAATGTCTGGCTTGAGAAGACAATCCAGACACTCGTAGCGGGGAGTATTCCTCTAGATGAATTCAGATTTGCGGAAAACCTATCGCAGGTGATTGCGTGGTTCAGCGAGTGGTTGGTAAACCTTCTGATCGGCCTGGGCCAATCGCTGCCGAGATTGTTCACCAATGCCCTGGTTGTGCTGGTGATCTTGTTCGTTTCTTTACCACGCTATAAAAGCCCAGGAAAACAAGAAATTCTCGAGATCGTGCCGTTTCCAACCGAAATTACTCAATTGTTCCTCGACAAAATTGACCTGATGATTAAAGCCATGTTCAAAGGCACTTTCGTCATCGCGCTGACCCAGGGCTTGGCGATGGGGTTGGTTTTCTGGCTGGCGGGAGTACCGTATGGGCTGTTCCTAACCACGATTTCCATCTTCTTATCTCTGGTACCCTTGATTGGTATCTCCCTGGTTGCCTGGCCGGTGGGTCTCATTCTGATTATCAGTGGCAATATCTTCCGGGGAGTCTTTGTCATCGCAGCCTTTTTGATCTTTGTTGCCCAGATTGATACATTCCTAAGGCCGCGCCTGGTGCCGAAAGGCGCTCAGCTTAATCCGGCGCTGGTTATTCTCAGCGTGCTTGGAGGATTGGGAGTGCTGGGCATCGTTGGCGCGTTATATGGTCCGGTGGTGATGATTTTACTGGTGACCAGCATCGATGTCTATTCCAAGTATTTACTGCGGTCTGACCTGGAGGTGCTTGATCAGCAGGGTCGGATTGATTTGAAGGAACTGGGGCTGATGCCGGATGACAGGGATGCCGATCAGAATATGGGTCAAATAGTCTTGACGGCTGTGAAAAATGTCTCCGCTCGCTTGAGGAAGGAGGAAGCTAAGCCAATCGGCAAGCCTGATTCAAGCAACAACTAAGGTTAAAACGGGTAAGGGCGGTTCCTGGGCCAGCTCCCAGAATGTCCGTATTTCCGTTTGTGTTAAGTTGTGCAAGCTGGTGCACCTCACAAAATATCCTATAAGGAGGCGATAACCATGTCCCTAAAAGAATATAAGCCCGGAACTACCTTTAACGGTGTCCTCGGGCGCACGTTCGACACCTCTGTGCAGGCCTGGCCTGAGCCCAAGCGCGCCAAGGAGGGTGCTCCAAACGTCCTGTTCATCGTCCTGGATGATGTCGGCTTTGGGCAGCTTGGCTGCTACGGCAGCCCGATCAAGACGCCCAATATGGATGCCCTGGCGGAAAACGGCCTGCGTTACAACAACATGCACACCACAGCACTGTGCTCGCCCACGCGCTCCTGTATCATGACGGGACGCAACCATCACTCGAATGCCATGGCATGTATCACGGAGGGCTCAACCGGTTTTCCCGGCTATAACGCCAATATTCCCTTTGAGAACGGCCTCCTCTCGGAGGTCCTGCTCGAGAACGGTTACAACACCTTTGCCGTCGGCAAATGGCATCTGACCCCCGCCGACCAGATTTCGGCTGCGGGTCCGTATGACCGCTGGCCGCTGGGGCGCGGTTTCGAGCGCTTCTACGGCTTCATGGGCGGCGAGACCCACCAGTACTACCCCGAGCTGGTATATGACAACCACCAGGTAGAGCCCCCCAAGAAACCCGAAGAGGGCTACCACCTCACCGAGGATCTGGTGGATAAGGCGATCAGTTTCATCGCCGACGCCAAGCAGGTGGCGCCTGACAAGCCCTTCTTCATGTATTTCTGTCCCGGCGCCATGCACGCTCCCCATCATGTGCGCAAGGAATGGTCCGATAAGTATAAGGGGCAGTTCGATGAGGGCTGGGATGTCTACCGCGAAAAAACCTTCGCCCGGCAGAAAGAGATGGGCATCGTCCCTGCGGATGCTGAGCTTTCCCGGCACGATCCCGATGTTGCCCAATGGGATACGCTTTCGGCAGACGAGAAAAGGCTGTATGCCCACATGATGGAGGTCTTCGCCGGTTTCATGGAACACACCGATTACCATATGGGCCGCCTGTTTGACTTCCTGAAATCGATCGGCGAGTTTGAGAACACCCTAATCATGTTGGTTTCTGACAATGGCGCCAGCTCCGAAGGAGGACCGACTGGTTCGGTCAACGAAAACCTGTTCTTCAATAACGTCAAGGAAGACTTGGCGACCAACCTGGCGCATATCGACGAGCTTGGCGACCCGACCACCTTTAACCATTATCCCTGGGGTTGGACCTGGGCGGGTGACACGCCTTTCCGCCGCTGGAAGCGTGAAACCTACCGGGGCGGGATCTGTGATCCTTTCGTCGTGCACTTCCCCAAGGGTTTGAAAGCCAGAGGCGAGGTGCGCACCCAGTATGCGCATGTCATCGATATGATGCCCACGGTGCTGGATCTTGTGGGCATAGAGCCACCAGCCAGCATTAAGGGCGTCGCGCAATCCCCGATTGAAGGGGTCAGCTTTGCGCACACGCTCGATGATGCCCTGGCGGAGAGCAAGCGTCACACCCAGTACTTTGAAATGCTCGGGCACCGTTCCATTTACCACAATGGCTGGCGGGCGGTCTGCCCCTGGCCCGGTCCTTCATTCACCGAGGCTGGTACCGGTTTTGGAGATCCGATCCCGGCTGAAAAACTGACCGAGCTGGATGCCAAAGGCTGGGAGCTCTATCAAATCGACGAGGATTTTGCCGAAAACCATAACCTCGCCGATGGGAACCGAGCCAAGCTGATCGAGATGATCGCTACATGGTATGTTGAGGCAGGCAAATATCACGTCCTGCCCGTGGATGGTCGCGGCATGTTACGCATGGCGGATGAGCGCCCGCAGCTCACCAAGGATCGCACCCATTACACCTTCTACCCGCACACGCAGGCTGTGCCCTTTAATGCTGGCCCGCGCCTGCTCAACCGCACTCACAGCATCACCGCAGACGTAGAGATCCCCTCTGAAGGTGCGCAAGGCGCTCTGGTTTCCTTTGGTGGCGTCGATGGCGGTTATTGCATGTATTTAATGGATAATAAGCTGCAGTATGTTCAAAACTATGTGGCTCGCGACTACCTGCATGTGGCGAGCACTGTTCCGGTCCCTGCCGGGCATCACGAATTGCGCTTCGAATTCGAAGTGACCGGTAAGCCGGACTTCGCCAATGGTAAGGGCACTCCAGGTCGCGCCCAGTTGTATATCGACGGTAAGCTCGTCGGTCAGGCTGATTTCCCCCACACCACGCCGTTCAGCCTGGGGCTGACGGGGGGGATCACCGTCGGTGCTGATCCTGGCGCGCCTGTGGCGCCCTACTACGAGACACCCTTCGAATTCACCGGTACGATCCACAGCGTAACGTTTGACGTCAGTGGAGACGTGATCCAGGATAGCGAAGCTGAGATGCGGCGCATCCTGGCGCGACAATAATCAGCAAGCAGGGCTGGCAGCAGAGGGGGCGCTGCCAGTCCTGAATTGTGAATAGCAGTGAAAGAACCGTAGGCAGAGCAAGCAGGCGAGCGGCACGAGGGACAACACACCTTCTGGTGCGGCGCTCCCGAAGACGCTTCACTGTTCTCTCTGAGGAGTGATTCAGAAGATGGTTACCACCCAGCCATTGGATGTGCTACCGATATGGTCAGTTTATATTCTGACTGTGGTTATACTTTTCTTAGCCGCGGAAGCAGGCTTCCGATTAGGCAGGCTTGTCCAAAAGCGCTGGCCAGATAAAGGTGAGGCAGGTGTCGGCACCGTGGTAGGCGCTGCCCTGGCTTTGTTAGGCTTTCTGCTTGCGTTTGTCGCCAGTATTGCAATTGGGAATTTCAACCAGAGGCGGCAGTTGGTGGTATCAGAAGCCAACGCGATCGGCACCACTTACCTGCGGGCAGGCTATATGGCGGAGCCATACGGGGTGGAGTCGCGGGCGCTCCTGGGCGAATATGTTGATTTGCGCCTTGAGGCACTCGATCGGGCGGATACGGCATCGGCAATCGCCCGTTCGGAGCAAATTCAGGATGAATTATGGTTGCTTGCGGAGGCTGTAGCCAGAGAAAATTCTGGGCCAACGATCGCCCTTTATCTCTCATCTTTAAATCAGGTCATTGACCTGCACACCGAACGCCTCAACGCTGAATTGGGCTACCGAGTCCCACCGATCATTATATTGGGTATCTATGTCGTCGCAATGCTGACAATGGTCCTGATCGGCGTGTATGACAGTTATCGTGAAAAACACAATCTTATCGCCCTGATCATGGTAGTGCTGATAGTTTCCGTCGTCTTTCTATTGATCATCGATATGGATCGATCGAATGTGGGCTTGCTCCAGATCCCGCAGAAAGCCCTGATCGAGTTGCAACAGAAGCTCATCCTGCCGCCGTGATCAAACAGTCAATCTCCACACTGGAAAGGTAGCCTTGATATGTCGACAAATTCCAATCAACTCGCAACAAGAATATCTGTTCAAGCGGATCGATATAGTGTCGCCCCTGGCAGCAAGATCGATATACCCCTATTGCTGACCAACGAGGGAAGCATATCGGAGCAGGTTCGCATCGGCGTGGAAGGCATCCCTGTCGTTTGGGTATCTGCCGAGCAGCAAGTGGTGCTGATTAATCCCGGCGAGCAAGCTCAAACGATCCTGACCGTCCAACCTCCTGGGCCACCCAACGCGCGTTCTGGACGATACAATCTCAAGCTGCTGGCTACCAACGTCAACGATCCAGCTCAAAGCGTCCAAGCTCAGGTAACCCTCACCGTAGCAGGATTTGAGGCCAAAGGTCGCGTGGGCGTGTTGTTGGACGGCGTGCAGTTTGCTGTCGTGCCAGGTGAAATGCTGGAAATCCCTGCCGTGTTGATCAACCAGGGTCTCGGCTCAGATACCTTCAAGCTGTCATTGGGAGATTTGCCGGAAGGATGGACAACCATCCCTGAACCGGTATTTGCATTGCGGCCAGGTGAGGTAAAAGATGCAATCCTGGTTATCCAGCCGCGGCGCGACCCGAGCACGAGCGCCGGGAGGTATCCATTTCGCATCGTGGTTTCCAGCCAGGAAGTACCCGATCAAAGCGTCAGCATCGACTGCATCTTGACCGTGGCGGCGTTCACGGAGTTCAAGACATTTCTCGAAGGCGCCCAGCCAGATCAAAACCTGCCTGCGCACCTGCTGGTGCAAAACCTCTCCAACATGCCGGCGAGCTTCCAGGTAACCTGGAACAGTCCTGACGGTTCGCTTGTCTTTGAGCCGGCAGAGCCTCAGCAAATCAACGTGCCCAGCGGCGAGACTGCAAAAGTTGAATACGCTGCTCAGCCAGCACGGCGATTGTGGTTTGGAGGTGAAAGGAGCTACCCGTACACCGTCAATGTCCAGGCGGCCAACGGAGAGACTCAAACACAAGAGTCTGCATTGATGAGTAAAGGTTTCATTCCCACCTGGGCGGCAATAATTGGCGGCATCGCGCTTGTGTTGCTTTGCCTGTATTTAGCAGGACTGCTGTTTTTCCCTGGCGGGATCAGGATGGCGCCGGCTACCCAAACACCGACGGTGACCAGCACTGCGACCGTGCCGGTGCCAACGGCAACCCAATCACAAATCGATCAGAGACCGCTGCTGATCGAACGCAAGTGGTATCTGGTGGCTTATAACGATACGCGCAGCAGCCCGGGTGTACAGGAAGCATATACCCTATTTTAACCCGAATGGCACAATGATCGGTTATACCGGCTGCAAAGACCTGAACGCCAATTACCAGACCAACTATAACCAGATCAGCATCACCAATATCAATCTTGGACCCGGTACCTGCCCTGACCCCGCCTTACAGGAGCAAGAAGGGTCGATGGTTGCGATCCTGCGCGCTGCACGCAGCTATTCGGTAGCCGATACGGCCCTGCAGATTGCTGGCGACGCTGGCTTCCTGAACTACTCGCTCTTCCCCCTGAACCGCCCCGAAGTCGTCGCCCCGCCGCAAGCAGCTATTCAGATGGTGCCGCAAGCGCAGGTCGGTCAGGTTGTCGTCTTCGACGGATCAGCTTCGACCGGACAGGTACCACTGGTCTCCTGGAGGTGGGATTTCGGAGATGGAGCAACCGCCAGTGGTGTGGTCGTGCAGCATACCTATACCAGTGCGGGTACGTTCACCGTGCGCCTCACGGTGACTGACCAGCGCGGTCAAACTGGATCAACCACAGGGCAGATCCATATCTTGCCTTTACCAACACAAACCTCAACACCAACCGTTCCCCCACCCACTCCAACGCCTCCACAGCCCACCCAGCCGCCTCAGCAGCCGACGTACACACCTGTACCTACGGCTGAACCGCCAACAGCTACCCCAGAGCCTCCACCCGCGCCTGTACCGCCGGTAGCAAATATCGCCGGTCCTGGCCAGGGTTATATCGGCGAGCCGGTCAGGTTCGATGCGTCCGCCTCCCAGCCGGGGAGCAGCCCGATCACATCTTTTAGCTGGAGCTTAGGCAATGGAGAGGATCTGCCAGCTTCACCAGAGTCCAGCATCACTGCCACCTACAACCGCGCCGGTAACTATGAGGTGACGGTCTTCGTCAGCGATGCCAACGGTTTGAGCAATTATGCCGCAACCCGAATCAATATTGACGCACGCCTGGACACCGATGTCTGGACGCTTTCGTCAATCAACACGGAGCCGCTCGTGCGTGGGACAGCGATCACAATGCAATTCAAGCAGGGGGAGCTGGCCGGATTTGCAAGCTGCAATACCTATAATGGAGAATACACGGCTGACCTGAATGAAGATGGCACTTATACAATCACCGTCGGTCCGCTAACCACCAGCCGTCTTGCCTGCCCGCAGGATATCATGGAGCAGGAGCAAGCATACCTGGCAGGTCTCCAAGGGGCAACCCGGGCGACGGTTCAGGAGAACCGGATCATTCTGGACTCGCCATCAGGCAATCTGGAATTCTACCTGATCGAGGAGAATTGAGCGTGTTGCCCGCCAATGCCAGACACCGAAGCAAACCCATAAATGGATTCTTGGAGAGCCTGATCGATCCCATCGATTGGCTCTCCGAGACGACCTTCAGCATCTTCATCTTCCTGACATTCACGCTGGCGTATTGGGTTATCAGCCTATCGGGCGTTCCGAAGGAGTACATCTCGCCGGAGGAGGTGAACGAGCTGCTGATTGGCGCGTTGAGCGCTGTGGTTGCCTGGGGGCTGATCGACGGCATCATGTACGCGTTATTCTCGGTGTTCGCGCGGGGCGAGAGACACCGCCTGCTGGATGACGTTCAGGCTGCCAGGACAAACGAGGAAGCAATGGAAATCATAGCTGAAGACATGGATTACTTGCTCGAGCCCATCATCGGCGAGGAAGAGCGCAAAGTGCTTTACGGGAATATCCTCAGCCATCTGCAGAAAAGCACGCCGCGCAGTATCGGCTTAAAACGCGAAGATTTTTCCGTTGTGTTGGGTCATGTGCTGGTAGCCATCCTGGCTGTGATCCCCTCCACCATACCGTTTCTTGTGCTGCGGCATGACTTTGCCGTGGCTCTGCGCATCTCGATCATCGTGTCATTCGTCATGCTCTTTATCGCTGGGTTTCGCTGGGGAAGGTACACCGGAGCGAGCCCGTGGAAAACCGGTCTGCTGTTGATGTCTGTGGCAGTTGCTCTTGTGGTGGTCGCCCTCCTCCTGGGTGGTTAGCCTCTATAACCTGGGTCCATTGCTCAAGGTGAAATTTATGCTCAGATATATACGAAAATCCTTCATACTTTTTACCTTGTTTTTCCAGCTGGTGGGTTGTTCGTCTCCGGCTGTGCAACCAACCGGGACGCCAACTACGGCGCCCGTTGCCACGCCGTCCATCGAAGCGACCGAAACCAGCCCGGCGGCTACAGCTACAGAGCCGGCAGCCCTGCCGGCTGCGGTGGAATACAATTTGGGCGATACCACGATCACCCAATCGATGTTTGCGGAAGATAGCCGCTTCCACAATATGCCGGTGCGCCTCAACGGCATCATTGCAGTGCCGGAAGGAGATGGTGCGCCTTTCCCGGTTGTAGTCATCATGCACGGCAACCATCCAGGCTGCCCTGTGCCAGAAGGCGATACGGTCGACCGCTGGCCGTGCGATCCGGAAGCGGAGCGACCCAACTACCGCGGCTTCGATTACCTTGTGAGCCAGCTGGCTGCTCAGGGCTACGTTGCTCTTTCGATCAATGTCAACGCAGAGAACACGTTTGGGTTCGGTGAGCCGGTGCCCATCGAAAGGTTGGGGCAATTGGTGGACCTGCACCTCAAAGCCTTGGCTGCCACCTCAAGCGGGGAGGAGAATAAGTTTGGGGTGGAGCTGCAAGGTCTCGCCGATTTGGGCCGGCTGGCGTTCATCGGACACTCACAGGGAGGGGAAGGCGCTTACTGGCTGACCGAAAAATCAGCTCTGGATACACCGGATAGTTTTAAAAACCATGGTTTTGGACCGGTATACGGCATCCTCATGATTGCGCCGTCGGCGAATTGGGGTGGGGCGCGAGGCGCGCGCTTGCCGCTGGCAGTTCTCTTACCGGCTTGCGATAACGATGTGATCAACCAGGAAGGGCAGCTCTTCTATGAAATTAGCCGCCTCGACCCAGAAAAGAGCTCGTGGGCTTCGTCCGTCTGGCTGGAGCATGCCAACCACAATTACTTCAATAGCACACTGGCGGATGAAGCGGTGACGCGTCCGGGTAGGCCTGACTGCGAGCCATTGTTGCAGCCTGAAGCGCAGCGCGAGTTTATAAGTGCGTATACAATAGACTTTTTGGCGCAGATCTTCAAGAAGGATCAAGATGCAAAGGCACGCCTGGGGATGGATTTCCAGGCGCAGGCGCCATCTGAGCTGTATGGACTGCCCGCCCGCATTGCTTCCCTGGCGCCCGCCGCTGACCGCCTGCCCTTGCTGCTTCCAGCCAGCTCAGCCGAGCTGGAAACCAACCTTCTGGGCGGGAGAGTAACCGCCGAGGGGGTAACGACCTTCTATTGCGAGGAGGGGTATTACACGCCAACGGTGAAACCCGGCAGCGAGCCGTGCAAGCGGGTAAACTTGGTTATCCCGGGCAACCCTGCCATGATCGTGGCAGCCTGGTCCCAAAGCGGCGCCGCCTTGCGCTTCTCGCTGCCCGAGGGAAGTGACCTGAGCAAGTTTTCATTGATCAGCTTGCGCGCAGCTCTCGATCCATTATCACCCTTGAACAAAGCTGGCGCTCACCAGGCTTTCACAATTCAATTGATCGATAAGCAGGGGAATTCCGCCTCTGTGCACACGCGGGTCGATGAGCCAGCGCTGCAATTCCCAGAAGGTAATAAAGAGGAGAGTGATATTTTTGAGGGGGGATGGTTCACAGGCCGCGTACCCCTGACTTCGATCCGCATGCCCTTGCGCAATTTCAGCGGCGTTGATCTGTCCGCAATCCAGGAGATCACATTGTTGTTTGACCAATCGCCAAGTGGCTCGCTCTTCATGAGTGATCTTGAACTTGTTCAATAGGGTGTTCGATCTGCTTTAGGTAGCCGGGCTACAACCCGAGTGCCCGCAGTGCCATGACCGTGACGTACGTCAGCTTCTGAGTGCTGGGCTGTTGCTGCAGATTGGTGGAGATAGCGCAGCCCACAATTTACCGGTCTGTGGGCCTAATTCGGGACCAGGATGCTGCGGAAGATGATTATGCCAGTGCAGGTGCAGATCATCGGCGCACCTATCGCATGTAAGGATAGCGTCAAGGATTCCTGGCGTGAAGTTGCTCAGTGGGCGGCGGGGCAATTGCATCAACGTTTTGGCGAAAGTATCCAGGTGCAATATTTTGACCTGTTTGACCCGGCCTGCCTGGTTTTGCCGCCTATGGCTGGTTTCGCCAGCCACCAGATTGGATGGCATTTGACATAAATGCCACATAGTGCCCATCGCCTGATATGGATGGTCTACAAGTATAATCATTCCCCTGTATCCCGTTGATAGACACGGAGACGCGCTCCGTTGATCCTGTCCGCCGCGTAGTGCCTCATAATAAAAGGTTACTTTCGGAGTAACGCTGCCTCAAATAAAAAGGTTACCGAATGATTTTCCACAGTGTTGCCACTTTTTCGTCAATGCTGGTTCGCAGTTTTACAGGATTATGCTGCAAATACTGATGGCACAAACGAGCCTTCACGGCCAGGTCTACCTGATCCGAGCGCAACACTCGCTGATAGGGCGTGGCGGCTTCATCATACCGTTTGAGCGTCTTTTTGCCAACCTGCTCTTTACCCATGAGCTTCAAGACTGGCTGGAAGAAGTTGACGTACAGACGTAAATCGTCGTAGATGCTGTTCAAGAGCTGCAGTTCTTCTTGGGTTTCGAAGCGGTCATAGCCGATCAAATGCCGCACCACCGACCAGTTCTTCTGCTCCACATGGGCTTGATCGTTTTTCTTGTAAGGCCGGGAGCGGGTGAAGGTCACCCGTTCATCCTGACAGTAGCGGTACAGGATGTCGTTGATGAATTCGCCGCCATTGTCCGAATCCAACCCCAGCAAGGGAAAAGGCAAGCGCTGGCGCATGGTCTGGATGGCGGCAAACACGAGATGCTGTGAGCGATGCAGGACGGCCACACATTCCGTCCAGCCGGTGGAGACATCGGTGGTGGTGAGCGTATTGAGATACTGTCCTTCGACGCTGTCGCCACAATGCGCTACCAGGTCGACTTCCACAAACCCCGGGCGAGCATCATCCCATTCGGCGAAAGTGCGGATCGGAATGGCTTGCTTGAGCAACGTGCCCGGTTTGGTCGTGGACAGGCCATGCCGTTTTTCTTCAAACCGGGCCGGCTGCAAGCAGCGGTCGATCGTGGAGCGGCTCATACGCAGCAGCTGGGATTTGACTTCCGCCGAGAGCGACAACTCCTGGTGGCGTTCCAATACACCCACCATCTCGGGCAGAAAGGGTTTGAGCCGTTTCGAGCAGATGCGGCCACAGATCTCCCAAATGTGGGTCAAGACAGCCACGACTTCGCCTTGGTATTCCTTGCGGCGGCCTTTCTTGCGCAGCCCAGTCACCTTCCGTCCGTGCTTGAGTACGCGGATGGCGTATTTGCGGTGATAACCGGTTGCTGCCACAAATTCGTCCAAGATCCGTACTTTCCCGCTTTTATTGGCCTTCAAGTAGCGAGGCCGAATGGCTTCCTGTAATTCTCGTTTGCTTCGTTGGCTCATCATAGGCTCCCTCTCGCAGACACATGGTTCCGCGGTAGGGTAACACTTTTTCTGAGGCAACGTTATTTCTCAAAGTTACTTTTTTATTGAGGCAACTCGCGCCGGCCATGCACAAACACATCTATGTTATTATTTGTGTCCCCGTCCACGAGATTGTGTGCATAAGATGCAAACGCCACGTAGCACCCGTCTCCCGAAATGGACGCATCACCAGACCCATATATCCCCGCTGTCCCATCACTGGCAACCGAGACCCGCACGGTTACTCCCACGACCTCAGCAAGAGATCCCATAGCCTCTTCCTGCCATCCAATCCCCCGCGTAGGTGATGACTTCTATCGTAGTCATTCCCAAGATTAGCGATGCTATCAGACCTGCTCTTACCAAATGGACCCCTACCTTGTTCATGGTCATCTCTCCTTAGGCATTCAGGAAACCCAAAACTCCACGCTCTACCCATGGAAGAGAAACGGGGAGTGCCGAATCTGAAAGATGGATTAACCTCCTTGAACGTCTACCGTCTTCATAACTTGCCAGGACTTGTAATCTTGCTAAGATATACTGTAAGAAACGGTTCTTAAACCCTAGATTTTGGCTTCCGGGGGGAAAATGGGTATAGACCTACTCTTAGCTATATAGACAGTGAACCCCCCTCCTACTGACACAATCTTTTCCTCTAAAACATACCAGAGATATAACGCTATCCCTGATCATCATTGTGTTCATTCTTTTCGGGTGGAATAATAATGACATCCTCTCTGGAATTATGTCGCGGGTACCTATAGTCATCCTCCACAGGTTGTGGTCTTGCCATTTCCTTGATTGCGTGCCACATCAAATAGAACGCCAGCCAATGTCCTAAAAGGACACCGAGCGGAAAGGCAGTCCCAATATTCATCTTCTACCTCTGCTTTCCAACGACAACCTGTACCGAACAACAATACCTTGGAAGTGTGCTCAGAGTAAACGATAATCCGGTCCGGCGCAATTCCCCTTGGTGTGAATATAAAGTGATCAGTGGGGTAACTCAACAGGGGGATTTGGAATAACGAGTTTTTTTTGGGGGGCAGGTCAAACTTCATCAGAACAAAAATGTCATCCATTTTTGTGGCGGCGAAAGTGATCATCGCAGTGATCACCGAGGATGCGATGCAACCATGCCATCTATCTCAATAATGCAGTTTTATATTACTGCCAGGGTTGTAGCACGAAGGAGCGAGCGTAAAATGATGCTGGCTACATCATGCAAGTAGATGTAGCCAGCCAGTACTCTAGGTGATCAACTCATTTTCCCAAACCACCCTCTCCGCTCCATCCATTTTGCCAATTCCAGCACTGGAACGATCGTAAAAGCCAGTCCAGAGATGATGACCCAATCGACCAATGGCAAATAATATGTGCCAAACGCATCGTGTAAGAAGGGCACGTAAATAATCAAAATCAGTAACACCACCTCCCACAGGATAGCAAGGTTCAGCCATTTATTGGCAAAAGGCTTATGCAGGACTGAGAGCCGGTCGGAACGAAAGTTGTAAGCTTTGAAGAACTGGATCAACACCAAGGATACAAAGGTCATTGTCATTGCCTCAGCCTGGCTGCGCCCGGAATTCAATGCCCAAATGAATAAACCAAGGTTGATGAGCGTTGACCACAACCCACCAAGAACCATCAAGGTAACCACAGGACGTGTGAAAATACCGGTACGTGGATCACGGGGCTTGCGTTTCATCAGGTCGGTTTCCGGCGGATCCACTGAAAGCGCCAAAGCAGGCAGGCCATCGGTCGCCAGGTTGACATATAGGATTTGCACTGCCGTCAGCGGCAAGGGCAGCCCTAACAGTGCTGATCCTGCCATCAGGCCGATCTCGCCAATATTCGATGAAAGCAGGTACATCAAGTATTTCTTGATGTTGCCAAATACGCCGCGCCCTTCTTCCACTGCTGCCACAATGGAAGCGAAGTTGTCGTCTGTTAGAGTCATGGCAGCAGCTTCTTTGGTTACATCGGTGCCGGTGATGCCCATCGCAATGCCGATATCAGCTTTCTTGAGCGCTGGGGCATCGTTCACGCCGTCACCGGTCATGGCCACGATATGACCATGCGCTTGCCAGGCAGTCACCACACGCAGTTTATGGGACGGTGAAACCCGGGCGTAAACGCTAATATCTTCCACATCGCGCTGCAACTGTTCATCTGGCATCTCCTCCAACTCGGTGCCAGTAACCACACGCCCCCCATTGCGCAGCAACCCCAATTCACGCGCCACTGCCTGCGCTGTCACCGGATGGTCGCCGGTAATCATCACCGGGCGAATACCTGCCTGTTCGCAAATAGCAATTGCACTTTTGGCCTCCGGGCGTGGTGGGTCGATCATGCCCGCCAATCCCAAGAAAGTCATTCCGGTCTGGGCAGTCTTCAAGGGTGACATTGGGTTTCGAGGCAATCGCCAGGACCCGCAGCGCTTCCTCGGCCATGTCCCGTGCCACAGCCATAAGATTTGCCTGCGCCCGCACTCATCCAGCAGTCTGAACCCCGTTAGCCGTCATCAGCCAGTCACAGCCTGTAGGATCACTTCTGGCGCACCCTTTGGCATACGCCGTCAGCTCTCCGAGTGTCTGGTGCAGTGTGGTCATGCGTTTCGTTTCTGACGAAAATGGGATCTCGTTGATCCGCGGATATGCTGTGTCGAGTGGAATCTTTATGTAATCCGGCTTTGGCAGCAGCGACCACCAAAGCGCCTTCAGTCGGATCTCCTTTGATCTCCCATCCATGCCGTGATCCATCCTTCCTGAAACAATTGTGTATCCGAAGCCAGCACGGCCGCAGTCAGCATTTGGACTTGAGCGTCAGGGGTTGGCGAGATCGGCGTGCCACCGTTGACGTGAAAACTCATGCCACTGGGTGCATACCCTGCACCCGACACATTGAACAATTCGCCGGCGGTATAGATCTTGCGCACAGTCATCTCATCTTTGGTAAGTGTGCCGGTTTTATCCGAGCAAATGACGGATGTGCTGCCCAACGTCTCCACTGCAGGCAAGCGGCGGATCAGCGCATTGCGCTTGACCATTTTTTGCACACCAATCGCCAGCGAGATGGTGACCACGGCCGGCAGGGCTTCGGGCACGACCGCAACTGCCAGGGCAATGCCAAAAATCAACATATCGATGAAGGGCTGGCCGCGCAGCAATCCCTGGGCTACGATAATTGCCACCACCACAAAAGCGGCACGCGCCAATACTGTGCCAACTTTGTCCAGGTTTTGCTGGAGCGGGGTCTTGCCGGTCTCAACCGTTTGTAAGAGTTGGGCAATTTTCCCGAACTCGGTTTGCATGCCGGTGGCAACCACCAGAGCCCTTCCCCGTCCGTATGTCACAGCTGTGCCAGCATAGACCATGTTTTTGCGGTCGCCAACCGGTAGATCATCCCCTGAAAGCAGTTGGATGTGCTTTTCCACCGGGACGGATTCGCCCGTCAGGGCAGCTTCCTCCAACTGAAGATTGACCGCTTCAAGCAGGCGCGCATCCGCTGGGATCCGATCGCCGGTATGCAGGAGGATCACATCGCCAGGGACAAGGTCGCGCGCTGGGATTTTTCCTTCAATCCCATCTCGCAATAATGAAGCCGTTGGAGCAGCCATCCGCCGAAGGCTTCAATAGCGCGCTCGGCGCGGTATTCCTGGATGAAACCCAGGAACACGGCAAATAATACGATGACCGCAATAACGATCGCTTCGACACCGTGGTCCAAAAATAGCGAAATCGCTGCCGCGCCAAGCAATATCAGAACGAGAACGTTTTTGAACTGCTCCAGTAAAATCTCCCAAGCCGAAATGCGTTTAGCCGCCTTAATTTCGTTGGGGCCTGTTTCAAGAAGGCGTTTTGAGGCTTCAGCGTTGGTTAGCCCATCAGGGCTGCTGCTCAAGAGTTCATAGGCCGCGTCTCGGGTCAGGGTATGCCAGGGTTTATTTTGTTCCATAGTTTTTTGCTCCTACCTAAACAGATAAAGGATTCCTAAGTCTCCGTACTGTGGAAGGTGGTCACCAGGCAATCCATTGTTAGGAAAAGTTCAATTCCTGGATTTGGTCACTATAAGTGATAATGCCCAGATGCTTCGGGTTGATACACAAGTTCCTTTACTTTTAATCGTCTTATGCCATCTGGAACCTTCCATTCAAATGTGTCGCCTACGCTGTATCCCAACATGGCTGTTCCAATCGGCGCCAGGACCGAGATCTTGTTTTGCTGGATATCGGCATCCATCGGAAACACAAGGGTGTATACCAATTCTTCGCCTGTATCGAGATCCATCAAACACGCAGTGGAGTTCATCGTGATGACATCCCCAGGTACATTGTGAGGCTCAACCAGCAGACCGCGATTCAATTCTTCTTCCAGTTCCTGTAAATCATTTCTTCTGGAAAAATCTGATCTTCGCCAGGTCGAGATCATTTCTCTCAGGCGTTTCAGGTCAAAATCTGTAATGTAAATCGTTCTTTTATTCATGGCTTCTCTTTACCTTTGGCGTTTCGCCGCGCCGCTTAGTTCGATGCCGCATCATCTGGCTTGAGCTGCTGGACAGGTAGCGGCATCTTCCCAGGCGTCTGCGGGAAGCAGCAGAAGATTACTGATATGGTCGTTTGTCCTTTGTGTTTTGCAGGTCCCTTCTGTCGGGGCATGGCAGACTTGAATACAAGATGATTGAACAAATAGATAATCCCTGCCAGAATGGGTAGGAAAATTACGCCGATGAATTCTGTGGCAAAGACAATCAATTCCTCAAACCAGATCACCAGTGCGGTTCCACCAGCCCCAGCGGCCGTAGCGGATGGAATCCATCGTCGCCAGCGTCGAGAACGGAAACCGGAAGAATGAGTTTGGTTCATAAGCGAACTCCTTTCCTCAAAATTTTCCTGGAGATAGCTAATCGTTCCTTCGGATCTTTGCCCAAGCCAATGCCAGTACTTTGCGAGAAAGCAGGAGATACACGGCCATCGCCAACAATCCAGCAAATAACATAGTAAGGGAGACCTTGTTTGACATAATTGCTGATCATCGGCCACTCGTGCCCTAGCAGGTATCCTGCACCGATCAACAGTGTGCACCATACGTATGCACCAACAAATGTGGCAGCCAGGAACTTCAGGAAGTTCATGCGCGCCAATCCGGCAGGGATACTGACCAGCGTGCGGATACCGGGAATCACTCGCCCAACCAGTACAATCCCTGCCCCCCAGCGATGGAATTGTTGCTCGGCGCGAGTAATATGTACGGGTTGGATTCTCGTCCAGCGAGCCAACCGGTCCACCAATGGGCGGCCGCCCAGGCGCGCGGTCCAATAGGCCCCTGATGCTCCCAACACACTGCCCAAAGCAGCATAGAGCCCACCCATAAAGATCACCGATACTGGTAGCTGGTGTTCCGAAATCAACATCCAACCGGCCAATGCCAGGACGATCTCACTGGGGGTGATGCCAGTGAAATTTTCGAAAGCCATGATAACGACCACCCCCAGCCAGCCCCAAGTATCAAACAAGGTTTGAAGTACCCCCAAAATCCAGTTCTCGATTTCTGAAATCAAAGCAATCTCCACCGCTGCGAGCTAACTTGTGGATGTGTTCGTATGCCGGATAGTTCGACCTGGCTGATGCATGGGTGAGTCGATGATCTGGTAGCCATCTGAGCTTTTTACCAGCATTTTGTGGTGTTCGGCGCTGCTTCCCATAACTCGTTCGTGTGGATAAGCATAACGGTCAATCTCGAAACCGTCAGCATCGAACAGAATCGCCGCATCGCCATGGTTGTTCCAAACCTGTTCATTCGTCCAGAATAAATCAACCTGGCCTGTCAGCCCTCTCCGAACCTGACTCTCTTTCTGCTGCCCGCTGTGAACGACAACCTTCATGCTGGGCAAAATGATCAGGTGATCAGGAAATCGGAAGAACAACTTGCCTCGTAGGCTGGCTAACATCCAGCCATTCATTGGTTGAGCCATAGTGCCCTGATTTAGAATTACCACTGACTCTTTTAGACCATCGTTGTAAATCTTCTTGATACCCAATTTCACGCCCTCAAGTTGGCCTGTGCGAATAATCTGTGCAGTTTGCTTTGACATGAAACTTCCTTTCGCAATTTGAAGTCGAATAACTCACCTAAGAACGGTTTGCGTATTTTTTTTGAATAGTGATCGTCATCACCAGTAAATCAGGTTGTTCGATGCTAATAGGCTGCGGCTCTCAACCATTTTTATACCCACATTGTGGACAGAAAAGTGCGTTGGCAGGCAACATTGAGCTGCCACTGGCGTTATTTGTTTTTAGCTCTATTGTGTTCCGCATTGGGAGCAGAATTTTGCTCCTCGGACAAGTTGTGTGGAACAACGCGTGCAGAACAATCCCGTTGATGGCAGAACCGGGTTGGACGGATATGCCTGGGAATGATTGCCTGGATAATGGTCGTGATGATCATCGTCGTGATGCTCGTCATGATCATCATGATGGTCACCCCGTCCAAAAATCCCACAACGCTTTTTGCGTTTTTGATCTCCAAAGTCAAGTAGATCTTCCAGGAATTCTATTTATAGCTCCTATTTTAATTCTGCATACGAACAAGGAATGGCTGGCTTATTAAATCGCCAGTTGGTCCAATAATCGCCCATAGAAATGGTCAAAACCATTTTTGTGCGGCAACATGTGACAACAGCCGGAGGTTGTTATCTGCTACCAGCAGAGGGCACTTTTTAATTTATGAGTATTTGGGAGGGGGGGAAACAGGTGGTAAGTAAGCTGTTTGAAATTCCAAATTCATTGGCCTGGGTTTTGATAAAAATAGATCCGTGATGGTTGTATCATTAATCGTTATTATAAAAAATTCATCGTCGAATTCAACTTGATCGTGCAGGTTGTAATTCCCGACGTCAACCCCGGAAATCTCCGGTACGGATAGTCCGGCAGCATTAAGCATAGGCAGAATTACCAGGCTGCCTAAACAAAGACAGAGGATCAGGGCCACTAAAGAGAGTCGAGAGCTACGCCGATTAATCATTTGATGTGCTTCAAGCCCTGTTGAAAAAGGGTCAGGATACTTCAACTGATTCCATTGAGTTTGTCGGGTCAGCCACGCCTGGAGATTCGGACAACCAGGTATTCATCATGCTCAGGTGAATGGTACCGCCTACAGCCACGACCACCAAAAGAGCTTTCACCCACCACGTAGTTGCCACAAACCTGATTGTAGAACCTCTCGACAACCACAAGAGCATAAGGATCAACACTTTCTGTTTTAAAGTTATGTCACACCCGGATTGGTAATTCTGGATGTAACAGCCGACAAATGAGCGGTATACCAACCAGCGTTAAAATCGTTTAGACCCGCGTGAATAACAATAAGCTGCCAACAATAAAAACGGAGTTGTAGGTAAAACTGGTAAAAGTACACCCGGCACATCCGATCCTACACCGCCGAAGATCCAAACACGTCGAATGATGTGTTCCATCCTTAGCTTGTATGCCCCATAAAGGCCACGTAATAAAAAAAGACCATCGCATTCAAGGCGATGGTCTTGCGCTTTAGTTCTGACAGCCGGGAAATCTCTTTCCGTCTTGACGACTGTCCATCCCGAAGAACTGGGCGGCTACTCCCCATCGGAGTATTTTTATTATACATGATGTACGCTTCCGTGTCTATGTATTCAGAAATCCATGTCCTTATCAGGGGAGTGAATGAATATGTACAACCTGGACTCCGCTACTTATCAGGATCATGCCCCCCAATATTTCCATCCGTTTGCTAAAAAGTTTCACCAAGATGTGTGACTGTGACCTGCCCCCCCGAAAACCACCCCTAGATTTTGGCTTCCGGGGAGAAAATGGGTATAGACCATCACTTAGCTATATAGACAGTGAACCCCCCACCCCCTCCCCCTGCCAGACTTATAATCTCCTCTGCGGCGCAGCAACTGGCCTGGGGCTCCCCCCCGGCCGGCTCCTGACAGGCAACGCAGCGGCCTCCTCCTGACCGGCAAAGAACGCCGGCCTAGGGTCGGCCGCTTATTGGTAGAAGCCGGGCTGCGCCCAGCCTGGCTCACCCCCCGCCGGCATAGGCAGTAATCGACAGCTTGAGCACGGCGGGGGCAGCTAACTTGAGTAACATTCTACTGGCTAGGACAAGGCCGGCTCCTGCGGGCAAAGAACGCCCGCTAGGGCCGGCCTTTGCATTTAAGCAGCCGGGCTGCGCCCAGCCCCACACCTCGCCCGCCAGCTACCGTCTCGCCGGCTAGCGTTGCCCGCCATCGCCTAGCTTTATCTCGCCCCAGCCGTCGCCGCAATCCACAGGAGGCATAGGCAGACAGGGCTGCGGTTTTTCTTCCTAATGCTTCGCTGTTAGTAGTAATCATCAATATCAATTTTATTGATGCAATCCTTTTCATAGACTAGGAGGTCTAAACCCATGAACGCACGTATCTATGTCGGCATCCTCAGCGGCAAGGTTGTCAGCCAGGGCACCCAGGCCGAAGTGAGCGAGTACGCCAAGGCGCATCTAGACCAGCGCATCCGCATCGTGACCGCCGAGGCGTGGGCGGCCGAGAGCACCGGCGTCAAGGGCACCAGCGCTGGCAAGCAGGCTCAGGCGTTGGTGGCGAGCGGCGTGGTGCCGACCGAGGCCATGCAGAAAGCCATCCAGACGCTCAGCGAGCACCCGCGCTTCAGCCGTTACAGCATCGTCAAGCTGGCCGTGCAGGGCAAGCCCTTATCCGCCAAGCAAATCGGGTGGCTCATCGATACGGCGGCCGGCATCAAAGCCCAGGAAAAGGCGCTGCGCAAGCTGGCGAATGCCGTCTAGGCTCCCCAGGCTTACAACTGAATAGATAAGGCGAGGCAGTGGTGCTTCGCCTTATTTTGTTTTAAGCAAGACCATCTTTTCTCATCAATCGGAGGTGCATGTGAACCGATACAGCGAGCCAGCCAGACTTATTTACTCAGCGTCCGCTCAAGGGCGCTACGTCATGTTTGCGCATCTGGAGGCATGCGCCGAGACGGACAGCGAACTGGTGTCAGCACTCAAGGCGGCCCACGACCTGGGGGTGGAGGTGCGCGGCGATCTGCCGTATTGGGTGGAAAAACGCCTGCTTGAGGCCATTTCCAGGTGAATTTGACTGGATTTTGGCGGTTTTAGACGCCTAAAAGTCGTAGAAGAGAGGTATTCGGGTGGCAATACCCCCCGTACCCCACTCAATCCCCTTGTATAGCCCACTTAACATTCAAAAACCAGGCACTCTGGAGGGTGCATCATGATTTTCTATTTCATCTTCTTAGCCATCCTGGTGGCGCTTGCAATTCACTATCTGGTGGTGTGACCATGAACCCCTTACTTAACTTGATTGGGAACTTCTTCATGTGGTTGAACGAGTCACGCCGGTCGTAGACGGTCATCTGATTGGCGTGGCGATCCTCTTGTTCGCCTTCCTGATGTTCCTTTTCATCATCTTAGGATAACTGAATAAGGGCGAGGCACTCGTGCTTCGCCCTATCGTCATTGAGCTTTGCTCACATCCTATTAGCGTGGAGGCTAAAAATGATTGAACAAATTCAAAATCAGTACACTTTGAAAGTGTACGACCATGAGGGCGAGCTGATTGACGAACGTCCCATGGTCAACGTCCCACTGGTCGAGCTCTTCCCCGACCAGGAGGTCATTGCGGTTGATTGGCTTGCATCCCGCACCACTCGCCCCACCGACAAGGAACTGGAGGCTCCATTTGTCGTAGACGGCAAGGTATATTTCGTCAACCGCTATTGGGGATCGTCCGTCAAGCAGGGCACAACCTTTGGCGTCGAGAATGAGTTCGTGCCCATCATGAAGTATTCCGAAGACGGTCAACGGTTTCAGCGCTATCTCATGGCCCAAGGCATCTATGGGGGTGTCAAGGGCGCTTTGCGGATCAAGGTGCTCCCCATGGGCGCAAAGACCCAATATGGACTGGTACATGACGGCTTTGGCTATCTGAGCAAACGCCTGTTCGACAGCGGCCATAACGGCAATGAGCCAACTCAGCTGAACTACAGCCGTGAAAGCTATATGTTCTGGCAGAGATTGCCCTGGTCAGACGAGCTCCAGGCCGAGCTCCAGCCAGTCATCGAGAACACGCTGGTTGAGCTATCGGACATCTCAAAGGTGTTGTTTAAGTACAGTCCCATGTCCTTCGAGGATAAAAAGGCGATGGTCGAGCTCGATGAGACCATGCTCGAGCATCCCTTCATCGTCAATGCCATCAGCCGGGCGAGCGGTGAACTGTACGCCCGAGCTGCCACCACAGCCTTCGTTGGCACAGAGTATAAGGTGGCAGTGCCGACTGAAAAAGACCTGGTCATCCCTGGATACAGTGGCAAGGTTATCTTCTACCGTTTCCCCATAGACAGCAACGGGAGTATTCAGACCTTAGAGCAGGTGGATGAGGATAGCGGCGGCGAGATTGCCAACATGTCCGTCATCCAGTACAGCCTCTCAGGCCATACCCACATGGCTAAGGGACTGGCCGCCATCGTCGACATGGATGATTATGACTTGATCATCTGTGCCGAGGACATCAAAATGGCCGCTGACCTCAAAGCGGCGCGCAACGCATCCACCTATCGAAGGCGACTTTGTCCTCACGTTCAATGCATACTACGCTGCGGGCTCGTGCATCGGTGTGAACGTTGACCGGTATAAGGACTTAATGGGCTTGGATGTTGACGGCGACGCCATGGCCGTTGTCAAAGCCGACCAGTACCCAGAGCTGTTCAAGGCTTGCCAGAGGATACCGGAGGGCTCATCGCCTAAGCTCGAGAAGTCCAAGAGCCCTATCGGTACGAATGACCGCCGGACTGAAATGATAATCAAGTCCATGATGTCATTGGTCGGCATGGCCAGCAACCTGACCTCAACCACGTTCATGGTCGAGGATCGTGAGCTTCTAGCCCATGAATTGGGCTTCAAGAACGCCAGGTCAATGGATGAGCGTTTGAACTTCTTCATCAAGGTCGGGACGGACGGTTTCAAGACCTTGATTGACCAAGAGCCCATCCGTAAGCATATGTCCGTTCTCCAGGCAAAACTGCAGAAGATGTTCGGTGTTTCCGCTCCCTGGACGAACTGGCCAAACGAGGGCGCTTTCTCGACCTTCATCCCTGAAATCTTCCGCCAGGGAATGAACACCGCGCGGGCCAAAGAGAGCATCAAGCCGTTCATGGACGGCACTGTCGCTCAAATCTGCCGCATCACCTTGCCCAATTTGCAGAATATCCTCAATGAGCCCATCAAGACCCGCCCCCTCACGTACTATCGGGATTGGGCTCCGATGGTCAGCGCAGAGCATTATGCCAATGCAGCTAATTTGTGCGACTACTTCGAGGCTCGTTCTAGACTGGTCAACTGGTCTGACACCAAATCCGTCGTCCAGTTCAAAGTCGCTCTCCAGGCGAAGGTTGCAGCCTGGCTTGAGGAGTGCGGAATGAGTGAGCTTGAGGGCGCTTATGCGCTCTGGAAAGTTGCTCATTCCAAGAAGAATGGGAGCGGCGCTCCGGTGTTCTTCTGTTTCCCGGAACTGTGCAAGGGCATCGTGCAGTATAAGCCTGGACAGCGGTCAAGGGCAACAGTGATCACCGGTGTAAAGTACCAGCTTCCCCACAATCCTGATACCCTGGAGGTAAAGGGCAGGATTGTGGAGGTCGAGGTGCGCAAGGACAATCAGGTCCTGGTGCGCAAGTGCCTGGTCGCAGAAGTCGACGGGCAGACCCAACCTGCAATGCCCTGGCCCACCAACCTGATCGGCGTGGTGGATGAGCACTCCAACCAGCCAGAATGCGGCGAGTATCAGTGCCGCATTACCCGCAATACCGCTAACTCGTGGGTTTTAGAACTATATTAGCGGCGAGTTTTAGACACCTAAAGGGGTGGTGTAGATGGCTACACAACCCTTTTGAGTTAAAATCATCTCATAATAGAAAACGGAGGAATGACATGAATATCAATAAAGTCGATAACGCCATCCTCAAGCTCACGGCGCTGGTCAATCTCTTGACCGAAATCCGCGACGGTAACGTCACCGAGAATATCATCGACTATGCCCTTGCCATCCACTATGACAAGGACTTCATCAAGGCCATGTGCAAAGTCCTCGACATGGAAGACCTCGACGTCGCCATCGCCATGTCCGCCGGCCTCAATCCGAACCCTATCGTCCTGAAAGAGGCCCACATCACCTTGAGAGGAGAGCTGAAATTAATGGAACGTCTAGCTATCCCCGTCGGGCTATTAGGGCTTGCTCTAATAGCCCTTTTTTGTTTCGCTAACATGTATATGGTGTTAGTGGAGGCATTCACCATTCCTCAAGCGCCAGCTGTGAATGCGGTAATGGCGAAGGGCATTGAACAGGTAGTCGAGAGCCTTCCTGTATATGAGCCCGAGCCTGTAATCGAGAGCGTGCCACTGGTAGAAGTAGAGCCAATGGTAGAGACTATACCCCAGGCCGCCGAGGCAATAGAACAGGTGGTAGAAATCGTAACTCCCGGCACTAAGTTCGGTAACATCGAACTGCCAGCTGTAGATACCAGCCGCTCTCACGCTCACGAACATCCCGAGTACCCGTACGTCCGGCGTTGCTATGAGAACCCCGGCGATATCATGATGTACCGAGAGCGACACCAAAGTGCATCGTACAAGTTCATGTATCACATCCTGTGCCGGTCGAAAGAGGACGGCAAATGGTATGACCGTCTCATCTTCAAGATAAAGGATGTCTGGTACGAGGAAACCGGCTTCTTAGCAAAAGACGGAAGTTGGCAAGAGGCATCCAAATGGCTTCAGAAAAAGGGGGTTGAGCGTATCCGCCAGCTACCACTCAAATAGTAATAAAAAAGGGCAAGCCTAGTGCTTCGCCCTTTTTCCGTTTTTCGCCGACTGATGAGCGGCGTGGTCTACGACCTCGTTCTTGTATATCCCCGAATGCCCCTTAACCCGTACAAATTGTAGATCCAGTCCCAAAGCACGCTTGTGGATCAAGCATGCTTCGATAATCCCACGGGTTAGGTGATTTTCACAATTCCAACTCTTACCCAGCCAACCTACGACCATCTTGCTGTCCGTGAAAATGATGGCAGTGTCTCCGGAGCTGCATTTCAGCAGTCCCATATACACTGCAAACAGCTCCGTCTGATTATTGGTCGCAGGAGGCAGGAAATCAGTATCCAGTTCTCCATCAAACAGCACCGCCCATCCTGCCGGCCCTGGATTGCCAAGCGAGGCTCCGTCAGTCCAAATCTCCCGTAACATCTATCCTCCAAACCTGTTTGGGTAGGTCAAGTTTTTATTCTCCCCGCCCTCCTCCCGATTGTAACCATCGTTCCAAGAGTTTAACCCATAAAATAGGTTTTGTCAAGGATGTAAACCACATGGATGCCAACAATTCCAATGTTATTAATCAAACTCTAATCTTTTCCCTCCAGGGGGATTGATTGACGGCTAACGCCGTAACCTCTCGTTGCTATCGCAACCTTCGGTGATTTAGTTCGTAAAATTCTTAGCTAACTTGAGGAGTGTGAACTATGGCATCTAAGTTCCTTGGCCTCGCCGATACAGTTGAGGCCAAACCGCGGGCTGCGCAGACTGCGCTGACTACGGTTATCGCTATCGATCTGGCGGATCTGGACAAGATCTGCACCGCTTTGGAAAAGGCCTTCCCCCGCGCCACCTTCAATGAGGTTGCGGTGAAGAATGCTGGCATGAATGCAGCCGGCGAGAAAGTCGTTCGCTACGCCATCAGCCAGCGCGGCCCCAATGGCCAGGCGGTGATTTACTCCAGCGGCAAGCTGGTGCTCTCCGGCGCTATGGCTGGCTTCACCCTGTAATTCTGCGCCTCCACGCATAGGAGCCCTGGTTTCGGCCAGGGCTCGATCTTTTTTAATCAGGGAGGCCCTGGCAGCGTTAGCTCAGATACGCCCCTAGTCCCCCTCCCACCCCAGTTTTAGACATCTAAATGTGGCGGCCTGCGCCGCTCGGAGCCCCTGGTTAAAAGGCTGACAGCACGCAAGAGAACGTGCTAGGTGCCGGCGCTAATCCACCGGAGGCTTGTCGGTGGTACGGAACCGAACCATGGACGGCGATGGCATGCGCCGTCTACTTTGAGGGTGGATGGAACCCTCCTTGGGTAGCGCATAAGGAAAACGCTAGGCTGGCAACCTATATCCCCGCCGGGATCATGCAACCGCCCTTGAGCAGCATGTCCTCGGACCGAGCTCTTGGGCGACGGTGACGGCTTCACCGTTCCGGGGCGCGCATGGTACACGCGCTCTTGACAACTAGAACAACACACGGTACACTACTGTTCCAATCTGGTACAGTTGTGAACCATTTGGATAATATATCTTAGACGAGACAAGGAGTAAGAAAATGGCTGATCAAGATAATGGCAACCGCCGGAATAGTGCGGATGGCGCCTTCGACGTGACGATCGTCGGTCGCCTGGTCGCCGATCCGGAATTGCGCTACACGCCGCAGGGCACTGCGGTGTGTAACATGCGCCTGGCTGTGAACCTGTCTGCCCAGGAGGGCAGCGAGTGGACGGTCAAGACCGTGTGGGTGCGCATCACGGCTTGGGGACAGCAGGCTGAAACATGCAACCGCTACCTCACCAAAGGCTCCCGCATCTATGCGGAGAGCTCATCCCGCCCTGGCTATGACCACGAGAGCGGCAATCCCCCGGTGTTCAAGCGCCAGGATGGGACGTTCGGCGCCTCGTACGAGTTCACCGCCACCAAGATCCTGTTCCTGGGTGGTGGGCAGCGTAACGAGCCGGTCGGTAACGACGCGGCGGAAGAGGTCATCCCCTTCTAGTCAATCACATAGTACGCCGGCGGTTCACGCTGCCGGCGTACACTTTTTTGGAGGCCGGTATGTATCTATGGGTTCTTCTGCCTTGCCAGGAGATCCCTGGTGTAGGCCAAGTGCATGATTATATCCTGCAGGATGCCATCACCGAATGCGAGTATCACCTGCGTCACGGGATGGCGGAGAATGCCCTGCTAGTTCATTACCAAGATGAATTAATCCGATTGCAGTCCACATGGCGGGGTGTAGCGGCGAGTAATATGCTGGCCCGGTTGCGCGTTAGCGGCATTACGCCTCTGACCCCCCTCCCACCCCATTTCGACGCGGGCGCTGGCATAAATACGCTCGTGTCCCCCACCTCACCCCAGGAGGAGATGACTTTAAGATGATCGCTTTCCCCCCAATGTACAGCTGGCTGTTTGCCGCATGTTTCTTAGCGGCGACAATTCTCATGTATTTCGAGACAGGCAGACAGCGATGAGCTTTGAACATCGCGATTACTGCTATGGATAAATTGAAGCCCCGCCGGCATTTGCTGACCTCTGCGGGACACAGCCACTTGCTTGACAGCCGGCTGTCCGTGTGCAGGGCCACGGTGTGCGTGCCCTGCTTCGCCTTCCTTCCTGGCGGTAGGTCTCGGGCCAGCGCCCTGGCGAGCCTGTGGTTGGGTTCGACTCCCATGGGGAAGTCATAGGCTTTAGGGCGCCGTGTAGGGGACCTTGGACCCAAGAGCCCAGGCCGACCAAGCGGGCCTGGGTCACGACCCGACCTGCGTGGTGGTCGACGGCGCCCTAAAGCTAGTTATTCACATTGATTTGAAAAAGGATAGGAGATGATTTTAGAAGCCTTATCAACAGTGATTGGCGGCCCGCAGTCCCGCCAGGTGGCCGAGGCCATCCTGGATTACTGCATAGAGCCGCACCGCCTGTTCCAGGTGACGCCTCTGGAGCTGGAGCGGAACGTCAGGGGCGTGGGCCGAGCGACTGCGAGGCGGATTCTGGCCGCGCTTGACTTGAGTGCGGAGATGCAGCTGCTTGGCAATGATCGCCCTTACCTAAGACTCCCCGCGAAAGGTGTTCGAGCTGGTCTACTCCGAGATGAACCGGCTGGAGAATGAAGAGCTGTGGGTCATCCTGCTGGATGCCAGAAATCGACTGATCGGCATCTCTAAGCTGTACAAGGGTTCGCTCAATTCATCCCAGGTGCGCACTGGAGAGACATTGCGTGACGCCATCCGCATTAACGCGGCAGCAATCATCCTGGTACACAACCATCCAAGCGGCGACCCTACCCCAAGTCCAGACGATATTGCCCTGACAAGCAACATCGCTAAGGCTGGCACGATCATGGATATCGAGGTGCTCGATCACCTGGTCATCGGTCGCAATTCGTTTTGTTCCCTCAAGGAAAGGGGTCTGGGTAATCTTATTCGCTGATTGGGGCGATAGATGAACCAACTTCGGGCGGGTCTTTTGGAGGAGGAGGCTTGCTGGATGGGTCTTCATCCTCAAGTCGAGTATTCTGTCCAGCATCTTCGCTATCCCCGCTGTGGAGCAGAGCCGGGCTTATGTACTCCGCCTCGACGATTTCCCCCCCACTGTACGTGGCCTCCGCGTTCTGGTACTCAGATGGGACAGGCACCCTGACCCCGTCCAGTGAGATGTGATGCTCAACCAGGAACCTGACCATCTCTTGCCGGTCTGAGGCAGCCGCGGCCGGGTTCTCGAGCCCGTTCAGGGCGATGATGCGCTCTGCAGTTTTGAGTTTTACGCCCGCCGGCGTGCGGGCTGAGGTAAGCAGCTCTTTCAAAATCTGGATCGATAGAGGCAAAAGATCCGAGACGGCCGCCTGGGCGGCCCGGAAGCACGGGTCGTGGCCCAGCTCAGCGAAGAGCTGGTTATAAGCCTCATCGAACTCAGCTGATTTGGTCAGGTCACGCAGCTGCGCTGCGGACAGGCCCATTTCTTCGGCGATGCTGGCCCATGAACGGGCTTCGTTGAGGTCAAGGAAGAGGGCGGCGGCTTGTTCTGCCCTCTGGCTGCGCATGAGGGCCTCTCTTTCCTTCCTGTTCAATTTGATGTGGCGGCGGCCGTCCGGGCGCGTGTTTTCTGCCAGGACGCCTGTGGGGGGTGAGAGCTTTTTCCTTGGCATGATGACCAATCCTATCATAAAATGGAATAGTTGTCAATTAAATACTTGACAACTATTCCAATACTTACTATAATGTTCGAAGTTCAAAAAATACTGGAGGTAAAAGGATTATGAACGACGATTTTCAAGCACAGGACGATCAGGCATTCGATGCTTTCTTGAACTCTCTCGAGAGCGAAGAGGCCGAGAACCTGTTCGACCCGTCCCAGGTTGTCACTATCCGCTCGACGGGGGGCGGCGAGCATGTGGTGCCCATCACCGACCCAATGCCCATTCGTGACGTTCTGCACCAGGCCGGCCTGCTGGCTTCGGCTCAGATCGAGTACTGGGTGGACGGCAACGCAGTCGCCTCTGATTTCGTGGTCGCCCCTGGCGCCACCGTTACGGCTATTGGTGTGGTGAAAGGTGGTTAGATGATCCGCCGCCAGAGAAAGATGTCTGTCGGCCATGCTGTGAGAGAGGCCTACAAAGAGGCTTGTGATCGGAAGCTCAAGGAGCTTTATGGCCGGTTGACTTCGTATAGTCATGATGGACAGAAGGTCTTTCTCGAGCGGAACCGATACCAGATTGGAGCCTTGCGTTCAATCCTTCGGGATGACGGGCCAGGCAGGGGGATGGACCTGGCCGTCACGCGATTGCGCGGTGTGGATCTGGCCTCGCTGGACCTATTCGAGATCAATGGAGTGGATTGGTTCTTTGCTGTCACCTGGACGCCGTTTGAGATTGAGTACTACGGCGGGTACAGGAGAAAGGGCGAAAACGACCACACGATGATCCTTTGCCCGAAGGGATACCAGATCTGGTTTCCGGCCCGTGACCTTGGCACCAGCAACATCAATCGCATGGCTTTCCTTCCCATCGTGGACGTGAGGTTGGCCCATCGCCACATGCACCATTACGCCAGTGTTGGGGACGATTACGTGGATGGTGTTCCGGCCCTGGCTCCGGCCCGGTCGTGCTGGTCTCAGTTCGGCAGTCCGCTGTCAAGCGCCATGCAAGCCGCGGATCTGCCCGGCGTGCTGCACCTGGCCAGGAAGTTTGCCGGCCGTTACTACGAAGGCTCGCCGCTGATTGGCCTGCGACGTCTTCAAGACTATGGAGTTGTTCAATGAAAATCGTGTTTTCGCCCCAGGTCGCTATGACGCTCGAGTACATCACCGGCGCAAGGCATGGTAATGAGTTTTCCGGTTTCGGTTTCGTCGAGCGCGTGGATAGCGATTTCCTGATCTATGACTTCGAGCTCCTGAATATCGGTTCCTGGGGTTTCACCCAGATCAAGCCCGAGAAGACGCTCGAGCTGCTGAGCCGCCAGGATGCTGGCAAGCTCAAGGCTTGGATCCACCGCCATCCGATTGGCAGTGGAAAGCCCGGCATCCATAACTGGTCTGGCACGGACAATCAGACGATTGAGGAGACGCCCTTGGGCGGCATCCCCGAGATGGTCAAGTGGTCCATATCGGTCGTGCGCACGCCTCTGGGTTGGGTTGGCCGCGTCGACAACCACCTCACCAAAGAAACGCTGCACGTCGCGGTCGAGCCCAATATCACCCAAGCGGTGATCGACGAAGTAAGAAGCCTGGCGCCGGGAGTGCCGAACGAGCGTGATGAAGACGAAGCCTGGTACTGGTCTGACGAGGACGATTGGGAGCTGGACGGTGAAGATCCCTACGCCGATGACCACGGCCTGGATGACGTTATGAACGATGCCCAGCTGCCGCTCTTCAGCAAGTCCAGGGCCGGGTTGACCTGTGACTAGTTTCACCCCCGAACGGGGGTTTTAGGTGTCTAAATGGATCATACGCGTCACATCGGGATCTTTTCTGCAGAAGGCTGGCAGGCGACCATCATCGGCGCCGGCGGGATCGGGGCCATCACAGCCTTAGTCCTGGCCAAGATGGGGCTTGACCTGACGATCGTCGATGATGATACGGTCGATGAGGTCAACCTCGCCACCCAGTTCCACTACCGCGACATGGTCGGGGAGGCCAAGACGGTTGCGGTTAGCAAGCTGCTCTACGATATGGCGGACGTCTCTTCTGTCACGATCTTCGACCGTGTCACCGAGGAGAACGCCGCTCTCTTCCGGGCTCCCATCATTATCTCGGCCGTCGACAGCATCAATGCCCGCAAGGCCATCTGGGCTGGTCTCAAGGACCAGCACTGGATGTGGTACATCGATGCGCGGATGGGGGCAGAAACTTTTGTCCGCTACGTCGTGGATGGCGATGACTCGCGTGTGGTACGACGAAGCTCCTTGCCGCCCATGACGAGGAGCCTGGTTCCCGATCTTACCCTGCTCTTCCAAAGCGACTATCTATTGCGGCAGTTTTCGCAAGTGGTATTTTGGGATCACGACGTGCGCAAGATCATCACCGGCGAGACGCCGCCGAAGATGCTGGCTCTGAGCCTGCCGGACTACACCCTGTTTGATACCATGAGCTTTGAAGATATCCGCGACGTGCGGCGCATCTATGACATCCACGATGTCCTGGGGGTCTCAAACCGCACGCGCTGGATGGTTTGTCCCCTACCGGGACACGTCCACAACTCGAACACGGCCAGTTTCAGCATCTACTGGGACGAAGAAGGCGTGCAACGGTTCAAGTGCCATGGGAACTGCGGCTTGATGGGAGATGTGGTCGACCTGGTCGGCTACCTCGAAGTTCCGGGATATGACCCGAGATCAATCAACTCCGTGATGCAATCAGTTGCCCTACTGGGAGGAGGAGCATGAAATTCAATCCCCCGAAAGACCCAGGCGGGCAAGCCTGGCTCCGGACAAATACAGGGATTATCTGCCACCCGGTAACGAGGTCGTCTCCTACGCAGCGTCGCGTGGCATTCGACCCGAGACGCTGGAGCTGTTCCGAGTAGGGCAGAAGGGCCACTACATGGCCATGCCGTGCTTTGAAGATGGACAGCTGACTGGGATCAAGTTTCGCACCATTACGGATGGGCTGCGCTTTTATGCTGAGAAGGGCTCAAAGAAGGGGCTCTTTAACTACGACGCCGTGGCTTACACGGACGAGCCGGTCCTGATCGTCAAGGGCGAAATCCCTGTCATGCTTCTTTCACAACTGAATATCCTGTCCTGCGCGCCCACCGGGGGAGAAGCCTCCGCCGCCGCGGACTACCTGCCTGTACTCTCTTTCTCTGAAAAGCGGATCGTTGTTGGTGACAACGACTTGGATCCGGATGTGCGCAAGCGCATGCAGGCTTTCGCCGAGGAGAGGGCCTCGTCTCTTCGAGCGGGCCTCAAATATCCACCGCCCGGATATAAGGATATCGACGAGTGGATCACCAAGGACGAGAACGCTGTGTCCGAGATTAGAGACTGGCTGGTTTAGGGAAAGATTTGAAAAGCGGGCGTTGTTGACTGCCCGTGCGTAGTTTCCTCTCGATGGGTGCCGTCGTGCAAACGGCGGCACCCGGGGGATTTTTTTAGGGGAAAGGAGACTGGTTGTATGCAAACAATGGTTAGTTTGGGTGTAGATGCTGACTACAGCCTTTGTGGCCAAATAGAGGTCGACGCTGATTTTTACGATGCCGCTGAAGCGCTGCTCGCGATCCGCAGATCGTGGCTGACATGTGGCAACGCAGAGTTATTTGAGCTGGGGCATTGTTCGATTGGACCTGTCCGGTGCGAAGTAAAGCTGGTTATCAAGAACAGGATAGTGTTCGTCGTAATCAGCTGGAACTCTCCGGGGAGCAACTCGCATGTACAGAGCGAGTACCTGAGCTCCTCTGGTTTTTATTGGGATGGGGCTGTGTATACCGTGGAAATTGTGCGGATGGAATAATGCCATCCGTTTGGGTTGGGCCCGAGGTAGTCTGGGGACAGATTATCGACGGGTGCAAGTGCACCCTGTCGCCAACCGGTGAGCCGATATAGGCAACGGTACTTGTGATAGGGATCGCCTTTAGGCGTCTAAAACATATGGCCGCCCAGGATTGGATCAGGCGCATGGATTGGGAGGAGGAGTATGGGAAAAATCGTGAAGAGCCCGAACGGTGTGGATAGCCAGGTCGATGTCCACCTCGACATGTCCGACATCTTGAACGAGACGGTCTTCTTCCAGAAGGACGGGCAGATGTGGGCTTATGGACCGTTCCAGATGGCCATCCGCAACCTGGCCTGGAGAAAGCTGCACCTGCACAATCAGCCATTGGCCAGCCAACCCTGGAAGCACAGCGATATCGCTGTCGAAGGTGGCAGCGCGGTAGTTCGTTTCTACCAAGATACGCCGGTCGTGCCGGCGCCGCCGGAGGCAAAGCAATAACAACCCATGCAGTTTTGAGGAGGAGGACGGTGGATCCGAAAGTGGTGGCAACAGTAAATGAAATTCCGCCGCCTGATAGCTTGGCCCAAGAATGGATCGAGACTTTGGCGGAAGAAGCCTATGGCAGCGGCGTTGTGGAGTATGTCGCCAATGACAGCGGCGGGTATGACGTGGTCGTGAAATGAAAGACCTATTTCTGAGGGTATTCGACATGCTGCGGAATGGCAGGTTTGACGATGCGGTTCGCCTGCTGGATAGTGTTGGTTTTGACGATCCCAAGGCTGAGGTGCTGGCGGTTCTGGAGGTTGTAAATGCAGATCGATATCGTGGAAGCGGGGGCTCTGGTGACGCTCCCTGGTGGTTATGACGTTCGTTTGGAGCTATTGAGAAAGCTGTATGTCGTTGGTGTAGAGGCCAGGCGCAGGCCAGATGGGCGGCTTTTGATTGTCAAGCCAGAGCGCTTTGCCGATAAGCTGCCCGCTCTTGGAGCGGCGTTGGATGATTACAAAAAACAGTTGAGGATGTTCTGATGTGGGATGTATTTAAGTTTCAGTTGCTCGCGGAGTTTGCCAGAGAGCCGGAGGATTCGCAGCCAATTGCTGGAGATTGCGACGGTGGCAGAGAGGTGGGGCGTCGAGGCCGACGTCTCCCATATCCGCAAAACCAACAAGCGCAATCTCATCTCTGAGGCGCGGCGGGCTATCGATATGGGTGACTTCGGTCGTATGACTGAAATCTTCTCCAATGCTGGCAGGATGACCACGGCTGAGTTTCGGTTGTGGCTTGGCTACGGGAATGTTTCCCGGGTTACGTATCGCAAAGAGCGCGGGCGGTATGCGATCCTGTATCACCTGGTGCTCACGCCAGAGCAGATGCGCCGGGTGACGAATGCCACCAAGCAAATCTGCAGGTTCGAGGAGATCGTCTCCTAAATCAATGATTGGGCCTGAAAAGGTTCGACGGGCACGGCTGGGAGCCGGTAGCGGGAAGGCGCTCGGAGAAACGCGAAATCTCTCGAAGAGGCTGTGTTCGGACCCGGCTGCGATGCCGGCAGGTCCCACTGGAGGTAATTATGAGTGACCAACCAACAAATGTATTAGGCCAGCTAGCCTGGAATAAGGTTCCGGTCTACCGGGGCTTTATCCCAAAGCTGTTCAAGCTGACCCAGGAGGCGGGCATGCTGTGGTGTGGCGGGTACGTGCGCTGGATGTGCAGTCCGCGGCGCGAGCCGGTCCCGTCGGGCGACCTGGATATCTTCGCCGTCGAGGCTGGTAACGAGGAGAAGTTCGTCAAGGTTCTGGCTGAACTCGGCTGGGAGGTGCACAGGACCACGTCCAATGCCTACACCATGAAGCGGCGTGATGATTTGCCCTATCTAACCTGGCCGAAGATCCAGATTATCCGTGCTTTCCAGAGCGGCAGGACGCTGACTTATGGTTCTCTCGAGAATATCCTGACCAACTTTGACTTTACCGTGATCAGGATTGGACTTTTAGATGCCGAAAAGGCGCTCGCCGACCCCAGCTTCCTGGATGACGAGACCCACCATCGCCTGCGCTGGCGCAATATCCACTGCCCGATCAGTGCTGTCCTGCGCTATTCCAAGTACTCCAAGAAGGGCTACTACGCCCCTCCTGGGGAGGTCTTGCGCCTGTTTCACGATTGGGACGATCAGGGCGACGACTACAAGGTGCGGCTGAACGATCTGTTCCTGCGCTCCGCCGCCGGTGATATGAGCGAGAAAGAGGTCAATGAGCTGGAAGAGTTATTGAGGATTGATTGATGCAATTCTACAAACGGTTAGTAAATGTAGAGATAATAACCGTTTTGGGAGTAGAAGATGAATAAAGATGAACTAATACATTGTATCGAGCAACTCCAGGCCCAGATCGTAGGCGTTGAGGAAGTTATCCTGTTCTATTTCAAAGAGCGGGGCTATGTGATGCCCAATGTTTGGGATGCGCTGGCCTTTGCTGATACTGAGAAAGCCGAAGCCCTGGAGGTCCTGCTGGACGGCACTGGGAAGAACTGGGTGCGCAACAACCCGGAAGACAAGCCAGATTGGGATAGGGATGCATTCGCCGAGGAGCTCGGCGATATGCTGATGATGATCACTATAGCCGGCCTGACAGAGGGACTATTTCCTGTTACTGCCATGCTGGAGAAGATGAAGAGAAAGCTGCGGTGATATCGGCACTTCTGGCATTCATATCCCCAGAAGAGTTGGAACGGGAGATCGTCCAGTTCGTGGACTACTACAACAACCACCGCTATCATGAGTTGTTGAACAACCTCACGCCGATGGACGTTTATACTGGCAGAGCAAAAGAGGTTCTGGCAAAGCGAGCAGAGAACAAGAAACGGACCTTACAAGCTAGACGCCTGCAGAATTTGCTGGCACTGGTAGTGGAAGTATAATGACTTCGGGTCGGGAAAGTGTCTCTTAGCAAAAGCCGGTTATTGTCTCACATGTTCTGAGGACATACATAGCATGGGTTTAATAAAAGTCAAAATTAGCTTATCACCCGAATAATGTAGATTGTCTGGCAACTCTTCCAAATTAAACTATCAATATTTGGTTTCTCTCCCCATTTTTTTTAATTCCAGCCAATATATTCCAGCATTCTTACAGCAGGCGCTGTCGAATCATTACCAGGGATAAATACGGTGTCATCACGAAAGCAGTAATACAATTTTTTATACAAGACTAATGATTTCTCCCAGCGTTCAGTGGTTGAGCTTAACATCCAATATTTGCTGATTCCGTTTATTTTCCTCCGCTTTTCGTAAGCCATAGCCGATTCCCAATATTAACAGTGAACCTGGCAAGACCAACACAGTTAGGAATAAACTAATACCACCGGTAAACAAAGCCAAACCGATTGAACAAAGTGAGAGCAACATTCCCAGCCCCCCAATGACAAAAACTATAGTTGATGCCAAAAAATTCGCTGTAACTTGAGGTTTGGATGGGAAAGAAAGGTGTTGTGCTAATTCAGTCGCTTGGGTTCCAGTAAATGGTATATTACTGGTATAAGTATGCCATCTCCCATCTTGGTCTTTATAATCGTTTGTTTGGACGGTAGTTCCCTGCAATTTTTGAGTTTGAGCAGAGACGATAGCAGTAACTTTTTCCACTTTATCATTTCGCTTGCATTGTGGACATTGTGCAAATGCCTCAAGCATAATATTATTCGCATCTTCGGCGAACTAGGTGCTCATTGCCACAATTCTGACACATCAAAGATGTTGTATTAGGTGCAATTTGTAATTTGCCACCGCAGGTAGGGCATGAGAGTGTGATAAAGTCTGACATATGATTATTTTCCTTAGCTATCAGAGGTTTAGTATAGCGGAAAATGGTATACCTAATATTATTATAACTGAGATTCCACGTCGACTAAATTCGACCAACATTTTCACCTCAAAGGGTGATGATTTTGACAATCTTGTCTTAAGTATTGCATCATTTCCGCCATCGTGCATAATTTTTTTGTGATCCACTTATACAAATTCGGGGATCTGAAATGATTTTTTCTGGTAGGTTTAAATCGAAACAACGGGTAGAGACATGAAGGGTGATATTTCTAAGATAGGCTTTTTTCATATATCTCTTGATAAGGATATTTCTCAGAAAGCTTCATCACCACACTTCATGCGTATTCCAGTGATGTCGATCAGTGATTCCGGGTGATGCCGATCACCCAGACCGGTCATGCCGATCAGCTGTTGCAGTGCATGGCGATCGCCGGTCAGAGGAGAGATGGCTGGATAAGCAATCATATCGCTAGTTGTCGTTGTTGAGCAAGGGGGAATGAACTTTTCGCATAGAATCTCCTGATAGATTTAGCCGGTAGGCATTGTGGATGAGGCGGTCGAGGACCGAATCGGCGAGGGTGGGGTCGGGGATGCGAGCGTGCCATTCACTCACCGGGACCTGGGTTGCGACCAGGGTGGCAGTGCGGCCATAACGGTCGTCGAGGATTTCGAGCAGGTCTTTGGCCTGGGAGCGAGAGAGCGGGTCACGCAGCCAGTCGTCGAAGATGAGCAAATTAGAGCGAGCCAGGGAACGCAGCAGTTGGGGATAGGAGCCATCAGCCTGAGCGAGCTCGAGGGATTGCAGCAGGCGGGAAGTGCGTAGGTAGCGCACATTGAATTCGGCCTCACAGGCAGCCCGGCCAAGTGCGCAAGATAAATAAGTCTTGCCCGTACCCGTGGCACCCAGAACCAACACATTAAAGATGGCGGCGGACCCAATCTCCCTGGGCGAGTTCGAGAACCTGGGCTCGTTTGAGGCCGCGCCCCGCAGACAGGTCGAGGTCTTCGATGGTGGCCTGGAGAGGGAAATGGGCGGAGTGGATGCGGCGGTGCAAGCGGTGGTTGGTTCTGCGGGTGATCTCGATATCGACCAGTAAGCCGAGCCGCTCTTCAAACGACAGCTCCGCGTACTGGGGATTTTGGAGCTGGTCTTCGAAGGCGGTGCGGAAAGCGGGAAGCTTGAGTTGGGATAGTTTTTCCAGTAAGGGTTGGTTCAACATAGGAATGCTCCTCAGTTGTAGTAGTTCTCACCGCGGATATTTTCATGCGGCGGTAAGGGGGTGTTGGATGCGGGATCCAGCTGCCGTTGGTCGAGTTTGTTTTGGAGAATGTTGTGCACCCCTTTGTAAGAGCGAATACCGGCCGCATTAGCCCGTTTGCAGGCAGCTTCCAGGCGTTCTGGGGAGTAGCGTTTGGCCAGGCCAAGGACGCCCAGGCAAGTCCGGTAAGCCTGCTCCGGGTGCCTGCGGTCGTCGAGAGCACGGCGGATAAGTTCGGTAGCCTGCTCGCCGATCTCTGCGGCCCAGCGCAGAAAGCGCTCCGAGGACCACTGGCTGTAGAACTGGTGCTCAGGCGGCATATGCACGCTGTGGGTTGAAAAGCGCCCTTGGGCGGTAGAGCGGGGATGTGAGGCCACCCGTTTGCGCTGGTAGAAGATCTCGACCGTCTTTTCGGTTGCCCGGATGGTCACTTCCTTGCCGGTCAGGGTGTACGGGACACTGTAGAAGTGTTTGTCGAAGGAGACGTGGTAGTCGATGTGGACGCGGGCCTTTTTCCAGACCGCAAACTCGTAGGGCGTTTCCGGAAGCGGTGAAAGGGCCGGTTGGTCCACTGCTTCAAACAGTTGCAGCCGAGATTGGCCTAGATGCTTCATCTCCCGCCGGTTGAGTTCGGCCAGCAGTTCGGCAATCGCCTGGTTGAGCTCGGTCAGACTGAAGAAGGTCCGGTCCCGCAGCCGGGCCAGGATCCAACGCTCGACTACCTGAACACCCACTTCCACCTTCGCCTTGTCACGCGGTTTGCGCACCCGTGCCGGAACCACCGCGATCCCGTAGTGATGGGCGAAGTCCTGGTAAGTTGGGTTCAGGTCCGGCTCATACAGGTTCGGACTGGTCACGCCCGCCTTGAGATTATCCGGAACCACCATTTCCGGCACACCACCCAGGAATTCCAGCGCCCGAACCTGCGCTGCAATCCAGTGGGGCAGGCTCTGGGTCCAGTGCGCTTCCGCATACGTGTAGTTGCTGGCTCCCAGGGTCGCCACGAAAACTTGCGCTTCCCGGATTTCACCCGTCTCCGGGTCCACCACCGCCACCGTCTGCCCGGCGTAGTCCACAAACAGCTTCTCCCCGGCCTTATGTTTCTGCCGCATGGTGGGGTTGAGTTGGTTCTTCCACTCTCGGTAGTGCTGGCAAAACTGGCTGTATCCGTATCCGTCCAGATGCTCCTGTCGGTACTCCACCCACAACAGGCTCAGGGTTACTCCTTTACGCTTCAACTCCTTGTGCACATACTTCCAGTCCGGCTGCAGGATCTTCCGTCTGGATAACCCTTTCTCAGGATACAAGCGGGCTTCCAACTGCTCCGCCGTCATCCCTTCTGGAAGCGGCCAACTTAACCCAGCCGCTTTGGCGTGCGTGACGTACTCACTCACCGTACTGCTCGACACCCCACAACTTTTGGCAATCGCCCGGTGCGGCAATCCAACTTCAAATTTCAATCGCAGGATTTCTTCAATTTTTCGCATGGATAAACTCGCTTGAGACATCTCTTCCTCCTCGGATCGGTTCCGAAGAGGATGCCCGATTTGTTTGAGTTTATCCAGCCTTCTCCCCCATGCTTCTCTGGGTTACTTGATCGGCATGGCCGGAATCACCGATCGGCATGAAACGGAATCGGTGATCGGCATGCGCCGGAATTCATGATCGGCATGGCCCGGATTATGCACTTCTCGCCATTCTGATGATCTTCCCAGCCAGAAAAATGTACTTCAATCGGAAGGTCTTGATTTGCTGCCGATGCCCGATGGCGTTGAAGATGCCCGCGACTTGCAGATCGACAACCGGGGCTGCAAATGCGGGGACCGTTATACTCGTATAAAGGAGTGTTGGGACGGATATCTTGAACTGGATTTCGAGAGCCCATGGGGGCCTCCGAGTGAAGTGGTTGTTGAGATTGCGAGGAGGTATCCAGGACTGTGCTTCGATCTGTACTACGAGGAGCTAGGCGTTGACTTGGATGGCCGGCTGATTAACGAGAATAACTTGTAATGTCTTGAGGAGAAAGATTATAGAGTTTTAGGGATAGAAGCATTAGATTAGTCAAAACTGGTAGCCACTAAATCAGGATGGGAACAACTGGGAGAGCAGCGGCGATCCAGATGAATATGCCCTGGAGGTCTGGATTAGCAAGTGAGGTTTTAGATGCCTAAAGCCTCCATCGATCAACTGGGGACGCCTGCCGGTGTGCGGCGCCGCTGTCCGCACCTGCAAGGTTCAGGTAGTGCTGGACCATGTCTAATGATCTATGTCCTAGGATATTCTGCAGGTTGAAAACATCGCCGCCATTTCTGAGGAATTGGATGGCAAACGTGTGCCGAAATCGGTGGGGATGCACATTGGGTACGCCGGCCCGCCTTCCGAGCTCGTCTAGCACATGCCGGATAGAGCTGCGGTTCATGGGCCGGTCGTCCCTGGTGACGAACAGCAAGTCTTCCTTGTCGTAGTCCCGTTTGGCCAGATAGCGGAAGATGGCTCGCCGGGCGGATTTCCCGATGTAGACGGTTCTGGCTTTGGTCTTCAGGCCGCTGCCCCACGGCCTCACGGCGATTTCGCCGGTCTCCAAGTTGACATCATTGATTGCCAACCTGGCGCACTCTGAGACGCGCAAGCCTGTGTCCAGCAGTACCAGCACGATGGCAGTGTCTCTGCGGCCGGTCGAGCGGCGCATGGCGAATGACCTGCGCTCTGTGGTGCTGGCTGACCTGGTGTACTCGCAGGCTTTGAGCAGGGCGGTGATTTCGTCCTGGGTGAAGGGCACGATCTGTTTGGTTTCGTACTTTGGCCTGGCGATCTTGTGGTCAGGGCGGTCGGTCACGAGCTCTTCGCTGGTAAGCCAGTTGTAAAAAGAGCGCATAGCCGTCCAAATATTCTCGATGGAGCGCGGGGTGAGTGGTTCGGTAGAGCCATTCATCCTCCTGGGAGTATATCCGGTGCGCAGGTAGGCGAAGAATTGCTGGATCTCAAGGCTGGTGACGGCCTCGACTTCCTTATCTGCCAGAAATTCCCCCAGGAGGGAAAGTCCCCAGTGGTAGATCTTTAATGTCTCTGGGGAGTACCCGTCTGCGGCTCTGGCGTTTAGAAAATTAGTGAGTGCATAGGAGATTTTCATGGCTGTTTTTTACACCTTCTTGTGGGCGAACCAAACAATTGCCAGGATCAAGGCAGGGCGCAATGAGGATCATTGACTTGATCGTGTTCAAGTCGCCTGCCAGGTTGACTGGGAGGCCACGGATCGAGCCATCGCCAAGTTCATTCGGGAGCATCCGGATAGCGGATCGCCCGCCGAGAACGCGATGTGGCACGCCGATGTGCAGCGCGATGTTGAACGGTTCGTGAAGAGGTTTGGGGTTCGCCGGCTCTATGCCGCTGTCGAAGCGGAAAAACGAGCCAATGAGGCGGGGCGCAGCCCGGCTAGCAAGCTATCGACATAATGGCCCTATAGTTCTCGCCCCCTTGGTGACTATAGGCCTCTAAGCTGCGTAGAACAGGACATAAGTGTAGCATAGTTGGCTGTTAGTCGGGGCGAGAGGATTTGAACCTCCGACCTCTTGCACCCCATGCAAGCGCGCTAGCCGGGCTGCGCCACGCCCCGAGTGGTCAGGATTATAGCGCGTTACAGGCTTTCTGGCAAGCTGCCTGAGCGTGGAAAAAGAAAGCCGGATATAATCGGGGCTATGATCTGGCTGGAAAGAATTCTTGGGTTATTCCTTATTATTGGGCTGGTGAGCTGTGCTTCACAACCCCAGGCTGTAGCTCAAGTCGCTCCAACTGTCACTCCGTCGGCTACGCTGACGACAACACCTTTGCCCAAGCCCTCGATAACGCCCACACATTCCCCAACGGTAACCAGAATCCCGAGTGTTACGCCAACAGTCACGCCAGCCTTCAAAATGTGCTCGCCACTGCCTCTTCACCCATTAGAGGAGCTTCCTCAGATCATTGGCGATCCGTATAAGCCACCTCCGCCAGGAAAAGAAGAACGCCATCATGGGATCGACTTTGGTTATTGGCATTACAAGGATCGCGACTCGATGTTGGGGGAAATGCTGCAGGCCGTCTTTTCCGGGAAGGTGGCAGCCTCTATCCAAGATAAGTATCCTTACGGAAATATGGTGATGATTGAGTCCCCGGTTGAGGATTTACCAGCCGATTTGGCTGAATTGATCGGAATTTCACCCGGTGAATCGCTGTATATTCTTTTCGCACACATGAATAATCCCCCTTTGGTGGGATTGGGTGACATGGTTGATGCTTGCCAGGCAATGGGGGAGGTGGGTATGTCTGGAAATACCGACATTCCCCATCTTCATCTCGAGACCCGCTTGGGTCCAGCGGGAGCGGTCTTCGAAAGTATGCGCTTTTATGAGACCCGCGCAACCCAATTGGAGATGGATAACTACAAACTATGGCGCACCAGTGGGGAGTTTCGCCATTTTGACCCGATGACTCTATTTGCTTATCAACCAATGCCGTAGTTGATCTGCTGGTGGGGGATATTTGGCTCGAATTCTCTAACTTGACTCTGAATGTGATCTTTGTTATGCTTAACCTACCGAACGTTCGGTAGGGAATTTATGACCCGCGAAGAGATCCTGGAAGCCGCTGCCCAGATTTTTAACCAGAAGGGTTACCACGGTACTTCGATGCAAGACATCGCTTTGGCGGTGAATTTGCAGAAGGCCAGTCTTTACCATCATATATCCAGTAAGCAAGAGCTTCTATTGGCAATTTAAATGAAGCTTTGGATCTTCTTATACAGCGTATTCAGGAAGTCACAAACAGCCCCAGCCCACCAGAAGAGAAGCTGCGTACAGCCATGTGCGTCTATCTCGAGACCATGACAGAATATCAGGACCTGGCTGGGGTGTTGCTCCTCGAACACCGATCTTTGGAGCCTGAATACCAGAGTCTTCATTTTCCAAAACGAGATGCATTCGAGCGCATCTGGCGGGATATGATCCAGGAAGGTATTGAGCAAGGGGTATTCACAAGTACACATCCTTCGTTGACAGCTCGTGCGCTGCTGGGAGTGATGAACTGGACGATAACCTGGTATCGCCGAGATGGGGTCTTATCCGCTCAGGAAATCTCTGTGCAATTTGCTGATCTGTTCTTACATGGGCTGACCGCGCGAGATGGAATCTTAACTAATGGAGACTCATCCAGTGGTTGAACATATCGAAACCGCGGGTGGTGCGCAAATTTTCCGGATGCCTTTAGAAGCCTTCCCAGGATTACGGACCTATGTTTATCTGGTTTTATTCAAGGATTATCGGGTATTAATTGATAGCGGATCAGGTTTCGGGGGTTCCAATGCAGAGCTTGCCGAAGGTTTCCGGCAGGTGAAAGAACTTTTAATCGGTGAATCAGCACAAATTGAAGATTTAACCCATATCTTAATCACACATGGGCATATCGATCATATTGGCGGATTGAACTACTTACGCCCGCGCAGCCTGGCGCAGTTGGGCATACATGAGCTGGATCGCAGGAATATTACCAATTATGAAGAACGTCTAAATCTCGTTTCATGGAACCTCGAGCGATATCTCATTGAAGCAGGGGTATCATCCAACCAGGTCGATAACCTGATCAGCCTGTATAAGATCACAAAAGCGCTGTTCCATTCAGAAAAAGTCGATTTTACCTATGAAGCCATTGGAATGCAGCTGGGACCGTTCGAGTTCCTGCATGTCCCAGGTCATTGTGCTGGACATGTAGTGATCCGCTTACACGATGTGCTCTTCAGCGGCGATCATATCCTGACCGATATCACACCGCATCAAGCTCCAGAGCACTTAACACTGTCAACCGGTTTAGAACATTATTTACATTCGCTGGAACTGCTAAAGCCTTGGGAAAAGTCTGTTCGCTTAACTTTAGGCGGTCATAAGAAACCTATTTTCGATCTTCCAGCGAGGATTGTAGAGATCCAACAAGCTCACCAGGAAAGACTGAAGAACGTGCTGGATTTCTTTAGCACACCGAATACGATCAACGCCTGCTCGCATTCCTTATTCAGTGAAGTACACGGCTACAATATTTTATTAGCCTTAGAGGAGACCGGCGCTCATGTTGAATATTTATATGAGCGTGGTCTTCTGGGTATTGATAATCTGGCTGATTTAGAGAAAGCCAATGGACCGGTTCCGATACTCTATAAACAGAATAGTTAAGTCGTCTCAATAAATTTTTTTAAAGATGGATTGAAACAAGGAGGCAACGATGTATTCATTCGAACCGAGTGATGAACAGAAGATGCTTGTAGACGCTATCCAACGCTACGCGCTGAATGATTTGCGCCGCGCAGCTCATGATGCTGATGAGAACAGCCAGCTTCCAATTCAGCTGATTGAAAAAGGTTGGGAGTTGGGTGTCTTACAAGCCTCAATTCCAGAAGCATATGGTGGGTTTGGGGACCATTCGGCTGTCACAGGGGTGTTGGCAGCCGAGGAGTTGAGTTGGGGCGACCTGGCTGGTGCGATGGCTGTGCTTACTCCAGGGTTGTTCGCCTTAGCTATCTTGCATGGGGGAAATGAGGCTCAGAAAGAGAAATATCTCCCGGGTATCGTTGAAGCGGAATGGAAACCGTACACTGCTGCCATGCTTGAACCGAGATTTGATTTTGATCCCAACGCAATGTCGACGGAAGCAAAGTCTGATCGAGATGGCTATGATCTGACAGGGGAAAAGGTTTATGTTCCGTTGGCTGCTGAAGCCAGGGAAATGATCGTTTACGCCAATCTCAATGGGAAGACCCAGGGATTTATCGTGCCATTGGATAGTAAGGGCGTCAAGGTGGAAGGGCGTCAGGCGCTTCTGGGCATCAATGCCTTGCCAGTTTATAAGGTGGTGCTGGATAAAGTTCATGTATCGGCCTCCGACCGGCTTGGTGGTCCGGAAGGACATGATTTCTCGCCGATCTTAGATTCGATCCGGCTGGCCAATGCAGCCTTAGGACTCGGTCTATCCCGGGCTGCCTTTGAATATTCCCGCGACTACGCCAAAGATCGAGATGTATTTGGGATGAAAGTTGCCCAGAAACAGGCGATCGCTTTCATGCTGGCTGAGATGGCGACCGAGATTGAAGCCATTCGCCTGCTGACCTGGGAAGCTGCCTGGATGATCGATAATGGGAAGCCAGATGCGAGTAAATATGCCTATCTCGCCTCCACTGGGGCTACAGATATGGCCATGATGGTCACCGATCGGGCAGTTCAAATCCTGGGAGGGCATGGCTATATCCGTGAGCATCCTGTTGAGTTGTGGATGCGAAACGGGCGTGGGATCGCTACTTTCACCGGTTTATCAATGGTATAGCCGGGTAAATAATGCCTCTCCTTTATACATCTAAAGAATTGGAGACTGACCATGATCGAGTTTGAGATACCCAAGCCAATTGCTCAACAACAGTTCTTACTAAAAACCGTCGCAGAAGAAATGATGCGTCCTCACTCTCGCTATTTCGATGAGCATGAGCACCAGATCCCTTGGGACTACATCAATTTCATGCACCAGGCGATGCGTGCCATGGGAGCTGGTTCGTTGGCGCCTGCTGAGCGTAAGGAAAGCGATCAAAAGGAAGGTGAAGAAAAGAAGAAGCGTCCACCGATCGGATACCAGTCACTGGCATTTATGTTGGAATCACTCTCTTGGGGTGATGTGGGCATGTACCTGGTGACGCCAGGGGGCGGTCTTGGAGCGGCGGCTGTTGAGGCGACCGGCACCCCGGAACAGAAACAGAAATTCCTGAATAGATTCCGCCAGGATAAACCTGCCTTTGGCGCCATGGCGATGACCGAGCCGCAGGCTGGTTCAGATACTTCTGCTATCCGCTCTTCCGCTGTGTTGGATAAAACAACCAATGAATGGGTATTGAATGGCGAGAAGATCTTTGTCACTGCTGGCCAAAAATCCTTGGAAGAAAGCGATGGGTTGGTTGTTATCTGGGCGACGATCGATCCACACGCAGGTCGAGCAGGAATGCGTCCCTTCGTTGTCGAAGCTGGCACACCGGGAGTAAAGGTCACCAAGCTCGAGCACAAAATGGGCATTCGAGCTAGCGATACTGCTTCCATTGTTTTGCAAGACGCACGCGTTCCTTTTGAGAATATCCTGGGAAGCTCAGAAGTGATCGTTGAGAAGGAGACCAAAGGTTTCAAAGGGGCCATGGCAACCTTTGATGCCACCCGCCCCTTGGTCGCTGCGACAGGTATGGGAGTGGCGCGCGCTACCCTTGAATTGCTGAAGGAACTGCTTGCCCAACAAGGCGTTGTCATCCGGTATGGCTTGCCGCGCCAGAAATTAACCAGCATTGAGCGGGATGTGATCGACATGGAAGTGATGCTGGAATCAGCCTGGTTGCTGGTGGTTAAAGCTGTTTGGATGGCGGATAACCACAAGGCAAATTCAGCGGAAGCATCCATGTGCAAGGTTCGAGCCGGGGATGTGGTAACCCGCATAACTCAGAAAGCGGTTGAGATAATGGGGCCTCTCGGGTACACGCGCGACACCTTGCTCGAGAAATGGTTCCGGGATGCTAAGATCACTGATATTTATGAAGGAACGGGTCAGATCAATCGTTTGGTAGTGGCACGGAATATATTGGGTTACCGAGGGAGCGAGTTACGCTGATCGCCTGGTTTTAAAAGGATATAAAAATGAAGCAGATCTTATTGGTATTGGTTTCTCTCTTAATGGTTTTTGCAATTGGGTGTACTGGCGATGAGTCAATACCCACCCCCTTTTTTGGTGGGTGGACAGAGACATCTCCACCAATTGCGCCTGTGACGCTTCCGCCGCCAGTGGTTGTCACTATTGTTTCAACCCCAATGGCGACCGTCATACCAAGCATAACGCCTAGCGTAACCGTCTCGCCGACGCCCGATCCGTACGCTGGGTTAACCATCAGTGACTTGATCGCGCGCTCTTATGGAGATGGGGTATTCGTGATCGAAGAGGTTATGGCCGAGAATAGCTATTTCACCCGCTATCTGGTTTCATATCCCAGTGACGGGGTGAAAATTTTCGGTTTCATGAATGTCCCGACCGGTGATGGGCCTTTTCCAGTAGTCATCGCCTTACATGGATATATCGAGCCGGAGATATACAACACACTGGATTACACAACGGGCTATGCAGATGCTTTGGCTCGGGCTGGATTTCTGGTTCTTCATCCGAATTTACGTGGATATCAGCCTTCCGATGACGGGCCAAACCTGTTCCGGGTCGGTATGGCCATCGATGTGCTGAACCTCATCGGATTGATAAAGAATCAGGCTGGTCAACCTGGATCATTGGAGAGTGCGGATGCGAGCCGGATTGGTTTATGGGGTCACAGTATGGGAGGCGGTATTTCAACTCGGGTGATGACCGTCAACCCTGATGTAAAGGCGGTTGTGTTGTACGGCGCGATGAGCGGTGACGATCTAAAGAACTATGAGAGAATCTACAACTATTTTTCAGACGGGTTGCGTGGGATGGAGGAACTCAGGTGCGCCTCCAGATGCATTCTTGCGCATCTCACCTATCTATTTCCTGGAGCGTGTTCAAGCGGCGGTTAGTATCCATCACGGCACCAGTGATACAGAAGTTCCACTGGAATGGTCTGTCGACCTTTGCGATCGCTTGCAAGGTCTTGGCAAAGAAGTGGAGTGCTTCACATATCCTGATCAGCCGCATACATTCATTGGGGAAGGTGAGGATATCTTCATTCAAAGAGCTATTGATTTCTTTAACCGAGAACTTGGAGTTCAATAAGGAGCGATAAAAAACGAGCAATTCGGATCCAACTATACCTTTAACAGCCAGTAATTTCAGAAGGAGGCGAGCATGAAATACCAATTTAACCGTGCTGTCGTCATTGGCTCTGGAACCATGGGGGCGGCGATTGCAGCTCATCTGGCCAATGTGGGAGTCAGGGTAAAGTTATTAGATATCATTCCCAACCAGCTAACCCCAGATGAGGAGAAGAAAGGCCTGACCTTAAACGACAAGCCAGTCAGGAATCGAATCGTACAGGAGGGGCTTGATCGGGCAATTAAATCTCGGCCAGCCAGCTTTTTTACACCTGATCATGCGGCGTTGATATCGATCGGCAATCTGGAGGATGATTTTGATGTCATTTCGCAGGCAGACTGGGTGATTGAAGTGATCGTCGAAAACCTCAAAATAAAGCGAGGTTTGATGGCACGTATCGACGCTAAACGGGGGAAGAAAACAATTGTCAGTACCAATACCTCAGGTATTCCGGTTGCGTCAATTGCAGAAGAATGTTCTGTTGAGTTTAAGGAGCACTTCTTAGGCACACATTTCTTCAACCCACCTCGCTATCTTAAGCTTGTGGAAGTTATTCCTACACCGGATACCTCTCCGGAAGTAGTCGAGGCTGTCAGCCATTTTTTTGAATACCGCCTGGGCAAAGGGGTGGTTTCAGCTAAAGACACCCCCAATTTCATCGCCAACCGGCTTGGTTTCGGCTCAGGAGCCTTCGCACTGGATTACATTATAAACAATGGATATACGGTTGAGGAAGTTGATACCATCACTGGTCCGATCATCGGCCGGCCGAAGACCGCGACATTCCGTTTGATCGATCTGGTGGGGATTGATGTTTGGGAGCATGTCGGGCGAAACCTGGCCCCAGCCATTCCTCATGATCTACTGGCATTGCCATATTTGAATTCAGAGCGTGCCAATTCGCTGATTCACACCATGGTCGAGAAAGGCTGGTTGGGGAATAAGAGCCGGCAGGGCTTCTATAAGGAAGTCAAACAGTCCGATGGGAAAAAGGAATTTTGGGCTTTGAACCTTCAGTCAATGGATTACGAGGCGCCTACCAAAGTGCGTTTTGAATCGATTGGGCAGGCTAAAGATGTTGAGAACCTGGGTGCGCGCTTGAAAATTATGCTGGCTGCCCAGGATCGGGCTGGTCAATTGGCGCGCGCTTTGACTTACCAAGGTCTGGCTTATGCCTCGCACTGCATCCCGGAGATTGCAGACGATCCTCAACCCATCGATGATGCCATGCGTTGGGGTTTCGGACATGAGGCGGGCCCATTTGAAACCTGGGATGCTTTAGGCGTAAAGGAGACTATCGATTGTATGGAGCAGGCTGGTTATCCATCTGCCGCTTGGGTCAAGGAGATGGTTGAAACCGGACATCCAACGTTTTACCAGGTTGATAATGGCAGCTTGCGAGGTGTGTATGATCCTGCTTCGCGAAGTTATCGAGGCATCTCCAAATCGCCCAGTCTGATCATATTGAAAGAACAACCTGTCGTCAACAAGAATGCTGGTGCCACCTTGTGGGATATCGAAGATGGCATTGCTTATCTTGAGATGCATGCGAAGATGAATGCGCTGGATGACGACATTTTCAGTATGTTCCAGGTTGGTCTCAACCGTCTCGAGGATGATTTTGATGGGCTTGTGATCGGCACCGAAGCTGAGAATTTCAGCGCGGGAGCCAACTTGTTCCTGGTGGTTATGCTCGCTCAAGGCCAGGCTTGGGAGCAGCTTAATCTTGAAGTGCAAAGAATGCAAGGGATTGGAATGAGAATGCGCTATGCTCCTAAGCCAGTGATCGTTGCGCCTGCTGGTTTGGCTCTGGGTGGTGGGGCAGAGATTATCATGCACGGCAGTCGTGTCGTCGCTGGAGCTGAGCTCTACACAGGTCTCGTTGAGCTTGGTGCCGGGGTGATCCCTGCGGGAGGGGGTACGACGGAGATGTTACGTAGAATCCTCAATCCACCGATGCGTACACAATATGCCGAAGCGTTGCCCTATCTGCAGCGGATTTTTGAGCAGATTGGCATGGCGAAGGTCGCTACAAGTGCTGAGGAGGCTCGCCAATTCGCTATTCTCAGTCCCTGCGATAGGGTAATCCTTAACCGATCGCATCTGATTGCTGAAGCGAAAAAAGAAGCCTTGCATCTGGTGGCGACCGGATATCACCCGCCAATGCCGGAAAAAATTTATGCAGCTGGACGTGACGGCCTGGCTGCTCTGCAGGTTGGGATCTATATGTTCAAGGAGGGTGGTTATATCACCGAATATGAAGCCGTGATTGCGTCCAAACTGGCGAATATCATGTCCGGTGGTGATCTTAGCAAGCCTGCCTGGGTTGATGAGCAAACCATCCTGGATCTCGAGCGAGAGGCATTCCTATCGCTTTGCGGTGAGCAAAAAACCCAGCAACGCATGTGGAATCTTCTCCAAACCGGGAAAGTTTTAAGAAATTAGGAGGATGAGCAATGAACCAACTTGATCATTCGCGAGATGCTGTGATTGTGGCGGCGGCGCGCACGCCTGTTGGAAAAGCCAAGCGCGGTGCCTTAGCGACAACCCGTCCTGATGAGCTGGCAGCGATTGTTATCAAAGACTTGCTCGAAAGAGTAGCGGGATTGGATCCAGCCGAGATCGATGATGTCATCCTGGGGTGCGCTTTCCCCGAAGGGGAGCAGGGCATGAATATGGCTCGCATGGTGAGTTTACGAGCTGGGCTTCCCGATTCCGTACCCGCGGAAACCGTTAATCGGTTCTGCTCATCTGGATTGCAGTCCATCGCCCATGCAGCCTATGCGATCATGGCTGGGCAGGCTCAGGCGATAATTGCGGGTGGGACAGAATCCATGACCATGGTGCCAATGACTGGATACAAATTTGCACCGAACCCATTCTTTGCTGCTGAATCCCCACAGGTTTTTACCAATATGGGATTGACTGCGGAAAATGTCTCATCAAAGTATGGGGTGAGTCGCGCTGACCAGGATGAGTTCGCTTATCATAGTCACCAGCGTGCTTTCGCTGCAGTCGAGGCAGGAATTTTTGATCCAGAAGTTGTCCCGGTTCCGGTCGAAATTGTCGAGCCTGGCGGGAATGGGGTAGGTGCGATAAGGCGTAGCTATACTGTTACCCGTGATGAAGGCCCGCGCGCGGATACCAGCGTACAGGCTTTAGCAAAGCTAAAACCGGCTTTCAAGGAAGGAGGCACTGTCACCGCAGGGAACTCCTCACAAATGTCGGATGGAGCCGCCGCGGTGATCATTATGTCGCGGGCCAAGGCTCAAGCCTTAGGTCTAAAACCACTTGTCCGTTTTGTTTCTTTTGCGGTGGGTGGAGTTCCACCTGAGCTAATGGGTATAGGGCCCATTGTTGCAATTCCGAAAGCGCTCAAGATAGCAGGGCTTTCCTTGAAAGATATCGAATTAATCGAGTTGAACGAGGCTTTTGCAGCCCAATCGTTGGCAGTGATTCGGGAATTAGGTCTGGACCAGGCTATAACTAATGTCAATGGTGGTGCCATTGCTATGGGACATCCGCTGGGATGCACCGGAGCGAAATTGACCACCCAACTTATCAATGAAATGGCGCGCCGGAAAGTTCAATTTGGGATGGTGTCCATGTGCATTGGCGGTGGCATGGGCGCAGCCGGCGTATTTGAAAACTTGAACTAACCGATTAAACAACCTAACCTTAACCTGATAGGAGATGAAGATATGGCTGATGAAATTAGTATCGAGCAATTGATGAATCGAATGCCGAAGGCATACTTGCCGGAGGTTGCCGGTGATCTAGATGCAGTCATCCAGTTCCAGTTCACCGGTGCAGAACCAGGGGATTGGATGGTGACACTCAAAGATCGAGTTTGCCAGGTAGAGCCAGGCACGTCCCCCAATCCGACCATGACTTTAGTGGCGGATTCTCAGGATTATAAAGATATCATCCTCGGCAAGCTTGATCCGATGGCTGCCTTTATGCAGCAGAAGGTGAAATTAACCGGGAATTTAAATCTGGCGCTTGGCTTGACCAAATATTTCAAATTGCGCTGAACTACCTCGAAGGCTTTTGTGCGAATTAGAATCCACCGCGCGTTTTCCATCACGCGGTGGATTCTAATTCTGATCTTACTCCTGGAATGGGATTGGTTTTAATTGAGACTGGATGGCATTCTCTAATGCCCTAATTTCTGTATGTATTTTCTCCCTCACGCAGGATAATTCAATAATTTCCCTGGTTGACTCATGCCGGCGTTTCAGTTCGATGCCTCCAGCTTTGAGCGCCCTTTCGCTTACCGTAAGGCGGAGTGGAATACCGATCAGGTCCGCATCGTTAAACTTAACCCCGGGGCTCTCGTTCCGGTCATCATACAGAACATCAATTCCAGCCTCCATCAGGTCGGTGTAGATTTTATCTGCGATGGAGATGGGATTGTGAGCGGGATCGACATCTCGCCCTTCTTTACTCATCAATAGAACCAGGTGGACAGGGTAGGGGGTTACACTGATTGGCCAGACCAAACCCTGTTCGTCATGGCTGGCTTCAGCGATGCAAGCCATTAGACGGCCACTTCCAATCCCATAAGAACCCATAATTACGGGCAGTAAATTGCCATCCGCATCATGGAAATAACACCCCATTGAGTCACTGAAGTGTGTGCCTAATTTAAAGATATTTCCAACCTCGATGCCACGCACCGATTTCATAAGACTGGCGCACTCGGGGCAGGCGCAGCCTTCTTCGGCTGAGGCGATATCCGCCACAATTTGAGCGTTATAATCCCTGCCATAATTCACATTGATCAGATGATAACCCGTCAAATTTGCCCCGGCAACGAGATTCGAAGATTGTGGTATTAAGTCATCCACCACTACAAAGGTATCCTTTAGACCGATAGGTGAAGCGTATCCGGGCACTGCACCGATCTTGGAGATCTCGTCCTCGCGCGCGGGGCGTAATTCTTTGGCCTTAAGGACACTGGTCAGCTTGGTTTCGTTCAGCTCCATATCGCCCCGCAGGATAGCGAAAATGAGCTGATCGATTTTTTGCTGGTCGTCAGGGTAGGTTGCAACCAGGAAAACCGCTTTCGCGGTCTTTGATTTCGGAATATTCAGGAAATTGGCGAGGGCTTCAATTGTCTGTACACCGGGAGTGGCGACTTTTTCCAGTGGTAATTGTTCTTCCAGGGGCAGAGGTTTCTTCTGAAACCGGGCAATTTGGCGATTGGCTGCGTATCCACAAGTGTCACATATCAGCAGAGTATCTTCCCCAATCGGCGTTAAATACATAAACTCATGGGCCATGCTCCCGCCCATCATACCAACATCGGATTTAAATGCCTTAACTGGTAATCCGCAGCGACTGAATATGTTGAAATAAGCCTGGTAATGAGCGCGGTATTGTTCATCCAGTCCTTCCCAATTGGCATCCAGACTATAGCTGTCTTTCATAGTGAACTCACGCACCCGAATCAAACCTGCCCGCGGGCGGGGATCGTCACGCCATTTGGTTTGAATGTGGTAGATTAGAGCGGGAAGTTGCCGGTAAGATCGGATTTCTTTGCGCACCAGGTCAGCAACGACCTCCTCGTGGGTCATCGCCAGGACCATATCACGTCCAGATTTATCTTTGAAGCGACCCATCTCGGATCCGATCTTGTACCACCGTCCCGATTCTTGCCAGATCTCTGCTGGGTGAATGACCGGCATCGTGATCTCCTGACCACCGATGGCATCAATTTCCTGACGCATGATATTTTCAATCCTGGTCAGGACGCGCCGGGCTAAAGGGAGGTAGCTAAAGACTCCGGAAGCCAGTTGATGGATGAAACCCGCCCGCACCAGTAGTTGGTGGCTCACTACTTCAGCATCAGCAGGAATCTCGCGTAGTGTTTGGCTGAACAATTTACTCATTCTCATGAGTTCACCTCCAAAATCAATTAAAAACCGCCCTCTTTGGACTTTCAGTCCGGGGGCGGTTTATTCCATCACTATTGAAACGATTAACTGGCAATCCCCAGAAGACCGAAAGCCTGGGCAGGCATGCAGGTAGCAGGAGATGGGGAAGCGAATAACAGGTACGACTGCATAGATTTGCTGATTTTACCATAGGTGTGAAGGTGATCGATCGAGACGATTTAAACCGACGGAATGTGCTTGCTTGACCGCTTGTATATATTCTTCCCTGGTAACTCGGCGATCAAGCTCCGGGAATTGGTGGGCATTATAATCTGGTCTATATTGATCCATCAAATTGATATAGGTCTTATTGGAGATTTCTTCCGCCAGGAAACGGACGATGTCAGCCGTGCCGGCCAGATCGTTGGGCAGGACAAGGTGTCGGATAAGCAAACCACGCACCGCAAGACCTTGTTCATTTACCACCAGGTCTCCAACTTGTCGGTGCATCTCTCTCACGGCAGCCTGATTAATTTGGGGGTAGTTGCGGACTTTTGAGTAATGTTGAGCAAGACGCGCCTCACTATATTTCATATCCGGCATGTATATATCAATCACTCCACCCAGTAAATGCAGCATCGCCCGTGAATCATATCCACCGGTGTTGTAAACCAGCGGGATATGCAAGCCAGCCTGGGCGGCAATTAATACCGCAGCCAGAATTTGAGGAACCACGTGGCTGGGAGAGACAAAATTGATGTTATGGCAGCCCGCAGTCTGCAAGCTGAGCATGATCTCTGCGATTTCCTCTGGTTCTAATTCATCACCAGAGTCCGTCTGACTGATCGCATGGTTCTGGCAGTATTGGCAGCGTAAATTGCACCGGTTAAAGAAGATTGTGCCCGAGCCGCGCCAGCCGCGCAAGGGACTTTCTTCGCCGAGGTGAGCGCCATAACTGCTGACCCGAGCTCGCATTCCGGTCCGGCAGACACCGACCTGTCCAGCAGTTCGATCTACTGGGCATCCCCAGGCGCAGACATCACAAATGGCGAGGTGCTGATTTGCTTCAACGACACGCTGAACGAGCTCGCCACTCTGGAGTAGATGCCGATAAGCTGAGATAAAAGCGGTCATGATTAAGAAAGGAACTACTCAGTAGAGATATTGGGTGAAAAATCAGCTAAGAGTTGGTTTGGAATACGAATTGGTTTTCCAGATTTCAAATCTACCCAGACTCCCAGCGAGTGTATCGTCGCGATGCGCTGGTTATCAATGGCCCGGCAGATCTCATAATGTCGGATAGCCGTCGAGCGTTTGACTGAGGAGACCCAGGTTGAGATGGTTAATTCATCGTCGAGCAATGCTGGGGCCGTGTATTGAATCTGGTGACTCCGGATCAGGATTGCAAATCCTTCCGCCAGCATGCGCTGGACAGGCCATTTGTGTGCGGCAACCACTTGCATCCCACACTCCTCGATAAAGACCAGGTACATGGCATTATTCACATGCTGAGCAGAATCGATATCCTCCCAGGCAACCCGGTGCTGGGTTGTGAATTTTCCTTCGGGAGGCGGCGGCAGCGAAGGAAAGGATTGCCGCGGTGGAAATTCCTGAGGGACCCCTTCAGGGAAGAATGCGTTAGCTAATTCGTCGGTCACTTTGTTGGGTTGACCAGATTGACGATCCAGGAAGACCCAATCAGTAACAGCCCGGGCGACGAGATCGGTTGTGCCTTCCCGGGTGAACTCATAAGCTCGCCGGGAACGCACTCGATGAAAATCCATTACCCAGGTTTTTACCTCAATTGTGTCGCCGTAGAAAACTGGTCGAAGATACTCAATATCTGTTTCGCGAATCAACCAGTATTTTCCGATTCGATCGTACTCAGCTAAATCATAACCGGCAGCAGCTGAAGCATCAAAGGCCGTTTCTTGCATATAGCGAAGATAATTGGCGTTGTTTAAATGACCGAAGGCATCACATTCATAGGATCGGACCCGAAAGCGGCGAGTATGGGTGATAGGCATCTTAGTCCTTGTAAACCTCAGGATTGGCAATGTAAAGTAGATGTCTGCCTTGTAATCCCGCCAGCAGATTTTCACAAGCTAATTCTGCCATGCGCCGGCGGGTGTTCCATGTGGCAGACCCTATATGCGGTACCACCAGGCAATTTCTCAAAGAGAACAATTTATGATCAGCTGGTAACGGCTCAGGATCGGTGACATCCAATGCCGCTCCGCCTATCCAGTTCTCCTCCAAAGCCTGGATCAAGGCTTGTGTGTCCACCACTGGCCCCCGCGATGTATTAATCAAGAGAGCAGTCTTCTTCATTTTCCTCAACGCATCAGAATTAATCATTTGGCGGGTTTGTGGACTTAATGGCACATGCAGGCTGATGAAATCGCTGAGCGGCAATAGTTCCTGGAAATCTAATCTGAGAGCACCCAGTTCCTCTTCTATTTCTTTTCTAGGCAATGAGTCACAATACACGATCCGCATGCCAAATCCTTGCGCGCGTTTAGCGACTGCCTGCCCGATCTGACCCATTCCGATAATTCCCAGCGTTGCTCCGCTTAAATCCCTCCCTAGCCAGCCTGTTGGCGACCAGGTTGTCCATCGACCCATGCGAGCGTCAGCATTGGCTTCAAGCAGGCGACGGGCTGCAGCCAGCAGGATCGCCATAGTTAAGTCTGCAGTGCCATCTGTAAGGACACCCGGTGTGTGACCGACGGGGATACCGCGTTGGGTGCATGCCGCCACGTCAATATTGTCAAAACCGACGGCCATATTGCTGATGACTTTTAGGCGGAGTGCCCTGGAGAGTGTCTCAGCGTCGATGCGGATGGTAAGCAGGGAATAGATCCCCTCAGCCTCCCCCAGATGAGCATTCAAATCTGCCGAGATCTCATTCGCATCTGGTGGTCCGATGATCAACCGGCAATGGTCTTGGAGTAAATCCAGCCATCCTTCTGGCAATGTGTGGGTGACGACTACAGTGGGTAAATGCGTATGCATGATTTTCGAAGGTAAGATCAGGATTGTTTAAAAAGCAAAAAGAAAAACCAAATCATTCACATTGGTATTGGTGGGTCCTATTAGTAGCAAATCGTCGAGGGTCTGAAAGAAATGATATGCGTCATTGTGAGCCAGGGATGCATGGGCTGACAGACCTGCCTTTTGGGCGCGCGTCAAGGTTTCGCCGGTCACGACAGCGCCTGCAGCATCTGTCGGGCCGTCCCCCCCATCGGTTGCCAAGGAGACCAGAACGATATCCGGCAGACCAGCTATATCACTCACGGCTGCTAGAGCTAGCTCCTGATTACGACCACCTTTTCCATTGCCGGCTAAAGTGACAGTGGTCTCACCACCCAGAATGATGCACGCCGGTCGGGGGATCGGATTTCCATCTTTGGCGATCTGGCGTGCTAGTGCAGCTACGAACCTGCCGGCCTGGCAGGCTTCTCCCTGGAGATAGGAGGTTAAAAGATCGTATTCAACCCTTCTACCTTAGCTCTATCTAAGGCCGCCTGAGCAGCCAATTGGTTGCTGCCTATAATCACATTATTGACATTCTGAAAAATTGGATCCGTCGGTTTCGGATTTTCTGATTTGAATCCGTCCACACCGTGTGAGATATGCTCATAGATTGAACGCGGTATTTTTTCAGTGATTTGATACTTTTCAAGAATTTGCTTTGCATCATCAAATGTGGTCGTGTCTGGGACAGTAGGTCCAGACGCGATTACATCCAGTGGGTCTGCAACAACATCAGACAGTATTAATGAAATAACGTGTGCGGGGGCTGCCAGGCGGGCAAGATTACCACCTTTGATTTGATCAAGATGCTTACGCAAAGTGTTCATCTCATTAATGGATGCCCCGCAGCGAAGAAGTTCGGTTGTGAGTGTCTGTAAATCAAATAGTGATACTCCTTCTACAGGAGAGACCATCAATGCCGATCCACCTCCAGATAACAGGCAGATGACTAGAGTCTCCTGGTTTGTCCGCTCAAGCAGATTGATAATCTGCTTGGTAGCGGCGATGCTACGACTGTCTGGGATAGGATGCCCGGCTTCAACCAGTTGAATTCTCCGATGTGTCAGTGAAGAAGATTCTGATATGTATCCTTCCTTGGTGATAACTAGCCCATCAAGTTGGCGATCTGGGACGATCTCTTCAATCGCTTCGACCATCGGGCTGCCGGCTTTACCAGCCCCGACGATGATGATCTGCTCGTAATCATCTAGGTTATAGGATCTACCTGATATCAATAATTGGTTTCCCGAACGAAATAGGTGCCGGTAGACAGCTTGTTTTGGTTCCACGGCGTGAATCGCAGATGCAAGGATGCGACAGACACACTCACCCCTGGCAATGTGCCGTAAACTTGAGGTGAGAAAATCGGTGGTGTCTATCACATCAGACCCGCTTTAAAGTTGCTTCGCTGATCCATTCGTCAGTGAATTAGCCATTCTTGACTTGATATAACTGTTAAAAGCCGCTGTGAGGTGGGCACAAATGATAATGACTTGCGAATTTAAGTAAATCCAAGACATTAATGCAACCAGTGTCCCCAGCGAGCCGTAAAGAAAATTGTAATAATCTAATCCTGTTTGAAAAACCAGGGTGAATACCCTGAAGGTAATTTCTACCGCTACTGTTGCGATCAATGCGCCCCAAAATGCAGCCCGTCGCCTGACTTTTGTTCGGGGGATCCAGTAATAGAGGCCAAAAAAAAGCAGGAAACGGAAGAAAAAGGCGACCAATCCTGGGAAAATCCTCAGCGAGGGATTAATATTAATAAATGATAGGTCAATCTCGTATATCAGATGGATAATCGTCGTCATAAGGGAGGAGAGAATCAACAATAGTCCTAGGACGCCGATCATCAAGAAGGCAATTAAGCGACTTTGCACAACATTCCGGCGTCTGGTGTCTGGGAAGGCTCGGTCGATGTTGATGGTCAATGCTGTCAATACCCCCGATCCAGACCATAACAAACCGATTAAGCCGATGATACCAAGGGTGGTGCGTTGGGTAAGTAGATGATCAATAAAAACCACGACAGTTTCGGGTGGGATCGGGAGGTTTTCTTCGATGAAGTTAACGATGATAAACTGGATTTCCTGGACTTCGAGAAAGAAACTCCCAATCGAGACGACGACGATGAGCAAGGGCGGGAGCGCGAATATTGTATAGAAGGAGATTGTGGCAGCTCCTTCCTGTCCATGTACTTTTAGGAAGTGTCGATACCCAGATTTAATAACATCCATTCCACCATGCGTCCACTGGTTGAGTGACTGGTACACATTTTCGAGATAGGTAAGAAAATGGTGGGTATTCTTATTGATCGATTTTTTGAGGCTTTCTAATGCACGCAGCATTGGCGGTACCTCACTGACCAGGCCAACTACGAATTGGGTGAAACTGGAAGGATGCAGTCTGGTTGATCGTTGCTCGGGCTGTTTACCAGTCGAGAGACTGGATACGCCTTCATTTCATCGGCAGGGTAGGGCATGAGCAGATGCGCTAAAGATCCGGCTTCTTTCTCCTCAGGGGCAAGCCATTGCTGATAATCCTTTGGAGCTAGAATTACCGGCATCCGATTATGGATTTCCGCCATCATCCGGTTTGGTTGGGTTGTGATGATCGTGCAGGAGCGGATCTCGGAGCCATCGCTAGGATTCCAGATTTCCCACAGGCCTGCAAATGCAAACGGTTGTTTTGATATGAGTTGAATATACATCGGGATTTTTGATTTTTTTCCCGCTTCAGGCTGCCATTCATAGAATCCGTCAGCCAGAATCAGGCAGCGTCGCCGCTTGAAAGCAGATCGAAACGCGGGTTTTTCAGCCAATGTTTCTGCCCTGGCGTTGATCAGTCGATTACCGATATCCTGATCTTTTGCCCAGGAAGGGATCAGACCCCAAACGAAAAAGTCCATCCGGTTTTGCCCGTCATTGGGGATAACCGCCACGGGCTGCGTCGGTGCAATATTGTAGCGCGGGAGAACTCATCCGGTATGGCTGCCCAAGGGAACCTCTCCTGAAGTTGTCCCGGATCAACCGTTAGTGTAAATCGTCCACACATGCTTACCTTCCTTTACTCATAAGTTTATCCTGCTTGGATGATCCCACCACCGAGACAAACTACATCATCATAAAAAACGGCAGCTTGCCCAGGGGTGATATCTCTCAACGGTTCATCGAATTGTACGTGCACCTGATGATCGGCAAGCGGAGAGATCGTTGCCCAGGCATCCTTGGCTTTATAGCGGATTTTCACCTGAGCACGAATGGGATGCTCAGGCTGAGAGCCTGAGATCCAGTTCACTTCTTTGGCTATGAGATCACGATTTAACCAATTCTTCGACTTCACCGATAATCAGGGCATTCCGTTGCACGTCCTTTTCTAATACATAGCGAGGTGACTTCGAAATAGACGCCCAGGCCTTTGCGTTGACCGATAGTATAAAACGCCAGACCTTGATGCTCTCCCAGGATTTCGCCATCACGATTAAGGATCGGACCAGGATTTTGGATCGTCGGCATGTTTCGCAGAAGATATTGTCTATAATCGCCATCCCCCAGGAAACATAAATCCTGACTGTCCGCCCTCTCAGCAACTGGCAGGTCGAACTTTCTTGCGAGCTGGCGGATTTCGGTTTTCTGGAATTGGCCAATTGGGAAGATTGTCTGGCAGAGTTGAGATTGACTGAGGACGTGGAGAATATAGGATTGATCCTTAGCAGTGTCCACTGCGCGTAACAGATCGATTCTTCCTGCTTGATTCTTCGCGCAAGCGAGCATAATGACCTGTTGCCATATAGCTCGCCCCTAAGGCTAGCGCGTGGTCGAAAAGTAAGCCCCATCGAATATATCGATTACATTTCAGGCACGGATTTGGGGTCTCTCCCTGCGCATAGCCGTCCTCGAAGTACCGTACCACAGTCTGGTGAAATGGCTGCCGGGCATCGATTGCATAAAATGGAATGCCCAAATGTGCAGCTACGCGCTTTGCTAGTGCCATGGCGTCCGGAGTGCAGCAGCGGTTGTTAGAATCTTGCCCTGGCTCGCTCCATAATCGTAGCATTATCCCAATGACTTCGTAGCCTTGTTCGACTAACAAGGCCGCCGCCACCGAGCTGTCCACCCCGCCGCTCATCGCGATAACAACACGTTTCTGGTTAATAATTCTCTCTCCAGGATTAGCTCGAAGAATAAGAATTCTGTCTGGCGCGTTCAACAAGTGATGGTAACACTTCCAGGAAGGCGTCAATATCCCGAGGTGAAGTTGCATGTCCTAAAGTTACCCGCAGAGAGCCCAAGGCCCATTCCGGAGGCAATCCAAGCGCCAGGAGAACATCTGAAGGTTCTGGGTTGCCAGTTTTGCATGCTGAGCCAGATGAACACGCAAAACCTGCGATATCTAAATAGGTGAGCAGTAAATTCCCATCCGCGCCATGAAATACAAAACTGGCATGGTTGGGTAGTCGCAGGGTTGGATGTCCGCTTAACTGAGAGCCCGGTATTTCTTCCAGGATTTGACCAATCAAACGATCGCGTAAAGGCATGATCAAGTCAATCCGCTGATCGCGTTCCTCTTGGGCTCAGGTTGAGAGCTTTTGCCAATCCCACAATATATGGAATGTTATGTGTGCCTGCGCGCAGACCAAATTCCTGGCTTCCTCCAGTCTGAACTGGTAGGATGGGAACACCCTTACGGACGTATAACGCACCTACCCCTTTGGGACCATAAAATTTATGTGCCCCGATGGATAACAGATCAACGTTCAGTGAGTTGACATTAATGGGCAGGTACGCGGCTGCCTGGACTGCATCGGTGTGAAAGGGGATGCCAGCAGAATGACAGACTTCGCCGATATCAGCGATTGGGTTGATCGTACCAATTTCATTGTTTGCATACATGACCGAAACCAGTGCTGTATCTGGCCGGATTTGTTCGGCGACACTTTCAGGGTAGACCATCCCGAACGAATCGACGGGTAAGAACTCCACCTCAAAATCCTGAAGCACAGCTAATTGTTGGGCAGTACGGGAAACCGCGTGATGCTCGACCGGGCTGATCAAGATGTGGTTCGCCTGGCGCTTCCGGCGGGTTTCCATTGCAGCGCCCCGCACAGCCAGATTATCGCTCTCAGAACCACAGGAGGTAAAGATGATTTCATCCGGACGGCAGTTCAGAACCTGTGCGACGCTCTCCCGTGAGGTCTCGAGAGCTGCCTCTGCGCGTTGGCCAAATGTATGCACGGAGGAAGGATTTCCAAAGTCATCCTTAAAATAGGGAAGCATAGCATTTAAAACCCGGGAGTCAACCGGAGTTGTGGCTGCATAATCGAGATATACTTTTGGGTTATTCATTCGCATCACCAGCAATTCATTCAGGCTGTTCCGATTATAGCATGCCAGGATTACAGCCAATTTCCTCCATTCAGACCAAATTCCCTTGATATAATAGGCTTGTTCTTATTCTCACTTTCTGGAGGCCTTATGTCGGTGAAAATCCGCTTCGGCACAGATGGCTGGCGCGGACGTATTGCCGAGGATTATACCTTCGGCAATGTTCGCAGGTGCGCCCAGGGTTTTGCTACTTACTTATTGGATCGGGGTTTTCAGGGCGAAAGCGTCGTAGTTGGTTACGATAAACGCTTCCATTCGGAGAATTTTGCATCAGCTTGCGCTGAAGTCCTGGCTGCCAATGGGATGCGGGTGTACCTGACAGACGGTCCGACTCCAACTCCCGTGATCTCCTACTCTGTTGTTGCCAGACAATCGGTTGGAGCGATCAATATCACAGCTTCTCATAATCCTCCGACGGATAATGGTTTTAAGGTCCGTGACCAGCATGGGGGTGCCATCGACCCCGATGGATTGATTGATATTGAAAGCCAAATCCCAGATTCAGAAGATGACGTCAAGCGGATTCCGTTAAAACAAGGTTTGGACGATGGTTCGATCGAGTTCTTCGATGCTTCTCCAGCATATATTGAACAAATTCACAGGCTGATTGACCTCCGGCCGATCAAGGATGCCGGTTTTTCGGTGCTCGTAGATCCAATGTGGGGCAACGGTGCAGGCTGGTTCCCCAGGCTGTTAGACGGTGGGGCGACCCGTGTGGAGGAAATTCACAATACGCGCAATCCAATGTATCCAGAGATGACCCGACCCGAGCCAATCCCGCCCAATGTGGACGTTGGATTACACGAGACAGTAGCCCGCAATGCTGATGTATTAATCATTACAGATGGAGATGCTGATCGGGTTGGGGTTGGGGATGAAAACGGAGAATTTATTGACCAATTGCGCGTTTACGCTTTGCTGGCGTATTATCTGCTCGAGGTGCGCGGTCAGCGCGGCCCGATCATTAAAACCCTGTCCACGACCAGCATGCTCAATAAATTAGGAAAACTTTACGACGTTCCGGTCATCGAGACTGGGGTCGGCTTCAAATATGTCGCTCCCGCCATGCTCCATTACAAAGGCATGATTGGTGGCGAGGAGTCCGGTGGGTATGCCTTTCAAGGCCACGTTCCGGAGAGAGATGGAATTCTGGCTGGATTATATATTCTCGATATGATGGTCAAGCTTAAGAAGAAACCATCGGAACTGATTGAGCTCTTATTTCAAAAGGTTGGGCCTCATTATTACGGTCGTATCGATACAGGTTTTTCCGGAGATCCATCAGCGCGACAGAAAATGATCTTGTCTGCCAATCCTGCGACAATCGGCGGTTATGAAGTAACCGGGTTAAATACCCTGGACGGATATAAATTTGAGATGGGAGAGAATGGTTGGTTGCTGATCCGGTTTTCTGGCACCGAGCCAATCATTCGGGTCTATACCGAGACGATATCAAAAGAACGCGTTCCGGCTATCCTGGAGGATGGATTACGCGTAGCGGGTATACGTTAGGTGCTGGTAGACTCACATTGTCACCTGGACTTTAATAGTTTTGCAGATGATCGACAGTCGGTGGTTGATCGTGCGCGCCAAAATGGGGTAGAGCGCATCCTGAATCCAGCAATCCATCTTGCATCTGGCTTCGAGATCTTAGGGATGGCCGAATCCTTTGATGAGGTTTTTGTAGCGGTTGGGGTCCACCCGAATGAGGCTCTGAGTTGGGATTCGGACACAATCCACAGGCTGCAAGAAGCGGCTCGCCATCCAAAGGTCGTAGCGATTGGTGAAATCGGGTTAGATTATTATCGTGATTATTCGCCTCACGATCTTCAGAGGCGCGTGTTGAAAGACCAGCTTGAGCTGGCTGCCGAATTGAGCTTACCGGTGATAATCCACAACCGTCAGGCTACTGAGGATGTGCTAGAATTGCTGACAGCATGGCATGCTGCTCTGGTAGCTGACAACTCGCCCCTGAAGGATCGACCCGGGGTGTTGCACTCGTTTTCGGATCAGCTTCCAACTGCGTTGCAAGCCATTAATCTCGGTTTTTTTATTGGTTTCACCGGTCCAATAACATATCGGAACGCACCTGATCTTCAGGAGATAGCCAGTAAAATACCGCTTGATTGTATATTGATTGAAACCGATGCCCCTTTTCTCCCGCCACATCCACATCGGGGTAAACGGAATGAACCCGCTTATGTACGCCTTGTGGCTGAGAAAATTGGTGAACTTCAAAGCGTGGATTATCAAACGATCGCAATGGCAACCAGTGCCAATGCGAATCGTTTATTCGATTGGTGAATATTCAATTGACAACTGTTGCCTTCTTTAATCCTGTTCAAGAAAGCATCCACTCCGTTGAAGTGAAGATGCGATCTGCCGCAAACGGATACAATCCTGATCTGAAAGCAGCCTTGGATCACCTGTTATCTTCCGGCGGAAAACGAATCCGCCCGGCTGTCGCCTTATTGACAGGTCGAATGTTGGGTGCCGATGAAGAACGATTGATCACTCTTGCGGCAGCCATCGAGCTTCTGCACACCGCGACCCTCGTGCATGATGATTTGATTGACGGGTCCCTACTGCGGAGAGGCATCCCAACCCTTAATTCTCAATGGTCTCCGGCAGCCACGGTTTTGACAGGGGATTATATCTTTGCTCGCGCCGCGGAGATGGCATCAGCCACCGGATCAGTAGAAGTGATGCAAGTATTTTCTCGAACCCTCTCCACAATTGTCAGCGGTGAAATTTCTCAGCTCTTCAGACGAGATACCGGTTCGATCCGTGAAGACTATTACAAGCGCATCTACGCCAAGACTGCCTCGATGTTCGAATTGGCGACAACAGCCTCGGCATTGCTAAGTCCAATGTGCGAAGATGCCCTCGAGCCGGTGCGAAGTTTTGGCTACGGGATTGGTATGGCATTTCAAATTGTTGATGATGTGCTCGATTTCTCTGGCGAGCAGGAAAAAATCGGCAAGCCGGTAGCCAGTGATTTACGCCAGGGTTTGATTACCCTACCAACAATCTATTATCTTGAGTCGGAGCCAGATGATCCGGATTTGAGTTTAGCCTTGAACGGCGTCCTCTACGATGAAACGCGCTTGACCAGATTAACCCACGATATCCGCAGCAGCGGTGCAATCGAGAAATCAATCAAAGAAGCTGGTCAGCATATTGCCAGGGCTTTGGATGCATTAGAGGATTTACCTCAAAATGTCGAGCATCAGGCTCTGGAAGATTTAGCCAACTATGTTATCCAGCGGCATTATTGATCTAGTCGAAATCTCTCCTTGACTTCAATATCCCAAAGTGATATAGTTCCTGCCATTATGAACCTGAAGAACGATTCGAATAATTCGAATAACCATGTGAAAACCCCGCATCGGAGCGTGGGTTAGCGGTCGCAATCCGCTAAACCTGTTAGGCAGAATTATCCACAGACCACCAACGCCCCGACGAAACCGGGGCGTTTTTTTATAAGGCAACTATCAAATTCAAAGGAGATTGAGATGTCCCAACAAACCCCTTCCCACGAGCCGACTTATGCAGTTCCTGATATTAACCTGGTTCCGGTTAGCGGTCATTTGAAGGAGTTAGCTCCAATTCCTCCTTCACGGATGTTTTTGATTAATAAATCTCTGAAGGTATATAACCAGCACAATCCGACTGGTGAGACATTCGATGCTTCTCAAGGTGATGGTGGCGCCAGCTTGCCAGGCACACCGCTTGAGATCCTGGAAAAAGCTGCGAAACTCCAGTTGGAGCATGGCACGGCCTATGATATGCCCTATGGGACCGATGAATACAGAAGGTCTGTCATCGAGTTCTTATTGGAAACTCGAACCAGATCTTGGAATTGGCCCAGCCAATGTGATTGGTACAATCGGAGGGCGGGATGCACTGGTGAAAGCTTATCAGGCTATGCTTGCTTTGGGGTATGGCCGCCAGGGGGATGCCTTGATCGTCTCCCGGGTACCCTGGATTTCCTATAATTGGGGACCCTATGGAGTTGGAGCGAATGTTCTTTGGGCCTCAGGGAATCCGGCTGAAGGATGGGCATACACACCTGAGAGCATTCGCGCTTGTGTTGATTTTGCCGGTCAATCTGGGCGAAAAATTGCGGGGTTGGTGATTACCTGCCCGGATAACCCAACTGGTTTGACGATCACCCCCGAGAGACAGGCAGAGCTTGCCAGGGCTGCTTTGGAAGCAGGTGTGGCGTTTGTCCTGTTCGATTGGATGTATCATTTTGTTACCGATGAGAAACCGATGAATTTGAATTCGTTCCTGAGATTGTTTGATCCGGTCGAACGTACTCGGTTGATGTTCTTAGATGGGATCACAAAAAGCCTGGGCGCCTCAAATATCCGTAACTGCCATCTGATCGCACCAGATGAGGTGACAAAGTTTATCGTTGCACGAGCGTCACACAGTGTGATGCCATCGTATTTTTCACTCGCGGTGGCGATGGCAGCTTATGAGATGGGCTACGCACAGGCCAGTCGGACGATTGTCGAGCCTACCAATGCCAGTCGGAAGGTACTTAAGCAATTCCTGGATGATTATCAATTTACCTATATCCTGGGCAAAGGGTACTATGCTTTTATCCACGTTGGAAAGTGGCTCGAATCGCGAGGCTGGTCAGATAGCGAACCAATGGGGCAATATCTGGCTGAAGAGCATGGTGTGGCTATCGTGCCAGGTGCGTACTTTTCTCCATTTGGCGGTGAATGGGTGCGGTTTTCCTACGCCACTCCACCGGAACGAACCCTGGGCGCTGCAAACCGGCTGCTTGGAGGCTTGAAGGCATTGGAAAGTTAATCAGCAGATTTTTTTGGAGAAGAAAGATGTTGGACTTAAATCAATTTGCTGAAAAATATTTCCTTGCTCTTGAAACCTCCATGAACAAATACCCTGATGGCGGTGTTTGTGGGCTCGAGTTGGAATGGAATCTCTTAGATGCCACTCTGCATCCACTCTTAACAGTAGGCTCATCGCCCGGCCAGCAATCCTTTGTGGATTACTTGCGTTCAGACTGTTTACCTGCCTATTTTAGAGACTATAGCCAGCTAGAAGTTTTTCATTGGATGATCGAGTGGGCTACCCGGCCTTACTACCATTTGCAGGGGGCGGTTTTTGAAGGCCGGCTGATGGAGGCAGTGCTGATCAACGTCTTATCCAGGGCTGGTCGACAGTTTGACCAGCGTCTGTATTCCTGGTATGGAAATCTACCTTATCTTACTTCAGTAAGCCACGACTCCATACCGGGCACCTGGCCGATTGCGAAGCGTCGCTATCTTGAACGGTGTGTTGATCTTTATGGCGATTCGCTGGCCACTGCCGGTACTCACGCAAATCTATCCCTGCCGGATGCTCTATTGGAATGGGATTTTATTCACTTACCTGCTTCCGAGAGAGACGGATCGGGAACAATGCCAGTTCATCTCGATGAATATAAGAGCCAGTTCTACATTACCGCCACGCGCCTGATGCGTGCCTTTGCCAGCTTGTTCATCGCCGTCTCTGCATCTACCCCATTTCAGGCTGGGTTTCAGGATAGTGAGCCGGTTGTTTTCCTCACCAATTATGACTCAGTCAGGAATTTGACTTTTCCGAATCCGAATGGTATGGATGTGCCGGATCTCTACCGCTCCTATGATGATTACCTGCAGATTTCATATGACCTGGTCCGGCGTGGAATCCGCTTCGGCAATAATAACTGGACGCCTGTCCGGGCACGTTCTTTCGCTGAACCTGTCGAGCGTTTGATTGCAATGACCAGTGATCAATTACAGGATATTTACGCACGCGGTCTATACTCCGTTGGGCATGATGTGCCTTTTGAAGAAACCGCCAGACAAATCGAGGTGCAGAACCTGATCGCCCGTATCGATCTCCCCATGGCCAGGGTAGAGGTGCGCACGGATGATGGGGGGCACTCACTCGAATTGGATATTGCCAACCTGACGTTGAAACACCTGCTCCTTGTGTGGTTCTACGTTGATCCCCAATTTGCCCGCGGGTTTCGCTACGATCAAGAAGATATCCTGCGCGCACGGCGCAACGAAGAGTTGGCTGCTCGGGAGGGATTACGGGCTGAAATCGAGAACCCTTTGACTGGAAAACCAATCGCCTTACGTGAGTTCCTGTCCTGGACACTGGCTAAGCTCGCTCCGCTGGCAGAAGTCCTGGGGGTTACCGATTTGTTGGAACCACTGAACGCCATGGCTCGGGGTGCGCCAAACACCTCTGAGCAGATTCGAACCTGGGCTTATCAGGAGCTTGGTGTCCAACCAGATGGGAAAACAAATCAACTCCTGGTACCATCCGGATTGTTGATCAAGTTTGCTGAGCAACGCGAAAGACAGGTAATGCACGATGCAGCCATCATTGCGGGTACCTACCCAAGGATTGGAGGCGAGGCAGCCAAGATCGGCCAATTTCTGCAACATGCGCGCGAGGACGCCCACCAGGATGCCTCCGTGCCAATTCGGTTCAGGCCGTTGCCAGAGACGGTGATCGAGGCTTCCTATCCCGATAAAACCGCTGAAATCGTGGCTTTGGCTGAGATGTTGATTGAAATCCCTTCGGTGACAGCTTCTCCGCAAGAAAGGCTGGAAGAAGTCCGCCGCGCGGGTACTTTTATCTATGATTACCTGGAAGATCATCGGCTGGAAGTGCGTTTCTTTAACCAGGCTAAATACCCGGCTATCCTGGCGAATTTTCCCCGCCAGATGCAGGTACCAATAATGCTTTGTGGTCATTTCGATGTGGTAGAGCCAGAACCGGACGACAGCCAGTTTGCCCCTCGTCTGGAGGGTGATTATTTGTGGGGCAGGGGAGCGGCGGATATGAAAACTGTCGTTGCAACCTATCTGGTTTGGATGAAGGATAACTTGCGGAAAGGCCCGCCGTACCCGCCGTTTAATCTGCTGCTGGTGGGGAACGAGGAGAATGGCGAGACAGAAAAGATGGGCTCCCCGCATGTGCTTGCTCTATTGGAGAGCGAAGGGTATGCCCCTGATTTATTCATTGCTGGAGAGCGTACCGGCGAGCGCGGCGACGAATTGTGGGGTGAGATATGCACGCAGAACCGGGGAGTGATGCGCTTTGAAGTAAAGGCGCGCGGCCTGCGCAGCCATTCAGGTGTTGCTGGCGCCACGGCTGACCTGACCCTGCGTCTGATCGAAGCCCGATCGGCCATCGCCAGAATCTTGGACTCTCACCTGACCTTGAGTAGCCCGGACGGCTGGCAATCCCAGGCGCGTTTTCCTTTCATTCAAGTCGGGGAGCCGGGAGTCTACAATGTTACCCCTTCCGCAGGCCGACTGGGTGTGGAAGTGCGCCCAATCCCTCAGGACGGTCTGATCGCACTGCGAGAATCCCTTGCGGATTATTGCGCCAGCCAGGAACTTGAATTATCCATCTCAGTCCAGGAAAACGGTGTCGCTTGCGATCCAGGGAACCCTTACCTGGTAGCCTTAATCCAGGGGGTGCGCCAGGCTTCTGGGAGCGAGCCAACCATTGGTCGCAAGCTACCCGGAACGAGCGCCCGCTTCGCCCCCGCCGGGCAAGGCGTTGTCTGGGGACAGTCCGGTATTGGACCTCACGCCCGCGACGAACGCCATTACATCCCTAGCATCCTGCCCTATTATCGAGCTCTGAACGAATATGCGGAAATCTTAAAGGGGATGCAATTGACAAAATGAGCGGGGCATAGTAACATTCTGCCGCTATCCATTCGGCGAGGTAGCTCAGCGGTAGAGCAGGGGACTCATAAGCCCTTGGTCGTGGGTTCAAATCCCACTCTCGCCACTGACCTTTATTTGGGGGTTAATTTTCAGTCAGGGTTTAAAATCTGCTAATATATCCTGGTCAGAGTTGTTAGTGAGCGGGATCGCCTCAGTTCCATCAGCTCTCAAAAGATACAATTCTTCATCTCCATCCTTATCTGATTGAAACACGAGCCAATTTCCGTCGGGTGACCAACCAGCAGAAGTGTCACTAGCTGGATCTGTGGTTAATCGTGATTCAGTCAGTCCGTCGATCGTAATTGTATATAACTCATCATTTCCATCCCTGTCGGAGTGAAATACTATTCTTAACCCATCTGGTGACCAGGCTGGAAATCTATCGCTATTACTATTCTGGGTCAGTTGGGTGATCCCGGTTCCATCTGTATTCATAAAATAAATGTCCCAATCGCCGTCTCGATCAGACATAAATGCAATTCTTGTTCCGTCAGGGGACGAAGCAGGATGCATACTGAATCCGTTTTCATCGGTTAATTGAGTAATTTCATTCGTTGAGATGGAAATTTTGAACAATTCATTATCAAAATCCGTTGCTAATGCATGCCGGTTAGATTCAAATACGATGGACGCACCATCCGGTGACCAATCCCCAAAGCTATCAAAAAAATTTTCCTCCGCTTGAGTAGCTGGAGACAATATTTGCTTATTAGAGCCATCTGCATTCATCACAAATAGCTCAGATTTATACCAACCCTGGTCATTTTCAGGTTTTTTTTCCGTTCTGAAAAATAAAATCTTCATCCCATCTGGCGACCATCGAGGGGACCAGTATTGGATATTACCATTTTCATTCTTCGTCAGGTTGTTTTCAGCAGATCCATCGATCCCTGCAAGATATATGTCGGATATCTCATGGTCTCCATTCTTTGCGATCCTCTGAAATACAATCGAGCCGCTGCCGGAGCCGATGGGTGTTGGAGTTGGAATGTTCGTTGGGAGTGGGGTTGTGGTTTCAGTCGGGAGCGGTGTATTGGTCGGGAGCGGTGTATTGGTCGGAAGAGGAATATTTGTCGGTGTTGGAGAACTTGGAAGGAGCGTTATATCTTCTGGAGTTAGGGAGGGGGCGGGCTTCGGAATATGTTGTATCAAGTTGCAGGAAAGGATGAAAATGAGAGTAAAGACCAGCCAAAGATACTTCATTGCATGCCCCTTAAAAAGCTTCAATTTCAGCGCTTAGTTTATCAATCTCTTTTTGAATGATCTCGAATTGGTTTTGTAATTCATCCAATTTGCCGCGCTCGGAGCGTACAAAGCGCGTATAAGGAGCGATGGAGCTTTCAATATGTTGGATACTGCGCTCTATTTCTTTCTCGAATTGTCCCTTGAGGGATGATACTAATTGAGTGCGCAGTTCCGAAACGCGCAAGTGCATTTGTGCCTTAGCCTGGCGTCTTTTCGCAGGAATAATGAATAAACCCAGGGCTGCAATCACCCCTGCGATCAAAATGCCGGTCACGTCTGCCGCGGCGGTTGTAGCAAGTATAGTGATCAGAGTGCCGAGACCCACTGCACCTACTTCTAGTGCAGCGGAAGCAGCCACAGCCGATTGGGCTCCTGAGGCGATTTCTCTGGCTTCCGCAGATTTATCATAGGTTTCCACAACCCGTTGGGCTTCTCTTCCGACAGTGTCAAACATCTTTTCCCGGTCATAATGAAACGTTCCCATGCCCAGGTCGCCGATTAACCGATCCTGGTACGTCTGCCGGCGCTCGGAGAGGTGTTCCATAACCGCCTGCCATTGGTGTAAGTCACAATCCACCAGCCAATCGATCAGCTCATTGACTTTCCGCTCGATGTGCTGAGGAAGATCAGCGATCACCTTCGATTCAAATTCCTGCTTTATTCGATCTTTATTCAATAAGTCGAATACACGTGTTAAACGAAAAATATCCTCAAAGTAATCATCTCCGCGTTTTTCCATTTCGAGCAGAATGTTTTCAATGTCTGCCATGCGGAATTGGAAGTCCCGGTGCATATCCTCTTTATACAGACCCAATTGGGCGTCTACGTCTGCCAGCATTTGAAGATCTGTCTTCAGGAGATCAATCCGTGAACGTGTAATTTCGCTGTAACGGTTTACAAGATGGTTAGCTACTCCAAGAGGAACTCATTAATTTGAGGGTTAGGCGGCTTTTTTCGTCTAACGTATCGACAATATATTGTTCCAATTTTGAAAAATTTTCGTCTTTTTGAGGTACAGGCTCGTTTAGTTTGGCTTGCATCGCATCTCGAGCGCTAACCAGGTAAATATCAGGAGTGATTCCCAACAAATACCTGGCATTTTCGACAATATAGGATTTCACTTGAGTTATCTCATCTTGATTGCGGAGAATGTCAATCTTATTGACAATAATTAGGATTTTCTTACCCCAATTTCGAATCTTCTCCAGAAATGCTCGCTCGCTTTCAGTAAAAGGCCGATCGGCGGAGGTGATGAACAGGACCAGGTCCGAGCGCGGGACAAACTTTGAAGTAAGAATTTCATGTTCTCGAATGATGGCATTGGTGCCAGGAGTATCCACGATGCTGATTTCCTTCAAGATTTCAGCGGGTAAGAACAAGGTATGCTGATTACGATCGATCACCTCGCGTTTCTGTTCCTCGCCATAACGCAAGATTGTGATTTGAGAAGTGGTTGGAGTGACGCCCTCTTGTAATAGGGTTTTGCCCAATAGCGCGTTGATGATAGAACTTTTACCAGAGTTAAACTCCCCGACAACGACTATAAGGAAAAATTCGTCGAGTTGAACAAGCGATTCTGAAAGTGTCGACTGATCTTCCTCTGAAGCGCCAAACTGCGTCAGGGACATGCGTAGACCTGTCAACAATTGTCGTTCCGCCTGGAGAATCTGTTCCTCGTGGTCTGTGAGGATGCGCATATTCACCTATCCAAAGAAATAAAGAGCGTTAGGCATGTATAAGCCTGGTTTATCTTCTACAAGTATGTATCTTCCTTACAATTTACCCTTATTCGAACTATTATTACCCTCACCAGGTAAAAGTATAACCGAAACTGTCAATTTCATCATCAACGTGGGGTTTAAGTAAGTCAGATCTCAGTACAAAAAAATCCACCTCCCAATTGTTAAAACCGGAAGGTGGATTGTTTCTGGTAATTCGTCGGGGCGATTATTAACGCTATCACCCTGAGGAATGAAGTTAAGAGGATCTCTATTTTAACGAAATAACATTTTTGTATGGTTATCCAGCAGATTGTCAGGAACTTGGGATAAATTTATCTCTATAATCAAGATATGAATATTGATGTCTTGATGATCTGGGTAATTGTTGGCGCAATCGCCGGTATCCTGGTAGATGCTGTTTGGGGAGGCATGAAAATCGGGATTGTTGGGGCGATCGTTATCGGCATTCTCGGCGCCATCATTGGTGGTTGGCTTTTCGAGAAGCTTGGTGTACTGATCATCTCGAGCTGGTGGGATATTATCCTGAAAGCCGGGATCGGAGCTGTGATATTGTTGGTGGTGATTGGCGTGCTTCGAAGAGATTGAAAGTCGTGATTATTTTCTAGTGATCTTATCGTTGATGGCTATCCCATCATGGATACGGATAAGCTGGTAGGGTTGGCGTTGGGGTGGGTTGGTCTGGATCTTCTTCTGTAGTTTTTTCTGCTTTTGTATCCACATTTTGGGCAGTGTAAGGTGATGGGGGAATACCGATCTCAGTCTGAAATACAGTGATCTGGCTTCGACTTTCGATCAGGCTAAACTGCACGAACTTGCCTTGGTAGGACGTCAATCCCGTACAATAAAGCCTATTCGGATAATCGGGCAGTGTCTTGCAATTAAATACTTCGTTTTCGACCAGCGCATGGTAGCTGCCAAGCAGCTCCCCGGGTATTTCGATCGTGATTAATACGTGGCCGGTATCTAAGTGACCTATCCCGTATATTTTTGCATATTCGAATACCGGTTTCGGCTCTGCGATCTTGGTCGCGATCAGTGAGAGTGTAGGTGAAGGGATTGGAGATTCGGTCGATTCGGGTAAAGAGGTTGGCATTGATACAGCCACAGTTTGTGGTGTGGGAGTTGGTGGACTAGCTTCTTGGGTTTGGGCAATTGCTGTCTCGATCATGGCGACCGAAGCAGTAGGTTGCGCGGTGGTGCATCCTGCCAGGAGTAACCCAAATGCAAGTGCAATTATTGTAGGTGCTTTCATAGGACCTCCCCTCATTCAAGGTAATCTAATGGAAAGAGCCGGATTATGGATAAGTTTTATCCAACTCCGGCTCATGGTCAATAGGGTATCGGTACCAGCGAATTTTATATCGCAGCTGGCGCGAGCTCCTTCTCATCTCTCGTCAGAAGTCGGATGCGCTCGCCGGCCTGCAAGATGAGATCCTCGGCATATTGGAGCATCGAGCGCTGGGAAGTTGATTCAGCGATCTCAGCGTGGCGTTCAAGCAGTGCATCCAGGATTTGGTAAATGGATTTTTCATCGATGTCAGGCACGGGTGGTACTGTTCGTAATTTTTCGATCCAGAACGGGATGATACCCCAATTGAATGGTGAGCCGGGTGGAATATCATATTTCCCTTGGGGGTGGGTAAATACCAGCCCGCCACGGATGCGAATAATCTTCGGATTTTTTCTAACCAGATCTGGCGCCCGCCTGTGGAGCGTCTCTACCACAGAATCAGCCATCCTCCGCCATTGTTGGTCATACGCTTCTTCAGCTTCACGGATCTCAGTCACTGGCATCCCGCTCCGCCCGCGATAGGTTTTCCGTTGGGACCACCATCCATCTCTCCAGCGGACGATCCCTTTCAAATACTTAACCTCAAAGACCCAAATCCCAAGCGGTCCAATGATGGTTACATCGATATCATTGCTGGGTTGTTGTTGCAAGCGGTAGATAATAAATGAATCTGATTCAATGGACTGGAGACGGGCGACAAAGTGGTACTCTCCTGTGGCGCCTTCGTATGGTTTTTTGCTGGGCAATTTTCCGAGTAAACCTTCACGCCATTGAGGTAGCAATGGATCAATGATATGGGACTTGAACGGGTGAGGAGGTGGAGTAGGTTTAATCCTATCCCGCTGCCAGTACCAGACTACTGCCACAATTGCCCAGCCAGTCACACCAGTCAAGATCAACAGAGGCGCAAAACAGAACAGAGGCCCCCGCAGGTCGCCCAGCTCGGTGATGAATAACAGGACAGGCAGGATCAACAAGCCAATAAGTAGCGCTGCACTCGATAACCACATGCCTGTTCGAATCCGGGACATCATCTGATCGTGATGGGATTGATATTCCTTTAATTCCTTCTCATAGACAGCACGCTGGCGCGCGTAATGCGCCAGGAGAGGCCCCCGCCACTTTTTGATTAATTCGGTTTCTGCCTGACGAATACGTTCGTAACCCGCCAGTACGTCTGTGACCTGATTATCGATGAGCTGCATACTGTCCTGGATTGAATGAAAACACTGACGATGTTAATCCGGTTGGTCAGCCTGCCGAATTATTTCTCTTAGAGTATTGATTGGTTTAAGAGATCCTTCAGAATCCTCGTAATACCAGTACTCCCAACCATTACTGGGACTACCTTCGGTCAGCATCCGGCTGACCTGGTGGATCGAGCCTTCAAATCCATTGTAGATCAAATGTGCGTTGGTTTTAATTCGGGCGATTTTATCGCGTTCGCCGCGAAAATATAGTGCCTGACCGGGTTTGAGCAGCTCTGTTTCAAGTAAGTTGCTGAATGGGATGCGTCTTTCTTTATTCCTGCTGCTCCTTACATCGTAGATCGAAAGGTTGACCGTCTCTGAAGTCAGTTCAGCAATGCGCTGATTGGCTATCCCGATGTAGTTGGGATCTTTTTCAATCCCTATCCACTGCCGGTGCAGGAGCTTGGCCATTGCACCGGTTGTGCCGGTGCCAAAGAAAGGATCGAGGACAACATCACCAGGGTTGCTGGAAGATATCAGGATGCGATACAGCAGAGCTTGTGGTTTTTGGGTTGAATGGGCTTTCTTTCCATCAATCCGGATCCGCTCAGGGCTGGAGCACAGCGGGATACGCCAATCGCTGCGCATTTGCAGGTCATCATTCAAGGCTTTCATCGCGTGGTAGTTGAAGGTGTACTTGGCCCCTTTTGCTTTGCTGGCCCAAATTAAAAGTCTCATGGGCATTGGTAAAACGTACCCCGCGAAAGTTTGGCATGGGGTTGGTTTTGATCCAAACGATATCATTGAGGAACCAGAAACCGAGATCCTGCATGATTGTCCCCAGCCGATATATATTATGGTATGAACCGATCACCCAAATCGTGCCAGTATTTTTTAACACTCGCTGGCAAGCGGTCAGCCAGTGACGGCTGAATTCATCGTAGGCCTGGAAATCAGGAAATTGATCCCAGGCATCATTAACAGCCTCCACCCGCGTGAGGTTAGGTCGCCAAAGTTCATTTTGAAGCTGCAGATTATAGGGGGGATCAGCAAAGATCAGGTCTATTGAGTTTTCGGGGAGGGTATCAAGAATTTCAATACAATCCCCTTGCAATATCTGGTTCAACGGCAGTTCAGCGGAGGTCATCTCCGCAACTATACTGGATTAATCCATTCAAAGCAAGAGATCGAAATCCAAATCAGGGTTGCCCAATGGCGTATTTATACAGTGTATGATCATCGCCAAAGATATATAAATACCCTGCCGAAATGGTCGATGAGTAAGCATTGAAGTCATCAATATTAGGGATAGACGTCTCCCAGAGAGGATCTTCCGATCCGATCAGGAATTCCCTGCAAGTCAGGATATTTGTTTTCGGATCGTGACTGCATTGGGTGATAGTGGAATTCTCGAAGTTATAAAATTCGAGTTGATTATCGGTGAAGTTGGAGGTGTACTCACCCATTAATTCGCCATCTGTATTGAAGCGGAGAATGGTTCCATAATAATTCACATTGATAATGGAATTCCGATCGACATAAACCATAGGGAGTGTCCCTCGATTACCAGTTGATTGCCAGCCAACGGATCGCAAAATCTCGAATCCATTCGGCCCAATCTGCCATTGTGCCACAGATAGGTCTGATTGCAAGTAATTATTACCATCATCCCCTGCAATAAAGCGATACACAGGCACCGGAATCTCCGGTTTAAGCAGGGCTCCTGTAGCTGCATCGAATAGATCTTCCTTTAGGAAGACGTACTGACCATCCGTGCTCACAAATAATTCATCGTAAAAATATCCGGTTTCTGCCGCGCTGACCCACAGCTCTTTTCCTTCTGAATCGAGAGCTTGAACGTATCCCTTACCACGTGTGGTTACTGTATAGTAGACTTCTCCATTAGGTCCGAAAGCTATTCCGCCAGTAGAGAAGGGCGCTGCTTCTGATTTGAATTTCCATTTCAAGCCACTTGCGTCGAATGCGTATAGACCTGCGTCTTGATCCAGCAAATAGAGAATACCCTGATCCGAGAGTGACGGATAGCCTGCGATTGAGGACACCAGCTTTTCCTCCCAGGCAAGCGCTCCATCAGGTGTCACCCCAATCACGTTCTCGTCTTCTAAAACAATCACTGCAGAGCCATCATCCAGAATAAATGGGTAAATGTAATCAGGATACTCTGGGTCGCGACGCTTCAATCCGGCTGGTAACTGGTATTCGTAAACCAATTCACCCTCCGGGTTGATCCGGGTGAGCATAAGATCCTCGGTTACAAAATAGACCGATCCATCCTCTTTGATGGTTGGGAATGTATTCTCAAAAGTAGCCTTAGCCAGAGGATATCGCCAAATATAAGCGGAGCTCCCTGTTGCACTCGGTTGGTTGGGAGGGTTTTCAGAGTGCGATCTCGGATTCTATTTGTTTTTCGGAGATAGCAAACAGTCCACCCAGGGAAGTGGTAAGGTATAAACGCTCACCTCCCAAAAGCCCGCCTTCAACGACTCCGTGAGGACCCTAGATCAAGAGTCCAAATTGGGTCTTTGTAAGCAGGCATCATTGCTGTACATTCAGCTTCTCTATTTTCGAAAGAGTTATTCCCGCATACATAACTGGTCAGGTCCGGGCGCATTGCAGCCAGGAAGGCGTAGCTAAATACATGTTCTGTAATCCCCAGGACTTCATCGTTCATTGTCACCCAGACCAGCTCGCTGGATCCGCCCGGTGAGGTGTAAACCAACCAGGCGGTTGAGTCTGCTGAGACGCCTGCCTGGGTTGGGGCAACGCTACTCATTTGTTCAGATGAATCCCATTCAGCAATATCAACAACTAGAAGCTCTTGGTCAGCTAACTCCCATTGGATAACATTTTGCCCTGATATGAGGTAATTATTTCCATCCTCACCCGGGAAATACTCAAGGATGATGAGATCAGTTTGAGGTTTAATTAACTCACCAGTCTGAGCCAGGAATATATCCTCTTTGAGGAACAGGTATTTGCCATCTTTACTGGCGGATAAGGGCTCATAAATAGAAGATGTATCTGCCGGCGTTGACCATAACGGTACGCCTTGCGGGCTGATCGCTTGAACATAGGCTTTTGCTGTCGATCCAGCGGTGTAATAAATCGTACCGTCTGGGATAATCACCGGACCAGAGAGGGAACGCATCCCAGCATCCGGCTGAACCTGCCACGCGATCTCTCCATCTGGGGTGATTTTACTCAGCCCGCCTGAAAGATCCGAAGCATAGATATTACCTGAGGAATCAATCGCGGGATCTCCTACCCCTCCAGCTGGCAAGCTGACCTGCCATAATAACCCTTTAATGGAATTCTGCTGAGTTGATAAATCAGGCAACTTAATGATTGGTACGAGAAAGGCATCCTGGTGAGTTTCTTCCACAGGTCTTTCTGCCTCTAGTGCAACATTCCCAGTCACAGGTTTCGTCTGGATTGCATAGAGATTCCCATTATTCGAAACCACATAAAGGATCTCGCCATCTGTGGAGAGAACCGGGCTTCCATCAAAACCGCTCTCCTCCAGGATCAACCAATCAATGGACGCTTGTATGGCAGGAGAAGCTGCCTCAGGCGACTGAGTTGTAGCCACCTCATCGGTGTGGGGGGTATCTGTAGCCGCCACAGATTCTGGTTCAGCGGACTGCGTAGAGGGATTTCCTAAATCTCCTACATCAGGAAAGCTCAAATCGCTTTGTGCGATATAAGGGATCAAGACAGCCAGTAAGGCAATAGCGAGGACCCCGTAAGAGACATATTGAACGGCGGGCTTTCGGAAAATCGTCGCGACAGGATGTCCGATATTTTGATCGAACCAGGTCGCAGCGCTTTCTGTGAGACGGGAAACGATCCCCCGCCGGCGTACAACGGCAAAGTCTAGGTTCTGGCGCAGTCCTTCACCGATTAGATTGAAACCCAGGACCGTTATAAAAATGGTTGTGCCAACTACCAGCATAGTCCAGGGTTTGGTAAGGGTTACCCAGGAAGTTGCCAGCATTTGGCCAAGTTCTGGCATCCCGCTGATGCGTCGAGCAACAAAGTCGCTCACCTCCACCCATACATCGCCGCCTATGTAATAACCTAAGAAGCCCAGGCCAGCAGCAGTCATCAGCGTGCTGCTGAACTCAAAGGAGAACAGCATTGCAAGCATGGGTAATATTTGTTTCAATACGTGTCGGGATAACATCTGGCGGCTGGAAGCGCCAATTGCATGGGCGGCCTCTATGTACGTCTGACCTTTTACAATCCGAGTTTGCTCACGAACTTGTTGAGCTGTTTCAACCCATCCATTGATCGACAACCCAATCACGAAAGCCCACAAGCCGTATTCCACCCCGATCACAGCAATCGCGCCAAGGGCAACGATCAACACGGGTATCGCCAGGAATGTCTCGATCACGCTATCAAGAAAGCGGGCTACTCTTCCGGTGAGCCAGCCCGCCATCAGTCCTATAATGACTCCCAGAAACAATCTGATGATAGCCACGATCATTACCATAATTAAGGTTGGGCGAATTCCCCAAAGTACGCGGCTGAACATGTCTCGCCCGTATTCATCAGTGCCCAACAGGAATCCAGGAGTGAAGAGAGGGAAGGGTGGGATATACCATTCCCCTTCAATTTGAAGGATGACGTTTTCTTCAAGTGGGTCGCGCGGCGCGATCTTCGGGCCAATGATGGCGAGAAGTACGATGATTGAAACCAGGGATAAACCGATAATCAATGACCAGTTGCGGGCTTTTTTCGGGGCCTGCTGGCCGATTTCTTGTTCTGCCTCCGTCTGGAAATCCAGCGGTTTTCTCTTCGAAACGCGGGACAAAGTCATCTATTCACCTTAGATCAGTTATTTTCTATCGATGACTTCAGTTTCCGGATTGCGCAGGCGTGGATCGACAACTCGCACCAGGATTGATCCAATTAAATCACCCAACAAGAATATCGCAGCAATAATAGTAATGATCGTAGCCATTACAGGCGGATTAAGAAAGAGCGGTGATCCTTTCGAGGAGGTTAGCTGGGCAGGTACTAGCGTCCATGCCAGCAACCTGCCCAAGCCAGGCCAGCGAAAGAGCCATTCGATGAGGATTTGCTCTCCAAATATGAGGCGGGATAATCCAGCAATGGTCAATATGACTGGAGCTAAGATATTCTTCAACGCATATTGGCTTCGAATAGACCGCCAGGTATATCCCAGGCTACGTGCTGCGATCACATATTGCTTGCCCAATTCCCCGGAGAGAAAATTAGCTGTCACCTGGGCTAATTGCACTGTTGGGCGAGCCATTAATGCCAGCACTGGTAAAACCAAATGCAGGTCCCACCCAAATCCATCAAAGGGTAAGAGTGAGTCTGTTCCGGGACCGCGCCAGAGAATATAGGCGACGGATATGAATATTAAAATGCTGCCAACATAGAAACTTGGCATAGCCAATCCCATCGTTGTGACCATGCTTAGCCATCGGGCAACCCGGTTGGACTCGTTTTGAACTGCCTTTCGCCCCATAATAAAGCCGATAATAGAACTCAGTGTCAGGGTGATTGCTAACAGTCCCAAACTAGCAATGGTCGCATTCCGTATGACTTCTCCCATTGTATTCGGGGTATTGGCGCGCAAACTGCCGGGGACAGCCAGTTCCATACTGAAATCAAAATCGAAAACCATCGCCAAATAGTCAATGTAGCTGGGGATTAGCTCGCCGGGATCTTCTACAGCAACAAATGGCGTCCGCTCAGCTCTGAGCGGTCTGGCATAGAACGCGTATGTGAAACTAAGAAAATTAACCAGGATTAGCAGTAAGGGGAGAATCAGTAAACGACGAGCTATGAACCGTGTCATTTAGATATTAATTCCGGCTGCCGTTGTTAGTTGTTTGATAACCAATATAACCTATCTAGATTTTTCTTTGGAAGGAGTTTACCAAAATTTTGTAAAGAAATTATGAAGTTGATTTTTTGTGGCTTACGGACTTGATACAGTAAATGGTTCAGATGTGGCGGATGTTCCCGGACTATTGGTGACTTTGGCGCTGACCGTCCAGGTTCCTCCACTTTGAGCGCTTTCAGGAATTTCAATCACGGCAGCAAATGAGCCATTGATGTCAGACCAGGTGGTAAAGACGGCCAGAGGTGCAGCACCTTCGTTCACCAGATCAATACTCACTTGAGTATGGGGTGGAAAATTATATGCGACAACATACAAGTCCACACCAGGTGGACCACTGCTTGGCCAGATAGTCAAGGCTGGCACGAGGGTTGGCCTGGGACTAACGATAGTGAAATCACTGGACATCCTGGTTATCAGGGATCCATTTGGAAGGGCGTATCTGGTTAAAATAACCCATGTCTCACCAAATTTCGCTGTTCCAGGGATGATCGCCTGGCTCGAAAAATTGCCGATCTGATTGGTGGTCACAATTTCAACGAATAGCGGGGTCGTTCCTTTCTTTGATACGCTGATTTCAACATTCGTGTTGACCGGAAAAGCAACCCCAAGGACTTGCACCACCGTAAATGCTGGTCCACTCAGCGGGGTTATGATTATGGTTGGATCTAACCTGGGAATGAGAAGAGTGTCATTTACATTCAGCCGGTTTGGATTACTGATTTGAGGGTTGGCAGTTAAAATAGCATTCACAGTCCTTTGGGTAGCAACAGCTATCTCATTCATGGTGTCCCCCGCTTTTACAATGTAAATCTGTGAAGCATTGGGATCCAAAGGAGGGGTCACTGAGTAGATATTAGAGATGGATCGAACAAATTGAGTGCCGGATGTCCCAGCAGCCACAATCCACTGTTCGCCAGTCTCAGCGGTCAATGGGAGAATGAGGTTTGTTGCAAATGTCCGAGCTGTATTGATATACACAGTACCAGCTGGTACACGCGGACCCAGATATTCTCCAATCTCTAGATTTGCAATTGTTGATGGAGGAAATCCACTCCCTGATGCCTGGATCGTATTGCCGGCTGGTCCACAGACTGGTAAAACGGTTGTTCTTGGATAATTGTCTTCCTGCGCAGGGATGTTTATCCTCTGCCCGCTGGTTAAACTGGTAGAGCTGGAGAGCTGTGGGTTGGCGTCTAGGATCGCTTCCAGACTGCGGTTGAACTTTGTTGCGATGCTCCGTAAAGTATTCCCTTGTTGGACGATATATGTTGTCGCTGCATTCGGATCAGGAGGAAAACTCGTAATCCAGAATTCTGTCGATATGCCTTGTAGAACTGGAATTCCGGTTAGAGATTCGGCAAAAAACAACCAGGACTTGTTTGGGGTAGCAGAGGAGGGAACCTGGATGGTGGTCTGAATCCTTCCGAAATCATCTGCTAGAATATTGCCAAGGACAATCGTAGATTGTCCTTTTTGACCGGCGGAGATTTGAACCGCTGCACCTCCCGGGAACCCACTGCCAAGTAGAGAAACCAGCGTGCCCGGTACCCCACATGTAGGTGAGATCGCTAATTCGGGTGGTGTTGCAATGGTCGGATCGGGTATCTTTAATACCTGGCCGACGAATAACTGATTATTTTCGTAGATATCTGGATTGAGAGCGATAATGGCCTGTTCGGTGACACCGCATTTATTGGCTATTCCCGACAGGGTATCGCCAGGAAGAACAACATAATTGTCTCCGCAGGGACTTTGTGCGCGTACGGGTTGAATCCAAAATGAACCCAGCAGGGTCAATAAGATAATAGTTGCGGTGAGCGACCTGATGAAAGCAGTCATCACAAAATTATGCAGCCGGTTTGATGACAAACCGGTTTACCATTTCACGGTCGACTTGTTCTCGAGTCCAAAGCATCGGGTAATATTCGCCTTTTAACCAGGGTTGGATGAGATCATCATAGTGGGGGTTACCCAAATGCCCGGATTGTCCGGGTGGAAATATGGCGATAGAGCGAGTTAAATCACCCAGATCCACGATCTGTCGGTAGGATGGAGCCCAGGCTTTATTATCGTAAGGCTCTTGCGGGTGCATGGCTGTCTGGCAGGGCGTATCTGTGTCGCCCCCAATCGGGTATGGCCCCCGATCGAAGACTTTATCAAGTGGTTTCTGCAGGCTTAATGCGTGGGCAAAGATAACCCGATGGAATTTACCCCAACGCCAGTTGATTGGGTCGGGTCCAAATCGATTTCTCAACCAGGTAACAGCTTCTTTTATACTCCGACTAATCACCTCGTCTCGTCCACCAGCCTGGATGATCCATCTCGATTCGGGATTCTCGAGCAGGCGAAACATCGTTACAGTGTCGTGTCCGAAGAATTCGTTCGAGGCCAGCAGCACGGGGTGGAAGCCTTGTCCCATTAGGTGTAAGGTTAATTCTTCGCCCAGGCCGGGGTCCAACAGGTTGCGAACTAATCGATAGCGCACGACTTCGTAAATTGCTCCACCAATACTATCAGGAGAGAGTATACCGTCCCAGGTGCGCAATTGGGTCAGGGCGAGCTGTACATCAGGATCGTCGCTCGTAAAATTCTCCAGCAAGGTAACAAATTCGGCTCCGGGTAGAGAAGTGAAATCAAGGTGTAGGGCACGCATATCTTCCTGGGAAATATCATCTTTGCTGCTCAACACCTCGCAAATCCGTCTGGCGCGATAGCCATTCATCCACACACTACCCAGATAATGTGGGTATTCCTCTGAAACAAGGCGGTTGTTACAGGTGGTGACAAAACCTTTCTTAGGGTTGAGTGCATGAGGCATCTCATCGAATGGGACTTCTCCAATCCACTCATATTCTCCAGACCAACCGGGTGCTGGCAGACGACCATCTCCTTTGGCGCGTACCGGAACTTTACCAGTCACCCAAAAGCCTATATTGCTCTCAGTATCTGCGTAGGCTACGTTGAGCTGGGGAGCTTCGATCATTTTCATCGCAGCAACGAAATCTGTCCAATCGCTGGCCTGGTTGAGAAAATACCATCCAGAGAAAGCATGTGATGGCTGTAAAGCCATGGATTGCACCGCCAGACGTTCTTGCGAGTAGCCAATCACATCTGAGATGACCGGTCCATGGCGAGTGACCAGCACGTTTTCGATGTGTGCCTGATTCCTGCCTTTAACTTCGATGGACTCTGCAATGATTTGAGCGTCCTGCCATCCATTTTCAGTCTGGTAACGCGTGGGCATATCCGGATCAAATTTCTCAACAAACAAATCTTCGCAATCGGTGAATGCCAGGGTCATTCCCCAGGCAATGTGGGCATTATGCCCGACCAGGACACATGGCATCCCAGGCAAGGTTACACCAGATACATGGAAGTCGCCTGAAACCAGATGAGCGTGATACCACAGTCCGGGCAGACTTAATGCAAGATGCATATCGTTGCATAAATATGGTTTGCCAGTCACACTCTTATGCCCTGATACAGCCCAGGCATTACTTCCCAGGCCGCGATCCAGGAAAGGACTGTGTGCTATCTGGCGCGCACCATCCAAGTTGAGTTGATTAAATTCAATTCCATCTGTGAGGGTTAGAGGATTTTCGTCTGGATAATCAATCTCAAGTTCTGCTGCGGCCTTCTCGCCAACAGCCTGGATTACCTGAGCCCGGACGACTTCACCATACCAGGCATGCGAAAGCTGCCACATCATCACGCGCATGAAAGCTGCACTGTCGACTGGATGCCAGGGTTTAGGTTGGTGGCGTATTAATGAAAATTCTACTGGCAGTTTTCGATCTTTAGCGTTGATAAAGGCATTAACTCCCTCGGCGTATGCGGTTATAGAATCTTTAGAGTTGCTATCCATTAAATCGTAATCGGCTTGCCCCAGACGGTTGAATCCAAAGGTCCGTATCGCTCGGTCAGTATCTAACGCGATCTCACCGAATAGCTCGCTCAGACGTCCTTGAGCGGTATGTCGATTTAGCTCCATTTGCCAAAGACGGTCTTGTGCATGCACAAAGCCTTGAGCAAAGAAGAGGTCATTAAGATTGGATGCGTAGATGTGAGGTATGCCCCAACGATCACGGAGTACCTCGACCGAGGAATTCAAACCCTTCAATTGGATATTTCCATCAACCTGGGGAAATCTTCGGCGGCTTAACCCAGTCAAGAACCAGCGAAGTGAGGATGATAGCAAGTCAGGTGAGGAAGCCATTTCAATTTCCTTTCGCAATTCCAACGGGAAAGAGGATTATGGATATCGGCTTGGTCATATGTATAAAATTATACTTCTCACAGCGGATATTGACTCGATTAACTTGATATTTCCGATTGGATGATTGGCTGTCCGTGTTTCTCTAATTCTTCAGCTGTCCTGAACAAACATCTAACCTTTTCCCAATCGACCTTCACATTACTATTTTGTGAGTGTCTAATTTGTAGGTTAATGATACCCTAACGATATACATGAGGATAAGTGCTAGAATTAGCGCTTGTGTTCTTATTACCGCTAACAGATATTGCATTACGTCTCGCAACAAAATTCAAATCAAAAACCTTCGTGGGGGATGAGGATTTAGGAGACATTTCTTGAATAAATCCAGAGAACTGACTCTGGCGGCAAGCATTTCGGAAGAGACTGTCGCGGCTCTTAGACGCGTCCGGACGCTGGGACGTAAAATTTTAAAAATTCCAGGATTTAACATTTTCAGGCATCATGCTGAAATGGCTTTCTCTACCGCCGAGCCTGCCGGTAGGATCTCTTATTTTCCCTTACCGGATAGAGACAATGGAAATTCCTGTGAAGAGCTGACGGTGTTAAGCACCAATATGTGGCACGATTGGCCGCGGCATCGCCGCTTGTTAGAGCGTTTAGAGGATATTGCCCGCCTGGTTGAAACACAGTCTATCGATGTGCTAATCTTGCAAGAAGTCACCCGCACACGTTTCTTCCATTCTGATGAGTGGCTCAGTCAGCGTTTAGGCATGGCATTTGTCTACTCGCGAGCTAATGGGCATTCGACGGGAATCGGTTTCGAAGAAGGGTTGGCTATATTAAGTCGTTTTCCCATAGGGTCGCCGCTAATAAACCAATTGAGTAATGGGAAAAATCCATTTGTCCGCCGATTGGCTCTAGGAACGACGATATTTACACCCTGCGGGGAGATAGTGGCATTCTCAGTGCACCTTGGTCTGATTAATCAACAAAATGCTGAACAACAATCTCGTTTACAGGCTTGGGTCGATCTGGAAGCAGGTGATAGGCCGGCGTTGATTGGCGGCGATTTCAATTCTGATGAAGAAAGCCCACAAATCAGAAAAATCCAATCACGCTGGCTAGACACCTTTCGAAATTTATATCCTCATGCAGATGGGATCACACACGAAATCAAGGCCCCTTGGGGCAGTGTTCTCCATAGAGCACGTTTGGATTATGTATTTTTCCGCCAGGGCCTTGATCGATGGAACATCTTTGAGGCCAACCATATTAAATCTCCATTGAATCCCCATTCAGACCATAGCGCTGTTCTTGTCCGTCTAAGGCCTCAAGTGGAACCTGTTTGAGTTCAGGTAACCTGGAATCAGTGGATAGCTTAGACTACCGGTTTGCCATCCCGATAAAAGAGTTCACCATCCACTGTAATCTCACTGTTTGACATATCACACAGCATATCCCAGTGCAGTCCTGAGTTGTTCTTGCCTCCTGTCTCAGGGTAACTGGCACCGACTGCAAAGTGGATTGTCCCACCGATCTTCTCATCGAAAAGCATATTCTTGGTAAATCGTTGGATTCCGTAATTGGTGCCGATTCCCCATTCCCCCAGAAAGCGCGCTCCAGGATCAGCATTTCAACAGCGAGGTAAGTAATTCCTGGCCCTTGCTGGCTTTTTCCTTTACAACTTTCCCGTCTTCAAACCAAAGTTCGACATCGATGACTTCCTGTCCATCATAAATCGCGGGGTAACTAAACCGCACCCAACCATTAGTTGAGTTTTCAACTGGTCCAGTGAAAATCTCTCCATCAGGGAAGTTATATTTTCCATCCGCCTCTTTAAATTTCCTATCGCGAAATCGAAATATTCAAATCAATGAACTCCCCTTTAATTGAAACCCGATCCTTGCCAGAGAGCCAGTTGATCAATTCCCACTGCCGTTTGCCTTCCTTAATCCATGCTGCCACCGGGTCAGGTACATCCAGTAATCCAGCATTGTAAACAAAATCTTGGTAATCCAGCAAGCTCATATCAGCTTCTTGTGCGCTTGCATGGGTTGGAAATTCTGTATAGCACCACCGTAACTCCATCCTGGCAGACCGTTCGAGAAAAATTTTCGATAGTGGGGCAGTAGCTTTTCGAGAGCGAGCAATCCTGATTGGATCAACCCCGGTCAAAGCCCGGGTATTATATTCTGCACCAATCACAAGTTGAGCATCGAAAGACTCCACGATTAATTTTCGCACTGGGGAGATAAAATCGAGCTGTTCTACGGTTGCGTATTTAAAGAATATTTCCTCGCTGTTGATCAGGCTGATTTGTGGAAAGACATGCGCTCCAGCTTTAACTGCTTCTGCGTAAACAGCCAATGCTAACTCCTCACCAAGAGGAGTAGTCCGTAGATTCAACTGTTGGCCTGGTTTTAGTTCCAAAGAATAATGAACAAGCACTTCAGCCAGTTTTTTTACTCGTGGGTCGGGCATAATTTATCCTTTCCAATAGAGGTTACAGGTGTATAAAAATGTCGATTCTTTTTGTAAAGTTTCTCAACTTCTTGAGCTAATCCAGCGAATTCCGGGAAAATTATTGAAGTCAAGCTGATCGATGAAATTCTACCTTATTCGGAATAAAGGTGGGAAGGAAAGCAGTTGATAGGGTGATAAAAATCTCCTTGTAGCAATTATGGGAGATTACTGTAACAAATAAGTTTACAGATCGTTATACACAGCAGGAATTCATACCAGATATATCGGGGGCGGAGGGCTAGTTGGGTGGGATCCGCCCCAGAAAGCATAATACCAGTATTAAGAAGCCAACACTGCCTAGTTGGGGGGGACAACCAGGCAGTGTTGGTGTTTTAATTATTCCACAGAGTGGAAGGAATTGCAAGGTTATATTGAATGGTGAATTACAACTGATAAATTGAATCAGGCGATATCTAATCTCGAGTATTACCAGTAAAATATAGCTATCAGAATATGTTAATTGGCTTGCTCCTTTCCGATTTGGATGTGCAGCATGCGTCAAAATAATTCCGAGAATCGTCTGGATTCTTTTTCTCCAATTCACTTTCCAGGGATAAGGATTGGTGTGCCTTATTTCAACCCCCTTATCAATGGTAGAGAGGATCTACTATCACAGAAAGTTAACACCCTGGTTCGAGGAAAGGATGTTCGTTTATCTATCGTTGGGGGAGCTGGGATTGGTAAGACAGCATTTGCCGCCGCGATGGCACGCGATCCAAAGGTGCTCAAGCGATTCAGAGATGGGATACTTTGGTTAAATTTGGGGAAAAATACAGAGCCCGCCGTGATGATCGCAAAGTGGGCAAGATTATTAAATATCGATTTGGTGCGTAATTCCACATTTGATAACCGGATCCGGGCAATCCAACGGACAATCTGTCAGGGTAAATTCTTGATTGTTCTAGATGATGTCTCTGATTTGGAAAATGCGTACCGACTTAGCTGTAGTGTTTCCAGGTGCGCTTTGATAGTTATTTCCGATAATCCCGAGATCGGGAAATCTTTCTCAGGAAAACGACATCTGGTTGAATTAACCGGCCTGGATACCGTAACCTCTTTATCTCTGATCAACTCAGTTTTATCAAATAACGAACCTCCCCTTGAAGACCAGTTAGATGACTTGGTTCTGGCATGCGAGGGGAATCCATTATTAATGAAACGAGCTGCCGCCTGTCTCAAACTAAGTCGGGAAACCAGATTTAACCCATCAAGCTTAGAAGGTAATACGACACCTTCCCTATCCTTTTCGAATTTTATTGAAGGTTTAAAAACCTGCTCAGATGAAAGGCAAAAATTGTTCTATGTAACAGATTCAATTTTAAATATCCTTCCATCTCGAATTGTTACAGTTTTATATCATCTTGCTGCATTTTCTCCTGAACCTCAGATATTTGACTGTGAGGCTGCGATGGCTATCAGCGCTTCAGATGCAGATGAAATACAGACCCTGGTAGACCTTCAGCTCATTTCAACAGAGGGGAGTAGCTTCTGGTTTACCAAAGATATTGGTGAATACTTACTCTCCCAAATCTCAACGGAAGCCATCGAACGGCATCGCGATTATTACGTTGCTAAAATGGCAAGAGCCTTATTTAACCAGGATGATTTCAATCATATATTTTGTCAGGTTAAGTGGTCATCGAACTTCTGTAAAGATGATGAGTTGAATCTTTCCCTCTTCGAGATCATGCGCGAAGATTTAGCAGAAAATGGGTTATGGAATGATTATCTGGTATTGGGAGAAAAATCGTTACTAGCTGCCAAATCGAACGGCCAGCCTGATAAATTAGCCAGGGTATACACTAGCCTGGCAAAAGTATATAGTATTTTGAACCAAAAAGAAAAATCACTCGAATACTATCAAAATGCATTGAACCACATCAGCCCACTGGAAAATCCCACCGAAAAGGCTTCAATCTTGAACAATATCGGGACAATTCACGCTTATCTTTCCCAGCATGAAAAAGCGCTTCAATTCCTTATAGAAGCCCGGATAATAATCGATGGATTGAGGGATCCTCTTCTCGAGGCGAATATCTATAACAATCTCGGCAGTATCGAATTAACACTTGGTCAGATCGAGCAAGCCAGCAAGATTATTTCACATGCTGTGGATCTGATCCCTTTATTGGGAGATGATGAACTAAAGAATAGAATTTATTTCAATTATGCGATGGTTCTATATTCTAGAGGGGAATTAGACGAGAGTATTGTCCAGCTAAGAAATGTGGTAGAGATAGATAGAACGATGGCTGATCCTGATTCGGATCTAGATAAGGAACTCTTGTCATTTTTAGAAAAAGAGTTATCCATGCCCAGGTACATGCGTTTGATGCGGCGTTTTATATTTTCTTTATTTCGCTGAAACTTCCCCGCTTAATCATCAAATGTGAGAGTATTCACCAGGTGATCTGATCCGTTCAAGTCAGATTTCCTCGAATAGTATGCAGCAATGCCAGGTTAGGAGGGCACATAGCGCCGACGGGAAAACCTGAGATCAAGACGACTTGCTGACCTGCCTGGATTGAGGTCGAAGAAACAATTGCCTTCTCAACACTCTCCAGCATTGAATTCAAGGTATCCGCATACGGAACCAGGTGAGGGGAAACCCCCCACAGCAAAGACAACCTTTTGTAAGTGCTCTCAAAAGGTGTGAATGCTAATATCGGGAGGTGGGGGCGGGCTTTTGACATCAGTAAAGCAGTTCGCCCAGTTTGGGTAAATACGGCAATCGCGGCTACATTCCGGTCATGGGCAAGTTCGCGGGCAGCCGCTGTGATCGATAAGGCATCATCCTGGGTGACTTCTCCAAGCGTGGTTAATCCAACTGCATCCTCGTGCAGCTTGCCTTCCCAGTGCCCCCACTCTGTCAGATGTTCCTCTGCCTGGCGAATAATCAGATCCATCATTTCTACCGATTCCACGGGGTATTTCCCAACAGCTGTCTCACCAGAAAGCATAACCGCATCTGTGCCGTCAAAAATGGCATTGGCTACATCTGAAGCTTCAGCGCGAGTCGGGCGGCGATTAGTGATCATTGTCTCCAGCATTTGAGTTGCCGTGATGACGACTTTTGCATGCCGGTTGGCTGCTGCAATGATTTGTTTTTGCGCAATGGGAACCGCTTGCGGGGATAGTTCAACCCCAAGATCACCCCGGGCTACCATCACACCATCGGCTGCATCAATGATTTCATCCAAGTTCTCCAGAGCTTCGGCACGCTCCAGTTTGGCAATGACAGGCGTCCCTTTTCGATCTGGTGCGATTTGGGCGATCAACTGCCGAAGCGTATGTATATCGGAGGCATAGCGAACAAACGAGAGTGCAACGACATCAATGCCTTGATCCAGACCGAAAGCCAGATCAGCCTCATCCTTTAGTGTCAGGGCTGACAGGGCGAGTATGGCGCCAGGCAGATTAACTCCTTTGTGGGGTTTTAGATGCCCTCCCAGGATCACATTTGTCAGTATCTTTTCCCCCCGGATCTCGATTACCTGTAATTCGAGATTGCCATCATCTAAAAGAATGCGATTTCCTGGTAAAACGCTCGTCGCCAGGTCCTGGTAATCCACTGAAACCAGATCTTTGTTGCCGATAACCGGTTGGGTTGTCAGGGTTAGTAGCTGCCCTGCTTTAAGCTTAATAGATGCATCAGCTAACTCACCAATCCGGATTTTGGGGCCTTGAAGATCTTGAAGCAGGCAAATTGGTTTGCCCAATTTTCTTGAAATGCGATGGATTAACTCAATGGATCTGGCATGGTCACTGTGAGAGCCATGTGAAAAATTTAAACGGACTACGTCCACTCCAGCTTTGACCATGCTAGTCAGGATGGCTTCATCCTGGCTGGCAGGGCCGAGCGTGGCAACGATCTTTGACCAGCGATCCATTGTGTGAATCTTCGTTTTAAAGATAGTGAAGCTCGATTGCCTGGCGATTTAGTTCGTCGCGGAATTTTGGATGAGCTATGTTAATTAACGCTCGTGCTCTTTGACGGATCGACTTCCCATACAAATCCGCAATGCCGAACTCAGTGACAATATAACGCACGTGATTTCGACCGGTCACGACACCAGCGCCTTGCTTCAACATGGGTACAATCCGGCTGAATTCCTTGGCTGTACTCGGCAATGCGATTATCGGTACGCCACCCTTTGAACGCGAAGCGCCGTAGATAAAATCTAATTGGCCTCCAATACCACTGTACAATTTCGGCCCAATACTATCTGCGCATACTTGTCCTGTTAAATCGACTTCAATCGCAGAGTTGATCGCAACCTGGCGATCATTCTGGGCGATCACAAAAGGATCGTTGATGTATTCGGTTGGATGAAGCTCAATCAGCGGGTTATCGTCAACCCACTGGTAGAGCCGGTGAGTGCCGATAATGAATCCAGCGACGATCTTACCCGGATGGAGGCTCTTTCGGGCGCTGGTTAGAACTCCGGCATCTACCAGGTCAATTACACCATCTGAGAAGAGTTCGGTATGGATGCCTAGATCTTTCTTCTCGTAGAGATACTTTAATACAGCATCTGGGATTGCGCCGATCCCCATTTGCATAGTTGCTCCGTCTGGGATCAGTTCGGAAATATACTTCGCAATACTCTCGGTTACATCGGATGGCCCCTCACCTCCCATAACAACATCTGGGAGGGGGTAATTAACCGGGACAATGTGGTGCAACTTACTGACATGGATAAACGAGTCGCCCAGTGTACGCGGCATCTGTTGGTTGACTTCGGCAATAATAATCTTGGCAGATTCAGCAGGGGTCTTGGTCAGACCAACTTCAACCCCGAAGCTACAAAAACCATAATTGTCTGGAGGGGAGAGTTGTACCAGGGCAACATCTAAAGGTAAATGTCCGTTCTTGAAGAGGAGGGTAAATTCGGATAACAAGACCGGCGTAAAATCAGCACGTCCCTCCTGAACAGCGCGGCGAATGTTTGCGCTGATGAACATAGTGTTCACTCGCAGGTGGCCATCCATTGCTGGGCTTACATAATCTGCTGGCCCGACAGTCAACGCCTGGTTGATTTCAACATCATAAAGTTCGGGAGCGTAATCAACAAGGGAAGCCAGGATGGTTTGTGGTACTGAACAATTACCGGTCAAGAACACTCTGTTACCTGATTTAATGAATCGTACGGCTTCAGCCGCGGTTACGATACGGGATTCATAAAGCTTATTCCAGTCCATGATTATTGTCCGTTGTGATTCTTGGGGGTCAACCTTGAAAGATTAACGAGTTTGCCAGCCCGGGTCGTGACTGCACATGCCAATTCGGGATTTTCAGCGGTAGCCTGGTCAACACCCTTATCAACAATTTGAAGGATGTAAGGCAATGCTGCATTCGTCAGCGCATATGTTGCCGTGCGGGCAACAACGCCCGGTATATTTGGAACGCAATAATGCACAACGCCTTCCTTAATATAAGTAGGATGTTCGTGTGTGGTCGGGCGTGATGTTTCAACGCAGCCACCCTGGTCAATGCTAATATCCATGATCAAGGCGCGTGGTTTCATGCTTTTAACCATGTCCAGAGTGACAACTATTGGAGCTCTCTCCCATGGAACCAGAACAGCTCCTACGACTACATCCGCATAAGTGCAAGATCGACTTACGTTTCTTGGAGTTGATACCATGGTCGTGACGCTGGGGAACTTGTCTTGAATGCGTTGTAAGGCTTCTAAATCGGTATCTAAAACGGCGACATGCGCACCCATACCGAGGAAGCCTGCAGTCGCATATGTACCCACCACTCCTGCGCCGATCACTACGACTTCAGCTGGTGGTACACCTACAATTCCACCCAGCAAAATACCCTTTCCACCAGTGTTGTTTTGTAGCAAGATGGCAGCAACCTGGGCTGCCACTCGGCCACCGATTTGGCTCATCGGCCGGATCACGGGAAATCCGCCATCAGCCAGCTCGATTTGCTCGTAAGAGATGGTTGTGATCTTATTCTTAAGCAGTACATCTACCCGATCCTGGCGACTGGAAGCTAAATGGAACAGGCCAGCCAGAGTTGTCTCCGGCCGGATCCACTCCAGTTCATCTTGTATCGGTCGGGTGACTTTCAACAATAGATCCGCACGCCCAAAGACTTCATGAGGGGAGTAGACTACTCGCGCCCCGGCTTGCTCGTAATCCTGGTCACTGAACCCTGCGCCTAAGCCAGCATTATGTTCAACATAACAGGTATGCCCCTTTCCAACCAACTCATGGACGGCTGCAGGGGTTAATCCGACTCGATATTCGAAGGGACGACGCTCTTTTGGTAGGCCGATGTTCATATTTCACCTCATTGAATGGATCGGAAACGAAAGGTAAATCCATCAAAGTGGATTAAAACAGCTTTGCGGAAAAACGGGATCGATTATTTTGCGGATGAATTCATTTTGGAGTATATCATAGGTGTAAATATGAATAAAATGTAAGAGGACAGGTAAAAAGAGCGATTAATGTCACATCCTTATGAAGACTTGCGCAATTTGGTGAGATTACATTGGTAAAACACCCCTTGCTTTTTTGGGAGTCGACAAAATAAAATGAAAAAGCCACTCCTCATTGATACCAGAAGTGGCCAATTATTATTTACAGAGAGCGGGTGATGGGATTCGAACCCACGCAATGGTAGCTTGGGAAGCTACTGCCTTACCACTTGGCTACACCCGCGAAACGTAGGATTTTTATTTTACCATAAGTTAATATGCCCCTTCTCCTTTCAATACCACCCAGACTGTTCTTAATAAGATATGTAGATCTAAGAGAAAGGAATAGTTTTGGACATAGAAGATATCATCCTCTGTGTTCAAGTGCATTGGTCGATCGCTCCGCCCGTTGATTTGCCACCAGCCGGTAAGCCCTTGTGGAACAGCGAAGCGGGTTCTTTGCCAGGGTTTGTATTTTTCCACCAATGTTGGGAGTTCGGGACGTGGTCCAACCCAGCTCATATCACCTTTCAGGATATTCACCAATTGAGGGATTTCATCCAGGCTAAACCGTCTCAGGAACCGGCCGACTCGGGTGATCCGGGGATCGTCCGAGCGCTTATGAATAATATTCCCATGATCATCGGTCCATTCAGCTAGGTAGGCGAGTTGATCCGCGTTGAAGATCATTGTGCGGAATTTGAGCATTTTAAACAGGCGACCATTTTCACCGACGCGTTCCTGGCGGTAAAGGATCGGTCCTGGGGAGTCCAGGCGGATCGCCAATGCAATCAATCCCAATAAAGGCAAAGTGAGAATTAAAGATATGGCTGAGATGGAAATATCGAAGACGCGTTTTACCAGGCGTTGGTAATCGGTCAGCGCTGGTGCGCGCAGATCAAGCATTGGGATCCCCGCGAACTCATCGATCTTGGCCTTATGCAGGGCTAAAGAGAAGTAATCAGGGATTACCCACACCTTAACCGAGAGATCATGCATGTCCCCAACCAGTCTCTGTACCATCTCATACGCTCGCATAGGGAGAGCGAAGACAACATCATCGACTGCCTGTTGTTTCACAATTGTGCGGGCATTCTCCAGGACTCCGATGATTTTTTGATTCTCTCGGGCTTTTTCTGGATCATCATCCAGAAATCCTATAATCTTTAATCCACTGTTTGGGACAGCGATAATCTGTTTTTCTAACTCTTGTCCGATAAATCCAGCGCCAATGATCAACACCTTCCTGGTTTGATGGTTCTCCAATAAGCCGCTCTGATAGGATAATCGGAACACCAATCTCCATAGGAGCATGAATAGATAGCCGAATAACAAGAAAGTCAGGAAAAGGACTCGCGAAACATCCCGGTAACTCAGGTATAGTGTCCCAGCCAGGGTTACAGCCGCCAGGATTGTGCCCAGAGTCAGATTCGTGATCTCTTTTGGTAAACTTAAATTCCGTTTGCTGTCGTAGAGGGAGAGCAGGGATAGGACAATAACCCATAAGATCGGAAAAATTATGTACAAAGCCAGAGGGGTCACCACAGGCTCTGGTATGAAAGTTACAAATGACAGATTATTCAGATGTGGACGGAGCCATGTAGCCAGGCCAAGGGCAATGTCCACACAGACCATATCCAATCCAATACTGAGTAAGGCGAAATCAATCGAAAACCGGCGTAGCATCCTTGCTTAAGCATCCTTATCGGAGTTTCAGATGTAGTTTGATCATAAATCCAGCGCAGGTTAGCGTCAAGACAATGGTAGTTCATCGCGCTTGATGTAGGAGTCTCTATGCAAGGAAGGGGTAGAGGAGAGTGATATAATCCACTTCGCAGATCCGAGGCCGGAAATGGGTTGAAAGAAGATTGGGGGTACTTTCTTTCTTGATCCTGTCTGGTAATGAATTCAACACACCAATGCCTGATAATAACGAACTGAGCGAAAGAGAACGCGAGATACTATACCTTGTAGCAACCGGGGCGAGCAACAAGGAAATCGCGAATACTCTTTATATCAGCACCAATACTGTCAAGGTCCATCTAAAAAACATATTTGCCAAGATCGATGTGACTTCGCGCACCGAAGCTGCAATGTACGCGGTTAACATCGGATTGGTCGCTCCGGCTTCAACGGGACAAACCAGTGACCGGACTGCTATCGTCGACGCAGAAAAACTCACGGAGACTGAAGGGATTGATGTTTCTTCTAAAGGATTGCGCTCAGCCTGGAGTCAGCGCTGGTTCTGGATTGCTGGCGCTGTAGTGATCGGTTTAGTCGCGCTGGGATTTATCCTTCGGGGCATAATTCCCCAGCCGGCCGCAGGACGAACGCCTGCAGTGCCAGCCGTTACAACGAATTTACCTCGCTGGCAAACGAAATCTCCCATGCTCACCGGTCGATCGGGGTTAGGAGTGGCAGCCTTTGGCGGCCAAATTTATGCGATTGCTGGTGAAGCAGAGCAGGGGGTGACCTCTGTAACTGAACTATACGATCCAGATGATGATAAGTGGGCTTCCCTACCAGAGAAACCGACTGCAGTGAAAGATGTAAGTGCGGCAGTCATCGGCGGAAAAATATATGTTCCTGGTGGGGTTCTACAGAATGGAACGGTAACCGATAAGCTTGAAATATTTAATCCTGCGGAAGCTGTCTGGGAAAGCGGTGCTCCTCTTCCAGTCCCATTAAGCAGGTACGCGCTGGCTCCTTATGAAGGAAAACTATACATCTTCGGAGGCTGGGATGGGGTACAGATTGTTGCCAGTGTATTTGAATACGCTCCTGACCTGAATTGTTGGGTAGAGAAATCTGCAATGCCGACTGCCAGGGCATTCGCGGGAGCAGCCGTAGCGATTGGGAGAATCTTTGTTATCGGGGGAAATGATGGTCAGAAACCGCTCGCTGTGAACGAGGTCTATCAACCTGACCTTGATATCGAAACCGGGCAGGGCTGGAGCGAAGCAGCAGCTATGCCAACGCCCCGGGAGGGGATGGGAGTCGCTGGAGTGGCGGATATCATCCACGTTATTGGAGGTCAGGGCTCCGATGGGGAATTTACCTCATTGGGATACATCCCTGAGAACGATGCATGGCAACCGATTGAAGCCTATGAAGAGCTCGGTTCGCAGATGGGAGTTGCAGGGTTAGGCGAGTACTTGTATATAATCGGGGGGAAGTTGGAAGAACATCCGGTCGACACGGCCCTCGCATATCGAGCGATTTATACGGTGTCTATCCCGGTGATCATTAACAACCAACCTTAGCGAATCCCTCTTTAGGCCCCTAAATCTGGCAATAATCCCAGTTCAACTACCAATGCCCCGTCAACGAGTTTGAAATTCGATGGTTTAAGCCATTCTGCTTCATCGACAGCCATATGGGAACCTTGCCAGTTTGAGTAATCGTCTACCTGTAAGATTGCGCCTGGATGCAAATGGTTCTTTAGATAATCGAAGACTGCTTTCGAGCTTTCGTACCAGTCACAATCGATATGGACCAGATCATATGCCTTGTTAGAAATTATGAATGGTAAGGTCTCTTCATATTTACCCTGGATGAATGTAACCTGATTTAAATCACAGACAGTGCTGATTTCCGTCTTGATCAAATCGATCAGATCAGGAATATTTCCATAATAGTTCTCTTGTTCATGGTCTAAGATTACCTGGTATCGGTCAATCGCGCGTCTGCCCGTCCTTTTCTGTGGGAGCGGGGATGCGACCAAAAACATCGAACAGGGTTAAATGGCCTCCATAATGTCCGATAAGCCAGGCTAGTAGCATCGCGCTGCCGCCTCGACCGACGCCGAACTCGCTGACCTCGAGCGGACCAGGTGAGCGCTTTTTTAAATTCTTGAAACTGGAGGCCAGGTTGTACAATTTTCCGTAGGTAAGATAGGTTTTTTTCTGGCGTTTTACACGCCAGGCGAGGATCAGTAAACCTGGATGGAACAAGCCGAGTTGGAGGAAGGCTTTAAAGTGTTTGAGCATTCGGTAAATTATATACCAGGGAATAGCGTTAATCCGGATTCCAATGCCTAATTGGTCGCTATCTTGAAAATTAGAGGTCTGTTGAAAAGCTGAAAAAGAAAAACGAGAGAGACCTATGGGTCTCTCTCGCCTCATCTTTATGGATCGGTTAGATTGAACTGGTTTACGGAACAGGCATGCCGTTATAGTCTTCGCTGGCGAAGGTGCCACTGCCTACTTGGGTGGAAACCCGGGCGACGACTGCCAGTTGGCTGCCATCCGGGCCGGTGATGATCGCACCACCGCCGAAGGAGCCGTCGGGATAGACACCGAACTCGGACAATCCAGCGAGAGCAGCATTGGAGTTTACTTTGCCACCGGCTGGAATGGAACCCAGGGAGTGCGTGCCAACGACATCACCGAACTTGTCAATATAATCAACCGTTACATCACCAGCTGCGATGGCGGATCCGCCAATGTTCTGGATGGTGATAAAAACGCGTTGTTGAACGCCCGCAGCATAGTTTGCGTCGCTGGCGTAGCGGACGTAAGGCAGAGCAACTTCAGAAGCGCCGCTGCTGGCTCCGACGAAAGCGGTGGAAAGGCCTGAACCATAGGCTTTACCAATTGCGATCACTGGAGTTGCGGAGCTGGTGATAGTCGCTGCGCCGCTGAAGCCGGTGGGCATCCCGCTGGCGTTGCAGGCCAGGAATGATTTCTTAGCGCCTGGACCAATGCTCTGGGTCTCTGTCTTATTATTGCTGTAGGTAACCGTAACATTGGTGTTGGTTGTCAGGCTGGTGTTTTGAACCGCGTAGGCGGTGTTGGCGCCGAAGGCCTGGCATAGCGCAGACGGCATATAGAAAGTCGTCGCGCCAGCTGGCACACCCTCAAAAGCTGAGGCGGCTGTTCCAGCGATAGCAAGCTCCATTGCGCTGGCGACGATCGAGCCGTCAGAGTTGTCATCCCGCTCGGCTTCGATAACAGCTGAGCCGTTGAAGGAGCTGCCTAACTGAGACTCTTGGAAGGCGTCAACATAGTACGAACCACCAGGTTGAACGGTAGTGTTGATCGTGTGTACCAGTTGGGCGGTGGTATTGTAGAATCTGATCGCCACGTCATTTGACTCGGTGTCAGCATTCTGCACGGAGAAGATCGAGTTGGTATCAAAGGTGTTCTTTAATACCGTGGCGATCAACGATGTGCCGCCGCCGCTCGAGAAACCGTTGGACAGTGGGCGGTTGCGCACCGTGGTGGAGTTCTGCGGCAGTTGCACCAGGGTAGCCAGGATTGGCTCGCTGGATTCGAGGATTGCCGATCCCTGGAAACCCTCATTGATATCCGTCAAACCACCGATGAACAGGGAGGTACCCGCACCGGCCGCCAGGTCTGGTCGGTCGATCGATATCGGGGTCGTATCCGATGGATCCTCATAGAATTTGATCGTGATCGTTGAGGATGCATCACCCACGTTTTGGTAAGTGATCGACGTGGTGAATGAAGTAGTGTAAGCCTGGGCAAATGCAGCCCCAGGTACGAGCGCTGCCGCTACCATTGCAACTACTGCCAGTAAAGTGATTGTTCGAACTTTCATGTGTTATCCTCCTCGTGATGAGTATTGAGAATTAGCTTACATAAGCCTTCCGGCTCTTATGTACAAGTCTGATTATAGGCATCTGCTGGTATATTACAATAACCCTTAAGGGTTATTCTGGTCGATCTAAAAAATATGCAAGGTTGAACTTGTCAAGCTGAGAAGCTTCGGTTAAGATCAACCAATACAGTGAAGGAAAATAAGGAGTTCCTCGGATGAAATGTAAGCTTTTGGCAGTAGCGTCGATCTTTTTGATTCTTATACTTGCTGCTTGTGCCCAGCCAACCACTATCGTTCCAACAAACAGTGTTGTTTCACCTACCACTATCGCTCCAACAGACTCTGCAACCGAACCGCAACAATCTAAGCCAGAGGCTGGAAAGGCAACATTAATTGGAAAAGTGGTTTCCCTCCGAGACGGGTTACCAATGGCGAATACAGTCGTCAGGCTGGCTGAGGTATACCGCCAGGGAGACGAGGGTGCCTTCGTGCTGGATGGCGCTTACAGCCCCGGCGATATTACTGACGAGCAGGGTAGTTTTGCTATCGAGAATGTGGATGTGAAAGAATATGTGATCGTTGTCGGCGATGTTTATGATAAATACCAGATTATTGGTGAACCGAATAACGCGGCAAAAATATTCCAGGCAGTTGAGGATGAAATCCTGGATGTCGGCGAGCTTCAGGTCGACCTGACCAAATAGTCTCAGGTGTGCTATTGATATAACTTCTGGTAAAGAATTTCATGACTTTGGGCGATGGCCTCAATCCGGTAGGATTCTACGGTTTCGAGGCCATTTTTTATCAGCAACGCGCGCAGGTTATGATCTTCGGCTATCTCGAGAATTGCCTTAGCCAGCTCCTTGGGTCGCGCCGGAGGGACAATTAAGCTGTTTTTGCCTTGCGTTAATATTGCCTTATTGCCAGGAATATCGGTTGCGATGACGGGGACCCTGGCAGCCAGTCCCTCTAGGATCACGGTGGACAATCCTTCCCACAGCGAGGAGTTGACCAGGACATCAAAGCATCCATACATGGCTTCAATATCCGGGCGCGCACCGGTGAATCGCACGTGCTTTGAGATTTCCAGGTTTTCAGCTACGTCTACCAACGCAGCGCGCAAATCTCCTTCTCCAACGATGACGAAGAAAACCCGAGGATTTGCCTTCACAACCAGACTGGCTGCTTGGAGAAGGTCCTCAATCCCTTTTTCAATCGCCAGCCGTCCAATAGAGCCTACGATAAAAGTATCCTTATCGATCGACAGTTCATTGAGCAAAGCCCTTTTGGATTCGGTATTACCGATAAATCGATTCAGATCAATGGCGTTGGGCTGCCAGATGGCTTTCTTATTCAATATCCTTGCGATCCAGCGTTTATCCAATTGGTCGACGATGGCCTGATTGACTCCAATCTCAGCGGAAAAAAAGATTGGATAAAGTAGGTTTGTGAGTAACAATCGACGGATAGGCCGTTTCCTCCACTCGATTGGGTAACCATTATGGATCGTGCGAATGAGAATAAGTCGGCGGCGGACGATCTTCAAGAATAGAGCAGCGATATCCCCAAACTCGCTGTGACTGTGCAGTATATCTACAGCATTGGAGGAGAAGAATTTCCTTAAATCCTGATACGCCATCCAGAAGCTCCGATACGGGTTGCGTTCCTGCCAATCGGTTGCGGCGTATGCCAGGATGCCAGCCTCATTGAGCGCAGTCAGTCTTTCTTTTTCATATAGCATGCCAAAATTCCAAAGCCCCAATATCTGGGGTTGAAACCGGGTTTGATCCAGGGATTTTCCTAACGAAATCCCAAAGCGAGAAGCCCCGCCGCCTGGACCCTCTACAGCAAACCCATTTACCAATTCAGCGACCCGGATTCGTGGCTGGATCATAAGCCTTGTTTTAACTTCTGAAAGTCTTGCGCAACGATTCTCCCTGGCTGATTTGCTTTTTCTATGATTGCCGGAAGCTTGATTGAAATTGAATTTGCGACTGCGCCTCGCTGCTCGAAAAGCGAGCAAAGCAACTTGGGTAGTTTGCTCTCATCGACATCCTGGATGGGCATCATCCAGCGATCCAGGTTGAGCATGCGTAAGATACCTTCCGTCTTGGGCTGGTAACCAATCGCGATCACTGGCACTCCCTGGCTTAGAGCAAAAATGTTCGAGTGCATCCGGGTGCCGAGGAAGACATCCATGCAGCCATAAATCGCCTTCAGCAAGGGCGGAGATGTAATATCTTGAATATGGATTACGTGCTTCGCCACATCTTGCAGTCTGGCAGTTATTCTTTTAGAAGGTACCCGGTCATCCTGGCTGTACGATGGCCCCCATACCTGAGTAAAGAAAATGGCAGTCCCGTTGGTTCGATTGATGAAATCTCGTGCGGCAGCGGCGATAGCTGCCTCATACCTTTCCTGGTATTGGAACCGAGGATTTTCAGCCATCCAATTCACAACAGTGACACCCAGCAGGGGCCTTCCAGAATCGATATCGATGTTATGCTGGTTGAGCCACTCGATGGCTGCCTCTTCTGAAGCTTTTGGACAGTCAAATGCCGGATCTGGGAGAAGCTGGATATGGTTTGAACTGCCCGCAATAGATGTTAGCAGCTCATAAGATATTTCCTCTCGCGCCATGACGATGCGTGCTTTGGAGACAAGCCACTTGAGCAGCGAGCGTTCCCACCAATGTCTGATTGGACCGATGGATTGGGGAAAGATATAGAAAGGTTTCTTCGTGAAGATGGCGAAAGCCATGGAATATATTGAGATCAGGTAAACTAACCCCATTCCAGAGCTGTACAGGAAGCCTCCCGGTTTGCTGACGACCAGATCCGTGGTGAAGTAAGCATTTAACAATGGGCGGATAGCTGCAGGGGTTAATCCCCAGGACGGTTTACCGGTTATTTTCCTGCTAACCAACGGCAATAAAGTGCAAGGCAGGAGTCCCAGTAGACGCAGGAACCGCCATTTTGATCTGCCTCCTTCGCCGGACGGTTTCACCCAGTGGAAAAGTGAGCTGATCACCTGTTCGTCTTCCAGTCCGTGAGCCGGATCGTCAAAAGCCAGGATCATCTGACAATCTGGAAAATTTTCTCTTAATTGATGCAATGTAACCAGAGTCAGGGCATCATCGCCGGTGTTACAGGAAGAATGCACGTTTATTAATAAAATATTCGTCATGCTGCCTGTACTGCCTTAGTCTCAATCCGAAACCGTCTTACCAGTCCCATGTAACCCAGGAACAAGATCAACTCTGTGATCACAAAAACTACCGCCACCCCATCGATGCCAAAACGAAAGACAACAGCAAGGTTCAGCAAGGTTCCCAAAACGACCGCGATGGCCTGGATGATGACTTTTTGAGACTGGCGACCACCAGCAACCAGGATACCTGCCATCGCAAAGCTGAGTGATTTCAACAGCAAGATAACACTCAAGATCCTTAAGATCACGCCTGAACCAGCAAAGCTTTCACCCAACAGAGCGACCACCCAATCCGCGCACACAAATAGCAGGATAGAAGATAAGCCTCCCACGACAGATAGGAGCAGTGTAAATCTCTTCGAACTTTTCCAGGCCTGGAGCAGATCTGACTCAAAAAGGTGGCTCAAGCTGGGAACCATGACCATATACACTGAGAGGGGGATAAAGAATAAGGCATTGACGATGCTTACCGCAGGTGAATACAAACCCACTGAATAATTCCCCAATGCAAAAGCCACAATGATCACATCTAACCGCATTAAGGCCAGCGCCAGGAACTCAGAAAGCGCATATGGAGGGCAAGCTTTCAACGATATCTGGATAATCTTACGGGAAATGTGCAGACCGAGCAGGCGATGAATTAGATAATAAGCGATGATGCATGTGGCGATTAATATCACTAGTCTAAGGGTGACGTATGCTTCTGGTAGCTTGGTACCAAGATAAATCAGAATCAGGGTTCCGATGAACCAGATGAAATCAGAGGAGGACTCGATGATCAGGGTATATTCGTTGCGCAGTGAGGCCTTGAATGCGGACAATGCCGTCATCAGGATATTGTCTAACCAGACCATCATGGCTGTAAGCGTTAGAAGGGCAGGGGGGAAAGTTGGATTTTGAAGGATGAGCCCGATTAAAGATAACGCTACAACCCAGATCACTCCCAATCCTAGTTTTATGCTCAGTGAGCTGCCAATCAGCTCGGAGATACGGTACTGGCTCCGCGCCCCCTCCCGGAGCAGCCAGATATCCAGACCCAGGTTAAATCCGACTGACAGCACACTTGCGAGCGCCAGACAGGCCGCAAGCTGCCCATAGAGGGTTGCGCCTAATTCCCTGGCGGTCAGCAGTAACGCCAGGGCTGTGAAACCCTGGCTGATAGCTGAATTTGAGAATAGTTTTGCAATATTGCCGAACAGGTTTCGGCGAGTCACATCAAGAGGGACGGAGTTCATGCGTAAGGTAGAAGTCTAACAGATCCTGGGCGAGAATATCCCAGTAATAATTCTCCACTCGTTTTTTACCACTCTGAATCAGGGTTGTCGCTAGCTCGGGTTGGCGAAGTACCTGGGTGATCGCGCTTGCCAGTGAAACCGGATTGCCTGGTTGTGACAGGAGCCCAGCGGGTGGATTACCCAATAAGATTCTCCTGTCCCCGACATCGGCGGTCACAAAAGGGACGCCACATGCCCAACTCTCGAATAATTTCAAGGGACAGCGGCCGCGCGCAGCATCATCATCATATACCGGATCAACGGACACATCCGCCAGGCGATAGTAGTCTGGCACCTGGTCTGGGGTGACCCGGCCGATAAAGCGCACCGCTGATTCTATTCCCAGCCGTTGCGCGAGATTTTTCAATGTGAGTTGATCCTCGCCCCCACCGACCAGAAGGAGGACTGCATCTGGGTGGGAGTTTAGCATTTGTGAGAACGCCTCCAGGAGCAGGTTTACTGGATGGCTTGGCAGGCTGAGGCTGCCAATATAGATCACAACGTGTTTGTGTTCCAGGCCGAGCTCGGATCGCAAGTGCGTAACCTGATCGATGTTGTTCTTTGAAAAGCGCTCCCGATCGATTCCGTTTGGCAGGTAAAAAATCTGATCAGGTGATGTCCCCCAGGATATCAGTTGATTTCGCATAAAGAAGGTATTGGTCGTGACCCCACGGGCATGTCGAGGAGTCCATTTCTCGAAACCAGCGACAGCTGTTTTCTGCCACCCGGAGGAAAATCGACCCGAGGCAGCCTCAAAATCGTCACAGTCAACGTAGACGTGCCGGCCTTGAAAAAACCTGCCAGCCATTGCAGCCAGGCTGTTCATAGGGTGGGGCTTGCCAATGTAAATTAGATCGGCTGGAGTCAGGAGGCTGGTCTTACTTAATTGCCAGGTTGCCAGCGCCGTGATGTGAAAGAGCTTTCCTGACTTGTAGTATTTCTTCTCACTGCCTGATTTCATCACATGCATTGGGGCAACGTAATTAACCGAAACCCCCTCGATCATGCTCTGTTTTTCGCATAGATTTGCAAAATCTGGGTGGAGAGCCGCAACCGATACCTGCTGTTCCAGGCGAGAGAGCTGGCGAGCAAGCGGCCAATAACGCCCCAGTCCGCTTGGGCTTTCCAGGTCCTGCGTGAGTAAAAAAAGTATTCTCAAGGTCTTCGGTCCAAATTGGAAACCATACCCTCAATCATTCTTACCAGGCGCGTCCAGCTTTCCTCAACCAGGTCGGTTGTTGGCTGCATACTACATCCAATGCTTGTAGCTGATTCGACTGCCTGCGATAGGGCAGTAACGTCCCTGGGCGGAACGAAGAATGCTCGAGAAGATTGAGTGAGCATATCGTCAGCCAGTATATCACTGGCAACGATCGGCAATCCATATCCGAGTGCGAGTTTGATCGCAGCCGATTGAGTGCCGTCTATATAAGGAGCTAGGAATACATCGGCTGCTGAAAAGTAATTCCCGATCTCTTCGTTGGGGATATACCGATCTTCAAATGTAACCTGGTTTGTTAGATTTAATTGATGGACCAGATCAATGTACAACTGTTTGTCTTCCCAGATCTCCCCCGCAACTAGCAGGTGATAGGTCTGACCTAGCTCTCTGAGCCTTGCCACAGCCTGGATGGCGTATTGCAAGCCCTTGTATGGGCGAACTATCCCAAAGCAGAGCAGCACAGGCCCGACTGGATCGAGATCGATTTGCTTTAGAGCTGCGCCTTTCGAGAGACCTTTAGATTGGTAAAGATCAAAAATAGGCAATGGGCAAGTTTCTATCTCTGCTTTTGGCATCAATGCCCGAAGACGCTTGTCTTCCCGGTTCGATTGAACGATAAACCTGTCGCCTTGTGAAAGTGCCAGGGTAGCCAGCCAGGTATCCCATCGTTTGACTTCGTGAGGCAGGACATTATGGATTATAAAAATAACCGGGATATTCGATTTTTGCAGTGCCCTGGCCAACCTGGAAAAAGCCGGTGCCCAAAATGTTGTCCACCATTGGATTATGACCGCCTGGGGCTGATAATCTAAGATAGTTCGGGACGTTCTGGACCAGGTCCAGGGGTACAGAGGATCTAATGTATATTGAGCGGCAAATTCCAACATCGGTTTGCCGGGCTCTCGGTCTGTTTTTCCTGGGTACAGCCAGGCAGGATACTGGCGTTGAAACGAAATTAATTGAACATCGTGATGATGTTGCCTGAGTGAGCGCGTCAATAAACCCGTGTAGTGGGCGATGCCCCCCCGGTATGGGTAGACTGGTCCAATTAAAGACAATCGCATCGCTTGCTCTATGGATAAATGATCTCAAATACCCAAACCTGATCCAGATTATAGACCGGTTTGTAGTATGGACTGTGATTCAAAGTCTCTGCATCTAAAAGGGGGGTGGGATTATTGACCATGCCTTCTTGCTGGCCGATAAATATATGGGTTACGCCGCGCTCAGCCAGCATCTCCAAAACATGAAGATCATTCACCCCTCTGGCTTGGATCTCCGCTGTCAGCTCATTTATCCATTGGACATACTCTGGAAATGGACCTTTTTCCATGCCGTAATTGAGCGGCGGTAAGGTGGTTTCCGTCCTAGCTAATAATGGCAGCCACCACCCTGCGTCAGATCCTGCAATCAGACTGCCGCCGTACGCGAAGAACGAATTTACCAGGATGCGCGGGTTACTGGTCATATTCTCCTGCATCCAGTCGATCGCCTGTAAATCCTGGGTAGTCACCAGGGCGTATTTGGCAGGCTGAATATCGCGCAGGCGCAGACGAGCCCCCCACAGGCTGGTGCCGATCGCCAGAATAGCTAATAACACCCATATGAGCGATATTATCCAACGCCTGGAATGGGTATTTTTAGAGATTGGTAAAGCAGCCGAATTATCCCATCCTGATGGGTAGTTTTTTAAGTCTGTAATCAGCCAGCCTGCTGATCCGCCGATTATCGTCCCGACCGGAATGTAAATTGCAATCATCACTGTAAAATTGCTGATCGAGTCAACACCGGGTAACCCGAACCAGTGCGGATTCGCAGCGAAGAGGATGAACAGCCACCATAAACCAATCAGAGCGACCAATCGATTCCGACGCCATAATCCCCAACTCAAAGCAAGGATAAATAGGGTCCACAGGAAAGCCGGCATGTATGTCTGGATGTCACCAAATGGAGTTGGTGATGCGACCGCATTGGCCGCTTTCTCAACCGAGGCAGCTACCTGATTGTTGAAAATCGATGGCAATTTTCCCTGGAACAGGCGCGCCATCCAGGGTAAAAAAAGCAGCCCAGCTCCAAGTGCCTGCCAGACGAGCTGTTTGATGTGCAAGACGGTATGATGATTTCGCAATTCCAGGAGCAGATAAGCAACATAAAACAATCCGGCAAACAGCAGTACCAGGTAATGCGTCAATCCCAGTCCGGCCAACACGAACCAGATCACCACAGTCGGTTTCCAATTCAGGCTACCCGAGTCGAGAACGGTCATAATCAAGTAAATTGCGGCGGGCAAGATTACCTGACCAGCCAGTTGGGGATAACGACCCCAGTTGGTATAGAACATTGGCATGATCGAGAAAAATCCAGCTGCAGCAACTGCCGCTACTCCGGCCCAGCGGCTCGCGCCAATTTTGACAGCCAAGGGATAAAGCGCCAGTAGAGCAAAAAGATTCAATATCTGCCCCAGCCAAAGGGTGGCCTGGTATGCTGGTAAGCCCGTGAATTGTTGGAATGAAGCCGCCAACGTATGCAAGCCGAAGTGGTATGTAAAAGTCTGCAATTCAGCATAAGGCTGCCAATTCTGAAAGAGACCTCCATTATCCAGGAGAAGTTGCGTGATCAGAGAGTGCTGATATGAATCGCCCCACATGGGGATTTCCAGATTGCGCACTGGCCAAAAGCGTGTGAAGCCAGCCAACGCCAGGACAGCGAATAATGCCAGCTCGGGGAGATGTCCTTTCCCAAAATCGATCAGATATGGAAGCAAGCGTCTATTCGCTTTCAGCCTTATGGTTTTTGCATCAAAAACATTCTCTTGCCGCTTACGCCGGTACGCCTGCCAGGTAAGCAGACTGATTCCGAGAATGACTAAAAGAATTGGATATAGTAAGCCCAGATGCAGCCCAAGCAGATCGGTATAGAGATAAAGCAGGGGGTATAACGCTAGCGAGAAGCCAATTGCCAGCGGGGTCTTCTCTACAAACGTTAGTCTTTCCCAGGAAGGGAATAACCAGCCTAAAACGCCCCAGCCTGGGATGGCAAAGAGGGTCAAAGCCAGGCAAAGCCAACCCACAGGCGCCAGGAAAGTCATTGTTTGTCTCTTTGATGAGTATCCGGGGTCTCTCTACCAAGCTCTATTTGTCGCAGCCGGAAGAGCACCTCTTCCAGAATCTTGCGGTTGAATCCAATGAGATCAGCCACCAGACCGATCAGAAACACCTGAAAGCCGATGATTAACAATACTGCGGCCAGAATTACGGATTGTATATGCCCCGCTCCCTGACCAATAAGGTAGAAGTATAAGAAGCGTAATCCCAATAGAACGCCGCCTAGGATCAATGTGCCGCTCAGGATTGTGAAGACTCTCAGGGGTCGGTACATGGTATACACTCTTAGGATTGTTGCGCTTGAGTTTGCCAAGTATTCAGGGATGCTGCGCATCAGACGAGAAGGTCGGACTTGTATGTTGGTGTGTACTGGCACATAGGCGATCGCCATTCGTCGGTTGCCAGCCTGGATCAGAGTTTCCAGGGTGTATGAATATTCGCTGAGCACCATCGTGTGCAAGGCTGCCGTGCGGGAGATTGCCCGGAAACCGCTGGTCGCATCCGGGGTGGGGATGCCGGCAGCTTTGCCAATCACCCAGGATCCCAATCTCTGTAAAGCCCGCTTGGTGGCTGAAAAATTTTCCAACGTGGCAACGCCTCGGTCCCCGACAACGATATCTGCATTCCCTGCCAGGATCGGCTCGACCAGATGCTGGATATCGTTTGCATCGTACTGGTTGTCTGCGTCAGTATTAACGATGATATCTGCGCCATTGCGCAGGCTCGCTTCCAACCCTGCCATGAAAGCGGCAGCTAAGCCAGCATGTTTTTCCAAAGGGATGACATAGTGAACTCCGGCAGCTCGGGCGACTTCGATGGTCGCATCCTGGCTGCCGTCGTCTACCACTAGGTATTCAATGATGTCACATCCGGGAATCTGTCTCGGTAAAGCCTGTACCGTTTGAGCGATATGTTGGGCTTCGTTATAGCAAGGAATTTGAATGATGAGCTTCAATCTATTTCCTTTGTATAACAGGCAAGTAGATCTGCCCAGATTCAGCCACGATCAAATCATAGGTGATCGGATTTCCGAGTATCCGGCCGTCAATATGGCGGACACGAACATAAATACTCCCGCTCCGATCGGCTAACCAGAGCAGTGCAGTTGGATTGCCAAGGTTCAGTGGCAAGTTGCTGGCTAACAAAGTTGTGCCGTTCCCAGCATATAACTCCAGGTTGGCAGCGCTTGTTGCTACCCGTGGATATGCAAGGATGGAATACACCTTGCCAGCTTCCACGATAAATCTGATCCAATCTTCGTCATTTGCCCGGTCCGTTGAGAGTGGATTACAGAAGTTGTGCCTTTGGGCTGGTGAGCCGACGGCGATCACGGTTGCCTTGCTCGCACTGTTATCGTTGGTGCTTGTGCTGGTATCCCAGGTATCCGGCGAAGAGCAAAGCGTTGCTGCTGACGGCACGGTGGTCGAAGTTTCTGCAGAAGTCGGATAGGCCTCGGTGTTACCCGCGCGGTCGACGGCGCGCAACCGGAAGCCGTACTTCACACCCGGCTGACTGATGAACCACATCTGGCTTGTATTCCCAGACGGATCGGGTGAGAAATCGACCCAGGAGCCGCTATTCGCTTGGGACTGTAAATCGAAGTGATCGATCCCTGAGAGATTATCGCTGGCTGTCCATCCGAGAGAGATGGCTGTGCTGGCCTGTTGGCTGGGGAGACTTTCCATCGCACTGACTGGCGAAGACTGGTCGATAGCCAGGTCCCACGCTGCGATCCCGGCCCAGTTACCTGCCCAGTCATATACATGGGCAAAGAAAGCCAGATTATTCTGTTCTCCCAATGCAGTCGGGTCGAATTCAACGCCCCAGCCATCAGAACTGTCCCAATCTGATCCCAAATCCTGCCATCCCGCCTGCCAATCCCCTGCATGAAAGAGGAACTGTACATGGGCGATTCCGCTGAGGCTGTCTTCGGCCTCCAGGGATAGAGTGAATGGTTCGCTGCCTGGAATAAACGAGCCGCTGGCGAAATCTTTGAATGCTGCAACCGGTTTGCTGTTATCTTTAACTAACTTGAGCCTGTATGAAAAATCTTCATCACCATACCTTGGGTGAGCCCACAGGCGGGCTTTCAGGTAATAAGTCCCGGATCTGGTGATCTGGTAACCGAGGTGGGGGTCAAGTTGCACCGCATAGATCTCATCGTCATGGGTGGCCAGCACGGACTCACCATCCCCGTCAATCAAGAATAGAATGAGATCCAAGCCGTCAGGCCGGTTTTCGGTTGGAGTGGTGATATCAGCGCTGATCCGGTCGCCTGCATTGGCGGTAAACTTGAAGTAATCCACGTCGCCGGATGGGCAAATAACTTTATTCTTGGTCTGGCCGAACTCGATCAGGGTAGCATGTTCAAGGTTATTGTCGCTATCGCGGCAATCCAGGATTGGGTTCGCAGCGATCTCGAGGTCATCGATAAACCACCCCTCGAAATCGGCATTTCTCTGCGGATCGAGAGTCTCAAAATGGAAGCGAATCTGGATCGTCTTACCAGCATACTTGGCTAGATCGACGCGTTTTTGTAGCCATATTTGGGACGAATCATCATAGAGCATCACGTCATCGATGAGCTGGACTTCGTTCTGGAATGGTCCCCCATCAATAGAGATTTGCACCCAGCGCTGATCAAAGTGCTTGCTATGAGACTCGGTATCATAGCGATACCAGAAACTCAATGTTGAATCGGAATTAGTTACGTTGATTGGGGGAGACGTCAGATCGCCGGTATTGGCAGTCCCATCCTCATAATGGAGCAGAGATGGATCCCCATAGTACCAGGCATAAGAGCCACCTCGGGCGCGATCAGCCTTTTTGAGTCGATTCCACAGTCCGGTAGCCTGCCAATCACCAACGCCATCTTCGACGTCATCGGTGAAAGGCAGATCAATTGGATCGGGCAATGGATCAGCGGGGGTGATGGTAAAGGTCGAGTAGCCGCTCCATGCGCTTCGACAGGATGTATCTTCGCAGTTCCTTGAGCGGACCCGCCATAGATACGTGCCCTGCACGAGATAGAGATCATCTAGTTTCCAGACGGGCTGTTCCAGCCAGGGTGAATTACGATCACCACTTGGAGTGATGATTTGGGCTTGAAATTCCGTTCCACCGCCAGAGTCCTGCCAGGCAAGGCTTATCGAAGATCCCTCCACAAAAGTGGATTCTTCATCGGGAGCGGTTAATTCACTGGGTGTGTTGGGTTGATCATTCTTGTCACTGATATTGATCGAACTGGTCCGGTTATTTTCGATCAGATTGTCTTCCAGGCTGGGATCATTAATGGAAAATGTTTCCGCCCGCCCGGTAAAGTCCTCATTGTCATATAGGGTAGCGAGAATATTGGTACCGATGATTATGGATTGAACATCGTTGTCGCCAACGTTGCCAAAGGAGCTCGCCTCGGAGTATTCACCTTTTCCTAAAAGTGTGCACTCGCCTCCGAAATCGTTAGATGAAAAGATAGCAGCCTGGTTGGCTGAAGGCAAACAGGCTGGCGGAGGTGGGATGCAGTTGAAATCCTTAGTGAAATGACGCAATCCTGGCATACCGTTGGCTGGATTGCCGTTTTGGTCCCAGATGCGCAGTGCGAGGCTCACTGGACCATCCGGGACATTTTGTGAACATAGATTCCAATCGTATCCAAATGTCAGCGCGCTGATCGGGTCACCGATCTCATGCCAAGTATTGTCATAAAGGGCGATCAATTGAGCGTAATCCAGACCGCTTTCAAGGTCGGTTGCCCAACCCTCGATGTGGAGGGTAGATGTATTTAATACAAGCCCGGTTTCTGGTTCGACCAGATCACCGATGGGAGGAACGGTGTCCCCCGCATTGATGGTATTGCCTGATACATAGTCAGACCGATACACCTGGCATACATCACCCGGCCAATCACAGTATTCAGCATCAACAGAGCGGCGCGGTCGTCCTCCGTTGATGTCAACATCATTAAAAGTGATATCGACCGATCTTCCCCAATATGAGTTGGGGTTTGTGTGCGCCTGGAAATGGAGATGGTGCCCAGTGCTGGCGCCGGTGTCATCTGCTATGCCGATAAACTGTCCTTGTGAAACAGGTGTGCCCTTTACACGCAGCTCAGGTGGAATACTGTTTTGAGCCAGATGCAGGTAAAGGTGGTATGTGGCTGGAGTTGTGGTGGTGTCTTGAATAACAATGAAGTTACCCGCATCACTGGCATCTCCATTGGGAACATCCCATCTCGCTCGCCAGACAGTGCCCGCTCTGGCTGCATATAAATCAAACATGGTTTTGGAAATGTAAAAGTCAAACCCATAATGAGCATTCCCGCTGGGGATATCTGCGTCATGGGCCGTGCTGCGAGAGAGATAAACCGTTTTTCCTGCCTCCCAAGGAAGAAGGAAACCACCAATCGGCGCCGTGGGGGCTGCCTGAGCAAAAAACGCTTCCATTTCCAAATAGGTTTCTTTGACGCTATCGGGAACGATATCTGTTGGAGCGCTTTCGACGAGTGCGGTCCAGTCCTGATCGGTCGGTATGGCTACATTCCAGCCAGTATTCGTTCGCAGGGATATTACCAGTCCGGGTTCGGACGGGATGACCTCCCCAGTTTCAGGGTCGATCATCACGGTGTAAGATGCGGCCCATTTGTCATCCTCAGATATGCGAGTTTCAGCTACACTGACTTCATTTACCACGTAAGCTAGAACCGTTTCCCTCTGATCGGAAATCGCTTCCATAATGGCCTGTTCAATTGCAACGATATCCTCATCTGGTGAAGTTGGCGTAGACTTCTGCGGTAGTGAAGCTGCCTGAGATTGCAGTGAATTGATCAGAAGGATAAATGCGATTGAAAAGAGGAGAATGAAAGGAATCAAGAAACGTTTCATGGGTCGTTTGTCTCTTTCTACTAATTATAAATGAACTATTTGACGCAAGGATCGATCTTCCAAAACCCACACTTGGGATGCATAGCGCTGGATAAAGTAACGGTCGTGGACAACCATTAGAACAGTGCCTTCAAATTGGTGGAGGGCCTGTTCGAATCGCAACCGGGAGGGGATATCCAGGTGATTTATAGGTTCATCCAGGAGCAGGAAATTACAACCCTTGACAACCAGTGTCGCCAATAGCCAGGCGGGCGCGTTCGCCATAACTTAGTTCACCCACCGGTCGAAGCGAATCATCCCCGCTTATAAGGAACTTGTGCAGAATAAGTTCGGGCGTCGGTGTCATTGAGTGCGGCGCTTGTTTGGATGATTTCCAAAGCGGAATGAGTCAAATTGGTGAACTCCTGTTCTTGAGGCATGTATCCCGTTTTGATGCTCGAACCGATGTGGACTGATCCATGCAGGGGGGGTAGCTCGCCGGTAATTGTGCGCATTAAGGTTGTCTTTCCGCCGCCATTCGGACCGGTGAGAGCAATCCGCTCCCCGCCCCGGATCACCAGGTTAATATCCTGCAAGAATGGTGCCAGGTCTGGGTAGCCGATTGCCATCTGTTCGGTCCGGAGGATCTCCTGACTTAAATGGGTAATGGGACTGAATTCTAGCTTCATTTGCCAGGATAATTTCGGTTTATCAACCCGATCATCGGATTCTTGAAACCGTTCAAGCTTCTTTTCGCGCGATTTGGCTTTCCGGGCAACCTTCTTTGCTATACGGCGCACCCCCGGTTGACGGGAGGTGGTGGTGAGTTCAACGTGCAGTGATTGCTGTTTGGTGCGCTGGATATCCCGGCGCATTTTCTGAATTTGATACACCTGGTCTCGATACAAGGCGTCGAGTCTTTCTTGCTCCGCCAGGTATTGATCCAGGTAATCTGAATAATTTCCCTTGTATTGGTGGATAGTTTGGGTAATAGGATCCAAATCAAGGATCGAATTGACTGTATTATCCAGGAAAGCCCGATCATGCGAGACAATTAACGCCCCGCCTGGGTAATTGGCCAGCCAGGATTCCAGCCATTCGAGCATGGAAATATCCAGGTGATTGGTCGGTTCATCAAGGAGCAGAACCTGCGGGCTGATCAGCAGGATTCTGGCCAGGGCTAAACGGGTCTTCTGCCCACCGCTTAACGATCCTATTGTCTTATCGGCATCGAATGCATCCACCCCGAGTGACCCCAGAACACTATATGAGTGATTTCGATTCTGCTGGATCCAATTCATTCGTTCGATGGCGAGGTTGTAGTCGAGTTGCAGGTCCGGCCGTTCGGGTTCTAAGATCATCTGGGAGGTGATGTTTGTAAGTTGCTGCTCCAAGATGCTCAAGTCGCCGGCGCTATCCTGAAGCAACTCGCCAACCTTCATATCAGGATCGATCTGCAGCCCTTGCGCCAGATAACCGATGCGGATATCTGGCTGATTTAGGGTGATCACACCCGAGTCAGCTTCTTCTAACCCTGCCAGGATGCGCAGCAAAGTGGTTTTTCCACTCCCGTTTGGCCCAATCAGCCCCAACCGATCCCTTGGGTTGATGGTTATTGAGATGTCATGCAGGATTGTTTTGACGTTATAGGATTTATTGAGATGGTGAGCGGTAAGCATATGCAAGTTCCTGTAGAAAAACAGCCGGGGCATTCGCCACCGGCTGGAATCGATCAGCAGGGCTATTCCCTAAACAACACTATGGATCTACAGGTGATTCTGCATTTGATATGCTCCAGGTGAAAAAGCCGAACTGATTATATCATGGGGTGTTTTCTTAAACTGAGAGAAGAATGATGTCCCAGACGATCATCCAAAGGAATAATGCCAGAGCGGTAAAACCGATCCAACGGGATTTCTGATTCTTAACCAGAAACCAAAATAAAAGTAGTCCAGCAGGGACTATCAAGAGCGCTGTCACAGGTAGCATTAACGAGCGGAGGCTTGTGGTACCGTTGACCAGGGTGACGAGGAGCGTCTGCCTTTCAGGCAGGACAAAGGGACGGGACAGCAGCAGAACCGCTGGATTCTGGATAATTTGTCCCAGACCCTCCCATAGAATTGAAATACCGAGCGGTTTGCCCGTGAAATAGTCGCCTAGTGGGATCCAGGCTAGCGTTGCAGCGTGTTCGACCGTTAGAAGTAATCCAATTTGGTGAATTATGAGCAGGATGAATAGAATGCTGACGCCAACGCCCCAATAGCGTTTCTTTCTATATTTCTGAAACAGGGCGACGAAACCGATCGCCGCGATGGGCAGGACCTCAATAAAGAATCGCGGGCCATATCCACCACCCCCATACCAGTTTGACCAGGAACCCAGAAGTACAATAAATCCCAGCAAATAGATCGCCAGGAGTGCTCGAAGGCGATGGTCTTCAAGCCAGAAAATCCCAATCAATCCGATCAAGAGATAGGGAGACCAAAACAGCAGCCCACGATTAGTGTGAATAAATAAACTGATCATGTTTGTGACTGCATCGTTGAGTGAAAACCCATCTGTGACGAAAGGGTATATCAAAAAACGATGATGCAAGCGATACCAGAGGATCATTTGAGGGGTGAATGTGAGCAAGGCTGCGCCAATAAAAACTGCAACCTGAAGGAAGATAGCTCTCATTCGCTGTTGATCCTTCAGTTTCCAGGAATCGATCGCCAGGATTACGAGAACACCCATTGGGATGATCGCCTGTAACGCGTTTGTCCAGCGCAACAAACCGGACAGGCCTACTGCAACGCCCAACACAAAGCCTGTCCAATTGAGTGGAAGCTCTCCCTTCAATGCAAGTATGCTGGCAAGCAGCAGAAATGCGGAGGAGAAGAAGCTGGTGCTGTGCGCCATAATCGGCTGCCGGAATAAATAAAAAATGAGCGGGCTGGCAAATAGAGCTGCCAGCGTAGATAAAATTGATATTCTCAATCCACCAAAATAACGGCATGATTCGATAGGTAATCATCCCTCCGAGCAAACCGATCAGCGTAGAGCCGGCTGAAACAAATGCAACATACGGCAACGACAGACCACTGGTATCTGATAGGTGAGTGATCAGCACGAGCAAGTGTGCCGCCAGGAAAAAGGGTGACCAGAGTAATCCCGGGCCGATAGGCCATTGGCTGGGTTGTAGACCGGTGACAGTGACATCGGATATTCCATTGGGTGGGAGTGTCTCGTTGCGAAAATCAAGATCTTTATCGATCAAGGGAGATCTCATCTGCGCATAGTAAAAAGACGGATCCCATGACCAGTTATCCGTTGGGCCGTACAGAAGGATGATGATTATTACGCAAATAATGATTGCAAAGAAAATGGTTCGCTTCTTGGAGTTCAAGGGGCCTCCATGTTTTTTCAGGCATGATCTCCTGAGCATTTATTATACAGTTGCATTATCCTTCGAGTCATTGTAAGATTTAAACTAGAATGCACCACTTGCGATTTCTCTTTTCTTGTATTCTTTTATTCCTGAGTCTTTCTTCTCAATTTAATAGTCCGCCTCAAGAAAATACCAGTGTTGATTTGGTAGTATATCTTCCATTGATTTTGAAAGATTTCAGAATCACCCCCACAGAGACCCCGACTGCCTCAGCTACAGGACCCAGACCAACCCGGACGAAAACACCTACCCCTACCCGCACTCAAACCAGGACTTTTACACCGTTCAGAAGCTCAACTCCCATACCTACATCAACGATTACGCCCACTGTAACGATCACACCCACTGCGACTTTCACAGCCACCTTGACTCCGACAACGACTTATGTACCATTGCCTCAGTTTACCCTGGTCTACCCGACTTTTACTCCCTCAAAAACCTCTACCAGGATAACCCCAGTCGAACCGACGATCACTCAGACTCCCCTTCCGTTCATTGCAGTAAAAAGCAATCAAACCAAGTTGGGTATCCTGGCCACAATAGGCTTGGTTTGGATATTGCTGGCTGCCTGGCTAATTATCTTAATTCGTCGTACCCAAGCAGATGAGGATTAAACGGGAGACTTAACCTCACGCAACCGTTTCCTGACCATTTAGCCACTGGCGACCGTCCCGGGCTATAAACTTTGCCGCCTCGGTCGGCTCCCAGCTACCAGTCTCGTATAATTCTAAATGGGGAGCGAATTCGCTTTCCCAACCGCGTTGTATTGGATCGATAAATTTCCAGGCAAGTTCGATGGCATCGTTGCGAGTGAAAAGCGAAGCGTCCCCGTGAAAGACGTCCATCAATAACCGCTCGTATGCGTCTGGTAAGATGCTTTTCCCAAAGGAAGCGTCATAATCGAAAGTCATATCTACGGAGCGCATCTCGGCGACGGTATCTGGTACTTTTGCCTCAAAACGCAACTGAATACCTTCATCAGGTTGGATAGATAATGCCAGCCGATTTGGCGGGATCTGCTTATCTGGCGGCATTGGAAACATCACATGGGGAGGTTCGTTAAATTCCAGGATGATCTGGCTGCATTTTTCAGATAGACCTTTTCCTGAGCGTAGATAGAAAGGTACCCCTTGCCAACGCCAGTTATCAATGAAGAGTCGGACAACCCCAAAGGTCGCGGTATTAGAGTCTGGAGGAATTCCTTTTTCCTGGCGGTACCCTCGATATTGACCACGTACAGTGTGCTCCCATACAGCCTCTGGTTTGATTGGGCGCATTGCAGATAAGACTTTGTATATTTCGTTGCGTACTGCATCGGCATTGAAAGATGATGGAGGTTCCATCGTCATCAATGCCAGCAATTGAATTAGATGATTTTGGAATATATCCCGCAGTACACCGGCTTTATCATAATATCCTCCGCGATGGCCGATGGTAAGATTCTCTGCTACTGTAATTTGGACATGATCGATATAGGTTCGGTTCCAAATTGGTTCAAAAATAGTGTTTGCGAAGCGGAGAAACAGAATATTCTGAGCAGTTTCTTTCCCAAGATAGTGATCGATGCGGTATATCTGTTTTTCATCGAAAACAGTATGCAGTGCCAGGTTAAGTCTCGTCGCTGTCTCTAAGTTTTGTCCAAATGGTTTTTCAATCACGATCCGATTCCATCCAGAGATCTGTTTTTCCGTCGTGATCGCGCCTAACTGTGCGATCACATCTTCGTAATACTCGGGGGATATGGCTAGGTAATAAATCCGGTTATGGGGTTGATTGATTCCCGTCTCGAGATTGTTCAAGAATCCAGATAACTCTTTGAAATCAGAGGCCTTGTTGATATCTCCAGGGAAATAGTAGATATGTTTTGAAAACTCTTGCCAATCCTCCTGGTCGATTTCTTCTCCCGCAAGGTCCCGTGCCGCTGAGAGCAGATTCTGGCGGAACTGGTCATGGGTGTATACGGATCGTGAGAACCCTACTACACAGAAGGATTTGGGTAATCGCACTTTTCTATACAAGTTAGAAGTTACGCAGTTCAAGAGGACGCGGGGTGTTTTGGCGGGCTACGCCCGCCAAAACACCCCCACCCTCCCACCAACTGCGTAAGTCCTACAAGTTATAAAGCGCTGGAATCAGCTTTCGATGGGTGAGATCGCCGGAAGCGCCAAAGATCACCATCGTTGACGAGTTTGGGAATTTGAACGGGAAGCCGTTTTCAGGGCGGATATCATTATATGGATTTGGAGATTTCATGATAGGTCTACTACGAAATTGATGAGTTTTGGGATTGGCGATTGGAAGTTAACTGAGATCCGGTAATTGGATTTATCTATCCTCGATAATATCAGAACCAGGAGATCTGTGGTCTATCGATAGTACGTCCTTTCCAGGAAGCTCGTCCTGTGAGAGTGATGAACACTGATCGTAGTGCAATCACCACGGAGAGAAGAATGCTGATGGGATAAAACAGCACAATCCATAAGGGGAAGCGAAACCTGAATAAAGTCAATCCAAATAAAAGCGATGCTTCTAGGATAGCTAATAGAGCGAGTTGGATCGAATATCCTTGTATTGGAATGTTGACCCAATTAATCAACAGAATAATCGGGGGCTCTAAAAATACAATCGCCATCCATATCCAAATAAAGAGGTAGGGAATAATCCGATATCCGAAACCGGCAAAAAAATTCTTACTGAAGCCAGAAACGACCTGTCGAAAGCTCCTGTACATGCGGCATTGGATTAATAATGTTCCGTCGAACAGTCCCCACCTATGTTTGTAAGACTTCACTAGGCGCACTAAGGCTAAATCATCTGCGGTTTGATCGTGAATCGCTGCGTATCCGCCGATTTCCTGATAAGTTTCACGCCGAATAAGCATGAATTGACCGATTGATACAGCCATGATCCGGAATGGCGTAGTATAGGAAAGAATAAGTGAAATGAAGGATTGCGTATACCAGTATAAGGTGGGTACGAGGAGCTTCTCACCGAAAGTGTCCACGATTTGATAAGGGAAAGCGGAGAGAAAATCATAACGGTGGGCAGACAGCGCCTGAACGGCCTCGCGGATAGCATTTGGTTCATGGCGAGTATCCGCATCAGTGAATAACAGTAATGTACCATGAGAGATTTCAGCGAGCTGGTGACAGGCCCAATTCTTCCCGATCCACCCGGGAGGAAGTTCCTTTCCTTCGACAATTTTAATTTTGGTCGAGGTCATGGCTAATTTGTTGAGTATTGTTCCGGTATTATCCGTTGAATGATCGTTTAACACGATAATCTCAAGCTTTGGATAGTCCTGCTTGAGTAGCGAGACAACACACTCCTCGATTGAAGCTTCTTCATTGCGGGCAGGTACTAATATTGAAATAAAAGGCATAGAATCGGGATCAGCGATCGCCTCTTCTGGTTTAGATCCAAGTCGACGCAACACCATAAAATTGGTGATAAGGATCAACAAACAAGCAAAAAGAAATACATTGATCCCAATCTGGTGATTAACAAAGGAAAAATCCATGCCGGTCAGTTCCTGATCTTGGATAAGCGTGGATGGATCATTGGTCTAATGCATAGCTCAGGGACGTTATTCCGTATCCGTCCGGAAATTTTATGAAGCCAGATCGTTCAGTCAGGTAAGGATTGTCATTGGTCTGGGATTCAGCATTAGAAGTGCTGATCAACCATCAGTGATACCATAATTCATCTAGTTTACCCCCAGTTTGGGATAAGGGAGCGTGCAGGTAATTTGTTGTTCGTTCGGGCAACAAGATCGCCCGAACGAACAACAAATTATTCTTATCCCTGATTCACATTAGTTGACCATCTCAAGTTCATTCATTTCAATTTGGTTGAGCTCTTTCAAGATACCTAATACCTCTTCATTCTCGGGAATATCGGACATCTGGTGACCATAATGCACAAACCGGACACTTCCCCATCTATTGATGATAACCTGAGCGGGCATCCTACCCAGTTTGAACAGGTTTACTTCCTGGCCGTATTGTTTCAAAACCGAGTGGCTCGGATCGGGTAACCCGATAAAGGGTAGCCGCTCCTTGCGCCAATAGCTCTTAAAATCGTGGGCTTTTTCGGGTCCCAAGACAACGATGATGGTGTTCTGTTCTTCAAATCTTGAGAAATCTTGGCGCAACTGCGCCATATGCCGTTGGCAGAAAGGTCAGGTAAAACCCCGATTGAAAACCAGAAGGACGTTTTTCTTCCCATAATAATCGGAGAGATTAAATGAAGTGCCTTTGTAGTCGGGCAATGTAAAATTTGGAGCTGATTGATTGAGTTGAATAACTTTGGACATTTCTATTTGCTCATTGTTGATTGGGTTTGGATGAGGTTGTGTGCTACAAGAAAATCATTCATCGCTTCCAGGACGGCCTTTGGGCATTCCTCTTGAGGGATGTGTCCGCATTGGGGGATGACGACCAATTGCGCATTGGGGAGTTCTTTGCTCAGGTGAATGCTTTGTTCGGCAGGAACGATTCGATCATTTTCGCCAGTGATCACGAGCACAGGGATTTTGATTTTACTCAAGTTGGTTTCAAGATTTAATGCTTTGCTTGCAAGGAAGAATTCCCAAAATCCTCGATCCCAGTTTTCAGCTTTTAGCGGGAGCATATATCCTTCCAAGATCTGTGGAGTGATTTTGGATGGATCATACCAGGCAGACTTACCAAACTCTAACCCCCAATTTTGAACACCTCGCAACAGATACGGGCCAATGCGTTTTATCTGAGGCAGACCTAATAATGGCTTGATCCACGCTGGAGCAGCGGCTTCGATATAGACAGCCGGATCAATCAATATTAACGCGCTGATTCGTTCTGGGTAACGCAAGGCGGTGAGCACGGCGATAGCTCCACCGGCGGAATTCCCCACCAGCACGCCTTCAGAGATATCCAGCGCATCCATTAATCCAATTGTTAAGCCAACTTGTGAGTCGTAACTATATGGATTTGCATCTTGCCATTCTAGGGGGCGTTCCGTGAGGCCAAAGCCCGGTCGATCGAAAGCGATCACAGTCCCTTGAGTTGCCAGGTCATTGAACAGTTCTCGCCAGGTAAAAGTGCTGGCTAAGAATCCATGCAGGAGAACAAACGCAGGCCTGTCCTGCCCTGCCGACTTGTAGTGAATTTTAAGATTGTTGATTTCAATGAATTTGCTATCTTCATCCGCTAACTGCTCTGGCGGAACTACTCCTTGTAATGGCGGAATGGGGATAAAGAATGGAATAATCAGGGCAAGTAGGATTATGACGCCCAGTGCAATCAAGCTGATTTTCAGAACTTTCTTCATCGGTGTCTCTTGTGATGTCAATTCGATTGGTAATTCGAGAGTTACCTATCGACCTTGTTCTTGTTAGGAGTATGGGAATAATTTTCAAGCTTACCCCATTCTTCTAATCGGTTGAATCTGGCTTTGTTTGATTTGAGATGGACATAGATGAGAGAATTGTCTAACTCGGGTTTTAGGGAAAAAACTTGCTTATCTCCTTCGCGAAATGCTTCGAGGACCTGCCTAAGATGATGATGAAAAATGTTATCGCGCCATTCAGCTGATCCGATGATCAGCCCTCCACTTACATGGCAGTATACGTGTAAGGAGAAAGCTTCTCCATCTTCCTTCCACTCCGCCAGAACTTCATCACGCATTAACCGAGTATAAAGACCAGAAATCTGACGATGATTATATTCAATACCGATTGTGAGAAACAAATCACCTGTCGCATCGGAATAAGTCAAGGTATAGCAACGGGGGACTCGGAATTCATCTGAAAGAATTTCACCTTGAAAACGAACATGAAGTTTGGAAGGATCTAGATCAGTCATGCAGTTTTCTCGTAAGTTAATGGTTGAGAAATGCTCTGTTCGGTTGCTAAACCAATTTTCTTGACCATCCCGGCAAAAATCAACGCATGAACCGGATAAAGCAAGTACCAGTATAATAATCCGCTTAATCCTTTTGGTGCAAAGTAAGCGGTTTGTATCAGACGAGACTGCTGTTCAGCTACTGGCAGGGTTTCGAATTGTAGCCAGGCTCGACCGGGTACCTTCATCTCTGCCCGGAGACGCATCAAACGTCCAGACTGGACGGTTTCTACCCGCCAGAAATCAATTGCATCGCCAACCCGGATCTCATCTGGATGGCGCCGGCCACGCCGAAAACCAACGCCCCCCAGCATTCGATCGAGAATCCCTCTCAGTCGCCATGCAGAATTGAGCATCAACCATCCTCGCTCTCCACCCAGGCCTGAGAAGGTCCGGAAAACCTTTTCGGATGGCGCGTTGACTATTTGCTCCCGGCGTTCTATGATCATACCCTGTTGTTCGGTTAGAAAAACTGGAGGGATATCACCCTGGCTGCTGGCCAATGCATCGCTCCACACAGTCTCAACTTTGCCAGTAGTGAGAGTCTCCAAGGCCTTTGCAACTGTTTCCTGGTAACCGGCTGGGTTGAGATGTGGAAACAGTGTTCTGGCTATGTTATCCCGGACGATAACTTCGTTTTTCAAGCCCTCAATCAAGGGACGGGCAATTGAAGCCGGGATGGGGGTCATCCAATGAATCCAATAAGACGAAAGGCGAGGCGTTAGCACAGGAACGGGAATGAGATACCTTTTTAGCTGCCTTGCTCGGGCATAACCGAGCATCATTTGACCATATGTGACAATGTCCTCGCCACCCACTTCAATGATCTGACCGGCTGTCTCGGGAAACTGTAAACAGTCAACCAGATAAGATAAGATATCTTGGATACCAATCGGTTGGATCCGGGTGAATACCCAGCGAGGACAAATCATGATTGGGAGGCGCTCTGTTAGGTAACGGATCATTTCAAAAGAAAGACTTCCGGATCCCACAATCACGCCTGCCCGAAATTCTGTTACCGGGACGCCAGCCTGACTTAATACTTTACCTGTTTCCTGACGCGAGCGGAGATGCTGGGAGAGATCGGTTTCCGGATCACCCAGACCACCCAGGTATATTATTCGTTTAACTTTGGCTTTCCCAGCAGCTTGGCTAAAATTTTGTGCTGCGATCAAGTCTCTTTCGTGAAAATTAATCCCGCTGCCCATACTGTGGATTAAGTAGTAGGCATAATCCACGTCTTGCATGGCTTGCTTGAGGGTGTCAGGCTCCATGACATCCCCTCGAATAATTTCGATCTGTTCAGTCCATGGCCGACCTTGTAAGCGCTGGGGGTCGCGTGCAAAAACCCGCACTCGATACCCTTTTTCGAGTAAGGATGGGATTAGACGACCACCTACATATCCGGTAGCGCCGCTGACTAGGATCAATGGGGATTGGTTCGTTGGTAACTCCTTCTATTGCCAGGATAATCGACTTCTCTCGCCGATTAATCACTCTGAATATAACATAATGTCTATATTTTGTCAATATATTGTATAAATATTGCCTGTGTTGTCGAGCATTTAGAAATCTCCTGCGAAAGCACCTGAATATCCAGTTAACTCAACATATCCATTGCCCAGTATCGTTTCTCCATTCTGGACTCCCTGAATTTTGACTGCCCCTTCCCAATAAGTAAACGTCAGGTTTAATTCCTGATCGGGGATATAAGGGTTTACTTCTAAGTTAATATTCATGGAAGGCACCTGGACCCTCCACTGTGATGGATATTCCGCCTTTGAATGGGGGCTGCGCCAGGTATCGAGAACATCAATCGTAAAATCGTTTAGAGTTAGATGCAGTGGTGTTCCATCTGGAGTGATATAAGTTCCACTGGAAAATGGATCAATGGATCCATCCTGCTTTCTTAGATAGAACAGCATGAGTTCACTGCCGTTATCGAGTTGAAATGCGAACCAGTCCCAACCGACCTGATCTTCCGAAAGGGCGCTGGTGCTGAACTCGTGATCCATCCAGCTCCACCCGGTTACATCATATTTATCCTGATTAATTTGAATTGTGCCGTTTGTCTCTAGCCTGGTCTGGCTTATGTAAATAGATGCATTCCCAGGTTGATTACCTTTCTGACTGTACCCCTGCATTCCCATGTAAGACCGGCCCCTTTATATCGCGCAGGTACAGATTCAGCGTCAAAGACTCTTCCGACGCATGTAATTGATATTCGTTCTCTGTAATTTGCTCTACCTTCCAATCGTGAAGCCACACCTTGAAGGGAGGGGAGGTAGCCCCAGACAGGCCAGCCGCGCCACGCGCAAAGCGCTCGTAGGCGTGGAATTTATTCGCCGAGACGTCGGTTAAGGCAAAGTGAGCCAGGTAAATCTGGTCAGTTGCCCAGGCAGATGATCGAATGGTATGTTCCGTTGGTGGGATCAATGCCCGGCGGAAAAAAGTTAATTGGTAACCGAAATGCTGTCCGCCCGGAGTATCCAGATTGCCTGTATAGTACCACCACTCGGTTAGATACCCTGGATGGGCTCCTTGATCAGCCGGAAATTCCAGGGGGATCGGTTGATAAGCCCGCTCGAATCCTTCAATATTTAGGATAGGCAATCGTTGAGACAGGGTTGGAGTGGTGTCTTGAATCGATCGAGATTGAATACAGGAAGTAGCCAATATGGCTGGGATGACAAATCCGAGCCATAAGGCCAGTTTGGCGATCGGAGGAACGAGTTTGTAACTCAGCATTGTGTTTATAGTAGAGAGACTATCGCAACAACTCCGAATATGATAATTATCAGCCCAGAAATACGATTCACCCATACAAGGTAGTTTGGATTGAACCTCTGGCGTACCAATCCAACAGTCCCGCTTAAAAGAAACCACCAGCTGCCTGAACCGAGGAAAACGCCTGCAACCAGGATTACAGCGGACGCATAGTCTCCTGATGATGTCGAACCGACGCCCAGTCCAGCAAAGATAGCGGCAAACGATAGGATTGTAAGGGGATTGGTGAGTGTCAGGAAAAAAGTAGAGAGGTAATTCCCGGTCAGATTAACACTTCCGTCAAGGGAAGAACTGGAATTGTCTACTGGTGAAGGCCTGGATAGAAAGGTTCTTATCCCTAAATAAAGTAAGAAGCCACCCCCGATTAATCGAAGCCATTGACTTTGTTCAATCAAGAAAGTTGCAATGAAGGTCAAACCAAATCCGGCGATACATCCGTAAACCGCATCTGCTGTCGCAGCTCCCAAACCGGATACGAAGCCAGACTGGCGGCCTTCGGCAAGTGTTCTACGGATACACAAGATGCCAATCGGGCCAACTGGCGCTGCGATCGAAAATCCGATAATTAGACCCTGGATGAATATTGGAAAATCCATGATTTATTGGGTGAGCTTTTGATAAAAATGGGTCATTTTTACCATCTATTCAGATCGAAGTGCCTCTGTGGTCACCGAGCGGCTGATCTTGAACGCCGGATAGATACTTGCCAGCACTGCAGCCAGGATGGATAGCGCCAATGCCTGGATAAATGGTTCGGGTTCGAGGTTTAGTTGAAGCGTCCAGCCGAATGATCGTTTATTAATGATGTAAATCAATATCAGCGCTAAGGTGTAACCCGTGGGGATTGCCAGAATGCCTGCGACGCTTCCCAGCAGTCCCGATTCAAGCATAATCAGACCCCACATCTGGCGAGTAGTGAGGCCAATCGATCGTAAGATTCCGATTTCACGTTGTTTATCCAGTTGCCAGGAAAGTAAGGCACTTAATATCCCAATGAAGGCAACGACAACTGCCAGAAATTGGAGCGCCCCTGTGATGGCGAATGTTCGATCAAACACGACCAGCACATCATCCCGAAGGGTTTGATTAGGACGCACTAGTAGGCGCTGGATTAGGGCAAATTCCTCCTCCATCTTTTTTGATACGGTATCGGGGGATGCACTCTTTGGCAGGCGGAGTGCCACCGCGTTGATCGCGGAATCCTGCCAATAATTGCGGTAGGTTTCCAGGGTCATCAACACTGTCCCCTGGCTGGATGCATAATCGTAATAAATGCCCGCCACTGGTAGAGTTATCTCCTGGTTGCCGGCAGTCAACCGTATTTCACCATCTTTTCCAGGCAGATTCAGATGGTTGGCTAGGGGTTCTGATACAAGAACAGCGCCGTTCTTTAACTGTTCAGAGATTACTTCAGCAGGGACATTCGGAGGTAGGAAAATTCGCTCGTTTGCGAGATCAGGATTATCGGTTGCCGCGACGTGGATTGGACCATAAGGGGAGTTCACCGTTGTCGACCGGAGAACGTCAACCCTGTCAATCCCTGGCCAGTTGTTGATTCTGGATAGGATCTCCGGATCGATATCCCCGCTGGGTTGAGTTGCACCCTGAGTGGGCGGTGAGATGTAAACATCACCTTGCAAGGTCTGATCCAACCACGTTATAACAGTGTAACGAAAACTATTTACCATCAAACTAACCCCGATCGTAACCGATACTGCTATCGTCAATGCGGCCACAGCGACGGATGTCCGGCTCAGGGCTTTGCTTACATCTCGGGGCGCCATTCGACCGAGCACCCCCCAAATCCTCCCCGTCAGGTTGGGTAACAGGAGCATCAATAGTTTGGTGAGCATTGGCGCCAACAAGGCAAATCCAATAATTACGAGAAAAGTACCTCCAAAACTGATTATCAGGTTGTCGGTTGGAAGAATCAACAAGATTACGCTAATCGCCAGGAATGCTATGCCCGCCCAGGCAGCGAAAGTCACAGCCCGTTCCGCTTTTTTCTCCAATCCTGAGCGCCTGAGCGCTGATCGTGGAGGTACCGATGCAGCTTCCCAGGCTGGTGGAGCAGCAGATAGGACCGTCGCTAACACGCCTAACAGGGCTCCTTTTACGAGGCTTATCACCGGAACCTGCACTCCCTGAACGGTCACCGCGAAGTAGAGGTCATTGATGGTTTGCGTCACCAGTCGAACTGCCCCTTGTCCCATCAAGATTCCCATAAAGATCCCAAACAATGAACCGAGAGCGCCGATAATCAAGGCTTCGCTGCATACTAAAAGGAAAACTTCCCTTTGAGTCACTCCTAAACAGCGTAAAGTACCGAATAGTGATCGCCTCCTTACGACTGAGAAAGTCATCGTGTTATAAATCAAAAACATCCCAACAACCAGCGCCAGTAAGCTGAGTGCGGTGAGGTTTAATCGAAAGGCAGATGTCATTTGTTCGACGCTGCCCTGGCGAGACTGGATGGATGACAAATTTACACCTTCAGGCATCCAATCCAAAATTCGTTTTGCCTCTGGGCAATCGGGATAAGCTGAGGAACCTGGTGACGAATAATCTGATTTACATTCAGCGGGAAGAATCAAGTCGATCTGATCAAGCTCCCCAAATCTCCCCGTAATTTCCTGAGCTGAAGAAATATCCGTGATGATTAAATTATCCAGTGATCGCCGGCTTAGGCTCGTCGATCCAGCGAAATCTGGATTGATATATCCGACGAAATAGGCCTGTCTTTGCTTGCCGGAAACATCGAGTGTAATCTGGCATTCCTTTAGGTCCCTTGAAGTTGTGGTTGTACAAGGGGTTAATCCATATCGTTCCGCCAGTTCAGAGCCAAGCAGGATTGCGCCAGGTACGACAAAGAAGTCGGTGGAATCCAAAGTAAAAATACCAGCCTCGCCTCCCAGGTAGTTCCTGAAAGGTATTTCGGCAAACAGATCAATTCCCAATAACTGCATCGGCCGGTTACCGAGCTGTGCTGAAGATACATATTCTGTTAATCTTGGAGAAGCTGCGTCAACGATATTTGACCGAACCAGGTCAGCATATAGGGCTTCATCGAGACCTTGCGGCTCAGCGCTGATTTGATGGGTAGCGCGGCCGGTGACTGCTTCCGTACTGAGATCGAAAGCCCGCGCCGCGCTTGCATTTGCCAGATCAATTGAAACCGCAACCGAGACGCCTAATGTGATCCCGATTATCATCAAGACGGTCTGCCAGGGATGGCGAATCAGATAGCGCCATCCAATTCGGTAGACCGGTTTAGATGTCGAGCCCATAAACCCGGTGGTTTTTATATGCAATTCCGCCTAAGTTTTCAAGATCGTTGCGCATCTGAACCGCAGTTTCAGCGATCTGGGTTAAATCGGCGTGTTCAAAATCAAATTCCCGGAAAGTTTTTTCCATTTCTGAGTAGAGTAGAGCATTCCCGCCGTGTCCCTGAAACTCTTCCAGGATTCCCATCCCATTCAGGGCAACCCACTTTGTTCGTCGCATTTCAATCAGGAGATCGGGCAGACCAAGTGGCAATAGATGGCCGCGCGCTCTTTGCAATGCAGCTGAGATGTCCGGAAAAGCAAATAGAAATCCGACGACATCTTCTTCATGGACAATAACCTTGATGAGGCGTGGATCAGCTAATATCAGGATGTTGCTCACTACGAAGTCAATTTCCCGGTCGGAGAGCGGGAAATATTCCCAGTTTTTTATAAAGGCCTGGTTATAAGCCAGTCCAATTCGACCTACCCAGGATTTTAGCTCGCTTTTATTCCTGAAGCGTTTCACGGAGAGTGTGCCACGTTGTTGAACGCGCTCTGCAATTCGGTGTACCCGCTCTGGAAAACGGAAGGTGTCCGGATCGAGATAACAGGAGACAAAATCAACTTCTTTGGAAAAGCCCAGGTTTTCAACGAGTTTCTGGTAGTAAGGGTAGTTGTAATTCATCATTGTCATTACCTGGCGATGCTCAAAACCTTCGACTAGCAGGCCGTATCCATCCAATGGCCCAAATCCTTTAGGTCCGATAATTCGGTTGAGATCTTTTTCGCGAGCCCAGTCAATAGCCCGCTCGAATAGAGCGCTGGTTGCCTCCTGGTCATCTTCGCAATCAAATAAATAGAATTCGGCCTTGCGTACCTTGTGGTAGGCATTGAAAGGATTATTTATCAAAACGGCGATTCGGCCTACATCTTGACCGTCCCGATTTGCAATAAAAAAATCTGCTGTCGAATGTTCGTAATAGGGGTGTTTTTCCCGATTCAAGAACATCTGCGCGTCAATGAATAGAGGCGGCACCCATTGAGGGTGGTTCTTGTAAAGACGGTACGGCAGACGAACGAAACGACGAACCTGATCTGAATTCTTCGAATCAACTCGGTCGATGGTTAACATAGACACCTCTGTGCGAAGAAAAATAAAAAGATCGAGATGATGTATTCAATACCAGTAGGTTACTGAGAGGGAAAAACTGGTATTGTCGAGGCTTCATTCGTGATTAATTTACCGTCTTTGAGATAAAGGATTCGATCTGCAAGGGCAGCCGTTTCCAGGTTGTGTGTAACCAGGATTAAATTCTTGCCTGCTTTACGTGTCAGGCGGTCGAGGAGAACCAGGATTTGACTGCCAGTCTCCTCATCCAGATTCCCAGTGGGTTCATCAGCTAAAACCAGAAGCGGGTCATGGACCAGAGCTCTGGCAATAGCAACCCGCTGCTGTTCGCCGCCAGAAAGATTTTCAGGATAGGTTAATTGGCGATCGGGCAATCCAACTGCCGTAAGCAGCTCGATGGCATGTGTCCTGGCTTCCGCTGGATCTACTCCATTGAGCTCGAGGGGGAGTGAGACATTCTCGAGGCAGGTCAGTGTTGGTATGAGGTTAAAGAATTGAAAAATGAAACCAATATTTTTCCGCCGGAACAGCGTCCTGTTCAATTCACTCATTGACGTAACTTGCTGTCCATTAATCCAAATTGAGCCCTTATCGACAAGATCGATTCCACTGATCAGGTTTAATAATGTGCTCTTCCCACTGCCACTTTTCCCAAGAATGGCAACAAACTCACCGAAAAGAAATGAAGCCTGGGCATCAAGTAACACCTGCCTTGTTACATTTCCTTCGATATAACTTTTCGATACGTTTTGGAGACAAACGAAACACTCAGAGGGTTCAGTCATCTATTCAATCGATCAACATACAATAATGGAATGAAACTCTCAATTGAGTCTACCATCATTTTATCCTGGCTAGACAAGGGAAGATTTGTATTTAATAGAAATCCGGCATTTTTTGAGCAGGTAATTTATTGACAAATCGCAATTTGCGGTATACTCTTTGAGTATGCTAGCCAACACGCCATCTTCGCAACTGCCTCAGCTCCCCTTATTTATTCTAGAAGAAACAACAGGAACGCTCGAGCTCTTTCCTTCTGTTTGGAATGCGATGGAGAACCTGACTTCATCGGATGCGGATATCCGCCATATGGCATTGGACAGATTACTCGAAATAAATGCCCCTCGATTCTCACCAATTGTGACCTATTTGCTCGTCACCCGGTTGACTGATCCAGATTTTCTGTTTCGTAAGCGGGTAGTCTTGGCATTAGGGAGCATTCTATCGGTGGACGAGCATGGCCTTCCAGCCCCAGAAGAAGTCCGTTCGAGCATGGTGCAATATCTTTCCCAAATCCGAACACGTCAAGTCTTTGCCATGCTCCAGATCGCAAGCGAAGACGAAATGGCAGTGGATCAGGTTGCCCGATTATTGGATGGCTGCCCTTATGCAGGACATCACCTCATCGATATCTTAAATGACCAAAAGGCGCCCCTTGGTGTGCGCCGTATGGCTGCTGTGATGATTGGTAAGGTTGGTTTCCTGGATGCGTTACCTGCATTGGAGAAATTACAGATCCGGCTTGAATCCAGGTTGAGCAGTCAGAAGGCGATGCCTTTTGCACCGCCGCCCATAACCAATGAAGCTGAACTGCTGCCAGCAATCCATCACTCAATCCATCTATTAAGGACTCCGTGAGAGGACTCCTTAGCGATACCATCCAAGCCTTCGATTAAATCTTTGAACTTATAATCAGGAAAGTGATTTGCCGCAATTCGGGCAAATCACTTCTTTTGTACGCACTACATAGCCGCAATTCTTGCAGGTTGTGGGTTGAACAAGTCCGAGCGGTGCACCGCAGGATATACAATTCGGTTCTCCGACAGGATTGGCTGTATAGCAGTACTCGCAAGTCAGCCGGCGCAAGCGTTCGGATAATTCAAAATTAGCCCCCTTTAGTTTGGCGACTTCTTCAATGGTTGCCCAGATGTCAGTCGTAAGTTGAATATTTTCAATATCTTGAGCGACATCATCTAGACGATTGAGTAAATTAAATGGACTTCTCCAAACAGATAAGATTGTTGTCCCAAGGCTCGCAACAACCCCTAACCAGGCTTGTTTCCCGATTTGAATGGCCACGCCATCTCCGACTTTTTCAAGATTAACGGTCAGCGCAGTCTGTCCACCTGATGAAGCAAATTGGTGTGAGGCGACTTGAACGATCACCCTATCTCGCTCTCCGTATTGCCTGGCCATCAAGTTTCCGCGATTGAACCTGGCGATTAATGCGCGGCCAATCTCGTGGGGAGTTAAATCACCGTGAAATATCCGTTGCTCCATATTTGTCTTTTATTCCAGTGAGGACGAATCTACGTTCTTAAAATCGATTATAATCTTCATCTTGGAAATCGGGAACGGATCGAATGGCTTATTCTCTGAGCATCTGGACCCGAATCCCTTTATCCTATAGCGATGTTCTTTTATGAGAAAAAATAGGTTCCTGTTCTTTGTAGCGCTGGGGGTATTTACAATAATCTTAGTATCTGTACACGGGGCTTTGGCAAGCGAGCCTGCGCAGATACCAACCGTTGCAATCCCTACCGTTACTGGGACCGCGCCTGGCCCGATCGCAACTGTCCGGCGAGACACAGACCAGGATCAGATCAATGTCAGGTCAGGTCCAAGCGTGAAATATGATATTATCGGTGTCCTTGTGCCAGGGCAGCAAGTTCCTGCTTTAGGTAGAACCCCCGGGGGAGATTGGGTACAGATAACCTATTTGGGTGTCCAGGGTAGTGTTGGATGGGTCTATTCACCTCTGGTAGAGGTCAGTGGAAATGTCCCTATCGTTGAGCCACCCCCAACACCAACTCCCGGGACAACGCCAACTATCGATCCAACATTGGCGGCACAATTCGTTGTCGAAATACCTCCTACCCGATTACCGACTTATACACCGCCTCCACCACTGGTGATACCAACTTTTACACTGGAAGAATCCCAAATCCAAACTGCAAATTTCCCAATGGGTTTTGTTGTCATTGGTTTGTTTGTGGTCGGTTTTTTTGGGATCATTATTTCGGTATTACGAGGCCAGTAATTGATTATTAATTAAAACAACCAGGGCGCTTTGCGAAACAGCGCCCTGGTTCTTATTATTGCGAATCTATTAGTTAGTGACAGTTGCAGCCGCCGCTGTTGCTGCTGTCATAACCATCGTCGTTCTTTGTTCGGAAGGAACTTCCACAACCGCAGCTTGAAACTGCATTCGGATTCTCAATCTTGAACCCGCTTCCCATCAGCTCATCCACGAAATCAACCGTTGCGCCAGACAAGTAGTTTATGGATACTTCATCAATAACCACTTTGACTCCGTGTTGTTCCATGACCAGATCATTTTCACGTACATTATTTTCCAGAGCCATGCCATATTGATAACCGGAGCAACCCCCTCCAGAGATAAAGACACGCAGCGCGTATCCTTCAAGATTGCGTTTTGCCAGTAAATCCTGGACCGCATTTGCTGCAGCAGGTGTCAAGGTGATCGTATTCGTTTGTTCTAAGAGATCCATGTTGTCCTCATTGGTACTGAAAGTGTCTAACAAATTTGACCTGGATTGTCGAATAAATTCTAATCGATCTTGGAAATTCAGTCAATGCGTGCTATCGATGCTGGGTGGACTTAAGCTGATTTTCGGAAGTTGCAAAATCACCATTTACTGCCTGACCTCTAGCTGAGTTACCAGAAAAACATTCCCAGGATCACTGCCGTCAATGTTACGGTAATATTGTCAATGTCATGGTAAGGGAGCGACTCGACAACCGTGCCGGCGATGGCGATTATCGCGATTGGGAAGATATAAGCCGTCAAAGTCCCTTGAAATATTCCTATGGCGCTGAAAATCCCTACAATAATTACAGAAAAAACCAGGCCGCCTATAAACATGCCGAGTGATCCGATCCAGGATTTATCTGGACTCCAGGGTAGTTTCGATTTTCCATAGCGTCTGCCCAGGATATCGGCCAGCCCATCCCCGCCGCACATTAGCATTAAGGCAACGATCCCGGTTGGCGTTTTGTACCAAAAAAGGATGGTCATAACCACGAAAACAATTCCGTAGAATAGAGGTCCTCGCAGGATCTCGCGTCGATCACCAGTCCGTGTCATCGCCTGAACAGCCGCCTCGTCCTGCATGTATCCTAGCCCTACCAGGATGAATTGAACGGTAATTGCAAGCGGCACCAATGCGGCGATGTATGGGGATGCGGTGGAATTGGTGAACAAGGGCCAGCATAGAACAAAAATAGGCCCCGTGCCCATATGGATGATCTTGCGGCTTAACCGCCCGCTCACCCAGCCCCGATGGGCAGCAAAATCATTGAGCCTTAGCCAGACAAGGGCAACGACCAGGGTTATCACAAAGGCGAATAAATCGTTGGAAAGCATAATTCACCATGCGCAATCATTGGAGGTATTTACGTTTGCTGATTTGCCAACCTGTTTGTACATAGTCACATCAGTGAACGGCTCACCGAGCAATCCATCATGGATCGCCCAGGACCTTAGACGAATTTGCTCAGCCACTTCTGGGTTTCGGAAGGGTGTTGATTGATCAAGTCGGCGGATTAAATCTCCCCCCGGAGAAAACCCTGTTTGAATCCGCTCCATAAGTTTTCGCCCCTTTTGATACGCAAATCCATAACGTTCAAAGAGCACCGCGGTATGGTAGTACAAAGGCTCTGCAAAAAAGAGCGCCTGTTCGAGACTATCAATAAATATTTCAAACCCAAGAATGGCATCCAGCAACATGCGTAGTCCCCGGCGTATTTGACCGGGCGCGAGTCCGGCTTCCAGAGCTGCGCACTCTGCCGGTAGATTCCGGAATCGAGTTCCAAATACAGTCGGACGACCGTCAGGCATCCGGTCAACATCGTACCGAGGCGAATCAGGATCGTTTAGTATATACAGAAGAATGTGGATCTGCCTGGTGATCGTATCGGTTAAATGACCGTATAAAATCGGGTCGGGGAAATCAATCTGGTGCTTTGAGGGATATCTCAAGGCTTGGACTGCCTTCCCTGCATCGTAAGAATAGGAGTTGTTGACCATCTTTATCAATAAATTCCTGATTCAGGTTGAAGCGGGAGATGAGCGGTTGGGGGATCAATCGTGCATAAATTTCCCGCTTTTGCGCATCGGGAAGATTATTTATCCCCATAATAGTTGAAGGAGCCATCATTATTCCTGGCGTCTTAGTTGTCTTTCAAGGTCACGTTCAACATCCCGTTTGGCGATATCCGCCCGTTTGTCGTAAAGTTTTTTGCCTCTGGCAACAGCGATTTCAATTTTGGCTAGACCATCTTTTATGTATACTCGCAATGGAATAATCGTGGTCCCTTTTTGACGGACGCTTTCCCACATCTTGCGGATCTCAGCCCGGTGAAGAAGCAGCTTGCGCGGGCGCAGAGGATCGTGATTAAAAATACTGGCCTGTTCATAAGGCGCAACATGTGCATTCAGAAGCCAGGCATCCTGGCCATCAATGGATACATAGGCCTGTGCGAGGCTAATTTGACCGGCGCGAATCGATTTAATCTCACTACCTTGTAAAGCGAGCCCTGCTTCATAGGTATCCAGAATGAGATATTCATGGCGGGCTTTGCGGTTGGTTGCAACGACTTTCACATCCATGCAATCATTTTAACATATACCAACTTGACGAGATTAATTAAGGAAAGAAATATCTACGCGCAGACTCGATCATCGAATCTGGACTCTGTGTGCTTTCGGTGACCAACACATCAGGCTGAATCCCTTTGCCTTCCGGGCTAGGATTTGATCCCGGAATCCACCATTTTGCTGAGGTAATATGCAGGCTTGATCCATCATCTAAATCAAATACCAGTTGGATTGAGTCTTTCCCGTAGGTAGATTCTCCGATCAACCGGGCGCGTGCTTTCTGTTTGAGGACGCCGGCGATAATCTCCGCCGCGCTGGCTGTATTGTTATTCACCAGCACGATCAGCGGCACATCAATCAGCTCACCACGCTTATCGACAGAGATTGTTTGAATACTCTTTCCCTTATATTGCTGCTGGATGATCGGGCCATCCTTTAAGAACAACCTGGCTGTGTCGATCCCCGCGGTCAGCAGCCCACCGCTGTTATCTCGCAAATCGAGGATAAAATGAGTTGCGCCTTGATTTTTTAAGCTTCTGAATGCTTCTAAAATTTCATCAGGTGTGCTGGCAGCGATGAGGTTTACTCTTACAATTCCAAGTCGTTTTTCTTCGGGGTGAATCTCTGAGGTTGTGGAAGGAAGGGTAAAGAATTCTCGAACAACTTCCATTTTGATGGGGCTGAAATCGGGTTCTCTACCAATCGTTAGGCTGACGGCTTCCCCTTCATTTCCCCTGAGCGCAGCCTGAATAGATTCGATTGTGGTCTCCATTTCGACAACCAGATCGTCTACTGCAAATAATTGATCCCCATCTGATAACCCGGCTTTTTCAGCGGGACTATTCGGTAACGGGTGAAGGACCACTTTTCCGTCGTCATTCTTTTTTAGATCAACTCCGATCCCCCAAAAACTGCCTTCCAGGACGTTCGATTCAAGCTCATGTTGAACAGGTTCGACAAAAATCGAATAAGGATCTGCATAAACCTGGAGCATTCCCCTGATCATTCCATATTCAAGCTCGCGTATACTTGGAATTTCCTGGAGACCATGCTGAAGCAAGATTCGATAAGCTTGTCTAATACTGGAAAAGGCTCGTCTGCCTGGGTAGGGAATTCTCCCCGGACCAGGTAACCAGCCAGGAAGCCGATCGACAGGCAGAAAAATATCAGGATCGAGTAGATTATCGCTCGCTTCATCGTCAAACTTCAGGCAGTAGAGTCAGAGTAAGGCTTTACAACCACTTGATTTCCCAGATGCATGAGTGTATCACACCGTTAATCAGAAATAACCGAAAAATAAGCTTTTGGTCAATTTTTCTGTGAAAATTTTAAGGCTCTACTTATTGACTCACGATTAAAAAAAGTGTATAGTGAAATTGCCAGGAGGACGCAAGTTGTCCAAAAGGTAGGGAGCCCCAAAAAATTGGATGGCGCCTTTGTCGAAGTAGATGCCTTGGCATCGGTCGATGGTGAAATTCCTTGGTGAGCAATCACCGAAGGGTTACCTACTTAAGGGTTACCAGAAACTTGCAAAGGCAAATACACTCTCACTGTGCAAGTGTTTTTCAGGAAAGTGAGATGTCCCAGAAAAGGGATAAATCCGTAAGTTCGCCTGAAAAATAACAGCGAGAGACAATGGGTATCGCAGTAAGAAATCTCCCTAACGCTGAACAAGCGCCCAGGAGACAGTTAGACAAAGATACCCAACCCGGCAAAGGTTTCCAGAAGGTTAGTTGGGGCCCCTTTTTTAATTGTTCAAGAATGAATATCACGGGGTGCGGTCAGGGTTTGGGCTTTCAGCAGGGCAACATATGGCAGATTTCGATAGCGCTCACGATAATCCAGGCCATACCCAACCACAAAACGATCAGGTAAATCAAAACCAACGTATTTCAGGGGGAGATCGACTAATCGATGGTGCGGTTTATTGAAAATTGTACATACTTCCAAGCTGGCGGGGGAGCGGGATTTTAAATTCTGCAACAGATAATTTAGAGTCAATCCTGTATCGACGACATCTTCAATAAACAGTACGTGTCGGCCTGTGATGGATGTCTCTAGATCCTTCACCAGCCGGACAAAACCTTTATTGCGAGCTTCAGTAGAATAACTCGAGATGGCGATGAAGTCCACTGAGACGGGGATGGTCACCTGGCGGAGTAGGTCAGCCATAAAGAAAAAAACTCCCTTTAATACCCCGATAAACAATGGATCCAGGTTCCTATAATCCCGAGAAATTGCTGCACCTATTTCGACCACCCGGCGATTGATCATCTCTTCCGGAATTAGAATATCGCTGATTCCCTCGGTTACATCCGAAAATTTAATGTTCACTTCGGTTGTCACGCGCCCTCGTTTTGTGCTTCAGAACCTGCGATTTTATTGGCTTCATGATCCAGCCCGTATTTCACCATGAGAGATCTCAGATCAGCTCTTTTAAAGAGTTTGATATTGATATCAGGATAAAGTTCCTTCATCCGTCTTAATTTTCGGTTCTTCCGGGTAGTGAGCTGGGGTCTCAAGGTGGTTAGTTCGACATATAGCTTCTGATCAGGCAGATAAAAGTCTGGAGCGAATGCTTCGGTTACATTCCCGGATTCATCCCATTCCAGGGGAAAGGTGCGCGGCTCGTATTCCCAGGTAATCCCGTAGTAGTCGAGTATCCGCGCGAAAGTTGCCTCAGCCTCGTGAACGAATTGAGATTTTTTCTGGTCAGTTGAACCAGAATCTAGAGTAGATATCTGGGGTGAAAGAGAATTATCCAATTCTTGCAGCATGCAGCGAGGTTGTTGGTTGGCATTGTTCTACCGCCCGGCAAATTAAACAGGCCCCCTGGTCAGCATCCAACCGGGCTGTATTCAGGATCAGATCATACAAATCCGGATCATCCCAGCGAGCGTGATAATGTCTTCTCAAATAATCTCGTCTGGTCCGATCGCTCGCCTGCACCTGGGCTATTGCAGCCGTGATGGGGATGTTATGCAGGTGCGCAATTCTATCCGCCCGCAGAGAGGCTGGTGCAATGACCTTGACATGGAGAACATCCGGTCTCTTCCCTAAAATGATCTGACCCGCACGGCCAACAATAATGACATTCCCTCGTTCAGCGAGTTCTTCCATCGCCTCCTGAACCGCGAGCAGGAAAGCTCGTCTGTCTTTCGGTGAAGGTTGGATATCCAGAATACCCAGATCGTCAATCCACGCCAGCGCTAACTCTGGAGCCCCGCATTGAATTGCAGCCTGGTTGATGAGCTCCCGGCAGACTACCTGGTAACCGAGGCGCTGAGCGACTTTCTCGGCGACCTCTTCTCCTAAACTACCCAACTGGCGGGAAATAGTGATGGTTTGCATGGGACAGGGATTTGGGATTACAAGATTCGTGATATTCATTATAGCATGTGCTTAAATCAAAACTATGAATTTCTCATCAAATTAGGGCAATCGCATCTAAATTGTTTTAACTGAAAAATACTCGGATTCAGCCATTTTCAGCTTGTGGGCTTCGCTTACGGTTATTGTTTAGCGGTTAGAAGGCGAAAATATCATCAACTGCGACAATAAAAACAATTCCTTCCTTTGATCTGCTGATATTTTGGAACATATTTTTGCAAATCCGTACCTAAAAAGAGGTAAAATCGCTTATTTTCGTGTTGTCAGACATAAGATGCAATTGCCCTACTCATCAAATAAGAAGGAGCGGATCTACTTGACGTTAAGATCTAAACCAGCTAAAATGTGTGCCGCCTTAGAGCACGCTTTTGTTAAACTGGGTAAGACCAGTCATATCTCAATGGAACGATGGTAGCTGGCTGAGGTTCACCTGACCGGTGAGAGGCGTTCCGAGGAAGGATTTCATGGAAGAAATTACACTAAAAGCAAGTAAACGTGACGTCATCGGCAAACAGGTAAAAGCTCTACGGAGAGCCGGAGTTCTACCCGCAGTCGTTTACGGCCGGCATATTGGATCAATCCCGATCTCTCTGGATATGAGAGAGGCCAGCCGGACGCTGGAGAAGGCCGCTTCATCGGCTCTGATCGTTCTGGATGTAGATGGCGAAAAACATTACACCCTGGTGCGGGAGAAGCAACGTCATCCGGTTTTGGGCATGATCCGGCATGTCGATTTTCAGGCAGTCTCTCTTACTGAGAAAGTACGCGCCAAGGTTGCTGTTTACCTAGTTGGGGAAGCACCCGCGGTAGACACCTATTTCGGAATACTTGTCTCCAACCTGGAGCGGCTTGAAGTTGAAAGCTTGCCAAAGAGTTTGCCAGAGCGGATCGAAGTTGATATCAGCGGATTGAACGAAATTGGAAGTGCTTTCTACGTGCGTGACCTTTCCTTGCCAAAAGGTGTGGAAGTGTTAGACAATCCAGATGAGATCATTGCGATTGTCACCGCTCCGGTGATAGAGCCGGTTGAAGAAGTCGAAGAAGCTGCCTTTGCACCTTCCGAACCTGAGCTTGTTGAACGTGGCAGGCGTGAAGAAGAAGGTGAAGGGGAAGAATAGCTCCGGTCTGATTCAGATCAGTTCCAGGGCTTCCAATAAATCAAGCGTAATTTGAGCACTTACTCCCCAGAGTAGCTCGTTGTCAAATTTATTAAAATCAGATAACGGGCACTGGGGAGTAAGGTGGGGGCAGCTCACGGGATTGGATATAATGATTTGCAGGGTCTGCGAGCCACAGGAGGGGGATAGTAAAGACACGGCTTACTTCGTCGGTAGCCAATTTAAATTCATAAGGCCAGGGAATCACTCCGATTACGGGGGTGATGCAATAATTGGTGATCGTGCGTAGTTCTTTTTAACTTGCCTAGCACCTGGACTTGACTTCCGTCCAAATTTATTTCTTCCTGCGCCTCTCTTAGAGCGGTTTGTTCTGGCGTATCATCCTCCGGATCAGACCTGCCTCCAGGAAAAGCGACCTGATCACTGTGTTCTGGGAGTGAGGCGGTCCGCCTGGTGAAAAGGACATGCCAGACATCACCCTCACGCAGAAAGGGCACAAGAACTGCAGCCGGGCGGGGCGGCTCGGGAAGAAATCCTGGTGGGAAATGAGTGATATATACGGGATTCTTTGGCGTTGCCTGAAGAGACTCCTGAAGTAATCTGGAGATCGTCTCGCTGGTCAATTCAATTGGATGGGTCATGGGAGGGCTGCCAGTGAGATATGTGGGGAAAAGCACTGTTAGCTGAGCTCATCATCGAGCGTTTCGGGTTCAAGAATCTTGCCAGATGTGATGATCGGCCGGGCAAATATCAGGTAACCGGTATGAGCTACCATTCGGTCAGTGGGACGCAGACGCTCGGCGGTTGGTTTGTAATACCGCAACATGATCTCACAGATTTCTACGAATGCAAAATCTTCCCTTTGCAGCGCATTCAGCAGCCGTTCTATCTGGTTGACGGTTGGGACGATACACCCAAAAAAACCACCGGGTTTGAGCGTGGTTCGAACCTGGGGGATGTAATCTTCCGGGCGGGGGATATCCATAAACAGGACATCTACCCCTCGCTCATTGAATCCATCCCCAATATCGCGCAGGATAAAAGTGACACGGTCTTGAAGACCTAATCTGGAAAGATTTTTTTGGGCTAATTGCTGCATTTCCGGTCTGACTTCATACGTTGTAACATGACCTTGCTCGCCGACAGCAAAAGCCAGGGCGGTGGTCATCGCCCCGCTACCGGTACCAGCTTCCAGAACACGCGACCCTGGTCCAATCCCCATTGTGATCAAGATAAAACCGATATCTTTCGGAAAGATGATTTGGGTTGTGCGTTTAGTTTCCTTGATGAGATCGGACAAGGCTGGTTGAAGCAGGAAGAAAGAGCTTCCCAAATGGCTGGAGACCTCACTTCCCCAAGGGATACCGATCAGATCATCGTGATAAAGAATCCCCCGGTGAGTTTGGATGCGATCACCAGGGGTTAACCGGATTATAAAATTCTTATGGCTCAGCCCGACAAGTTGGGCCAGATCGCCAGGCTGAGCCTTTTGCCATTCGTAATCCATGACTACGGTTTTAGATATTGCTTGAAGAAATCAGTGATCTTGTTGTAACAGGTCACCCGGTTCTCGTACTTGAGGACATCGTGCCCTTCGTTTTCAAAAACAAGAAAGTCGACGGCCTTACCTTTCTCCCGGAGGTTTTCAACCACATCCCGCGACTCGCGCTCAACCACTCGGGGATCATTTTTCCCTTGAATTACCAAAAGCGGGCAGGTGAGATTGTCCATGTAAACCCGCGGCGACCGTTCGAGTAAGAACTCCTTGTCTTTGATCGGATCGCCAACAGCAATCGCAAAATACGGCTTCCATGTTTCCGGAATGCGATCCATGAAGGTGAGCAAATCATACGGACCGAACATATCCACCGCTGCCTTCCATAAATCCGGATGCCGGGCAGCCAGGGTTAAAGACATATAACCGCCGTAAGAGCGTCCAACCACTCCAACTCTCTTCGCATCGATCCTGGAATCCGTTGGTAATATATGCTCCATTGCGAAGACATGATCCAACCGGTCTTCGCCGCCCCAATCTCGATCGACCTCTTTGGTATAGTTCAATCCATAACCGGTGCTCCCGCGCACATTTGGGACAAAGACAGCAAACCCATTAAGGGTCAGGAACTGAATGAGAGGCATCGAGAACCAGGCAAAATCCGGACGTTCTTGTCCTTGTGGTCCCCCATGGACATAATACACTACAGGACGACTGCCCTGGAACCCTAGCTTTTCGGATGGCATATAAAGACGAGCCGATACACGCATGCCGTCGAAGGATGTAAAAGAATAATCCTCCCCTTCAGATAACCACTCCTGAGGTATGCCCAGAACACGCTCGTTGGTATGCCGGATGACTTCGTCACGCGCTTCGCCTTCGACTGTATAAATCTGAGTCGGTGAGGTTGCGGTGGAAAAACTTAATGAGAATCGATCACTGATCGCATCATAATGAATATGCTCCAACATTCCATTCGCCAAAACCCCTTGACCACAAACAATATGCTCGAGTTGCATCAGGTGTTGGGCTTCGTTGAATGTTCCTTCGTAGATCCAGGAGCAGCCATCGATATTGTAGCCAACCAGATACCGATTCCCTTCGAGATGCTCCAGGAGATCCATCTCACCGAAACCAGAATGAACAATTCCGGCGACTTCAACTGGAGCAACTTGATCTGGGTCAGACAACCGGAAATAACCAAGTCCATATTGATCGCTAAATAGTGCTGTCACAAAGAGAAGACCATTATCCTGAGTGAAGGAGGTCCCAAAGATTGCATTTAATGGGTACTCTTTGTTATCAGCGCGTTCTTCGAGAGGAGTGCCATAAAGCAGCCTTCGTTCGCCAGCTGCTTCTTCCCAAAGATAGAGCACGTTGTCACCAACTGTATAGCCATCCGTGAGAATGGCGCGAGTATGCTGGTCATTCACCCCATCTGGATAAGCCCCCCAGGCACTCCGTCCCAGTTCTTTCAATTCCCCGGTCGCCAGATTGCCTTGATACGTGTAGTTCATTTGCTCTGACCGTGATTCCGCAGTCAGGTAAATCAGATTCTTTTTAGGGTCGCACTTGCCCAGGTGCACCCTGGAATTATCGAAGCGATCCCCGAAGGCAGGTTCTGGAAAGCCACCATTGATGGGAATTGTCATCGGCTGGTAGTTTTCATCCCCGTCTTTGTCAATCATCACCAGAATCTTGTTGAGCTCGGGGAATACAAAAAAAGAGTGACCGCCGATCAAATGCGGGTTCTGCAAAGCAATGTGGGGTGGTAGCAATGGTTCCGGAACGCTTCCACCATAATCCATTGCGTATAAGCTGATCCAGCCGCTTGTGTTGCTTAGAAAGAAAATGCGGTTTTGAGCTAGCTGTGGAACCAGAAATAGTCGGGCAGACAATAGAGATTCAATGCGATTCATACAGATCGTTTCCTTTCACTATGGATATGGGAACCTTGGCGATGGTAATGTTACCATTAATGCAACCCGATAAATCTATCATCATCCTTTTAATTTGCTTGACGAAATAAATCTGTGCTGGTAAACTCTCAATTGTTAGATGGCACGCTTGTTCGCTCAGGATTTGGCAGGTAACCGACCTGGAAAGAAGTGCACGTCAGGGTCGGTGATTTTTTTTTTGAAAGTAGCTTACCGCGACCCCTGTGGACAGTACGGAAGCCATCAGATATCCACATATTTGAGCAAGGAGATTCTTTACAATGAACGAAAAAGAAACTGGCACTGTTAAATGGTTCAATGCCAGCAAAGGTTACGGTTTCATCGGTCGGGATAATGGACCGGATGTCTTCGTCCATTACACTGCCATCCAGTCCGATGGCTACCGCACGCTCCAAGAAGGACAGCGGGTCGAGTTTGTTGTTGAGAACGGTCCGAAAGGCCTGCAAGCAGCAAACGTAGAAATCGTCTAACAAAACTGAATATGCCTAAAAAATCCTCCCAGGTGACTGGGAGGATTTTTATTTCTTCTGCACTTCGACCTTGCTTAACCAGTAGCCGATGAACAGAAATAGGAAGCTGAAAATAGTTGCTAATCCAATATTCAAAGGTCCAACACTGCCGAAGGTCCACCCAAGTCTCTCAGCCAGGAAATGCCCGGCCCAGAAACCAATCCAGCTCAGTACGAGATAAAGAAAGAAACGGCCAATTCCTCCGCCTCGCCAGAGATGAAAGGCAGCCCCATAAAGAGAGGCAATCAGCAACCCAAAAATGAAGGCTGGTAATGTCATCGAAAAAAGTGTAATCGAAATACCAGGCATTGTCAACGCAAGGGGGGAGGAACGGATTCCGGTGTGAGGAATGTGATAGAAATCACTTGACTTTGAAATCTTATTCTTATAGAATGGAATTGGCTTTGTCGGAATCGGAATAAACATTCAGATCTTATGTATCAAATCGACAAAATAGATCTCAAAATTGTTGATTTGTTAATGGGTGACGGTCGAATGAGCTCGGCCGAAATTTCGCGTCGTTTGGGGGATATTTCAGAACGGGTTGTCCGCTACCGTATCCAACGCATGACAGATGAAGGCCTGATCAGGATCAGTGCAATACCTGACCCAAAGTCGTTTGGATTTAATGTTATCGCCGATGTCTTTATCGAAGTTGAAACCGGTCAGATCAATTCAGTTACTGCTCGGCTATTGGAGTACCAACAGATCAGTTATGTCGCCTGTTCGATTGGCGAGAAAGATATCAGTGTGCAGGTCGTGGCGCGCAGCACAGACGATGTCTATCAGTTCGTTACATATGTGATTGGACAGATCACTGGAGTGAGAAAAACCACCACATCGATTGTTCCAATTGTGTTGAAGGATGTCTACGAGTGGCGTATCCCGGATTCAATTCCAAAAAGATAATGAGGCAAGAAATGCTGAAACCGAAAACCGATCTACGATTGACGAAAGACGAGCTGGTTGAGATCAACAAGAAATATGTGTTCTTTTCCTGGTCGATCCAGGACCAGGTCGACCCAATATCTATCGAGAGCGGCAAAGGGGTTATCTTCTGGGATCAGGATGGCAAGCAGTATTTGGACTTTTCCGCTCAGCTCATGAATCTGAACATTGGTTACCAGCACCCTGCGGTAATTGCAGCCATCCAGGAGCAGGCTGCAGTATTATGCGCCGCTCACCCAAATATGGTTCATGAATCCAAGGCTGTGTTGGGAAAAATGATCGCAGAAGTAACCCCTGGAGACCTCAATAAAGTGTTTTTCACATTGGGCGGAGCAGAGGCGAATGAGAATGCGATCAAGTTTGCCAGGCTGTTTACGGGTAAACAGAAAATCTTGACCAGGTATATTTCATACCATGGCGCTACCTATGGAGCGATTACCCTGAGTGGCGATTATCGCCGGCTGCCAGTTGAGCCGGGTATTCCTGGGGTAGTTCATGTATTCGATCCTTATTGTTACCGCTGTGCATTCGGCCATACCCGTGAAACTTGCCATCGAGAGTGTGTCACCCATATCGAGAAAGTGATTGAATATGAAGGCCCTAAAGCGATCGCGGCATTACTGATGGAAGGAGTGACAGGATCAAATGGAATTCTCGTCCCACCGGATGATTACTGGCCTCGCCTGCGGGAGATTACGAAGAAATATGACATTCTGCTCATATCCGACGAGGTGATGAGTGGATTCGGTAGGACTGGAGCCTGGTTTGCAGTTAACAACTGGGAGGTGATCCCCGATATCATGACTATGGCAAAAGGACTGACTTCCGGGTATTTACCGCTTGGAGCTGTTGTGGTTTCTGATCCGATCGCGCGTTACTTTGATGACAGGATGCTGTATATGGGATTGACTTATTTTGGGCATCCCATGTCTTGCGCGGCGGCTGTGGCGACCCTCAAGATTTATACTGAAGAGAATCTGATTGAGAACAGCAAGAAAGTGGGAGCTGTTCTGGGTGAGGGTTTAGAAGAAATCAAGCAGAAACACGCCATTGTCGGGGATGTGCGCTATATCGGTCTATTCTCTGTGATTGAACTGGTCCAAGATCGGGAAACGAAAGATCCGTTGCAGGCAGGGTTGATGAATGAAATTAAGTCCCACTTATTGGCTGATGGATTAACTACCTTCGTAAACAAGAATATGGTTTATATCTGCCCACCATTATGTATCAACCAGGAAGAGTTACTCACTGGATTACAAATCATCGATCGCGCGATTGGAAAAGTCGAATCTCATACATAAATTTCTTCATTCAAACGTAAAGAAAGGGCATTGCGATGATTGGGTCTACCAAAGCAACACAAGACATGTATGAAAGGGCGTGTCAGGTAATGCCCTGGGGAGTTTCATCCAATTTCCGTTACTGGGGGGCAGAGACGCCGGTGATATCACGCGGTCAAGGCGCTTATATTTGGGATGTGGACGGCAATAAGTTCATTGATTATCGGTTAGCATTTGGACCGATAATCCTCGGGCATGCAGACCCGCGGGTAAATCGTCGCGTTCACGAAGCCATCGATCACGGTACGCTCTTTGCACATACACATGTACTGGAAATTGAGGTTGCAGAACGAGTAGTACGCATGTGTCCTGGGGTGGACAAGGTACGTTTTACCAACTCAGGCACCGAAGCCACCATGCATGCTTTAAGAATTGCGCGCGCCTACACCAATCGGGAGAAGGTAATTAAATTCGAGGGGGATTATCACGGTTTCCATGATTATTTATTATTCAGCACCGCCTATACTGCAAAAGGTGCGCTTGGTTCCCGCCGGAGTCCATTACCGGTGAGGAACTCCTCAGGCATCCCTGCTGGAATGCAGGATTACATCATCATTTTGCCATTCAACGATTTTGAGTTACTGGAGACCACCGTCCGTGGGCGGTGGGGGGAGATCGCTGCGATTATTGTCGAGCCAATTGCTGCTAACATGACCACTGTCAATCCCATGCCTGGGTGGTTGGAGCTGATCCGCAGCCTGTGCGATGAGTTCGGGATTGTGATGATTATGGATGAGGTTAAGACGGGTTTCCGCATTGCCAGGGGAGGCGCAAACGAATTCTTCGGTGTGCACGGCGATTTGATGACCTATGCCAAATCTCTGGCAAATGGCTATCCGTTAGCGGCGATTGGTGGAAAACGCGAAGTCATGGACGTGATCGAACCAGGCAACGTCGCCCAGGGAGGCACTTACTGCGGGAATACCGTTGGGGCTGCTGCAGCTGCTGCGACATTAGAGATTCTCGAAACCTCCGATGCATTAGCTTGTATCCATGAACGCGGGCGCAAGTTAATGATTGGCATCGATGACGTTTTAACCAGGGCAGGAGAGCCTCATATCATGGTGGGTCACCCGGCTATGTTCAGTTTTATTCTGGGGTTATCCGAACCTCCGCGCGAATTTCGGGATGTATTGAATCTGGACGAGACACGCTATGAGCAGCTCCACGCTCTCATGCGTCAAAGAGGCATCGAATATGAGCTCGACGCCAAAGAGCCTTGGTTCGTGTGCGAGGCATTGACAGAAGGTGATGCTGACGAAACCTTGAATATCCTGGAAGATGCAGTCAAAGAATTGAAGAAATGACAATCCAACACTTAGAAGTTCGTAACTATATTGACGGGTCCTGGCGAAATTCGAACGCTCAAGAAGTATTCGTGGTGTACAACCCTGCAACTGGGGAGATATTGGCGGAGACACCGGTATCCCCCAAGGAAGAAGTCGATCAAGCTGCTGAAGCAGCCGCTCGGGCATTTCAGGACTGGCGACGAGTCCCTGCCACCGAGCGCATCCAATATCTATTTCGCTTAAAAGACCTTATGGAAGCGAATTTTGAGGATTTATCGCGCAGCATCACGATTGAATGCGGAAAAATCCTGGATGAATCACGCGGGGAAATACGCCGGGCAATCGAAAATGTTGAAGTCGCTTGCGGAATCCCGCTTCTCATGCAGGGATATAACTCGGAGGATATCGCCCGCGGCATCGATGAAATTATGATCCGCCAGCCGGTTGGTGTGGCCGCGGTGATCGCGCCATTTAACTTCCCCGGGATGATCCCATTCTGGTTTATGCCTTACGCCCTGGCCTGTGGGAACACCTATCTCGTTAAGCCTTCCGAGAAGGTGCCGCTGACGATGCAAAAAATTTTCTCTTTACTCGAACAATCTGGGTTACCCAAGGGTGTGGTTAACCTGGTCAATGGGACCAAGGAAACTGTCGATGCAATCCTGGATCATCCAGCAGTGCGAGCGGTCAGCTTTGTCGGTTCGACGCCGGTTGCCAGATATATATATAGTAGAGCTACTGCCAATGGTAAGCGCGCCCAATGCCAGGGGGGCGCCAAGAACCCCATCGTGGTAATGCCGGATGCGGATATTGAGATGACCACCCGCATTGCGGCGGACAGCGCCTTCGGCTGTGCCGGACAACGCTGCCTGGCAGCCTCTTTGGCTATCACCGTTGGTGAAGCACGGCATACCTTTGGGGAATCGATCTGCCAGACTGCCAGCGAGCGAAGAGTTGGCAATGGCTTAGACGATAGCATCCAGATGGGGCCAGTGATCACTCAAAACAGCCGGCAGCGGATCGAGGAGCTGATCAGCCAGGCGCAGCACGACTCGGCGGGCATTCCCGTGGATGGGCGCAACACCGTTATCCCGGGATATGAGCAGGGATTCTTTGTTCGCCCAACTATCCTGATGGACTTATCCCCGGAAAGCCCAGTTGCCCGTACAGAAATCTTCGGGCCAGTGTTGGGATTAATTCATGTTGACAGTCTCGATCAGGCGATTGGGCTGATCAATAAAGGAGCCTACGGCAATATGGCTTGCCTCTTTACCAACGACGGTTCGGCTGCCCGCAAATTCCGATCCACAGTCGATGCCGGCAATATCGGGATCAACGTGGGGATCGCGGCCCCGATGGCTTTTTTCCCCTTCAGTGGATGGAAAGAAAGTTTCTTCGGCGATCTGCATGGTCAAGGGCTGGACGCGGTGGAATTCTTTACGCAGAAGAAAGTCGTTGTGGAGCGATGGCCTAAGGAGTGGACCCGAAAATTTTAATAGAGAAGGAGGTTTCGGGATGTTGAAAAATTGGCTAAATCCTCTTTTCAGAAGAGGGAATTTGCGTGTAGCCGTACATTAGAAAGGAGTTGTTGAAATGAAAGTCTTGCTTGTTGGCACTGGGGGTGTAGGTGAATCAATTGTTTTGATGGCAAAGGAGAAGCCCTGGATTGAGCAAGTTGTCCTATCAGATTACAGCACCGAGCGGCTTGAAGAGGTCCAAGGGAAATTGAATGATAATGTTCGCTTCCCGATTGAATGGGTTGATGCGAATCACCAGGATCAGATCGAAGCCCTGGCGAAGAAATATAAAGTCGATTTGATCATGAATGCATGCGACCCCTCGTTCAATGTCCCAATTTTTGAGGCGGCTTACAGCTATGGTTGTACGTATATGGACATGGCTATGACCCTCTCTGAGCCGCACCCTGAGGATCCTTTTCGAGTCCCCGGGGTGAAATTAGGCGATTACCAGTTCGAGCGCGCAGCTTTGTGGGAGAAAAAAGGTCTATTGGCATTCGTTGGAATGGGCGTTGAGCCAGGCATGGCGGATGTCTTTGCTCGCTATGCCCAGGATCACCTATTTGATGAGATCGATGAGATCGGTGTGCGTGATGGGGCGAACCTGGAAGTGCGCGGTTATGAATTTGCCCCCAATTTCTCGATCTGGACCACTATTGAGGAATGCTTAAATCCTCCGATAGTGTGGGAAAAGGACAAAGGCTGGTATACCACCGAGCCGTTCTCTGAGCCGGAGATTTTCGAATTTCCAGAAGGCATTGGACCGGCGGAGTGCGTCAATGTCGAACATGAGGAAGTCTTGCTGGTTCCTCGCTGGGTGAAGTGCAAGCGGGTCACCTTCAAATATGGTTTGGGTGATGATTTCATCCGGGTGCTGAAGACGATCAAAATGCTGGGGTTGGATAATAAATACCCGATCAAGGTTAAGGATGTAGAGGTAGCCCCACGTGATGTGGTCGCAGCCTGCCTTCCCGATCCAGCTCACCTGGGCGATCACATGTTTGGCAAGACTTGCGCCGGCACCTGGGCTAAAGGCACCAAAGATGGCAAGCCACGCCAGGTTTACATGTACCAGGTGGCAGATAATGAAGCGTGTATGCAGCGCTGGGGCTGCCAGGCCGTGGTTGCCCAGACCGGTTTCAACCCATTAATCGCCTGGGACTTGCTTCAAAGCGGTGTTTGGAAAGGCAAAGGCGTGATGGGTCCTGAAGCCTTTGACCCGGTGCCATTTGTGGAGAAAATGGCGGATTACGGCTTCCCATATGGAATAAAAGAGATGTAAGCCAATAGAGATTTGACTCATCAGCACGATTAATTTGCTTTGACATCTCTACAATAAATTGCATGGACATTTAAAGGAGATATCAAGATGGCTGAAACATCTGTCCAATCCAATGGCGAGAGTACTGTCGTCGAAATAAAGCGGGAAGCCAGAAAATTAAAACGTGAGCTGACCCTGCTCCCGCTTTTTGGCTTGATCTATTTCACAGTCTGCGGCGGATCGTTCGGCATCGAGCCACTGGTAGGCTGGTCCGGACCGGGGCTGGCAATTCTATTGGTGTTCCTCACGCCTCTCATATTCAGTTTGCCCAATATGCTCATGGTGCGTGAGCTCAACAGCATGATGCCGGTCGAAGGAGGTTATTATCACTGGGTCAAAAAAGCCTTCGGACCATTCGCGGGTTTTTTGGCGGGCTGGAATAACTGGGTCGTCTCCTGGCTGGATGTGACCATCTATCCTCTCCTGGCAGCTTATTACCTGAGCTTCTTTATTCCGGCTCTGCGAGAAGGGGCTATCATCGGAGGGACTGAAATATCCGCCGAGACTCTCTCCTGGGCTGTTGCCGTAGCTCTAATCTGGTTGCTCAGCCTCCTTCAAATCCGAGGCGCTCGCCTTGCAGCGCTGTTCACCAACGGCATCATGGTTGTTATGTTGATCCCTTTGATTTTATTGTCCATCGTCGGGATCTACAACTGGATTCAGGGTGGAGTGACCATATCCTTGCCGTTTCTCCCGGAAGGTGAGTCCCTGGTTGGCGCGTTCAGCGTTGGGTTGTTTGTTGTGATGTGGAACTATATGGGCTGGGAGCTGCCCACCGTCGCTGGGGATGAAATTGTCAATCCAAAGAAAACCTACCCGAAGGCCATGACGCTTACCTTGATCGCTGCCATCGCCACTTACACCATTCCTTTGCTGGCCGGGCTCTACGGAGGCGCGGGCGCGGATGGAAGATACCAGATGTGGGGCATCGAGGGCGGTGATGAGGGCATTGGGGTTGTGCTGGCCGATTATGGCGTCACGGAGGAACAAATAATCGCCTGGGGGGCTGATCCGAGCGACACTGTCGGTTGGGAATTTCCCCAGATCGCCAGTGTGCTGGGTGAGATTGCAGGTGGCCCGAACCTGGCTTTGATTTTGGGTGGCCTGGTCACCATATCGGCAGTTTTCAGCATGATCGGCCTGTATATTGGGAACAGCCTGGGCGGTAGCCGCGTGCCGTTCGCCCTGGCGGAAGATGGCATGATGCCGGAATTCCTGGTGAAGGTCCATGACCGGTATGGAACACCTTGGGTCGCCATCGTTTTCGTCGGCGTGATCTATTCAATCTTCTCTTTGAGCGCCTTTGCCGTACTGGTCGTGGCCGATGTTTTCCTGCAAACATTGGTGATCCTGGCTGAGTTCGCAGCAATGTGGAAGCTGCGTTTCAGCATGCCGGACTTCCCACGTCAAAAAGTGCCGGGCGGCTACCTGGGTATGGTGCTCGTCACCCTTGGGCCAACCGCGATCATCCTTCTGGCGATCTATAGCCAGATCGCTGAGGTTGAAATCGTTGGTTCAATCGGTTTTTCGCTGTTGGCGATGCTGGTCGGCGCCATCCTTTATTTCCCAATCCGGAAATTCATCAAGATTAAACGTGGCATTCCGGATGTCGATCCGTTCAAAGCACATGAAGAAGATATTTTCTAACTCTGTAAACCTGATTTAGTATTTGTAGAAGGAGAGTATGATGCCATTTGGATATACGGGAAAAATCCTGCACCTTGACCTGACCCACGGTGTGCTGGAAGTTGAAGAACCTCCCGAGAGTTTCTACCGCAGGTACTTGGGCGGCAGCGCCATGGGGTTGTATTACATCCTGCGAGATATGCCGCCAGGAACGGATGCGCTCTCACCCGAAAATGTGCTCACCTTAATGTTGAGCGTGACGACCGGAGCGCCAATCTCCGGACAAAGCCGGATTAACGCCAACGCTAAATCCCCAGTCAGTGGGGCGATCGGCGATTCGCAGGCTGGGGGTTTCTTCCCGGCTGAGCTCAAATTCGCCGGTTTTGATGGCATTGTGATCAAGGGACGTTCCGAGAAACCGGTATACCTGACGATAATTGACGGGAAGGTGGATTTGCATGACGCCTCCCACTTGATTGGCAAGGTTACCGGTGAAGTTGAGGCCATTCTCCGCAAAGAAGTTGGGGATAAGAAGGCAGAAGTTCTACAGTATGGCCCCGCAGCTGAGAAGGGTGTGCTCTTTTCCAGCCTGGTCAACATGTCGAACCGCAACAACGGGCGCACCGGGATGGGGCTGGTGATGGCGAGCAAGAACCTCAAAGCGGTGGTGGTGCGCGGCAAGCAAAAAGTTGACCTCGCTGAACCTGTTCGGTTGACAGACCTTAATAAAGCTGGCCCGAAGCTCATGCCAGAAATCGCTGATGTCGATGGACTGGGGAAGCTGGGCACAGCCAGCGTGGTGATGTTTCAGAATACCATCGGCAGCCTGCCGACGAACAATTACAACGAAGGCCAGTTCGAGACCTGTGAAGCGATCAGCGGCGAGGTGATGGCCGATACGATCCTTAAACGCCGTGAGACGTGTTACGCTTGTATTGTGCGCTGCAAACGCGTCGTCGAAATCACGCAGGGACCATACAAAGCTGATCCTTTGTACGGGGGCGCCGAGTATGAGACGCTGGGTACCTTTGGATCCTATTGCGGCATCGATAACCTGGCTGCCATCTCCACTGCCAACGAGATCTGCAACAAATATGGCGTTGATAGCATCTCTTGCGGCGCGACGATCGCCTTTGCAATGGAATGTTTTGAGAAGGGCATCATCGGATTGCAACATACCGGCGGGATAGAGCTGCGCTTTGGCGAAGTGGACGCCATGTTGGAGATCTTGATGCAGATCGTCACCAACAGCGGCCCGCTTGGTTCGATTCTATCCCAGGGCTCCGCGCGTGCCGCGAAAGTTTGGGGATCCGAGGCAGAAGCGTGCCTGATTACGGTTAAAAACCAGGAAGCGCCTGCCCACATGCCTCAGGCAAAGAAATCGCTGGGCTTGATCTATGCCGTCAATCCTTTTGGGGCTGATCACCAATCCAGCGAGCATGATCCATATTACGAGGAAGGTGTCTGGGATTTCAATCTAGACCGTCTGAAGGAGATCGATTTAAAGGATCCGACGCCGCCCGGCAGCCTGGGTCCCGAGAAAGTCCGTTTTGCAGCCTATACCCAGATTTTCTACAGCCTGCTGGATACCCTTGAATTGTGCCAATTCGTTTGGGGGCCGACCTGGACCTTATACGGGCCAGCGGATACCGTCAGATTTGTCCAGGCAGTTACTGGTTGGCAGGTAAGCCTTTTTGAGCTGATGAAAGCCGGTGAGCGCAGATTGAACTTGATGAGGGTGTTCAATGCCCGTGAAGGATTTACCCGCAAAGACGATGCCTTGCCAAAGAAATTCTATAAAGTTCTGACAGGCACTGGACCCACTGCGGGAACTGCGCTTGATCCAGGTGAAATTGACACTGCATTGGATCTGTATTACCAGTTGATGGGTTGGACGCCGGATGGGATCCCCACTCGGGCTAAGCTTGTTGATCTGGATATCGAGTGGGCCGCGGAGTACTTGCCTGCTTGAGCTAACCACCAGCAAACCGGTTTTCCGGCTTGAGATTAGAGTTCCTTTTTATCAACGGTGTTCTGGTGGTGCCTTCGCTGCCAGAACACCGATTTCTCGAAAGTAGGTATATGATGGCTGATTATAAAGACTCAATCCCGAACCTTTCTCCTGTCTGGACACACTACACACCGATCATTGCCTCGCATGGTGAGGGAGCCTACATTTATGATATGGAGGGGAACCCTTACCTGGATTTCACCTGCGGGATCGGCGTGACCAATACCGGTCACTGCCACCCACACGTAGTTGCCGCTATTCAAAAGCAGGCTGGTCTATTAATTCATGGTCAGGCCAATATTGTTTTCCATCGCCCCATGCTTGAGCTGATTAGCGAGTTGAAAACCATTGTGCCGTCCCAGATCGATGGCTTTTTCTTTAGCAATTCCGGCGCGGAAGCTATTGAAGGTGCCATGAAACTGGCGCGCTACGCAACTGGTAAGCCGAATATCGTAGTTTTTCAGGGAAGTTTCCACGGCCGCACGGTTGGAACGATGTCTTTAACCACTTCAAAGACAATCTATCGGGCTGGATACCAGCCGCTTATGCCGGGCGTGTACGTTGCGCCGTTTCCGTATGCTTATCGGTATGGTTGGGACGAAGAGAAAACCAGCCAGTGGTGCCTTGATGAATTAGAGTTTTTGTTTACCTCCCAGACCGCGCCGGATGAGACGGCTGCGATCCTGATCGAAACTGTCTTGGGAGAAGGGGGGTATGTCCCGCCGCCGGCAAGCTTCATGCGCGGGTTGCGTGAAATATGCGACCGGTATGGAATCCTTTTGATATTGGACGAAGTCCAGGCTGGGTTTGGGCGGACGGGCCGGTGGTTTGCCTTCGAACATTACGGGATTGTCCCGGATATTATGGTTGTGGCCAAAGGTCTTGCTTCCGGGATGCCCCTATCAGGTGTTTTCAGCCGGCTTGAGCTGATGAATAAATGGGCTCCGGGCTCACATGGCGGCACGTATGGAGGCAATGCCGTTGCGGCCGCGGCTGGCGCCGCCACGATCCAGGCGATGCGCGCCGAAAATATGCTTGAAAATGCCCAACAACGCGGCATCCAGCTGATCACCGGATTGCGGCATCTCCAGGAAGAATACCCTGTGATTGGCGATGTGCGCGGTTTGGGCTTGATGATCGCGACAGAATTTCGAACTGCTGACCACAAGCCCGATAAGAAAACTGCCAAAGCTATCGTACAAACATGCCAGGATCAACGCTTGCTCTTGCTCAGTTGCGGTCCCTGGGATAATACAATTCGTTGGATTCCACCGCTTGTGGTGACTGCTGACCAGATTGACCGAGCGCTGAATATCCTGCGAAAAGCGCTTGAACAGGTGGCTTAAGTCAGGGTGATTTGTGAGCTGAGACGGGTAATCGGAAGGTAGAAGAGGTTCTTCCTGGCTGGCTCATCACGGTTATCTCTCCCCCGTGAGCTTCAATGATTCCTTTTGCGATGGCAAGACCCAGGCCGGATCCTCCCGAGGCGCGGCTCCGAGATTTCTCACCCCGATAGAAACGGTCGAATACGTATGGTAGATCTTCGGGAGAGATACCTATACCTGTATCGCTGATTTCGATTTCAATGACCGAATTTATCCTTTGCCCTTTCACGGTCACTTTGCCGCCAGCAGGTGTGTGGCGAAGGGCGTTATCGATCAGGTAGTTTAGGACCCGACCGATCCGTTGTACATCCAGGTAAACCATTTCGATAGTTTTCGAGACTTCTCCACTCAACTCGATTTGGCGTTGCTTGGCTTGAGAGGCGAAACTCTCCAGTGTGTCCGAAATTAGGTCCCAGATTGATATCATCTCCCGGTTTAGTTTCAATCCCCCAGCATCGAGCTGAGCCATCTGGAAGAGGTCATCAATCAATAGAGACAATGCTCTCAAGTCTTTCTTTGCAGTAGAGAAGTATCGCTGCGCCATCTCCTGATCGTCGACCACCCCGTCTGCCAGGGCTTCCAGGATGGCTGAAACCGAGGTCAGTGGGGTTTGCAGATCATGCCCAATCCAGACGATGAGATCAGAACGAAGCGTATCTAATTGCTGCCGCTGGAGTGCAGCCGCTTGCAGCTCCTCAGCCATTTTATTAAAAGATTGGGCCAGGGAGGCGATCTCATCCCGACCTTCAACGGGTATCCGAATCTCAAGATTCCCCCCGGCGAGCAGATTGGCTGCTCTTTCTACCTGGCGCACGCGCTCTGTCAGTGCGGAGGAAAGAATATAACCCAGCGCCATTGCGATCCCACCCGCAAAAAGAAGCAGTACTGTGCCTAGGATTAAATCGTGCTGGTCCGAAAACATAAGTCGCGCCGTCAGCCAGACGTTAAAAAATGTGAGCAGGCTTGCGAGTGCATAACCGCCCAGGATTGCCAGACGGATGGTTGGCGTTCTGTTAATCCATCCCAGGCGGTAGGCGGCGTATCCTGCTCCGCCTGAGATGATCGTTGTCACTGAGAGAAATACTGCCATCAATCCAATGTCTTGCAGAGGAGGATGTAAGGCAAAGTAGAAAACCACCAGCGAGGCGGCTAAAATCAAAACGATGCCGATTAAAAAGCGGACGGTCTGCCCTGACCGTCCTTCAGGATCTTTCGGGGTTTCAGGCAGGCTCAAATTTATACCCTACTCCCCACACCGTGATGATATGTTTGGGATCAGATGGGTCATTCTCGATCTTTTCTCTCAAACGGCGGATGTGCACTGTAACTGTGCTGGGGTCAAAATAATCAGAGATACCCCACACCCGATCCAGCAATTGATCCCGGTTAAATACCTGGCGAGGGTGTTGGCAGAAAAGCCAAAGCAAGTCGAATTCCTTGACGGTCAATCCTACTTCGACACCCTGAATTAGAACCTGGCGGGTTTGTGGGTCAATTCTCAGCCCTGGGTATTCCAATGGCTTATGGAGAGTGTTACTTACCTGAGATTGAGATCTTCGTAATACTGCTCGGACACGACTGACCAATTCCTGAGGACTGAAAGGCTTTAATACATAATCGTCGGCGCCCATCTCAAGCCCAGCAATCCGATCGAGCTCGTCACGCCGAGCAGTCAACATGATAATCGGAACATCACTACGGTTACGAAGCCAGCGGGCCAGGGAATATCCATCGATCTTCGGCAGCATCAAATCTAAAATGACCAGATCCGGTAATTGTATTTCCATCCACTCTTGTGCGCTCTCGCCATCTCTCGCGATGATTGGGATGTATCCTGCTCTCTTCAGGTATAGTTCCACGATCTCAGCGATACTGGGCTCGTCTTCTACGATTAATATTCTCGTTTCACCCATCTTAATTGCCTTGGATATCAATAGTTCATTAAGTATAAATGCAGGATATTACGAAATTCTTACCCAGACTGGTGTATATAACTTCCCCCTTAAGAAAAGTCTCTCAATTTCCTTTATTGAATGGATGTCTACCGATAAAAAACCAGGCCAAGATGATAATCGACACGATCACGATAGCTCCGAACACAATGGGGGCATTCACCTCAGGTGGTTGAGGCGGAATTGGGATCATGGTTTGTGAGGGAAGCGGGAATTGCCCCGGTGGCGTCCCGGTTAAAAGGGGAGCTTCCTGTTGCACTATCGGTAAATTAAGCGCGTTCGTCGGTTCGGGAGTCGGTGTTACGGTATTGGTCGGGAACGTGCCTAGAGTAGGTGTAAAGAAGTCTGTCTCAACCAGCAGGGTCACTTGATAGGGGATCCGCTCATCCCCAGCTAAGACAGTTGATAATGTCAGAGATCCGACCAGCAGCGCCATCAGTAGCGCTGCCAGGGTCGCTACAACCAGATAATTAGTCTTTTTTTTCCACATTACCAGGCATACGCTTCTGGCGCTTCTCCACCTGGACCGGGCCAGATATCGTTTAATTTCACCAAATGTTCATCAGATAAAACGATTTCGAGGCTCCGCAGGCTGCTGTCGAGTTGTTGAGGGGTGCGCGGGCCAATGATCGGTGCAGTGATGACGGGATTATGAAGCAGCCAGGCCAGGGCAACGTTCGCTGGATCTTCTGCTAATTCATGACAGAATGATTCGTATGTGCCTAGCTGCGAGCGATGTTTTTCAACTTCTTTCTGGATGCGTTCGGAGGCGCGTCGGCCTTCTGATTCTTTCTCCAGAACTCCACCTAACAAACCACCTCCCAATGGGCTGTAAGGTATCAATCCAATCCCATACGCACGGCAGGCTGGGATCACCTCGAGCTCGACCATCCGGTCCTTCAGATTATAAATACTTTGTTCACTCACCAAACCCATAAAATGACGTTCTTTAGCGGCCGTTTGGGCATGAACGATATGCCATCCCGCAAAATTGCTGCTCCCGACGTAGAGAACTTTTCCCTGGGCGACCAATTGCTCCATGGCCTGCCAGATTTCATCCCAGGGTGTCTCACGATCGACATGGTGCATCTGGTAAAGATCGATGTGGTCGGTCTGTAAACGCCGCAGGCTGTCTTCGCAAGCTTTGCGAATATGGTAAGCGGAAAGCCGGCGAGAGTTCGGATCCTCGCCCATTTTTCCAAACACCTTGGTTGCCAAAACCACGCTTTCTCGTCGTCCAGCGCCTTGAGCAAACCAGCGACCGATGATCTGTTCTGTAATGCCTTCTCCGATTTTCCAGCCATAAACGTTGGCTGTATCGAAGAAATTCAGGCCAAGCTCCAAGGCGCGATCCATAATATTAAAGCTGGTCGCTTCATCGGCCAGCGGCCCAAAATTCATCGTCCCCAGACATAACCGGCTGACTTTTAATCCAGTCCGACCCAGGCTTTTATACTCCATTGGATGCTCCTTTTTTGTCGATATCAGAAAAAGTATATCACGGTGCAGATCGAATCATCTAAAACAAAAAGCAGTCTCCGGCTTCGCCTGCGCAATTTTGAATCGCTAATTATCAATGATCTAGATACTGGTAGTAATCCCGCGCAGTTTTTTCCCAGGAAAAATGGTTCACGATAAATTCAACTCCGTTCGCCAGCATCTGGTAGTATTGGTGGGGTTGGGATTGATACAGAACAACGGCATCTGTGATGCAACTTTCTAATGCTTTTGCCATCGCCGTGAATAGCGGGATTCTTTCCCGTTGCTCGACTCGGTCTGGATAACTCCCATCAATGCGGTAATCTGTGGCGTTGATTGCCATCCAATCTGCTTCATTTGATGAAAATCGATCCGCTTCACGATATAGTAACCCAGTCGGAGGGTTTATACTGGCGTGCCAGGTATTTGCCTTTCGTTGGGCAGGTTTACTGAAAGAAGGGATGGAGCGCAGCGGTACAATTTGTTGGATGATCCCCCCTGTTGCTCGACCGATCGCCAGACAACCGTTTAGATAAAATTCATTTGCCATCCCAAAGGGTTCATAAAACGATGGCATCACCCCAAAAGCTGAACCCTGTAACGCGGCTAAAAACCCTTCTTTGAAAATGGCAGGAATGACCAGGACATTCTCTGGATACTGAGACGCAAGTATTCTGAGAAAACTTAGACCAGTTACGCCCTCATCACCTGGTATGGGAAAGAACAGGAAGCCTGCCCGGTTGCCCTTTTCCAGAAAGCTGGTCACTGCACTGCAAGCCACGTCGAAACCTTTCTGCCGAGGGTCGTCCCGGCCGGCAAAAATAAACCAGGCTGCGTCTTGGCTGCAGAATTTTGAGCTGTTTCCCCATAATTGTCGTTCTTCATCCGGGTGAAAAGCAGTCAAAGCTGCGATTGCGGCCTGTTTCCTTTCTTGCTTCCAGGTACTCAGCGGCCCAAAATTTCCACCTTTGGCTTCATGGATAATTTCCTGGTCAACGGCCAGCTTGGTGAATGCGCCATTATTAATGCCAAGCAGGCGAGATTTGAGATGCTCTACCAGGTGGGGAGCCAGCACCCGAGATTGAAATACTTCTTCAGTCATATCAAGCGCGAATTGGCCAGATACGGTGAATATTGGATTCCTCGCCAGGGGCAAGGCTCGGTTCAGCACGGTTTCACCTGGGCAGGTTCTCGGATCGATCCCGAATCGCTTCAGGTTATTCCCTGTCAATCCGTTGTCATAGCTGTTGTGGAGGGTTAAGAAGAATGTGCGCGGGGAGGCTGACTTTATTCCCTGTGAAACCAGGACTGTCGACGCGGCCTCCCAATCTTGCATTAGAATTGTCCAGGATGCATCAGCATCCAGGTGAGACAGAGCAGATGAGGCTGCAACGCCAAAAAACAAGGCATCTCTCGCCAGGAGCAAAGCAAGCCTGGTTTTATCTTTAGATACATCGTAAGGATGGCGTTCGCCCGCAAAAAAAGGTGTTTCCTTGGGAGGTTTATCTAAAGCTTTCAAAAAGACCCATTGAATTCGGTCGACATATTCCAGGATTTCAACTTTTATTGGATTGGAACGATAAAGAACCTGGACCTCGGCGATCTTGGTCAGTGAACGGGCCAATGATGTAGTTTTTGAAATTTTAAAATGGTATGGGGTGATGATTGTTGTCGGGCAACCGGATACGCTCTCTACCATTTCAGGTAGATAGTTCATTACTGCAGTAACACCACCGCAAGGTGCAAATGGGGTTTCGTAAGTAACAAAGGCGATTCGGTTTGTCATGAAGGAGTTTTAAGATTATAACATCAGGGTTTCAATCCAAGATAAAACGATTATCTTTTTGCTAAAGAGTTGGCATGCATTCAGACAAACACAAACCGGTTTTGAGACGGATATTTGCGATGATCGGGTTGGCGCTGCTGTTTGGGATCATTTATGCCCAATCGCCGCTCTATACTTCCAATCAGAACCAGTATTTCTTGCATGGCATGGCGGCTGCCGGATTTGGAAATCTCAATCAAGATTGGCTGGCAAACACGCTTGATCCTACGCCGGTATTCAGCCAATTGATTCGGATCACCAACCAGATTCCATTGAGTGAGCTTATTGTCTATGCATATTATATTATCCTGATGGGGATCTATCTCTTAAGTATCATCGGGATAGCCAGGACCCTTTTTAACCTGCAGGGACATGTAGCGCTTGTTATCTTTGTGACCGCGATCATCGCGGTTCATTCCGCGGCGCTCCGTTTTCTACTTGCAAGGGGGATTGGCGAAGAATGGACATTTGTATTTGAAGGTGGGGTTGCGGGTCAACGTGTGTTGGGGGTAGTTTTTCAACCCAGTACTTTTGGAGTGTTGCTGGTTTTATCCCTCTATCATTTTCTGAAAGATAGACTGCTCCTGGCTTTGTTTGCTGCGGTCGTCGCGATTTATTTCCATCCCACTTATCTGCTCAGTGCTGGCATCCTGGTCGGCGCCTATATCGGTACGATCATCCTGCTGGATCGAGATATTCGGAAAGCCGCCTATGTTGGATTTACCGCCCTCATCCTTGTGTCGCCGGTATTAATCTATGTCATCCGGTCATTTGCGTTATCCAATCAAGCTGCTCAGGAAGCCCAGGCGATCCTTGTCCAGTTTCGCATCCCGCACCATGCAATTGTCGCTCAATGGTTCGATTTCACAACACTGGTGCAATTGAGTTTGATATTCGCATCTTTGTGGCTGGTGCGCAAAACAAGGTTATTTCCTGTGTTAATAATCAGCACAATAATTGCCCTTGGGCTAACTATTCTTCAGATGATTACTGGTAGCAACTCCCTGGCCCTCATATTTCCATGGAGAATCTCTGTAATTCTGGTGCCTCTGTCTGTGGTAATTATTCTTGCAGTTCTGGTTCAAGAAATTTCGAGGCGAAATACCCCCTTCTTGGAGAAGAATTCAAAATTGATCACAATCTTATGTAGCCTGGCATTGGGATTGATGGCATTCGCCGGCCTGCTGCGATTTGGCATCGAATATGTCGAAAAGGATCGGGTTATTGAGCAAGCAATGTATCAGTTTGTTCGGGATACGCAAAGTGAAGGCGATATTTATCTGGTTCCAATCAAGCTGCAAGACTTCAGGTTGGAAGCAGGCGCTGCGATTTATGTGGATTTTAAAGCGATCCCCTATTTGAATGATGAAGTCCTGGAATGGCGCCGCCGGATTCAATTGGCTACAGAATTCTATGAGGATGATGAATTCAATTGTCAGTTGTTGGGGACACTTAGCCAGGAAGGGGTAACTCGAGTTCTGCTTGAAAATAACGAGCGGACATTTGATTGTCCAGGTACCCAGGAAATCTTTCATGATGCAAATTACCAGATCTACCAGTTCAACAATCCATAAGCGTGTTCAAAGATCGAGGAGGCTATATGACGATGAATTTTGAATTTAATACCCCATCTCGAATCTTGGTTGGTGATGGCAAAGCGCTGGAAGCAGGGAGATTGGCAAAAGAATTCGGCGATACTCTACTGCTGGTTTCATGGGAGTCCAATGAGCATATCAAGCCGTTAATCGATGCCATCCTTGCAAGTGATCTGAAGATCCACTTTTACCCGGTCGATCAAGAGCCGACAGTGGAAATTGTTCAACGCGGGTTAGACCTGGGAAAAGAGAACAAGTGCAAGGTGGTGGTGGCAATTGGTGGGGGCAGCGTCCTCGATACAGCAAAAGCCATCTCTGTATTGATGACGAATGAAGGAGACATTTACGATTATCTGGAGGTGATTGGCAAAGGGAAAACGCTATCGAAGTCGGGTGTGCCTTTGATCACCATCCCAACTACAGCCGGTACCGGTGCTGAAGTAACTCGGAATGCAGTAATCGGCTCGCCAGAGCATGGCGTGAAGGTCAGCCTGCGCAGCCCGTACATGCTGGCGAAAGTAGCCATTATCGATCCTGTTTTAACTCATTCTGTGCCAAGAAGTGTCACTGCCAGTACCGGCATGGATGCATTGACTCAATTAATCGAGCCGTTCGTTTCTAACAAGGCGAATCCAATTACCGATGCCCTGTGCAAAGAAGGAATGGCAAGAGTTGTTCGTGCTCTGCCGCGCGTTTATGCCGATGGCGATGATGGTGAAGCCAGGGCAGACATGGCGGTAGCCAGCTTGATGAGCGGATTATCCCTGGCTAATGCGAAATTGGGGGTTGTACATGGCTTTGCGAGCGTATTAGGTGGAATGCTGGCTGCGCCTCACGGGGCCATCTGCGCCCGGCTTTTACCGCCGGCGATGTCAGTGAATGTGGCAGCCATTCAGGCGCGTGCCGCCAGCCAGGATTTACTGACCCGATTTGACCAGTTGGCTCGGATCTTGACCAACCAACCGATGGCCACTGCCCAGGATGGGGTTGCCTGGCTGGAAAATCTTGGGAATCAGCTGGAGATCCCCCCGCTTTCCCAATACGGTTTGACTGAGCAAGATTTCCCACTGGTGATCGAAAGGACCGCCGCAGCCAGCAGCACAAAGGGCAACCCGATCGTGCTCACAGCAGGTGAGATGGAAACAATCCTGACAAAAGCCATCTGATGGTAATCCAACGCTTAGCAGGTGTTATGTCGTCAATGGAAGTGTGTGCTTAAACTGAGTTTCATAGAGACTGGCGTATTGGCCATCCAGTGCCAGTAATTCGGAATGGGTGCCTTGCTCTACAAGCCGCCCCTGGTCGAGTACCAGGATCCGATCCGCAGCCAGGATGGTCGATAGTCGGTGAGCGATAACCAGGCTGGTTCGGCCGGCAAAGAGCGGTGCCAGGGCTGCCTGGATGAGAGCCTCATTCTGTGAGTCGAGGCTGGAGGTGGCCTCATCCAGGATCAGGATGCGTGGGTCTTTTAAGATCACGCGGGCTATTGCCAGTCTTTGTTTTTCACCACCACTAAGCCGGTAACCTCGCTCACCGACAATCGTGTCATAACCGTCAGTCAAATCCTGGATAAATTCATAGATATTGGCAGCCTGGCAGGCTGAGTCCAATTCAGCCTGGGTGGCGTCTGCCCGGGCGTACAATAAGTTGGCGCGTACCGTATCATGAAAAAGGTAAGTCTCTTGAGTCACCATGCCGATCTGGCGTGAGAGCGATTTAAGGGTTATATCTCGTAAATCTTTGCCATCCAGGTAAATTGCCCCCTCGGTTGGATCATAAAGACGTGGCAGCATGTATGTGACGGACGTTTTGCCAGCCCCGGATGGACCCACCAGCGCGATCAATTGGCCTGGTTCTATCACGAATGAAAGATTCTGCAATGCCCAAAAACGGCTCTTGATCTTACCGGGCAGGTCATCTGGTTCACTATCGGGGAGGCCGTTTTCATCGTCATCATTTGGATTTTCTTCAGATGAAGTCTCAGTCAGGTAGCTGAACGAGACATTGTCGAATTTTATCTTTCCTGCTACTGTTTCCAGCGTGATGGCATCCGGTTTATCAGCGATCTCGATCGGTAAATCCAGGTATTCAAAGACTCGTTCGAAGCTCACGATAGACGAAATGAAGGCAACCTGGACATTCGATAGCGAGGTGATCGGCCCATAAAGCCTCGTCAGGTATGCGGCAAAGGCGACGATCGTACCGATCGTCAGAGCGTCCTGGAGCACCATATATCCACCAACCCAATAAACCATTGCAGTTCCAATCGCGCCCGAGATGCTCAGCCCGAGGAAAAACCAACGACCTACCAGTGCCCCCCGGATGCCGATATCGCGTACATCCTTATTAACCTTGCGATATTGCTCCGATTCGTAACGTTGCCGGCCGAAGGTCTTAACCAGTAATGCGCCATTTATGCCAAGTGTCTCATTGATTAAACTGCTCATAGCAGCATTGAATTCCATCGATTTCCGGCGAATATCTCGCAAGATGACCGCCACTCGCCGGGTTGGCAGCAGAAATAACGGTAAAACAATGATAGATAATAATGTCAAACGCCATTCTATTGAGATCATCACGATCAAGGTGGATACTAATGTAACTATGTTCGTGACGATATCCGGAATCGTCCCGGTGATCGCATTCTGAGCACCGACCACATCATTATTCAGGCGAGAGATAATATCACCGGATTTTGTTCGCGTAAAAAAGCGGATTGGCATGCGTTGTAAATGGTCATACATTTGCTGTCGCAGGTCAAAAATAATCCCCTCACCCGCCCGTGAGCTGAAATAACGCTCTCCAACGCCTAATAAACCGCTCACGATTGGGATGGATACCATCCCAATCGCAAGGATCGTCAAGCCACGGAAATCATCGTTCGGGAAGCACATCATCAATCAATTTTCGATATAAAAGAGGTGGAATTAGACCAAGCAGGGATTCCAATATGATTGCCACAAGTACTAGTGTGACATCCAGCCAATACGGGCGAGCATAGGTGTAAATTCGCCGAAGGAGTTGCCGATCGATCTGGGTCTTCTTCGTTGTCTCCTCAGCGGTAAGTAATGGTCTCCAACCACCATGCATCATATCGTTCTCCTGTAAAGTTCACTTCCAGCAACATTCACCGTGTTGGCTGTCAGGTGCTCAATCGTTTTGTTTGGTTTTCTGATTCTAACCCGAAAACTGTGCTCATTAAGGGTGCTAGGTCGGGGTAGTATAATCCCTCCAGAAGCTCATTCATTTCTTATGGGAGGAACCTCTTATGAATTTTCTAGATTTGGTTCTCAATCGCTACAGCGTAAGAGCTTATCAGCCGCTCGAAGTCGAGCAAGAAAAAATCGATCAGATTCTACAGGCGGTGAGAATGGCTCCCACTGCAGCCAACCGCCAGCCGTTCCGCCTGATTTTGATCCGCACGAAAGGGCGGGAAGCAGAATTGCGTCGGATCTACAACAAGGATTGGTTTGTGCAGGCGCCGATTGTCTTTTGTGCGTGTGGTGTGGACAGTGAGAGCTGGATCCGTGAAGATGGGCGACCTATCACGGAGATCGATGTGGCTATCGTCATGGACCATTTGACCCTGGCGGCAGCTTCATTGGATTTAGGCACCTGTTGGATCGGGGCATTCAATAGTGCAGAAGCTCGTAAAATTCTGGAAATTCCAGATTCTGCTACGCCGATCCTGTTTTCTCCGTTAGGATATCCAGCCGATCAACCGAAAATTAAAGAGCGAAGACCAATTGAAGTATTAGTCAAGTACGAGCATTGGTAAGCGCTAAAAAACAGCCTCTTGACAAAATAGAACAAAAGTTCTATATTTAACGCGGACATCCTGAACGAATTCGATGCGCAGCGTTGATTTGTTGTTGTGGAGGCTGAGATGAGCGATTGGTATATCAACACTTTCTTCAATAAACTAAATAGAAGCCGTGGATTGTTGTTCGGATCAATTCTGGTGATCGCATTGATCTCCTTCGAGCTGTTCAACTTCGGCACAACTCAATTCGCCTTTTCAGATTTCTTGGGTGGATTGGATTTCTTTGGAATCAGTTGGGCGATAATTTTGGCGGTTGCGTTTTGCGCAATCGATTTCGCCGGCATCGCCCGCTTATTTACGCCTGAAAATGGACAGGCGGTTCGGTCAGAATCCTGGTATCTTCTACTCGCCTGGTTCCTTGCCGGGACAATGAATGCAATCCTTACCTGGTGGGGTGTGTCTGTTGCCATCTTGACCCATCCGTCTCTGGGTAATGAATTGATTGAACGCAGCATGTTGTTACGTATCGTGCCCGTTTTTATTGCTGCAATGGTGTGGATAATCAGAGTTCTGATCATCGGCACGTATTCTCAAGCAGGCGAGCGTTTATTCTCTCAGGCTGATCATTGGTTTGGGCAGCCCGCTCGACCTGCATCCGTGCGAGTCTACCCACAGCCCAGCGTGCCGGCTGGTAATTATGGGAATCTGACTGCCGCTAGTTTTGGGTCACAGCCCCGTTTCAATCCTGTGCCGAAACCTGTTCAGTTTACGCCAAATTCAAGTGCTGCAGTTCAACCTGGTAATGGAAACCATAATCCGGTGCAGAGGTTTTAATTGTGGTAAATATGGGATAACGGAAAAACCTAGTTGATTTGGGAGAGCAATTTGGCTCGAATCTGCGACCAATGATTCCGAGTACCTTCATCATCAACTGTTGTTATTGGGCTTTCAAGATGTAGACAGTTATCTCAGGGGGACACCGGAAACGGAATTGAAGCCAGGAGGTGCCGAGACCTCGATTTGTGTAAAGGATCATGCCATTGATCTGGTACTGTCCAGATGGATATTTCCGTCCCCGTGGCGGTAGGATTAAATGGCTGAATAAGGGAAAACGAATCTGCCCACCATGCGTATGCCCGGAGATTTGCAATCCAAAACGTCCACTGTCTGCGCTGATATCGGCAAAATCTGGTTCGTGAGCTAAAAGAATCGCTGGGCTGTGCTCAGGAATTTGTTCCAGGACAGGTTCAATCTGATCTAGCTCGACAAGGAAATCATCAACTCCTGCCAGATAAAGTGTGCTTTTACCGCGTTGCAAAGGCAGCACCGTATTGCGTAATTCGACGAATGAGCTGGATTTGAGCACCGAACGGATCGATTTAGCGCTGGTCCAATGGTCATGATTTCCAAGCACGGCAATCTTGAAATCCTTTGCAGCCATTTTGCTCAATGCTGAAATGAGTGGTACGGAGAATTTTTCGGGTGTATGGCTGACAAAATCACCGGTAATGGCGATTGTATCAGGCTCAAGCTGATTCACAACCTCAACGATTTCATCCAGGTGATGTTCCTTGACCACGGTTCCCAGATGAATGTCGCTGATCTGTACCAGGCGGTAGCCATCGAAGACTGGATCGAGATATGGAAGAGGGATCTCAAGCTGGGTAATCTCAGCGCCCTGGAAATCTGGAAGCCAGGGCCCTGCCAGTGTGTTAATACTCCCGGCGAAGAGGTCCAGACCGAAGAGAAACGCCTTCCGAAAAGGCGATGGCTTGGTATAAGTATTTCCCATCCCAGTTATATTTGATCCGGACAAAATGATTATGAGTCCTTCGGACCCGTTTGGGCTAAAGTACTCAGGATTGGCCGAAGGCTAAGCCACCATTGTTCTCTTGGGCGCTGGTGCTCCTTGTCAGAGAGACGCAGGAAGTCCTCCAATGGATGGAATTTCATTTCCTTCTCTTGTAATCCGATGAATGCACTATCGGGAGAGTTGGATAAACCCTTATCGATAAGGTAATCCATACATTGTGTAGCCAGGCGGGTGGCTTGAATGCGATCAAAGGGAGACGGGGTGCCTCCCTGTTGTTGGTGTCCCAAAATGGCCTGTCGAACATCGAAGAGATCACCACCTTCGACTTCGAATAAGGCGCGCATGAACTCGGTGGTATACACAGGATGAGCCATTTCATTGCGGATCATCAATCCCAGGCGTTTTCCACGGTTGACACCAGCAATAAGTTTCTCCAAATCAGCCTGTAAATTTTTAAGGCTTATTCCATCTTCGTTCAGGTAAACCTGTTCAGCGCCAGTTGCCAACCCTCCCATGAAAGCAAGGTACCCGCAGTCACGTCCCATGACCTCAACAATAAATACTCGATGCTGCGCAACTGCGGATTCTTTGATTTTGTCAACTGCGCTAATGATACTATTCAAAGCTGTATCAGCGCCAATACTCAATTCAGACCCCGGTAGATTATTGTCGATCGAGGCTGGCAAGCAGACTATCGGGATATTAAATGCCGGGAAATGGTCGCGTTCATTGAGCATTTGATATGCAAATTCGTACCCGGCCCAGCCTCCGATGATTAGTAATCCCTGGATTTTATTTTCTTCAAGGTTGCGCGCAATCGGATAATAATCTGACCCTTCCGGGACCTTCCGATTGGTACCTAACTCAGCTCCACCGCGAGAGGCCCAGCCATGCACTGACATCCAGTGCATCTCTTCGATTTCCCCGCGGATAAAGCCTTCAAAACCATTCCTGATCCCAAGAATCTCGTGACCCAAATCCAATCCATAGCGGGTTGCCACACGCACCGCTGTATTCATGCCTGGGGATGGCGCCCCAGAGTTCATAATTGCCAGCCTGAGGCGCGCCTGTCCAGGCTCGACTGGATGAGGCAGGGCGCGTAACATGGTTCGGAAAGTGCTGAAGGATGTGCCGAAGCTCTCCCCGCGCAAGCGCATTGCTTTCGCATAGTCGTGCGCGGCAATCGCCTCGCTGATCTTTTGAGTCCTTTCCAGGCATTCGCTAAGAGAGGTATGGGTAATGCGATTGCCACGCATTCCAATTAATTGAGGTTTGTCTTTCGCTTGCGAAGACATTACCGTCTCAACTGCAGCATACCCCAGCTGGGTACCCAGGTTGCGATCGAAGGCGCTTGGCGCTCCGCCGCGTTGAACATGGCCCAGGATTGTAAGGCGCGTTTCCTCACCAAACCGGTCCTGGAGCACGTGGCGAACATATTCGCTGGTAATTGGCTGCCCATTCCGATCTTTCGCTCCCTCGGCGACCACAACAAAAGTGTCGCGCCGTCCGGCTTCTCTGCCTGCCTTGAGGTATTTGACCATGCTTTCTTCCCAATTATCCACATTGGGTGGATTTTCCGGGATGAGCACCCAGTCCGCGCCGGTCGCGATTGCGCTCATCAAGGCCAGGTATCCGCAATTTCGTCCCATGACTTCGACGACAAATGTGCGCCGGTGACTCACGGCAGTGCTGTTGATCGCATCGATGGCTTCGGTGATGCGGTGCAAAGCTGTGTCTGCGCCAATCGTTATGTCCGAGCCTGCCAGATCATTGTCAATCGATCCAGGCAGTCCAACGATTGCTAAATCTGGGTGTGCCTCAGGAATGGCGGGGTCGATCTCCCCTTGTGCGACCAATTCCTGCAACAGACCAGCCCATTCCTGGCGGAAGATATCCGCCCCGGTCAGACTTCCATCCCCACCGATGATCACCAGCTTGTCGATGCCCACTTGCACCAGGTTTTTTGCAGCCCGCAGCCGGCCCTGGCGAGTACGGAATTCCTGACTGCGCGCAGTGCCGATAACTGTCCCACCCTGCTGGAGAATGCCACCCACTGAATCCCATGTGAATTTGCGGATGTAATTACCGCCTTCAACCATTCCCAGGTAACCTTCAAATATGGCGTAGACCTCCAGGCCGTGGTCCAGAGCTGTCCGAACCACTGCCCGTAAAGCGGCATTCATCCCTTGAGAGTCGCCGCCGCTGGTTAGCACACCGAGTTTAATTGGCGCATCCATTCTTTACTATCCTCTTGAATTAAAAGGAACACATTTGGGCTGCATTGATGTCATCATGCAACCATTGAATTTCTACAGCGCATTATTGTACCATCGGGAGGTAATCCTTCAAGAATATACAACCATCAGGCGTTATTATTCACGGTCTGGCTTTGCTTTTTCCCTACTGCAAATAAGATAAACCCAATGAGCCTCACCCCTGAACTGATTATAAGCGCGCCTTCGATTCCAATTTGATCGGCGAGGTATGTTCCCAGAAGAGGAGCAACCAGAGCGGCCGCGTATTGAAGACCTTGGGCAAATGAAACAAAAGTGGCGCTGTATTCGACCGGCACGGTTTTCATTAGCTCATCGAAGAAAACCAGGTCAATTCCAGCCTGGAAAATCCCCGCCATCCCTGCCAGGATGACGATAACTTGAAGCTGTTCGGTGGATGCCATCAGCGCTGGATATAACGCAAGACCAAAAGTTGTCCAAAGGAGAACAAATCGATTTCCCCGTACCTTGGATTGTCGGGTCCAGATGTAGTATCCAACCAGGAGAACTACGGTTTGAGCAGTATTGATAAAACCGATCCAGGAATCAGGTGCGCCAACGGACCGAACGTAGTAAAGCGGGAAGAGGGGTACTGCCAGAGTAAACCCAAAGAAGTATACGAATCGCTTAACACTGAAAGAAAGGAAATCCGGGTATTGCTTCAGCAGAGACCAGTATTCGATAATCCCGGAACGGGCGGCGCCATCGGATTTGGTTGGGAGTGTTTCTAGATCAGGAATCTGGATGCGGCTTGAAAAATAGAAACTGAATAGCCCGCCCAGTGAGACACAGATAAAAACAATCTGGTAGTTGATCGGGAAATCGATCCGGACGAGCACCTGACCTATGATGGTGACTGCAATCGCTGTGGTCAGGCCTAGAATAGACCACCGCCGGCTCATTAAATCATACCGTCGGTTAGGGCCAGCAACCGCGTTCATCACCACTGAGAATGTCACATTTAAAATGATCTGCGGGATGGTAACTAGCATCCAGATGAGTAAAATCGCTGGGACGATCCACTCTTCTGGGACAATGAACGGTACAATGCCGGTCAGCGCGTAGGAGGAGATGATCAATAGGCGCGACCCACTAAACCAAGGGATTATTTTCCGACGGGTTTGCAAAAATCGACCCACTGGAATCGCGATCAGCAAGCCAGTAAAGGCCGGCATGGAGGTTAACAGCCCGACCTGAGTGCTTGTCGCGCCTAATCTTGTCAAGAAAACAGAGAGGAATTGAGCTCCCGCGTTGGCCAGGCCGACCCCGACGGCATCATTTTGGACATTAATAAAATTCCTTCGTTGAGTCGGGGAGGCATCATTCGGGGAAGCTGACCAATTTATGCGTTTCACGGTTAAATTACGATGTGTGTAAATGCTGTGTCAGACTCAATTCAACCTTAGTTTGGGTACCTATGACTGGTACACCTAAATTCCTCATCCCCTGCTGGCAATATTATTTACCGGAGATTAATGGCAACCAGAACATCGTATCGAATGACGCTTGCCGGGCCTGACCAAAATCCTCATCGATCATTAACGAAGTGACATCGACAGCCTCAAAAGCCGAGCCGGTGACCTGTCTGAGCTCTGAGACTAGCGTGTCGTTGTCCCAGCGTTCATCCGGAACACCGCTGATGTACCAGTCGCTGCCATTATCAGCCAGGATCATTCCATATTTCTTAAGCGCGCGCAAGAGTACCCTGGTTTGCGGTGAGTACGACGAGATATCAAAAGAAGCTTTTAATCGAAATCGTTGCCCCATGGGGGGAGTCCCGGGATCGTTGTTGTCCGAGGCTTCGTGACGGGCCGGCCAGATGTATTCGTTACGGGTTAAGCTGGCTGTGAACCTGAGGGCGTGCGTGATCTCTCCAGAAGAAACTTCATCGTAGCGGGCCAATCCGGCAAGGATCGGCAGTCCCGCTGCATCCGCAGAAGTCCATCCTGTCGGGCGCAACGTATGTGAACTGAGATTAAAGATGGCGCCCGAGCCAGCGTGCCAGCTCCCATCCTCATTTGGAAAGGCGTAAAAGATCTCGTACAGAAAACAATGATCCGTGTCCACAATCAGGATATGTCGATCGCCGTCGCTTTCTGTCCCTCCTTCAATCAGCGGATTGTCGGGGATCGGGTAGGGACCGGGATCGCTCTCGTCGTCGTAATCGAAAGTAATATCTACGGGCTGCTGGCTGCCGGATACCAGGTTGTAAGGGATACCGATCGGCCCGCCATCCCACTCGCCAGCTCCAAAATCTGGATGCAAGCCAGTAGCCTCTCCAATTGAAGCGATATACTCAGCAGAGTGTGCATCCACCGGCAAGGTGTCTACCGGCGTGTTCCAAATATTATCTTCAGGAAATATCGGACAATCTGCAAGCGACATTCGATTAAGCCCATCGATTTCCACCACTGGACTAATTTTCGAATGTAGATCGGACCCAACTTGAGTGCTCGCCGGTGAAAACAGAAAAATGGCTGCCAGTATACACAGGGGGATGGTCAGAAAACCGCGCCTCATCGTATACCGTTCTTTCTATCCAATCTCGCTAGCCGGTGTTCCAGCTCTTGGAGCAATTGTTGTTGCTCGAATATCGAATAGTCGCTATTTTGTACCAGCTGGATGGCCAAACGAGTCCATTGGATGGCTTGTTCAACATCCCGAGCCTGATGTTCGTAGTGTTTTGCCAGCTCGATGAGAGCTTGCACATCGTTCTCGTTTGCAGCCATTCTCCACAGCTCAATCGCTTTTCCCAAATTTTGACGCCGTTTTTCCATGATTGACCAACGCAGGAGAGCCTCGCGCCGGTTCCGGTCAGGGATGTCACACCCTAACCCGTCCGCAAAACATTGGGCTGCTGTTTGGAAGTCTCCCATACCTTCAAAAATCTTGCCTAATGAAATCAGATCGATACCATGCTCTACCGCACCGGGCTGCGGCGTTTCGAGCATATTGGCGATATGGTTGAGTAAAGCTGCCATCGCTAAAACATCCATGGCATTGTGGTAAAAAACGCTGCGCAATGGCCGGGCATCACCCGTCCGCAAGAAATCAAAATACATCGACGGGATCAACCAGCCTGGCACATCTTCCTCGGTACGGGTGGCTCCCAGGATATCTTGTTCGATATTTCCTAAGGAGCGACTGGGTAGGCGGTCCCGCCAGATGCGGCGCGCCAGAGGCAGCAGATCAAGGTGGACAATTTCCCTGAAAGGCGAGGCTTCTCCATTCAAGATAAATCGTGAATTTAATAACGGGATATCGAATGCTTTGCCGTTATACGTTACGATGCCCTGGAACTCGCTGAGGTAGTTCAGCAATCCGGTCAACTGAGCCGGCTCCTCCAAGGGATCGCGTAAGAAGTATTGTGCCAGATGGAAACCTTCTTGATCAAACCTGCCAACCCCAATCAAAAAAACCAGCGTGCCGCTCCCACCTGCCAGCCCGGAGGTCTCAGTATCCAGGAAGATGAAATCAGTTAGATTAATGCTTGCCAGGCTGGGGATGCTCAACCAGGTTGAGATTTTCTGCAAGGAAGCAGACAGAAGAAGCGGGGTCAAGCCGTGGCGGTGCTCAAGGGGGTAATGTTGTTCTGCAACGAATGACTGCCCAAAAACAGTGTCAAAGATGCGACCGTCAACCACCTGTTCGATGGGGAATCGCTTGGCTGGGCGTGCGGAGGATGAAAGCCCTTGCGTTCCTACCCCTACTCCTAAAGATTTGAGTCTCTCAGAAAGTGTTGGCATAACAATACACTGGAATCACTGCGATATGCGATGATACCATCACTCAACTAAATTAATTCATTCAATAATGCAAGAGTCTCTTTCTTTCCCCCTGAGCCATTTTCTCCAGCCGGTCCCACGCATGAGGGACAGCCATCCCGGCATTCGCATTGGTTGATAAGCTCTGCTGCGCGTTGGACCAGCAGGCTGTGAAGCTCAAATAATTGCTGGCAGAAACCAATCCCGGCCGGGACCTGGTCATAGAGAATAACGGCTGGATTGCCATCAGCGAGGGTGGATTGCGGTTCTGAGAGAGAGCCGAGATCATGGACGTCACACATGAGAAACAAAGGCGCCAGCTGCCCTAAAGTGTAAGCCAAACCGGCCAAACCACTGCGCATGCGGAGCGAGACCTCCACCCGATGGTGGCAGGATGGGCATAGGGTGATCAGGTTGTGAATCTGGTTGGCTTGTTCCGGAGAAGCAAACGAGCGGAAAGGGATTTTATGGTGAACATCATGCGCCTTGCCTTGTTCCGCGGTGCCGCATAGCTGGCATCGGTAGCCATCCCGGGCTCGAACAACTTCTTTCACTTTTGTCCAGCCTGGCCCGTAATCGTTGGGATCATTCGTCCACAGATTCTGTTCCCGCAGGTGGTCAACCGTTTCAGGCGACAACGCGATCCAGTAGCCGTTGGTTTGCAGCTCATTTGGGGGAAGGTTGAGTTCACCGAAACCTAGCTGTTCATGGGTGTTCCAGCGTACTTTCCGAAAACCGGTGACTTGCGAAGTAACCTGGATATCTCCAAACCCTTTATCGCCGCCTTTGATTTTTGTCTGGTCGATCGCTGCGATTAGTTGAACAGTCGTGCTTCGTTGCGGCTCAGTGTAATAATCCAGCTCAGCCGGGCGCAAGACTGCAATCCCTTGCTCGAGATCCAATTCTTCCACCAGGTAGGTTTCCGCTTCGTGCAAATAAACCGCTTGTGGGTGGACCATCCATAAAGCACTGGCTTGATCGATTTCTCCGATGGTTGACACTCCATCCGCCAGATTCGCTTGCAGGATCACCTTCTGTGGCGAAGCGCTGCGCAAGGAAACTGCTTCTGCCGGGTATTTGTCAGCCAGCCAAAAATATTTGTTGCCAGAATGGAGAGCGATGCCTTCCTGGAGAAGATAATCCAGGAATTCCTGGGTTTGCTCAACTGGCAGGCTCCCAAAACCTTCTGTGTCCTTGAAGGGCAGCTCAAACATTGCACAGCGCAGGTGGTTAAGCAGGATCAGCAGATTATCCGGATTGATTAAAGCATTTTCGGGAGATCGGCCAAAGAAATACTCGGGGTGATGGGCGATAAATTGATCTAATGGGCTGGCGGTTGCCACCAGCATCGCCAGAGATGGCTCCTCACCACGGCCTGCTCGCCCGGCTTGTTGCCAGGTCGAAGCGATTGTACCGGGGTAACCCGCCATCACGCAGGCACCCATCCCGCCGATATCAATGCCCAACTCCAGTGCATTGGTTGCCACCACTGCCCTGACTTCGCCTTTCCGCAGCCCCTGCTCAATCGCCCGGCGTTGTCTGGGAAGATAACCGCTGCGATAGCCGCGCAGCGCTTGAATACCGCCAGCCTGGCTGCTCCCGGTTTTTGGCTTCAAATCAGGCGCATCTCTCGGGGGCACCCTATCATGCTCGCGCAAATAGGTCAGCAGAATTTCGACGGACCGGCGGGAACGACCGAAGATGATCGTCTGAATATTATATTGGAGTAAATCCTCAACCAGACGGACGCTTTCGAGCAAGGCGCTGCGACGCAAGCCGAGGCTTTCATCCACCACCGGAGGGTTATAGATCAGAAAATAGCGAGGACCGCGCGGGGCGCCGTTCTCCGCGATCAGGCTGACGGGCTCTTCGACCAGCCTTTGAGCGAGCTCGATCGGGTTGGCGATAGTGGCAGAGGTCAGGATAAACTGCGGGGAAGAGCCATAAAATTGAGCGATCCGTTTCAAGCGCCGGATCACGTTGGCTACGTGCGAGCCAAACACCCCGCGATAAATATGCAGCTCGTCGATCACCACAAATTGCAGATTTTGAAAGAAATCCGCCCAGCGGGTATGATGAGGCAGGATGCCGGTGTGTAGCATGTCCGGGTTGCTGAGCAGGAGGCGCGCATTTGCCCTTATTGCTGGCCGGGCGTTTGCAGGGGTATCCCCATCGTAGACTGCCATCGGCAGAGAGAAGAATTGGCCGACCATCTCGTGCAGGCTGGACGACTGGTCCTGGGCCAATGCCTTCGTTGGAAAAAGGTAAAGCGCCCGCGTTTCGGGATTCTTCAACAGCCGATCCAGCACCGGCAGGTTGTATGCTAAAGATTTACCACTGGCTGTCCCTGTGCTCAGAACGATGCTCTGACCACTATTAATCTCTCTCCAGGCCTGATCCTGGTGAGTGTAGAGAGTCGGTGATGCCTCTGGACTGGACTGCAGCCAGAAGTGCGGGATGAATTGTTTGCGGAAAGGGGACGGTTCTGGCCGCCTGAGACGGGAGGATTTCCCATACGATGATATTTTCAGCAATGGAGGGCTCTGATCGCCATCTGCTTAACAACGCTGGGAGCGTCATCCTATCCCTCATCAGCAATGAAACTTAGCGCCAGAATCCCTGGCCCTCCGTGAACGACAATGGCAGGCGGTAGATCGATGATCGGGATGTCAATTAAATTGAGACGGGAGGAAAGAGCATGTGCCAGTTTTTCCGCATCTGCCAGCGCATCTGCATGCATGACGTGCAGGTGACCATTTCCATCCTTGGGATAGTTTTCCCGGGCTAGTTCCACCAGGCGGGTTACTGCTCGTGAGTGAGTGCGCTGTTTTTCGAAAAACTCAACTCTACCATCAATCACAGTCAGGATCGGTTTGATCTGGAGGATCGTCCCCAGCAGGGCTGACGCGCCGCCAATCCTTCCGCCTTTGGCCAGATACTCCAGTGTATCAACCAAAAAGTAGATCTTGGAGAGGGGAATCAGTTCCCGGACTCTAGCCTCGATGGTATCAATGTCATCACCTGCCTCTGCCCACGTAACCGCCAGTTTTACCAGGACCAGGAGTGGCGCGGCAAGAATGCGAGAGTCGATGATCCGGATATCTGCTGATGGGAAATCCTGAGCCGCAACTACGGCAGAACGAACTGTGCCGCTCACTTCAATCGATGGATGGAGGCACAAGATGGGTTCTCCAGAAGGAACCAGTTTTTCAAATTCTCGTCTGAATAATTCGGGTGGGGGTGCTGCGGTTTTTGGAAGTGCTGATGATTTTCGCAGGCGATCCATAAATGCTGAGTTATCCAGTTCAATGCCTTCATAAAAACTTTGATCGCCGAAAGTCACGATTTGCGGGATTACCGGAATTCGATGCTGTTTTGCATATTCCAAATCGATACATGCGGTGGTGTCAGTGATGATCCGGACCATATTATTCCCTTTCCGATTCTGAAGATTGTACAGGATTGAATGAAAGCTGATGTCTTGGATCGGTTACCGCGAGATGTAAAACGATTACCGTTATTAACCCGAAGAGCGCCGAAGTGATAAAAGCAACCGGGTAGCCGGCGGCATCTGCCAGCCAGCCGCCAAACAGCGGTGCCAGAAATGTGCTGGGAGCGATCAACGTGTTGGCCATCCCAATATACGCGGGACGGTCGCTTTCCTCACAGAATTCCATCGTCATCGCCATTGGGATAGTCCACAAGGCAGCATTGGCTAACCCGGCAAGGATAAATACCAGGTAGAACCAGTTTGCATTGGGCGCCCACCATGCCAGGGTGGCGCTTGCCACGGCGAATAAGATCCCGATTTCCAGGATCAGCCGGTAGCCACGGCGGTCTCCAAACCATCCCATGATTGGATTGGCCAGAATCTGAGTTGCCATCAGCAAACCAGTCATAATCCCAATAGTAGTCCCGGGAACCCCGAGCTGGCGGACAGCGTACACCGTATAGAAAGCAAACCCCATGGCAGCAAATTGAGAGAGCATGCGCGTGATCAGAAACCAGCGAAAATTCCTGTTCTGCTTTAATATCCCTGCGATCTTATCGCGAAACTCCATCCAGGTTATGACTGGAAGGTTGAACTGCCGCTCATCTTCGCGTGTCCATGCCAGGAAGAACCATGAGATTGCCATGCCGCCGCCGGCGAGCAGAAAACACAGTGTGAAGTCAATTGGGGAGTCATTCTGGTCCAGGATAATCCCCGCAGCAATCGCGGTCAGGCTGGCGAGCAGGTTTGCAGCTGCGGATTGTGCCCCGAAGAAGGTTCCGATCAGGTTCCCCGGGATAATTTTGGCAATCATGCTTTGCCAGGGGTTTGCAGTAAGACCTGCACCGAGACCTTGCCAGACTAAAAGGATGAAAATGAAAGCCAGTGACCATTTTATGCCAATGGTGGGAGCCATCCACGCGACGATCGCCATGAAAAGAAATGGCAGCCTCTCCTGAATGGTGAGCTGGAGCACCGTGGGTTTAAATTTGGTTAACCGTGAGACTCGATTAGCGGTAAATAATTGGGGAAGCTGCCATCCGACAGAGTGGATCGCCGGGATCAGTCCGATTAATAGCGCCGAATTGGTAAACTGGCTTACAAAAAGGGGGATGATTGTTACAAATGAAGCGAAGCCGATCGCAGCTCCGAAGAAACCGCCGTCGGCTAAATTGACTAGAAAATTATGCCGGAGATTCTTTTGATAATAACCCATGCATGGAACCATTATTGGAATCCCCCAGCTTGAGCTGGGGGATCACTCGGTGGCGGAATGAATTATATCACCCGCGTGTGTTGCTTCGTCTGTGATGATGTGGGCGGTGTAACCGTCCACATCACCAACAAAAAACAGTTATCCCGATTACATTTATAGGATACTGGCGAGTGGTTCTTCGACAGGGAAGCCGTAGGCTGCTGCCAGAATTTCTATCGGATGGATGGCTGGTTTCCCGGTAGCATGGGTGATCTGCCACCGGCAGGTCTCACTATCACAGACCACAATCGGACTCTCTGCTTCGTTCATGAATTGGAAGAGCGGGGCGCCAACATCCATGGCAATCTGATATTTTTCAACTTTATAACCGTACGTGCCGGCGATCCCACAGCAATCGGCATGACCGTCCATGATGGTCATGCCGGGGATCAAGCGCATTATTTCGAGCGCGGGTATCCCCAGCCGGTGACCGCGGTACTGGCAGGGGGCATGGTATGGGAATTCATAGGGGATAGGCTTAAGATCGAGGTTCATCTCTTTGAGGTAAAGCAGGTTGAGCAGGAATTCATGGATGTCATAGGTGCTTTGAGCTACCGATTGCACATCTTCTTCGTGGAGATCCAACAGCTCGGGGGCTTCCTCCTTCAGCGTCAAAGTACAGCTCGTTGAAGTGCCGACGATTGGGATGCCCTGGTTGGCATATTCTGCCAGGTGGGAAACATTCGCGGCGTGGTAGCGATGGGCTGCGGGAAACTCCCCATTCGAAAGCAATGGCAGGCCGCAACAGCCCTGTTCCGGGACAATCACCTCGAAGCCGTTGGCTTCCAGGACATTCACCGCCGCCCGGCCGACGCGCGGCTCGTAATATTCTGTCGCGCACCCATGAAAATAAACCACCTGCCGGGTTGCCTGTGCAGGGCAGGGGTGGTTGCGAAACCAGGTGGTAAACCGTTGTCTCGAGAATTTCGGTAGAGGCGCAGCCGCATGGATCCCCAGGGCAAATTGCACCCCTTTTCGAACGATGCCATTGGAGAGCATCGCATTGGAGAGCGGCGCGATTGGTTGGCCAAGCTTCCCAATCAATCCTGTTCGGGCGATCAGGTTGTTGCGCAGCCGGTTTCTCACCGGGACTTTCCCCTCAGAAACCAGATGCGCGCGCGCCCGCGCATTCATCTCTGCAATTTTGACCCCGGTTGGGCAGGCCAAATTGCATACCCGGCAGCCGCTACAGTAATCCACCGATATATCCGGGGAATGAGCTTGGGGATTGCGAAACCGGCCAGCCTGAGGTGCTTCGTATTTTGGGCCGGGGAACAGGTCAGTGACGCGCGTCACCGGGCATTTCGTTACGCAAATATTGCACTTAATACAGCGATCCAGGGTGGATTCGACTGGGTATTGGCTTGGATCAGGGTGTGAGAGTGTCATAGTGATCGATGGAAATCTGGAGATTCTAAGGATTTGTCTAATTGGAGAGATTCTGAGCGACTGCATAACCAGTGACCAGGTCCACGCCCCCGACCGAGAATTCCCGCAAGTAGTCGCCGCCAGCGAGCGTGCTGCCTGCGGCAGTCAGGTTCGCAAAAAGAGGCGAATTGGAAAGGTCAACCGGCCTGAATTTCTCATCGACCGGGATACCTGATTGGAAAACCAGATGCCCTCTCGGATCGAAGAAGTCTCTGCGGTGCCATTCTTTTCGCTCAGCAGGGACCTTCACGGACGCGTCAAAAATGACTTCGTGCAATGACCCTTCTGAGTGAGAGATGATCCCGCCGCCCAGTATCCCGCCCGTGGCCAATACGAAGTTCTTCGCAGGGTGGGCGTAGATTCGCGCGGCTGCCTCGGTATGGACCGCTGAAATGTAGCCGGTTTCGGCCTCGAAGGCGACGGCCTGCATCCCATCAAAAACCTGACCACCTGCCTGGCGGATGGCCGAAACCAGCAGGTTGTGCAGGCGAATCCCTGGAATCGAAGGAGGCAGGCAGGGGATTTCAAACACCGGGCAGCCAAGCAGGCGTTCTAAGTCCTGCTTGGCCGCGATGGGTTTTGCGATCCCGAGCACGGCAGGGAAGCCGATCCTGCCGCATTGACCCAGCTTGGGTTTGATCAGCGCGGCCACTTCCTGGCGAAAATCTGCGCTATCAAACAGGGTTGCCAGGGTCATCGGATAAATAAAATTACGCTGGCGGAGACTGGGCACATCAATGTTGAGACTGGTAGCGAATACGCCCTGTTCCTGCAGGTTTGCAGCGATCAATTCAGGGAAAAAGTCGCCCAGCTGGTCAAAGCCAACGATCAACATCGGATCGTGATTGCGGACATCGCCAGCGATCATCGTTTCGGGAGCCAGGCAGGTGGGTCGGATACCGCCTGATCCAGTCGGCAGAAGCCAATTATTCTGCAGATCTCCATACAGCGGGTATTCATATTCATGGCTGAATTGGATAAAGGCCTGGATGGCAGCATGGAATTCATTTAGATTGACCCGCGCATAGGGGTGCTCTGGATTTTGCTTCACCAGTTTGGAAATTGAATCTGCAGGGGACTTAACCGGATCGTTCGTCTCGATCGGGAAATAGCCCAGTACGTCCACACAACCTGAAGCCCAATGGGTTGATCCCCAGCCTTTCGTAATCAATGAAACACGCCGGCCGCTCTTCGCTGCCTGCCAGGCGGTGATGAGCCCAGATAAACCGCCGCCAATCACCAGCGTGTCAACCGGGCGGTTGTAACTGGCAGGTTGAGAGGGCGCCAGCCTTCCGATGGTCTCGTCTTCCTCGGTTGAAAATGGGAATATGTGCTCTGCACGGGTGGGGGGCTCATAGAGTTCCGCCGCCAGCAGGGTGGCTTTTATGCCGGGCAGTCGCCGGGTGTTTAAGCTATTCAGGTAAATTAATTCGGTGAAACGTTCCTGGCGGAGCTGCTGGCCCCACAAAATGGGCAGCATGCCTTTCCAGCGCTCTTGCAGAAAATCATACAGGGCTGCGTTAATATCGGATACTGGCGGCTGGCGAAACTTATGGAGCAGGCCAGCCACGCGCAAAGTACAAAATCCGCCCTGGCACGGACCCATGCCCATGCGCACATCGCGGCGGATATCATCGATAGTTTTCGCCTCTCCCTGAATTATCGCCCGCTCTATATCCTGACGGGTGGTCAACTCACATTCGCAAACAATGGATGAGAAGGCTTGCTCGGTCTCGATACGCTCCAGGCGAGTCCCGAGATAATAGTGGTGATCGGTGTGGTAGCTGGGTACCGCTTCCAGGTGAGTCCGGCAGGCTCTGTCCACTCCCAGTTTCTTGCAAAGCAGGTCTACCGTGACTTCTGCCATCAAGCGGTAGGTGGTCCATTTTCCACTGGTGATGGTCAGCATGCCGGGCATCCCATCCCGTTCCTCATGATCAAGCAGAACATAAGCCCGGGTGATGTCTCTTGACTCATCCATTTTTGTTTCATGATAAAGCGGCCGGACACCTGCCCAGGCTCGTAGAATGCGGAATTTTTGAAATCCCGGGACCAGCTTTTCTCCTTCGTTGAGCATCAGGCGCACTTCCCAGGGTTCGATGGCGAAGTGATCCGGGTCCGGAACCTGGACATCCGTCGTCCCGATCACAGCCACAGTGTAAATCGGCACGATGATGTCCCCGTCGGTGGGTAATTTACAGCGGTTGACCACCGTATTTAAGATGCGATGGTTGATCGCCAGCATGGTGCCCTTCCCGGGCAGGATTTGCAGCGGCACGTTCACTGTAGAGGCGATCTTCCCGGCCCAGGCGCCAGCGGCATTGACCACCATATCAGCGTGAATCTCGATGATTTCATCGTGAATCAGGTCTCGGCAGATCGCTCCCCCGATTCGCCCAGAAACCAGGAAAAGATTGATCACCTCGTGATAGTTCAGAATCTCAGCCCCGTACTGCCTGGCGGAAGCTGCGACAGCTTCTGACGCCAGGAAAGAGTCAGCCGCTCCGTCCGGGACTCGAAAACAACGTTTGATGTTTGGGTTGAGCAGGGGTTCCAGGCGCAGCATTTCTGGAATGCTGATCTCTTCGACAGGGATGCCAGCCTGCTGGCATCCAGCCAGAAAGCGCGGCGCGTAATCCCCATCATCCCAGGGGGTGAGGACGAAAAACCCTCCTGTATCCTCAATGCACTCGGGCATGATTTTACGGAGGATCTTATTCTCTTGGATGCATTCGACGGCAGCTTGCGGGTCTTTTACCACATAACGGCCGCCGCTGTGGAGCAGCCCATGATAGCGTCCGGTGGTGCCGTGGCTCAGGTCGCGGCGCTCTAGCAATGCGGTCTTGAAGCCGCGCATAGCAAGGTCCCTGGCCGCGCCGGTGCCGGTTGCGCCGCCGCCGATCACCAATACTTCAGTGTCGAATTTTCGCATAGTCCTCTATTTTTTCTGCTTGAAAGAGGATTGAGCCCGGAGACGTCAATCGATCCAGTCTAAACTCTTGCTGACGGCCTTCTGCCAGCCGTTGTATAGCTTTTCACGGTTGCTTTCATCCATCTGCGGTGCCCAGGTTTTATCTACCTGCCAGTTCTCTCTCAATTCATCCGGGTTATGCCAGAAACCGCACGCCAATCCGGCTGCGTAGGCAGCTCCCAGCGCGGTCGTTTCTGTGATCTTTGGGCGGATCACCGGGACGTTAAGCAGGTCTGCCTGAAATTGCATCAGCAGCTCATTGAAAACCATGCCGCCGTCAACTTTTAGCTTCTGCAGGTTGACCTGAGAATCTTTTTGCATCGCATCCAGAACTTCTCGCGTCTGGTAGGCAGTCGCCTCCAGGGTCGCCCGGGCAATGTGCCCCTTGTTGATATAGCGGGTCAACCCCACGATAACTCCACGCGCGTCAGAGCGCCAATGCGGGGCAAATAATCCTGAGAAAGCCGGCACGAAATATATCCCGCCGTTATCTTGAACCGTTTGTGCCAGCGCTTCAATCTCGGCTGATGACTGGATCAACCCCAGGTTGTCACGCAGCCACTGCACCAGGGCGCCTGTGATGGCGATCGAGCCTTCCAGGGCATAGACCGCCGGTTGAGTGCCAAAGCGGTACGCCAGTGTGGTCAGCAATCCGCTCTGCGAAGGTACGATCTGGTTCCCGGTGTTCAGCAGCATGAAGCAGCCCGTGCCGTAGGTATTCTTTGCCTCGCCGGGGCTGAAACAGGTTTGACCGACCAGGGCCGCCTGCTGATCCCCCAGATCGCCGCCGATCGGGATTGAGCCTTGGAAAGGCCCATCGCTCATGGTCCAGCCATAGAAATTTGGCTCGCTTGAAGGTGCAATATACGGCAGCATGCTGTGCGGGATGCCTAATAACTCCAGGATTTCTGCATCCCAATCCAACAATTCCAGGTTCATCAACATGGTGCGGCTGGCGTTGGTTACGTCGGTAACATGCACGCCTTTGCCAGGCCCACCGGTGAGCTGCCAGATCAGCCAGGTATCGATGTTTCCAAAGAGCGCCTCACCGCGCTGCGCCGCATGGCGAGCCTCGGGCACATTTTCGAGAATCCACTGGATCTTCGGTCCGGAGAAGTATGTCGTCACGGGCAGCCCAACCTGCGGGCGAAAACGGTCAATTCCGCCTTCCTGGATCAGCCGATCGCAGATCTCCTTGGTGCGGGTATCTTGCCATACGATGGCATTGTAAAAAGGTTTCCCGGTGGTTTTATCCCAGACGAGGGTGGTCTCGCGCTGGTTGGTGATGCCCAGCGCGGCGATATTAATGGGTGTGATTTGTGCTTGAGCAATCACCCCGGAGACAACTTCTCTAGTGCGCTCCCATATCTCCATTGGGTCATGCTCAACCCATCCGGGTTTAGGGAATATTTGTTGGTGCTCTTTTTGGGCGACCGCGCGCGCCTGCCCGGGGTGATCGAATAATATGCAGCGCGTGCTGGTAGTTCCCTGGTCGATGGAGGCGATGAATTTCGGCATTGTTGACCTCTCTCTTGGATTAATTCTATCATTATCTGATCGTTGCTTGGCGTAAATTCGGATTTAAAGATTACCGTCACCCTCTTCTTTTCATAAATCAACCTTGGATAACACACACAGACTACAATTCACCCCAGGCTCAAATATCATCCGGAAAAAGGGTAAAATATCTATCGGTCATGTGTGTAAATTCTTACAACTAAATTTCCGATCAGGTGGACTGTGAAACTCTATAACTCATTGTCAAAATCCATCGAGCCTTTCTATCCCCAGGGTGATTCAGTTAGCATTTATGTCTGCGGGATCACTCCATACGACACGACCCACCTCGGGCATGCGTTTACCTATACATCAGCGGATATTCTTATCCGTTATCTCGAATACAAAGGACTGTTGGTTCGGTACGCTCAAAATGTTACCGATATTGATGACGATATCCTGCGTAAAGCCCGGGAGGTTGGCGAGGATTGGCAGAACCTGGGCAATCGTTGGACATCCCATTTTATCCAGGATTTAATTTTGCTAAATGTCCGCCCGCCTGATTTCTACCCGCGGGCGACCGATGTCATCCCGGAGATCATCTCGCTGATTGAGAAGCTCCTGTTTCAGGGATGCGCCTATAAATCGGGTGGAAATGTGTACTTCGAAGTTGCCTCCTGGCCTGATTTCGGCAAGCTGAGCGATCTTCCCTTCGCAGAAATGCTGCCCGTTGCCAATGAGCGTGGCAATAATCCCGATGATCCCCGCAAACGAGACCCGCTTGACTTTGTTCTATGGCAGGCTCAAGCGCTGGATGAGCCGGCCTGGCCTAGCCCCTGGGGACCTGGCAGACCGGGCTGGCACATCGAATGTTCGACCATGTCGACCAAATTCTTAGGGGAAACGATTGACTTTCACAGCGGCGGCGGAGACCTGATCTTCCCGCACCATGAATGCGAAATCGCCCAGGTTGAACCGGTCACCCATAAGAAACCATTTGTCCGCTTCTGGATTCATGCGGCGATGGTGTACCATGAAGGCGCCAAGATGAGCAAATCGCTTGGGAATTTGATCATGGTGCGCGATCTGCTCAAGAGCTATTCACCAGATGGCTTGCGTATTTATCTCGGCAGGCACCATTATCGCGATGTGTGGAGCCACTCCGCAGCTGAATTAATCGATGCAGAGGATATCTCGAAGAAGATCAATCTCGCGCTTGCCGCACAGGGTGACTCAGGAGTTCCTATCGATCCGAAATGGGCAATTAAATCCTCCGCGGCTGCATTGGATGATGATCTCAACACGCCAGCCGCATTGCAGGTCCTGTGCGGTCTGTCAGATGAGATTATCGAAGGCGCGAAATCTGGGAAAACGCTTACTACAGCGCAGGAGGCTATCCGCAGGATGGGCTCTGTTTTTGGATTGCAGATGGATCACTCAGAGCCGGAAACTCGGGTCGTCGATGGGTGGAGTGAACACCTGAAACGATTTAAAATCCTACAAACGTGATTTTCAGAAGGTTGGGCGTTGTTGATTCTAAAAATTGCGGGTGTAGTCCCGCAATTTTTAGAATAATTTAATCACTATCTCTTTAAATCCAAATATTCATTTATTCCGGGGCATTGCGCAGGAAGACGTAGTGATTTTTATTAAGGACGATCGCACCAAAAGCACAGGCAGAGACACATTTATTGCATGCATTACATCTGCCTAGCTCGATGAATACGGGCTCACCTGGATCGAGCTGCATGATGGCGCGTGTCTTACACACCTTGCGTGCTTCACAAGGGTCACATCCCTGACATATTTCCCAGTCAACTTCCGGTCTTTGCCTTCCGAAATCTTGCAGCCCGCATCCCAATAGATTAGATTGACTCAAAATACCTCCAATAAGAATAGTGCTTATTATATTTTATTTATTTTTATTATTTCCTGGAACGCGCAGTTGCAGAAGTTAAGATTAAGCCTGGCTTTCGGTTGATCTGAGTTTTTCGATCTCGGCTCGTTCGCGCATCTGGGCGCGCAGGACTGCGATATCGTGCGGCACGAGGTAAGCGGTAAACGCCAGGAAGATGGCACCTAAGGTCCACGCCGTCACGCAAATGGCGAGGATCGCCACCTGAAAAGATGAATCCCGGGCGATGAAGCCCGCGATCAAGGGCGCCATAGCTGCGCCAAAATTCTCGATGAAGTACTGCACAGCCAGCGAAGTGCTGCGCACTTCTGGCAGTGTGATGTCATACACGGTTGAAATGACATTCGGCGAGGCGAAGGGCATAAAGAAAGCTGTCAAAATCAACAACCCTGTAAAGAGCAATTGATTCTCGAGAGGGACATTCATTGTAAAAGTCAGGAAGATCGCTCCGGCGATCACCCCAAACAGGGACACCAGTACCCGGCCGCGTGGGGTGCGTTTGAAAAAGAAGTCGCCTAAAGCTCCGCCGATGAAATAACCAGCCGCCAGCACGAGAATCGCCGGCGCCATGGTGGTGAGAACGGAAGTCTCATCATAGCCGCGTTCGGTTTCAAGGTAATGGAAAAACCAATAGGTGATCACATTCCAGGGGAATACCCCAACAAAGCCTTGCAGGAAGAGCAGGATCAGGCTGCGCTTGCGGAACAATCCCAAGGCGGTCTTCATATTGAACCGGTAGACACCGATCTTCTCAAGTTCCTCCAACTCTGGCTCGGCGCGGCCCCGCTCCGGCTCTTTCACGCCGAAGAAGATAATGATCGCGATCACAATCCCCAATGTACCGGTGATGTAGAAGATGCCGCGCCAGCCGAGCAACCCGCTTAACAAGGTTGCCATCAAGAGACCGATCATGTAACCAATCGGTTGGCTCAGTTGCAATAGACCATAAACTTTTCCCCGCAATTGAGGCCCGAAATAATCCGAGATCAGGCTGTACAGGCCTGGGTATGAAGAATCGTCGACCCCGGTGGAGGCGCGCGTCACCAGGAAAGTCGGATAAGTAGGGGCAATGGCGCTCAACCAGGTGGTCGAACCCCAAATGAAAGCCGCCAGCGCCAAAAGTTTGGATCGGGCGTAGCGGTCATAGAGATATCCCCACACCGGATATAGTATCGCTCCAACAAGCAGGGCGCCGGTGGTCAGTGCGCCCATCTGGACTTCATCGATCTGGAAGGTCTCCATGATCTGTGTTGTCAGCGGCCCGATAAGCAGTTTATCGGTTTGGTGGAGCAGCATAAAAATGAAGAATACAGCGACGACAAACCAGCGATAGCGATTATGGGGTTTCATAGAATTCCTCATTTCCTAGATCGTATCAAACCAGGTTATCCAATCCAAGTTTAATCAGGATGTATAAAAGTGCGATCTTGGCGCTATTATTAATCGCATGCACCAGGATGGAAGTCCACAGCGAGTGGCTGTATTCATAAAGGACGGCCAATAAAATTCCTAACATGAACGCGGTGAATCCAACCGCAAAGTCAGCGTGGATAATCCCGAAGATGAGCGAGCTGATCACCACTCCAGGCCACACTCCCCACCTTTCCTTTAGAAAATTATACAAAAAACCCCGAAAAATCAGCTCTTCGGCGATCGGCACTGCAATGCCGGTCAATAATAGCATCAGCGCCGCAGTTGGTAAACTGATGTCATCGGGCAAGAGAAAATCCAACTGTGGATTTTCCATGGGCAAGCCAAGCGCCAGCACAACCAGGATGGTGATTAATCCAGTGACAGGAATTGCGAAAATGGAGACAGCCACTGTGATCGCCACCCACATACCGCTCACTGGCTTGATACCCAGTACCTGCCAGCCCAGCTTCTTTCGACGCAGCCCAAAAAGGTATATACCAGCTACCAGAGCTATGGCCTCGAGCGCGGCGAGCGCCAGGCTTTGTGCCATGCTCGGTTGAGACAGTTCCTCGATCGTCTGGCCGCTGAGCCCGGCAAGCGCATAAAAGAGGGCGACTCCCGCCACCAGGAGGAATAAAGTCCCCAGCAGAATAATGACCAGGTCGCGCCAGGTCCAGATATACTGCTTTGGTGGGGAGGTCAATGCGATCAACTCGTCGTTGGTCATAGATGAATTGATTATGGCTCGGAGGAATCTGCTATATCTTCGATGGAGAGCTCCCGGTAAATAAACCACTCCCCCTTGCGTCGATCTGCATCCTGCGGGGCGCGATCATAGTATATATCAAAAACCTGTCCAGTGTCCGTCAGCACGCGGTAATAATCCTGACCAACTCCCCACGAGCCTCGTTGTCCGGCGGCTGACGCATGGCTTGGAGACATATTGCGTGCCATTCGCCCTCTGCGTTGATAATCATGCCACTCCGCAATCCGGTCTGTAATCTGGTACACCTGATCCTGCCACTTAAATCCATCCGGACAGCCTGGCTTTTTCTCGAGAACCGGGGGCTGATCGTAGAAGACCTCAATGCGTTCGTTGATGAATCGGATCGGCTTACCATTCATCTCATGGATTATGGCTTGACCTTTGGATTATTCAATCACTACATTACTCAGATCTTCTTCTGACACGGGGTACTTCATATCCAATTTGCGCAGCGTATCGGTCAGTAATTTACCGACGACGATATTCCGGTACCATTTCTTGTTGGCTGGGACAATATACCAGGGTGCCCAATCGGTGCTGGTTTTGCTCAGCACGTCTTCGTAGGCTTTGATGTATTCTGGCCACAATCTCCTTTCGTCCAGATCGCCAAGGCGGAATTTCCAGATTTTGGTTGGATCATCCAGGCGAGCTTGCAAACGTGCTTTTTGCTCTTCGATGGTCAATATGGAGATAGAATTTGAGGATGGTGCATCCTTCCTCAGCCAGCAGCTTCTCGAAATGGTTGATCTGGTCGTACCGCCTTGACCAGACTTGTTTCGGGACCAATTCATGCACTCGCACCACCAGGACATCTTCATAATGGCTGCGGTTAAAAATAGCGATATCCCCTTTTCCGGGTGTGTGCTGGTGGACTCGCCACAGGTAATCATGATCCAGCTCTAACTCCGAGGGTACTTTGAAGTTTGCGATCTTCAATCCCTGCGGATCGACACCCTCGAAAACATGGCTGATCACCCCATCTTTCCCGCTGGTGTCCATTCCCTGCAGGACAATCAGAATTCGATGATTATTCTCAGCAAACAATACTTCCTGGAGTTTTGCCAGGTCTAAGTTAATCTCTTTGAGCACATCTTTGCCAGCGTCCTTGTCCCCCTCAAAAGCTGAGCTGTCGTTGGGATCCCATTCGCTCAGGCGGACTTTGCTCCCTGGTTTAACCAGATATTGAATCATGTTGACCTCTTTGTGACTGATGCAGGCTTATTGCTAAATGTTTGTTTGCTCTGGTTGAAAAAATAATACCACCAAGGGACGAATTCGGCTAGCACACCATCTGGGAGATCTACAAATAGAAAAGAAAGCTAAGAGCCAAATAGTACCGATTGCTGCTTGACATCCGCCCCGACCTGATCTAGAATCTGGTCAGATGGTCAGACCACCTGACCAGATTCTTTCTCCCGTTACAAATGAGCAGGTCCATGGTAGATCAAGCAGGCTCAGCGCTGGTCTTCGGTGTGTTCGACCGGAATATGCTCCCCGAGCGTATTGCAGAGCGTTTGATTTCACTGATTACAGAGCGCCAGCTTAAACCGGGTGATAGGCTCCCCTCAGAGCGGGAGCTGGCTGCCATGATGCAAGTCGGCCGGCCTGCGCTGCGCGAGGCGCTGCGCGGGCTGGCCATGATGAAGATTGTCGAAATCCGGCAGGGCTCGGGTACCTATGTGGCCTCCCTGAAGCCTGAACTCTTAGTTGAGCGTCTCGAATTTGTTTTCTCCCTGGATAATTCAACTTTCACCGAGTTATTAGAAGCCCGCGCAATGCTGGAACCCAACATCGCGGCTGCGGCAGCTCTTAATGCTACCGAGGCCGAGCTGGTTGAATTAAGCGCCTGCCTGGAACGCGCAGCCGCTTCTGTTCATGATCCGGGTCTTTTCCTGGCAGCTGATCTCGAGCTGCACCAGAAAATAACCGCGGCTGCTCACAATCAGATCATCGGCCGCTTTATGGCTGCTCTGAGCCGCTTGGGATCAGCCAGCCGCAGCCGCACCGGCGAGCTGCAAGGTGTGCGCGATCAGTCACTCCAGGACCTACAAGCGATCGTTGCCGCCCTCATACGTCGCGATCCAGAGGCAGCCACCCGTGCCATGCACAACCATTTGATAAATATCCACAAACGATTCCACGAGAATACCGATGGTGAGGCAAGTAGTTAATATGTTCAAACAATACGGTTTTCAAACTCCTGCTGATGGGCTGGCCACCAGCGCTGACGAAGCGGTTCGCCTGGCTGGTGAAATTGGCTACCCGGTTGTTATGAAAATAACTTCCCCCGATATCCTGCATAAAACCGATATCGAGGGCGTGCTGATCAACCTGCATACCGCTGACGAAGTTCGGCGAGGATATCAACAGATCCTGGTTGCAGCTCAGACAGCCCTGCCAACGGCTCGCATCGAGGGAATTCAAGTTCAAGAGATGGTGACAGGCGGCGTCGAGATCATCATCGGGTTGCTCGACGACCCTCAGTTTGGCCCGGTGATCATGTTTGGGCTCGGAGGGGTGCTCACAGAGGTGTTGGGCGATGTTAGTTTTCGGGTCCTGCCGATTGACCGTTCCGATGCGCGGCAGATGATCCGGGAGATCAAGGGTTACAAGGTGCTCCAGGGTTACCGCGGCCAGCCGGCTGTCTCCGAGGACATGCTCGTCGGGCTGCTGATGAATGCCAGCCGCATGGGAATGGACAACGCCGGTGCATTGGAATCGGTCGATCTTAACCCCATTCTGGTTTGGGGCGACCAGCACCGCCTCCTGGATGCCAAGGTGATCTGGCGCAAAGAGCCCAAGCCCGCTCCGTCCCCGGTCCCCGCCCGCACGCAGCACCTGGCGAATTTCTTCAAAGGTCAGGCCGTCGCTCTCATTGGGGCCTCCTCAACACCGGGCAAAGTGGGTTACGGTGTGCTCGATAGCCTGGTGAACTACGATTTCTCCGGCCGGGTTTACCCCATAAACCCCAGCCGCGCAGAGATCCTGGGCTCGAAATGCTTCCCCGCCCTCTCCGCGGTACCCGATCAGGTGGATGTCGTGATCGTCGCTGTGGCTCTGCGGGCTGTTCCCGAGCTGATCGAAGAATGCTCAGCCCTGGGGATTCACAACATGGTGATCGTCTCGGGCGGGGGCAAGGAGTTGGGCGGAGACCTGGTTGCGTTGGAGCAGCAGATTCGGGAGATGTCTGTGGCGCATGATGTGCGGGTCATCGGTCCCAACTGCATTGGCGTCTTTGATGGGCACTCACGCATGGACACCTTCTTCCAGGTTCAGCAGCGACTCCAGCGCCCGGTACCCGGCACAATGGCGATGATCACCCAGTCTGGAACGGTGGGATGTATTTTCCTGGAGGGGGTCGCAGAGCTTGGCGTCAGCAAGTTTGTTTCCTATGGCAACCGCACGGATGTGGATGAGGCGGATCTGATGGCATATCTGGCCGATGATCCGGAGACCGAACTCATTGCGGTATATGTAGAGGGATTGGAGGACGGCCGAAAGCTGCTGGAGACCGCCAGGCAAGTAACCCAAAAGAAGCCGGTTGTTGTGATGAAAGCTGGTCGCACCGAGCGCGGGGCACGCGCTTCCATGTCCCACACCGGCTTTTTTGGCGGCTCTTACGGGGTAGCGCAGGGCGCCTTCCGTCAGGCAGGTATGATCCCGGTTGAGACCATGGATGAGCTGATGGCGGTCTCGAAAGCGCTGGCGATGCAGCCAAAGGCGCGCGGCAATCGCGTTGCCATGATCAGTAACGGCGCAGGTTCGATGGTTCAGGGTATCGACCTGCTTAAATCGTACGGGCTCGAGATACCAGAATTGAGTCCAGAAACCTTGCGGGATCTGTTAGAACGCTTCCCGGAATACTTCATCGTACAGAACCCGATCGATGTGACCGGCTCTGCGAACAGCACAGATTACGAAACTGGCATCGAAGCTTTATTGCGTGACCCCAATATCGACATTGCCATGCCGTGGTTTGTCTTCCAGGATACGCCGTTGGACGAGGCTATCGTCCAGAAGTTAGGCCGGCTGACCCGCATGTACGATAAGCCGATCCTGGTGGGTGGGATGGGTGGTCCATATACCCAGCGCATTGCAAAAGAGATCGAAGCCCAGGGTGTGCCTGTGTTCCAGTCCGTTGGCGACTGGGTGGCTGCCGCGGGCGGCCTGGCCTTTCATACCTTGAAACCATCTGATTAAAAGACCTGGTCCCTGATTATTGTTTGCACTCTTGTACAGACCTCAACCAATATATAAGGAGATGAGCTATGCCTGTTCCCTGGAAAACCGACAAGTACTTCGTCAGCCCGCTGAACTACTTGCCCGATGTAACCAAAGATTTTCAGCTTCCCGTCAAAGTTAAGATCCACGATATCACCCTGCGCGATGGTGAGCAGGAGACCGGCATCGCCTTGCGCACGGATGAGAAGGTCGCCATCGCGGAGGCGCTGGCTGAAGCGGGTATCCACCGTATCGAGGCTGGCATGCCAGCCGTGTCGAAACAGGATGAAAACGCCATTCGCGAAATCGTGAAGCGCAACTTGGGGCCAGAAATTTTTGCCTTTTGCCGCTGCATTCTGAGCGATGTCCGCTTGGCAGCCGATTGTGGCGTGTCAGGCGTTATCGTAGAAATCCCCAGCAGCGAGCATATCATCGAGTATGGTTATCAATGGCCGCTGTCGAAAGCGATCCAGGCCTCGGTGGACGCCACCCGCCTGGCCCATGAGCTTGGTCTGTACACGGTTTTCTTCACCATTGACGCCACGCGGGCGGACTTTAACACCTTATTCCAGATCATCGAGGCCGTTGCGGCGGAAGGTCACATGGACGCCCTGGCTCTGGTCGACACGATGGGTGTTACCTCCCCGACCGCCATCCGCTACTACGTCCGCACCATGCGCGCCCGGCTGCAGCGCCCGCTCGAGGCCCACTTCCACAACGATTTTGGCCTCGCCAATGCCAACAGCCTGGCAGCCCTGGAAGAAGGGGCGGAGGTGATTCACTCAACCGTGCTGGGCATGGGGGAGCGCGCCGGTCAGGCATCGACCGAGCAGATCGCCCTGGCGCTCGAGCTGTTATACGGCATCAAGACAGGTGTCAAGCTCGACCGGCTCTACAACCTGACCCAGGTTGTCCAGCGATGCACCGGTCGGATGACGCCGCGCAATCAACCCGTAGCCGGTTCAGATTTGTTCAAGCTCGAATCAGGCATTCCCGCCAACTGGTGGCTCAAGTGTAAAGATGAGCATCCTACCGAGGTTTTTCCATTGCTGCCGTCGCTGATCGGGCAGTATGACGTGGAGCTTGTGCTGGGCAAAGGCAGTGGCACAGACTCCGTTGCTCACTGGCTCGCACGCATTGGATTGCCGGTTCCCCCGCTTGAGCAGCTCCTCGACCTGACCATGCTGGTCAAAGAATTTTCGATGGAGAAGAAAGGGCTGCTGACCGAGGACGAGTTCCGCACCCTGGCGGAGAAATTCCTGGCTGGGGCGTAATGCTCCTCCTTAATATTGATGAATACTGCAGATGGTTAAAAAGTGATCAATGACACATGACAGGAACGCCAGCGTGTGCCATACTGTGTCATGAAAGAGAAACTGTGAACTATGATCAAAGTTGAAGGAACATACTCCCTCGATGCTCCCAGGGAGATGATCTGGCCTCACATCTTTGACCCAAATTCATTGATGAAATTAATCCCAGGTTGCCAGGGGCTCGAGCAAATCAGTCCGCATGAATACCTGGGGAAAATCCGCATCGGGTTTGCCTCGATCAACGGGGAATATACAACTTTTGTGCGCATTCTCGAGCAGGTGCCCCCTGAACGCTGCTCCTTTGAAGGAGAAGTCAGCGGTCCGACAGGCATCGCTAAGGGAGACGCAACTTTCAGCCTTGAGGAGGTGGATGGGAAGACCACAATCCATTACCAGACGAATGCCCTGATTACCGGGGCATTGGCGTCGTTGAGCCCCCGCTTCATAGAGGGAGCTGTTAAGACATTGGTCCAGCTTGGGTTGTCCACGTTAAATAAGCAGATCAAGAAAGCCGCTCTTGACCACCCGGCGTGGATCGATGGAGATGGACCGTTTCTAAACCAATCGATGATCGGAGGAACGATGAAGATTGTTGATCTGACTGTCCCGATCGGAGAAGACACCATAAGTCCCCCATCGGTTAATCAGCAGCTGAAATTGACCAGTTTTCACCGCGGCCCCGGATTCTGGCAGGCGAGTAAAGTCGAAATGGTGCTGCACACCGGTTCGCACGTTGATTTTCTCAAGCATGTGCAGCCGGATGGGGAGACCGCAATCGATATTCCCCTGGAGCGGGTGTTCGGCGATGCCCGTGTGGTGGACCTCAGCTTTATTGGTCCTAACCACGGCATCTCTGTCGAAGACCTTGAAAAGCATGCTGCCCAGGTCACCAAGGGAGATATCGTCCTGGTCAGGACCGATTGGACCGAAAAACAATGGGGCAATTTTCCGACCTATTACCTGGAGTCGCCCTATTGTTCCGCTGAGGCGGCTCAATGGCTGATCGATCGAGGCGCCAGGGCAATTGGATTTGATTGCTTCAGTGAATACTGCGCCCGGCTGCCTGACTTTACTTCGGAAGATTTCATCATCCATAAGATCATCCTCGAGAATGGGGCGCTGTTGATGCAGCAGATGACCAATCTTTCGAAGCTGCCCACCGAACGTCCGTTCAAGTTCTTTGCTCCATTTATCAAGATGAAAGGCGCAGAAGGCTCGCCTGCGCGTTTCTTTGCCATCCTTGATTAGCCAGGAGGTGCTAATGTGACTGCCCAAACTTATTTCCAACCAAAATCCTCGGGTGAAGCCGTCGACTTGCTGGATGAACACGGACCAGCAGTCCTGCTTCTCGCTGGAGGTACCCTCGCCATGCCGCTTGTGAATGAAGGCGTATCCATGCCGGAAAAGGTGCTGAGCCTGCGAAAGACCGGTTTGAATACCATTCAACGCAAGAATGGGAATCTGGCGATTGGGTCCATGACTACCCTGACCCAAATGGTGAAACAGACCGATGTGCCCATCCTGCAGGAAGCCGCCCATGCCATTGGCGGCTGGGCGATCCGTAACATGGGGACGGTCGGAGGCAATCTGTTTGCGCCTCCACCGGCCGGGGATTTTGCGGTAGCCTTGCTGGCATTAGATGCCAGCCTTAAGCTCACCAGCAAGATCGGCATGCGCTACGATCGCATTGGAAGATTTCTACACCGGTTTCCTGAGCACTGACCTTCACCAAGGCGAGATTGTGGAGCAAATCCTGCTGCCCATGCCCAAAGGGAAAACCGCCTATACCAAATTTGGCCGCAGGCATGCCAATACACCGGCGGTGGTGACCGTTGCCGCACACATCTTTCTGGATGGCGGCGTGGTTAAAGAAGCCCGCCTGGCGTTGAACGCGGTCGGACCCTATCCCTTCCGAGCAAAGAAGGCAGAAGCTGTGCTGGTTGGCTCAAAACTCGACGCCAACGCCATCGCCAAAGCCTCAGACACGGCAATGGGAGAGGCGGAGCCCTTTACCGACGCCATAGCGAGTGAATGGTATCGGCGCCAGATGGTGCCGGTGATTGTCCGCCGCACCCTCGAGAAGATTGCAGGAGGAGGCTGAGATGGCATCTAAAATCGTCGGTTTTCAATTAAACGGCAAACCGGTCGAGGTGATTGTCAAGCCAATGACCACCTTGCAGCATGTTTTGCGTGAGCAGCTCGGCTACACTGCAACGAAGTCAGGCTGTCGGCAGGGAGGCTGCGGCAGTTGTACGGTCCTGGTCAACGGCGAGCCCATGCTGTCTTGCCTTTTGCCGGCTGAAGAAATTGAGGGACAGGTGGTGATGACCCTCGAAGGTCTGACGGAAAATGGGAATCTAAACCCAATCCAGGAAGCCTTCTTTGAGAAATTCGCTATTCAATGCGGCTTTTGCACACCGGGCATGATCATGGTAACAAAAGCACTGCTGGATGAGAATCCCCAGCCAACCCGTGCCGAAATTGTTGAGGCAATAACCGGGAATTACTGCCGATGCACCGGTTATGAGCCGATCATCCAGGCTGTTGCAGACGCCTCCCGACGGATAAACGGAAACTGAGCGAAAGGAGAAAGCAAAATGACTGAAACTAATCTCAATGTCGTAGGCCAATCTGTTCTCCGTCGTGATGGCTTGGCGCATGTGACCGGTAAAACAGTTTACATCGATGATCTTAATTTCCCTGATATGCTCTATCTCAAGATGGTGCGCAGCCCGTTGCCCCATGCATTAATCAAAGGCGTGGATTTCTCGGAAGCGGAAAAAGTGCCAGGATTTGTGCGCGCCTTCACTTATAAAGATATACCGAAAAATATTTACACAATCCTGTGTTTGATCGGGGTTGGTCCGGACGAAGAACCGGTCCTGGCAGAAGATAAAGTGCTCTTTCAAGGCGAACAAATCGCTGCCATCGTTGCTGAGACGGAACAAGCTGCGATGGAAGCTGTTTCGAAGGTCAGGCTTGACCTGGAGGAGCTCCCTGCGGTGTTGGATGTCGAAGAGGCGTTGAAACCCGGCGTCCCGATCCTCAAACCCTGGGGAACCAATTACTTTGTTTACGAAGGGCATCACTGCCGCCGAGTCCGCTTAGGCGATGTGGAGAAAGGCTTTGCCGAAGCCGACTTTATCATTGAGGAGCGCTACTCCACCAAGCCGATCGAGCACGCGCCCACTGAGACAACCGGTTGTGTAGCCAGGCCCGAGCCGGATGGGCGAGTCACGGTTTTTACAAACACGCAGGCCTTGTTTTTCTCGCTGGATAACACTGCCCTGATCCTGCAGGTGCCTTTCCAGAAACTACACTTTGTAGGTGGGACGGTGGGGGGTGGTTTTGGTGGGAAAGTGGATGTGATCGTTGAACCGATAGCCACACTGGCTGCCATGAAAACCAACCGCCCGGTGAAATATGTCTACACACGCGAAGAGGAGATGCGCGTCTCATCATCACGCAGCGCCTGGCGAATATATTTTAAGGATGGCGTGATGAAAGATGGGCGCATCGTTGCCCGAAAAATCACCACCTATGCGGATTCAGGCGCTTACAACCGCCACACCCCGTATGCGGTGACGAAACATGCCGCCAATATCGCCGGTCCTTACCGCATTCCGAATGTTTCGATTGACGCTCACTGCGTGTACACCAATCACCAGCCAGGCAGCGCCATGCGTGGTTTCGGCGTCACCCCTGCCTCTTTTGCCCTTGAGCTACAGATGGAAAAAATTGCTCAAACGGTCGGTTTAGACTCCTGGTCGGTGCGCTTCATAAATGCCTATAAGAATGGCGACATGAAACCTCACCAGAAGGTCGTCGAAGACGCCACGTTGATCGAAGTCATGCAGAAAGCCGCCGAGATGGTTGGTCACGAATTGCCAGAAGCGTACAAGCAAATGAGCTCCTGGGACAGGAAGGAGGGCTAAAATGGCAAAGAAAAGAGGTGTAGGTATTGCAGCGGTCAATTATCCGACCGGGATGAACCTGGGCGGCGACCCTTCTCAAGCGTTGATCCATGCCACGACCACCGGGAATTTCGTCATCAGCCTGTCCAGCACCGATCTCGGGCAGGGGTTAAAAACCGTGATTGCACAGATCGGCGCCGAGACGCTGGGTGTCCCTTTCGAGAATGTCATGATCGATACCGCCGACACGGATACCGGTCCGCATTGTATGGGCACCTTCGCCAGCCGGGCGACTCACCGGGTGGGCAATGCTGTTATGCAGGCCGCGCAGGAAGCCCGCAAAGTCATGCTGGAGGTGGCTGCCGATGAGCTGGAGGTCTCTCCAGATGACCTCGAGACAGACGGCCAGGGGTTTATCCGGGTCAAAGGCTCCCCAGACAAATCCATCCATATCGTTAACCTTGCCCTGGCGGCGCATTTCAAGTATGCGCGCACTATCTCTGGGCGGGGCATGTTTATGAAACCCAAGAGTGACGTGGATCCGGAGACTGGCAAAATGGACCCGGATTCAACTGAAGCGCATGCCTGTACCGTCGCCGAGGTCGAGGTGGATACCGAGACCGGTGAAGTCACGGTGCTCAGCCTCAAGAGTGTCTATGAAGTCGGCCAGATGGTCAATCCAGCGTTGGTCGAGGGTCAGATCCGGGGTGGAGCGTTCATGGGCATGGCGCATGCTTTGTATGAAACCACCCATCCCTATTACCCCGCTGTCGATTACATGCCCGGTGGATTCAGCGAGTATGTATTGCCCGGTCCGCTGGAGCTGCCTGTCATCGAAAGTACGGTGCTGGAATATCCATCCAGCAACGGCCCTTATGGTGTGAAAGGCGTCGGTGAGATGACCGCCAACCCGCCTATCCCGGCCATCGTCAATGCGATCAACAACGCTTTGGGCGTGAGGATCACCGAGATACCGGTTACCCCGGAAGTGATTCTGCACGCCCTGGCAGCCAAGCAGTAAAGTTGATTTGCAGCAGGTATTCTGGACAGAGAAGCTGTCCAGAATACCTGCTCTCGCCATTAATGAACCAAGGAGGTTTTCCTCCCTAACCATTTGATCCCCACATAATCCCAGGAGTTGAGGCAATGAAGAATAAACTGATTAATGCAATCGCCGATATGAATGAGGATGAGGCGATGAACCTGGTTCAGGCGATGCTCGACGCGGGGGAGGATCCGCAGATGATCCTGGATGCCGCCAGTCAGGCAATGGTCGTCGTCGGCGACCGCTTCAACGCGCAGGAGTACTTTCTTCCGGAGCTGATCATTGCCGGCGATATGATGAAAGCCATCGGCGAGATGGTCAAGCCGCGGCTGCGCCTCCAGGCTGTCGAGACCAAGACGCTGGGCACGGTCCTGATCGGCACTGTGGCTGGCGATATCCACGATATCGGCAAGGACGTCGTCACCTTCATGCTGGAAGTCAACAGCTTCAAAGTCTACGATCTCGGTGTTGATGTGCCTGCTGCGACCTTTGTCGCGAAGATTAAGGAAGTCAAGCCAGATATCGTTGGGTTGAGCGGCCTCCTGACGTTGGCCTTCGACGAGATGAAGCGCACCGTGGAGGCCATTAAATGAAGCCGGGCTGCGCGAGCAGGTCAAGATTATGGTCGGCGGCGCCATCATGGACGAGAGCGCCGCGCGCTATATTGGCGCTGACGCGTACGGGCCAGATGCCCTGTCGGCGGTCACATTAGCCAAGGGCTGGACGGCATAGTTCTGCAGCGCAGGAGAGGAAACCAATCATGTCTGAGATAACACCTCAAGAGCTCTTTGATCAGCGCCTGGCGCGCGTCCTGGCTGCCGCGACTTGCCAGCAGCCCGATCGGATCCCTGTTTTTGGACCGTTTCAGAAATTCCCATACCAGTTTGCTGGTGTGACCTTCAAGCAGGCTATGAATGACTATGCTCTGGCGCGGCAGGCCTGTCACCAGTTCCTGGACTATTACCAGCCTGAAGTTGACTTTGGCCCGATCCTGGCCTATCCGGCAAAAGCGATGGAGCTGCTTGGTTGGAAGGCCTTCAAATGGCCGGGTCACGGGCTGGACAACGACAACGCCATGTACCAGTACCTGGATGGCGAGTACATGACCGCCGACGAGTACGATGAGTTTATCTATGACCCGTCCGGCTTCATGCTTGGCAAGTGGGCGCCGCGCCAGTTCACGTCGATGGAAGGATTTGCGCAGACCATCCCCTGGCGCCGCTTCATGTGGTCGGGCTGGATGAACCTCAGCTTCTTTTGGTCAACGCCAGAATTCCAGGAGACGCTGCGGGCCGTCACTGCAGGCGCTGAGGAGACCGGCAAGTGGTGGGCTTCGCAGTTCCAGTATTGGGGCGAAGCCAAGGAAAAAGGCTTCCCGATGGCCTTTGCTGCCTGGGATTGGCCTCCGTTCGACATCCTCGGTGACACGCTGCGCGGTACGCGCAATATCCTGGCCGATATGCGCCGCCGACCCAGCAAGCTGCATGATGCGCTTGAAGTCGCCACGAAGATCTTCGTCGAGTATGGATCCGGGGCTGCCGGAGCGCCGCTGCCATTTACCTGGGTGTGGGTCCACAAGTCGACCCGCGAGTTCATGTCCGACGCCCAATTTCAGGAATTCTACTGGCCGTATCTGCGTAAGGGCCTGCTTGCGCTGATCGAAAAAGGCATCATCCCGGTGGTTTACTGGGAGGCCGATTGGGAGAGCCGCCTCAAACACGTCGCGGATATTCCTGCGGGTAAGATTATCTACCATCTTAGCGCAACTAACTTTGAAATGGCCTGGGATGCGCTGGGCGGGAAAGTCTGCCTGATGGGCAATGTGCCGAATGTCATGCTGCTCGGCGGTACGCCGGACGATGTGAAGGCTTACTGCAAGCGCATCATTGACTACACCAGGGGTAAGCCCGGCCTGATCATGGATGCCGCGGTCATGCTGGACGAGGCCAGGCCTGAGAATGTCAAAGCGATGTTCGACTTCACCCGGGAATACGGGCTCTATCGCTAGTCTGATCACTACCTACATCCCTGAGAACTAAGGAGAGTATTTGGATGCTAAAGATTATCTCGCTGTTGAAGCGCAAAGAGGATATCAGCCTGGAGGAGTTTCGGGCATGGGCGCTTGAGGAACACCCCAAGCTGGGCAAGAAGCTGCCCGGCATGCGCCACTATCGCATGAGTGTGGTACTTGCAGACACACCCGGCCTACCGGCCGATGCCGTCTCCGAGATGTGGTTTGACGATATGGACGCCCGTAACGCCGCCTTCGGGACCGACGCCGGCAAAGCCGCGGCTGAGGATGCGATTGCCCACTGCTCATCGCGGGTCCATTTGCTTACCGAAGAAAAAACCATCATCGAGTAAAATAAATCCACGTTTCACGAATTCAAAGTTTCAAGAGGCCTGGGAAACCAGGCCTCCTGGATCGCTGTTGTTTTAATCGGGTAGAGATTATCGGTATCACAATCGCTGGTGATTAAGAGGTAAGCCAATGAGAGATGTACTCGATCAAGTAGATGCCTGGCGAAAAGGCCAGGAAGAATTCGCCATCGCCACCGTGGTCAGCACCTGGGGGTCTGCGCCGCGTGCCGCCTGGATCGAAACTGATCTACTCGCAGAAGGGTGGGATGGTTGGTTCGGTGAGCGCCGGTTGTGTCGAAGGGGCTGTGATTGAGGAGGGGCTCCAGGTTCTGAGCGAGGGGAAGCCGCGTTTGTTGACTTATGGCGTGGCCGATGAGAACGCCTGGCAGGTGGGGTTGACTTGTGGGGGGACGATTAAAGTATTTGTCGAGCCGGCCTGGGCTTTGGATGGAATCTATGCTTCGTTGAAGCGTAACTTAGAAGCCCGCCGTCCGATGGCTGTAGTCAGCGTTCTCCAGGGAGATGCGGATATCTTGAATCACAAGCTGATTGTCTATCCGGATGGTCACACGGAAGGGGATTTAACCATTTCTGACGAGAAAGTTATCTCCCAGGCCCGGGATTTGTTGGTTCAAGAGACTGGGGGCGTCATCGAGCTGGAAGATGGCACCTTGCTCTTTGTTGAAGTCCACTCACTCCCGCCCCGCCTGATTGTCGTCGGCGCGGTGCATTTTGCCGACCCGCTGTGTACCATTGCCAATGCCGTGGGGTTCGACACGATCCTGATCGATCCGCGCAAAGCTTATGCGACTCGTGAGCGCTTTCCGCACGCCAAGGAAATCCTGGTGGAATGGCCTCAAGAGGCCTTGCCAAAATTGCTGCTCAATCGCTCGGCTTATCTAGTCACCCTCACCCACGATCCCAAGCTGGACGATCCAGCTCTGCAGATTGGCCTGACCAGCGGAGCGAGATATGTCGGCGCCTTAGGGAGCAAGCGCACGAACCAAAAGCGGCGTGAGCGCCTGATTCAGGCTGGACTGACTGAGGCACAAATCGACCGCCTACACGCGCCGATCGGGCTGGACATTGGCGGGTATTCACCTGGGGAGATCGCGGTAAGTATCATGGCTGAGATTATCCAGGTACGCAACCAGCCTGTCAAATTACAAAACTCGAATTGATGGAAGCCGAACAAACCATGCTTGATGACATAGACGCTATCCAGCAAGCGATGTTGGATCACCAATATGTACCCAGTCGCGCTTTGGCGACGGTGGTGTTTCTTTCTCTGAAATTGGGCAAACCCCTCTTCCTCGAAGGTGAGGCCGGAGTCGGAAAAACAGAGGTCGCCAAAGTCCTGGCCAGGATGCTGCCAGCGCCCCTGATCCGCCTGCAGTGCTACGAGGGCCTGGATCTGCATAACGCGGTGTATGAATGGGATTATGCCCGCCAGATCCTGCATTTACGCATGTTGGAGGCCACCGCTGCCACCCGCAGTGAGATGGCACGTGATCTTTACAGCCGGGAATTTCTCCTGGCGCGGCCTTTGCTGCAAGCCATTGAAGATAACGCCGCGCGCGTGCCGGTCTTGCTAATCGACGAGATCGACCGGGCTGATGAGGAGTTCGAGAGCTTTTTGTTGGAAATTCTCTCTGATTTCCAGATTACCATCCCGGAGATTGGTACTATCTCCGCCGCGCATCCCCCGGTCGTGGTGATCACATCTAACCGCACGCGTGAAGTGCATGATGCGCTTAAACGGCGCTGCCTGTACCAATGGATCGATTACCCCAGTTTTGAAACCGAATACCAGATCGTGCAGATGAAAGTGCCCGGCATCTCGGAGAAACTGTCTTTACAGGTCGTGCATGCGGTTCAGCGGTTGCGCCTGGCAGAGTTGTACAAGCCGCCGGGGATCGCTGAGACACTGGATTGGGCCAGCGCTCTGATAACCATGAATACCCAGGCTCTGGAAGAAGAAGCGATCAACGATACGCTGGGTGTGCTGCTCAAATATCAGGACGATGTGCAGCGCGTGCACGGTCCGCTGGCGCATGATCTGGCCAGGCAAGCCCAGACACTCTACTCTTAATACCCTTCCAACCTACAGGAAATCCAGCCTCCGTGGACCAGTTTTTTTTGGGCAATCTGCTGCGCTTTGGTCGCTTTCTCAGGTTGTTGGGATTCCACATCAGCAGTGACCAGATTTATGACCTGGCCGATGGGCTGGCTTACATTGACCTGGTCCGGCGGGATGACTTCTACTACGCCGCGCGCAGCTTCTTTGTTCACGATGTCGGTCAGATCGATTTATTCGAGCGAGCGTTTAGCCTGTTCTGGTCTGGGAATTTGGAGTTTCTCGTTGAGTTTGGCGCCGCCAGCCGGGTAACCTCAAGGCGAACGTTGGAGGATGACTTGTCCGAAAGCGATGAGCCAGTGTTGCGCAGAGGATCGGGCCTGGATATCGCCCAGCCTCCAGAATTGCCCCAGCCGGAGGCTGACCTGGATAAAAGCCTCAAGACCACGTACAGCCCGGATGAGGTCTTGCGTCACAAGGATATCAGCCAGTTTAGCGAGCTGGAGCTCGAACAGGCGAAACGAATCATCCACAATCTGATCTGGCGTATATCTACGCGTCCCTCCCGGCGTAAGGTGCGTGCCTTAAAGCGGGACAGCTACCTGGATTTGCGCAGGACCGTGCGCAACAGTCTGGACCTGGGCGGGGAGATCGTGGCTTTAGAGTGGCGGCAGCGTAAGGAGAAGCCGCGGCCGCTGGTGGTGATCTGTGATATCAGCGGCTCAATGGAGCGCTACTCGCGCCTGTTCCTGCATTTTCTATATGCTCTGGCGCAAGAGTCTCAGCGGGTGGAGGTGTTCGTCTTTGGCACTCGCCTGACGCGCCTGACACCGGAATTAAGGCATAAAGGTGTTGACCAGGCAGTCCGGCGCACTTCGCAGGCCGTGCTGGACTGGTCTGGAGGGACTCGTATCGGGGAATCGCTTCGCACCTTCAATTATCAATGGGCGCGGCGGGTGCTGGGACGGGGAGCGGTGCTGCTCATGATCAGTGATGGTTGGGATCGGGGAGAGATCAGCTTGCTGGATAGGGAGCTGGCCCGCCTGCGGCGCAGCGTATCCCGCCTGATCTGGCTTAACCCGTTGCTGGGCTCACCAGACTACCAGCCGTTGGTGCGTGGAATCCAGATCGCCCTGCCGTATATCGATGAATTCCTGCCTCTGCACAATCTGGACAGCTTCGAACGCTTGAAAGAAAGCCTCTGATTCTATCTGTAGGCCCGAATGCCTGGCTCAACCGGCACCGGATTCCTTTCTATCTTCCCAGTCTTCCCAGGAAACACCACTCGCATCTACATAAGCGTCCACCACCTGGCCGATGGTGGGGAAGAAATGCTGCTCGTCGAAGCGGGAGAGAAGCCCGAAGCGTTTGAGCTTGTCTCTTACCGGGTCCTTCATCTCGGCAAACACGAGCTGAATGCCAGCCTGGTGTAATTCATCGTCCAGCTCAGCCAGCATGTCAGCCGCAGTGACATCCACGCTGGTCACCGGCTCAGCCGCCACCACAAACCAATGTACCGGCGTGGGGGCGGTGTTGATTGCATTGATTACATGCTTGTGAAATTGTTCGGCGTTGGCGAAAAACAAGGGGGCGTCCCAGCGGAACAGCACCAGCCCCGGGATACGCCGGGCATCTGGATAGCGAGTGATATCGTGGTAGCCTTTAACCCCATCCGCTCGACCCAGGACGGCGAAATGCGGGCGCCAGCCATCCCACACAAACTCCAGCAGGGCGAGGCCGATGGCGAACAAGATGCCCGGGATCGGTCCGAAGATGGCCACCCCCAGAAAACAAGCCATTGAAAGCCAGAACTCCCAGCGCTGAATGCGGTATAACCGGCGTAGGTCTAAGATCTCGAACAGGCTGATCGCTGAAGTGATCACCACTGCCGCCAGGGCGGTGTTGGGCAGATTCTTCAGCAGGCCAGGCGCAAATACCAGCAGCAAGGCGATGGCAATCGCACCGACAATACCGGTGACCTGAGTCTTGGCCCCGGCTGTTTCGGCGACGGGCGTGCGGGAGGCGCTGCTGCTGATCGAAAAGCCCTGGAAGAATCCCGTAGCGACATTGGCGACGCCCAGGCTGATCATCTCCTGGTTCGGATCCACCGATGTGTTGCTCCGGGCGGCCAGGCTGCGCGAGAGCACACTGGTATCAGCAAACGAGACCACTGCAATCGTGATCGCCGCAACCAGCAGCGGGCCGAGATCCTCAAATTGCACCATTGGTATGGTAAAAGCGGGCAATCCCTGGGGGAGCTCGCCCAGCACCGCTACCCCAGCCAGGCTGGTCAGGTCAAAGACACCGGTCACGATCGTCGCCCCCAACACCGCTACCAGCACAGCCGGGAAGCGCTTGTAGCGATTGAAGACCAGGATGAAGACCAGAGTTGCAGCCCCCACCGCGAAGGTCACCCGGTTGGCCTCCCCGGCGAGCAGACCCTGCACAAAAGCCGCGGTCTGTTCAATCACGCCGCTTCCCCCGGCTGAAAAACCAAACAGCTTGGGGAGCTGGCTGATCAGCACCGTCAAGGCGATGCCATTCATGTATCCGTAGCGGAGCGGCTTGGAAAGCAGCTCAGTGATAAATCCCAGGTGCCCCAGCCCGGCCAGGATGCACAGCAATCCTGTGAAGATCGCCAGCATGCCTGCCAGAGTAATCGTGCGCTCAGGGTCGCCAGCGGCCAGCGGTATGATCACCGCAGCGATGATTGCCGCCAGGGACGAATCCGGCCCCAGCACCATAATCCGGCTGGGACCAAAGATGGCATACGCGATCAACGGGACGATGGTGGCATACAGGCCGTAAATCGCCGGCAGCCCGGCCGCCTCGGCGTAGCCCATGCCCACCGGAACCAGTACCGCAGTCAGCACCAGCCCGGCGACCAGGTCGCTCCGCAGCCAGCTGCCGCGATAATGTCGCAGCACATACAGGCCAGGCAGCCATTTCCCCAGCCGCCCCTGGTCAGCCGGTGAGGCTGGGCGGAAAATCCGGCCAGATTCAGACGTGGCTGCAGGAGGTGTCTCTGAGTTTGATTCTGTCTCTATGCTCGGTTTCATGGGACTCTATAATCCATTTGAAAGCTCAGCCATTTTATCCTGGTTCGAACTCATTTCTCATGGATTAAAGCGGTGATCGCTGCCAGGCTGGCGATGCCGCACGCCACCAGGAAGCTGGCTCTGGTGGCAGCATACAGGCTGCTCTCAGCCGGGGAGGCGGCCAGGATGGTGGTGAAGATCGCTCCTGCCAGGCCGATCCCCAGCACCATCCCTGCTGAACGGGCAGTCGCCAGTATCCCCGCCGCGATACCCTGGCGCTGGTGAGGGGCGGAGCCCATCAGGGCGGAGTTGTTCGGGGAAATGAAGGTTCCTGTCCCCAATCCGGCTATCCCGAGCACGAGAGCGACCAGCGGTAAAGGTGTGGTCGGGCCAAGCCACGCGAGGGCGAACAGCCCCACAGCCAGGATCGCCATCCCCAGGACTGCCGGCAGGCGCGTGCCGATCCGGTCAGAGAGTGTCCCGCTGAGCGGGGCTACGATTGCCATGACGATTGGCTGGGCAGTGAGTATCAAACCTGCTTGAGAAGGGCTCAAACCGCGCCCTTGCAGCAAGTAGAAGGGCATCAAGAACAAGATGCTGAATAAAGCCATGTAATTGAGCAGCGCCGCCGCGGTGGAGGTAGTGAAAAGCCGCTTGCTGAACAGGCTCAAATCGAGCATCGGGTAAGCCTGCCTTTTTTCAACGAAGATGAAAACGGTTAGAAATATTGCCGCGGCGATGAACAAACCCAGAATCGGAGCCGAGGTCCAACCCCATTCGGCGCCCTGATTGAGGCCTAAGAGCAGGGCAACTAACCCGGCCATGAAGAGCAGCGCGCCGGTCAGGTCAAACCGCTCGGCATTTTTGGAGCCTTCGTCCTTTGGGATATAGCGCAAGCTGAGCAGGAAGGCTGCCAACCCTACCGGGACATTGATGTAGAACACGGCGCGCCAGGAGAACAGGTCAGTCAGCCAGCCGCCCACGGAGGGCGCCGCGCTCAGGCCCAGGTAGGTCATGGTGGCCTGCAGACCGAGGGCCTGGCCGCGCTGGCTGGCAGGGAAACTTTTGGTGAGAATCGCTGGTGAGTTGGCAGCCAGCATCGCTGCCCCCAGGGCCTGCAGCCCGCGGAAGGCGATTAATAACCCTGCGGAAGGGGCTAATCCACACAAGGCCGAGCTGAGGATAAAGATGCCGAAGCCGGATAGGAAGATGGGCTTATGGCCGCGCAGGTCACCCAGCCGCCCAAAGCTGAGCAGCAAGCCGCTGACCACCAGCAGGTAAATGGTCACAACCCACTGGATTGTGGCAATCTGGCTTCCTAAGGAGCGGTTGATCACCGGCAAGACAGTATTAACCACGCTGGTATCCAGGGCAGTCATAAAAGTGCTGGCGCCGATCGCCGCCAGCACCAGCCATTTGCGGTTGTCATGAGTCGTGTTGATCGCCACGCGTGGTTGTCCTTTATCAGGGATGAATGATTATATCCCCAGGTTCTCCGTAACTGCCAAGGATCTGGATGCAATTCGGGTGGAAGGTGTTAATCACATTGGCGTTGGTCAGCAAGTGGTTGGTGACTCGGGAGGTTCTGAGCCGGGAGCCGCTGCTGGCATAGGCCAGGGGCAGCAACAATTGGTCAGCCAGGTAGGCGTCGATGGCGCCATCCGTGGCGAGGAATTCTACCAGTGCATCTACAGCTTCATCCGCAACCCGTTCGGCAGGCTTTCCCAGCGCGCCTAAAGAGAAAAAGCAGGCCTGAGAGTTTTCAAATTCAGCCAGAAGCAGCAAAAAGGTACCTTTAAACCGGGAGGGCAGCTCGCTGATGCGAATATCATTCAAGCGATAGGTATCGCCCAGGCGGCGGAGCACTTGTTCCCGCTGCCGTTCAGCGATGCGCCGGTCCAGGTTGGCGACCGCCGATACGCCGCGGATCTGCTGGAGCTGGCCGCGTTGGGACAGGTTTAGCCCGATGGTTTGTGGGGTAGGACGGATCCTGGCTTGAATCTTACCGCCGCCTTGCGGGTAAAATCCAGCCTCGATCAAATCCAGGTGAATATCAAAGCCGAGCAGCCTGAGATAGTGCAGCCAGTGCTGGTCCAGGTATTCAAAGCTGGGACTCTTGGGTGCGTGCGTGCCGCCGGTAATGGTGATGTTCGAAGTAGAGGCAGCTTTGCTCAAAGGGAGATAGATGGTTTGAAGCACCAGACAGGTGGATCCGGCGGTGGCGATGTTAAAATCATACCGTCCCGCGTGGACCTCACCCGGTCGGAACACCAGCCGCGTGGAGCCTGGTTCAGCGCCTTCGACGTCTGCCTTGCTGATGGAAGCGGCTGCTTTTACCGATGCCAGGTGCTGGGGGCGCAGTCCGGGTTGTTGCCGCCTGAGGCGGACATGGACCATCTCGAACGGTTGATTGGTTAACAAAGACAGGGCCAGGGAGGTGCGTAGAATCTGTCCTCCCCCTTCACCTTGAGAGCCGTCAATGTGGATCATCATGTTTCAATCGGTGAGATAGTCTTCTGGATGCGGTGAAAATCAGTGTACTCGAATTAATTCACTGCGTCAAACGCAAACAAATAATCCTTATCCCGAACGAACGTCTAAGCATTCTATTAATCTTTGTTTATCCTTTTGTAAGGAATATCGGTTACCCTTATAATAACAAGATTGAATTACTCCTATTCGTTTGATTCGAGGCTGAAATGAGCAAGATCGACCCATCAGAAATAACACCGGAACACGTTTACCTGTCGCGTAAGGAATTTCTCAAGGGTATGGGCATCCTGAGCGCCGGTTCTCTGGCTCTGGCAGCCTGCGGTGGCGCCCTGCCATCCCCCACTGCTACCCAGCAACCGCAGGCAAGCGCCAGCCCGACAGGCGCCACCCAGGCAGGAACGGATGAGTTAGGCGACCCCTTGACTACCTACGACGCGGTCACCAATTTCAATAATTATTATGAATTCACCACGGATAAAGAAAGGGTAGCCGAGCTGGCGAAAGACTTTCCGACTCATCCCTGGACGCTCAGCGTGGGTGGGCTGGTGAAAAATCCCAAGACCTATGATATCGATGAATTGTTACAGCGCTTCACTCAGCAGGAAAGGATTTACCGCTTGCGGTGTGTTGAAGGCTGGTCAATGGTGATCCCCTGGATGGGATTCCCAATCGCCGAGCTGCTCAAAGAAGTCGAACCGACTGGGAATGCCAGTTATGTCCGCTTTGAGACGATTTATGCGCCAGATGAGATGCCCGGCCAAAAAAGCCCCTGGTATCAATGGCCTTATGTGGAAGGTTTGCGCCTGGATGAAGCCATGCATGATCTGGCCATCCTGGCTACCGGCCTGTATGGCAAGCCTCTGCCACCCCAGGATGGCGCGCCCATTCGCCTGGTTGTGCCGTGGAAATATGGTTTCAAGAGCATAAAATCCATCGTCAAGATGGACCTGGTGGAAGAGATGCCAGTCTCGCTGTGGATGGCTGCTGCGCCGAATGAGTACGGCTTTTATGCCAATGTCAATCCGAACGTGGATCATCCACGCTGGTCTCAATCTTCCGAGCGCCGCATTGGCGAGTTACAGCGCCGCCCGACCTTGATGTTTAATGGTTATGAGGAAGAGGTCGCCAGTCTCTATGCAGGTATGGACCTGGCAGCGAATTATTAATCCAGCATGGCATTGAAAGACCGTTTGCCGCGTTTGACAAAGCTCCAGATCCTGGTGCACATTGCCGGTCTATTTCCGTTTGCCTGGCTGATATACGATTTCTTCACTGCGAACCTGACGGTGAACCCAATCCAGGCTGCCACCTTAAGGACCGGAAAAGCAGCTTTGATATTCCTGATCCTGTCGTTGGCCTGCACGCCTTTGAATACCGTTTTTGGTTTCAGGCAGGCTTTGAAAGTCCGGCGGGCGCTGGGATTATATGCCTTTTTCTACGCCAGCCTCCACTTTTTGATCTTTGTCGGCGTGGATTATGGTTTTGATCCGGACTTACTGAAGGAAGCGATCTTCGAAAAGCGCTTTGCCCTGGTTGGTTTTTCTGCCTTCCTGATCTTGCTCCCACTGGCCATCACCTCCACGCGCGGCTGGATGAAACGGTTGGGCAGGAACTGGTTAAGGCTTCACAAGCTGGTGTATCTGGCTGGCCTGCTGGTGATTGTCCATTACACCTGGCTGGTCAAATCCGATATCCGCATCCCAATTCTGTATGGGCTTGTCGTCGTGATCTTGCTCATCCTGCGCATTCCAACCATCCGGCGCTACTTTGGGAGACATTCTACCGCCAATGCAGTCAATCGATTCCGAAAGTCTTTGCACCTTAGATATCCAAAAGAAACCAGCTCGCCCCAGGAACCCTGAGTCCTGGGGCGATTCTTCGGTGATCTGTTCAAATCTAATCTTGATTATTCAGGCGCCTGGACTGGCTCGATTTTCTTCAGGGACTTAAATTGGAAATAAGTCAAAACCAGCCCTAACATGCCAGCCAGGGGGAAAAGGATCAGCGCGCTCTTGAAAGATGAGTAATTTGCCAGCAACGCCAGTAAAAACGGCAGCAGGATGCCTCCGATCGGTATCGCTACTTTGATCGTCCCTAACACCATCCCAGCGATATCTGGATAGATTAACCCGGCCAGGGAGAGCATCAGGGGAAAGATTGCTGATAGAGTCAGTCCGGCAAGAAAAATGACGAAATAAAGCGCATCACCGAGATTTAGGAAATACAGCCCGCTGAAAACCATTGTGGAGAGCGCGAACAGTCCCACGATGTAGCGGTGAATCTGTTCGTGGGGGGTAATATATCCCAGCAGCAACCTTCCAGCCGCCATACCGGTCAGGAAGACGACCAATCCAATCTTTGAAGTCACCTGGGTGAAACCGCGCAGGTCCATCAGGTAGGTCGTCAAAATCCCGACTGTTCCGCCTTCCATCCCAACCACCAGGGCTGATGCGATAAACAGCACGATCACCAGTCTCTCGCGGGCGAGCAGGCGCAGTAACTTCGTATACGGTTCGGTTTTTCTCCCGTGCGGGAGCAGTTTCATCAAACCGAACAGGGCCGCCAGAATGGCGACGACAATGCCTGCCTGGATGATTGCATTGCGCCAGGCCATTTGCAGGAAGATCAAATACACGGTGATGATGATCGAGCCAGATGTCACGAAGAAATGGTTAACGTTAATAAAGAAGCTGCCTCTTTCTGTGTGGATATCCAGCAGCATCGCATCCGTCACCCCTTCGTAAGAGCCAATCCCCACCCCAATCACAAACATAATCGCCAGGTTCACCCAGAAGTTTGTCCACCCATAAAACGCAAACAGGGAGATCGCCAGGATGATGCTGCCGATCATCAGAATCCTGGGTTTCGGATAGGAATCGGCGAGGGCTCCCGAAACCAGGACGGAGATCATAAATCCCAGGTTTTGCGCTGTGAGCATCAGGCCGATCTGGGAGGGAGAAAGCCCGATGTTGCGGGCCGCCGCGCCGATTATTGATGATGAGACGCCCAGAAAGAACATGGCTAAGAAGGACGCCGCGGTGATTGCCTTGATATTTCGGATCATTGCTGGCCTCGATGCATTGTCAGGTAGGTGCGGTAGATGATCTTCTGGATAATTATTTGTATAGATAGGCGGTTTCAACGCCTATCTATACAAGATGCACTCGTTCTTCTATTTTAGATCCATATTGAGATACTTGACCATGAAAGACAGGATATCGGTTTGTTCTTCAATCAAAATGGCAGTTGGTTTCCCGAAACCATGCCCGGCCTTGGTCTGGATGCGGATCAGGGTGGGGGCTTCTCCAGCCTGGGCAGCCTGCAATGCGGCCGCAAACTTGAAAGAGTGCCCTGGGACGACCCGGTCGTCGTGATCGGCGGTGGTGATTAGCGTGGCAGGGTAGTGGGTGCCGGGTTTGAGATTGTGCAACGGTGAGTATTTGTAAAGCGCTTCGAACTGCTGCGGATCATCTGCGGAGCCGTAGTCGCTGACCCACGCCCAACCGATGGTGAATTTGTGGAAACGCAGCATGTCCATCACGCCCACCGCCGGCAGAGCCACGCCGAATAAATCCGGCCGCTGGGTCACACAGGCTCCGACCAGCAGGCCGCCGTTCGAGCGGCCCTCAATCGCCAGGCGGTTTGGTTTCGTATAGTCTTCTGAAATCAGATATTCAGCCGCCGCGATCATGTCATCGAAGCAATTTTGCTTATTCAATAAGCTTCCCGCCTGGTGCCATTCCTCACCGAATTCACCACCGCCGCGTAAAGTAGCCACCGCCAGGATGCCGCCCAATTCCAGCCACACCAGCCGGCTGACCATAAAGGTGGGCGTGATCGGGATGCTAAAGCCTCCGTACCCGTAGAGCAGGGTTGGATTGGCTCCATTCTTCTGCAGGTCTTTGCGGTGGACGAGAAAGATAGGAATTCGCGTGCCATCCTTGCTGGTCGCAAATTCCTGCTCAACCTGGTAATTATCAAAGTCGAAGTCGATATCGGGTTTAACCAGCAGCTCAATCCGGTTCGCCTCAAAATCGTAGCGGTATACTGACGGGGGATGGGCGAATGAATGGAACGTGAAAAATAACTCGTTATCCTCCCGGCTGCCGTTCAGGCTCAAATCATCATTTATGCTGACGATCGATCCCAATCCGGGCAGTTGAATCTCGCCCAGATATTCCCCGCTCATCTTAAAACGTTTGAGCTGGTGATAGGCGTTATGCAGGTAGATGGTCACAAACTGCTGGTTGGCGACGATGATGTTTTCCAGCACATCGCTGCTCTCCGGGATGATCGTTCGCCGGTGCGCTTTCTCCGGGGTGCGGATGTCGATGGCGATCACCCGCCCGCGCGGGGCATCCAGATCGGTCCGAAAATAAAAGAGCGGCCCCTCATGGTCGATAAAGTGGTAATTCGCTTCCAATTCTGGGATTAATTCAATCGTTTCTCCACCAGCCTCCAGGTCCTGGTAGAAGAAGCGGTTGCGGATATCGGTCCCTTGCCAGACGTGGATCGCCAGGTATTTGCCATCGTCGCTGACCCTGGCGTCAAAGCCCCACTCTCTTTGATCCGGTCGCTCGTAAACCAGCCGGTCCTCGGATTGAGGTGTTCCCAGTCGATGAAAATATAATTTCTGGTTGTAATTGGCTTCTTCAAAAGCTTTTCCGGCTTCTGGCGCCGCGTAGCGCGAATAAAAGAACCCCGAGCTATCTGGCAGCCAGGCTGCGCCTGAGAATTTACTCCACTCGATGACGTCTGGTAAATCCTGCCCGGTCCCCACGTCTCGAACATGCCAGGTCTGCCAGTCTGAGCCGCTGGCGCTGGTGGCGTAAGCCAGGTAGCGCCCATCCTTGCTGACCTCCCAGCTCGTCAGGGCTACCGTTCCATCTTGCGAGAGCAGGTTGGGGTCAAGCAGCAGGCGTTTCTCGTCTGTTAAGGATTCCCGGGTGAACATGACTTCCTGATTCTGCAGCCCGGTGTTATACATCTGGAAATAGCGCCCGCCGCGTTTGCGCGGCGCACTGGTTTTTGGAAAATCCCACAATGCAGTCAGGCGCTCTTGAATCCTTTTCCTGGCGGGTATTTTCTCCAGGATCGAGAAAGTCAGCTCGTTTTGGGCAGCGATCCAGCTCAAGGTTTGCGGTGCGTCAACGTCCTCAAGCCAGCGGTATGGATCTCGCACCAGTGTCCCGTGAAAATTGTCAACTTGATCCACGGTCGGGGTCTTTGGGTATTTAATGCTTGGCATAATTTCTCCTTTAATCTTCGTTATTTTCTCCACCGATCAGGATTATTTGGTCTCCATACCGTTCGCGCAGGTCCTGTAACGCTGTATTTAATCGCTGCTCGCGTTCCTTGCGTTGTTTTTCGGTGGCGACCTCCCATAGGCTAAGCTGGTGGGGGGATAAACCGCTGACCCCCACCCCGATCAAACGCACCGGCTGGTACGCAGTCCACGCGCTCACAAACAAGTTTTTGGCTTGCTCGGAGATGAGTTCTGGCTGATCGGTAGGACGCGACAGGGTCACCTGGCGCGAGATGGTTGAAAAGTCTGACCAGCGCAGCTTGAGCTTTATCGTGCTGCATTCTAAATGCTTCTGTTGTAGCTGCCGGACGACATGCTGTGAGAGTTGTTGGAGCGTATCCAGCAGCACCTTGCGTTCACTCACATCCTTGACGAAGGTCGTCTCCTGGCTGATAGATTTGACCTCGTGTTCAAGGGTCACCGGACGGTCATCGATGCCCCGCGAGCGGAGCGCCAGCTCGTGACCCAGTTTGCCAAAGCGTTCGATCAGCGTGGCTTCGGGTACCTGCGATAAGTCGCCGATCGTTTGGATCCCCATTTCTGATAGGACTGCCGCTGTCTTTGGACCTACCCCCCACAGCGCTTCGATCGGCAGCGGAGCCAGAAAATCTCTCTCATTCCCAGGCGGCACAAGCTGGATGGCGTTAGGAGGGCGGCCAGCCTGCCGGGCTTTCGATTTCCCGACATCGGTGGCGATCTTGGCGACCAGTTTGTTCGAGGCGATCCCAAACGAGCAGGGCAGGTTTAAATCCTGCAAGATGACCCTTTGCAAATGGTGAGCGATCTCCTCCCCGCTTTCCGCCAGGTCGGTGACGTCAAGAAACGCCTCGTCGATTGAGATCTGTTCGACCAGCGGCGTAATATCATGGATTTTTGCCATCACCTGGCGGGAGGCCTGACGGTAGAGCTGGTAATGGCCGGGGATAATGTCTAACTCAGGGCACAATTTCAAGGCGCGCACCATCGGCATGGCCGAGCGCACGCCAACTTTTCTGGCCGCGTAAGAGCAAGATGCCACCACCCCGCGCTCATCCGGCCGCCCGCCGACTGCAAAAGCCTTGCCGCGCAGAGATGAGTCGCGGTTCTCCTCCACTGCGCAGAAGAAGGCGTCCAGATCGAAATGCAGGATTTTGCGGATGAAAGGCATGGTACAGGCATGATTATACCTATAATCATTTTGTCTGGCTGCTTGACCAAAAAGCTCTTCTATTATTTCATATTTGGACGCGCAAATATTGAGATATTTAATACCCACTCCTTGACGGGACGATCAACATAAAGTATTCTCCAGGCAGGACGACAACCACCTCCAACCTGTTTATCAAAATGACCGCCTCCTCGCCACCCACCTCCCCAAAGGAAAAAACAGAGACACCTGCCCCAGACATCAGCATCGAGCGTGTCATGTCGGTGGATCTGATTCAGTTTGCCGAGAAGCTCCTCGCTTCCGCCAGACCGGGCCAGTTTATCCCCATCACCCTGCAGCGGGCGGTCGCCCATGCCCATAATCCACTGGTTGATGAAGATGATGTGGGCTTGCTGGTCGCTTTTCACGGGGAGGAATGTGTTGGCTTTTTCGGCATCATGCCAGTCCTTATCAAGAATGGGGATGAATACTCGAAAGTATCCTGGTTTACCACCTGGCGGGTATCGCCTACGCTGCGCGGCAAATCGATCGGTTCCCTGCTGATGAAAGAGGCGCTATCCATCGGGAAGGATTACTTGATTGTCGGCAGCAGCTCGGCGCGGAAAGTTTGCCAGCGCTTCGGCTTCTTAGAAAAAGAACCCCTGGGATATTGTTACCTGGACGTGAGCGGGATGGAGCGCCTGAATCCCGTCACCTGGGTCTTTCGCTTGTCCCGCAAGGTGCTCAAGCCGCTGAGGGTGAAGGTGAGCGTGGATAACCGCCTCACCCGGGGCTTTAGCCGCCTGCTCTCCCCGCTCACCCTGCGGTTGTTTCGTTACTGGCTGTGGCGGGCCCAGCGCCATATGCTGGATGAGTGCAGCGTTCATGAAGTCAGCCAGGTCCAGCCAGAGACGCCTCGAGCAGCTCGCTGCGCTCAGCCCCGTGGTTTTATACCGAGGTGCAGAGATCGTCAACTGGATGTTGAAGTACCCCTGGGTGCTGGAGACCGGGCAGTCCCGCACCGAGAAGATGGATTATTTCTTCACCGATGTGCGCGATGTTTACCGGAATATCGCCCTGGAGGTATCGGCCGGACCGGAGAAGGAATTCCGGGGCTATGTCGTCCTCTCGGTCTCTACATCCGGAAAAAAGACGGCGCTCAAGGTACTGGACACGTCATTCAAAGATCGCGCGGATGAGCGTTATGTCCTTCCGCTCGTGATTCGTTATGCTCGTGACCTGAACGCGCAAATGATCGATCTCTCCACACAGCAGGCGGAAGCGATCCAGAGTCGATTTCTCAGCCGGGTGCTGCTCCACCGTAAGAAGCGCATCTACCAGTGTTTCCCGGCTGGTCCCGACAGCCCGCTGGCCCGGGCGTGGCCGGAGCTCGAGTTCCATTATTGCGATGGCGACATGGCTTTTTCATGACTCATGTAAGGTACAGGTAGGTCGAAGATGGAGCGTTGCAAATGATGGAACATCGCAGGTTGGGGCGGAGTGGTATAAAAGTCAGCCCATTGGGATTAGGTACTGCCCGCTTGGCCGGGTTGGGCTGGCATGCCGAGTTTGCTCCCCAAGATCTCGCTCAGGCAGCACGGGATGCTGTTCGGCAAATCCAGGCGGCAGTCGATCTAGGCGTGACATTTTTCGACACAGCGGATAACTACGGCCAGGGTTTCAGCGAGCGCATCTTGGGTAAAGCTCTGCGAGGTCGTCGCCATGGCATCGTAGTAACCACCAAGTTCGGGGAAGACCCAATCCCAGATCAGGAGGATCCCTGGTCCCTGGAGGCTGGTGCGGTTGAGCGAGCCTGCGCAGCCAGCCTGCATCGCCTGGAGGTCGAGTGCATCGACCTGTACTTGCTGCACCGCCGCGATTACCCGCTCGACAGAGCTCCTGCGTTGCGGGAAGTGCTGGAAGACCTGGTGCGGGCAGGCAAGATACGCTATTACGGCTGGAGCACGGACGATGTCGAAAGGGCCAGGCTTTTCGCACAGGGAGAACATTGCATCGCCATCGAACATCGTTTGAACGTATTCAATGATCATGCCGCGATGCTGGATCTATGCCGAGAACAGCATCTGGCAAGTTTAAACCGCGTACCATTGCTCATGGGTGTGCTCACGGGGCGTTGGTCATCAGAGACGAAGCTGGAGCAGGGTGATCCTCGATCGGAATGGTTTGATCAAGAAGAATTCCTGAAGCTGCTGGCCGCGCCCAGCAGCTTGAACCTTATCTAACCAGCAATGGGCGATCTTATGTACAAGGGGCATTGGGATGGATCTGGGCGCGCTCCCCTTTGGCGATCCCCCTACCTGGCTTTCGTAATCTGGAGCAGATCCAGGTGTTGGTGCAGGCGCAGCAATTTGGCCCTCTGCCTGAGGAGGCTATGCAGGCCATTGCAGAACGGATAAAAAGCCTGGGGATCACCGGTCATGCTTGATACTTGTCGCTCCGACCTAGCGGTAAGGCAGCTATCCATAATCCCATGCGCCGGGAGCGATGTATGGACTATCTCTCTCGAGGGGTTTTCCTGGATAAATCTCGAAAATAATCGATTGTTGAGAATGTGATGAAGCGAGTCATTCGAAAGAACGTGAAATCTGCCGTGTATGCCCTGCCGATGCAGGCGCTGGTGCCTTTCGTGCCGAGAGATGTGATCTGCCTCTTTTACCACGTCGTTTCCGATCAACCTGTACCCCACACCGACCAGCTCTACGCGCACCGGCCGCTCGAGCTCTTCGAGAACGACCTGCGCTACCTGATCCAGAATTACGCACCCATCACCTACCAGGCGCTACGGCTGAGCCGTGAGCAGGGGCAGCGCTTGCCTGAGCAGGCTGTGCACCTGTCCTTCGATGACGGCTTTGCGGAGTGCTACCATCTGGTCAGGCCGTTGTTGCTGAAGTACAACATCCCCTGCACTTTCTTCCTGACCACCGATTTTATCGACAACCTGCGCATGTATTACCGCAACCAGGTCTCTCTGTGCCTGGAGACGTTCCAAAGTGCGGGGGAGGCCGAACAGGTGGCAATCCTCCAGCGGGTGAATGCTGAATTCGAGGTGACCATCACCGATGGGGGAAGGTTTGAAGCCTGGGCTAAGACGCTGGTTGACGAAGAGCAGGTTGCGCGCCTGTGCCAGGCGGTTGGCGTGGACGTCCCGGCCTACCTGGCTCAGCGGCAGCCTTACCTGACCCGCGACGAGATCAGGGAACTGGTCGCGGATGGTTTTACCATTGGAGCGCACAGCCGGCGGCACATCAAATTGGGACGCTTATCCCAGGAGCAGGCGGCGGAGGAGATCCTCGAATCCTGCCTGGCGATCGGTCGTCTGACGGGCAACGCCGGGGTGCCCTTTTCGTTTCCCAATTCGGGAGATGGGCTGGATCGCGATTTCCTGCTTAAGCTGCGCCAGGAGCACCGGGCAATCGGGCTGTATTTCGATACCAAAGGGCTGCGGCAGGACCGGCCCTTCATCGTCAATCGCATCTGGGCTGAATCGCCAAAGTTCAACCCTGGGGGAAAATCAGATCTGGCTGAGATCCTGCGCCGGGCCTATCAAAATCACCTGATCACTGGTTGAGTCCATCAATTTCCTGCCTGTTAACCTACTTATTTCCCTTTTGCAATAATTTCTGTAATTGATTCGCATGCAGGTAAGGGGGTACCTAAGACGTTGCTCTTTGTGAAAATTGGTGCTTGACAAACGATTCAAACGACCTACAATAATGAGCAATGGCTCAATAACTGAATAAGTACTCACTCACTGGAGTTACGATGAATGATTATAGCAACCTCACACCACATTCTCGTCGGGTAGCCTGGCGGCGGGCAGAGATCTTAACCGCAGCCGGTCAGTTGTTTGCTGAAAAAGGCTACCACCGCACAACGACCCAGGATATCGCAGAAGCGGCGGAGGTATCAGAAGGCACCATCTACAATTACTTTTCCAGCAAAGAAGAATTACTGTTTGCGATTATGGAACAGATCAGTCAGAGCCAGGATTCGGGTGTCAGGTACCTGGAATCCCTTCCAGAAGATCCGAAAGCCTTTTTTCTGGCCATTTTGGATTCACGCCAGGAATTTTTGCAGGAAAACCGGATCATGTTGCAGGCTATTCTCTCCGAAATCCTGGTTAATCCTGAGCTGAGGAACCGTTATTATCAAGAGCTCATTTTCCCGGAGATCGAAAGTATGCGTATTCACCTCGAAGAGAGGATGAATCGGGGGCAAATCCGCCTTTCCGACGCATCGCTGGTCGCCCGTATCTTGATGGCGATATTTTCGGGATTATTCTTACTGCAAGTGTCCGGCGATGAAGTCATCCGCACACACTGGAAGGACTTAACTGATCAAATGATGGATATGTTCTTTGAAGGTGTCGGGGCGAGCGTGGAGTGACATGATTTTCAAGAATCTGTTCCGGCGCAAAGGGAGGACCTTGCTGACGATCATCGGGATCAGCATTGGTGTAGCAGCCATCATTGGTCTCGGCGCCATGGCTCAAGGCATGGAGGTAGGCTATAACACCATGCTTTCAGGCAGCCAGGCTGATCTTGTCTTGAGCCAGCCAGATTCCTTCGATATCAGCTACAGCTCAGTCGATCAATCTCTCCTGGAAGATTTGGCGGTTATGCCTGAAGTTGAAGCGGTGAGTGGGATGATTGAGGGATACGTCCAGACCGAAAACGTACCTTTCCTGTACTTATTTGGATATCCAGAGGAGAGCTTCGTTCTGGATCGATTTCAAATTATAGAGGGCTTATCCTTATTCTCGAAAGAAGCTGATCGTCTCAGCGGAAAGAAGATCATGCTGGGCTCCACAACCGCCGAAGTCCTGGAGAAGGCACCCGGCGATACGGTCCGCCTGGGAAACAGCGTCTACCGCGTAACGGGAATTTACGAGACCGGAGATGCATTTGAAGACGGTGGGGCGCTGCTTTCCTTAGCAGAAGCCCAGGAATTACTTGGGAAACCGCGCCAGGTCAGCCTGTTCTATATCCAGCTCGAGTCGCTGGGGTTGAAAGATCAATTTTCCAGGCGGGTTGAGCGGAAATGGCCGGCCCTGATGTTGAGTACAACCTCAGATCTGGCAGATAAACAGGTTATGAGCGATTATCTATATGCATTCGCCTGGGCAATCGGGGGATTGGCGATCGTCCTGGGCGGCGTGGGCATGATGAATACCCAGCTGACGTCCGTGTACGAGCGTACGCGGGAGATTGGGGTGCTGCGAGCCATCGGCTGGAGCCGGCTGAGGGTGATGAAAATGATCTTTGGCGAATCATTTATCGTTTGCCTGGCCGGCGGAATTGTGGGGATAATCCTCGGCTGGTTATCGATCTCCCTGTTTTCTGGTTTGATGAGTGTCTTTGGCGCAACCAAGGAAATCCAGCCAAAATTAATCTTCACCGCTATTCTGGTTGTGATCATATTAGGGATGATCGGCGGGCTGTATCCAGCCTGGCGAGCCTCTCGGCTCCAGCCAGTGGAAGCCTTACGTTACGAAGGGGGCAGCAGCGGGGCGAAGGTCCACAGACTCCCCTGGGGCGGCATAGCAGCCCAGAATTTGGTTCAGCGCACCACCCGCACCCTCCTGACCGTGTCCGTGATCGCCATGATTGTCGGGACCATCATCACACTGGAAGCCGTTGTGAAGGGGGCGTCTGATGGGATGACCAAGATCGCGACTGGTTCCGATGTAGAGATAGTTGTCCGCCAGGCTGATATTGCCGACACCAGCTTGAGTGCCCTCGACGAGCGCATCGGCGACAAGATCGCCGCTATGCCTGAGATTGAGAGTGTCAGCGGGATTGTTTTTAACTTCGGCATCTTGCCTGGATCGAGTGGGTTCTTTATTTTGCAGGGTTATGGTCCCAACGAATTTGGAATCCGCCATTTCGTGATCACCGAGGGAGAACGCATCCGCAGCAACCACCAGATCATGTTGGGGAAATGGATGGCTGAGAACATGAACAAAAATGTCGGCGACACCATAGAGGTGTCTGGGACTCGTTTTCGGATTGTAGGCATCTATGAAGCTGGCTCTAGCTGGGAGGAGATGGGCGGGGTTTCGACTATCCGGGACGCCCAGGTCCTGGCTGGCAGACCTCGAAAAGTAACCTTTTTTGGTCTCAAGTTGCGCCATCCGGATCAGGCCAGGGAAGTTATCGCAAAACTCAATGCGCAATTCCCTGAGGCGCATGCTGCGCTTTCGGGTGAGTTTGTTGATCAGCTTCCGGATATGGGGCGCTCCAACGATATGTTCTCAGGGATATCCCTCATGGCAATCGTCGTCGGTGGCGTGGGCGTGCTGAACACGATGTTGATGTCGGTCTACGAACGCACGCGTGAGATCGGCGTGTTGCGCGCCCTGGGTTGGCGGCGCCGGGGCGTGCTGGGGCTGATTTTAAAAGAAGCCTTGCTAATGGGTATCCTGGGCGGCGTGGTCGGGATCGGGGTTGCCTACGCGCTGACCTATGGTCTCATGCAAGTCCCTTATGTGGCTGGCGCGTTGCAGCCTATTTTTGATGTCACTGTTTTTATCCGCGCATTTGTCGTTGCCCTGCTTTTAGGCATGATCGGTGGTTTATACCCGGCATATCGGGCGACACGTTTGCAACCTGTTGAAGCATTGCGCTATGAATGAGATTTCTCACGGATATCAGTCGGTTCAACCGGAGGAAGTGACCATGAAAATCAAACGTTCCTTTCGTAAATTCGCATTTCCTATCCTGCTGTGCAGCTTGCTGCTGATCAGTGGCTGCTCTGGATTAGGGGCTCAGGCCACTCCCACACAGTCGGTCGAAACCGAGGAAGATTTCGAAACCGTGATCAGCGCCACGGGGGTGGTCGTGCCTGCCGAATGGGTGACATTGAGTTTTTCCACCTCGGGCATCATTGAGGAAGTCCTGGTGAAAGAAAATGATTTAGTTGCCCAGGGGGAACCTCTGCTGCAGCTCGAAGGTCAGGAAACGCTTGGGGCGGCAATCTCTGCCGCAAACCTGGAGCTCCAGGCGGCCCAGCAAGCCCTGGATAAGCTGTATGATGATCCTGAATTGCGGTCCGCTCGGGCCTCCCAAGCCATTGTCAACGCTCAGCAGGCTATAAAAGACTGCCAGCAGCGCGTTGACAACCTGATGACCAGCTCTGACCCGGATGATATCGACCAGGCCAGAGCGAATCTGGTGCTGTCCAGGGATAAACTCGATAAGGCCCTTGAAGATTACGATCCTTATGATCGGAAACCCGAAGACAATCTGATGCGGGCGGCACTGTTAAGTAAAGTCGCCCAGGCCAGAAATGACTTTGAATCCGCGCAACGGCTGCTCAACAATCTGCTCGGAGATGCCAACGAATTGGATCTGGCTGAAGCTGAAGCCAACCTGACCCTGGCAGAAGCGCAGTTGGTCACCGCCCAGCGTGATTTTGAGATATTGAAAGAAAGACCAGATCCGCAGGATATCGCCCTGGCTGAAGCCCGGGTGGAGAATGCAAAAATCCAGTTGGATGCCGCTCAGGCAACATTGGAGGATTTGTCCTTGGTGGCGCCGTTTGACGGGACAGTCAGCGAGCTAAACATCCGCCAGAGCGAGTGGCTCATCCCGGGCCAGCCGGTCCTGACCCTGGCAGACCTGGATCATTTGCAGGTCGAGACAACCGACCTCAATGAGATTGATGTCGCCCGCATCAAAGAAGGCGATCCAGTTTTGGTGACCTTTGATGCCTTGCCTGGGGTTGAAATCTCGGGGGAGATCGACCATATTGCCTCCAAGGCAAGTCCTGGGGCTGGCGTCAACTATAAGGTAACTGTAGAGCTGGCTGAGCTGCCAGAAGCGCTCAAGTGGGGGATGACCGCTTTTGTGGATATCCAATTAGGGAACTAGAAGGGATGCATGGTGCTCTGATGAGTATGGAGCCGGATATGGAGAATCAAGAGAAGTGGGTGATTGAAACCCGAAATTTGACCAAGATCTACGGTGACGGTGAAGAGATTCGCGCTCTGGATGAGGTTAATCTATGCGTCGCGCTGGGTGAGTTTGTCTCCATCATGGGACCCAGCGGGAGTGGAAAGAGCACTCTCCTGAATCTCATTGGTGCCCTGGACAAACCGACGCGGGGAGAAGTGTATGTCAACCAACAGGATATGTCCAAGGTGTCCGATCTCGACTCTTTTCGCTCGAAATCGGTCGGCTTTGTCTTTCAGATGCACAACCTGATCCCTACATTGACCGCGCGTGAGAATATTGAAATCCCGATGATGGGCCATCTGAGCGGCCGGGCGCGGCTGGGACGGGCTGAGGAGCTGTTGAGCCTGGTCGGAATGACGGATCGCATGAAGCATTTGCCCAGCCAATTGTCTGGAGGCCAGCGCCAGAGGGTGGCAGTAGCCAGGGCTTTAGCCAACAAACCTCCTCTTGTACTGGCAGATGAGCCGACCGGCAACCTGGACACTGTCACCGGTTTGGAGTTAATGAATTTGCTTCGAGAATTGAATCAAACCCAGGGGACAACTTTTGTGATTGTCACCCACGATCCGGCGGTCGCCCGCCAGACCCGCCGGGTGATCGTCATGGAAGACGGGCGTATCGTGCGAGAGGATATAATTGGATCGCCGATTGAGGAAGATCTGAAGATGTGGCGCCATTCTGGTCTGGGACGGCGCCTGCTGGCTGGCGATGCTGCCCTGGTGAAGAAGTTGAACCTTACCAGCCAGCAGTTGAAAGCTTTGCAGAATGTGCTGGATTGAATTTTCCAGTATCGTGTCTTAATTCAACTGTAATTGGAGGAATAAGAATGAAAGCGGTTGTGCACACGAAATACGGACCACCGGAAGTTCTTGAAATTATAAATGTGGAGAAACCTGCCCCCAAAGAGAATGAAGTCCTGGTAAAGATTCATGCCGCCTCCGTCAATGCATACGACTGGCACATGCTCACTGCTGATATCTTCCTGATGCGCCTGATGGGCGAGGGACTGCTCAAGCCCAAGCACACCCGGCTCGGCGCCGATATTGCTGGACGGGTGGAAGCCGTCGGCAAGGACGTCACTCAGTTTCACCCCGGCGATGAGGTCTATGGGGAAATTGGGGGAAGCGAGAGCGGCGGTTTTGCCGAGTATGCGGCCACGCCTGAAAGAGCCATCGCATTGAAACCGGCCAATCTCTCCTTTGAAGAAGCCGCCGCGGTTCCCATGGCGGGTATGACTGCCTTGCAGGGCCTGCGCGATGCCGGGCAGATTCAAGCGGGGCAAAAGGTGTTGGTCAACGGGGCATCTGGGGGGGTGGGGACGTTTGCGCTGCAGCTTGCCAAAGTGTTCGGCGCTGAAGTCACCGCCGTATGCAGCACCAGGAATTTGGATCAGGCGCGCTCGCTTGGCGCAGACCATGTCATTGACTACACCAAAGAAGATTTCACCCAAAATGGGCAGCAGTATGACCTGATTCTGGCGGCTAACGGATATCATCCGCTTTCAGCGTATAAACGCGCCCTGGCTCCACAGGGTATTTATGTCATGGCTGGAGGCACCTCGGCTCAAATCTTCCAGGCCATGCTCCTGGGATCGTTGTATTCACAAAAAGGGGGCAAGAAAATGGGGGGCGTATCGGCAAAGACCAGCCAAAGTGATCTGGTTATTCTCAAAGAGCTTCTGGAAGCCGGTAAAATCGTCCCAGTCATCGATCGACGCTACCCGTTAAGCGAGACGGCTGAGGCGCTCCGCTATCTTGGGGCCGGTCATGCCCGAGGGAAAGTGGTGATCACTGTGGAGGGTTGAAATATGGTCGAAGAAATGTGCTGACGGTCTGGTACACCTGGAATTGGGTCTAGACAGGCAGTTTCGCTCTGACAAGGAGAGCGTTGACATCCATCCAAAAGAACGGTCGTGCTTGGGCGACCGTTCTTTTTATTCCGAAATAGCATCGATGAACGGAACGATTTGATGAATTTCCTGATCTGCTATGTATGTTATACTTGACATGATGTAAAGTATATGATACTATATGTCTAACAAAGATTACAAAAAGTAACTTCAAGCAGACAAGAAGAGGAAACCATGACATACCGTGAAAACAGCGTCACCGTATCTTTAGTAAGCTACTTGCTAATTTTGGGCTACTATCTGGTGAATTGGTTGAGCATGTACCAGGCAGAGGGCTTAAATTCGGCAGTCAGATTTAAACTGTGGGCCATCGTTATCGTGGCTGGCATCGTGCTGAATATTGTCGGCAATATTCTCACCAGTATTGTGCTCAGCATTGTCCACGCCATCAAAACCAATTCGGATAAAGAGGTGCGCTTTGTCGAGGATGAGCGCGACAAGCTGATTGACTTGAAAGGGGTGAAGGTTTCTTACATTGTGTTTGCCATCGGCGTTTTTCTTGCCATGCTCAGCTTTGCTTTTGACCAGCCGCCCCTGGTGATGTTCAGCCTGATTATTTTCTTTTCCTTGACCGCAGAAATTATTGGGGATATAGCGCAGCTCTATTTATATCGAAGCGGGGTCCGATATGGATAAACGCCGGGTTCGAAACAACATTCGGAAATTACGTTTTTACCACGACGAGATGACCCAGGAACAATTGGCCGAAATGGTGGGCGTGACACGCCAAACCATTATCGCCATCGAAGCCGCAAAATACGCCCCTTCCCTGGAGCTGGCTTTTCGCATTGCCCTGGCCTTCGACGTACCCCTGCAGGATGTATTCTCATACACTGCAGATGAAGAACCTGCCTGAAATAAGATTGGTTATACCGGACTTACTCAAAATTCCACGCGGGAGAAAATAGAAGGCGCTTGTTTTATGTGGTTTTTGAGGTTATGCCGAAAGTTACTAAAAAATCAAAACACTGTCAGATCGTGAAGGGCAATAAGCGAGAAAAATGGCTAATCCGGAAAAGTTTTGGGACTTTCTAGCAAAGAATTTTGATCAGGGTGAGGGGTTTCCTGCTGAGCGCGAGGATATTAAAATCACCAAAAAATATCTGCAACCGGGCGATGTTGTTCTGGATTACGCCTGTGGAACAGGAACCCTATCGATTGAAATTGCCGACCAGGTAAAAGAGATCTACGCGGTTGACATATCGTCTAAAATGCTGGCGGCTGCAGAAAGAAAAGCGACTGAGCGAAGAATTGAGAATATCCGCTTCGACCACACCATCATTTTTGACGAGAGATATGCCAAGGAATCCTTTGATGCGGTGATGGCGTTCAATATCCTGCATTTACTTGAAGATGCCCAACAGGCAGTGCACAGAATAAACGAAATATTGAAGCCGGGAGGATATTTTATTTCATCAACGCCAAGCCTGTTAGAGAAAAAGACCTTTGTAAACCACCTCCTATCTCCCCTCTTCATAGTGCCCAGCAAATTGGGGATCATTCCGTATGTTCGCTTATTTAAGATCTCAGAATTAGAAGATTTATTCGCCCATGGAAATTTTCAAATGGTTGAGACGAAGAAATTCGCTGATGGAATAACGGATTATTTTGTTGTCGCCAGGAAGATTAACCGATAATAGCAACCCCAGATTTAAGAGATTGAGGAGAAATTCTTGTGAAAGCGATTGTTTACGAAAGATACGGGCCACCGGAGGTCCTTCAGCTCAAAGATGTCCAAAAACCTGCTTTTAAGGAAGATGAGATCCTTATAAAAGTATGTGCGACAACGGTTCACATCGGCGACGTAAGAATGCGAAAGCCTGATCCATTTCTCGCCAGATTGTTCAATGGTCTCATCAGACCAAAAAGAATAAGGATACTTGGGATGGAGCTGGCCGGGGAAGTGGAAGCCGCAGGCAAAGAAGTAAAACGATTTAAGCCAGGCGACCAGGTTTTTGCATTGACCGGTTTTGGTTTTGGCGCCTATGCCGAGTACAAATGTATGCCTGAAGACGGGCAGCCTAAACAAGGGTTGGTGGCCATTAAACCGGCTAATCTGACCTTTGAGGAAGCTGCCGCGCTTCCTGGCGGTGGGCTTACTGCATTCTCTGTTTTGAGAAAGGCGAATATTCAGAGCGGACAAAAAATTCTGATTTACGGCGCTTCTGGCAGTGTGGGTACCTATGCGGTACAACTTGCCAGGTATTATGGAGGGGAAGTTACCGCGGTTTGCAGTACGACGAATATAGAAATGGTGAGGTCCCTTGGAGCAGATAAGGTCATTGATTACACTCAAACGGATTTTACCCAAAGCGGTGAGTCTTATGATGTTATCTTTGATGCTGTAGACAAGGTCTCATTTTCGCATAGTAAAAAATCACTAACAAAAACAGGTATCTACCTTAGCGTCGGAAGGGATTCTGGATCCGGGGGTGACCTGAAGACTGAAGATCTGATCTTCCTCAAAGATCTGGCTGAGGCGGGAAAGATAAAACCGATGATAGACCGATTTTATCCAATGGAGCAAATTGTTGAGGCCCACCGCTACGTTGAACAGGGTCACAAAAAAGGAAATGTAGTCATCACGCTATGAACAGTAATTCCAACCCACAATTTTTCTATAGAGGACAAATCATGAAAGCAGTTGTTTACACACAATTCGGACCGCCGGAGGTTCTTCAGCTCAAAGAAGTAGAAAAACCGGCCCCCAGGGATACTGAAGTTTTGATCAGGGTGCATGCCGCCTCGGTAAACTACGGGGATTTAATTGCCCGCAATTTCAAGAATATCACTGCGCGCCAGTTCAATATGCCGCTGCCACTCCTGCTCGCCTCGCGCATGTACTTTGGTGTCAGCAAGCCTAAGATCAATATCCTGGGGAGCGAGTTTGCCGGGGTGATCGAATCAATCGGCCAGCAGGTCACCCGCTTCAAAGTCGGCGACCAGGTGATGGGCTATCTTGGCCAGCGCATGGGGGCATACGCCGAGTACCTGTGTATGCCAGAAGATGGATTGCTGGCCCTCAAACCGGCCAATCTGAGTTACGCCGAAGCCGCCGCCGTTCCTTATGGGGCCATCACAGCCACCAGCCTGCTCCGCCACGCTCACATCCAGCCAGGAGACCAGGTCCTGATCAACGGCGCTTCCGGAGGCATCGGTTCAGCCGCCCTCCAGCTTGCCAGGTACTATGGCGCACAAGTCACCGGGGTGTGCGGTACGCCAAGATTGGAATATGTGAAATCCCTGGGAGCTGATCGAGTCATTGATTACATCAGTTCGGACTTTACCCAAAACGGCGAGACTTATGATCTCATTTTTGACGTATTGGGCAGGAGCTCATTTTCACGCTGTAAGCCCTCGCTCAAGCCGGATGGTGTTTATCAGTTAGCCAGTTTTAAGATGAAACCCCTCCTTCAAATGCTGTGGACTGGAATGGTGGGCGGGCGGAAGGTGATCTGTGCCATTTCCAGCGAAAAGTCCGAAGATCTGGTTTTCGTCAAAGAGCTGATTGAGGCGGGGCAGTACAAATCGATTATCGATCGAAGCTTCCCGCTCGACGAGGCCGCTGCGGCTCACCGCTATGTCGAATCTGATCTCAAACTGGGCAATGTTGTCATCACCATGCATGGGAGCGACTAATCATGAAGGCCATTATCTGGACAAAATACGGGCCGCCGGATGTCCTTCAGCTTGGCGAGGTAGAAAAACCTGTCCCCAAGGACAATGAAGTGCTGGTTAGAATCGTTGCGACAACCGTAACCGCCGGGGATTGCGAGCTGCGCAGACTCAAGCTGCCGATCTATTTTAGGCTTCCCATGCGCATATATTTAGGTTTCAGAAAACCAAAAGAAAATACAATACCTGGGACAGAGCTGGCTGGCGAAATTGAAGCCATCGGCAAAGATGTAAAGCGATTTAAAGCCGGCGACCAGGTTTTTGGCTCTGCTGGTCTACACTTTGGCGCTTATGCCGAGTATAAATGTCTGTCTGAAGAACCTGAAGCAGGGGTGCTGCTCACCAAACCGGCGAATATGACCTACGCTGAAGCCGTCACAGTTCCATTGGGCGGTCTAGAAGCATTGCATTTTCTTCGACAAGCAAATATCCACCGCGGACAAAAGGTCTTGATTGTTGGATCCGGCGGAAGCATCGGTACTTATGCAGTCCAGCTTGCCAGGTATTATGGGGCTGAAGTGACCGGCGTGGACAGCACAATGAAATTGGATATGCTGCGATCGATCGGTGCCGACCGGGTCATCGATTACACACGAGAAGATTTCACCAAAAGCGGCCAGACCTATGATGTTATTTTTGACGTGGCAGGCAAGAGCTCGTTTTCAGGCAGTCTCAGAGCGCTAAAGCATAATGGACGCTATCTGTTAGCCAATCCAGGGCTGTCACAAAGGCTGGGCGGGGCATGGGTTTCCATGACCAGCAGCAAGAAGGTAATCTCCGGGACAGCCAGCCATACGACTGAAGATTTAATATTCCTTAAAGAGCTGATTGAAGCGGGAGAGATCAAAGCGGTCATCGATAGACGCTTTCCGTTGGAGCAAATCGCTGAGGCTCACCGGTATGTCGAATCGGGACAAAAAAATGGGCATGTAGTCATCACCGTGGCGCAAAATCACAAAGCCTGAGGATGCGTTAGGCGTAGTGCCTCATAATAAAAGGTTACTTTCGGAGTAACGCTGCCTCAAATAAAAAGGTTACCGAATGATTTTCCACAGTGTTGCCACTTTTTCGTCAATGCTGGTTCGCAGTTTTACAGGATTATGCTGCAAATACTGGTGGCACAAACGAGCCTTCACGGCCAGGTCTACCTGATCCGAGCGCAACACTCGCTGATAGGGCGTGGCGGCTTCATCATACCGTTTGAGCGTCTTTTTGCCAACCTGCTCTTTACCCATGAGCTTCAAGACTGGCTGGAAGAAGTTGACGTACAGACGTAAATCGTCGTAGATGCTGTTCAAGAGCTGCAGTTCTTCTTGGGTTTCGAAGCGGTCATAGCCGATCAAATGCCGCACCACCGACCAGTTCTTCTGCTCCACATGGGCTTGATCGTTTTTCTTGTAAGGCCGGGAGCGGGTGAAGGTCACCCGTTCATCCTGACAGTAGCGGTACAGGATGTCGTTGATGAATTCGCCGCCATTGTCCGAATCCAACCCCAGCAAGGGAAAAGGCAAGCGCTGGCGCATGGTCTGGATGGCGGCAAACGCGAGATGCTGTGAGCGATGCAGGACGGCCACACATTCCGTCCAGCCGGTGGAGACATCGGTGGTGGTGAGCGTATTGAGATACTGTCCTTCGACGCTGTCGCCACAATGCGCTACCAGGTCGACTTCCACAAACCCCGGGCGAGCATCATCCCATTCGGCGAAAGTGCGGATCGGAATGGCTTGCTTGAGCAACGTGCCCGGTTTGGTCGTGGACAGGCCATGCCGTTTTTCTTCAAACCGGGCCGGCTGCAAGCAGCGGTCGATCGTGGAGCGGCTCATACGCAGCAGCTGGGATTTGACTTCCGCCGAGAGCGACAACTCCTGGTGGCGTTCCAATACACCCACCATCTCGGGCAGAAAGGGTTTGAGCCGTTTCGAGCAGATGCGGCCACAGATCTCCCAAATGTGGGTCAAGACAGCCACGACTTCGCCTTGGTATTCCTTGCGGCGGCCTTTCTTGCGCAGCCCAGTCACCTTCCGTCCGTGCTTGAGTACGCGGATGGCGTATTTGCGGTGATAACCGGTTGCTGCCACAAATTCGTCCAAGATCCGTACTTTCCCGCTTTTATTGGCCTTCAAGTAGCGAGGCCGAATGGCTTCCTGTAATTCTCGTTTGCTTCGTTGGCTCATCATAGGCTCCCTCTCGCAGACACATGGTTCCGCGGTAGGGTAACACTTTTTCTGAGGCAACGTTATTTCTCAAAGTTACTTTTTTATTGAGGCAACTCGTAGGGAAAAACAGATAGCAGAATCTTGATATAATAATTTACCCTCTGAAATACTTTATAAACGGAAAACAAGAATATGGATTCTTCTCTTATGCATGATGCCATCATTGTTGGAGGCGGAATGGCCGGTCTCACGGCTGCCTCTTATCTTTCCAAGGCGGGTTTGAAGGTTCTGCTGTGTGAAAAGGAAAAGAAAACCGGTGGGCTGGTCAATTCGTTTGATTATAAGGGTTTTGTTTTCGACGGAGGCATCCGGGGGATTGAGAATTCAGGAATTATCTTTCCCATGCTCAAACAGCTAGGGGTGGAAATTGAATTCCTCCCGAACAACGTATCCATCGGTGTTGGAATAGATGTAATTGGGGTCGATTCAAAAGACTGCTTGCAAGCCTACCAGGAGCTGTTAGGAAAATACTTCCCTGAAAACAAGCCGGATATCGCTGCCATTGTCCAGGAAATCCGCAAAGTTATGGATTACATGGATATCCTGTATGGCATCGATAATCCGCTGTTTATGGATTTGACAGACCTGAGATATGTAACCAGGACTATTCTTCCTTGGGCCATGAAATACATGTTGACCCTTCCCAAGTTAAAGAAACTGTACCAGCCTGTGGATGAATACCTGGCCGGTTTTTCCAACAACCAGGCCTTATTGGATATCATTGAACAGCATTTTTTTCAAAAGACACCGGCATACTTCGCCTTGAGCTATTTCAGCCTTTACCTGGATTACCAGTACCCCAGGGGTGGCACCGGCAGCCTACCCAAAGCTTTGGAGCAGTTCATCCTTGAGCATCATGGAGAAATACGAACAGAAACGGAGATTACCAGTGTTGACCCCGCAAGGAAAATGCTGATTGATTCCAAAGGCAATCGTTATGGATATCGGAAACTTATCTGGGCGGCGGATTTAAAGACCCTTTACCGGACCACCGATCTGGCAGCCCTGACGGACACCGAGGCCGTCAGCAAAATCCAGGCCAGAAATGCAGCAATTTCAACAAAATCTGGCAACGATTCTGTTTTTACGCTTTATCTAACCACGAACCTGGACAAGGCGTACTTCGCAAATATATCCAACCCACACTTTTTTTATACGCCCTCCACGTCCGGCTTGTCTAACTGTAATAACAATGAGCTGCTCGATCCGGACCAGAATGGCAAGCGGAGATTTATTCGTGATAAGCAGCAGATTACCGCCTGGCTGAAGCGCTTCCTGGAGCTTAACACCTTTGAGATCTCTTGCCCCGTTCTCAGAGATGACCAGCTTGCCCCGGTTGGAAAAACGGGGCTCATCGTCAGTATGTTATTCGACTATTCGCTGGCCAAGCATATCCAGGCAATGGGATGGTATGACGAATTCAGGGAATTGATGACGATGGGGATGATCGACGTGCTGGATGCCAGTATTTATCCGGGACTTAAGGCAGCCGTCATCGACAGTTTTACTTCAACACCGCTTACCATTGAGCGGATCACGGGTAACTCAGACGGCGCCATCACAGGGTGGGCATTCACCAATGATTTCATCCCGGCAGTGAATCAGCTTATCAAGGTGGCAAGCTCGGTCCTGACGCCAATTCCAGACACGTACCAGGCCGGGCAGTGGACCTACAGCCCTTCCGGGCTGCCGATATCCGTGATGACTGGCAAGTTAGCCGCGGATCGGGTGCTCAAAGATCTGGCGTAAGTCCAGTCAATTGCATGCTCAACTCCCAGACTTTGCGACCTTTCTCGCGGTCCAGCGCATGCGCGGCTGGTTTCTCATCGATGGTCAGGTGAAAAAAGCGGCCACTCACTTCCGCTAATTCAGGGGCGGCAGCCAGGTAGTACAGCGCTTCCCCGGAGATGACCGGGTCCTTTAGCGTACGCCAGATGATATGGTGAAGGTACCACCTGTACAAAGGCCCATTGTTATTGCCGATATTCGTTTTCACGTCTCCCGGGTGCATGGCGTTGATGGTGACGCCAGACCCCTTCAGGCGGTCAGCAAATTCCCAGGTGGTCAGTAGCTGCGCCACCTTGGAAGCGCCATACCCGCGCAGCCCCATGTAAGGTCGGCGTTCCCAGTTCAGATCATTCAGGTCCAGGCCCCCGAACCGGTGGCCTTCCGAATTGACCTGGATAATCCGGGCTGGGGTGCTTTGTTTCAGCCTGTCTATCAGCAAATACGTCAGCAGAAACGGAGCGAGATGATTAACACAGAAAACGGTTTCAAATCCATCTTGGGTGGTCGAACGGGTGGTTGAATACAGCCCGACTGAGTTGATCAGCACATCGATCTGGGGATAATCTTTTATCAGGATATCTACCGCTTTGCGAACATCGTCGAGGTCGCTGAAATCGGATGGGATAATATCCACCCCGACATTGTATTGTGACATAATCTCTGTGCGGATGGCTTCAGCTTTGCCAGGGTTTCGGCAGATCATGACGATATGCGCACCCCCTCGGGCAAGACGTCTTACAGCTTCTAACCCCACTCCTGATGTCGACCCTGAAACCACGCAGACTTTCCCTGCAATAGAAGCAGTAGTGGTTTTCTGGATTGCGTGCCTGTTTTCAATGAAATTCAGTTCGTCGGGGAGTTTTCGCTTTGGCATGGGAGGCGCCTCTACCCGAAGTGTTTTCGCATAAATTTTCGATAGGTTTTTTTGAAATAAGGGATCCCGTTGAAGATATCGCCCCACAGGTCAAAATAGTCGCGCTGATGGATGATGCGACCGTCTGCATGTAGAGTGAGTTTTGTGCTCCCATAAACCGGGGTGTTGGGATATTTATTGAAAGACATGGTCATGATCCAGTCCATAAGGATGAAATTAGAGTCCTGCGCGATGGAGAGGATTTCCATCTGAAGGCTATTACAGCGCTTTGTCAGGCGTTCGCACAGGGCAACGAATTCCCCAATTCCTTCAATGCGCTGGACAGAATCCTCGAAGACCACATCCGGGTGATAATAAGGATATAAATGGGACCAATCCGGTTTCCCATCGGTATTGTAGGTCCTTGACCATAACTCCCTGACTGTATCAACATCCAGTGGCGGCAGCAATTCTATCTCACTATTTTCAATCGACAGAAGGTTGGGCAATTCTTCCTTTGTTTGCATGAATACCTTTCCAATAACCTTTTGCTTTTTTATACTATGGAATACGAAAGCCGGATAGAACAAAGCCACCCCAATATTTATCATTGAATGGTGATATTCGTCAATGGCTTTGCCAGTAATTGAGCAATTTATTGGTTTAGTCTATTCGTCCCATTCCCCCACTTGACTTATTAAGTCACCCGGTTGTTATCTTTCAATGAGATGGACGGCGCTGGCCTTGAACGAGACGATCACCGGCTGTCCCTCGAACAATCCCATCTCTTCCTTGGATGTCCTGGTGATCAGGGCGACCAGTGGAAAGCCGCAGTCAATCACCACCTGGACCAGCGGCCCTTGCGGTCTGAATTCCAGAATTTTGCCCGAGATACGGTTGCGCGCGCTCGAGTGAGGAATGTCATCGACTGGCCAAAGGGTTATATCTTCGGGTCGCAGGCAGAAGTAAACTTCCTGCCCGGTTTCTAGCGCTCCGATCGCCTCCAGTTGGCGGCCTCTTACGTCTACCACAAGGCCGCCTTCGTGGTTGGAGATGACTTTGCCGGGCAGGATTGTCTCCACGCCGACAAATGCAGCCACCTCCTCGTCAGCGGGCTCCGAGAAGACCTTTTCAGGGGGTCCCGTCTGCCGCAAGCGACCGCCCAACAGGACCGCCACCCGGTCTCCCAAGGACAGGGCTTCGTTCAAATCATGCGTGATGAAGATGGTGGTGATGTCCACCTCTCTCAGCGTCCTGTGCAGATCTCCCAGGAGCGCTGCCCGGGTAGGGGCGTCCAATGAGCCAAACGGCTCGTCGAGTAAAAGCACCTCCGGCTGGAGGGCGAAAGCCCGCGCCAGGCTCACTCGCTGGGCTTCACCGCCCGACAGACGTTGGGCTTGCCGGACCTTCAGTTGAAGGACGCCGAATCTTTCTAGCCAATACTCAACCCGCTGATTGACCTTCTCCCGGTCGAGCCCGCGAAATTTCAATCCGACGGCGACATTATCGAAAACCGATCGATTCAAGAGTAAAGGCTCCTGCAAAACCAGAGCCAGCTTGCGCCGGTAGGTTAAGTCATCCATGGATTGGATCGACTGGCCTTTGAAGCTCACCTGACCCCGGTCAGGCTTGAGCAGGCGGCTTAAAGTCAGCAGCAGGGTAGATTTTCCAGCGCCATTTGGACCGATGACCGCCAGAATCTCGCCTTCAAAGATATCCAGAGCGTCGATCTCCAGCACTTGAAGACCCGATCGACGGATCAGTAAATCCTTAATCTCGTAAATATTAGGCATTCCGATTTAACCGTGCGGCAAGATACCCAGGTCAAGATATTTTCTGATTTGCGCCTCTTTGTTGAACAGTCGTAAAGACCAGATTCACCAGATAAGCCAGGAGCAGCAGGATAAAGCCTAAGGCGATGGCGGTGGCGAACTGGCCTTTGCCGGTCTCCAGGACGATGGCGGTGGTGAGCACCCTGGTCTGGCCGCGGATATTGCCGCCGACCATCATCGACGCGCCGACTTCGGAGATCACGCTCCCGAAAGCGGCCATCAGCGCGGCCAATAAAGGCAGGCGGGCTTCCCGCCACAGCGCCAGGATTAACTGGCTGCGGGAAGCTCCTAACCCTAACAACTGTAGCTGCAGTTTCGGATTGAGCTGCTGCAGCGCGGTGACGGTCAGTCCGATCATCAATGGCGCGGCGATGATCAACTGAGCGATGACGATGGCGGCTGGTGTGTAGATCAGGTGCAGATCGCCCAGCGGCCCGCTGCGCCACAGAAATATGGACACCCACAGGCCAACGACCACCGGAGGTAGGGCCATGCCGGTGTTAATAACGCTCAGAAAACAGCCTTTGCCTTTGAGTGCTCCCAGCGCCAGCCAGGTGCCCAGGGGCAGCCCGATCACCACGCTCAACATGGTGGCTATCCCGGAAATTCCAATGGAAAGAAACGTGATCTGCCAGACTTCCGGATCACCGCTGAGCAGCAGGCGAATAGCCTCCTGGATGCCTTCCCAGATAAACTCCATGAGCTGTCACTACCTCAGAAATAGCGGGTTGGTTTGGGCGGCTTCAACCGCCCAAACCAACCACAAAACTTCGATGTCTGGAATGAATGCTTTATTCTAACCCTAAATCGGCGTCGGTCTTGTCGGCATCCGGGAAGAAAAGCGGCTGGCCGAATTTTTGCTTGCCAAACTCGCCAATCAGCGCCTGGGTTGCCTTGGAGGTCAGGAAGGTGGCAAAAGCTTTCGCCCCATCGACATTGACCTTCGGGTATTTCTCTGGGTTGACCACGATCACATGGTACACATTCAGCAGGCCGGCGTCCCCTTCGACCAGGATATCCAGCGCGAGGGTTTCCTTGTTTGCCAGGTAAGTCGCCCTGTCAGTGAGCGTATAGGCAGTCTTCTCAGAAGCGATCTTTAATGTCGCGCCCATGCCCTGGCCTGACTCCTGGTACCAGTCTCCCTCAGGGGTGATGCCAGCCTTTTTCCAGATTGCCAGCTCCATCTTGTGCGTGCCAGAGTCGTCGCCTCTGGAGATAAATGGGGCTTCCGCGGCTGCGATTTTCTGGAAAGCCTCGACGGCAGTCGGGGTGCCCTTGATCGCAGCGGGGTCAGCCGCTGGCCCGACAATGATGAAGTCATTGTGCATGACCAGCAGCCGCTCAGAGCCATAGCCTTCATCCATCAGCTCCTTTTCAGAGGCGGGGGCGTGGACCAGGAGTACATCGGCGTTGCCCTGCCTGCCCATCTCGAGGGCCTCTCCGGTTCCGACCGCCACGGTTTTGACCACGTATCCCGTGTCTTTCTGGAAAACCGGCACCAGCTCATCCAGCAGGCCTGAATCCTGGGTGCTGGTGGTCGTCGCCAGGATCAGATCCTTGTTGGCGGGAGCCGCGGGGGCGCAGGCAGCCAGGATAACCAGGGCAACGAGCAGGTAGATCAATGGGGACAAACGGATTTTCTTCATAGAGCAAATTCTCCTTATTTATTCGAAAATGTCATTGCGAGTGTTCTGTGCGAAGCATTCTCATTTTCGTCTATTTGTGTGGCCCACGTAGTGCGAGCGGCTTTTACTGTATGGGGTGGAATTATGCATGCACGACCTGGGATTCTCCGGTGTGGTAATCCTCATATCCTGCAAGCGAGGTGACTTTGTGGTGGAATGTCTGGCTCCTGACCATGTCGATGATCGGGACGATCTCAGGATTCTCAACCCGGTCATGTGGAATGATCAGGTCGTACCGCTCTGTGAATAGAGGAATGAAATCCAGGTTTTCTTTGACCGCCGCGGCTCTTAATCCGATCCCCGCATCGGCAAAGCCCTGCTGGATGGCATGGGCAAGCACGGTGTGCGAGACCATCTCCTGGCTGTATCCGTTGATCTGTTCAGGGGATATTCCCTGATCGCGCAGCTGGTGATCCAACCACAAGCGCGTTCCCGATCCCCGGTTGCGGTTAATAAAGGTGAGCCCCGACCGGACCAGGTCCTTGATCGAGCGAATCCCGAGCGGGTTGCCCCTGGCAAGCATCAAACCCTGTTCTCGATGCGCCAGGGTGATCAGGACGATATCCAGATCGGGGAAAAGATGGCGCACAAAGGGAGCGTTGTATTCACCGCTGGCTGGATCGATTAGATGGCATCCGGTGAGCGGGGTGAGCCCGTTGCGCAGGGCGATCAAACCATCCAGGCTGCCGACGGGCACCGGCAGAAGGTGGATATTGCCGGCTGCCTGGTGAACGAGCTCTACCAGGAGCTCCAGCGCCAGGTCGTGGCTGCCCATCAACAGGATTGGGGTGCCTTCCGGCTCCTCGGGCAGGATCACATTCTGCAGCACGAAGGCCGGCGCGATCGCCTTGTAGAATTTCTCGGTATATCCGCCGGTCACCCGGGTTGATTCAAGCGCCACCAACCCGGCCTGTTCCAGTTTTTTCAGGTGGTGGCGGATCCAGGCAGGGTGCTCGCCGAAAATGCGGCCTAGCTGCGAGATCGTCGCTGGCTGCGCCATCAAGCGCCTGAGGATTTGCAGCCGGCGTGGATCGGCGAGGATGCGGATCTGGTCGGTGGAGTTGAGAATGTGTCGCGCAGTCATAACCTTAATCCTTGAAGGGGAGAATACCTGACATTAAATTTAATTTTAGGGTAAAGTCTTCCGATTGTCAACCTGGGTCTCTGAACTTCGAATATAAAGACATGACGCACTCCACTCACACAACAGAATACTTTCCCCTTTCTACTGACCACTTCCTACTTCCCACTTCTTACCTACTCCATTGGGTTACCCCTTTGATCCACTCCCATCCCCCATCGGGTGAATTTGCTCTAAAACAAGGCGTCACCCCTTCTCAAAATAGAACAAATGTGCTAAAAATTAGCCTGCAAGACGGTGTCAGGCGACTGCTGAGGTTATGAGCGAGCAAGCTCGGCCGGCGGTTGCTCGCCCAACTTCGGCAGTCCGCCGCCCGCCAGCAGAAACCTATGCAACGATCCTTTCTCTCCCCCCGCACTGTTTTTATTCCGCCTGCGCTGGCCTGCGACGGCTCAATTCCCGCCGCTTATCTGCTGACCTGGCTGCAATTGCGCAGCCTGGTGCAGGAAGGCGCCGAGACGCCGCCGCTTGACCTGCAGCAGCTGCTCAAGATGGCTGGAATAGCCAAGTCAACGCTTTACCGTCATCTCGCCTTTCTCAAATCCAGGCAGGTGCTGGATTGGCGCACAGCCGGTCGCGGCCTGTTGATCATTTCCTTCGCCGCTGAGCAGGATCAAGCTTACCTTCCATCCGACCCAGGGTACCAGGTTTCACATGGTGGCGTTGTCGATCCTCCGGCAGAGGCGAGCGATTCTCAAAAGTGGGACAATCAGTCCCAAAAGTGGGACAAACTGTCTCAAAATCGAGAAAAATCCCCTCTCTTAACAGCAGCATTAATAGATCAATTACGCATTAAACAGGATCTGCTTAGAGAGGGCAAAAATCTGGCATCCCAAAATCGAGACCATCCCCCCGGCGGCTCGATGATTCCAGCTGCGGCGCTCAAATCCGTCGTCTCAAACGCCAGCCAGCCCGGTTCCCGGGGGACAAAACCGCCGTCCTCAGGCCGGGGGATATCCAGGCATGCCCGTCCAGGCCAGGATGCCGCCAGCCGCTACCGGGAGCTGACCGGACTGCACCCCAACCGTCTGCAGCGCGAGCTGCTGGCTGAGCTAGTGGACGATCTGGAGCGCTGGGATGCCACCCTGGAGCACTGGCTGGGACATGGCTGGAGTCCGCGCAATATCACCGGGCAGCTCGACCTGTACCAGCGCGGCGGTCCAGAAGGCTGCCGCCAGTGCCGGGGTAAGCAGCCGGGCAAAGAGTCGACCGAGCAGATCCTCCAGCAGATGCTCAAGGAGTTGCCGTGGTTTCGGATAGCGAGGCAATCCTCCAGGTGCTGGTCACCTGAGGCCAGGCATATCCCAACCAGGGGATTTCCCGCGAGGGGCTGGATATCTACGTACACATGCTGGCGGATATCCCCGTCGACCTGCTGTGGCGGGCGGCTGAGCGCCACATGGCAGAGTCGCAGTACTTCCCGCGCATCGCCGAGCTGCGCAGCCAGGCCGCCCGTCTGGCTGGCACCGACCGCTTTGCCAGCTTATCTCCCACCACCGCGCCCGACCTGCTGGCAGCCCGCGTCCAGGACCTGGAAGACGACTTCTTTGATGACCGTACCCTGGATGCGCAGGCCTGGCTCGCCCTGGCAGAAGAATTCGAGCGCGCCGATCGCCCCCACCGCGCCCTGCACACCCGCAAGAAGCTGGCCGCATTCCAGATCCATCCTCCAAAAGGAGTCTAATATCCCCTCTCCCATCGATCCTGAACCTGAGCGCGCAGAGCGGACACTGAGCCGAAGCCCTGAGCGAAGAGAAGGAGTAAGCGAAGGAGCAACGCAGTGAAAATGATCGTTTAATAATCGCAAAAATGAAAACGATGCTACACTAAAGGAGGCTCCACCTGCAGGTTGGAAAATGACCTGGATGTCATGGTTCTATCCTGTAGAACGTTTCAAGCGATTGGTTGGAGAAATGAGGAGAGAGAACAACTGATGAGGTGCTCAACCTTCATTCGGGGAATGATCGTAGGGATGGCCGGAGGTCTGGCTGGGACGTTCTTGATGTACCTTTTCGGAGCTGTTATTTTCACTCTCCTCGGATGGCCAGTCAACACTTCCTTCTCGATCATTGGCAATTCGGCGGCGGCTTTTTTTTCAAAGCTTGGGATCGCTCTGGCTGGTGGCCCTGCGCTCGGTATGCGGTTGTACTACCTGATCGGCCTTATCATGGGCGGCATATTTGGCATTGCTGTTGCCTGTCTGGAGCCTCTTCACCATGTCTCTCGCCTGAAGAAGGTGGGACTGGGCATACTCTATGTCGAAGTATTGAGCGTGCCATTGCTGGCTGCCGGCAGCCTGGCTTTAGGGATGAAAGCAGCCGATGCGGCGCTGTGGTTCAGCATCTCCTTCGTTATGCACATGGTATATGGCCTTGTGCTGGGGATCGTCACGGTCTTTGGGTTGGGCGACATGTGACATCTGAAAGGAAGATCCGATGGAAAACCAAAATCACATTCAAAAACCTGAATTGGCTCCAAACTGGGCTTACCGGGGGCAGAGTTTCGCGAATCTCTTACGGATGGGCCACTGTGCTCCAACGGTGATGCAATCCATCCTGGATATTTCATCCACGCCAGAGGAATGGCTGGTCAGGCTCAGCGCCGGAATGCCGGGGGGCATCGGCAACACCGGAGTTGAATGCGGAGGGGTCACCTCGCCCCTGGTGATGCTGGGCATACACGACGGGTTACGCCAGGTCGATCGTGGTCTCCCGGTGATCTTCGACAAAGGGCATGCGCTTTGCCAGCATTTCCTTGACTATCACAAGACGCTGAATTGCAAGGAGATTCGCGGGAAAGACCGCTTCCCCAGGCACTGCATCCGGCCGGTCTTGTGCTCGCCGGAGATATTTTTTAATGTCCTGGAGGGCGATCATGGGGAAGCCATTCCGGAAGGGGAAAGGGTAGCCTACTCCAGGCTGTACTCGCACCTGGTTGAAAACGATTTCCACTGCGCCCAGGCCGTGCTCGTCCATCTTGGGTATGCTCCTTCTGAAGACCCCGAGCTTTTCGATGCCGTTTCCGCTTTTATCGGTGGGACTTTGTTCATGCAGAAAACCTGCAGTGCGTTCACCGCAGGCGTGATGGCGCTTGGTCTGAGGGCTGGAGAAATTGAAAACAGCATTCCACGCGTCATCCGGCTTCTCGCCATCATGACCGCTGGCGGAAATGCCTTTGATGAAAGCATCAATAAATTCAACCGGAGTATGAACCGGGGATACCGGTTATCGAGATGGTTTGTGAAAGAATTCAGCAGCACTCAGTGCCAGGTAATTACACAATGTGATTTTTCTGACCCGGCAGGTGTGAGCAGCTACATTGAGAATGATCGCCTCGCTCGATGCAAATTGATTGCGGGTAAGGTTGCTGAGAAGGTTCAACAGATGCTGGCAGACGATATTCTCAAGCAAACTGTTTGAGATTCCAGGCCCAGGCGAGCGTCTACCTGGAAGCCCTCTCGGCCCTGGACTCGTCCGTCCTGCACAACTCCGCCCGCCTGTGGATCCGCCGTTCACCCTTCTTCCCGAAAGTCAGCGAGCTGCTGCACATCGCTCGCCTGGTGCTGGTCCAGAAAACGGATTATCTGGCCAATCGCGTTCAGCTCCTGGAAGACGCCTTTTACCACGACCGTACCCTGGCTGCGCAGGCCTGGCTCGACCTGGCAGATGAATTCTGAGCGCGCCGATCGCCCTCACCGAGCCGAGTACACCCGCTAGAAACTGGCACCTTTCCAGGCGATTCTGGAGCAGGAGGCGAAAGATGAGTCACCTGTAATAAGTTGATATATGTTCTGGTAATTGACTCTGATTTATTTATCTTGTATTCTATTTACTAGGGAAGGATAAATTGTGCGGCTGTATATTTGTAGTGAGTAAGGAGTTCAAAATGAACAGCCCGAAATTCCTACCGCAAACCTTTGGATTGATATTGATGATCGCATTTGTTGCGGGGTGCGCCACACCTACACCCAACCTGCTCCCTACGTTTCCTCCGCCTGCGCCTCCATCCCCCACCATCCCGCCTCCATCACCGCCTACGCTGCCTCCTACGCAGCCGCCCAGGTTTACCAGCGTATCACCCACCAGTCTGCCAACATCCTCATTCGATCCAAGGCTTGGGTTGATCGCCTATGCCTCTGACCAGGATGGTGATTTCGAGATCTGGGTGATAAGCGCGGATGGCAGCGACCAGCTCAAGCTAACCGACAATAACGCCATGGATAGCTCACCGGCCTGGTCGCCAGATGGAGAGCAAATTGCATTCATCTCAAACCGCGATGGCAACGACGAAGTCTATGTGATGAATAGCGACGGGAGGAATATCCGGCGATTAACACAGACCTTGGATGCCAATGAAAGTTTTCCAGCCTGGTCTCCGGATGGCATGCAGATCAGTTTTGATTCGGATCGGGAGGGCAACTGGGACATTTACGTGATGGCCAGCGACGGGGCTGATCCGCGCCGCTTGACCGATTCTCCCGGCGATGATTGGATCAGTTCATGGTCGCCGGCTGGCGATCAGATCACCTTTGAGAGCAAGCGCGATGGGAATTACGAAATCTATGTGATCGATTCCGACGGCAACAATCCGCGCCGGTTAACCACCAATCAGACCCACGATGGATTCCCGGCCTGGTCGCCAGATGGGAAGCAGATCGCCTTCATGTCACAGCAAGATGGGAATTACGAAATCTACACAATGGATGTGGATGGAACCAACCCGCGGCGATTGACCAAGGACCCAAGCGAAGATTCCGATCCTGCCTGGTCTCCGGATGGAGCATGGCTGGCCTTCGTTTCAGATCGAGGTGGGAATGATGAAATCTATATCATGCAAGCTGACGGCAGCAGCATTCGCCAGTTGACCGACAATGGGGCCAGGAATTGGTCTCCCGCCTGGCAGCCTTCTGGCGCAGCCAGCTCTCGCCCGAACACATGGGTCAAGACATTCGAGGGACCTGACTATGGCGCATTCTTCGATATTGCGACCACACCAGATGGAAACATCCTGGTGGTCGGCGCGACGAACCATTTGCATATGCCGCCCTATTCTGGAGATGCCCTCTTCATGAAGATGACTTTAGATGGGGACGTGATCTGGGAGCGGACGTGGGGTGGAGGCGGATATGAACAGGCAGATTCGGTTGTGAGCGCTGCGGATGGTGGGTATTACATTTTTGGCGAGACAGATTCATATGGCGCTGGCGACCGGGACTTCTTTCTGCTCAAAATTGACGAAGAAGGCGCCGAAGGATGGTTCGAAACATACGGAGGGGCGGGCAGGGAGTGGCCGTACGGAATGCTCCACCTGTCGAACGGGGACCTGTTGATCTATGGATTCACGGAATCCAACGCAGGAGGTCGGGACGATTACGCCATTCGGGTGGCGCCGGATGGCGAGATCATCTGGGAATACACCGTGGAAGACCCTGGAGAGGCACTCGTGATGGATGCTCTCGAGACTCAGGCAGGCGATCTCGTACTGGTTGGGAGCGTCGAGGAAGATGGCAAACTGGTGCAACTTGGAGCGGATGGCAGCCTCCAGTGGGCGCAGCGCTACGAGCTCCCTGGCTGGCAGTATGCCTCCCAGCTCGCCCAGACCCAGGACGGTGAATTCCTGCTGGCCGGTTTCTCGATGAGCGACGCGCCTCAACAGGCTGATACCTGGCTGGCTCGTTGCGCCGCGACCGGCGAGCTGGAATGGGAGACCTCCTTCGGTGAATCAACCTTCGATGATTATGCCAATTCCATGCTTCGCCTGCGCGATGGAACCTATCTGTTAGGCGCCATTGCGAATAGCCTCCTGCTCAGCCGCGTCGACGAAGACGGCAACCTCCTGTGGAGGCGATCCCTGCTTGAGCCGCAGACTGTTTACGGTGGCATGGCTTTGACCGAGCTCGAGGAGGAGGCTACCTCGTCGCTGGTTTGATCCAGCTCATCGGTGGCCGCTCCTACGATGCGATTCTTCTGCGAACCGACGCTGAGGGATGGGTCGGAGAGTGAGCGAAATGTTCTGAGCGATGTGGAGATGTGGCTTGAGCGCCCTGGACGCGGCGTCTGCGCGATTTTCTGCCGGCAGCCAACCACAACCCCTTCGTCGCGACTTGCAACCCGAACACCCGTAGAGGAGGTCACGATGTTTAGCAGAATAGTTCGTAGCACCATCAGCGCCGTCATCGCCGCTGCTCTGTTCCTCGGTGGATGCACGACGCAATCAGAGCTTCCCCAAGGTCCAGATGCGGTCTGGGATCTGGTGATCATCGGCGATTCCAGCATGTGGGAACTGGGTGAGGCCTATGCCTCTCAGATCGAGAAAGACGTTGGCGTCGATGTGGTCCTACACGACTTCGCCCTGCCGGCCTTGAGCGCCTTCGAAGTGTTTTGGACCCTTCAGCCCGGGGAGGGGCCGGCGAGACCCGATCTAAAGCAATTGCCTTCCGCGCTGAGGGATGCTGAAGTCGTCGTGATGTTTGTCAATCCAGTCAATTCCGTTGATTCCGCCAATCCCCTTGACCTGGATGGATGCTTCATGTCTAGCGTCCCGGGTCCATGTGGGCCAGCGTCTTTCGAGAAATGGACAACTGATCTCAAGGGCATCTGGGCTGAGATCTTCAATCTGCGCAATGGCAAAGCCATCATCCTGCGCGCGACGGATCTGTACAACCCGTTGGTCGCTCCCTGGGAGAAGCAAGGGGTGTTCGAAGCCTGTACTGAATGCTGGGAGAACATGTCTGATGCCGCTCGCTTGGCAGCGGAGGCCTATGGGATTCCATTCCTCAGCCGACTGGACGCTTTTAACGGAGCGAGCCATGCCGAAGATCCGAGGCAGAAGGGTTTCATCTTAGGCGATGGTGAGCACCCCACTGTCCTTGCAGCACAATTCACTGCTGAGCTCCTCTCGCAGATGGGGTACCAGCCGGTGCCCGAGCCTTGATCGCTCACCAGCCTTCTCCGACTCGCGAAAGCCGCGCCGGCAACTGCCCTGTATCGGGTTAGCCAGCCACACGTTTACGCCGTGCTCACTGAGATGGAAAACAAGCCTGTTCAGGCAGGTGAATGGCAAACCGGCAACAAGAATCTCCCTTGAGGGCGGATTCCTACACCTCGACCTGAAGTGTCTGGCCGAATATCACCTCCCCGGGCGCGATGGTTTGAGCAATTCGAAGCTTCCGCCATCGCAAGGACTGGCGCTTCATGGTTAATTGTGTTATATTGGTCTTATTACTCCTATTTGTTCCCCATCTTATGTCTGATAGCTTGATTTTTGGGGGAGATTTAGCAGTTGAGTTACTCGACAGCTACTAACTGCCATTATTGCTGTGCGATTGACAATATTCAAATCATCTTGATAAGGAGAATAACCAATGTCAACAGAACAAAATAAGGCCTTAATTGGTCGATTCATCGAGGAACTCTTCAATCGGGGAAACATGAGTCTGGCCGACGAGATGTTAGCGCCCGACTTCGTTGATCGCGAACAACTCCCTCCTGGTATACCGAATGACCGTGAGGGCGTCAAAGTGTTGACTACAATGCTGCGGGGTGCCTTCCCAGATTTCAAAGCCACAATTGATGACATCCTCGCCGAAGGTGACAAGGTGGTAATCCGGATGACCTGGAGCGGCACCCAAAAGGGCGAGTTTATGGGTATCCCAGCTACTGGTAAGCGCGTATCCTTTGGCGTGATCGACATCATCCGGATTGCGGGGGGCAAGTTAGTGGAACATTGGGGCCAGATGGATAGCATGGGTATGATGCAGCAGCTTGGCGCCATCCCAGCCCCGGTCGAAGGCTAAGGGTAAGCGAGAAAACATACCCTGAGGTTTTGTTTCCAATCAATGAACAAAGCCCGCTAGAGGCTTGCAGCGCGCTACACCTGCTTGGCGTAGCGCGTTGCGAATACCCTGCTCAGCATAATAAATAATACGTAATTCCCTTTTTGATTTATTTCCAACCAAATACGTTTGCTGGCGGGCAAGGTTAACGCCGGATGTCCCCGCCCTACGCACCGGTCGCCCGCACTTGAGCATGGCGGCGGTTCGGCTCAGTCGGGTTGTCAGGTAGCCGGGATTAAGCAGAGGCGCTCGATTGTGTCGAACCAGGCTCCAGCTTCGGAGCCAGTTCGCTCGCCCAGGTGCGGATCGCCGTCCAGTCTCGCACGTCGCTGGCTGGCATCTGATAGAGAGGGCTTGCCGGCGCAGTGGCAATCAAATTATCGGGGAAGCGCAGCTTCGCCGGTTCATACTTACCGCCAAATATCTCAACCGCGACCGGTGAAAGCCAGGGGTACTTCGCCAGCTCTTTGTCGAGCTGGGCGCGCACATCCCGCCATTGTTTCTCTTCGTCTTGAAGTGGGCCGAGCGCAAAAATCGCCACGGGCTGCTGCGTGAGGGCTGCCTGGTGTTGCGACAGGAAACGGTGCGCGTCCTTATGCCAGCGACCGATGTAGAGCGGCGCCCCCAGCACGACCGCGCGGTACGTTTCAAGGCTGCGCACTTTCCGGATGGGCTGGAGATCGACTTCAAGCCCAGCCTCGCGCAGCGTCGCCACAATGGCTTCGGCAACTTCCTGCGTCGAACCATAACGCGTTGCATAGGTAACCAGAATAGAAGCTGACATGCCAGTCTCCGTTCAGCGCAATTTCCGCTCGGACAGAAAAATGTATCTTACTTGGGTGCTCATCTGAAAAGATTGTACATCCAGAAAGCCAACCAACGCAAGTGAGAAATCGCGGCAACATGCGACCCGATCCGCGCGCTCCAGCCTGGCCGAGCGATACCCCCTTGCGCCGGCCGCCTTTTCCTGCTATGTCCTATTCAATCCACCGTCAGCGTCTTGCTCAGGTTGCGCGGGAAATCCGGGTCGTAGCCACGCCTCACGCTCATATAGTACGAGAGCAGTTGTAGTGGCAGTACTGCCAGCAAGGGGGAGATGGCCGGCCCGGCCTTGGGCAGGGCGATCACATCGCTGGCGTCACCGCGCAGGCGGGCATCCTCCTCGCCGATGACGATCGCTCGCCCGCCACGGCAGGTGACCTCGTTGATGCCGCTGACGATCAAGGGCACGTCGTCGGGCGGGGCGGCAAAGAGCACCGGATAGCCATCGCTCACCGCTGAAAGCGGCCCGTGCTTGAACTCGGTGGAGAGCATCCCCTCGCAGTGAGCGTAGGTGATCTCCTTGAGTTTGAGCGCCCCCTCCAGCGCGATCGGGTAAGTTGCCCCGTAGCCCAGGCAGTATAAATCGTTCCAGACTGTTGATCTCCCCGGCGAGCGCCTCCATTTGCGGGGCGGTCATCTCCAGAGTCTGTTCCATCAAGTCCGGGATACCCTCGAGCGGAGGCGAGTCGAGCCCGGCCAGGCGGTAGGCCAGGTACAGAAACGTCACGACTTGATTGGTGAAGGTCTTGGTGGCTGGCACGCTGATCTCATACCCGCAGCCCAGCGGGAGCCAGCAGGCGGCGGCTTTGGTCAGGGTTGAGCCGATCACATTGGCGATGCCGATGGCGGTCATGCCGCGTTTCTCGGCCACCTGCAGGGCGCTGAGCACATCTTTGGTCTCGCCCGACTGGCTGACAAACACCCCCAAATCTTCATGGTTCACCGCTGGGGCATACTGGCGGATAAACTGCGGGGCCAGCACCGGGATGGCGGCGCGTCCGGCAAGCTGCGCAAAGTAGACTGCCCCGAGCAGGCAGGCGTGATAGCTGGTTCCGCAGCCGAGCAGATACAGGTTGCGGGCCTTGCGGGCCTGCTCGAGGAATGTGTTGACTTCACTGGCCTCACCCAGCAGATGGAGCAGCTCGCGGGCGACCTGCGGCTGCTCGTGGATTTCCTTGAGCATGAAGTGCGGGTAGCCGCCCTTCTGCACCGCATCCATGCTCTGGGTGACAATTTCAGGCTCACGCTCGATACGCTGACCGTCCTTGACCGAAAGGAGCTCAACATGGTCGGGCCACAGGATGATAATCTCGTCGTCCTGGATGCGCACAATTTTGCGGGTGAGCGGCAGGATGGAAGGTAAATCGGAAGATACGCAGGTGAACGGCTGCCCCTCCGCATCCTCGCCCAGGCCTACCACCAGCCCGGAGCCTTTCTTAATGGCGTAAAGCCTGTCATCACGGGCCTGGCCGATGACAAATGCGTAATCGCCCGCCAGGTCGCCGTAAGCCAGACGGATGGCATCCACAAAGTCGTAACCTTTGTTGATATAGTGCTCCACCGCATGCACGCACGATTCGCCGTCGTTCTCCGAACGCACGGTGAGCCCTTCGGCGATGAACTGCTGGCGCAGCTTGAAGTTATTGACTACGTTGCCGTTATGCGCGCCGACGATGTCGCCATCCGAATCGAGGTGGGGCTGGGCGTTGACCTGAGAAGGCTCGCCAAAAGTAGCCCAGCGCAGCTGGGTAATCCCGCGCCGCCCAACCATCTCGCTGAAGTTGTATTTTGCAGCGACAGCATCCACGCGGCCGACGTCCTTGCGCAAATCAATAGCTCCCGTCGTCGCGCAGGGTCGCCGCCCCGACGGAGTTGTAGCCGCGATACATCAAGCGGCGCGCCGCGGCGGTGAGGATGTCGCCCAAAGGCTGTTCTTTAGAGGTCACAATTCCGAAAATACCGCACACGCTGAATTCATCTCCTGTAGATTATGGATGTTCGTTTTTCTGGTTTCCGGCTGAGTTGGACTCGCGCACTACACGCGCCGGGTTTGCCTCAAGTATAACGAAGTTTGGAAAATTGGTGCGATGGCTTCAAAAAAGGAAACGTTTTCTCAATGGGATCGTTTCTTGGATGGTAAAAACTGGGTTAAAATAGAGAAGTTCCACCGAAATTATCACCATTTCAATGCCATGTTGATGACCCATTCTTCCGGCATGGGATTGCGGTTGAGTTAAATAAGATGAGATTGGCAAATCTAGTCAAACGAATTTGGCCTTTTCTGCTGGTCCTGTTGATTGCCTGGGGGGCTATTGTCATGCTGCGTGCTTACCCGAAATCCAGGCCGCTGTCTGCACAGCAGCTTGAAATAGCCAAACAAGGGGTCGCCAGGAACAGCGACTGGCAGCCAGTCCTGCGGCGGGTGAACGGTTATGATATGGCCCTCGTCCCGGCGGGCTGTTTTGAGATGGGCAGCAGCGACGCCCAATTGATCGAAGCCGAGACTTCTTGTGATGATTTTTATGGCATCTATGGCTGCAAGATCAGTTTTGACAATGAGCAGCCGGCTCACCGGGTGTGTATCTCTCAGCCGTATTGGATCGACCTGACCGCAGTGACCAACCGCCAGTATGGGAAAAGCACATTCGCCTTGGACTGGTATATTCTGCCAATGCCCAACCGACCTGGCCGGTGGAGAGCGTCAACTGGCAGGCAGCCGCGGATTTCTGCCAGGGGCGCGGGGCGCGTTTACCCAGCGAGGCCGAGTGGGAGTACGCCGCCCGCGGCCCAGATGCCTTGATCTACCCATTCGGGAATGAATTTGACCTCGCCAAACCCACGCTAAGGAAAATCAGCCCCGCCCCGGTGGGTGAGAAACCTGAAGGCGCCTCCTGGGTAGGGGCGCTGGATATGAGCGGGGGGATCGGCGAATGGGTGCAGGATTGGTATGGGCCTTACTCGGGGGAAGACCAAAGCGACCCAACTGGCCCTGCCATTGGGGAGAAACGCATCTTGCGCGGCGGGAACTGGTTCGCCCATGCCGCCTTTTCGGTTCGGTCTGCCTTCCGCGAGCCAGTCGATCCCGACTTCGCCACCAGTGTCACCGGTTTCCGCTGCGTGCGGGATCTGGCGCCCTGACTTGATCTTGAATGGGATACCCGGCGGGGAGGGTGAACGCCGGACGCCTGCTCCCATCATTGAGCAAGGTCTTCTGCTTGCTTCTCAATATTACTTAGCCGGTGCTCAATCAGTTCCTACAAATGCTCCTGATTGAGCTCGATCCGCTCCAGCTTGCCATCGATCACATCGATCGTGTGTATCAACTGCTCTGTCACCGATTCAGTCTCACCATCCATACTTTTATTCTCGCACAGATGTTCAGTTATAAAGTAATTGTTGATTGAAAGAATAAATGCCTGTATACTTTTTTTTAAAGATTCCGTTTTATTTTTTGACCACTATCATCTTTAGTCACACACATTAGTAACTAAGTAGTCTGTCGAAGTACCTTAACAAACCGTCCTACGTGATAAACTCGGCACATGCCAAAGCCCGAGATTATCAACTGAACGAAGCAGAATTGCAGGCTGTTGAGACAGCTATCCGGCGTGATAAGCGCCCTGAAGTTCGCCAAAGGTGTACAGCCATACGCCTCCTTCATCTGGGACATAAACCGGCGCAGGTCGCGGAAATGCAAGCCGTCAGTATTCCCACGATCTACGCCTGCATCAAACGCTGGCGCAAGGGTGGGATTGAAGCCCTGGCCACCCAGCCCCGCAGTGGGAGACCACGCAAAGCCGACGAAGCTTACAGCCGGCTCCTGGACGAAGTGCTGGAGAAAGAACCCGCAGAGCTGGGGTATGGGTTTACCATGTGGACGATCGATCGTTTGCGTGCTCATCTGGCCAAAGAAACCGGGATAGAATTGAGCGAAAGCCGGTTTCGAGCTCTGCTAAGCGAGAAGGCTTTCGATATCGACGCCCTAAATATGATCTGAGCCATTTGCAGGACCCGGATGCCAAGGAGCAAGCGGACGAACTGCTGGAGGGCCTGAAAAAAAGGTCCTCGGAGACGATTTCAAGCTCATCTTTGTGGACGAAACCACGCTGACCCTCTATCCACCGCTGAGAGCTTGTTGGATGAAGATCGGACAGCAGAAGCTGATCCCAGCAACCCGACCTGGATCAAACAGAAACGGCATGTGTTTGGTGGCTACCATCGGGTCAACGATACCATCACCTGGACAGTTGCCGAAACCAAGAACAGCTCGCAGTTCATCCACTTTTTGGAGCACCTGCTGGTCACACAACACCCAACCGGGCGAGTGGTACTGGTGATGGATAACGCGGCTTACCACAAAAGTGCTCCTTCTTTAGCGGCATCGAGCCTGTTTGAGCATCGTATTCTGGTCATTTGGTTACCGACTTACTGCTCTGAGCTCAACCCGATTGAACGCTATCGGCGCCATCTCAAACACCTGGCGTGTGCGAATAAGCTGCAAGACAACATTGACGAAGTGGTCCGGCTGCTGAGAACACCTTCATGGATCAAAATATGCTTAGTTTGCTTCTCGATATCATGTTTCTAGAAACTTATGATATGAATTTGAGTAAAATATTTAATTCAATTGGAAGCCAAATGCTTTCAGATTTTGAACAAATTCAAACCCAAATTAAGCATATGGGGGAACGGGGCAATGAACGAGAACAAGGATTAAAGTGTTTTCTCGAAAATTACTTACCTTCTCGGTATGCTATTACAACGGGTGAAATCGTCGATCGAGAAGGGAACACAAGCCGCCAATGTGATCTCATCATTTACGATCGCCTAAACCATCCTCTTTTACTAGCAGGCAAAAATGTGCGAATACTTCTTGCTGAATCGGTCTTTGCAGTAATAGAGGTCAAATCGGTGTTGACAAGTACTGAATTAAAAGATTCTGTTGAAAAAATCAAATGGCTAAAGGAACTTAAGAGAGATAGTAATCCAATACCAGGTGTAGTATTTGCATATAAAGCTAGTGTGAAAAAAGATCCAATGTTAAAGGTGACCAATGAATTGAAAAAATTGAATAATGGATTATTAGGACACCAATATATTGACCTTCTTTGTGTATTAGATTCTGGAGTTATAGTACTCGACACAATATTTGAGGGATATGAATCATTACCTCAGGAATTAATAAATCGTAGGATGTGTGTCTACCAAAAATTGGAACTCTCAGTTCTACTTTGGTTTTTTACAAACCTCATTGATTTGCTTGAATTACAGCCTGTTAATAAGACTAATTATGAAGGGTATGTTCGGGGGTTAATAGGAGAGGTTCGTTTTGTTGAACCTGCCGAAGTTGATTAAGTATTATTTGGGAAAGTACATCAAATCAACAACAGTCTTTATGAAATCTCTCGGCGGGCAAGGTTAACGCCGGACGCTCCCGCTACCCCTTTGCGTCACAATCCGGGGTTCAGAGCGGGTTGCGGCTTGCGAGTTTGCGCCTATTTTCGCTCTTCTCTATCCAGCCCCTCCAGCCATCCCCTCACCCGCTCTGCATCAGGAGATTCAATTTGAATGTCGATCTCCAGCGCCTGCTCCCAGCAATTGCGCGCCTGATCTTTGTCCCCCAGGTCGGCGTAGGCGTTCCCCAGGTTGCCCAGGCGGATGCCTTCCCCGCGCCGGTCGCCGATCTCCTTGGAGATGGCCAGCGCCTGCTCATGGTACTCGATCGCCCGCCGCGGCTGCCCCAGGTCGGCGTAGGCGTTCCCCAGGTTGCCCAGGCGGATGCCTTCCCCGCGCCGGTCGCCGATCTCCCAGGCGATGGCCAGCGCCTGTTCATAGTACTCGATCGCCCGCTGCGGCTCCCCCAGGGCGGCGTAGCGGTTCCCCAGGTTGCCCAGGTCAGCCCCTTCCCCGCGCCGGTCGCCGATCTCCCGGGCGATGGCCTGCGCCTGCTGGTAGAACTCGATCGCTCGCCGCGGCTGCCCCAGGTCGGCGTAGGCGTTCCCCAGGTTGCCCAGGTCAGCCCCTTCCCCGCGCCGGTTGCCGATCTCCCGGGAGATGGCCAGCGCCTGCTCATGGTACTCGATCGCCCGCTGCGGCTCCCCCAGGTCGGCGTAGGCCAGCCCCAGGTTGCCCAGGCGGTTGCCTTCCCCGCGCCGGTCGCCGATCTCCCGGGCGATGGCCAGCGCCTGCTCATAGTACTCGATCGCCCGCCGCGTCTCCCCCAGGTCGGCGTAGGCATTCCCCAGGTTGCCCAGGTCAGCCCCTTCCCCGCGGCGGTCGCCGATCTCCCGGGCAGATGGCCAGCGCCTGCTCGTAGAACTCGATCGCCCGCCGCGCCTCCCCCAGGTCGGCGTAGGCGGTTCCCCAGGTTGCCCAGGTCAGCCCCTTCCCCGCGCCGGTCGCCGATCTCCCTGGCAGATGGCCAGCGCCTGCTCGTAGTACTCGATCGCCCGCCGCGGCTGCCCCAGGTCGGCGTAGGCATTCCCCAGGTTGCCCAGGCGGATCGCCTTCCCCGCGCCGGTCGCCGATCTCCCGGGCGATGGCCAGCGCCTGCTCATAGTACTCGATCGCCCGCCGCGGCTGCCCCAGGTCGGCGTAGGCGTTCCCCAGGTTGCCCAGGCGGATGCCTTCCCCGCGCCGGTCGCCGATCTCCCTGGAGATGGCCAGCGCCTGCTCATAGTACTCGATCGCCCGCCGCGGCTGCCCCAGGTCGGCGTAGGCGTTCCCCAGGTTGCCCAGGCGGATGCCTTCCCCGCGCCGGTCGCCGATCTCCCGGGCGATGGCCAGCGCCTGCTGGTAGAACTCGATCGCCCGCCGCGGCTGCCCCAGGTCGGCGTAGGCCAGCCCCAGGTTGTTGAGCCAAGCGCTTTCCCCACCTCTGTCTCCTCGCTTTTGTGCAGTCTCGATGCAGATCTGGCAGACCTGCATCCGTTCGATCCAGTATCCTTGCCGGTCCAGGTAATCTTCAAAGGGCCAGGCCGTTTCTTGGATGCCCTCCCAAATCCCCTCCTTCGCTAATCTCTTCAGGAATGCCAGGATATGCGCACGCTCTGTGCTCAGCCTTGTGAATCCTTCTCCTCCTGCTTCTTGTTCCTTACCAATCATGGAAGCATAGTAATGCCTTAATTTCTCCAGGCTGCCTTCCGGTAGTTCCAATTTCTCACCAGCATAAGCGTGCACCAACCGGTGGCGCACTTGGTAACGGTCAGCTTCTCGGATCAGAAGCCCATATCCCACCAGCTCGCCCAGCGACCGCCCGATTTGGTGATCTTCCGTGCTCAATGCCGCCGCGATCGGTGCCCGCCTAAAACTCTCCGGTGCCAAACATCCTACCAATGCAAGTGTCTCTTTTCCTGCATGGCTCATCGCTTGCATGCTGCGCGCCAAGGTGACGGTCACACTCTCCATCCTGTGTTTACCTTGATGGAGCGCTTCCAGAAGTTTCTCCTCCAGCCAGGCTAAGTATTCTCCTCCCGTGATTTGGTTGGCGCGCATATAAGATCCAGCAATGATGATCGCCAGCGGCAAGTTGTCCACCTGGGAGCAGATTTTCTCCGCAATTACGCTTTCTGCTGCCATTATTCCCGCCCAATCCTGCAGAAGCCTGACCGCCTCGCCCGCCTCTAGTGGTTTAAGATCCTCGCTTTCACCGTGTACATCTTTCTGTGATTGAGTTGTAATCAAAATCCCGCACCTTCCCCGAGTATCCAGCACTGCACTTAAGTGATCTGCATCCTCCGTGCCATCCAGCACCAGTAATGCCTGCTTACCTGCCAGCGCCCGTCTTGCACCGTCCTCCGGTGTCGGTTTGGCCTCAACACCATACCAGTTTGCGATATAGCTTAATGCCTGCCGGTGATCGGGTTTCCCATAAAATGAGTAAAAGATTAGGCCATCAGGAAACTGCTCCGGAGTTCTGCTCCCATCCTCGGTTAGCCGCCACATAAGCTCGATCGCCAGGGCAGTCTTTCCCATTCCTCCCGGGCCGCAGATAGTTACAATCTCGCCAGGCCTGACAATCTTCAACAACCGGACTAATTCATCCTCACGGCCAGTAAACTTCTCAGGCCGCGCCGGCAGCTCCAATGGAATTATTCTCTCTTTAACAGTTGCTGGAATTGTAATGTAATAGGTCTGCTGAACCGGCCCACCAGGCTTATCGATAAAACCGATGGAATGCTGAGCCTGGATCTCCTCAGATTGCCCGACCACATTCCCCGAAATCTGGATCTGGTTTCCCTGGCCAAAGGTGAACACCAACAGACCCGATTGGCGGGCTTCCCGCAGCCGGCGAATATCTTCGTCACTGGCCTGGCCCGTCAGGACTCGCTCGAGCAATACCAGCAAGGATTGGCGTGCCGCATCGTCCATACATTTCCCCTTGGTGATTAATAATCCAATCTACTTATTTGAGTATATTATTGATCAGTTTCTTCTCCCTGACAACAATGTGCCTCTGCTCCCTACGCTGTCCCCAGTGGCGATTCACAACCTCCAATTATCCATCGGCGAGGCGATCTTATGGTTCTTCTCCAGGTCCGCCTGCGCCAGCGCCAGGTACGTCTTCACCATCTCCATTAAATGACCTCGGAGGTTTCAGAAAACCTCCGAGCAACTGTCTTAGAAGTCAAGGTACCAAAAGTCAAAGCGCCAAAGGAACAGGCTCGCGGAAAGGTGTCTGGTCGCGGATCATGGCATTGAGGATGCTCAGGAGCTTATGCATACAAGCAACAATCGCCACCTTCTTCTCCTTACCTCTTTGGACTAAGGACTGGTAAAACACTCGAATGACCGGATTGAAACGAGTAGCAACCACAGCCGCCATGTATAAAACTTGGCGCACAGAGGCGCGCCCGCCTTTGATACGGCGTCTGCCGCGCCAGTTACCGCTGTCATTATTGAAGGGAGCCACGCCCACCAAGGCGGCGATCTGTTTCTTGTTATACTGGCCGAGTTCGGGCAGATCGGCCGAGAGGGTTGAAGCAGTGACGGGCCCGACCCCTTTGACGGTGCGCATGAGATCCTGCTTTTGTTTGCGATCCGGATCTTTACGGATAAAATCGTCGATCTCTTGGTCGATGCTCAGGATGTGCCGCTCAAGCCAATCGATATGCTCGTTTAGCATGTCTTTGAGGGTCAGCGGAAGGGTTTCCAGGCGGTTCTTCTCGGCTGTGAGCATATCGAGGAGCTGTTTTCGGCGCGCCAGGAGGGCGGAAAGGTGCTGGTCGTCCTCACTGGGCAATTCGGTCGGCTTGGGCCTGGCATCCCTCGCAAAACGAACCAGAAGGCGCGCATCCAGTTTGTCGGTCTTGGCTGCCAACCCAATCGCCTTGGCAAACTCGCGCACTCGTCTGGGATTGACCAACGCCGTCGTCAAGCCGGCTCGACCGAGTTCCACCTGTACCGCCCGTTCCAGACCCACCCGTTGACTCGATCACAATCATGGCTGGCTGCAGTCCAACCAGCTGCTTCACCAATCGTGCGATCCCATCTGCATCATTGCGTTCGCTCCACATGGCTCCTTTCTCTCCAACCGCCACATCCAGCCGGGCTTTGGAGACATCGATCCCAACAAATTCAGCGGAGGTGATTTCGTTCATTCTGCCCTCGATAAGAAGAAGATTGTCGGCCCGTTCTAGCAGAATTCGGTCTCTGTCGACCTTGCAACTGTTCGGGCTGTGCTTTTCCACGAGTGCGGCGACCCCTGCTCCAGGACGGTCTCGTGGACCTGGACCCAATCGGTCTGCCGCACTCTTTCCTCTCATAATATACTAGGTCTTTTATCTGTCGGGGCGGGCGGATTTGAACCGCCAGCCTCGTCGCTTCGCTACCGCTCTGCTTACAGGACCCGAATGGAATAAATACTTTAGAAATTATCACTCCCTTTTTTGTTCGTGGGTGTTTCAGAAATACTGTAAATTAGGCGCAATGCTATCAATCTCAAAGGTTTTTACTATTAAATCTCCGCCCCTTTTCGATTGTTGTAATTACTGCAATTAGTTCGCTATCAATTTCTCCTCTACTTAGATTTTTCAAAATCTTCATTGGGCTCAAAGATACGCTGTAATTCTCTTGCGACCACCGGGATATTTCTGAAATCACTCTTTTCCCTGAAACAATAGACAATTTGCCATCTCTCGATTTCCAAGCATCTTCTATGAGGAGTCTTGCTTTCCTGTTAGCTTCTGCGATCCCCCTTGCCTTGTCTTGAGCAAAGAATTGCGTAGATAGAGCGTCGAATACGATATTCTTGTGTTCATCCAATATTTGGTCGAGTACCTTTTGAATAATGTTCCGTGATAAGTGTTTAACCTCCTTTCTTTTCTCACCTTCAATGATACGTTGTAAGGCTTCGGGGACGATAAAATAGTTCTCAATTTCTTTCTTACTCCAAATATGAAGTTCGATGCCTCTGTCAAAGGCTTGTTTATATCTTTCTTGGATTTCTTCTGGGGTGTGATAATCTGAATCAAGCACGCAATATACAATGATATCTTCGTCGACAGCGTTTTTGAGAAGCAGTTTCGACCCGATAGCGTAGCTCCATCCATTCCACCCGCCCAATTGCATGTTTGGGATTATGTCAAAGGGATGCTGGCTCTTAGGGTAAAGAATGTTTTGAACTTGTTTCAGGAAAGCAAGATCTTCGCCTTCCACAAGGAGGCAGCGCTGAGAATGCCATAGCCGGGTTAATTGAAGATTGTGAACGCCTCCGATATTGTCAATGACACGTTGAACAGCGGGAATTGATGATGCGTACAATGACTTTACCGAATTACGATCAATAATGAGCACATCCTGTGCGTCAACTTCTGCCATGATCTCTAGTGAATGTGTAGCAACTACTACTTGACCAGCTCGATCTCTCAATAGACAAATCAACTTCCTTTGCAAATCGGCATGCATGTACACGTCAGGCTCGTCCAGAATTATGGTGGAGCTGTTTTTTGAACGAGCAAGAAACCAAATAATCTGTAGCCACATTTGAAGGCCATGTCCCATCCAGGCAATTTCAGCGACAAAGTCGTTATCTTGAACGAACAGCGCAAGTGGTTCATGAGGATTACCACCTCTTCCTGCGAGTTCTCTAATCGTCAATCCTGGCCAAGTATCTCGAGCCAGCTGTCGGAAGTCTTTGAAAAAATCAGGATAGATGTTTAGTTGGTTTCTGAAATGCAATGATGCCCAAGAGGATGAAGATGCCCAACGAACGTACTCGGGGTCCAGGATTTCTTCTTCTCGCGATACTGGAGCAATTTGGGGAAGTATATTTACGCTTGGGAGAGGAACCTTCAAAGCCCTACTCTTATTAAGTACGAGTTCCTCTTCTGGATCTTTTATCACTGCAAAGATCTCTCCGTTCGGACCTATATAGATTTTGACAGATGAACCCGAGTCAAAATAAGCGGTAAGAGTCGCGGGTGGATCCCTATATCTATGAAAAATACTAAGAGAATTGAATTCGAAGCCTTTCAGTGATGGCGACACGCCCTTGTATGCTTTAGGGAGACTTATCCAATTAGGAGGATCTCGAAAAGGGAGGGCACCATATCTACCGACAACAATTGATATCATTCTAAGAGCCTCAACGACGGTTGATTTGCCTGCGTTGTTAGGCCCGACGATTATCGCTTTCTTATTCAGGAAGATTGTGTGATCGTCGAAACAGCGAAAATTCTGGATGTGAAGTTTGGTGAGCATTTAGGTTAAAACTTGAAAATTCGACGCTGAAACCTGTAGCTGTTCGGCAATTTTGCATTTTATATCTGTCTTGTTGGAATAGCACGCCATGATGATCTAACTGTCCAATTAGTATATATCTGTGATTTAGATGGTAAACAGAGTACGACCACTATTGCTGCCCCATCCCATGAAATAATTTAGGTAATAGTACGTGATAATTTAGGTTTATTAAATCAGTTTAATAATTATAGTACAAACTGAGTATAAGTATTTTGTTGGATATTAGGATGAGTGGTTAAAGTCCTGGTTTTTTCTATAATCTTCAAGGGCAAAATCCAATATACACCTAAGAACTCATCCGCTCATATCGACGATCTTAAATTCATAAAACCAGCGAGTCAGCTCCGGGGCCAGGTCGGCTTCACCATCTCCAACGAAAAAAGACCTCGGAGGTTGTGCGAATTAAATCGCGGGCAAACAAGTTTGCCTTAAAACCTCCGAGGTCTTTCATCTGTCGGGGCGGGCGGATTTGAACCGCCGGCCTCACGGACCCGAACCGTGCGCTCTAGCCGGGCTGAGCTACGCCCCGTGCGCCGGGGATTATAACCCAGGCCTGTAGAATTGACCAGGGGCGCGAGCCTTCCTGACTTTGGCGAAGGACATTATAATTATCAGGTTGTCCCATCGCTGCCAATTCCACGACGCTGGCCCGGGAGGTGCGGGTCAGCGGATTTGTGCGCCAGCAGGGTGGAATCCATCACGAATTTACCATCAGGAGCAGGCTATGACGGAAAAGAAAAAAGTGCGCGTCGCGATCATCGGAGTGGGCAACTGCTCATCTTCGCTGATCCAGGGTGTGCAGTTCTACAAGAATACCAAGGAGACGGAACAGGTCCCAGGCCTGATGCATGTCAACCTGGGCGGCTATCACGTGCGGGATATCGAGTTCTCCGCCGCTTTCGACGTGGTCGACACCAAGGTCGGGCTGGACCTCTCGGAAGCCATCCTGGCCTTCCCCAATAACACGATTAAATTTGCCGATGTGCCCAAATTAAATGTGACCGGTGGCGCGCGGCATGACGCATGACGGGCTGGGCAAGTATCTGTCGCAGATCCTGACCAAAGCCCCTGGCCCCACCGCCGATATCGTCGGCATCCTCAGAGATACCAAGACGGATGTGGTGGTCAGCTACCTGCCGGTCGGCTCGGAAATGGCGACCAAGTGGTATGTCGAGCAGGTGCTGGAGGCCGGCTGCGCCTTCGTCAACGCCATCCCGGTGTTTATCGCCAGCTCGGAGTATTGGGCCGGGCGCTTTAAGGAACGCGGGCTGCCGATCATCGGCGACGATATCAAGAGCCAGGTGGGCGCCACCATCTTGCACCGGGTGCTGACCAGCCTGTTCGTCGACCGCGGCGTGCGCCTGGACCGCACCTACCAGCTCAACTTCGGCGGCAACACCGATTTTCTCAACATGCTCGAGCGCGACCGGCTGGAGTCGAAGAAGATCTCCAAGACCGGGGCGGTGACCAGCATGCTGCCTTACCCCCTGGATCCGAACAATGTCCACGTCGGCCCCAGCGATTATGTGCCGTGGCTCTCAGACCGCAAATGGTGCTACGTGCGCATGGAAGGCACCACCTTCGGCGATGTGCCGCTCAACCTGGAGGCCAAGCTGGAGGTGTGGGATTCGCCCAACTCGGCGGGTGTGATCATCGACGCGGTGCGCTTCGCCAAGCTGGCTATCGACCGGGGCATCTCCGGCCCGTTAATCGCGCCTTCCTCTTACTTAATGAAGACCCCGCCGAAGCAGTTCAAGGATTCGATCGCCCGCGAGATGGCTGAAGCATTCATCAAAGGCGAAGAGGGCTAATTTCCCGCTCTATGAACTCCTATCAGAGATTTCAGCGCGCCCTGTCTGGGGAAACCGTCGACCGGGCGCCTAATTTCGATATCATGATGACCTTTGCGGCGCATTTCATCGGGCAGCCGCTCTCCCGCTATTACCAGGATTACCATGTCCTGGTGGAGGCCAACCTGGCGGTGCAGCAGGCCTTTGAATTGGATATCCTGCAGGCCATCTCGGATCCGTATCGCGAAGCGGCTGATTTTGGCTTGCAGGTCGAGTTCCCTGAGGACGGTTTGCCGTTATCGAAAATTCCGCTGCTCCAGGAACCCGACGATAAAAAGACGCTGGAAGCCCCCACCCCGGAGACCGGGCGGCGCATGTCCGACCGGCTGGAGGCGCTGCGCCTCTTTCCGCCAGCAGGCCGGCGGGGAGATCCCCATCATGGGCTGGGTGGAAGGGGCGCTGGCTGAGGCCGCCGACCTGCGCGGCGTCTCGGCCTTGCTGGTTGATCTGCACGACCGCCCGGATTGGGTGACTGATCTGCTGGAGCAGCTCACCGAGACCGCCATCGCCTTTGCCAGGGCGCAGATCAACGCCGGCGCGGATATCATCGGGCTGGGCGACGCGGTCGCCTCGCAAATTTCCCCGAAGATGTACCGCCAGTTCGCCCTGCCCTACGAGCAGCGCATCTTCCAGGCGGTCTGCGAGATGGGCGGGGTAGCCAGGCTGCACATCTGCGGCGACACCAGCCGGATTCTGGCGGACATGCTGGAGAGCCAGGCGGATATCATCGATATCGATTGGATGGTGGACATCCAGAAAGCCGCGCAAGTATTCGGCGATCGGGCTGCGCTGTGCGGGAATTTCGACCCGGTGGCTGTCATGCTGCAGGGATCGCCCGAACAGGTGCGCCAGGCTGTGCGGACCTGCTGCCAGTACGGCGGGCCGCGCTACTTCAGCATGGCGGGCTGCGAGATCCCGGATGGCACTCCGCATGCCAATTTGCAGGCGCAGGCCGAGGTTTTGGCGCAGTGGTATAATCCGCATACCTAGCGATTAGCAATTAGCGGTTAGCAGTTAGGATCGAGAATCGAACACCGTGTTCGAACACTGTAAACTGAACACTGCTTACTGAATCCGGAGGACGATTATGTCTGGACATTCCAAGTGGTCAACCATTAAACGTAAAAAAGGCGCAGCAGACGCCAGGCGGGGGCAGGTATTCACCCGTCTGGCGCGTGAAATTGCGATTGCTGCCCGGGCGGGCGGCGGCGACATCAACGCCAATTTCCGCCTGCGGATCGCCGTCGATAAAGCGCGGGCGCAAAATATGCCCAAGGATAACATCGAGCGCGCCATCCAGCGTGGCACGGGCGAAGGCAAAGACGGCGGCGGCCTGGAAGAGGTGACCTACGAAGGCTATGCTCCGCATGGGATTGCCCTGCTGGTTGAGTTTGTCACAGACAACCGCAACCGGGCGGTAGCTGAATTGCGCCATGTCCTGACGCGCCACGGGGGAAGTATGGCCGACGCCGGCTCGGTGAGCTGGCAGTTCAATCGGGAGGCTTATTTCTCTTTCCCGGTTGGAAAGCACGATCCCGACCAGATTTTTGAGCTGGCTGTCGATGCCGGCGCGGATGACGTGATCTTTGAGGATGACTACGCCGAGATCATCGCACCGGTTGAATTCTTTAAAGAAATCAGCGACCGGCTGTCAGCCGCCAAGATCAGCCCTGAAGAAGCTGAGCTGCGCATGGTGCCAAACATCGAGATTGATCTCAGCCCGGAGAATACCCTGCAGGTCATGCGCTTGATCGAGACCGTTGAAGATCTGGACGATATCCAAAATGTCTATTCCAACCTGCACGTCTCGGATGAGGCATTGGCCAAGCTGGAGGCCGCTTAGCCTTCAATGCTAGCGATCGGCATCGACCCCGGGACGGCGATCACCGGTTATGGGCTGGTGCGCGAGAATGATGACGGCAGCCTGACGGTGGTCGATTACGGCGCCATCCTGACCGGAGCCGATCAGCCCATGCCCAAACGGTTGGTCTCCCTCTACGAACAGTTGAATGATATCTTGCTTCTCCACCACCCGGACAGCGGCGCGGTGGAGAAGTTGTTTTTTGCGCGCAATGTGCGCAGCGCGCTCAGCGTAGGCCAGGCGCGCGGCGTGGTTTTGCTGGCCCTGGAGCGGGCTGGCGTGACCCTGGCCGAGTACACCCCGCTGGAAGTCAAGCAGTCTGTGGTCGGTTACGGCGGAGCCGACAAGAACCAGGTGCAGCAGATGGTAAAGGCGCTGCTCGCCCTGGATGCGGTGCCCCAGCCAGACGACGCCGCTGACGCCCTGGCGATCGCTATCTGTCACTTGCACTCGACGCGCTTTATGGGACTGCTGGGGGAAGGGATACCGTGGAAGTGGGAGAAAGTGAGAAGTGAGCGGTGTGTGCAATACTGCTCTCTGCGCCGGGGACGGCGCAGTGTCAGCCGCCGAGGACGGCGGCTGGAGCGATTTGTTTGCAAGGACAGCGGCTGAAGCGATATGTTTGTGAAGGACGGAATGCCGTGTCCCGTATTCCGAATACAGTATACTGAACACTGAATGATGGCTCGATTTGATGTGATTGATGAGACTGGTATATGAACTGGTTGATGGCAGGTGACCCGGCGATCCGCTGGCAGGTGCTGCGCGACCTGGCGGGGGCCGATCCGGCGCAGGTGGAGACGGAGCGACAGCGAGTGGCTGAGACCGGCTGGGGAGCCCGTTTGCTGGCGCTGCAGGAGCCCTCCGGCAGGTGGGGGGGTGGAATTTACGGCCCCAAGTGGATCTCAACCCACTATACGCTGCTGACCCTGCGCCTGCTGGGTTTACCGCCTGAGAACGCGCAAGCTCAGCAAGCCTGCGCCCTGCTGCTGGAGACGGGTTTTTACACAGACGGCGGGATCAACTATTCCCAGAAGTGGCACAGCCACAGCGAGACCTGCATCACCGGGATGGTGTTAGGCATGCTGGCACATTTCCGCTTCGAAGATGAGCGCCTGGACCAGATCGCCGCGCACCTGCTGCGACAGCAAATGGGGGATGGCGGCTGGAACTGCGAGACCTATCATGGGGCGACTCACGCCTCCTTCCACACCACCCTGATGGTGCTGGAGGGGCTGGAAGAATATATGCAGTTCAGGGGAAATGGGACAGGGGCCTTGCACTGAGCAAAGTCGAAGTGGTGATGGATTAGACGCTGCGATAAACAAGGCGCAAGAGCGGGGGCGAGAATTTTTGCTGGCCCACAGGCTGTTCCGCTCGCACCGCACGGGAGAAGTGGTCGACCCGAAAATGCTGCGATTCCCCTTCCCACCACGCTGGCGCTACGATATCCTGCGGGCGCTGGATTATTTCCAGGCGGCAGGCAGCCGGGGAGCGGAGGTAAGGCGGGATGAGCGCCTGGCAGAGGCCATCCAGATCGTCCAGGACAAACGCTCAGGGGATGGGCGCTGGCCGGCGCATGCCGGAATGTCCGGGCCGGTCTATTTTGAGCTGGAAAAAGCCGGGCAGCCTGGCAGGTGGACGACCCTGCGGGCGCTGCGCGTATTGAAATGGTGGGAGGCTGGATCATGATCGCAACCATCAGCGGAAAGATTGCCCATGTCGAGCCGGGCAGCCTGATTATTGAGATCGGGGGCATCGGGCTGCAGGTGTTTGTCCCCAATCCGATCTCGGATCAGGCGCGGCCAGGGGAAAGCGTTTATCTGTTCACCCATCTGGTGGTGCGCCAGGATTTGCTGGCCCTGTACGGCTTCGACTCTGCCGAGGGCGCGAGTTCTTTACCCTGCTATTGACGGTTAATGGCATCGGGCCAAAGCTGGCGCTCTCAATCCTGTCTACCCTCAATCCGGATGCGATCCGGCGGGCGGTGTTCAGCGAGCAAGCTGACATCTTCAGCCGGGTGCCGGGGGTGGGCAAGAAGACCGCCCAAAAGATCCTGCTCAGCCTGCAGGATCGCATCACCAGCGTGGAGGGGTTGGCGCCCATCGCTGCCTTTGGAGATGTGGACAGCGAAGTGCTCAACGCCTTGACTGGTCTGGGCTACAGTGTGGTGGAGGCGCAGGCAGCGCTGCAGTCCATTCCCCGGGATACGCCGCAAGATGTGGAGACGCGGCTGCGATTGGCGCTGCAGTATTTCGCCTGATGGGGCGGGAAGATGGCGGAAAACGAAAGGCAATATTTCGCATAGTCACAATTATACAAGGCTGGGGAGGCATTATGCAACGGAATACCTTCATTTCATGGCGGGGGCTGCTTTTGGGGGGAGCTGCTGCTGCTGTTTCTGGCGCTGCCGCTCAGCTCGGTGCGGGCTGATGTCGGCCCCAAGCCATCCATGGACTTTACCTTCGAGTATGAGGATATGGAGCCGCTCGCCATCCTGGGCGGGGCGCTGATCGAATGTGAAGACAGCGCCTGCTCTACCGGCACGCCTCTCGAGCAACTTGGTCCGCAGAACTTCTCCTGTGAACAGACCACCTGCAGCTCGCTGGCGTATGGATATGCTCCTTACCACAAGCTGATGATCGATTTTTCAGATGGTGAAACCCGCCAGAGCAACGTATTTGAAAAACGCGCCTACAACGCCAACTACACGGTCACCGTGCGCCCGGAAGGCATGCAGGTTCGAGAAGGCTGGGGCACGCCTGCATGGCTGGTCGGCGGGATGATGATAGGTCTGGTGGTCGGCCCGGTGCTCTTTTGCCTGGTTGGGCTGGGCGGGTTGGCGCTGGTGATCTTCTTCATCGTGCGGGGCAACCAGGGCAGGCTGCATTTCCAGCAGAGTAAAGTCTTATTTATCCTGGCCTGGATTGTCTCTCTCATCATCCTGGTGATTGGGAGCCTGTTCTACCTGCCGCTGCTGATCCTGGTGATCGCAGAGGCGGTCGTGGCAGTTGTAGGCGCGGTGATTCTCAAAGCCCCCAGGCTGAGTGTTTTCACTGTGACCACCCTGGCGAACCTGCTGACGATCCCGGCCGGTCTGGTTCCGCTGGCTTATCTGAGCGATGTTGGGAGAATCTGGGTAGCCGTATTGATCTGGGTGCTTGCCTGGCTGCTGGAAGCTGTTTTCCTGGGCTTGTGCCTGCGGCGCGAGCTGGGTTTCGGGAAGGCATTTGGGCTGACTTTGGCGATGAACCTGGTCTCCCTGGCGGTGGGCTTCCTGCTGCCAGCCGGCATGGGTTTCAGGCTGTAACAAATCCGCGGGTTGACCGATTTATTGTGTAGAGCAAATCGTAGCAAGAAGAGAGGCAAACCGTGTTTGATAACCGCAAGATTGCATTTATTGGTCCGGGAGCCATGGCCGAAGCGATGATCGCCGGCCTGATCCGCCAGGAGGTGGCGAAGCCATCTGCATTAATCGCCTCCGGCCCGCATCCTGAGCGCGGCCAGGAGCTGGAGAAGCGCTATAGCATCCTGACCTCCACAGACAATGCCGCGGCTGCCCGCAGCGCAGACGTCGTGGTGCTGTCGATCAAGCCGCAGCGCCTGGACAATGTGCTGGTCGGACTGCGAGGAGCGATCCAGCCCTCAGCGCTGGTGCTATCGATCGTCGCGGGAGCGCCGATCGCCAAGATCACCGGGGTTCTGGAGCACGACGCAGTGGTGCGCTCGATGCCGAACACCCCGGCGCAGATCGGGGAGGGTATCACCGTGTGGACTGCCTCGCCAGCGGTGACGGAAGATCAGCGGGAGATGGCCAGCGTGATCCTGGGGGCGCTCGGTCCCCAGATCTTTATGGAAGAGGAAAACTACCTGAACATGGCCACCGCGCTGTCTGGCACGGGGCCGATGTACGTGTTTCTGTTTATGGAAGCGATGGTGGATGCCGGGGTGCACCTGGGATTCCCGCGCCGGGTGGCGGAGCAGCTGGTAGCGCAGACGGTGCGCGGATCGGTGGATTATTACACCCGCTCTGACCCGCCGGTGCACCTGGCGACGCTGCGCAACCAGGTCACCTCGCCCGGCGGCACCTCCGCGGCCGCCCTGTATTACCTGGAAAAAGCCGGCTTCCGCACGGCTGTCTCCAGGGCGGTGTGGGCGGCGTATGAGCGCTCACGCGAGCTGGGTAAGGATGCCAAGGCGCACTGGCCGGATAAGATCGGCGGAGAAAACGGGGATAGCTGATCTTATGGAGTAAAAGGCAAGATGGGGAGCCGGTAAGTAATGACTTCGTCTGAGCGGGTATCGTAGGTCACGAAGCTGGCTGGGACGGGGTTATCCCCGTCAAAACCCATCAGCGGGCCGGGGTTTATGGCCAGGGTCTTTCCAAAACGCTCGACCTGATAGCGGTGGTTGTGCCCAAAGCAGACCAGATCGAACTGCCCGGACTGGGCGATGGGCAAAGCAAGATAGTTGAAATGGTTGGCGAACAGGCGGCGACCGTCTAACTCCGCCTGGAAAATCTCGCCGTGCACCTCTACGTGGGGAAAGGTTTTTGTCTTGGCGTGGATGCGGTAATGATCGCCATCGTTGTTGCCGAAGATGATATGAATTGGCCGCTCCGGGAAACCCTCGGCGAGCATGTTCACGATGAAGGGAGCGCATAGATCGCCCAGGCAGAGCAAAGTTTCTGCCTCTTGAAGCTGCGCCAGAGCGGATTTCAAGTTCCAGACGTTGTCGTGAATGTCAGAGAGGATCGCAATTTTCATTTGTAGCTCCTGATAGAATCTCAATGATCGGGACGCCCCAGGGGGATGATCAAGCGCACCGCGCGCTCGTAGAACAGGTAATCCCAGGCCCAGTTGATGATCACCACCAGCCGGTTGCGAAAGCCAATCAAATTGATGATGTGCACACCCAGCCAGAGGATCCAGGCGATGAGTCCGGTGAAAGAACGTCCCTTGAGACGGGCGACGGCCGCATTGCGACCGATGGTCACCATCAAGCCCGGGTCGCGAAATGCGAATGGCACTGGCAGCTCGCCTTTAATTTGCCGCAAGAGGTTGCCAGCGGCGGTCCTGGCTTGCTGAATGGCGACGGGAGCGACCATCGGTAAGGGATTTCCCTGTTCGACCACCCGCGCCAGGTCTCCGATCACATAAACCTCGGGGAATCCGGGGGCTTGCAGGGTGGGCAGCACCTCAACCTGCCCGTTGCGTGCCCTGGGCAGGCTGTTCAGGGCAGCCGGCACCTCGCTGCGGACACCGGCAGTCCACACGACAGTCCGGCTGGGGATGTGATCGCCGTTGCTCAGCATGACTGCCCCTTCAGTAACCTGGCTGACCGCCGTTCCCAGCCGCACAGCGACCCCCATTTTCTGCAGGTGGGCTGCGGCATAAGCCTGTAAGGACTCAGGATAGCCTGCCAGTAGTTGGCTGGCGGCTTCCAGCAGAATGATGGTTACATCTCTGGCCTGGATTTCCGGGTAATCTTTGAGCAGCGGCCCGCGCACCAGCTCAGCCAGAGCGCCGGTGAACTCGACGCCGGTTGGCCCGCCCCCTGCGATGGCGAAGGTCAGCAATTGGCGGCGGCGGTCGAAGTCCTTCTCATTGCTGGCCTGCTCAAACTGCATCAGCAGGTGATTGCGCAGCCGGATGGCTTGATCGATTGTCTTTAGCGGGAAGGCATGCTGTCCTACACCGGGCAAGCCGAAATCGTAGGAGACACTGCCCGGAGACAGGATCAGATAATCGTACTCAAAAACGTTTTCCTCGATGGTTACCTGCCGGGCGGGGAAATCGATGTGACTGACTTCCCCCATCACAAAACGCACATTCTGATAGCGCCTGAGGATGCTGCGCACCGGATAGGTGATATCCGCCGGAGAAAGCTCGGCAGCCGCCACCTGATAAAGCAAGGGCAAGAAAGTATGAAAATTGTTGCGGTCGATCACCACGATATCTATGGGCGAACCAGCCAGGGCGCGCGCAGCCCACAACCCCCCAAAACCTGCTCCGACGATGACCACCTGCGGGCGTTCTTTCAAAAGGACCTCCTGGAAGGACTGCCAGGGTAATTCTAATCGATCTCCGTATAGTGAAATGACACAGAGAAGCGCAGACTGTCTCGCAGTCACACGCAATCACCTGGTGTGGCATTGTGAACAACTGGACAATACAGAGGGTTTCAGGTATCATTTGACCGCTTCACGCGGTGGCAGCCGGGTGAAGAGTTTTACGTGTTACCCCAGATCCAAAAGCGAGAGGTTCGACTACACCAGTATGGCGGATGAAACCCTGGAGCTGTTGAAAGAGCTAACCGAAGCCCATGGCGTGCCCGGATATGAAGCCCCTGTCCGGGCCGTGGTACGAAAATACCTGGAACCATTAGGGGAGATTTCTCAGGATAAGATCGGCAGCGTGATTTGTAAATCGAGCGGGGACTCGCAATCCCCCCGGGTGATGCTGGCAGGACACATGGACGAGATTGGATTCATGATCAAGCACATCACCAAAGAAGGTTTTCTTCATTTCCTTCAATTGGGCGGCTGGTCTGATCAGGTGCTGCTGGGCCAGCGGGTGATCATCAAGACTCACCGTGGCGATGTGGTGGGTGTGATTGGAGCAAAACCGCCGCACTTGGTGCCGGCCGACCAGCGCGACAAGTTGGTCAAGAAGCAGGATATGTATATCGACATCGGCGCATCCAGCCAGGAGGAGGTCGAAGCCGCCGGGGTGCGCCCTGGTGATCCGGTGATCCCACGCGCCGACTTTGTCCCCATGGCGAATGGAAAAACCTACCTGTCCAAGGCGTTTGATAACCGGGTTGGCACTGCACTGGTGATCTCGACCCTGAAAGCGATCAAGGGCCAGGCGCATCCCAATACGGTCTATGGTGTGGTGACCGTGATGGAAGAAGTCGGTGTGCGCGGTGCGACGACGTCTGTGCGGGCGGTCGATCCCGATGTGGCGATCGTGCTGGAGTCAGATATCGCTGGCGACGTCCCCGGGATTAAGCCGGAGGAATCGTCCGTCAAGCTGGGCAAGGGGCCGACTGTGCTGATCTACGATGCCCGCATGATCCCCAACTTGAAGCTGCAGAGATCTGGTGATCGACACAGCCCGGGCGATCGATGTGCCGGTGCAGATATCGTATGTAGAAGGCGGAGCTACCGATGGAGCGGTTATTCACCTGCATGGCACCGGGGTACCGACCGTAGTGATCGGGGTAGCCGCGCGGCATATTCACTCGCATTCTTCGATCATCCATCGGGATGATTATGATGCGGCGGTGAAGCTGCTGGTGGCCCTGGTGCAGCGGTTGGAGGCTGAAACCGTCTCTGATTTGACTGCTTGAGTGTGCAATAAATTCGTATAGCCATTATTGATTTGGTTAATTTTCCCTTTCCGGAGGCAGAATGAGTGATCTGATCAAGCAAATAACCGCAGACCTGGAGAGCCAAATCGATTCGTTCCAGCCTAAGGTTGGCGTGAGCGATGTCGGTACGGTGCTTGAGGCGGGTGACGGGATTGCGCGGGTAGACGGTCTGGCGGATGTCAAGGCCCAGGAGCTGGTGCAGTTTGAGAATGGCGTATTGGGGATCGCCTTCAACCTGGAACATAAAAGCATCGGCGTGATCATCATGGGTGAATATTCCGGGATTGAGGAGGGCAGCACCGTGCGAACAACGGGGCGCATCGCCTCGGTGCCGGTCGGGGATGCCCTGGTAGGGCGGGTGGTCAACGCCCTGGGCCAGCCGGTCGACGGCCAAGGACCGGTCAAGACAGATAAATATCGCCCGATCGAGCGCATTGCGCCGGGTGTCGTGCAGCGTAAAGACGTGGATACCCCGGTGCAGACGGGCATTAAAGCCATCGATTCGATGACCCCTATCGGGCGCGGCCAGCGCGAGCTGATCATTGGCGACCGCCAGACCGGTAAGACTGCCATTGCTATCGACACGATCATCAACCAGAAAGGCAAAGACCTGTATTGTATTTACGTTGCCATCGGCCAGAAGAAAGCCGGAATTGCCCGCACAGTGGATGTGCTGACGCGTGCCGGGGCGATGGATTACACCACCGTGGTGGTGGCCGCAGCGGATGAGCCGGCTGCCCTGCAATACATTGCCCCCTATGCTGGCTGCGCCATGGGCGAGGAGTTCCTGGAGACCGGCCGGGATGCGTTGGTGATTTATGACGACCTGTCCAAGCATGCCTGGGCCTACCGCCAGGTTTCGTTGCTGCTGCGCCGCCCGCCAGGGCGAGAAGCCTATCCTGGCGATGTTTTCTACCTGCATTCACGCTTGCTCGAGAGGGCAGCCCGCCTGGCGGACCAGTTTATCATCGTTCCCGCCTCCGTTGAGGCGGCCTACCATAAGCCAGGCAGATGCTGTCGATGGTCAGGTGTACGGTGGGCCGCGCGGCAGGCATACCGTCGAAACCGCTCTCGAGCAGATGAAGGATGCCGACCAATATAAGATCGTAAAGCTGCCGGGTACGGGTGGCTCGCTCACCGCCCTGCCAATCATTGAAACTCTGCTGGGTGATGTCTCAGCGTATGTGCCGACCAACGTGATCTCGATCACGGATGGGCAAATCTACCTGGAGGGCAACCTGTTCTACGCCGGTATTCGACCGGCGATCAATGTCGGTCTTTCGGTATCACGGGTCGGTGGCGATGCCCAGGTGCGCGCCATGCGCCAGGTTGCCGGGAAGCTGCGCTTGGATATGGCCTCCTTCCGCGAGCTGGCTGCCTTCGCCCAATTTGGCTCCGACCTGGATAAGGCTACCCAGGCGCAATTGAACCGGGGCCAGCACCTGCAGGAAATTCTCAAGCAGCCCCAATACGCGCCCATGTCATTGGAGAATCAGGTGATCGTCCTGTTTGCAGCCACCAACGGCTATTCAGACGATGTGCCGATTGAACGGGTAAAAGCCTGGCAATCCGATCTGCTACGCTTCATGGAGACTGTCCACCCGGAGATCGGCAGAGATATCGGAGAAAAGAAGCGCATCACGGATGAGACGCAAGCCGAGCTGCACGAAGTGATTAAGACCTTCAATTCAACCTGGATTGGATAAGCGATGCCCACTGCGAGAGATGTCCAGCTCAGGATAAAAAGCGTAAAGAACATCGCCCAGGTGACGCGCGCCCTGCAGGCAGTCAGTGCCAGCAAGGTGCGCAAAGCGATGCAGGCGGTGCAAAGCACCAGCCCTTACGCGATTAAAGCCTGGCAGGTGCTTATCCACATCGCCGGGCAGCCGGGTCGCCAATCGCTGCATCCCTTGCTGACCAGGCGTCCTTCAGTAGATAATGTGCTGGTGGTGTTGATCACCGGTGATCGCGGGTTGGCGGGTGCTTATACGACCAATATCGTGCGCTTTGTTATGCAGCATTTCAATAAGTATCCGGTTCCGGTGCGCTACATCACCGTTGGGCGCAAAGGCCGGGACTTGATGGCGCGGCGTGGAAAAGATATCCTTGCCGAGTTCAGCAACCTGCCGGCGGCGCCGTCATTTGCGGATGTCTCGGCGATTGGCCGGCTGGCCGTGGAAGAATTTCTCAACGAGAGCTGCGATGAAGTCTACCTGGTCTATACCGATTTTCGAAGTATGGCGCACCAGGTGCCGACCTTGCAGAAACTGTTACCCCTGGAGTTCCAGGCGGAAGGCGCCCGGGTGGTCGGATTTGCCGAGAGCAAGCCCAGCTCGGCTTCTTATATCTATGAACCGGGACAAAATGAAATCCTGGACCAGATCATCCCCCGCTTTACAGCATTGCAGGTATTCCATGCTATTTTGGAGTTGCAGGCGAGCGAGCACGCGGCCCGCATGGTGGCGATGAAGAATGCCACCGACAGCGCGACGGATCTGGCCGATGCGCTGCAATTGGAATATAACAAGGCTCGCCAGCAGAGCATTACCAATGAGATGCTGGATATCGCCGGTGGCGCCGAAGCCCTGGCGCAAAGTTAACTCAGGAGGAGCGAATGGCTCAAGCGACTGGAAGAGTGGTGCAAATTTTAGGCGGTGTGGTGGATGTTGAATTCCCTCCGGACGGCTTGCCAGAGATTTTCGATGCTGTAGAAGTCCCACGCCAGGGCAAAGAACCGCTGGTGCTGGAGGTTCAAAAGCATTTGGGTAACAGTTGGGTGCGTTGTGTGGCAATGGATGCCACCGACGGCCTGCAGCGTGGTGTACCTGCCGTGGGCACGGGAGCCCCGATCATGGTTCCAGTCGGTTTGCAGACGCTTGGCCGGATTTTCAATGTGCTGGGAAAACCCGTAGACCAGAAAGGCCCGGTCGAGGCGGATCTCTATTATCCTATTCACCGCCCAGCGCCTGCATTTTCCGACCAGTCGACCCGGGTCGAGGTCTTCGAGACGGGCCTCAAGGTGGTTGACCTGGTTGCTCCTTTCACCAAAGGCGGCAAGACCGGTATTTTCGGTGGGGCCGGCGTTGGCAAGACGATCATCATTATGGAGCTGATTCGCTCCATCGCGACAGTTCACCAGGGAAATTCGGTGTTTGCGGGGGTCGGCGAGCGCACGCGGGAGGGCACGCAGCTCTATCGCGAGATGCTCGAGTCAGGCGTGATGAAAGACACCGTGATGGTCTATGGGCAGATGAACGAACCACCCGGGGTGCGGTTACGGGTGGCGCTCTCGGCGCTGTCCATGGCGGAGTATTTCCGCGACCAGGGGCGCGATGTGCTGCTTTTCATTGATAACATCTTCCGCTTCAGCATGTCTGGATCGGAGGTCTCCGCGCTGCTCGGTCGGATGCCCTCCGCGGTAGGCTACCAGCCCACTCTGGCGACAGAGATGGGTGAATTGCAGGAGCGCATCACCTCCACCCGATCTGGCTCGATCACCTCCATGCAAGCGGTGTATGTGCCGGCTGATGATTATTCCGACCCGGCGCCTGTGGCGACATTTACCCACCTGGACGCAACCATCGCCCTGGAGCGCTCGATCGTCGAGAAAGGCATCTACCCGGCGGTCGATCCGCTGGCCTCGACTTCGCGTATCCTGGACCCGGCCATCGTCGGCGAAGAGCATTACACCACAGCCCGAGAAGTGCAGCGCGTGCTGCAGCGCTACAAGGATCTCCAGGACATCATCGCGATCCTGGGCGTGGATGAACTGGGCGAAGATGACAAGCTGATCGTTTCGCGAGCGCGCAAGATCGAGCGTTTCTTCTCCCAACCCATGGCGGTCGCCCAGCAGTTCACCGGCCTGGAAGGGCGCTATGTGCCTCTCCGGGAGACCGTGCGTGGCTTCCGTGAGATCCTGGATGGCAAGCACGATGACCTGCCCGAACAAGCTTTTATGATGGTTGGCTCGATTGATGAAGCCGTGGATAAAGCCGCCAGCCTGGCCGGTTAACTTCAAAGCGAAGACCGTCCGAGGCGGCGCGCGAAAGGCTAGATATGTCAATTCGATGTGAAATCGTATCGCAAGACCGCATGGTGTGGGAAGGCGATGCCGATATCGTGATTGTCCCCGGCGAAGGCGGGGATATGGGCATATTACCTAACCATGCCCCACTGCTCTCAACCCTGCGCTTTGGTTTTCTCAAAGTGCGGACTAAGGACAACGAAGAGATTTTTACCGTCGCCGGGGGTGTGATTGAGGTGCAGCCTGACCTGATCACGGTGCTGGCAGACAGCGCTGAGAATGTGGAAGAGATCGATGTGGCGCGGGCAGAGGCGGCCAAGCGGCGGGCAGAAGAGCTCCTCAAGCTTGGCCCGCCCCCTGACAGCGATGCATATCTGCGGATGGAGTTTGCCCTCAAGCGCTCTAACCTGCGCATCGAAGCCGCGCGCCGTTATCGCCGAAGTCAGGCCAGCCGCCTGAGTGTCAGCGGCCAGGACAGATAATAAGACATGGCTATCTTTTCGAAAGATCTGGGCATCGACCTGGGGACCATCTTCACACGCGTCGCGGCAGGGAACAAGCTGGTGCTGGAAGAGCCAACCATGGTGGCGATCGCTGTTGACGAGCAGAAGATCGTCTCGGTTGGTTTGGAAGCCTACAATATGTACGGCCGCGTCCCTGAGTCGATCGAAGTTGCCCGCCCGATGCAAAACGGAGTGATCGCGGATTACGAGATCACCGAGAAGCTGCTGGAATATTTAGTGCGCAAGGTGAGCGGTGCGGGGCGTTTCTTCCGGCCGCGAGTAATGGTGACGGTGCCGTACGGGGTAACCAGCGTGGAAAGCCGGGCTGTGCATGAAGCCACCCTGCAAGCAGGGACACGCGAAGCGTATTTGATTCAGCAGCCGCTGGCAGCCGCATTGGGGATGGATTTACCGATTAATACTCCATCCGGGAATATGCTGGTGTGCCTGGGCGGGGGGACGACCCAGGCTGCGGTGCTGGCGATGTACGGGATAGTCGCTGCAGAAACGCTGCGCGAGGGAGGGCTGCAGCTTGACGAAGCTATTATCGGCTATGTCCGTAAAAAATACGGCCTGATTATCGGCCCATCGACTGCTGAACAAGTCAAGTTGAAGATCGGCGCGGCTGTGCAGCAAGAAGAAGAAACCAGCGTGGAAGTGCAGGCGCAGGACCAGGTGTCGGGCTTGCCCAAGCCGCTGAACCTGGGCAGTGATGACATCCTAGATGCACTCAAAGAGCCTCTCCAGGATATTATTGAAACCGCCAGGCGTGTACTGGAGAAGACCCCTCCAGAGCTGGTTTCGGACATCATCGACCGGGGAGTAGCGATATGCGGGGGTGGGGCCCTGTTACGCGGCATGGATAAGCTGCTCACCAAGGAATTAGGCGTGCCCGCCTATTTGGTGGATAATCCATTGACCTGTGTCGCGGAAGGCGCTGCGCTGGCCCTCGATGCGACGATCTATCCCAAGATCAAACGCAATTTACCGCCCGTTTAACTTAACTGCAAGATAAAATCTGGGGATCTGTATACAGAATGTGAGATAGGCGGTTGGACGGGTCGCCAGTGGCCACTGTGGGACTATAATTTTTCAATGGAAGGCGCGTTTTAGGGTCAGATATACAATTCAGAAGAGAGGTGCAACTTGCGTAAGATCGATCTGCAGACCTGGTCAAGACGGGAGCACTTCGCACTCTTCAACACCTTCAACCACCCCCATTTCAACATTTGTGCCAACGTGGATGTGACGAGGTTCCGTCCATACGTCAAGGAGCAGGGTTTTTCTCTGTCTGCGGCGATCATCTTTGTGATCGCGCGCGCCGCTAACGCAATCCCTGAGTTCCGCTACCGGATGCGGGGTGTGGAAATTGTGGAGCATGAGACCGTCAGCCCATCGGTGACGATCCTGGTAGACAACGACCTGTTCAGCTTCTGCACCATCGATTACAGCCAGGATTTTAGCGAGTTTGCTGGCCGGGCTGCTAGGCTGATCGCGGCGGTGAAAGCCAATCCCACGCTGGAAGATCCTCCCGGGCGGGACGATTTATTGTATATGACAGCCCTCCCCTGGGTGTCATTCACCAGTTTTGCTCACCCGATGAGGCTACATCCGGCGGATTCCATCCCCCGCTTTGCCTGGGGAAAATACTTTGAGGAGGGGGGACTCCTGAAAATGCCGTTGAGCGTGCAGGGGCATCATGCTCTCATGGATGGCATCCACATGGGCAGATTTTACTCAGAGATACAGGAATATTACCATTCTCCAGACTCTGTTCTTGGCGTAAGCTAGGGTGGAAAGTTGATTGGTTCGTCTCAATACCGACACGTGCCGTATGCACCCGACTAAGGGCTTTGCAGTTGTTAATTAGCGCCTTTTCTTCGCATAGCCATTAGCCCTCGCCGAATGAGCTGGTCAGCTAGGGCTTTTGGTTATAACTCGCAGGCAAATTGATTCGATTATAGATAATAGGTCATGCGTTGGAGGTGGATAACCGGGTCAGTGTATTGGACGCGGATATCTTCCGGCACGTTCAGGCTGATGGGGGCGTAGTTGAGAATGGCTTTGATCCCGGCTTCGACCAGCCGATCGGTGACACCCTGGGCGGCTGGGCCGGGGGTGGCGATCATGGCAATTTTCACCTCCGCCTGGCTGATCATTTCTTCCAGGTCAGCAGTGCTCTGCACGGTGAAAGGGCCAACTTTCGTGCCGATTTTCTGCGGGTCATTGTCAAAAAGCATGGTGACATTGAAGCCGCGGTTGGTGAAACCCTGGTAGCGGGCAATCGCGCTGCCGATATCCCCGGCCCCGATAACCACTACGTCCCATACGCGGTCGACTTTGAGAATCTGCCTGATCTGATCGGCGAGATACTCGATCGAGTAACCGGTGCCTTGTTTGCCAAACTCGCCAAACTGCGAAAGATCTTTCCGAATCTGCGCTGCTGAGATCCCCAGCTTCTCCCCCAATTCCTGGGAGGAAGTAACCCGGCGACCTTCGATCAGCATTCTCTCCAGGGCGCGCAAATAGATCGGTAAACGGCCGATGACGATGTCAGGAATTACCTTTGGCTCGCTTTCCATTTCTGCTTCCATATTACCTCCTGTGCTGCATAGTTCGAATCTCTCGCGGAGACTGGCGCATATGCCTGGGGAGCGAGATAATCCTACACACCCCTTCTCTCGAGGATAATGAATTTAACCACAAATTGATTAATTGTGCAATCCAACACAAGGAAAATACAAATCAGGTGCAAGTATTGTACAAAGCGGCGGAGTCGGATGCACAAGTAGAAATTCTGGGAGTGGAATCAGGTCAAAGTCGGCAATGGTATAATCTCCAGGCATTTCAAATTCCAACCGGCTGACCCCGGACACCTGATTACCGATTGGAAAATTAGGATATCCATGTTCATTGATGAAGCGCGCATCCAGGTAATTTCAGGGAATGGCGGCGATGGCGTCGTGCATTTTCGCCGTGAGAAATTTATCCCTTTTGGCGGTCCGGATGGGGGCGACGGCGGGCGCGGTGGGGATGTTATTTTTGAGGTTCGATCAACGCTCAACACGCTGGCTGCTTTCAAGCATAAACTCAGCTTCAAGGCGCAAGATGGAAAGAAAGGCGGCGGCAATAACATGACCGGTCGCTCAGCGGATGATCTGGTGATCGCTGTTCCACCCGGAACGCTGATCTACGATGACACCAGCGGTGAATTGTTGGGCGATCTGGTCCAACCTGGAGAACAACTGGCAGTCTGCCGGGGTGGGCGCGGCGGGCGCGGCAATGCCCGATTTGCCAACTCAATCAACCAGGCGCCGCGCAATGCCGAACACGGCGAGCCCGGTCAGGAGCGCAGCCTGCGCCTGGAGCTGCGCTTGATCGCCGATATCGGCATTGTCGGAGTGCCCAACGCTGGCAAATCGACTTTCCTGGCGGCGGTGAGCAATGCCCGCCCGAAGATCGCCCCTTATCCGTTCACTACCCTGGAGCCCAACCTGGGTGTGGCCATGCTTGATGATGAGAACTCGCTGATCCTGGCAGATATCCCCGGCCTGATCGAGGGTGCCCATCTGGGGATCGGATTGGGGGATGCATTCCTGCGACACATCCAGCGCACGCGGGTGCTGATCCATTTGCTGGACGGGCAGGCGGAAGATCCACTGTTAGATTATGCCCAGATCAACAGCGAGCTGGCTTTATTCGATCCTGAGCTGGCGCACAAGCCCCAGGTGGTGGCATTCAACAAGATCGATCTACCTGAAGTCCAGGAGCGCTGGCCGAAGATCGAAGCTGAGCTGAAAAAGCGCGGGGTGGCTCAGCCGCTGGCAATCTCTGGTCTGGCGCACAAAAACCTGAAGGAGGTGCTGTATCGCGCCTCGCAACGCCTGGCTGAGGCGCCAGCCGCTTTCCCGGCGGCGGAAGTCCCGGTCTACCGTGTGGAAAGCGACCCGCGCGCCTTCGAGATCAAACGCGAACCGCGCGGCTGGCGCGTTTCAGGACAGTCTATCGAGCGGGCAGCCGCCATGACCTATTGGGAATACGATGAATCCATTCGCCGCTTCCAGCGGATTTTAGAAACCTTAGGAATCGATGCTGCGCTGCGCAAAGCGGGGGTACAAGAAGGGGATACCGTGATGATCGGCGATTACGAGCTGGAGTGGAGCGATTAAAGCCTGAAAGACGGGCAATATCTTGGGAATTTGATCATGAAATTGGGAATTTTTGGAGGCACATTCGACCCACCGCACCTGGGGCACCTGATCCTGGCGGCTGAAGCGCAATCTCAGCTGGCTTTAGACTGCGTGCTGTGGGTGCTCACTGCTGACCCGCCGCACAAGAGCGGGCAAGCCATCAGCGCCTGGCCAATCCGGCTGGAGTTGCTTCAGACGGCAACGCGCCTGGATCAAGGATTTACGATCTCGCGCGTGGATATCGATCGCCCGCCCCCGCATTATGCTTTCGAGACCGTCCGCGTATTGAAGCAGGAATATCCGCAGGCCGAGCTGATTTATCTGATGGGCGGGGATGAGCTGCGCGACCTGCCGACCTGGAAACAGCCGGCTGATTTCGTGGCTGCCTGTGATGGGATTGGCGTGATGCGCCGTCCGGCGGATGCCGTCGATCTTTCGAAACTGGAGCGGGATATCCCGGGGGTAACCGAGAAGGTTTGGTTCCTGGCTGCGCCGCTGATCGAAATCTCAGCCAGTGAAATTCGCCGCCGGACCAGGCTTGGCCAACCAATCCGTTATTTCCTTCCCCCGGCTGTCTATGATTTGATTCTGGAACTAAATCTTTACCAGGGCGAGTAGATCAGAGCAGAGACGTGCGCTGCGGACACCCGCTAACCTTCACCTGATATGTCCCTGCTGCTGGATGCTTTTTTCGCCATTGTGGCTCTCGGCCACCTGGCTGTAGATATTCTCAACGGTCAACGCGCCGTTCTTCTGACCTATCTGAGCGGTACTCTTGGGCTGAGTAACACTGCATTAAGCCTGGTGAGCACGGTTTATATCGCGGTAGGCGCTTTATCACAGCCCATATTTGGTCACCTGGCCGACCGCTGGGGGCCGCGCTGGCTGGTAGCCGGCGGGACGCTCTGGATGGGAGCCTTCTTTTCTCTGGCCCTGTTTGCCCCGGGATACTGGTCGCTGGCCTTGTTGGTGGTTGCCAGCCTAGGCTCGGGAGCATTTCACCCGGCCGGGACCATGCAGGCCAATCTACGCGGACGCGAGCGCTACAGCGGGCGGGAGACAACTGCGACAGCTTATTTCTTCCTCTTCGGGCAAATGGGTGGGTTCTTCGGACCGTTGATCGGCGGGCCTTTGCTGGGTCTCTTTGGACCGCCTGGATTGATCGCTTTGGTCGCGCCAGCGGTGGTGGTGGGTGTCAGCGCGGCTTACCGGCTGCCTGCACAGTCTGCTCCCAGCCAGACTCCAATCGGCAGGCTGCCAATCAAACGATTGCTGCGCGCTGCAATGAGCACCAGTATCCTGGCTTTTGGCCTGATGACCGCCTTCCAGTCCTGGGCGCAGCAGAATATGATCACCTTTGTGCCGAAGTACCTGAGTGATCTCGGACAGCCTCCCGGTGTGTATGGGCTGGTTTCGGCGCTCTTCATGGCCGGGGTGGCGTTTGGCAACCTGGCTGGAGGAAATCTGGCAGATCGCTTTGGCAAGCGGCTTGTGGCGATCGTCACGCTGCTGGCTGCCAGTATTCCGCTGCTGGCGATCCCATCGGTCAGCAATCTGGCCTGGCTGTATGTGCTGGTCCCGCTGTCTGGAATCCTTACCGGAGCGACGCACAGCATCATCGTTGTGCTGGCGCAACGCCGGCTGCCCAGCGGAATCGCCCTGGCCTCCGGGTTGGTGCTGGGCTTCATGTTCACCAGCGGGGCGCTGGGCACGCTGCTCAGCGGTTACCTGGCAGACCTGCTCGGCCTGCCGGTGGTGTTCACCTTGAGCGGTGTGCTCGTGCTGCTGGCAGCCGGTCTGGCGTTTACGATAAAAGAACAACCCGCAAACTAGAACAAATAGCTCCCGCCGGGATGTTTACCGGCGGGAGCTATTTATATATTGGACTTACGCAGTTGGTGGGTTTATGGGGGTGTTTTGGCGGGCGTAGCCCGCCAAAACACCCCCACTTCCCCCCTTGAACTGCGCAACTTTTATATGTATATATCCTTGCTATTTCTTTATGGTCGAAATAAAGTCGTCGATGGGGATGGCGGGCATCGAGAGCATCTTTATGCTGCCGCGCGAACCCATCTCGACCGAGACACGCAGCATGGTAGCAGTGTCGGGTCCTTCAACAATGTTGACAAAGTCATAAGGTCCCAGCACGGCGTACTGCGCCAGCACTTTCACGCCCATCGCCTCCAGTTCCTTATTGACTTCTTTGATCCGCTCTGGATTAAACTTGATCGTCTCAGCGCCTTCGTCGGTGACCGTGCTCAAAAGAATATAGGTTGCCATAGAATTTTCTCCTTTTTCTTGGGAACCGCGACGCACGATAAAGGTGCGTCACACCGGATTGGCTTACTAATTTGATTCTAGTTTTGAACCTGGAAATGTCAAGCCATTCTTTGGGGATTTGGGAAAAGCTGTTCCACACGGAAAAAAGTGCGCGATACTTGATTCAATGGTTGGGATTTATTCTGGAACCGAGATAGGTAAATCCCAACCATGCGAGTATTGATAGGATAACTGCTCTCAGATGAGAGCGGTCTAAACAGGAGATAACCATGTCAACTTCGGTTTTGGTAGGCTATGCAACTCGCTACGGCTCAACCCAGGAAGTGGCAGAGGCGGTCGCGAAGACGCTGCGCGAATGTGGATTGGCGGTCGATAACCAACCCCTGCGGGAAGTGCGTACACTGGCAGGGTACCGGGCGATCGTGCTGGGGGCGCCGCTCTATATGTTCCATTGGCACAAGGACGCGCTCAGTTTCCTGTCGCGGCACCGTGCAGCCCTTTTGGAACGACCTGTGGCAGTCTTCGCCCTCGGCCCGGTGCATGATCCCTATGATGAGCAGGAGTGGAAGGATTCGGGCGCTCAGCTCGATAAAGAGCTGGCTCAGTTTCCCTGGTTCAAACCGGTCGACCTGCAGATGTTTGGCGGCAAGTATGATCCAACCAAGCTAGGCTTCCCGCTTAAAATGTTTGCGGGTAAGGAGCCGGCCAGCGACCTGCGGGACTGGACGGCGGTGATCGCCTGGGCCAGCAGCCTGGCTGCCAGGCTCGAGTCTGCAAAGGCAACATCGGGCGACCCTGCGTAGGTCAAGCTGCTTAACCCTTGAGCAGTATAGGGTGAAATTATTTCGGGTAAAATATCCTTATAGGTCATTCCACCCGTATGCCTGATCAGAACCAAACCCTCCTCCAAACCAAGCTGCACCGGCCGCGCCTGCCAAAAGATCTGGTCACACGTTTGCGGCTAGTAGAGTGGCTCAATCATGATATTAACCAGCCACTTATCCTGGTGTGTGCACCGGCTGGTTTTGGGAAGACCACTCTAGTGAGCAATTGGCTTAAGGATATGGCTGCAGCTCAGACTGAGGTGACTGCTGCATTACCAGCCGCATGGCTTTCGCTGGATGAAAATGACAGCGACCTCAATCTCTTTTTACGCTACTTCATCGCCGCCCTGCGCACGATATTCCCGAAAGCCTGTGAGGAAACCCTGGCCTTGCTCCAGGCGCGGCAGCAACCTCCCCAGGCAATCCTCACCACTACGTTGAGTAATGAGCTCGAAGCGCTTCCCGGGGAAGCTATTCTCGTCCTGGATGATTACCACACCATCCGCGGCGTGGAGGTGCACAATTTGCTTGGTGCGCTGATGCGCCACTGGCCAAGACCACTGCACCTGGTGCTGATCTCACGCCTCAGCCCGCCCATCCCGCTCGACAGTTTACGTGGGAAGGGGATGATCGAAGAGATTCGCACCCGAGACTTGCGCTTTACAGCCGAGGAGACGGCGGCCTACCTGAGCCAGGCGCAATTGGCCTATTTGAGCCAGCCTGCCCTGCCTCTCCTGGAAGAGCGCTTCGAAGGCTGGCCGGCCGGCCTGCATCTGGCTGCCCTTTCACTGCGTTCCGCAGGCAGCCAGGAATCCGTTCTGGCCGCGCTATCCAGCGAGAATACCAACATTACCGGATACCTGGTGGATGAGGTGCTGGCTCACCAGGCACCAGCCATCCGCTCTTTCCTGTTGAAGACATCCATCCTGGACCGCTTCTGCACACCGTTGTGCGCAGCGGTGATTGGGGAGATGGACCCCGCCTGGAATGCAGGTGCCTGCCTAGAGTGGATTGAGCGCGCGGAGCTGTTCTTGATCCCCCTGGACGACCAGCGGGAATGGTACCGTTACCACCACTTGTTCCAGGAGCTGCTGCAGCAGAGAGCCTCCGCCGAGATGGCGCCTGCTGAGGTGAATCAATTGCACCTGCGGGCTTCTGCCTGGTTCGAAGCGCATGGATTGATCGATGAAGCCCTGCATCACGCCCTGGCAGCCGGCGATCTAGACCTGGCTGCCCGCCAAATGTATGCCGGGCTGCGCGATGCGCTCAACCGAGAGGACCGGCCGACCCTGGAGCGCTGGCTGAGCTTACTGCCGGAAGAGATGATCCAGCGAAATCCGGAGCTGTTGATGGTTAAGGTCTGGTCTCTGCAGTTTATGTGGCGACTTGACCTGCAAGCACAGCTGCTTAATCAGGTAGAAGAGCTGTTGGATTCAGGTGCGGGTGCATCGTTATCGGCAGATGACCTAAAAATCCTGCGCGGGCAGATCCTCCTACCAAAAGCTCAACAAGCGTATTTCAACAACCAGACGGCACGGGCGATCGAGCTTTGCCAGCAGATATTGACGATTTTTCCCCCATCCTGGACGTTCGTGCGCGGCGGAGCGATGATATACCTTGGCCTTGCCATGCAAGCCAGCGGTCAGGTGCATGCGGCCGAGCGGCTGCTGCTCTCTGAATATGAGGCTTATAGTGAAAAAGGCGACATCTATGCCCTGTTCCTCTTGCAAACGCTGTGTTTTATCTACCTCAATAGTGGACAGCTCGAACAGGCCATGCGAATGGCGCAGGTGCTGATCCAGGGGGCAACCCGCAATGGGATGGCACTCATGAAACACTGGGGGGAGTGGTTTCCAGCTGTGGTGCACTATCAACGCAATGAGCTGCAGGCTGCCGAGCAGTACTTTACCCAGATCTTTGAAAATCGCTATATCGCCCAGATATCTCCTTATCGCGATGCTGTTGCAGGCCTGGCGTTGATCCATCAGATCAAAGGGGAGCGCGCTAAGGCCTGGGAGAAAGTGGAGTCGATCAGCCAGTTTGACCTGGAGCAGCGCGGCAGCGAAGACCACCGCACACGTTCCCTGCGCGCCAGACTCAGGCTATTGCAAGGGGACCTGGAAGGCGCCGGAAATTGGGCTGACGCTTTCACTGATTTACCCCCAGACCAGTCACTTCTGTGGCTGGAAGAACCACAGGTCACCCGGGCGCGGGTGCTGCTGGCCAGAGGCTCGCCAACTGACCTGCAGCAGGCGCAGCAAATTCTGGACGTCCTGGATGAGATCGCTGACCGGATCCACACCACCCGCTATAAGATCGAGATCCTGGCCTTGCGCGCCCTGGCGCTGGATGCCGTGGCACAGCGTGCTGGGGCACACGGTGCCACGGGGAAAACCAGCCAGGCGGACATCATCCTGAAGCAGGCAGTCGAGCTGGCACGTCCGGGGGGCTTCATCCGGATTTTCGTCGATCTGGGCCAACCCATGCAGGCCATACTGCGTCGGATTGCACAACAAGATCATTCCAGGGAGATGATACAGCGCATCCTGGCGGCATTTCCAGAGGATGAGCAGAACATGGTTAGCCGTGCAAGCTCACCACAGCCAATGCGCCACCCATTAACCGGATTTTCGACTCTGGCCGAGCCCCTGACCCCCCGAGAGATCGAGGTGCTGAACTTGCTGCGCGAGCCGATGAGCGTCAAAGAAATCGCCCTCAAACTCAATATTTCTTACGCCACCGCCAAGCGCCACACAATCAACCTTTACGGCAAGCTAGATGTCAACCAGCGCTGGGAGGCTGTGGCCAGGGCAGAAGAATTGAACCTTATTCCCCCACGCTGAACCGCCCACAAAGTGGCATCCATTTCCCTCCCGAAAACCCGATCGTTCTACACCTAAACTACACCCTAATTACACCTTGTGGGTGGTATTCACACGCGGTTTACTATCGTAACATGGTGCATGAAACCCATGCCACCTAGAAACCGTATACCCTTCGATCTCCCAGCTACCTACCAGATTACTGTGGAAGGCCGGATTGACCCGGCCTGGTCTGATTGTTTGGAAGGTATGACGATCTACCAGTCCCCAGTGGACGGGGACCCTCCCATAACAACCCTGCAGGGCGAGCTGAGCGACCAGGCTGCCCTGACCGGCGTGCTCAACACGCTCTATGAGCAGCATCTACCTATACTTTCGGTGATACTGCTGTGTATTGGGTAGATCGTTGAAGACCAGACCAATAACGCTAAGATAATAAGCAGGAGTGTAAACATGAAAGTTATCATCGTCGGTGGAGTAGCTGGTGGAGCGTCGTGTGCGGCGCGCTTGCGCCGGCTGGATGAAAAGGCTGAAATCCTTATGGTGGAACGCGGGCCCTACGTTTCGTACGCCAATTGCGGGCTGCCGTACTATGTTGGAGGGGTAATTACCAGAGAGTCGAACTTGCTGGTGGCAAACGAAGCGACCTTCCGCGAGCAGTTTGCCATCGATGTGCGCACCCGCTGTGAGGCTATCCGCATCTCGCCCGAGAAGAAAACTGTGGATCTGCGCAATGTCGTCACCGGTGAAGTGACCACCGAGCACTACGACAAGCTGGTCTTGTCTCCCGGAGGGAAACCGATCCGCCCGCCCATGCCCGGAATTGATCTTCCAGGAGTATTTGAAGTAAGGACCGTCCCAGATGTCAAGGTGATCAGGGAATGGTTGGAAGGTCATGACCCTTACTCCTCTGGGATGCACACTTACACGGGATATCAGACCGAGGTGCCGGCGAGGCGGGCGGTGGTGGTCGGCGGTGGCTTCATCGGCCTGGAGATGGCGGAGAACTTGATCCATCTGGGACTTAAAGTAACGCTAGTCCAACGGGAAGATCAGCTTCTAACTCCACTCGATCCAGAAATGGCGCGCTACGTCGAGCGGCACATGGAAAAGAACGGTGTCCGCCTTGTGCTGGGCGATGGGGCGACCAGTTTTACACAGGCAGCCGACGGCCTGCTCGAGGTGCACACCCAATCCGGCACTGCATTTCCAGCTGATATCGTGGTCCTGGGGATCGGCGTGCGCCCGGAGAACTGGCTGGCGAAGGACGCCGGGCTTGAGATCGGCGAGCGCGGCGGCATCCGCGTGGACGAGCACATGCGCACAAGCGACCCGGATATCTTTGCTGTTGGAGATGCGGTGGAGGTCAAGGACTACGTCACCGGGAATTGGTCCTTGGTGGCGCTGGCTGGGCCGGCTAACCGGCAGGGGCGCATCGCCGCTGACGTGATCGCCGGGCGCGACTCCAGCTACCACGGCACCCAGGGCACGGCCATCATCGGGCTGTTTGGGGGCGCGGCCGCCTGGACTGGCGCCAGCGAAAAGACGCTCAACCGGATAGGCAACACTGATTATGAAAAAATTTACCTCTACCCGAATTCTCATGCCGGGTACTACCCGGGCGCTAAATACCTGGCGATGAAGGTTATCTTCCGCAAATCCGACGGTCGTCTCCTGGGAGCGCAGGCGGTCGGCCAGGAAGGGGTGGACAAGCGCATCGATGCCATAGCCGTGGCCATCCAGCTGGTAGGAAGCATCTACGACCTGGAAGAAGCCGAGCTGTGCTACGCCCCGCAGTTTGGCAGCGCCAAGTCCCCTGTCAATTTTGCCGGGATGGTTGCAGCTGATGTCCTGCGCGGCGACCTGCCCTTGACCCACTGGAATTCCATCCAGAATGAGTTCATACTGGATGTGCGCAATCCGGAAGAGCTTGCGGTAGAGAGTGTGCCGGGCGCGGTCAACATCCCGCTGCCAGCACTCCGCCAGCGCCTGGGCGAGCTGCCGCGTGACCGGGAGATCCTGGTCATCTGCCGCTCCGGCCAACGCGCCTACTACGCCACCCGTATTCTTTTGCAGAACGGGTTCAAAGCCCGAGACGTTTCCGGCGGACTGCTGTCACGCTCGATGCTGGTGGAAAAGTGAAATGCTGGAATACGAAGAAAATGGTTGAACAATGAAAGCAATTACTGTAGAACCCAAAAAGCCCGGATCAGCCCGCTACGAAGATTTTCCAGAGCCTGATGAGCGTGAAGGCTCGGTCCTGGTTGAAGCTATAGCGGTCGGGGTGTGTGGGACAGACGCCGAGATCGTCGAGGGGAAGTATGGCTGGGCACCTCCCGGAAAGACGCGTCTGGTGCTTGGGCACGAGTCCCTCGGCCGTGTGATTGATCCAGGTCCACACAGCTCCTTCAAGGAGGGTGACCTGGTGGTCGGAATTGTGCGCCGACCAGATCCCGTTCCCTGCGCCAACTGCGCGGTAGGTGAGTGGGATATGTGCACCAACGGGCAGTACACCGAGCGCGGCATCAAGGAAATCCATGGATTTATGTCGGAGCGCTGGCGCATCGAACCCGAATACGCCATCAAGGTGGACTCTTCCCTGGGCCTGCTCGGCGTCCTGCTGGAGCCGATGACGGTGATCACCAAGGCGTTGGAGCAAGCCTTCATCATCGGCCAGCGCGCTTATTGGGAACCCAGGAGCGTGCTGGTGACCGGCGCGGGACCGATTGGCCTTCTGGCAGCGCTGCGCCTTAAAGCGAGAAACCTGGATGTCCATGTTCTTGACCGGATTGAAACCGGGCCGAAGCCACAAATCGTGCGTGACCTGGGAGCGAGCTATCACACAGGCAGCGTTTTGGACCTCAGCTTCAATCCGGACGTCATCGTCGAGTGCACGGGCGTTGGATCGGTGATAGCCGACTCGATCCAAAAGGTGGACTCGGGTGGAATCATCTGTCTGACTGGAGTTGGAGCCGGCGGTGCTAGCGGTCGGGTTGTGGCTGATATGGCGGCAGCAGCCGTCTTGAAGAACAACGTTATCTTCGGCAGTGTCAATGCCAATAAACGTCACTGGTACCGGGCATCCGAGAATCTGAAGCAAGCCGACCGGAATTGGTTGAGCCGCCTGATCACGCGCTGTGAAAAACCTGAAAATTTCGAAGGGGCTCTCGCGCGACAGCCCGACGACATAAAGGTTGTTATTCAATTCAGCGAGATATAGCTGACAAGATGAGTGAAAGGAGATGGGAAAAGGACAAGAAAAATCATCACATCTGTATACAAAGCAGGCGACCAGACCTGGCTACAGCAAGACCGTCATCACTGCCGGTCCGGTGATGAGCAGTTGAATGTATGGAGAAACACAAGATTACCCCGGAGAAAAGCAAGTACGGTCAACCGGCCGCCTGCTTTCCCGGGAAACTCATAAGAAAAAAAGGAGTAATAAGCCATGGGTACAATGACATTCAAAGGTAAGACCATGAAGTCCGTCGATGTAGACTGGAATGAGTTCTACTACACCAACTGCCCCCTGATATCCCCCAGCAACGTGGACCAGGAACTCGGCTGGGTGAAGGAGGAGTTCAAGAAGATCGGCGTCGCGTACAAGTACCTTCGTTCCACCGTCGAAAACGACTGGTACCCGCACTACGTCCACAACCTCGACAACCTGATGCGCTATGGCGGCTGCCACCCGGCTATCCACGTGCAGGCCGACGTTCGCCGCACCCGTCTCATTGGGACGACGCAGGTTTACGAAGGCGGCGTCATGATGGTGCGCGCCCGCGACCCCATCTACAAGATGTCGCACCTCAAGGGCAAGAAGATCGGCCTGTCGAAGAGCCTGAACGTGATCAAAAACGACTGGTGGCGTGTGCAGGAAGAGCATGGCATCGAGCTGATGCTGATGCTGAACGACATGACCCGCGAGGATGTGGAGATCGTGGAGTTCCCCTACCCGGACGACTGGTACGACAAGCCCGAGATGCTCACCCCGATGGAGAACCCCAATGAGTACCAACTGAAGCGAGATCACAAGCATGACCTGGCCTTCCGCCCGCTGGAAACGGCGCTGGAAAACGGCGTCATTGATGCCATGTATAGTCAAAGCAAGGTCCTGAGCGTGCTCTCAGAGACAACCGGCAAGTTCAAGTCCATCGAGGACCTCTCCCGGTACCCAGACTGGACGCTGCAAGGGGCGGCAAATGTCCCGGCGACCCTCACGGTCACCGATGTTGCGTGCCAGGAGCACCCGGAACTGATCGTCGCGCTCCTCAAGGGCCTGATCAAGGTGGGGCGCTGGGCCAACGAGCACAGGCATGCCGCGGCGGCCATCCTCAACAAACAGACCTATTACCGGGATGAAGAAGATACGTATGAAGGCATCCGGCGCGTCGAATTTGTGCCGGTCCTGTCGCCCATTAATCTGCAAACGCTGCAGATCAACAAGGACTTCATGTTCAGCCACGGCTACATCGAGCATGACTTTGACGTGTTCGAGTGGGCTGCGCCAGAATTCCTGGAGAAGGCGGCCACGGAGCTGCTCGAGGAAGAGTGGAAGAAACGCAGTATGGCCAAACTGCCCCAGGGGACCACGCTCGACGAGGCTATGAAGGCGCGGCTCGGATAGTCGAGAGGAATCTCAGCAAAGTGGTCTTTACCAATCAGTAGTCGTCGAAGTTAAGTTGAAGGTGGGCGCTAAACGGCAAGCCTTTAGCGTTTGGCGCCCACCCGAAAATCTATGGAATAACGATGAACACATCTTATCAGCTAGACACCATGATCCAGGTGGATGAGAGTTTATGCATCTCCTGCGGGAGTTGCATCCGAGCCTGCCCGGGTGGTCTGATCACTAAGAAGGATTACCCCGTTCCCATCGAAAACGGGTGGGAGCTGTGCATTGACTGCGGCCATTGCGTGGCCATCTGTCCTACCGAGGCCATGCACCAGCGTTCGATGGGGCCTGAGGATTGCGAGGAGATCGATATTCATCTGATTCCCCAATGGGACCGGGTAAGACAGTATCTCATTTCAAGGCGTTCTATTCGCGGCTACAGAAGAAGACCCATTGAAAAAGAAAAGATATTGCAGCTGCTGGATGTTGCCCGCTATGCCCCGAATGGAGCGAACCGCCAGGTGATACGCTGGCTGGTGGTCAACGATCCTGATAAAGTTCACCAGATTGCCGAGATGACCATCGACTGGATGAAAATAGTTAAGGAAAAAGCCCCGGCTCTTTACGAGGAAGCCAACCTGGAGGTGTTTGTCTCTGCGTGGGATGGCGGCAAGGATCGCATTTCCCGGGGAGCGCCGTGTATTATCATGGCCTGTGCCCAGAAAGATGAGCGCACAGCCCCTCCGGCGGCGATGATCGCCATTCATCAGATTCAACTCGCCGCGCCTGCCCTCGGTCTGGGAACCACTTTTACCGGCAGTATCAACACAGCCGCTCAAAGTTATCCACCCATGATTGAGATGCTTGGGATACCGGAGGGAACTATTCCGTATGGAACGTTTGTAATCGGAATTCCAGCCGAGAAGTATCAACGGATTCCTGTGCGCAAGCCGGTTGACGTGACCTGGATTTGAAGACCATACACCTCAAACAGACTACATGAAATGGACACATAGGAGAGGATCATGATCAGCGATAAGGATACACGCATGCAGCGACTTGGTTACCGTGCACCGGGAAACGTCCCGGAGCCTGCCGAGCTCGTGCTCGTTGAGTACGTCTCCGGCGGGCGTGTGGCGGTCATCACCCTCAACCGGCCGCATGCCGATAACGCGGTAACAACGGAATTGGCGGCACAACTGATCGAGATCCTCGACATAATCGCGGCCCGCCCCACTGTGCGCGTCGCCATCCTGACTGGATCTGGCGACAGAGCCTTCTCTGTCGGCGGCGACCTGTACCAGCGCAAACAAATGACAAAAGAGCAGTGGCTGCGCCAGCGCCAGGTCTTCGACCGCGTGCTCTACAACTTGCGCAGGCTACGCAGGCCGATCTTCACCGCTGTCAACGGGATGGCCTATGGCGGCGGATGCGAGATGGCCATCAGCACGGACTTCATCATCGCCTCCGACGAGGCTCGCTTTGGCCAGCCCGAAGCAATGGTCGGCTTGAGCGCGGGCGGCGGCTCGCCGGTCTTCCTTCCGCGTTTTCTCCCCCCGGGGATGGCGATGCAGATGCTGATGACCGGAGAACCGATCACTGCCCAGGAGGCTTACCGGCTTGGCATGGTCAATTCAGTCCACCCCAGTGCTGAACTCATGAGCGCGGCGCTCAGCATCGCGGAGAAGATCGCAGACAACTCGCCTACGGCGGTACAGTCGGTCAAGCGCGCCGTTCAAAATGGGCAAGGCGAGCCTGTAGAGCAGGCGATCGAGATCATGATGGATCAGCACTGGCGCTCTGTCGTCCATAACGACCGTGTCCAGGGCATCCTTGCCTTCACCGAAGGCCGCGAGCCAGAGTATCCGGATCCCGACTTTTGATGAATAACCTCGCGGCGAAGCCGCCCAATCAAATCACAAGATTGTATTTTTATAAGGAGATGAGCTTATGGCTGCAAATGAAGGAACCATCATTCACCAGGGGATCCAGGTGCCTCAAGGTAAGCAAACTGCCCTGGGTCTGTATGTGACTGCTAAAGAAGCGTACGAGATGTGGAAAGCCAATCCCGCAGCAGGTCAAGGTGCTCGACGTGCGCATGGTCGAGGAGTACGTATTTCTCGGCCACGCAGAGGCGGCGGTCAATATCCCGGTAGCCTTTCCCAAATACCAATGGCACGCTGACAAGCGCAAGTATGGCTTTGAGATGAACCCCGATTTCATCGATCATGTAAAGGAGCTGTTCAAGCCCGACGATACCATCGTGGCCATGTGCCGCTCCGGCGGGCGCAGCGCCTTTGCTATTAATATGCTTGCGAAAGCGGGTTTTACGAACCTGTACAACATCATCGACGGCTTTGAAGGCGACACGGTGAACGACCCCGAAAGCGTCTATCACGGCAAGCGCATGAAGAACGGCTGGAAGAACTCCGCGCCCTGGACCTATGATCTCGATCCAGCTATGGTCTGGATTCCCACGGGTGAAGAGCTGGATAAACTGCGCAGCACCCTGGATATTTAGATCGTGATCTGTTTTCCGGTAGCGAGCCGTGTAAGCCCCAGACAGACTTACACGGCTCAGATCTGCATGATTTTTTATGAGAAGGAGACAAGTCAATGACTGCCAATGATTTATTTACAATCATCGCCCAGATATCCGGTGTGCTCGGCATCGTCTGCAGCATGTTGGCAATGGGCTTGGGCTTGACCATTGCCCAGATCATCCAACCGTTGAAAAATGCCCGCCTGGTGATCCTGGCGTTGCTGGCGAACTTCCTGCTGGTGCCTCTGCTTGCCTACGGCATCACGCTGGTCATCCCGCTCGAACAGTCGCTTAAGATCGGATTGATCGTCCTGGCCTGCTGTGCAGGAGCGCCCTTCTTGATCCTGGAGGCGCGCGGCGCCAAGGCCAACCTGGGCGTTGCTGTCGGGGTGATGACCCTTCTGATGGTGGTGACCATCTTCTACCTGCCCGTGGTTCTTCCGCTGCTGCTTTCCGGCGTTGAAGTGGATGCGGGGGCGATTGCCCAGTCGCTGATCGTGCTGATGCTGATCCCGCTGATCCTGGGCTTGCTGGTCAAGGCACACTCGCCCGAATCAGCCAAAAACTGGGCGCCGGCAATGAACAAGATCGGCAGCCTGGGAATCCTGATCTTGCTGGTGGTCGGGCTGGGATTGAATTTGGCCAATGTAATCAGCCTGATTGGGACCCGGGGTTTCCTGGCGCTGCTGATCTTCATCTTCGGCAGCCTATTGATCGGCTTTGCAGTTGGCGGCCGTGATCCAGGCATCTCGCAACCGTGATGGGGCTGGGCACGGCGCAGCGCAATGTGTCGGCAGCGATTCTCATTACGTTGACAAACTTTGCCGGCACGATGGCCGTCCCATATGTGCTGGTAGCGGCCATCCTGCTCCCATTGATCTTAATCTCCATCGCTCGCTGGCTGGGCAAACGCGGCGAGGCAGAGGCGCACAGTAGAAGCGCCGGCTGTTTCCTGAGAAAAGCTGCGCTGCGGCGGCTTGACTGGTTCTAATATCAAGCATTGTAGTAAATATAGGGGTGCTGTCTGTCCAGAGAAACCGGGGATATGCAGTACCCCTACCAGCATGAATTTGCACAAGATTTATACTACTGCCCTGACTGTTTTCCGAGATACTTCACGGATCAGTGCGATTGAAAACAGGAAGTTGGAATCATCATGGAGAATAAAACACAACCACGAACGAACCTCCTGCTGCGCTACCTGCCGATCTTAGATTGGCTGCCCAAGTACCAGCGCGCCTGGCTGACCTTCGACATCATTGCCGGATTCACGCTGTGGGGGTTGGTGGTGCCGCAAGCGATGGCGTATGCGGGCATAGCCGGTTTACCGCCCCAAGCGGGTCTCTATACGTTGGTGGCAGGGTTGCTAGTTTACGCATTCTTCGGAACCGCACGCCACCTGAGTGTTGGAGCCACCTCGGCCACCGCGGCTTTGCTCGCTTCGGCGGTAGGTGCGGCGCTGGTTGCCACTGCAGCAGCCAATGCTTCCGATCCCGAAACCTATCAGGCCTATGCGTCAGCCTTCGTTCTGGTCTCTGGCCTAGTTTTTCTGGCAGCAGGCCTGGCGAAGCTGGGCTTTATCACCCAGTTCCTGTCCAAACCGGTAATGGATGGCTTCGTGGCGGGATTGGCGATCTTTGTGGCGGTCGGACAACTCAACAAGTTGTTTGGAGTACCCAAACCAGAGGGCAACACCGTGGCGAAGTTTGTCGGGATTATCAAAGAGCTGCCCCAGGCCAACTGGGCAACATTTGCCGTCGGCGCCATCGCGCTGGCGCTGCTCTTCCTGCTGCCGAAGATAAACAAGAAGATCCCGGCCGGCCTGGTGGTGCTGTTCGCGGCCATTGGGGTGAGCGCCGCACTCGGTTTGAGTGAGAATTACGGCATAGCGGTGGTAGGGACGCTGCCACAAGGGCTGCCGTCTCTTGCTTTTCCGAAAGTGCCGCTCACAACTTACCTGGCGATGATACTACCAGCGATCGGCGTCCTGCTGGTGGCGTTCAGCGAGGCGTTGGGTGTAGCGAACGAGTTTGCCGAAAAACACGGCTATGAGGTCAACGCCGATCAGGAGTTAAATGCCCATGCGGTAACCAATGTGGTGAGCGCCCTGTTTGGCGGCATGATTGCTGCCGGCGGTATGTCGGGCTCGGCCGTAAAAGAGGGCGCAGGCTCCCGCACTCTGGTCACCAATATGGTCGCCTGGGTGGTGACGATCATAACCCTGCTCTTTCTCACTCCCTTGTTTGCTCCGTTGCCCGAAGCCGTGCTGGCCGCGTTGATCATCAATGCGGTCTGGCACATCATTGCTTCGCGAAAGTTAATGAAGCTCCGGAAAGCTGCGCCGGTCGAAGTCTGGTTTGGCGTGCTAGCGTTGGCCGGTGTGCTGTTGATCGATGTGATGCAGGGTATGATTATCGGCCTGGTGGCCTCGCTGTTATTTGTTGTCTACAAGACAAGCCGGCCGCATGTCGCTTTGCTGGGGCGCGTCCCCGGCATTCCCGGAGCATACTCGGACCTGCAGAGGCACCCTGAATGTATCCCAGTGCCCGGGGTAATGATCGTGCGGCTGGATTCACAGTTGTACTATGCCAACGCACGCACCGCCAAGAACCGTGTGAAAGCGATGGTCGCTGAATTGGAATTGCCTCCCCAGGCTGTGATCTTTGATGCCAGTGGTCAGGATGAGATCGATTTAACCAGCACAGAAGTACTCAAGGGTCTGGTGAAAGAACTGCACGGATCTGGCATCGAATTATACCTGGCTGATGTGCATGCGCCGGTCCTAGAGCAAAGCCGCAAGTCTGGCCTGCTTGAATCAATCGGCGAAGACCATATGTTTCCGACCCTGGATCTTGCCGTACGTTCTATTGAAGCAGCAGCTTGATCTACCGTAGCCGCCTCGGCCTCTCAGAAGCTGCGCCCAATGTGCTTTATTTCGTACAGGACGATGTCGACTTCGGGCAGTTGTCCTGTTTTGGCGGGCTGGTGGAGATGCTCGTGTTGGACTGCCAGGAGTAACACAACTAGAGCGACTCGGCGCACTCATGTCCTGGGGCTTCTCGCCGAATTGGTGTTTGCCGCCCAAATACAGGAGGGCTGACGATGATTGACCCACAAGCCAGACCACGACCCTACATTAAGCTATTAGCCCTCGTCGTATTGCTGGGCTTAATCAGCGCGGTGATTACTTTTACGTTCATTGCCCTCGTTCATCAAGGCACCTCTCTGCTATGGACCCAAGCCGCACTTGTGCTGGGCCTGGATCAGCGCATCTTTACCGTCCTCGTCTGTGTCATCGGTGGCCTGCTGGTCGGTCTGCTGGTGAAGACCTTCGGGGATCACAACGCCATTTTTGCCGACCTGATGCTTGAATTTGGCAAGACGGGGCGCTTCGACTATCGCAATGCCCCCGGGATCGTGATTACCGCCTTTGTATCCCTCATCGCGGGCGCCAGCCTGGGACCTGAGGCGCCCCTCGCCGATGCCTGCGGGGGGATCGGGACCTTGACTTCAGATCGCCTCAAGCTCGACGATAAGGAGACGCGCACGCTGGGTTACGGCGGGTTGAGTGGCATGCTGGCAGCCTTTATCACCAATCCATTCGGCGGGGCGCTATTGGGCTTGGAGTCAGCCCAAGGCGGCGTGACGGGAATGAGCCTCTATTTTTGGGCGCTTTTTCCAAGCCTGCTGGCCTCCGCCGTTGCTACCGTGGTCTTCGTTTTCCTAAGCGGGCATTTCTTCGAGACGTTGTACAACTTCCCGAAATATACTCCCCAGTTGGTGGACATGTTTTACGCCGCGCCGCTGGCTCTGATCGGTGGGGTGGTCGGTACGCTGTTCATGCTTTCCCTGCGGGGCTTGCAGCGCCTCTTCCAGCCCATGAAAGCGCGCGTCGTACTGCGCGGGGTCATCGGTGGTCTGGGCATGGGGATCATCGGCGCCCTCTTGCCGCTGACGCTGTTCTCCGGCGAGGCAGAAACGACTGACCTGATCATCCATGCCGCGGAGATCGGCGTGGCGATGCTGATCGTGATGGGTCTGGTCAAGCTGCTCGCCACTTCCCTGCTGCTCGCCACCGGCTGGAAAGGCGGCTATATCTTCCCCATCATGTTCACCAGCGTCGCCCTGGGGATGGCGGTAAACCTCTTGTTTCCCGGCATTCCGATTGCGGTCACCGTCGCGGCGACGATGGCGGGGGCGCTCGTGGCGGCTTTGAAGGCGCCATTATTTGCGGCGCTCTTTACGATGGTTCTGGTGCAGAAAGAGACCGCGCCGGTGATTGCCGTCGCCGTGGTTGTCAGCGCCTTGCTGACCGCGCTGCTGGCCCTGAGCGCCGCCCGCCGCCTCGCCAGGCAGACGGGATCCCTGCAACAGACAGAGAGCAACGTATGAAAAATCCGACAACGCCTTCCGATGGCAAAGTGACACAAAACATCTGTACCCGAATATAATTCAAATCGATTCTTAGCGTGGATATTCCAAGGCGAAGGGAATGATTGATGCTACCTCCCAGATAAGTACCTCGTCCCGCTTAGCCCGCATCGAACGCTGGATGCCGGGTGTGCGCACGTTGCGTACCTACAAATCCGCCTGGTTGCCACGCGATCTGGTTTCTGGCGCCGTGCTGTGCGCGCTGCTGGGTCATCTTCCGTCGGGAAGCTCCTCCAAGACGTAATAATCCCAGCTCCAGCCTATGATCGTTCTGGGTTTCAACGTTTCCTCATTGCAGATCGCATCGGTTGCTTGCTGCTTTATTTATCAATGGTTCATTTTAATTTTCGTCGATATGACCACCTCCTGATCGTTAATGCGATCAAAACCAATTCGGGATGACTTCCAATTAACAAAAACCGGCTCCAGTGGCCGGTTTCGCGATTAGCTCCCCAAAGACATTCCCTGAAAAAAAGGGAAAGCGACCCCCCACGTACTAATTTGGCACAATAACGAGCGGGTCTGGAGAGCCCAACTGGATCTCATCGAGTCCCAGCGTGCGGCCCATCTGTTCTGCGCTGCGGTCGATAATGAACTCGACCCACAGGGGGAAATGGTCCGACATCCGGTAAGACATCAGGAAGTTGCTCATCTCCTTAAACACAGCTCCCGCGAAATCAACCGTACCGGCGCGATCGCCGTAGCGTAAAGTGAAGGCTTCGTCCATAAACCAGCCGATCTGGTCATAGTACTTGGCATCGGTGTTATACGTCGTCTTCAGGTTGGAGAGCTGGCTGGGAACATTCAGACCGGTGGCGATAAAAGCCTGAAAGAGCGGGTTATCGCCGCGCCGATCGATATTCATATCCCCTAAGACGATTAAGTTATGTTCTTCCGACTCCGCACCAGATGAACGCTCGTGAATCTCATGGGCGGTGTACTCTGCAAGGGCTTGCAGCTCCGGCAGGCGATCAGCAGGGACGTTGCCATAATTAATATGCGCTGTTAACAGGGCGAAGCGCTCCTCGCCAGCCCGAAAGCCGACCAGGTAAGGCGTGCGGCAGAATTGGCGGCTGGGATCGCCTTGCGGTCCGGGAGGCAAGACAATCTCGCCAGCCAGACCAGATGGTTGTACCCGGCGCCTGTCGAAGACAATCGCCAGCCGCTCATAGTTGCCGCAATCTCCGGCTGAGACGTCGCTCAACAACAGCCCCCAGTTGGGACCGAGAAAGTCTTCCACCAGCATCCGCAAGCCAGAAGTATCTGGCTTGATCTCCTGGATAGCAATTACATCCAGGTTGCGCATGATTTCGGCAATGATTGCCAGAGCGCGCAAATTGCGCTTGGGCGAGCCTGTTCAGGTGCGCGAGCACGTAGCTCAGTTCCTTGGCGTCGCGGCACAGGTAGGTGGGCACGTTGTTCAGGATCGGCTTCTCGCCGAGATAGAACTCGATCATCTTCGGCACGTAGGGGTAGATCGACTTGTCGTCGGCCACCCCGGTGCCGATGGCATTGGCCAGCGTGAGGTTGCCGCTGCGGTACACGCCGAGCATGCCGGCGCAACCCAGCGTGCTGTCGGGCCGGAACACCTGCGGGTCGAGGAAGTCGTCGTCGACGCGGCGGTAGATCACGTCCACCCGCTTCGGGCCCTGCGTGGTGCGCATGAACACGTGCTCGTCACGCACGAACAGGTCCTGGCCCTCGACCAGTTCCACGCCCATCTGCTGGGCCAGGAAGGCATGTTCGAAGTAGGCGCTGTTGTACATGCCGGGCGTCAGCACCACCACGGTCGGCTCGTTGACGCCCGCGGGGGCCACGGCGCGCAGCGTCTCCAGCAGCAGGTCGGGGTAATGCGCCACCGGCGCCACGCGGTGCAGGCTGAACAGTTCGGGGAACAGCCGCATCATCATCTTGCGATCTTCGAGCATGTAGCTCACGCCGCTGGGCACGCGCAGGTTGTCCTCGAGCACGTAGTAGCTGCCGCTGCCGTCGGGATTGGCGGCGCGCACGATGTCCACGCCGGAGATGTGCGAGTACACCCCGCCAGGCACCTTGACGCCGCGCATCTCGGGCCGGTACTGGCTGTTGTTCAGCACCTGCTCGGCCGGCACCAGCCCGGCCTTGAGGATCTCCTGGTCGTGGTAGACGTCGTGCAGGAAGCGATTCAGCGCGGTCACGCGCTGACGCAGCCCTTTCTCCATGTCTTCCCACTCGTGACTGGGGATGACGCGCGGAATCAGGTCGAAGGGGATCAGCCGCTCGGTGCCGGCGCCGTCCTCGTCTTTGGCGCCGTAGACGGCGAAGGTGATGCCGACGCGGCGGAAGATCATCTCCGCCTCGTCGCGACGGTCGCGCATCAGTTCCTGAGGCTGCGCCTGCAGCCAGCGTTCGTAGGTGCGGTAGTGGTCCCGCACCTCGCTGCCGCTGATGCGCATTTCATCGAAGCTGGTTGGCATGCTGAAAGGCTCCTCGGTGAGCATCAAGTTAGCAACATTCGGGCCCGCGACTCCTGCAATCGCCGGGTGTTCACCCGGACCTCCAGGGTATGCCGCCCGCCGCCGCGGATCACGCCGCGCAGCGGTGTGACGTCGCCGTAGTCGCGGCCCAGCGCCAGGCGCACATGGTGGGTGTCGGGCACCAGGTCGTTGGTCGGGTCCAGTTCCAGCCAGCCGTCGGGCAGCCCCGGCGTGTCGGGGCAGTAGACCTGTACCCACGCATGCGAGGCATCGGCGCCGAGCAGCGGCGCCTGCCCCGGCGGCGGCACCGTCAGCAGGTAGCCGCTGACATAGCGCGCCGCCAGGCCCAGCATGCGCAGGGCAGCGATCATCAGGTGGGCAAAGTCTTGGCACACGCCGCTGCGCTGCTCGAAAGCCTCGAGCAGCGGTGTGTCGACGTCGGTGCTGGCGGTCCTGAACTCGAAGTCGGCGTGGATGCGGCGCATCAGGTCCAGCGCGCCCTGGGCCACGGGCTCGCCGGCGCCGAAGCTGGTCTGCCCGTAGTCGCGCAGCCCGTGCAGGCGCGGCACGTAGGGCGAGGGCTGGGCGAACTCCACCGCGGGGTCGTAGCGGGCGCCCGCCTCGTAGCGCAGCCGTTCGCGCACCTCTTCCCAGCGCGGCGAGCCGGCGGCGTCGATCGGCCCGTCGCGCGGCGTCAGCGCCACCCGGCTGCGGGCCAGCACGCGCAGTGCGCGGTGCGGCTGGTTCAGGCTGAACAGCGTGCGTGCATTGCCATAGGTATCCATGTCCTGCAGCCGCTGCAGCGTTGCGGGCTCGATGCGCAGTTCGTGCTGCAGCAGCTGCTGGCGCGCGTCGTGCAGCGGCTTCAGGTAGGCCAGGTGCTGGGCCTGCGTCACCGGTGCGGCATAACCGTAGAGCGTTTCGTGCTCGACTTCGAGCACGGTGACGCCCGGTGCCTCAGACCCGCTGGAGTTCATCGCCGGTGGAGGCATGCGCGAAGAAGCGGTGCCCCAGGTCGTCGGCCAGCGCGGCGCCGCTGGCCTGCAGCTGCGCACAGACCTCGCCCAGCACGCGCAGCACCTGAGCCTCGTCGGCGCCGCGCAGCCCGTCGAGTTGCACGCCGGCGCCGTCCGCCGGCAGCCGCTGCAGCAGCGTGTCGATGAAGTCGTCGCCGCCGGGGAGCTTGCGCAGCTCGGTGCGCAGGCGCCGCAGGACACCGGCCAGCGACCGCGGGTTGGCGCTGTCCAGCACCAGCAGATCGGTCAGCGCCAGCAGGTCCTCGCGGCGCTGGTAGCGGGCCCGGAAGGTGATGGCGCTGTCGAACAGCTCGAGCATCAACTCCATGCCGGCGGCCTGGCCCAGCGCGCCGGCCTCGACGAAGGCGCCCAACTGTGCCGACATGCCGATCAGCCGCTCCAGCAGTCGGCCCACGGTCATGAAGCGCCAGCCGTGATCACGGGTCATGCGGTCGCTCTGCGCCCCCGTGACGGCCGCCAGCTGCACGCCCAGCAGGTCCAGCGCCGGCAGCACCTGCGACAGCGCCGGCACACCGGCCACCGCATCGGCACGTAGCGCCAGGAAGTGCGTACCCATCGAGCGCACCACGCTCCACTGCTCGGTGGACAGCCGCTCGCGCAGCGCCTGCGCGGCTCGCTCCAGCGCGCCCAGGTTGAAGGCGATGCTGCTCGCCGCCGGGTCGGCCAGCGCGCCCAGCAGCGCTCGCTCCAAGAGGTGCGGCGCCTGGTTCAGCGTCGGCGCGCCCCAGGGCGCCAGGCCGCTGTGCACGGCCAGTTCGGAAAGCGCCTCGCGCAGTGTCTCGGGGGCATCCTCGTCGGTGTCGATGAGCAACAACACAGCACGCGCCAGGCGCACCATCTGCTCGGTGCGCTCGGTGTAGCGGCCGAGCCAGAACAGGTTCTCCGCCGTGCGGCTGGACACCGGCGGACGGCGTGCCGCGATGTCGTCCACGCTCAGCCGGCTGGGCAGCATCGAGAAGCTGTCCACCGGGCCGTCGGTGCGCACCCAGGTGTCCAGGCTGGAGCCGCCGCGCTGCATCGACACGCTGAGCTCGTCGGTCTTGGCCACCCGCGTCATGCCGCCCGGCAGGACATGCCAATGGCCATCTTCCTCGGCAATGGCGTAGACCCGCACCATGGCAGGGCGGGCCAAGATGGTGCGCGCACCCCATACCGGTGCTCGCGAGAAGCGCACCTTTTCGGTCACGGTCCAGGCGTCGGGGTCGTCTGCGATCGCCACCTCATCCGGCCGCACGATCATCGACGCCCGGCCGCTGCGTGGAAAGGTGCTGCGCACGATCTTGTCGCCCAGTTGCGTGCGCACGTCCTGCCAGGCCGCCGCCTCGCCGCACCACCAGGTGGGCAGCGCGGGCAGCAGCAGGTCCTGGCCCAGCAGCCGGCGCGCGATCGCCGGCAGGAAACCCTGGATCGCTGGAGACTCCAGGAAGCCGTTGCCCAGCGCATTGGCCAGTACGACATTGCCGGCACGCACCGCCTGCAGCAGGCCGGGTACGCCGAGCGCGGAATCGGCGCGCAGCTCGAGAGGGTCGCACCAGTCGTCGTCCAGCCGGCGCAGCATGCCGTGCACCGGCTCCAGGCCTTCGACCGTCTTCAGGTACAGGCGCTGTTCGCGCACCACCAGGTCGCCGCCTTCGACCAGCGGCAGGCCCAGGTAGCGCGACAGGTAGGCATGTTCGAAGTAGGTCTCGGCGTAGGGACCGGGCGTTAGCAGCACGACACGCGGCGCGGCGCCGCCGGCCACAGCGCGCGCCGGGCGCTCGATCGAATCGAGCAGCCGACGGTAGCTGCTGGCGATGTGCTGCACGCGCAGCTCGCGGAAGGCATCGGGGAACTGGCGCGAGATGACCAGGCGGTTGTGCAGCACGTAGCCCAGACCCGACGGGCCTTGGCTGCGGCACGTCAGCACCTGCCAGCTGCCGTCGGGCGCGCGTACCAGGTCGAAGGCGACAATGTGCAGACGCAGCCCGCTGGCCGGCTGCACACCGTGCATCGAGCGCAGGTAACCCGGATGTCGCAACAACAGCGCCGGCGGGAACAGGCCTTCGCGCAGCAGGTGCTGCGGACCGTAGGCATCGGCCAGCATGGCCTGCATCAGTGCAGCACGCTGCACCACGCCGGTTTCGATGACCGCCCAGTCGGCGGTGTCGACGATCAGTGGCAACAGCTCCAGCGACCACGGTCGCTGCGCCGCACCTTGCTCGCCGAACACGTTGTGGGTGATGCCGTCATGGCGGATCTGCCGCGCCACCTGCGCGACGCGCCGGTCCATCTCGTCGGCCACGACGGCCTGCCCGGCTGCGGATGGCGGCAGCCAGCGCACGAAATCGCGCCACGAGCTGCGCAGCTGCCCGTCGCCATGGCGCATCTCGTCCCACAGGCCCGGCTCCAGCAGCGGGCTGTGCCGCAGCAGCTGCGACTGCGCCGCCTGCACGGGGTCGGGCGGTTCCTCGGCCGCAAACGGCAGCAGGGACTGGGACTGGGACTGGCTTTGCAGCACGGCGGGCGGGTGGAACGAATCAGCGCTGGCGCAGGTCGAGCGTGAACGGGAATTCCAGGCTCGGCCGGGCCGGCTCCACCGACATCCTGCCCGGCGTGTGGCCCATGCGGATGAAGCGCGCGAGACGACGGCTCTCCGCGGTATAGGCATTGACCGGGAAGTCCTCGTGGCTCAGGCCGCCGGGGTGGGCCACGTGGTACTGGCAACCGCCCATCGAGCGCTGCAGCCAGTTGTCGACGATGTCGAAGGTCAGCGGCGCATGCACGCCGATGGTCGGGTGCAGCGCCGACGGCGGCTGCCAGGCGCGGTAGCGCACGCCACAGACGTATTCGCCGACGCGGCCGGTGGGCTGCAGCGGCAGCGCCTGCCCATTGGCGGTGATCACATGGCGGTTGCCGTTGAGACCGGTGACCTTGACCTCCAGCCGCTCCAACGAAGAATCGACATAGCGCGCGGTGCCGCCGGGTGCGCCCTCCTCGCCCATCACGTGCCAGGGTTCAAGTGCGGCGCGCAGGCTCAGGCCGATGCCCATCGTGGCCACCTCGCCGATCAGCGGGAAGCGGAACTCTAGGTGCGGCGCGAACCAGGCATCGTCGAAGGCATAGCCGGCAGCGCGCAGCTCGGTCATGACGTCGTTGAAGTCCATCTGCACGAAGGTGGGCAGCAGGAAGCGGTCGTGCAGCCCCGTGCCCCAGCGCGTCATGCGCGTCGTGCCGTGACCTCGGTAGGGCTCGCGCCAGAACCAGGCCAGCAGCGCGCGCAGCAGCAGCTGCTGCGCCAGGCTCATGTGCGCATGCGGCGGCATCTCGAAAGCGCGCAGCTCCAGCAGCCCCAGCCGGCCGGTCGGCCCGTCGGGCGAGTACATCTTGTCGATGCAGAACTCGCTGCGGTGGGTGTTGCCGGTGACATCGATCAGCAGGTTGCGCAAGGACCGGTCGATCAGCCAAGGCTGCACCTGGTGGTGCAGCGCCAGCTGTCGCTCCAGCTCGGCGAAGGCGATCTCGATCTCGTAGACCTGGTCGTTGCGCGCCTCGTCGATGCGTGGCGCCTGGCTGGTCGGACCGATGAACATGCCGCTGAACAGATAGCTCAGGCTAGGGTGGTTGTGCCAGTAGGTCAGCAGGCTGGCCAGCACATCGGGCCGGCGCAGGAAGGGGCTGTCGGCCGGCGTCGCGCCGCCGAGCACGAAGTGGTTGCCGCCGCCGGTGCCCGTGTGGCGGCCGTCGAGCATGAACTTCTCGGTCGACAGCCGGGTCAGATGCGCCGCGTCATACAGGAACTCGGTGTGGTCGACCAGTTCCTCCCAGCTCGAGGCCGGGTGGATGTTGACCTCGATCACGCCCGGGTCGGGCGTGACTTGCAGGATCTTCAGACGCGGGTCGCGCGGCGGCGGGTAGCCCTCCAGCACCACCTTCACGCCCAGCTCGGCCGCTGTGGCCTCGATGGCGGCCAGCAGCTCGAGATAGTCCTCGAGATGCTTCAGGGGTGGAAGGAAGACGTAGATCACCCCACTCTTGCCGCCATGCTCCTTCTCGGCCTTCGGGCCGTTGGCGCGCTGCGGGTCGCGCACTTCCACGCACAGCGCGGTGCGCGTCAGCCAGCCGGCCGATTCGAAGCGGCCCGGGTAGGCATCGGGGTCGCGTGATGGCGCCGCCTCGGGCAGGTGCGCCGGGCCCGCTGCGCCGCTACCGCCAGCGCCGGGGCCGGCTTCACTGTCCAGGTCCTGCGGCCAGGGCTGCGACTGCAACGCCACCCGGCCGCCTTCGGCGAAACCGCCGCCGACGTGATGGGCGTCATAGGCGCGCCGGCCGCCGAACTGCGCGCGCAGCGTCGCGGCATGCGGCAGCGGGCGCAGGGTGTCGAACGGGTCCTGCGTAATCAGCTGCTGCTGGTCGCCCGCAGCGGCCCAGGGCAGCGAATCCAGCGGCAGCCGGTAGCCCATCGGCGAATCGCCGGGCATCAGGTACAGCCGCTCGTCGCGCAGGAACCACGGGCCCGTGATCCACTTCGGCCCGGCCGTGGGTGTGTGCCATTCGCGCTTCAGCGGCAGCAGGTAGCCCACCGCGCTGTCCAGGCCCTGCGTGAAGATGCGCCGCAGGCGCGCGCGCTCCATCTCGTCGTCGAGCTTGGATTCGAAGGGGTCCACATTTACCGGCAGCCTGCGCTCGCGCCACAGGTAGTACCAGGTGTCCTCGTAGCCCGGCTGCACGTACTTGGTGTCCAGCCCCAGCCGCACCGTGAGTGCGTCCATGAAGGCCTTGGCATCGTCGCTGGTGTAGCGATGGATTTCGCGCTCGTCGGCGAAGAGCGACGGGTCGTGCCAGCACGGCTGGCCGTCGACGCGCCAGCCGATGGTCAGCGCCCAGCGCGGCAGCTGCTCGCCCGGGTACCACTTGCCCTGGCCGAAGTGCAGGAAGCCGCCAGCCGCGTACTTGGCACGCAGCCGGTGCACCAGCTCGGTGGCGAAGCCGCGCTTGGTGGGGCCGAGCGCGTCGACGTTCCATTCGGCGCCGTCGCGGTCGTCGACCGAGACGAAGGTCGGCTCGCCGCCCATCGTCAGGCGCACGTCCTGGCGTTGCAGCTCGGCGTCGACCGCGTGGCCCAGGTCAAGGATCGACTGCCACTGCGCCTCGGTGTAGGGCTTGGTGACGCGCGGCGATTCGTAGATGCGCGTTACCTGCATGTGGTGCTCGAAGGACACCTCGCATTCGTCGACCGCGCCGCTGACCGGTGCGGCGGTGCTGGGCTCGGGCGTGCACGCCACTGGGATGTGGCCCTCGCCGGCCATCAGGCCGGAGGTCGGGTCCAGGCCGACCCAGCCGGCGCCGGGCAGGAACACCTCGCACCAGGCATGCAGGTCGGTGAAGTCGACCTCGGTACCGCTCGGCCCGTCGAGCGATTTCACGTCGGGCTTGAGCTGGATGAGGTAGCCGGAGACGAATCGCGCGGCGAGCCCCAGGTGGCGCAGCAGCTGCACCAGCAGCCAGCCGGTGTCGCGGCAGGAGCCGGACAGGTTCGTCAGCGTCAGCTCGGGCGTCTGCACCCCCGGCTCCATGCGGATCAGGTAGCCGATCTCGCGCTGCAGCCGCTGGTTCAGTCCGACCAGGAAGTCGATGGTGCGCTGCTCCTTGAGCGACACGCTGTCGACGAAGGCCTTGAACCGCGGCGTCGACGGGCCCTTGACCAGGTACGGCGCCAGGTCGTGCTTCAGCTCGGGCGCGTACTCGAAAGGATAGTTCTCGGCCTCCGGCTCCAGGAAGAAGTCGAAGGGGTTGTAGACCGCCATCTCGGCCACCAGGTCGACGCTGACCTTGAACTCGGTGGTCTTCTCCGGAAAGACCAGCCGCGCCAGGTGGTTGGCAAACGGGTCCTGCTGCCAGTTGATGAAATGCTCGGCCGGCTCGATGCGCAGCGAATAGCTGAGGATCGGCGTGCGGCAATGCGGAGCGGGCCGCAGGCGGACGACCTGTGGCGACAAGCCGACGCGACGGTCGTAGCGGTAGTGGGTGACGTGGTTCAGCGCGACATGGATCGACACAACGGGCTCCTGCGATGGCGTCGGGGGCTCGAATGCAAGGGGCGGGCCATCTGCGGCATTCAGGGTCCGGCCCCCGGGCCGGCGTTCACCCGATGATGCCAGTAACGCGCGCCGGTCTCGCGCTGGCAACTGCTCACGCCCTGCGCATTCCAGATCCAGGCGCCACAGGCGTCGCTGCGCCGCAGTTCCACGCCCAGCGCCTGAAAGCGCGCCAGCACCTCGGGCGCAGGATGCCCGAAACGGCTGCGGTCGGCCACTTGCACCACGGCCGTGCCGGGCGCGACCGCGCCAATGAAGGCGTCGCTCGACGAGGTCTTGCTGCCGTGGTGAGGCACCAACAGCACCTGGCTGCGCAATGCCAGCCCGAGGCGATCCACCAACGCAGCCTCCTGGGCCGCCTCGATGTCGCCGGTCAGCAGCAGGCTGCGGCCGCCCTGCCCCTGCACGCGCAGCACACAGCTCAGCGCATTGGGCCTGGCCGACGCCACGAAGTCGGCCTGCCGTGGGTGCAGCAGTTCGAAGCGCACGCCGTCCCAGTCCCAGGTCTGGCCGGCAGTGCAGCGCCGGTGCGGCACGCCGGTGGCAAGCAGGCCGATGTCGGCCGCGAGCACCTCGAACTCGCCCGGCGCCGGCCGCGGCAGGGGCGGCGCCAGCAGTGGCAGCAACAACGGCAGACCCAGCGCCCGCAGTCGCCAGGGCAGCGGCATGACCAACAGCGTGCCGCCTAGAAGGCCGAACGCCATGCCCCAGCTTGGTGCGGCAGCGGCCGTCCATAGACCGCCTGGCCATCCGGCCAACAGTTGCAGTGCGGCCACCAGCGCCTGCACCAGCGCGCTGGCCTACACACTGATGCTGGATGCCTCGTCCTTCGCGGTGAATCCATCGCTCTACGCCAAGATGCCCTACGACACCGAGAAGGCGTTCCGTGTCATCGGCGTGATCGCGCTGTTCCCCAACGTGGTGTTGGTCAATGCGCAGTTCCCGGCGAAAAACGTTGTCGAGCTGATCGCCGCCGCCAAGGTCAAGAAGGACGCGGTGTCGTTCGCGTCCTCCGGCAACGGCTCGGCCCAGCATCTGGCCGGCGCCCTGTTCGAATCGGCCGCCAAGGTGGACATGGTGCACGTCCCCTACAAAGGCGGCGGGCCCGCGCTCAACGACGTGATCGGCGGCCAGGTGCCAGTGTTCTTCGGCAACCTGGCGTCCACGTTGCAGCACATCCAGAGCGGCAAGCTGCGCGCGCTCGCCGTGACCTCAGCCAAGCGCTCGCCCATCCTGCCGGACGTGCCCACGCTGGCCGAGGCCGGCGTGCCTGGCGCCGAAGTCTACGAGTGGAACGTGGTGCTGGCGCCGGCCGGCACGCCTGAGCCGGTGGTCGTCAAGGTGTCGGCCGCGCTGCAGAAGGCGCTGGACACGCCGGAGGTGAAGGCGCGCATTGCCACGCTCGGTGGCGACATCCAGAAAGGCGGCCCGGAGGCCGCGCAGGCCTTCGTGCAGCAGCAGATGGCGCAGTGGGCGCGGGTGGTGAAGGCTCGGGGCATCACGCCCGAATGAACCCGTATCCCTGCTGACGGGACCGCCAACACCGCGCGAGGGAGGTCCGACGCCGCAGGTCGGCTCGGGAGCAAGAAGAAGGGCTCGCGGTCCCGGTCAGGAAGCGTCGCAGCGCTGGACTTCCGAGCAACTCGTCTCATCATGCTTGCCCAGTAGGCGAACGGCAGACCCGGGTTCGGCATCGAACACGGCGCGCCGCGACGACCGCCGCAGCGAAAGCCAACATCGCTGGCTGAAATTGGCGTCAGTATGTTCATATTGGCATAATGACGCCAATGTCTAAGCAGAGCCGAAAGCCGCTGAAGTGGGTAAGTTCCGCCAAGCGCGACTTGGACACCATGCCGGAAGACGTCAAGGATCTGTTCGGTCATGCGATCGACCTCGCCCAGGCTGGTGGTAGGCATCAGGATGCCAAGGTCTTGACCGGCTTTGGTTCCGCCGGCGTGCTGGAGGTGGTCGAAGACGATCATGGCAGCACGTACCGTGCCGTCTACACCGTCAAGTTCGCCGGATGGGTCTATGTCTTGCATTGCTTCCAGAAGAAGTCCAAGACCGGCATCAGGACACCGAAGGAAGACATGGATCTAATTCACGCGAGACTTCGTGCCGCGAGGCAGGACTTCGAGGCCTGGCAGGCCAGACAAGGAGCACGCCAATGATCCGCAATACCGAAATCACGATCGAAGAGGGCAGTACCAACGTCTACGCCGACCTGGGCTATGCCGACGCCGCCGAAATGCGACGCAAGTCGCAGCTCGCGGCCGAGATTGCCAGGGCGATCAAAGCGCGCCGACTGACCCAACAGGACGCTGCCGAATTGCTGGGGATCGACCAATCCAAGGTCTCCCGCATCACCCGCGGGCAATTCCGCGGCGTCAGCGAAGCCAAGCTGCTGGAACTCCTGACGAAGCTGGGCCACGATGTCAGCATCGTTGTCAGCCCGGTGCGACGACGCGCCGGCAAGATAGAGCTGCAGTTCGCCTGATTGCTGGCCCCGCATTAACGGCGGTGTGACACTACAGCGTCGAGTGGCGTTGCGGTCGAGCGGCGGCGAGCGTTTCGATGTGACGAGTTTTGAAGCGGGGCTCGGCTGCGCACGATGCGACAACGCGCTAAACATCGGCTTCATGGCTTCGTGTTCGTAACGACGTGCGGCAGGTTCGGGTCGGGTGCCGGTACTCGCTTGGCATCACTGGTCGGCAGCAATGTGGCGCATACCCGACTTCGATGGCTGAATGTCGGGAATGTGAGGGACAGCGCGGCCACTGGACGACCTCGCCTAGCAGGCAGCCGTCGGCCATCAAGAGTCGGTGCTGACCGGCAGCTTCCCGGCGGCGAAGTGCGTTCACCATCCCCGAATTGCAGGTCATCGCAATGATCCTCACTCATCGGCGTCTGAAGGCGAGAGCACCCCCTCGGTCTGCATCGCCTGGGCCTGTGCTGCAAGGGGCCTGAGTACCATCAGGACCGCGCCGATTCCGCAGCCGGCACAGGGCCTGCGCGGACCGGCCAAAACCGTCGGTCTCAACAGCCAGGGCAACGTGACTTGGCCAAACCGAAAGAGGCCTACGATCAAACTCAGTGTCTGATTGCCGAGAAGCGACGCGCTCGACGTGACGTCCCGTGGATCGGCTTCAATACTCGCCCTGACGAATCTTCCTCCTACCAGGGCGCATGTGGCGTCCGGCCAGCCGATAGCTTCCTGAGAACTGGCGAGGGCCGGTGCAGCGGCGGAAACCCTTCCCGCCGCTGCGGTTCTGGCGCGGCACGTTGACGCGATGCGCTGCGGCGACTAGGCGCTCACCCACTCGGTCCGGCCGAGTGCGCCCGATTGCACCAGCCGGTCGATTTCCGCGGGGCTGTAGCCCAGGCCCGTCAGCACCTCTCGCGCGTCCGCCCTCATGCGGGAAGCGGGGCGCGAGCGGCCGAAGGGCTGGTTGTCGAAGACGAACCAGGTCGGCGCGAACATCTCCGACCACCAGCCATCCTTCTCGGTCCGCTGCCAGCTCATGGTCGTGGTCGGCCGCTTCTTGTGGATGTCAGCGATTTCCCTGACCGACTGGACAGGAACGGCGTCGATCCCCTGGCGCTTCAGGTCGGCGATCGCCTCGACCTTGGTCTTGCCGGCGACCTCGGCCGAGACGTCGCGTGGGGCGCGCGCGAAGATGTGGCCGTCCTTGACCCTGTACCACCGTTGGCCGGGCGTCGGGCCGGTGGCGTTCTGGCCCACGGCACTCGCCGGCGGCTCGCCCTTCTGGAACAGGAGCTCGGTGAGCTCGCCCGCCGCGACCAGCGACGTGGACGCGCGGTCCCCCTGGCCGCCGCGCACTGCGCGGGCGTAGAGCGCGGTCGCCGTGGCGAAGGCGCCGATATAGCCGCAAAGATAATCGACCGCGGATGCCACGCCGTTGACTGCAATGGGCCGCATTGCTGACCTTTGCGGTGCGTACGCCAGAGGCAGAAGTGGGTCGAAATGACTCGTCGGCGAGCGGCAGCTTACGGGCATCGAGCCTTCAACGCCGGCTTTCCGGCGATGAATCCGATTGGTCGGCCGTCGCAGCCCGACCCACACCAGCCGTCGACACCTGCAATCCAACGGCGGGAAGCGGCCATCGACCTGGACAAGTCGGCCCAGGCCCGCATCACTTGAATGCCCATTGGTTTTGGGAACACCGACCGGGCAGAGACAGAGACGCCATCTGGACGGCCGCAATCGAAGGACCTATGCTTGCAGGCAAACAAGCAGCCAGCCAGGGGAGGCCCATGCGCGCATGGACAGTCGACGCAGACGACATCCGCGTCGCTGAGGATTTTGACGAGTCATTGCTGCACCGCACGCCCGAGATCGACGGCTTCCTGACCCCAGGCCGAGACGACAAGTTCATCATCATCGGCACCAAGGGCTTCGGCAAGACACTGCTGCTCAAGGCCAAGCGCATCCTCTACCAGCGCGAAGCGCAGGCCACATGCCTGCCCAGCGGGAACCTGCTCGACAAGCCGATCGGCGACAAGATCTTCGGCCGCGAGGCCATCGCCTTCTTTTCGGCTTCGCCGCTGCCGTGGTCGAAGGTCTGGCTCACTGCCATCGCAGTGGCCACGCTCAAGCAGGTAGGTGCGATCGATGGGTTGAAGGTGGGCGCCCGCTTGAATGGTCTGATCAACGACGTGCGACTGCACAGCGTCATCGACCATTTCGTGCGCCTGCTCGACTTCACCCCGAGCGAATTGCAGCGCTGCGCGACCGACACGGACGGGCACCTGGTGCCACGGCTGCGCACGCTGAATGCATCGCTGGCCATCTTCATCGATGGCATCGACGAGTATTTCAACAAGCATGTCGAGGAGCAGCCGAGCAGCGCCAGCGTGACCGGCGAGCTGTCACCCAACGTGTGGTACTTCGCGCAGCTGGGCCTGGTCGAGGTGGCGTACCAACTGCGGCGCATCAATCACCGGCTCAAGGTCTTCGCTGCCATCCGCAAGGAGGCCTACGCAAGGCTGCCGCAGCGCACTGCGATGGTCCAGCAGTACCGCGGCAGCGCGGTCGACATCGTCTATTCCCCGGAAAGCCTGCGCGAGATCTTTGTCAACAACGTGCGCTTGGTGAAGACCGATCGCATGGTTCAGCCGGACCGTGCGCGCGCCCATCCGCTGCAGGCGTTCCTTGGGCGATCCGGCGTCACCGACACCTACACGCACGAGGAGGAGGATGCCTTCGAGTTCGTTTGCCGCCATACGCTGTTGCGACCGCGCGATCTGATGACCATCGGTGAACGACTGGTCGCACTGCGCTCCGACGAGCGCAGGAACGAACACCGACTCATGGAGGCAGTCCACCAGGCGGCCTCCGAGATCGCGCACGAATACCTGGTCGAGATTGCGCCCTACATCGGCAACCTCGCGCTCGAGCGGTTGTTCCGCCGCCTGCCCGGGCACATCCTGACGCGTGCCGAAGTGGAGGACATCTTCGAAGAGCACATGGCCGAGGCAAGCGAAGGCAAGTACGCCTTCAGCGCGCTGTACCGCGTGGGCCTGCTCGGCTATGTCCAGCATGATCGCGTGCGCGGCGAGTGGCGCCAACGCTTCCTTCGCCCGGGCGAGGCCACTCTGGAGCCCAACGGCAAACTACCCCACGCGACCCACTACCTGATCCACCCGGTGCTCACGGACGTGATCGGACGCCTCAATCCGGGATACCTGCAACGCATCGACCGGCTCAACATCGTGGGGTACGACCGGCCATGGCACGAGCCGGTGGGTGCCGCTCGCACTGCCAGTGCGCGCCAGTGCTGCGTGCTGAAGGCGGACATTCATGGCTTTGGCAGCATGATGCGCGCGGGAGCGGACGGGCCGGTCCGAAAGGCCCTCGAGGAGGCCGTTGCGCGCTGGGCGTCGCCGACGGCCATTGCAGAGACCGGGGCTGGTGACGCAGCACTGGTCGCCGACGATGACCCGGTGGCCCTGGCCCAGACGGCACGGCATCTGATGGATGAGGTGTACCAGGCGCCCGGGCAACCCCGGCTGCGCGTTGCCCTGCACTACGGCGAGGTGCATACGCGCCAGCGCGACAGCGACCTGCGCATGATCATCGTCGGCGGCGATGCGATCCTGTGTGCGGCCCGCGTCGAGCCGATTGTCGAGCCCGGGCAAATCTGGGCCACGGAGCAGTTTCGCGAACAGTTCCTGCAGCGCCCGTCGCTGTGGCGCACCGTGCCCGTCGCAGCGGCGTCAGGGGAAGATCGCTTCAACGTCAGCAAGACACATACGGGCGAACCCGATCTATGGGTGCGGCTGTTTCGACTGGAGTCTTGAGGAGTCGGAAATCGCAGCACCTGTGCAAAGCATCAGGACATCGGTTCGCCCCCCGCCAAGCGTGACCTCACACCACAGACGTGCTTTCGTCTGCAACCCGCGCCAACAGGCGGCAGTTTGCAGCCTTCAAGATCGACAAGTTGAGCGGCTGGACGCGACCCACAGCGGCCTGTGGGCCGCTTGAAGTGCCGGCGGTAGAGCCGACATTGGCGTCCGCTCACTGGCGACCCTTTGTGCTGCTGGCTTACGCGGCGGCTGTGCAGCGGGAGCTGCCGGTGGCGGGTGCCTGCTTTACGGCAACCCAGTTTCATGAATTCTGGGTACGCTCAGCCGCCGTCGGTGTAGGCCGGCAAGGCCGCCAGCACGCCGGCCGCCCTCGCGTCGGGGACTTGCAACAGGATGGCGTCACGCACCGACTGGCGTGCACGGTCCAGCGGGTGGCCCGCGGCATCGGCCAGTTTGCGATTGGGCGCCCCGGGCGCAGCCCGCACCGTGCCGCTGGCGCGCAGGTCCTGCTCGAACATCCACAACTCGAGGTCGAACCCGCCGGGGTTGAGCGTACCGTGCGGTTGGCGCAGCCGCACCGTCAGCAGCCAGCGCTGGCCGGCCCGCAGCTCCTGCGCCGGCGCGGCAATCAGCGCGTCGCCATCGAAGCCGCGATACCAGCCGAGCGACACACGCCCTGGTACGCGCACAGGCAGGCCGTCGCGCTGCGCCTGCTCCACCCGCAGGACGAAGCGCGTTCCTTGCGGCCCCGGTTGCGGCAGGCCGGCGATGACACCGGTGAGCTGCAGGTCCTGCCCCTCCAGCTCTGCCGGAAGCAGATTCGACAGACGCTGGCAGGCCCGCCAGCCGGTGCTGCCGAAGCCCGCCAGGGCCACCGCCAGGCACAGCGCCAGCAGCGCTGCGGAATCGCCGCCCGCCCGGCGTCGTGCCAGCAGCCGACCGGCCGCCGCCAGGCCCAGCGCGACCAGCAGCAGCGCCAGGTAGTGCGCGGTGGACCACAACGCCGGCTGCTGCATCTGCACGCCGATGCCGGCCAGCCAGGCCAACGCGGCGGCGGCCATGCGCCAGCCCAGCATCCAGCGGCCGGCTCGAGGCCGGCGTGGCAGGGCCTGGGCTCATCGCTGCCAGTGTAGGATGCCGTCCCCCGGCACTGCGCACTGCACACCATGTCCGTTCAAGCCCGACTCGATGCCCTGGGCATCACGCTCCCGCCGCTGGCCGTGCCGGCCGCCGCCTATGTGCCCTTTGTGCGCAGCGGCAAGCTGGTATTCATCTCCGGCCACATCGCACGCCGGGACGGCAAACCCTGGGTCGGCCAACTCGGCCTGAGCATGGACACCGACGAGGGCCAGGCCGCGGCCCGCGCCATTGCCATCGACCTGCTGGGCACACTGCAGGCCGGCGCCGGCGGACTCGACCGCGTGGCGCGCATCGTCAAGGTGCTGAGCCTGGTCAACAGCACCGCCACCTTCACCGAGCACCACCTGGTGACCAACGGCTGCTCCGAACTGCTGGTGCAGGTCTTCGGGCCCGAGGTCGGCGCGCATGCACGCAGCGCCTTTGGCGTGGCGCAGTTGCCGCTCGGCGCCTGCGTCGAGATCGAACTGATCGCCGAACTCAAGTGACGGCAGCCTCGCGCCGCGCGGCGCTGCTGCTGGGCATCGCGCTGATCGGGCTGGGCTCGGTGGCCGCGGCGCTGTGGACCCAGCATGCGCTGGGCATGGAGCCCTGCCCCTGGTGCATATTGCAGCGACTGATCTTCGTCGTCATCGCGCTGGTGGCGTTGCTGGGTCTGGCTTGGCGGGCGACTACGGGCACGGTGGCCATCGGGCTGCTGGTCCTGGCACTCAGTCTCAGCGGCACGGCCGCGGCGCTGTGGCAGCACTTCGTCGCCGCCGCCAGCGACTCGTGCAAGCTGACGCTGGCCGAACGCATCATCAGCGGCCTGGGCCTGGACAGCAGCCTGCCCGAGGTCTTCCAGCCGCGCGCCAGCTGCGCCGACGCTGCCGTCAAGCTGCTCGGCTTGCCCTACGAGTTCTGGAGCCTGGCGCTGTTCGTGCTGATCGGGCTGATGGCATGGCGCCTGCTGGCCAGCCGCCGGAACTGAAGGCGACTGCACGGCGGCTGCGTCACTTCTTGGTGAGTTCGCCGTGGGCCGCGTCCCGCTCCTTGCGCGCGTCGAGAGTCAGCTTGTACGAGGTGTAGTACTTGAAGATGTTGCGCACGTAGGTCGTGGTCTCGATGCCGATCTTCTCGGCCGTGACCAGTTCGACGTTGTTGAACCACTTGTCGGGATCGAGACCGCGCTTCTCGGCCTCCTTGCGCATCCTGGCGATGTTGCCCGGCCCGGCGTTGTAGGACGCAAAGGCGAAGAGCGCGCGGTTGGCCGGGGAGAAGTCCGCGTCCTTGAAGTAGCGCGTCATCAACTGGTCCATGTACTTGGCGCCGGCATGGATGTTGGATTCGGTGACACGGATGTCACCGACCTTCAGCTCCGCCCCGGTGGCCGGCATGATCTGCATCACGCCGACGGCGCCGACATGGCTCTTGGCCTGCTGGTTGAGCTGCGATTCCTGGTAGCCCTGGGCGGCGAGCATCAGCGGATCGAAGTTGTACTGCCGGCCGTATTTCTGGAACAGCGCCAGCAGCTCGGCGAAGCGCTTGGCGTCGGCGTCGGCACCGGCATCCTTCAGCGCCCGGATGCGCTTGGAATGCTGCTGCCGCAGGTAGTCGGACACGCCCTGCTTCTTCAGGTGCGTGGCGTAGAAGTCATTGAGCTCGGCGGTCAGCTTCGGGCTGTCCTTGCGCAGCGCCCACCCGACCAGCCCGCCCTCGCGCAGCACTGCACCTTCGTTGAGGGTGATCTTCGGCAAGGCCTGCGCCCACATGCGCGCCTTCCAGTCGTCGACGACGATGTACTCGAGCAGCCCGACGTTGAGCATCTCCATCATGTCCTCGTCTTCCAGCTCGTCGGGCACCGGCACCAGCTTCACCGCCGGCTTGCCGTCATTGGCCAGGCGCTGGTTCAACGCCACCAGACTGTCGTGGTAGCTGGAGGTCCAGCGCACGTGCACGGTCTTGCCAGACAGCGCCTCGACCGTGGCCACAGGCGACGACTTCGGACCGCTGAGCACGATCTCGCGGTTCGGCTTGGCATCCGCCGGCGCGACGAAGTCGACCAGCTGCCTGCGCAAGTCGGTCACCGTCAGGTTGCCGGCGGCGATGTCGCCCAGGCCGTTGGCCACGTCTTGCAGAAGCTCGTCGCGCGTCGTCGGCACCAGGTACAGCGTGATCGGGCGCTTGCCCAGCTGCGCCGCGTACTTCTTGTTCAAGTATTGCTCGAAGGCGCGCACCGTCTCGGCGGTGATGCCGCGCTCGCGGCCCTTGTCGTTGTAGAACAGCGTGCGGCTGTAGGGCACCAGCACGCGGATGTGGCGGCGCTCGAGCATGCCGTCGAAATCGCCCTTCCAGGCACGCGCCTCGGTGGGCAGCGCGCGCATCGTGGCGGCGGGGGCGGACGCCGCAGCGGCCGGCCGGGCACCGGACACGGCAGCCCAGAGAAGGCCCGCCATGATGATGGTCATGCCACGCAGCAGCGGTGAGCCCATGTTCCTCCCTTCAATGACGAGCGCGACGACCCCGCCAGCGTAGCATCGCTGCGCCAGGACCGTTGCATCATGCTGCGGCCGGCGCCGACTTGCCGAGCAACCCCGATACCGGCCATGAGCGACTCCCAGGAATTCGACTACATCATCGTCGGCGCCGGCACTGCCGGCTGCCTGCTGGCCAACCGCCTGAGCGCGGACCCATCGAAGCGGGTGCTGCTGGTCGAGGCCGGCGGTAGCGATCGCTACCACTGGATCCACATCCCTGTCGGCTACCTGTACTGCATCGGCAACCCGCGCACCGACTGGTGCTACCAGACCGAGCCCGACGCCGGCCTCAACGGCCGCACGCTGCGCTACCCGCGCGGCAAGGCGCTGGGCGGCTGTTCCAGCATCAACGGCATGATCTACATGCGCGGCCAGAAGCGCGACTACGCGCGCTGGGCCGAACTCACCGGCGACCCGGGCTGGTCGTGGGACGCGGTGCTGCCGTATTTCAAGCGCCATGAGGACCACTACAGGGGCGCCAACGAATGGCACGGCGCCGGCGGCGAATGGCGCATCGAGAAGCAGCGGCTGCGCTGGGACATCCTCGACGCCTGGGCGCGGGCCGCACAGCAGGCCGGTCTGCCGGCCAGCGAGGACTTCAACCGCGGTGACAACGAAGGCGTAGGCTACTTCGAGGTCAACCAGAAGAGTGGCTGGCGCTGGAATACGGCCAAGGCCTTCCTGCGTCCGGCCTGCATGCAGCGCGCCAACTTCACGCTTTGGACCGACACGCAGGTCGCGCGGCTGCGCCTGGAGCGCGACGGCGACGGCGTGCTGCATTGCCGCGGCATCGAGGCCGTCAAGCACGGCGAGCGCGTGCAGGCGTCGGCGCGGTGCGAGCTGATCCTCAGCGCCGGGTCGATCGGCTCGGTGCAGATCCTGCAACTGTCGGGCATCGGGGCCGGCTCGAGGCTGGCGGAGCTCGGAGTCACACCGACCCTTGAGCTGCCCGGCGTCGGAACTCAGCTGCAGGACCACCTGCAGATCCGTGCGGTCTACAAGGTGCGTGGCACGAAGACACTCAATCGCATCGCCTCCACCCTGTGGGGCAAGGTCGGCATCGGCATGCAGTACCTGCTGACACGCAGCGGGCCGATGAGCATGTCGCCGTCGCAGCTGGGCGCGTTCACGCGCAGTTCGCCCGACCAGACCCATGCCAACATCGAGTACCACGTGCAACCGCTCAGCCTGGATTCCTTTGGCGAGCCGCTGCACGCCTTCGACGCCTTCACCGCCAGCGTGTGCAACCTCAACCCCACCAGCCGCGGTTGGGTGCACATCCGCAGCCCGCACTTCGAGGACGCGCCGCAGATCGCGCCGCAGTACCTGAGCACGGCCGCGGACCGTCAGGTGGCGGCCGATTCGCTGCGCGTCACACGCCACATCTGCGCGCAGCCGGCGTTGGCGCCGTACCAGCCCGAGGAATGGAAACCCGGCGCGATCTACCAGAGCGACGAGCAGCTGGCGCGGCTGGCCGGCGACATCGCCAGCACCATCTTCCACCCGGTGGGCACCACGCGCATGGGCCGCGACAGCGACCCGACAGCCGTGCTGGACGCACGCTGCCGCGTGCGCGGCGTGCGCGGCCTGCGCGTCGTGGACGCCGGGGCGATGCCCAGCATCACCAGCGGCAACACCAATTCACCGACGCTGATGCTGGCCGAACGTGCGGCCGAATGGATCGTCGCCGACGCGCGCGGCGCAGCCTGATCAGGCCACTTCGTCCTCTTCGTCACGGGCCACCTTGCCCATGGCCGCGAGCGCACTCTCCAGCAGCGCCATGCCCGGCGCGATGGCCAGCTGGGCCTCTTCGCACAGCAGCGCGATGTCCTGTGAGGAGATCTTCAGGTTCGGATTGAAGGGCGTCCCCTTGACGAGGATCTCCTTGCCCAGGCGCGGCAGCATGGCCACGGTGCGGCCGTCGCGGCGCACCTGCAGGTCGATGCGCGGCCGCCCGTGCTGGTTGAAGGCCTCGATGGCGGCGACGAGGTTCATGGTCGCTCCTTGATCAAGCCCGCTATTGTCCGGCATGGCGCAGGCGGCCCGCGACGGGCCGTTGTCACCGCCGGGCCGGCGGCAATCACGCCGCCTGGGCCTGGCGTTCGAGTTCGAGCTTCAGGCCTTCGGGCAGCTGCAGCTGCCGCGCCAGTTCGTCGAGATAGGCGCGCTCCATGTAGCTGGTTTCGTCGGCCACCAGCAGGCTGGCCAGGTACATTTCGGCCGCCATCTCCTGCGAGCCGGCAGCGCGCGCGACCTCGGCCGGGTCGAGCGGACGCCGCAGTTCATCCTCGAACCAGCGGCGCGTCGACGCATCCGCCTGGACACGCCCCAGCTCGGCCTCCACCAGGCCACGCTCGCGCTCGTCCAGGTGGCCGTCGGCCTTGGCCGCGGCGATCATCGACTTGAGCATCGCCAAGCTGTGCAACTCGACCTGCGGCGCCGGCAACAAGTTGACGGTGCGTGGCTCGGCCTTGGCCGGCGCGGCGCCCTGCGGCCGGCCCGGCTGTGCCTGCTGCTGGGCCTGCCAGGTCTCGTAGGCCTTGTAGGCGAGCACGCCGAGAGCCGCCACGCTGCCGAGCTTGAGCGCCTTGCCACCGAAGCGGCGGCCGCGCTTGCTGCCGAGCAGCAGACCCAGCGCGCCACCGGTGGCGGCGCCGGCACCGAACTTACCCCAGCCGGCATCGGCGCCGGGCGGCCGGCCCGGCGCCTGGCTCTTGCCCTCGATCATCGACAGCCCGGACTTCAACAGCTGTTCCAACATGGCTTGCGCATTCATCGATCAGACCTTTCGTGGATACATTGATGCCCAGGACTCATCGACCCGCGCGGCTGCGATGGGTTCCCTCGGGGCAGGATAAAGTCGATCCCGCCTCCATCGTCCCGTGCATGCCCGCCTTTCCGCAACGCATCGTCTGCCTGACCGAAGAGCCCACCGAAGTGCTGTACGCGCTGGGGGAAGCGCATCGCATCGTCGGCATCTCCGGCTTCACCGTGCGCCCTGCGCGCGCACGGCAGGACAAGCCCCGCGTCTCGGCCTTCACCAGTGCCAAGATGGAGCGCATCCTGGCGCTGCAGCCCGACCTGGCGATCGGCTTTTCGGACATGCAGGCCGACATCGCCCAGGCCTTGATCAAGGCCGGCGTCGAGGTCTGGATCAGCAACCATCGCTCGGTCGAGGGCATCCTGGGCTACGTGCAGCGCCTGGGCGCGATGGTCGGCGCGGCCGTCCAGGCGCAGGCCTATGCCGACACGCTGCGCGCACGCATCGACGCGGTGCGCGAGCGAGCGACGCGGCTGCCGCGCCGGCCGCGCGTGTACTTCGAGGAATGGGACGAGCCGCAGATCAGCGCCATCCGCTGGGTCAGCGAGCTGGTCGAGATCGCCGGCGGCGAAGATGTCTTCCCGGGGCGTGCTGCCGCCAGCCTGGGCCGGGACCGCATCGTCGCCGACCCACTGGAGGTGGTGCGTGCCGAACCCGATCTGATCATCGGCTCGTGGTGCGGCAAGAAATTCCGGCCCGAGAAGGTGGCCGCGCGCCCCGGCTGGTCCACGGTGCCCGCGGTACGCGATGGCGAGCTGCACGAGATCAAGTCGCCGCTGATCCTGCAACCCGGCCCGGCCGCGCTGACCGACGGCCTGGACGCACTGCACGACATCGTCGCGCGCTGGTCGTTCAAAGGATCAGCGCCGCGATGAACACGCCGATCATCATGAAGGCGATGACCACCTTCGACACCAGCCCGGCCATGATGCCCAGCCAAGTGGCCAGGCCGACCTTGAGCGCGCGTTCATGGTCGCGCCGCGCCACGAACTCGCCGACCGCCGCGCCGACCAAGGGCATGAACAGCACGCCCACCAGGCCCATGAACAGCCCGGCCACCGTGCCCAGCGCGGCACCGAGGATGGCCTGGCGGCTGGCGCCGGCCTTGCGCGCCCCGAGCAGGCCGGCCACATAGTCCAGCACCCAGGCCAGCAGCGCCAGCACGCCGACCACGGCCAGCACCCCCCAGCCCACGCGGCTGAAGCCGTCGATCCAGGCGCCGAGCACGATGCCCGCCAGCACGAACAGCGTGCCGGGCAGCGCCGGCAGCACGGTGCCGGCCACGCCCAGTGCGATGAGGGCAGCGCTCAGCACCCAGAGCAAGGTGTCGGTCATGAAGCGTCCAGTTGTCGCAGTGGGCAGTAGGTGACCCCGCGACGCCGCAGTTCAAGACCCGAAGCCGCGACAATCGTCCTGCCATGCGATTCACCGACACACGCGCCGCCTATGTGCTGAAGAGCCCGGGGTCCTTCGCGTTGCGCACACTGAAGGCATTTCGCGCCAACCAGGGCCTGCTGCTGGCCGGCGCGGTGGCGTACTACGCGCTGCTGTCGATCGTGCCGCTGCTGATCCTGAGCGTGATCGCGCTGTCGAGCTACATCGCGCAGGACGCGCTGCTGCAGACCCTGGGCCGCTACCTCGAATGGCTGATGCCGGGTCAATCGGGCGCGATCGTCGGCGAGCTGCGCAACTTCATGGCGCATCGCGACGTCGTCGGCTGGGTGCTGCTGGCCAGCATGCTGTTCTTCAGTTCGCTGGCCTTCACCGTGCTGGAAAACGCGATGTCGGTCATCTTCCACCACCGCGTGGCGATCCGCCGTCGCCACTTCATGGTGTCGGCACTCATCCCCTATGCCTACATCCTGAGCCTGGGGCTGGGCCTGCTGTTGGTGACGCTGGTGGCCGGCAGCCTGCAGGCCATGGGCGAGACCCAGGTCGAATTCCTGGGCCGCGAGTGGTCGCTCGATGGCACATCTGGCGTACTGCTCTACCTGCTGGGCTTCGTCGGCGAGGTCTTCGTGCTGGCCTCGGTCTACATGATCATGCCGGTCGGGCGCCTGTCATGGCGGCACGCGCTGATCGGCGCCGTCACCGCGGCACTGCTGTGGGAACTGTCGCGTCATGTGCTGCTTTGGTACTTCGACACGCTGTCGCAGATCAGCACCGTCTACGGTTCGCTGACCACAGCGATCGCGGTACTGCTGAGCCTGGAGGTGGCCGCCACGCTGCTGCTGCTGGGCGCACAGGTCATCGCGGAGTACGAGCGCATCGGCCGGCCGGACGCGCAGCGTCCGCCGCAACGCTTCAACACCCGGCCGAATTGACGGGGACTCAGGCCGCGAACAGACCGGCTGCGCGCGCCGCGTCGAGGAGCAGCGTGGCCAGCGTCGACAGTTGCTGGCCGATGTCGGACGACGGCGGGGCGCTGGCCCGTGCGCTCCACATCAACCGGCCGCTGGCCACGTCGGTCAGCGACGCTGTGGCTGCATAGCCGGTCTCAGCGGGGCCGGCACCGCCGAGCGGCGCCGACACGCCGAAGCCCACGCCACCGCCGCTGCGGTAGCTGCCACCGAAGCCACCGATGCCGATGCCGATGGTAGGACCCGGCGCGACCGCCACCACCTCGGGCGAGAACTGGGTGCGCAACAGGGCCACCGCACCGGCGCTGCGCGCAGCCTGAAGCAGCGTCGCTTCGTTCGCTGTCACTTCTTCGGTGGCATCGCTGCTGTCCGGGGCCAGCACCGGCACCGCGCCAAGCGCGGCCAGCTTGGCAGCCATGCGGTCGGCGCAGATGCGGCGCAGCGTCGACTCACTGGCCTGGCAGGCCACCAGGACCTTGGCACCGCGCTGCGGTTGGCCCGCGAACTGCGGGTCGCTCCAATGCGCGTCGATGCGGCTGCTGGCGCAGCCTGCCAGCAGCATCGCAAGCAGCATCGACAGCAGCAGTCCGCGCTTCATTCCGGAGCCACCTGAACCAGCCGCTTGCCGATGGCCTCGCCCTTCATCATGCCGATAAACGCTGCCGGGGCGTTTTCGAGGCCCGGCACGATGTCCTCCTGGAACACCAGCTCACCGCTGCGCAGCCAGGGTGCGACGCGGCCCTGGTACGCGGGCAACTTGTGCACATGGTCGTAGATGATGAAGCCGGTCATCTGGATGCGCTTTGTCAGCACCGCCTGCAGGCCGCGGATGCCGGCGTCGGCGGTCTCGTTGTAGGCCGAGATCATGCCGCATACCGGTATGCGCGCGCCTACGTTGGCATGGCGCAACGCGGCTTCGAGCGTGGTGCCGCCGACGTTGTCGAAATACACGTCGATGCCTCGCGGGCAATGTGTACGCAAGGCCTCGTCCAGATCGACGCGGCGGTGGTCGAAGGCAGCGTCGAATCCACAGCGCTGCAGCAGAAAGTTCACCTTGGAGGCGCTGCCGGCCGACCCGATCACCCGCGCACCGGCGCGCTTGGCAAACTGGCCGGCCAGCTGGCCCACGGCACCGGCCGCCGACGAGATATAGACCATGTCGCCCGGCGTCGGCCGGCCGATCTCGATGGCACCGATCCAGGCCGTCAACCCCGGCATGCCCAGCACCGACAGGAACTGGCTTGCACGGCCGAGCGACGGGTCGATGCGGTGCAGGCCTTCGCCGCGCGGCACCACACAGCGCTCGGCCCAGTCCAGGAAACCCCAGACGAGGTCACCCGCCTGGAAGCGCACATGGCGGCTGGCAATGACGCGCGCGACCACGCGCGAGACGATCGGCCGCCCCAGTTCGAAGCCCGGCGCATAGGACGAACCTTCGTTCATGCGCCCGCGCAGATAGGGGTCGGTGGACAGGTACAGCGCCTGCAGAAGCACGTCCTCGGCGCCGCATTCGGGCTCGGCGCAGGGCTCGATGCGGAAGCAGGACTCGTCGACCCAGCCAGCCGGCCGGCGGCTCAGCACGATGCGTTGGTTCATGCGCCACTGTAGCCGCAGGCTGCCTCAGCGGACCAGCAGAACCCTCATGCCCAGGGGCTTGCCGGCCACGCGGTCGAGCACCTGCACCGTGGTTTGCCGCGGCTTGAAGCCTTCGGGCAGCGGCAGACTGCCGCGCATCACCTCGTGGCTGCCCAGGTTCAAAGCGATCGGTTTCAGTGCCAGCGTGGTAGGCGCGCCACCCGCCGATTCGCCGGCGACGGTGAACTGCATCACGCCGACCAGTGGCTTGCGCGGACTGCCTTCGCGCAGCAGCACCACCTGGTAGTCGAGCGCGCCGCTGCGAGCACTGAACTGGCCGGCGCGCACCTCGACGCTGCCGCCGCGGGGGTCGGGAGGCAGTGACTGCACGACCGACGACAGGTCGTCGCGCAGCCTCTCGGCCATGGCCCGGCTGCTGGCGAGTTCGTCGCCCAGCGACTTCTTTTCGGCCAGCGCCGCCTGCAGCCGCTGCTGGGCCTGCGCGAGCTCGGCCTTCAGGCGCAACCTGTCACCGTCGGCCTGCTCGTAGGACTGGCGCAGTGAGGCCGACTCGCCGGCCGATAGCCGTGGCGGCAGATACCGCTCCTGCACCACGACGACGCCGGCCACCCCAGCGAGTACACCTCCCGCCAGCAACCACAGCCAGCCGGGCACCCGCCGGCGCGGACGGCGGCTGCCGAGGGAGTCGAACATCGCGGGACGGGAACGTGCAAACAAGTTGAGGAACTCCGACTTGAGAAACAACTCTGAAAGCTACTACCCAAGCCGGTAGGAAATGCAACACGATGTACCTGAACGGGCTCAGGGCCATTCGTCCTATCAACAGCCGGGCCACGCGCTTCGCCCGTGTGCCGGGCCCCCATGGCCTTTACGGCCGGTTGCACTCCGGAAACACCGCAGGCTCTGCCAAGGAGCTAGATTTGCCCTGACAGGGCCACCGTCGCGATTGCGGCGCAGTGGCCACGACCGAAGGAGGACAGCATGTCGAACGAGTTTGACGAGATCCCTGAGCCGATGACCCCGCCCGAACGGACAGCGGCGCGGTCTGGTACGCCCAGCCCGCGCTTGGTGGCACGGCTGTTCGCGGCCGCCGGCAACCCCCTGCGCGTGCGCCTGCTGCGTTGCCTGATGCGCCCGCTGGGGCCGCTGGGCGCGGCCGGCGTGGCGGCGGGCGCCTTCGCTGCCTTCCTGAACCCGCGCGGCGGCAGCGAGCCGGTCATCGACATGGAGGCCGTGGCGCAACTGTCCAGTTGGCAGGTGCAAGAACTGGCGCACTTCGTCGAACAGGTGGACCCGCAGGCGCTGCAGCAGTTCGCCAGTTTGGCCTCGAGCAGCCCGCTGGCCATGGCCACCATCAGCGCCTCGGCGCTGGTCCTGCTGTATCGGCGGATTCAGACCGTCAAGCCACCAGCCTGATCAGCATCCACACGAACAGCCCCAACTGCACTGCCCAGAAGCCGGCCCGCATCAGCACCTGCAGCGGCCCGGTGCCCCATAGATGTGCGGCGGACTGGCCGATGCGCGCATACAGCACGAAAGGCGCGAGCCCTTCGACGGCACCCGGCCTGCCCATCACCGCGGCAGCCAGCACGATCACTGCAAACACCGGCAGGTTCTCCAGGCTGTTGGCATGCGCGTCCTCGATGCGCTTGACCAGCGGCGCATCGCCTGCCGGCTTGGAACCGCGAGGCCAGCTGTTGATCGGCGTGCCGGCCAGGAAGCGGCCGCCGCGGTAGGCAAAGACCATCAGCACCAGCAGCAACGTCCAGGCGGTGAAGCCCAAGAGGGCTTGGATGGCGGTCATCGGCGGGTCTCCTCATCGAGTTGGGGGCCGCTGCGCAGCGGCCGCCACTCAAGGCGAGGCCTGAGCGACGCGCAACTGCACCGCCGCCACGGTCGTGGTCGTCGGCGGGCCCAGTTGCTCCGAGGATACGCCGCGTACCATCAGGTGCTTGCGCACGGCCTCGGCACGCTGCTGCGCCAGCGGCGTCGACGCGGCCCCATCGCCGGGGGCGGCCAGCAGTTCCACCCGCGCCGCGGGCTTGCGCTGCAGGCTCTGCGCCAGCTTGTCCAGCACCGCGGCAAGTGGTGGCTTGACGATGCTGCGGCCGGCATCGAAACAATAGTCGCGCGGCACGTCGACGGTGAACGTCGTCTCGCTGCGCTGCGTGATGCGCACCGGTGTGCCTTCGAACCAGGACTGCAACCATTGGCGCTCGACCGCCAGCGAAGACGGCCGAGGCGGCGGCACGGCCGGCGTTGCCGGCGTTGCCGGCACAGCGGCCGGCGGCGCCGGAGGTACGCTGGGCGCGGTGCTGCAGCCGTGCAAGGCCAGCACCAACCATGCCGCAGGGAAGCGATGCCGGGATCCGCCATTCACTGGCCGATGCTAGGCCGGAAGTGGCAGGCAACCTGCCACCAAAGGTAACAGTGGCTCAGCCGCTGGGCCGACAGGTCCACCGCGGCTGGCCGACGAAGCGCACATTGCGGTAGGGGCCGGAGATGAATACCACACGGTTCGACTGGCGCGCCGGCAGCGTGGCCTGCGTGGTCACGCCACGCGAACCGCCGGGCTCATCGTCCGAAGTCCAGGCGAAATTGATCACGCAATGGAACGCGACATCCGTATCGTTGCGGCCATCGATGGTGATGACGCTGCCGCTGGCCTGGGCCGAGAAACTGGGTTCGGCAAGGGACGGCGGACTGCCGCCGCCACCTGGACCTGGAGGCGGTGCGATGCCGATGCGTGACGCCGGGGCCGGCGAGGACAACCGCCCAGGCGGACCCGAAGCCAACGGATACCCCGCGGCCGCGCAGGCCTTGCGGATGACAGGCGTCGGGAAGGCGGGGGCAATCGCCGCGCGCCCGTCCCGGGCATAGGTGACATAGAGCACGCCCTTGGACAGGCCGCAGTGGAGCACCTGCGCTTCGGCAGGCAGCGACTCTAGCGCCGGCCCCGTGTCACCCTCCGCCGCCGCCGGGATGGCGCAGGTGTACGCCAGCAGCAACGCGCCGAAGTGTCGGTAGTGGGAGGAACGATGACTCATTTCGACGGCCTTGCACCCCATGTTCGCACGTGTCGGCATACCGCATTCGGCTGTCGGCGCGCGCAGGCGACGGCGCGGGCCGTTGCACTCTTCGCGGTTCGAAGGCCGAGGCCTGGCGCCACCGCGCCGATAATGGACGAATGATCGTCTTCTACTGGGTGATGGGCGTGCTCATCGTCGGCACCTTCGTGCCCTCGGTGCTGTACTTGGTGCTCTATGCGGTGACCGGCGAGGACGGGTGCATTCGCCGTGCCCGTGGACTGTGGAACTACTCCCGACTGCTCACCCTGTTCGCCGGCAACATCCTGATCTGGGGGCATGTGATCGTCGGACTCTGGCGCATCTGGTTCCGCTGAGACACGGGCCCGATGGGGTAAGGTCGCTGGCGTCTTCACTCGACCCAAGGCCCGGCGATGCACGATCCCTGCGACCATGACCCTGCGGCGCCGCCGGCGCATGGCCCGGGCATTCCGCGCGTTGGCGACTTCGACGCCGTGGCTTTCGAGCGCGCCGTTGGCGACCTGCTCAAGGCCTGTGGCCTGTCCGCCGATGGCGTGCACACCGGCAAGACGCCGCGGCGCGTACGCGAGCTGTGGGAGCGCCGTCTGCTCGGCGGCTACGGGCTCGATCCGGCCGAGGTGCTGGGCCCCGGGTTTGCCGATCCGCGCGAGGACATGGTGGTGGTGCGCGGCATCGCCATCCACGGCGTGTGCCCGCACCACCTGGTGCCCTTTCGCGGCATCGCACATGTGGCCTACGTGCCCGGCGGGCGGCTGCACGGCTTCGGCCGAATCGCCCGGCTGGTGGACGCGATCGGCCACCGCCTGACCTACCAGGAATGGATGACCCGCGACATTGCCGAGGCGCTGGTGCGACATGGCCAGGCCAAGGGCGCCGCCTGCGTGATCGAGGCCGAGCAGCTGTGCCTGCTGCTGGGCGAGGACCGGCGCGGCGACGAGCGCGTCTACACCCAGGCCTTCGCCGGTTGCCTGGACAGCGACGAGCAACTGCGCAGCGAGTTCATGCGTGCCATCGCCAGCCGGGGCCCCTGAGCCCCGGGGCGACCGGCCACCCCTTCAAACGGATTGAAGGACGAGTTCGCGGCCGTGCAACCTCGGAAGAGGTCGCCGGGCCAAGAATCTGATCATCCAACCTACTCAGCGACGAGGCAAAGCATGGCAAAGGTACTGGTTCTTTACTACAGCAGCTACGGTCACATCGAGACGATGGCCGGGGCCATCGCCGAAGGCGCGCGCAGCGCCGGAGCCAGCGTGGACATCAAGCGCGTGCCCGAACTGGTGCCGGCGGATGTGGCGCAGAAATCGCACTTCAAGACCGACCAGGCCGCGCCGGTGGCCAGCGTCGACGATCTGGCGAACTACGACGCCATCATCGTCGGCACGCCCACCCGCTTCGGCAACATGACGGCGCAAATGAAGAACTTCCTCGACCAGACCGGCGGCCTGTGGGCCACCGGCAAGCTGGTCGGCAAGGTGGGCTCGGTGTTCACCTCCACCGCCACCCAGCACGGCGGCCAGGAAAGCACCATCCTGTCGACGCAGACGGTGCTGCTGCACCATGGCATGGTCATCGTCGGCTTGCCCTATGCCTGGCAAGGGCAGATGACGCTGGCCGAAATCTCCGGCGGTAGCCCCTACGGTGCGTCGACCATCGCCGGCGGCGATGGCAGCCGCCAGCCTTCGGCCAACGAGCTGGAGGGTGCACGCTGGCAAGGTGCGCACGTGGCGCGCATCGCCACCAAGCTGGCCGCCTGACCCGGCACCGGCTCTTGACGGGCCGGGGTCGCGCCTGGAGCGAGCATGCGCGGTGGTCGAGGTCGCTTCGGGGTCAGCCCTCATCTGGCTTGTTCGAAGGCCGCGCGGCCATGGGCCGCTGCGATGAAGAACACCGGCCCGGATCGACCCCGCCTCCAGCGGCGGCGCAGCCGGGCGCGGCCAGGGGCCGCCGCCGCGGCCGATCGCGACGCTCAGGACTTGCGTTCCAGCAGGATCGCGCGCACCTTGTCGTAGTCGCGCTGGCTGATGGCGCCTTCGTCGAGGGCGCGTTTCAGATCCAGCAGTTCCTGGCCGATGGAGATGGTGGTCGTGCCCTTGACGGTCACATTGGCCTTCGAAGAACTGCCGCAACCGGAAAGGCCCAGCAGCAGGGCCAGCGCGATGGCGGGCAGGAAGGTACGCAGGCTTGGCATGTTCGTCACCGCCTTCAGCGTACCGAATCGATCACGCGCCTGACCTGTGTCTGGTACTGCTGTTCAGACAGTGCGCCTGCGTCCTTGGCCTTCTTCAGGTCGATCAACTGCTGGCCGATCGACACGCTGACGGTCGCAGGCAGCACCTCGGTCGTGGCCGAGGAGCAACTGCTGAGCAAGGCCACGCCGAAGGCGGCTATGGCGTACGAGATGGTTCGGTTCATCGACACACTCCCGGATCGAGGCGCTGTCGCGCTCGCATCCGTGGTTTGCTTCATTCTCGCTGACCTGGGCAGCGTTTTCTTGTTCTTTGTCAGCCTGCGGAAGGCCGGCCGGCCGATACTGGAAACAGGTTGCAACGGCCCGGCCGAGCAAGGCGACGCTTCTGCGGAGGATAGTGGGCGCTGCATTCAGCATCACGGGCTTCGAGCCGCCGCGCCTTGGTCCCTCCACCGACCCGAGACACGCCGCTTCTCATGCACAGCAAAACCCCAGCCACCGGCCATCCGGACCGCGACCTGGACACGCGCCGGCGCGAACTGGCCGCGGCGCTCGATGGTGCGCTGCATGCCGCCGCGGCGCCGCTGACGGGCGGCCTGTCACCCATCTCGCTGCTGCTGGCGCAGACCGACTGGGCGCTGCACCTCGCCACCCAGCCGGCGCAGTCGCTGCGGCTGGTGATGGATGCGCAGCGCAGCCTGCTCGAATGGTCGGCGTGCAGCCTGGGCATGGCGGCGACGCCTGCGGCCGAGCCGGGCGAGGACTTTCGCTTCAGCCACCCCGGCTGGCAGCAATGGCCGTACTCTGCCGTGGTGCAGGCCTATCGCAGTGCCGAAGCGTGGTGGAAGGAAGCAAGTGCGTTGCGCGGCATGAGCGCGCACCATCAGGAGTTGACCCGCGTGTTCGCGCGCCAGTGGCTGGACATGCTGTCGCCGGCCAACTTCGTGCTGAGCAACCCCGAGGTGGTGCAACGCACCGTCGAGCGCTGGGGCGGCAACTTCGTCGACGGCGCGGCCATCGCGGTGGACGAGTGGCGCCTGCACAAGGGCCTGCCGCCGCTGCAGGCACCGGAACACGCCTACCAGCCCGGCATCGACCTCGCGGTCACGCCGGGCAAGGTGGTGCACCGCAACGCACTGGTCGAACTGATCCAATACGCGCCGCAGACGCCCAAGGTGCATGCCGAGCCGGTGCTCATCGTGCCGTCCTGGATCATGAAGTACTACGTGCTGGACCTGTCGCCGCACAACTCGATGGTGCGCTGGCTGGTCGAGCAAGGACACACGGTGTTCATCGTGTCGTGGCGCAATCCGGACGAAGGCGACGCCCTGCTGACGATGGACGACTACCTGCAGCTGGGGGTGTTCGACCCGCTGGCGGCCATCGCCCGGCTGCTGCCACGCACACGCGTGCACGCCTGCGGCTACTGCCTGGGCGGTACCTTGCTGGCCATCGGCGCGGCGGCCCTGGCGCGGCCGGAGCGCATCGAACGCGTCGAGATGCTGGCCCCGTTGGCCAGCCTGTCGCTGCTGGCCGCCGAAACCGACTTCAGCGAGCCGGGCGAGATGGGCGTGCTGATCGACGAGTCGCAGGTCGCGATGCTGGAGGATCTGATGGCCGAACGCGGCTACCTCAGCGGACGGCAGATGGCCGGCAGCTTCCAGTTCCTGCATTCGCGCGAACTCGTCTGGTCGGCACTGACGCGCGAGCGGCTGCTCGGCGAGCGACTGCGCCCCAACGACCTGATGGCCTGGAATGCCGACGTCACGCGCATGCCGGCAGCCATGCACAGCGAGTACCTGCGCCGCTGCTACCTGCGCAACGAGCTGGCCGAGGGCCTGTACCCCGTCGAAGGCAGGCCGGTGTCGCTGGCCGACATCCGCTTGCCCGTCTTCGCGGTCGGTACCGAAAAGGACCATGTGTCGCCCTGGCGGTCGGTCTACAAGTTGCACCGACTGACCCACACCGAGCTGACTTTCGCACTGACCAACGGCGGCCACAACGCCGGCATCGTCAGTGAGCCAGGCCACCCCCACCGGCACTACGCGCTGCACACCCGCCGCGCCGACGACCCGGTACGCGATGCCGACACCTGGCAGCGCCAGGCGCGGCAGCATGCGGGTTCGTGGTGGACGGCCTGGCATGACTGGCTTGTGGCGCACGGCAGCCGCACTCCGGTTGCGGCGCGTCGCATCGAGGCGCGCGTGGCGCTGGGCGACGCGCCCGGCCAGTATGTGATGCGGCGCTACTTCGACTGAAACTCGGCCCTGATCAGGCCGTGCAGGACAGGATCGACGCCTCTGGGAGCGAATCGATCGGCCTCAATGCACCCCGCGCTGCTGCCCCTGCCAGAACTTCGCGCGGATCGCCTTCTTGTCCAGCTTGCCCAGGCCGGTGACCGGCAGCGCGGAGACGAACTCGATCGACTTGGGCGCCTGCACCGCACCCTTGCGCTCGCGCACCAGCGCCATCAATTCTTCGGCAGCCACCGAGGCCCCGGCACGCAGCACCACCTGCGCGTGTACCGCCTCGCCCCACTTGGCGTCGGGGATGCCCACCACCGCGGCCGCGGCCACCGCCGGGTGCTGCGACAGCACGTCCTCGACCTCGCGTGGGTAGACGTTGAAGCCCCCGCTGATGATCATGTCCTTGCTGCGGTCGACGATGTACAGGTAGCCGTCGGCATCACGCCGCGCCATATCGCCGGTGTAGAGCCAGCCGTGGCGCAGCGCCTGCGCCGTCTCGTCCGGCTTGTTCCAGTAGCCCTGCATCACCAGCGGGCCGCACACGCAGATCTCGCCGACCTCGCCTTCGGCCACCTCGTGGCCGTCGTCGTCGAGCAACCGAACCAATACGCCCGCGCAGGGCGTGCCGCATGAGGCCAGGCGCTCGGGGTGGTGTTCGGGGTCGTGCTCGTGCTGGTGCAGCACCGTCACTGTGTTCGGCGCCTCGGACTGCGCGTACAGCTGCATGAACACGCTGCCGAAGACCTTGATGCCTTCGATCAGCCGCGCCGGCGACATCGGGCTGGCGCCGTAGATTACCAGCTGCAGGCTGGACAGGTCGGCGCCCTGGCGGGCCGGGCTGTCGAGCAGCACGTAGATCATCGTCGGCACCAGGAAGGTGGCGGTGATGCGGTGCGTCTGCACCAGGTGCACGAACTTCTCCGGCGTGAAGCCCTGCGTCATCGCATAGGTGCCGCTCTTCAGCAGCACCGGCATGATCATCGCGCCCGAGGCATGGGTGATCGGCGTCAGCGCCAGGAAGCGCAGGTCGCGGGGCCAGTCCCAGTCGGCCATCTCGGTCAGGATCATCGTCACGTGAACGCGGTGCGTGTGCGCCACGCCCTTGGGCCGGCCGGTGGTGCCGCCGGTATAGACCAGCACGCACACGTCGTCGGCCGCGGCCTCGGCCACCAGGCGGCCAGGCGCGAAGGCATCGCTGGCGGCGATCAGGTCTTCGCCCACGCCGTCATTTGCGCCGAAGCACATCAGCCGCTGCAGGCCCGGCACGCGCTGCGCCAACGTGCGCGCCCGGTCGCCGAACATCTTCGGGTCGACGAAGAGCGTGGCCACGCCCGAATCCTCGAGGATGTAGGCATGGTCTTCCTCCGACGAGGTGGGGTTCATCCACGTCAGACGCAGGCCCATCAGGTAGGCCGCGGCGGTGATCAGGAAGGCCTCGGGCCGGTTGCCCGACAGCGTGGCCACCGCGTCGCCACGCCGCAGGCCGCGCGCCTTGAGCGCCTGCACGACCTGGCTGATGTGCGCACCCAGTTCGCGGTAGCTGTACTGGACGTGGTCGCCGATGAAAGCCGTGCGCTCGCCACCGCGAGCGATGGCCGTGACCACCAGGTCGCCGACGGAAGCGCCGTCGTAGAGCGCATCGGCCATGGGATCAATCCCGCACGACGGTACTGAACACCTTCTGCGCCACGGCCCAGCGGCCGCCCGCCTTGAGCAGGCACAGATAGTCGGTGAAGTAGCGCGGCGGGATCTGGCAGCGCACCTTGACGAAGGCGGTGTTGGGGCCCGACTGGTCCAGCCACAGGATGGCGTCGTCGCGCGCCAGGCCCTTGGCCTTGGGCGACGGCCGCTCGCGCACCGCCTTCAGCCACTCGGCCAGCGTCCACACCGCCAGCTGGCCGTCCTGCTCCCAGGTCAAGGCGCTGGTGTCGTGGAAGACGCTGGCCAGCTTGTCGGCATCGCCTTCGTACAAGCCGTCGAAATAGGTCTGTATGGCCTGTTCGATGGCCTGGCGGTCGTCCGTGTTCATGGGGGTGTCGGTCGTCATCCCGCCATGCTAACGCCGGGCCCAGCCGGTCAACCCGCGGCGACGATCTTGTCCTGCGTCTTGGTGTCGAAGTCGCTGGCGTCGTGGCGTTCGTGCAGCTGGCTTGCCGGAGCGCCCGAGGTGCGGTTGACCATGCGGCCGCGCTTGACGGCCGGACGCTCTGCGATCTGGTCGGTCCAGCGCTGCACGTGCTTGTAGTCCTGCACGCCGAGGAACTTGCCGGCCTCGTACACCAGCCCCTTGGCCAGCGCGCCGTACCAGGGCCACACCGCCATGTCGGCAATGGTGTATTCGGTACCGGCCAGGTATTCGCTGTCGGCCAGGTGGCGGTCGAGCACGTCGAGCTGGCGCTTGACCTCCATCGCGAAGCGGTCGATCGCGTATTCGATCTTCACCGGCGCATAGGCATAGAAGTGCCCGAAGCCGCCGCCCAGGTAGGGCGCGCTGCCCATCTGCCAGAACAGCCACGACAGGCAGGCGGCGCGCGCCTCGGGCTCGGTGGGGATGAAGGCGTCGAACTTCTCGGCCAGGTACATCAGGATCGCGCCGGATTCGAACACGCGGATCGGCTTGCGCGCGCTGCGGTCCACCAGCGCCGGGATCTTGGAATTGGGGTTGATGGCGACGAAGCCGCTGCCGAACTGCTCGCCCTTGTTGATGCGGATCAGCCAGGCGTCGTACTCAGCGCCGGCATGGCCCAGCGCCAGCAACTCCTCCAGCATGACCGTGACCTTGACGCCGTTGGGCGTGGCCAGCGAATACAGCTGCAGCGGATGCCTGCCCACCGGCAGCTCTTGCTCGTGCGTGGGCCCGGCGATGGGCCGGTTGATGTTGGCGAACTGGCCGCCATTGGGCTTGTTCCAGGTCCAGACCTCGGGCGGGACATAGGCTATCGAATCGGTCATTCAGGCCACTCCGGGCGAAAGGGGAAGCGGCGACTCTAGCGGACCCTGCCGCTGGCCGCTCAGGCTGCTGCGGCCACCCTCAGGCGGGCCAGGCTGGCCAGCGCCGCCAGGCCGGCCAATGCGGCGCCCAGCAACAAGGCCCACACGGGCCCGCGCGCGCCGGCCAGGCCGAAGCACAGCGCCACCAGCGCCGCGCCGATGGCCTGGCCGTTGAGCCGCGCCATGGCCACCATGGCGCTGGCGCCGCCGCTGCGCTCGGGCGGCGCGGCCGACATCAGCGCATTCAGGTTGGGCGACTGGAACAGGCCGAAACCCACGCCGCACAGCGCCATGCGCAGCACGATGGCGGTGGTGGAGGCCTCGGGCGTGAGCAGCGCCAGCGAGGCCAGCCCGCCGCTGAGAAGCACCAAGCCGATGCCGCCCATCAGCCCCGGCGGCCAGCGCTCCGACAGCCGGCCGGCCAGCGGCGCCGCCGCGGCCACGACGATGGCCCACGGCGCCATCAGGAACCCCGTCTGCACCGCGGCCCGGTGCAGCACGGTTTCGATGAAGAAAGGCAGCGACACGAAGGCCAGGCCCTGCGCCGCGAAGGAGCACATCGACGTGGCCACCGACAGCGCGAACAGCGGGCGGCGCAGCAGGTCCACCGGCAGCATCGGCGCGGCATGCGCGGCCTGGCGGCGCAGCAGGGCCCGGCCGCTGGCCAGTGCCAGCGCGGCCAGCGCCAGCACGCCGACAAAGGCGCCGCGCTGCGCGGCGGTGGCCAGGCAGCCCAGCAGCGCGGCAAAGGTCAGCGCGGTGAACAGCGCCGCCAGCACATCGAAAGGCTGGCCGCGCGCTGTGCTGCGCGGCAGCGACGCATAGCCCGCCGCAAAGGCCGCCAGCCCCAGCGGCAGGTTCAGCGCATACAGCCAGGGCCAGGGCAGCCACGCCAGCAGCGTGGAGGCCACCGTCGGCCCGAGCGCGAAGGACACGCCGACCACCAGCGCGTTCAGGCCCACGCCGCGGCCCAGGTGCTGCGGCGGATAGATCTGCCGCACCAGCGCGATGTTCACGCTCATCATCGCCGCCGCGCCCAGGCCCTGCAACGCTCGCGCCATCACCAGCGCTGGGAGACTCCAGGCCAGCGCGCTGGCCAGCGACGCGACGACGAAGAAGGCCATGCCGCCCAGGTGCACGCGGCGTGCGCCGAAGCGGTCGGCCAGCGCCGCAAAGGGCAGCAGCGCGGCCACCACCGCCAGCTGGTAGGCGTTGATGACCCAGATCGACTCGGCCGGCTGCGCCCGCAGCGCGGCAGCGATGTTCGGCAGCGCGGTGTTGGTGATCGACGAGTCGAGCGTGGCCAGCGACACCGCCATCAGCACCGCCACCAGGGCGCGGCGGTTGCCGACCAGCGGTGCGGGAAACGGGGTCGTTTCGGACGAACTCAAGCCGCGGCCAGCAGCAGCCGCACCAGCGCGTCGGGCTCGGTGACCATCGGGCAGTGCCCGGTGGCCAGCTCCACCACCTTGAAGCCGGGCAGTTGGCGCACGCGCTGGCGCATCGCGGCGATGGTCGGATAGGCGGGCTGGGTGCAGTCGATGAAGGTGCGCGGCAGCGCCGCCCAGCGCGCGCCGTCGAATTGCAGTGGGTCGCGGTAGGGGCCGAAGGGGTGCGGCACTTGGCGGCGCAGCAGCCAGTCGCGATCGGCGCCAGTGAGACCGAAGTCGGCCGGGTCGGGCGGCGGCAGCGCATGGTCGTGGGCCCGTGCCGCGGCCGTGCGCGCGGCCACCACCTCGTCGCTGTGCTGGTCGCCCCAGCCTTCGCCAGGCAAGGGCACCATGGCATCGACATAGACCAGCCCCGCCACCGCCTTGGGGTCGGCCTGCAGCAGCCGGTCGGCCGCACCAGTGACCACCATGCCACCGTAGCTGTGGCCGACCAGCAGCACATCCTGCAGTTCCTCGGCCTGCACCGCGGCGACCACGTCCTGCACGTGCAGCGCCAACTTGATGCCCGGGTGGCGCAGGTGGGCGCGGTCGCCGTCGCCGCTCAACGTCAGCGCATGCACCTCATGGCCGGCGGCGCGCAGCGGCGCGAGCACACGGCGCCAGATCCAGGCGCCGCCCCAAGCGCCGTGCACCAGGACAATGGGTCTTGCGTTCATCTGCGGCGCTCCTTCGCAAAGGACATGGGTGGCGGCCAGGCCGTACCGCCGGCGGACCATTGTGAAGGGCCCATCGCTTTCGTGCCCGCCGCTGTCCCGCCGCCCACGACCACCTGCTCACCCCGGGGGGCCAAAGCCCTCGGGCAGGCCACGCCGATGACGATCGCCCTTCGATTCGACGGGTTCATCGATGGGTCCAGCGCGGTCACGGCCCTTCGCGCGTGCCCGGCCCGAGCATGCCCAGCAGATCGACGTAGGTGGTGCTGAGGCCGCCGCACAGGATGACCAGCACCCTGGCGGCCGTGCGCAGCGGCGCCAGCCGGCGCTGCAAGGTGACCGCCACCGCGGCCCCGCAGGCGGGCTCGACGATGAGCCGGTGCTCGTTGGCCACGTCCAGGCAGGCCTGCACCGCGTCGTGGTCGCTGACCGTGGTGGCATGCACCGGGTGCCGCCGCGTCCACTCGAAGGCCTGGTCGCACACCCGGCGGGCACCGAGCGTGGTCGCCAGGCTGGTGATGGCATCCAGCGTCACCGGCCGGCCCGCGGCCACTGCCGCGTTGAGCGAATCGGCGCCCACGGTCTCGACCGCGACCAGCGGCACGTCGCCCCATCCGGCCGCATGCATGCCCTGCAGCACGCCGCACATCAGCCCACCGCCCCCCACCGACAGCACCACCGCGTCCGGCCGCGGGCCCTGCGCCGCGGCCTCGGCGATCATGCTGGCATGGCCCTGCCAGACCAGCGGGTCGTCGAAGGGATGGATGAACGCGTCCGCGTCCTGGCGCAGCGTGGCCAGGTGCTCGTTGGCCTCCATCCAACTGCGGCCATGGACCACGACCTCGGCGCCGAAGCGGCGAATCAGTGACCTGGCGCGTTCGCCGGTGGACTCGGGTACCACCACGGTCACCGGCAGCCCCAACTGCCGGCCGGCATAGGCCACCGCCATCCCGGCATTGCCGCCCGACGACGACCACAGCCTGCGCGCGCCGCGCGATGCATGGACCTGGCAGGCGTGGCCGATCCCGCGCAGCTTGAACGACCCGCTGGGCTGCAGGCATTCCAGCTTGAGCCAGACGCGTTGCGCCGGCGTGCTGAAGCCGTCGGATTCGACCAGCGGCGTCGGGTGGTGGATGGGCATGCAAGAGGTTCCAGGGGATGGCAGTGCATGGCGGTCGACTGGCCGCCATTGCACAAGCCATTCTCGCAAGCCGAGCAGGCCGGCATCGCCGGGTCCGCTACATTGCGCCCTTTGAGGGCCGCCGTCCGGCGGCATTGGAGCCGACAACCCAGCCGGGCCCCCATGATCAGGATCCTTGCCATCGTCTGCGCCATGACGCTGCTCGCCGGTTGCAGCCAGTACCGGCTGTACAAGTGCGTGAGTGACATGGTCAACAACAACGAACCCTATTTGAGTCAAGCCGAACGGGACGACAGCGAGTCGCTGGCGCGGCAGGTGTGTCGCGAGCGCGCCGAAGCCCGTGGTAACTGATCGGCCCTGCCGCGAGCAGCCGCAGGCCGAGCTCCGGGCGCGGATGCGTCGCCGTTGCGCCGTGTCCAATTCACGTTCGGACACAAAGCATGCAGGTGCATGTCGTTCAGCACGCCCTGCCAATGGCCGAAAATTCGCGCAGGGGCCTGCCGCCCTGGCGGACCGCGCGCCCATCCCACTCCATCGGACAGGTTGAAACATGCATTCGCAGATCCAAGACGTGCTGCTGCTGATCCTGCTGCCCCTGGTGGGCGGCCTTGCGGGCTACCTGATGGCCCTGCGCCGGCATGGTGCAAACCTTCGCAGCACCTCGGCCGCGATGGAGCCGACCTTCGCGGAGCGCGCCACGCCCGCACAGTCGCATCCGGTCACGGCTGCCATCAAGGCCAAGTCGCGGTTGCTGCCGAACCCGGCACTGCCACACGTCGCCGACCTGTTGCTGGTGGACGATTCGGCGGTAGCCCGCGCCAAGCTGCGCAGGCTGTTCGAGCCGGCCGGCTACGAGGTGCATCTGGCCTGCGACGGCATCGAAGCGCTGGCCCTGCTGGACAAGGGGCGCTACGGAATGATGATCACGGACCTGGAAATGCCCAACATGGACGGCGTGACACTGATCAACACCTGCCTGGACCGTCCCCAGACCGCACGCATGCCCATCCTGGCGATCAGCGGCCACGAAGGCCTGCGCGCCAAGTTCAACGAATGCCGCAACATCGCCGGCGTGCACCGCAAGCCCTGGGTCGACGACATCCTCCTCAGCCATGTCGCCACGCTGGTCAGCACACGCCGTGCGCGTGTGGCCGAGATGGCCTAGAACGCAAGGCGACCGGAAGCCCTCCTTGATCCGCAGGCGGCTGCGTTCGGCACCGCAGGTGTCGCCCGCCACGATGCCGGTATGGAACGTGGGGCGGCTCGCGCCTGCACCGATTCACCACCAGGGATAGAAGTCAGGCAGATCGCACGAGGCCCGGCCGGAGAAGGCCGGCGCGCGCTTGTCGTTGAAGCTGGCGACACCCTCCTTGCCGTCGCGTCGGCTGGTGTGCAGCATGGCCAGCGATTCCACGGCATGCGCCTGGCGCGGGTGGGCAGCGGCATGGTTGCGCATCAGCATCTGGCGCGTCAGCGCGATCGATACCGGGCTGCGGCCGTCGATGTACTTGTGAGCCAGCGCCTGGGCTTCGTCAAGCAGCCGGTCGTGCGGCACCACCGCCTTGAGCAGCCGGCCCGCCAGCGCCTGCTCGGCCGAGAGGATGTCGGCCGAATAGACCCAGTCCAGCGCCTGCTGCAGACCCACGATGCGCGGCAGGAACCAGGTGCTGCAGGCCTCCGGGACAACCCCGATGCGCCCGAAGACGAAGCCGATGCGCGCCCGATCGGAGGCCAGACGCACGTCCATCGGCAAGGTCATCGTCGCACCGATGCCCACGGCTGCGCCGTTGATGGCCGCGATGATGGGCTTCTTGCATTCGTAGACAGCCAGCGACACCCGCCCGCCGGTGTCGCGCACGCCGTTGACGATAGCCGGGTCGTCCCAACGCGCGTCCAGCTCGGCCAGGCCGGGATCGAGCGTCTCGTCCAGGCCGAAGACATTGCCGCCGACGGACAGGTCCATGCCGGCACAGAAGGCCTTGCCGGCCCCGGTCACCACCAGCGCGCCGACCGCATCGTCGTCGCTGGCGCGTCGGTAGGCGTCGATCAGCTCTTCGGCCATCTCCACGGTGAAGGCGTTGAGCTGCGCCGGCCGGTTGAGGGTGAGCGTGAGCACGCGCCGATCGATCTGCAAGTCTAGGGTGCGGTAGGCCATGGCCGGGTCCATGAAGTCAAGCGCGCAGCATAGGCGAGCTGCGCTGCGCAGGGCGTCACGCAGGCGACCGCCGCGGCCAGGGCGGACAGCTCAGCCCAGGCGGCCCGGCCAGGCCCTGTGCACCAGCGACAGGACCGCGTCGGCAAAGAGCCCAGGCACCTCCTGCGGCATGTTGTGGCCTACCCCGGGCACCACCGCATGACCGAGCCGGGCCGTGAAGTGGTGCGCGTGCTGTGACGTCAAGGCCGCAGGCCGAACCCCGTCGTCGCCGCCGTCGAAGGTGAGCGTGGGCACGTCGATCGGCGGCTGAAGGGCCAGCGCGGCTTCGATGCCGGCCAGCGCGGGGTCGCCCGGCACCAGCCCGAAGCGATGGCGGTAGGAGTGGATCACCACGTCCACGAAGTCCGGGTTGTCGAAGGCGGCGGCGCTGCGCGCGAAAGCGGCGTCGTCGAAGTGCCAGGTCGGCGACCAAAGCTGCCACAGCAGGCGGCACAGCCCGCGCCGGTCCTGGGCCAGACCGCGGCGGCCCCGTTCGCTGTGGAAGTAGTACTGATACCAGAGGCTGTGCTCGTTGCGCGGCGTGTCGGGCGTCATCGCGTTGGCGATGTCCTGGATGTTGTAGCCGTTGAAGCTGAGCAGCCCGGCACAGCGCTCGGGCCACAGCGCCGCCACGACGCAGGCCGCGCGTCCGCCCCAGTCGTAGCCGGCCAGCACCGCGCGCTCGACCTGCAGCGCATCCATCAGTTGCCTGAGGTCGTGGCCGAGCGCTGCCTGTTCGCCGGACCGCGGCGTGTCGTCGCGCAGGAATCGGGTCGGGCCGAAGCCGCGCAGGTAGGGCACGATGACGCGGCAACCATGCTTCGCCAGCTGCGGCACGACCTCGGCGTAGGCATGCACGTCGTAGGGGAATCCATGCATCAGGAAGACCGAAGCCCCGTCCGCCGGCCCGTCGACGTGACAGGCCGTCTCGAGCACGCCGGCGGCGATGTGATGAAGCGGGCCGAGATGGCTGCTGGACAGGGTCGATGACATATGAGGCGGTGGGTGTGTTGGACGATCCGGGCCGAAGGTGCATCACATGCTATCGATCCGGCGGCATCGACAGCGCCGCGTTCGTCAGCCGGGCAACGAGACCCTGGCCGCCGAACGGCGCCGCAGCAGCGCATACACCGCCGGCACCACGAACAGCGACAGCAGCGGCGCCGTGACCATGCCGCCGAGCATCGGCGCGGCGATGCGGCTCATCACCTCGGAGCCGGTACCGGTGCCCCAGACGATGGGCACCAGGCCGGCCAAGATCACCGCCACGGTCATCGCCTTCGGTCGCACGCGCTGCACGGCGCCGTCGCGGATGGCGTCGTCCACCAGTGCCGGCGAATGCACGGCGCCGGCAGCCAGTCGGTCCTGCAGCGCGTGCTTCAGGTACAGCAGCATGATCACGCCGAACTCCGCCGCCACGCCGGCCAGCGCGATGAAGCCGACGCCCGTGGCCACCGACAGCGCATAGCCCATCAGGTACAGCAACCACACGCCGCCGATCAGCGCGAAGGGCAGCGTGGCCATGATCAGCGCGGCCTCGTCGAAGCGCCTGAAAGTCAGAAACAACAGTACGAAGATGATCAGCAGCGTGGCCGGCACCACGACCTTGAGGCGCGCATTGGCGCGCTCGAGGTACTCGAACTGCCCGGAGAAGGCCACGCTCATGCCAGGCTCGAGCCGCACCTCCTTGGCCGCGGCGCTGCGCAGGTCGGCCACCACCGAGGCCAGGTCGCGGCCGCGCACGTCCACGTACACCCAGCCCGAGGGACGCGCGTTCTCGCTCTTCAGCATCGGTGGCCCGTCGCTGATCGATACCGTGGCCACCGTGCCGAGCGTGATCTGCTGCCCCATCGGCGTGAGCACCGGCAGGCTGGCCAGGCGCTGCGGCGTGTCGCGATATTCGCGCGGATAGCGCAGGTTGACCGGAAAGCGTGCACGCCCCTCGATGGTCTCGGTGACGTTCTCGCCGCCGATCGCTCCGGCCACCAGCGCCTGCACGTCGGCGATGTTCATGCCGTAGCGCGCGGCGGCCGCGCGGTCGATCTGCACGTCGATGTAGCGTCCGCCGGTCAGCCGCTCCGCCAGCGCCGACGACACCCCCGGCACGCCCTTGGCCACCTGCTCGATGCGCTCGGCCACGCGGTCGATCGCCGCCAGGTCGGCGCCGGTGACCTTGACGCCGATGGGGCTCTTGATGCCGGTGGCGAGCATGTCGATGCGGTTGCGGATCGGTGGCACCCACAGGTTGGACAGCCCCGGCACCTGCACCGCGCGGTCCAATTCCTCGACCAGCTTGTCGGGCGTCATGCCGGGCCGCCACTGTTCGCGCGGTTTCAGCTGGATGGTGGTCTCGAACATCTCCAGCGGCGCCGGATCGGTGGCGGTCTCGGCACGGCCGGCCTTGCCGAAGACGCGCTCGACTTCGGGCACCGTCCTGATCAGGCGGTTGGTCAGCTGCAGCAGCTCGCCCGCCTTCTGCGCCGACAACCCCGGCAGCGCCGAAGGCATGTACAGCAGGTCGCCTTCGTCGATCGTCGGCAGGAACTCGCCGCCCAGGCGCATCAAGGGCCAGGCGGTGGTGGCCAGCACCAGCAGCGCGATGCCGAGCGTCGCCTTCGGCCACTTCAGCACCCAGTCCAGTGCCGGGCGGTAGGCCTTGATCAGCACGCGCGTGATCGGGTTGCGCGTCTCGTCGGGAATGCGCCCGCGGATCCAGTAGCCCATCAGCACCGGGATCAGCGTCACCGACAGGCCCGCGGCGGCCGCCATCGCATAGGTCTTGGTGAAGGCCAGCGGGCCGAAGAGCCGCCCTTCCTGCGCCTGCAGCGTGAACACCGGGATGAAGGACAGCGTGATGATCAGCAGCGAGAAGAACAGCGCCGGGCCGACCTCGACCGCGGCATCGGTGACCACCTTCCAGTGCGCCTCGCCCTCGAGCCTCTCGCCCGGGTGGGCGTGCTGCCAGGCCTCCATCTTCTTGTGCGCGTTCTCGATCATCACCACCGCGGCGTCGACCATCGCGCCGATGGCGATGGCGATGCCGCCCAGCGACATGATGTTGGCGTTGATGCCCTGGTAGCGCATCACCAGGAAGGCGGTCAGTACGCCCAGCGGCAGCGCGATGATGGCCACCAGGGCCGAGCGCAGGTGCCACAGAAACACGACGCAGACCAGCGCGACGACGATGAACTCCTCGAGCAGCTTGAACGACAGGTTGTGGATGGCGCGCTCGATCAGCGCACTGCGGTCGTAGGTGGTGACGATCTCCACGCCCTGCGGCAGGCTCTTCTGCAATTCGGCCAGCTTGAGCTTCACGGCCTCGATGGCGGCCATCGCGTTCTTGCCCGAGCGCAGGATGATCACGCCACCGGCCACCTCGCCCTCGACCGTCGAGCTCGGCGATGCCGCGCCGCATCTCCGGGCCCACCTGCACCGTGGCGACGTCGCCCAGGCGCACCGGAATGCCGCCGCGCGCGGCCAGCGGGATGGCGCGGAAGTCGTCCAGCGTCTTCAGGTAGCCGCTGGCGCGCACCATGTACTCCACCTCGGCCAGTTCCAGCACCGAGCCGCCGGTCTCCTGGTTGCCGGCGAGCAGCGCATCGCGCACCTGCGCATGCGTGATGCCGTAGGCGGCGAGCTTGTTCGGGTCGAGCACCACCTGGTACTGGCGCACCATGCCGCCGACGCTGGCGACCTCGGCCACGTCGGGCAGCGCTCTTCAATTCGTACTTCAGGAACCAGTCCTGCAGCGCGCGCAGCTGCGACAGGTCGTTGCGGCCCGAGCGGTCGACCAGCGCGTACTGGAAGATCCAGCCCACGCCCGTGGCATCGGGTCCGAGCGCGGTCTTGGCGCCGGCCGGCAGGCGGCCCTGCACCTGGTTCAGGTACTCGAGCACGCGCGAGCGCGCCCAGTACAAGTCGGTGCCGTCCTCGAACAGCACGTAGACGAAGCTGTCGCCGAAGAAGGAGAAGCCGCGCACTGTCTTGGCGCCGGGCACCGACATCATCGTCGTGGCCAGCGGGTAGGTGACCTGGTTCTCGACGATCTGCGGCGCCTGCCCCGGGTAGCTGGTGCGGATGATGACCTGCACGTCCGACAGGTCGGGCAGCGCATCCACCGGCGTGGTGCGCAGGCCCCACAGGCCGGCCGCGGTCAGGAGGGCCGTGGCCAGCAGCACCAGGAAGCGGTTGGCCACCGACCAGCGGATCAGCCGCGCGATCATCGCCGCACCCCTGCGCCAGCGCCCGCAGCGCTCGCACCGGACATCGGCGCGATGGCGGTGATGCGGTAGTCCTCACCCTGCTTGTCGAAGCTGAACTCCACCGACTGACCCTTCTTCAGGCCGCTCGCCAGCGCCTTGTCCCCGAGCTTGAAGGGCATGGTCATCGCCGGCCATTTCAGAGCCGGCACCGGTGCGTGGTCCAGCGTCAGGCTGTCCGCCTCGATCTCGACGATCACCCCGGTGGTGCGATAGACGCCCGCGGCGGCGGGCGCCGCCGCCGCGGCGCTGGCAGGCAGCGGCGCGCCACGCGCCATCACGCCCTGCAGGCTGGCCTCGGAATCCAGCAGGAACTGGCCCGAGGCCACCACCTGCTGCCCGGCGCTCAGCCCGCTGCGCACGACGATCAGGTCGTCCACCTGCTCGCCGATCTCCACGCTCACCGGGCGGTAGCGCCCAGGCTGCTCCGACAGGTACACCAATGCGCGCTTGCCGGTGCGGATCACGGCCTCCGCCGGCACGACCAGCGCCTCGCGCGCCGCGCCGCGCAAGCTGACCTGGGCGAACATCCCGGCCTTGAGCCGCTGGCCGGGATTGGGCAGTTCGATGCGCAGGCGCAAGGTGCGCGTGTCGCGGTTGGCCTCGGGCAGCACGGCGGCCACCTTGCCCTTGATCACTTCGCCGGGCAGCGCCGGAAAGCGTGCCTCGACCCCCTGCCCGGGCTGAATCGACGCGGCCAGCGATTCGGGCAGGGCCGCTTCCAGCCACACGGTGCCCAGGCCGTTGATGCGTGCCAGCGTCATGCCCGGTGCGACCGACATGCCCTGGCGCACCATCAGCTCGGTGATCACGCCGCCCGACGGCGCTGTGATGGTGTACAGCGCAATCGCCTGCCCCGACCGCTCGGCGCGTGCGATCAGCGCCTCCGGCATGCCCAGCAGCACCAGTCGCGAGCGCGCGGCCTGCGTCAGGGCGGCGTCGCCGGTGGCCTTGACCGCCAGGTATTCCTGCTGCGCGCCCAGCCATTCCGGGTTGAGCAGGTCGACCAGCGGCGCGCCGGCGGCGACCACGTCGCCGGGCGCACGCGCATAGACGCGTTCAACGAAGCCGGCACTGCGCGCCTGCACGATGCTGACGTCGCGGTCGTTGAGCGTCACCGTGCCCACGGCCTCGACCACCGCGCCCAGGCTGCGCCGCTCGACGCTGGCCAGGCGCAGCCCCAGCGCCTGCTGGGCCTGTGTCGAGACCGCCAGCGTGCCGCTCTGGCCCGAGCCGGTTTCGCCTTCGTCGGCATAGCGCGGCACCAGCTGCATGTCCATGAAGGGCGACTTGCCGGGCTTGTCGAAGCGCTGCGTCGGCACCATCGGGTCGTACCAGTAGAGCACCTTGCGTTCGCCGGCCGCAGCCGAGGCCGCGGCCACGGTGTCGGCAACCGGCGCGTGCCGCGCCTGCCATTGGCTCAGGGTCCAGCCCGCCAGACCGCCCAGCCCCAGCAGCAGCAGTCCCGATGCCATGCGTTGAAGAGTCGTCGCCATGGTGTTCACTCCGCAACCAGGGTGTTGAGTCGTACGCGCAGCGCGGCGCGCTGCGCATCCAGGTCGATCAGGCGCAGGCGCGCTTCCACCGCCTCGCGCCGCGCCATCAGCACGGCGCCCAGGTCGGCGCGGCCGGCCTCGTAGCTGGCCAGTGACAGCGCCACGCGCTCGGTGTTCAGCGCGATGCCGTGGCGCTCCAGCCGCGCGTGCTGCGCGTCCAGCGCCTTGAGCTCGGCCAGCTGTGCCTCGAGCTCCTCGCCATGCCGGCGCATCGTCTCGGCGCGCTCGGACTCGATGCGTGCCGCGTCCTTCTGCTTGGCCAGCAGCTGCGGCTGCTGGCGCCGCTCGCGGTCCCAGGGCAGGTCGAAGACGAGCTGGAACGACACCATGTCGCTGTACTGCGGACGGCGGCTGTACACCAGCTCCCAGCCCCAGTCGCCACGCTGCTCGGCATCGGCCTCGCGCACCTCGGCCTGGGCCATGGCCTGCATCGCCGCGTAGGGCGCGATCTCGGCATGGCGGTGGACATCGGCGCGCAGCTGGCTCGCCGTCACGTCGAAGGCAGGCGGATCGCCGTCGAGCTTGTCACCGGAGCGTGCCCCGACCCAGCGGCGCAACGACGCGCGCGCGCGCTCGACGTCGCGCAGGGCATCGTCGTGCCGATCGGCCAGCGCCAGCGCCTCCAGCCGTGCCATCGTGCGCTCGGCGGGCATGGCCTTGCCGGAGGCGATGCGCGCGTCCAGCGTGTCGACCAGCAGCTTGTTCTCGCGCTCCAGCTCGGCCAGCCGCGCAGCGCGCCGCTCGGCGTAGTACACCGCCAGCCAGGCCAGCGCCGCGTCGCGCCGCACCGCCAGTTCGGTGACGACGAGCATCGATCGCTCGCGTTCGACGCGCGCTTCGGCCAGCGCGGAGCGGGCCTCGCGCTTGGCGCTGTTCGGCACATCCTGCATCAGACCGATGCGCTGCATGGTCATGAAATCTGCGCTGGTGCTGAACTTCTCGGCACCCGTCACCGGCAGGTTGTCCAGGCCGACGATCAGTTTCGGGTCGGGCAGCGTGGACGCGCCCGGCAGCACGGCTTGCGCACCGGCCAGCGCGTCCTGCTGCGCCTGTAGCGCCGGTGTCTGTTCGCGCGCCAGTCGCAGCGTCTCGTCGAAGCTCAGCCCGGCGTGGGCCGTCATGGGCACGCCGAGCGCGCAGCTCAGCGCCAAAGCGGTGGCGATCGCCGCTGGCGAATGCAGATGTGAAAGTCCCACGGCTTGTCCTTCGCAACAACTTCATGCACAGATGCGACATCGAAACGCCGCGCCCGGCATCGGGCGCAGTCCGATTCACAGCGGCGGGCTAGTTGCGAAGGACGAGCAGCGCGAGATACAGAGGCGGTGAGCCCGGCGGTGGCGCGCCTGCCAGCGCAGCCGGGTAGCGCCGGCCGATGGCCGGCAACGTCCGGGCCTGCGACCGTGGCGACCAGTCGAGCACCGCCACAAGCAAGGGCGCCGACGACAGGTCGACGACCGAAACCGCGTTCACCGTCTGCGAGCCCTGCTCGCAATGGGCCTTGCACAACTGCGGTTGCACCGGGTCCATCGATGTGGGCATCTGGCCGTCGCAGCCGGGCATGTGTGCCGCGGCAACGGTCGTCGGCGCACCGGCACCGCTGCGCGGGCATGCGTAAGCCGCCGTGGCCAGCTGCGCAAAGAGCAGCACCACCCCGAGCCAGCCGCACAACATGCGGCGCAGACGCCGATCGATCACCACGCCGGCAGTGTAGGGCCGGCAACCCTGCGGAGTTTGACCTGCAACAAAGCCCCGGCCAGCAGGCGGAGTTGTCCGGCGCTTTCGAGCTGGGCGCGGCATCGGGCAGATTGGGGCCGAACGCCCGGCATCGTTCGCGGCGCGGCGGCGGGATGGCACGATCAACGCGGCGCGGCGCCGCTGGTGCGTTCGTCGTACTCCGGCCGGATGGTGCTGGCGTCCTTGTAGCGGGGCTGAATGTGGGCTTCCGGCGTCGGCGGCGGCATGCGCCGGACATAGCCCCAGGGGCTGCCCGCGGTCCCCCAGATGTCCTGCTCCAGCGGCGCGGGATCGTCCGGGGCGACCGGACGCCTGGGCGCGTAGCGGTCGTCCCAGCCCCATGTGCCGGCGCATCCGCCGAAACGCAGGCAAGCACCCGCATAGTAGTAGGCTGGGTACGGTGCCAGGTAGCGGGGCGGGTAGCCCGGCCTTGCGGGCGCGGCATAGGCGGCCCCCACCCCGACAGTCACGCCGGCCGCAGCGGCAAGCCGGTGTGGCGCAAGCAGCAGCGTCACCGCCCACAGCGCCACGAACGCGCTGAGCGGTTCAATCCGCTTGAGTGTCGTCATGAAGCTCATCCACAGCCGTGTTCCGGACAGTGACGCAAGACTACCATCGACCCGCGTTGCGCGACCGGCGCGGCGGCCAGCGGCCGATACGATGGAGCTCGGGAGCACGACGGGCAGGCCCGGCAGCAGGGCCGTCGTCATCGGAGGAGGAGGATTTCATGGGTTTCAAGCCTGTGCCGGCGGGCGTCGCCTGCGTCATCGGCCTGTTCATCTGGTTCGCGATACCGGTCCCCGAGGGTGTGGCGCCGAATGCCTGGCACCTGCTGGCGCTGTTTGTCGCGACCATCGCGGCGATCATCGGCAAGGCCATGCCGATCGGCGCGCTGTCGATGCTGGCCATTGCGCTGGTGGCGCTCACCGGCGTCACCAGCGACAAGCCGGCCGTGGCGATCACCGACGCGCTGAGCAGCTTCGCCAACCCGCTGATCTGGCTCATCGGCGTGGCGATCATGATCTCGCGTGCCCTGATCAAGACGGGGCTGGGGGCGCGCATCGGCTACGGCTTCGTCGCAGTCTTCGGCAAGCGCACGATCGGCATCGGCTATGCACTGGCGCTGTCGGAACTGACGATCGCACCGGTCACGCCCAGCAACACCGCGCGCGGCGGCGCGATCATGCACCCGATCATGCGGGCGATCGCGGCCAGCTTCGACTCCGACCCCAGGGAGGGCACGCAGGGCCGCATCGGCAAGTACCTGGCGCTGGTGAACTACCACGCCAACCCGATCACCTCGGCGATGTTCGTCACGGCCACGGCGCCCAACCCGCTGATCGTCAAGCTGGTGGCCGAGGCGACCGGAGCGAAGATCTCGATCAGCTGGGGCATGTGGGCGCTGGCGATGCTGCTGCCGGGCCTGGCGGCGATCCTGCTGATGCCACTGGTGCTGTACTGGCTGTACCCGCCGCAGATCAAGAGCACGCCCGATGCCGCACACTTTGCCCGGCAGAAGCTCGCCGAGCGCGGCCCGCTGCAGCGCGGCGAGAAGATCATGCTCGGCGTCTTCGTCATGCTGCTGCTGCTGTGGGCCGGTGTGCCGGCGATGATCTTCGGCCGCGCCTGGGAAGTGGACTCGACGACCACGGCCTTCATCGGCCTGGGCGTGCTGTTGCTGACCGGCGTGCTCGACTGGGAGGACGTGCTCAAGGAGAAGAATGCCTGGGACACCATCGTCTGGTTCTCGGCGCTGGTGATGATGGCCACGTTCCTGAACAAGCTGGGCCTGATCGCCTGGTTCTCGGCGTCGATCGAGCGCGGCATCGGCAGCCTCGGCCTGGGCTGGCCGGGTGCCGCCGCACTGCTGCTGCTGGCCTACCTGTACGCGCACTACCTGTTCGCCAGCACCACGGCCCACATCACGGCCATGTTTGCGGCCTTCTATGGCGCCGGCATCGCGCTCGGTGCGCCCGCGCTGCCTTTTGCCTTGCTGATGGCCGCCGCCTCCAACATCATGATGACCTTGACCCACTACGCCACCGGCACCTCGCCGGTGATCTTCGGCTCGGGCTACACGACGCTGGGCGAATGGTGGGCGGCGGGGTTCGTGATGAGCCTGGTGCTGATCGGTGTCTGGCTGGTCGTGGGCGGAACCTGGTGGAAACTGCTGGGATACTGGTGAGCCAGCGTACGCGCAGTGCCCGGCCACGCACGCCGACGCTGCGCGAAGGCCTTGCACATGCGCATTTCGACCCCATTTGCGCGCCATGTGGAAACGATTGACCGTGTTGTGGGTGCTGGTGCGCGGCGACGCGCGCCGGCTGTGGTATGCCCTGCGCCATCCGGCCGCGCCGGGCTGGCTGAAGCCCGCCAGCGCGCTGCTGGTGCTGTACCTGCTGTCGCCGCTGGACCTGATTCCGGACGCACTGCCGGTGATCGGCGTCGTCGACGATCTGGTGCTGGTGCCGCTGGCGGTGCACTGGATGCTGTCGAAACTGCCTGCCCCACTGCGCGACGAGCTGGAGCGCCGCTTCGGCGCAGCGTCGCGCCACGCCGCGGGCGCGAGCCAGCGCAGCCGCTGAGCCCGGCCATACCGGGCGCAGCCAAGTTGTTCACGGCGCGGGCTGTGGCATGGGCCGCTCGCCACGCAATGGCCGCCGAGAAACACGGCGCACGCGCACAATCCACAGCGTGAACACGCCGGGCAAGACTCAGAAGCGACCCGCCGAGCGGCGCTCGGGCCACGATCGGCGCCGGCACGAGAGCGCGCCGCCGGGCAGTTGGGAGCGCCGCCGCAGCATCGAGCCGCGCAAGCCGGACGTTGCCGAACTGGAAATCACGCCATCGCAGTGGGACTTGTTGCACGGCGACGCATTTCCGGCCGCGAACGGCGCACCGGCCGAGAAGACCTGATCGGTCGCGCCGGCACCACCGCTGGGCCGCGCCACGCCCAGCGAGCCTGAACCTCTGCGTGCACGATGGCTATGGGGTCAGCATCGGTGCCGGCCGGCCGAACAGGTGCCCCTGGAAGGCCTGGTAGCCCAGGTTGGCGAGGGCCTGGCGTTGTGCCTCGGTTTCGACGCCCTCGGCCACGACCGTCAACCCCAGGCTCTGGCCCAGGGCCAGGATGGTGCGGGCTATCGCTGCGTCGTGTGGATCGGTCAGCACCTCGCGCACGAACGATTGGTCGACCTTCAACTGCTGGATCGGCAGGCGTTTCAGGTAGGACAACGACGCATACCCGGTGCCGAAGTCGTCGAGCGCGAAGGCAACGCCATGCGCCCTCAGCAGCTTCATCTTGGCGATGCTGTCCTCGACGTCGTCCAGCATCATGCTTTCGGTCAGCTCGAGCCTGAGCCGGCTCGCCTCGGCGCCGCTGCGACGCAGCACGTCCAGGACGTGCTCAACGAAGTGAGGGTCGCGCAACTCCCTGGCGCTGATCGGGCGCCGGGCGCAGGAACTTGCCGGTCTCGCCGTGCACGTAGAGGATGTTGCCCTGCATATCGGTCACCACCGCGGCGGGCGCAAAGCACTGCAGCAGCGTGCGCTTGGCGAGTTCGGCGTAGTGCGGCTCGGCAAGACGCGAGGGCGGGCTCGTCGCCGTCGGCCCGCTGCCGGCCGCCCAGGACAGCCCGCTGCCCAGCACCGTGCGGATCGACGCGGCGCTGGGCTTGGCGCGGTACAGCTTCCACTTGCGGTCGATCGGCTCGAACAGCTCGCTATGCCCGCCGATACTCTCCGACGGCGAAAGGAACAGCGCGCCGCCGGGCTTGAGCGCGTAGTGGAAGGCCGGGATCAGGCGGTTCTGCAGTTCGGGCTCGAGGTAGATCAGCAGGTTGCGACAGGCCAGCAGGTCCAGCCGCGTGAACGGCGGGTCCTTGATCACGCTTTGCACCGCGAACACGACCATCTCGCGGATTTCCTTGTTGACGCGGTAGCCGATGTCCTCCTTGGTGAAGAAGCGTCGCAGCCGCTCGGGCGTCACGTCTTGCGCGATGTTGGGCGGATACAGGCCGGCGCGTGCCGTGGCGATCGCATCGTCGTCGAGGTCGGTGCTGTACAGCTGCACCTTGAAGTTGTGGGCAGCCTCGTCCATCAGCTCGCGCAGCAGCATGGCGATCGAATAGGCCTCCTCGCCCGTGGCGCACCCCGCCACCCAGGCGCGCAGCACATAGTTCTCGGGCTTGCCTGCCAACAGCGCCGCCAGCACCTCGGTCTTCAGTGCCACGAAGGCCTGCGGGTCGCGGAAGAAGCTGGTGACATTGATCAGCAACTCCCTGAAGAGCAGCTGCACCTCGGCCGGGCGCTCCTTCAGGAAGCGTGCATAAACCTCGGCGTCTTCGATGCCGTGCTGCGACATGCGGCGCTCGACGCGGCGCGCCAGCGTGCTCCTCTTGTATTGCGAGAAGTCGTGCCCGGTGGCCGAGCGCAGCAGCATCAGGATCCTGCCCAGCCCGCCCGCCGCCGGCGAAGGCACAGACTCGGCCTGGCGGATCGGCAGCGGCCGGGTACCGTCGCGCAGCGCCTGCGGCATCTGCTCGGGGGTCAGCACCCGGGTCCCGTAGCCGGCCTTGATCGCGCTTTCGGGCATGCCGCCGAACTTGGCGCTCGCCGGCTCCTGCACCAGGCACAGTCCACCGGCGCCAAAGACGGCACGCAGCCCCAACGTGCCGTCGGTGCCCGTGCCTGACAGGATGACGCCGACGGCGTTTTCGCCCTGGTCCTCGGCCAGCGAGCGCAGGAACGCGTCGATCGGCATGCGCTGGCCGCGCGGCACGGTCGGCACGCTCAGGCGCAGCGTGCCGTGGAAGATGGCCATGTCCCGGTTCGGGGGAATGACATGGACGCGGTTGGGCGCGACCGCCATCTGGTCCTGCGCCTCGACCACCGGCATGGCCGTGCTGCGCTGCAGGATCTCGGTCAGGATGCTGGCATGGCTGGGGTCGAGGTGCTGCACCAGCAAGAAGCCCATGCCGCTGTCGGCCGGCATCGCCCGGAAGAACCGTTCGAAGGCCTCCAGCCCGCCGGCGGAGGCGCCAAGCCCGACGATGGGAAAACGCGCGGGCTGCGAAGCCGCGGCCACCGCAGCCGCAACGGGCTGGCCGGCACTTGCCGCTGCCTTCCCGTTCTTGTCGCGAGACGAGCCTGTCGTCTCTGCCACGCCCACCTCCCCTTCCAATGGCCCTCGGGCCGTTTCCCGCTGCGCTCGCTTCGCTGCACGACCGGTCAGGGGCATTACCCAGCCATTACAAGCTGCAAGACCGCATCGTAGCGGTAGGGCAGCGCCGACGATTGTCGACGCTCAATGGCGATATCCACCGCTCAGCCCGCGAGCAGCCCCAAGTCGTCTGGCGCAACCAGTCGTTCACCAGGGCACATCCTTGACCCCGACCACGTACGCCAGTCGATTGACGACCACGGTTCCGATGAAGCTCAGACCCAGCACGAGCACGACGTCGAGCCTGCTCAGCTCGACCCATTGGGCCAGTGCGACCAGGCCACCGACTACGAAGTCGAGCTGGTCGGCCGGCACCCAGCGCTGACCGGGCGCGATGCCAAGCCGGCGCTTGACCAGGCTCTTCGCGCTGTCGCCCAGCATCGCCCCCAGGCCGCAGGCCAGCCCAAGCCCTGCCCATTGCGCGTAGTCGACCAGTCCGCCCGACCAGTCGAGCCGCCATTGCAGCAGCGTGACGGCGGTCGCGGCGACGATCGCGAACGCATAACCCAGCCAGGTCTTGTGGCTGCCGAGCCAGCGTTCGCTGATCGGCCGGACGCGGCCGGGCCAGTAGCGCACGAAGGGCGGCGCCATGTTGGCGGCATAGACCGGCAGCATCAGGTAGATCAGCTGAAGGATGCGTTGCATGGGGCGCAGTGGGCCTCGCAGTCGCGGCGTCGCTCTGGCTTGGACCGCAGGCGCGGATCGCCATGCCGCGATGGCGCGCACTCAGTGATTCGTGTACCAGGCACGGCACTCGGCCTCGCGCCCGCGCACGACGCGCCGGCCGGCCAGCGCCCCGCCGCTCGGCGTGACCACGGTGTACTGGTGCTCGTGGTGATCGCGGTCCTCGGCGTAGATCACGACCCAGTCATGCACCCGCCCGAGCTCGTGCGCGCGTGCGGTGTTGGAGAACAGCGCGCTGAAGTGCCAGTCGCCTCGCCGGGCGTGCAGCACCGGCAGCCAGGACTTGCCTTCGGGGTTGAAGCGGCGCGGCGCGATCGTCGGCAGGCTGCCCGCCTCGGCGCCGGCGCGGTACGCCTGGTCGACCTCCAGCAGCATGGCCACGGGCGGCACGTCCTCGGCGCCGGCCCCCGGCCCGGCCGCGGAGCCGGCAGCAGGCGTCGACCGTACCCGCCGCAATGCGCGCGCCCGGTCGAGCATCTGCGTCAGCGACGCCCGAATCGCCGCCGCACGGCGCGGGCCGATCTGCGGCAGACGCTCGAGCCGCCCGTCCCGTGCCGCGACCTCGAGCGCCTCGAGCGAGTCGACTCCCAGTTCGTCGTGCAGACGGTGCGCCAGGGCCATGCCCACCCCGGGGATCGTATGAAACACCGCCTCGACGCCGGCCGCGCCGCGCAGGCGGTCGAGCCGCCCCCAGCGGCCGGTCTGCACGATCTCGGCGATGGCCGCCGCGATCCCCGGGCCGATGGTCGGCAGCGCGTCGAGCCCGGCCAGCCCCTCGGACTCGAACACCTCGCGCAGGCTGCGCGACTGCGCCGCGATCATGTCGGCGGCATTGCGGTAGGCCGCGACACGGAAGGCGTTGTCGCCCTGCGCCTCGAGCAGTGCGGCCATCTCGCGCAGCAGTTTCGCGAACAGCACGTTGTCGTGAGCCGCGCCGGCAGGCCCAGCCGACCCTGCGCCGGCGCCGGGTGGCGAACGTGCGGCCTCGCGAGTGACAGCCTCGGCCATCTGCTCTCCTGCCGTGGCGCCCGCCGTGTCCATGGCGAGACGGGCCCGGTCAGGGCCGGCCCCGCTGCTCGCGCGGCCGACCGCTGGCCAGCGCACGCGCGACAGCCTGCATCTGCTCGGCAACGACCTCGATCACGTCGTCGAGTGCGAGCACGCCCTGCAGCAACCCCTGCGTGTCGACGACCACGAGGCGACGCACGCCCTTCGAGCGCATCGTGGCCAGCGCATCGAACAGCGACGCCTGCTCCTGGACGACGATGGGCGCGGTGCTCATCACGTCCTCGACGCGCAGCGCATGCACGTCGACGTCCCGGGCCAGCACCGCGGTGACCAGGTCCCGGTCGGTGATCACGCCCGCCGGAACGCGGCCTGCGGGTCGTTCGTCGACGATCACCAAGCTGCCGACGTGGCGCTCGCGCATCAGGCGAGCCGCTTCGGTCAACGACGTCGTGCGCGGCACGCAGACGGTCTCGCGGGTGCAGAGGTCGCCGGCTGTCAGGGCTTGGTACATGCAGGCTCCTTGGGTCTGGGACAGGCCCCGATCGAGGCGCGGCGCATCACGGCATGCCCGGTCGGCGTGTCCGCCTTCGATCGCAGCCATCCCATCTACCCAACTGCCCGGGCTCAGAGCACTCGATCTGTACGGCCAGCTTCGCGGCCACGCCCAGTGCGGACCGAATCAGGCCATTCTTCGCGGCCGTGCGTGCAGGCAATTGACCTCCCTCAATCCACGTGCCGATCGACCGCGGGGCGACCAGCGCAAGTACTCAGCGCGTGGGCCGCACCCGGACTTGATCGACGACACTCGACACGCCAGGTGCGGACCAGGCCGCACCGAAGGCGGCGGCATGTTCGGCCCACGAATCCAGGTTGCCATGCAGCGTGGCGACATCACCGCCGACGGCCACCTCGATATGCTTGGCCGCGTCTTCGGCATGGCGCGTCAAGGCCTCGCCGATCCGATGGGCCAGGTTCGCCGGTGTGACACAGGGCTCGAACCTGATGGCGTTGCCGAACGCCGACCATGCCCTTCGGCGGCGGCACGGGCTTGTCGGCTTCGCGGCGCTGGCCTTCCCAGTCCACTTCGCCATTCAGGGCGACCCTGCCTTTCTCGCCCCGCACCCGCCGGCGGTCCGGCGGAAGCTGCGCGTGCCACCTGAAGGCACACTGGGCTGCGGCCGCAATGTGCGCGTCGCTGCGCACGTGGCCGTGACCGAGTTTCACCTGCAGTTGGACGGCGCCGGCCCGCACGTCGACGCGGGCCAGGTCGTTTCCCATCACGAGATGGGCCATGCGCTGACGGCACAGGCACCGCCGGGTTCGGAGACGGCGCACGGGGTATCGATCCGGTCGCAAGGCATCGACCCTCTCGGCTACGAGCTGCAAAGTCGTGACGATGGCCCGGCCCGCGTCAGCCGCAGCGAGCTGCCCAACAAGTTCGCGGTGCCGCTGGGCGGACGCGCCGCCTGGAAGCTGGAATTCGATGCATGCGGCCGTGCGACCACCGTGCCATCCTGCACCCATGTGCGCAGGCGCTGGCTGGACAAGGAAGCGCTGGACCACGCCAAGCTCGCTGCACTGACCGCCGGGCCGAAGCGCGGCAGATGCGCCTCGGCCCGTCAGCGCCCGAGGGCGCAGGCTCATCGACCGGGCTGCGCGCACCGCTGACGCCCGCGCAGGGCCGCTCAGGCACAACGGTCAGCGGCCACCGGAAACCTTCTTCGGATAACCCACGGTCTGCGCCAGCAGCACCTGCTGATCGGCACCGAGTTCCATCGCCTGGCCCAGCGCATGGCGATCGATCCAGGCGCGGATGACGGTAGCCAGCCCCTGCGAGGCGCAGTAGAGGTACACGTTCTGCGCCATCGCCCCTGCTGCAGTGAAGGCGTAGGCCTCGCGCTGTGCGGCCGGTACCAGCGTCATGCGACGGTGATCGGCGACGAACACCAGATCCAGGGCCGCCTCGTCGGTGAAGTCCTGGTAGCCGGTGATGCCGCGCACGTCGCTGGGCACCTCGAGTCGCAGCCCATGCGCCACCGGCTCGTAGAGATACAAGCCCGAGGGAAGCGCAACGAAGACATCCACTTCCTGCGAGTTCATTGCACTCGGCGCGGTGCGCCCGCCGAGCGACGGCCGGTTCACGCCGGCGGCGGCCCACAGCAGGCCGCCCAGCACCGGTTCCGGCAAGGGCTGCGTGCCGAACTCGCGCTGCGATTGCCGCTGCCACAGCGCCTGCATCAGTGGCATTCCCCCGTCGCGGCCGGGCGGCGGCAGGGCCACGCTCTGCAACGAGTCGCCCCTGGCCGGCCGGGCTTTCAGTTGCCCCATCAAGCCCAATGCCATCTTCGTCAGCGTATTCATCCACTCCCTTCCTCAAACCGCCAAAGCGGCCAGGGTCGATGTTTGCGCACGCCGACGGGGCCCGCGTTGACCGCACTCAAGTCGCGCGGAAGATGCCGGGCTCGAGCACAGTTTCCCCGCGATTGACGTGGCGCAACGGTCACTCGTACGCTGCCGCGATGATGACCCTGCGATGAGCCCGCCCGAGCAACCACCCGACCTGGAAGCCAAGCTGCACTTTCTGCAGTCGGCCGCGGCGCACCAAGCCGCGGGTTCGGCCGTGGAATCGATCGAAACCCACATGTCCTGGGTGTTCCTGGCGGGCGATCGCGCGCTCAAGCTGAAGAAGCCGGTGCGGCACGAGTTCCTCGACTTCTCGACGCTGCAGGCGCGCGAGTTCTACTGCCGGGAGGAGTTGCGGCTCAACACCCGGCTGGCGCCGGGCGTCTACCTGGACGTGCTGGCGCTGCAGTGGCACGACGGGACCTTCGCGCTGCTGCCGCGCCGGCGACTGCCGGCGCCGGGGCAGACGGTCGACTGGCTGGTGCTGATGCGCCGGCTCCCGGCGCGGCACATGCTTGATCAGCGCATCGCCTGCGCGCAGGTCACGGCCGCTGACATCGATGCGCTGTTCGGCGTGCTGGCAGACTTCTACCGCCATGCACCAGTGGTCGCCGTCGATCCGCTGGAGTACGTACAGCGCCTGCAGCGCGAGCAGCGGACGAACCGTGAGGTGCTGCTCGACCCGCGCTGGCAGCTGCCCGGCAGCAGGTCGGCGCTGGATCGGTGGGATGCCGCACTGCGCGAGCACACGCTGGAGCTGCAGGCACGGGCCGCGCAGGGCCGCCTCGTCGATGGCCACGGCGATCTGCGGCCGGAACATGTGTGCCTGCTGCGCCCCCCCATGGTCATCGATTGCCTGGAATTCAACGCGGTACTGCGCCAGGTCGATCCCTTGGATGAAATCGCCTACCTCGGGCTGGAATGCGACTTGGCCGGTGCCCCCTGGATCGGCGCGCGGCTGTTCGAGGGCTGCGCCGTGTCGCTGCGCGACCGGCCCGGCCCGGCACTGGTGCATCTGTACACCACCCAGCGGGCGCTGCTGCGCGCCCGGCTGGCGCTGGCCCACCTGCTCGACCCGGCGCCGCGCACGCCCGAACGCTGGCCGGCGCGCGCGCAGCGCTACATCGACCGCGCGAGGGCTGCGCTGGATGCGATCGACGCGCTGGGCCCGCTGCAGGTCGAAGCGCCGGTGCACGGGCCCTGATCCCGCGGACCCACTCCGCAACGCCCGGTCGGCGCGCGATCGTGTCCCGGCGCAGGATGCAAGTGCGCCGGCCCCGATCGCTCCAGCCCTGCCGCACCCTGTCCGCAGCCCGCGGCGACGGGCTTCGGCTGCAACGGCCATGGGCATTGAGCCTGCTCAACAGGCCGGCGCCAGCGAAGCCTAGGCTAGCAAGTACGCATGGGCAGCTCATGCGGTGGAAGGCGCGCCACCTGCAGCGCTACAAGGAGGAAGGCATGAAACACTCGCACCACGCTTCGGGCCACGAGGCAAAATCCAAGTCGCATGCGAAGAGCGCTGCTGCTGCGGCCGCCGGTCCGGTAGGCGAAGACGGAAGCATGGAATTGCAGATCCGCGAGGCTGCGTATTACCGTTACCTGGCGCGCGGCGCAGAGGTCGGCCACGACCTGGAAGACTGGCTCCAGGCCGAGTCCCAGTTGCTCGAGAGCGACGAGTCGAAGGACATCAGCCATTGACGTTGCAAGATCGACGACGAAGTGGCCGGTCGAAGGTCACCGGCTTGTGAGGTCGAGCGAGGCGATCTGACTGTCGATGCAGGGCCGGAGCGGGGCTGGCTGCGCGCGAACTGGCTGCTTGACTTGATCGCGGTGCCGCGGCCCGGGTCGGGCGGCCCGAGGTGCAGGCGTGCCCGGGCCGGCAGTCCCAGGACGACGCCCACCGCAAGACAGGCCACTGCGGTGCCGAGCGAGCCAGCCCCAGCAGCAGCGATGCCAGGCCATGCAATGGAGCTGCTGCGCCGGATGCGGCCTGTCAAGCTCGCGCATTGCGCTGCGTCGAAGACCATGACTGCCCTGAACCGAAGCCCTCACGGGTCAGAAGCGGTGTTGGATGCTGATTGGTAGAGGTTGCTGGCGATGCTGTTGTACTCCCTCGATCCCGGCTGTGCGCTGGCGGCGGCGCTGTCGCTAGAACTGGACCAACCGATCTCCCGGCATGAGGAGCGCCGTTTCGAGGACGGAGAATGCAAGCTGCGTCCGCTGTCGGACCCGCGCGGCGAGGATGCCTATGTACTGCTCGGCCTTCATGGCGGGCCGGTGGACAGTCCGCACGACAAGCTGTCGCGCCTGCTGATGTTCATCGCCACCTTGCGCGAACATGGCGCGTCGCGCGTGACGGCATTGCTTCCCTATCTGGCCTATGCCCGCAAGGACCAGCGTACCAAGCCCTTCGACCCGGTCGGCCTGCGCTATGTCGCGCAGTTGTTCGAAGCGGTCGGGACCGACCAGGTGATCACGCTGGAGGTGCACAACGTCGCCGCCTTCCAAAATGCGTTTCGCTGCAACACCGTGCATCTGGACGCACACGCCGCCTTCGACCGGATTCTGGGCGGGCTGGCGCTGGAGGGCCCACTGGCCGTCGCATCGCCCGACCCGGGGGGCGTGAAGCGTGCGCTGCTGTGGCGCGAGGCGCTTCAGGCGCGCCTGCCCGGACCCGTGGGCTTCGCCATGATCGACAAGCGGCGCAGTGCCGGGGTGGTCACGAGCAGCAACCTGGTCGCCGGCGAAGTGGCCGGGGCCACGGTCTTGCTGATCGACGACCTGATCGCCAGCGGCGAAACGCTGCATCGTGCCGCCGCGACATTGCGTGACGCGGGGGCACGCCGCGTGTTGGCCTTCGCGGCCCATGGCCTGTTCACCGGCGACGCGGACGAAAAGCTCGCCAGCCCGCTGTTCGACGGCCTGGTGGTCACTGACAGCGTGCCGCCCTGGCGCCTGCACGCCGGCGGTTTGGCCCGCGCGCGCCTGCACGTGGCATCGGCCGCACCCTTGTTCGCCGACGCCGTGCGCGACGCCTGCCTGGCATGGCAGCGCTGACGCTGCTGGGGCGGCGATGGCCCGGCCGGCTGTTGACGCAGGAGATCGAATGCAGCGGCTTGTCCCAGTCCAGGACGCTCGCGCCGAGTTGGCACCGGATTGCGCGTACGCAATTGCGGCCGTCGCGTGCAGGCTACGCTGAGCCGATCTCGATTGGACATAGCCTGTGATCGATAGTCCCGCAGTTCCCGCCGTTGCCCTGCCCGAGGATGTCGTCGCGCTGGTGCCGATGCGCAACGTCGTGCTCTTTCCGCAGGTGCTGTTGCCGATCACGGTGGGCCGCGCCCGGTCGTTGGCCGCGGTGCGCCAGGCGGTGACGGCCGAGACGCCGCTGGGCATCGTGCTGCAGAAGGACGCCAGCGTCGACGAACCGGGTCTGGACCAGCTGTGTGGCGTCGGCACGCTGGCCACCGTGGTGCGCGAGGTCCGCTCCGCCGACGGCCAGGTCCATGCGGTGTGCCACGGCCTGCAACGCTTCCGGCTGCGCGAGTGGGTCAGCGGACATCCGTTCCTGGCCGCGCGCATCGAGCGCATCGAGGAGCCGGCCCAGACCTCCACCGAGGCCGAGGCCTTGGGCATGCAGCTGCGCGAGCGCGCGGTGGAGATCCTGTCGCTGCTGCCGGGCGTGCCGGCCGAGCTGGCGCACGCGCTGCAGGCCACGCGCGCACCGTCGCACCTGGCGGACATCACCGCCAGCCTGATGGACGTGGAGCTGGCCGAAAAGCAGATGCTGCTGGAGACGCTGTCCACCGAGGAGCGGCTGCGCAAGGTGCTGCAGTTGCTGTCGCACCGCATCGAGGTGCTGCGCCTGTCGCAGGAGATCGGCGCACGCACGAAGGAACAGCTGCAGGACCGCGAACGCAAGTTCCTGCTGCGCGAACAGTTGAAGACGATCCAGAAGGAGCTGGGCGAGAACGGCGAGCACGAGCCCGAGATCGAACGGCTGGAACAGGCCATCGCGCTGGCCGGCATGCCGGCCGATACCGAGGCGCAGGTGCGCAAGGAGTTGCAGCGTCTGCGGCGCATGGCCGGCGGCGGCGCCGAGACCGGACCGCTGCAGACCTGGATCGAATGGATGACCGAGTTGCCGTGGCGCCTGCCCGAACGGCCGGCGATCGATCTGGACGCGGCACGGCGCACGCTCGAGGCCGACCACTTCGGACTGGAGCGGGTCAAGCGCCGCATCCTCGAGTTCCTGGCGGTGAAGAAGCTCAACCCGCAGGGCCGTGCCCCGATCCTGTGCTTCGTCGGCCCGCCGGGCGTGGGCAAGACCTCGCTGGGCCAGAGCATCGCGCGTGCGCTGCAGCGGCCCTTCGTGCGGGTGTCGCTGGGTGGCGTGCATGACGAGGCCGAGATGCGCGGTCACCGCCGTACCTACGTGGGTGCGTTGCCGGGCCACATCGTGCAGGGCCTGCGCAAGGCCGGCGCGCGCGACTGCGTGATGATGCTCGACGAGGTCGACAAGATGAGTGCCAGCCTGCACGGCGACCCGGCGGCCGCGCTGCTGGAGGTGCTGGACCCGGAGCAGAACGCCACCTTCCGTGACAACTACCTGGGCGTGCCCTTCGACCTGAGCAGCGTGATCTTCATCGCCACCGCCAACCTGATGGACACGGTCTCGGCGCCGGTGCGCGACCGCATGGAGGTGATCGAGCTGCCCGGCTACACGCAGGAGGAGAAGCTGGAGATCGCGCACCGCTACCTGCTGCAGCGCCAGTTGCAGGCCAACGGGCTGCACGAGGCGCAGTGCCGCATCGGCGACGACGCGCTGCTGGCCATCGTCGCCGGGCATACGCGCGAGGCCGGCGTGCGCCAGCTGGAGCGCGAGATCGCCCGCGTCATGCGCCATGCGGCGATGCGCGTCGCGCAGGGCCAGGCGGCTGCGGTCGAGATTCATGCCCAGGACCTGGACGAGATCCTCGGCCCGGCGCGCTTCGAGCGCGAGGCCGCGCTGCGCAGCAGCCTGCCCGGCGTGGCCACCGGGCTGGCCTGGACGCCGGTGGGCGGCGACATTCTGTTCATCGAGGCCACGCGCGTGGCCGGCAGCGGCCGCCTGATCCTGACCGGCCAGCTGGGCGACGTGATGAAGGAGAGCGCCCAGGCCGCGCTGACGCTGGTCAAGTCCAGCGCCGCCGAGCTGGGCATTCCGCCGGCCGCGTTCGAGGCGATCGACGTGCACCTGCACGTGCCGGCCGGCGCAGTGCCCAAGGACGGGCCGAGCGCCGGCGTGGCCATGTTCATGGCGCTGGCCTCGCTGTTCAGCAACCGTACGGTGCGCCACGACGCCGCGATGACCGGCGAGATCAGCCTGCGCGGCTTGGTGCTGCCGGTGGGCGGCATCAAGGAGAAGGTGCTGGCCGCACAGCGCGCCGGTCTGAGCCTGGTACTGCTGCCGGGGCGCAATCGCAAGGACCTGCACGACGTGCCCGAATCCACGCGCACGGCACTGCACTTCGAGTGGCTGGACACGGTGCAGGACGCGGTGCGTGCCGGCTTCGGCAGCGGCCGCGCACTGCAGCTGCGTCCGCCCTTCGACCTGCAATAGCGGCCAACGTGCCAAACGAGGACAAACCATGGCCAAGACCCACACCGTCCCGCCCGGTCCGGCACTCGACTGGGTGCTGATCGCCAATGCGGCGCGCGCACGCTGCTTCGTGCGCGACGCCGACAATGGCGCCATGCGCGAGGAGCGCAGCTTCGTCCACCCCGCAAGCCGCTTGAAGGGCGCGGCGCTGGAGCATGACCGCGGCGGCAAGGTGCACAAGAGCACGGCCAGCACCCAGTTCGCCCCGCACACCGACGTGCACGACAAGGAACATGCCGCCTTCGCCCGGGAGCTGGCCGCCTTTCTGGAAGAGGCGGCGCTGGCGCAGCATTACCCGGCGCTGGCGTTGATCGCGTCGGCAGCCTTTCTGGGCGACTTGCGCGCCCAACTGGGGCCGGCCGCGCAGAAGCGCTTGCGCCAAGCAGTCGCGCTTGACCTGAGCGCGTACAAAGGCGCGGAACTGGAGCGCCGCGTGACGCAGGCGCTTGGAAGCATAAGCACGGGTTGAGCCCAACCGGCGGGCGCTGTGCGACAGGAAGAAGAAGGCCCGCCACAGCGTCTGCCATGGCGGGCCCCCTGAAGGCCCCCGGCCTCGCGCCAACGCGCAACACCAGTCTGAGGACGCCTTCATCCACCGCAACGTCGCAACGTCACAGACTACCCTCCGTAGAGGGAATCCCTCACCTATTCATCGACTCTCCCAGCGATCGATACCGTCACATCTGCGAATAAGGCTAGCCGGCGAGGCGCATCGTGCATTGCGCACACTGAATGCAATGGCGTATTTCGCGCCAGATCATGCGGTTTCAGCGCAGTCGCTCTCGCTCAGTGCGGTCCTTCGTAGGCGCTTCAGTCCGGGCACTTGATCCTTGTGCTTGCCCCGCACCTTGACCTGGGCGGCCGAACGGGCAGACGGGCGTGATGCTGCGCCTGGTAGGGCCGCAGAACCGGCCCCAACCGAATGCCCTGCCGGGGGCCTGCGTCCGATGCGCGCATTCCAGCAAGTCGAGCGAGGTCCTGCGACATCTGCATGTGGCGAAGGCCGGCCATTCGGGCAGTCCTGTGGGGCGTCGGACGGACCAAGTGCCCACACCGCTCGCGGCTCGGCGATGCCCCTCTCGTGACCCAACCGACCGCATCTGGCCAATGACCTGTCGAACATTCGTCAGGGCAAGCGGCCACCAAGGTAGGCCACGATGTCGTTCAGCGTACCCAGCCGGGCATAGTCGGTCTCCGGGATCTGGATGCCGAAGCGCTCGTGAAAGCCGATGATCACGTTCAGCCAGTCCATCGAGTCCAGGTCCACCTGGTCGCGCAGCGGCCGCTCGTCGACCAGATCTCCGGCGTCGACTTCGGGTGCAACGTCCTGGATCGCGGCCACCACGCCGGCACGGATTTGATTGGCATTCACGCTCGCTTCCTCTGCTTACAGCGCTTCGGGTCGCTGCAGTTGATCGCGCAGCCGCGCCATGAACAGCGCCCCGCGGTGGCCGTCGCTGACGCGATGGTCGGCGCACAGCGTCGCGGTCAGCGCCGGCATTGCGACGACCCCACTCTTGTCGACCCAGGGACGCTCGGCGATGCCGCCGAAGCCGACGAGTGCCACTTGCGGAGGGTAGATCACGCCGAACACCGCCTCGACGCCCTGGTCGCCGAGATTGCTGACGGTGACCGTCGGATCCGCCAGCTCCGAGCTGCGCAGGCCACCGGCGCGGCAGCGCCGCACCAGGTCCGCCAGTTCGCGCATCACCAGGTCCAGCGGCTTGTCGGCGACGTCGTGCAGTGCCGGTGCGATCAGCCCGCCGCCGCGCAGCGAGACCGCAACACCCACGTGCACGGCAGCCGACGCGCGGAAGACACCCCCTTCGTACACGCCGTTCAGTTCAGGGAAGTCCTGCAGCGCCAGCGCCACCGCCTTCAGCATCAACGCCGCCGGCAGCAGCCGCTCGTTGACCGGACGCTGCGCATTCGCGTCGCGCAGCCAGTCGAGGGCGCGGCGCATCGGCACCGGCTCGGCCAGGTAGTAATGCGGAATCTCGCGCTTCGAGCGCCCCATTGCCACGGCGATCGCCTGCCGCATCTGCGCCGGGTCGAAGACGCTGCGCGTGGCACGCGCCGGCGCGGCCGCTGCGACCGACGGCCGTGCGGCGGCCAGCTCGACATCGGCGAGCGTGACCGCGCCGTCGGCGCCGGTGCCGTTCAGCAGGTCGACATCGATGCCGCGCTCGGCCGCGCTCCGTCGCGCAGCCGGGCTGGCCTTTGCGCGGCGTGCCGGGGTGGCAGACACCGCCGTGGCGGCGGCGGGCCTGGCCGCAGGTGCGTCGACGGGCGAACGCACCTGCGCCAGCACAGCGCCCACCGGCAGGTCGACGCCGATCGGCGCGAGTTCGTCGATCACACCGTCGAGAAAGCACTCGACGTCGATCGCACCCTTGTGCGTCTCGACGACGGCGACGACGGCGCCGGACTTGATCCGGTCGCCCGGCTTGACCAGCCATTCGACGACCTTGCCGGTCTCCATGTCGGCGCCCAGCGCCGGCATCGTGAAGTCGGCCATCGCGCTCAACCCCGTTTGGGCACGATGGCGCGCACCGCGTCGACGATGCGCTCGACGCTGGGCAGCGTCAGCTCTTCCATGTGCGCCGCGTAGGGCACCGGCACCTCGCGGCTGCAGACGCGGCCCACCGGTGCATCGAGCTCGTACAGCGCCTCCTCGGCCACGCGCGCGGCGATCTCGGCGGAGATCGAGCCGCTCCTCCAGCCTTCGTCCGCGACAACCAGGCGCCGCGTGCGGCGCAACGATTCGAACACTGTGGGCATGTCCAGCGGCCGCAGCATGCGCAGGTCGATGACCTCGGCCTCGATGCCATCCGCGGCCAGCCGCTCAGCAGACTGCAGGCACTTCGGCAGGCTGTTGCCATAGGTGACCAGCGTGACGTCGCGCCCCGCCCGGCGCAGCTTGGCATGCTCGAGGTCGACCGCGCGAACCGCCGGGTCGAGCTCGCCCTCGACGTTGTACAGCACCACATGTTCGAAGATCAGCACCGGGTTCGGGTCGGCCAGCGCCGCGGCCAGCATGTGGCGCGCATCCTCCACCGTGCCCGGCACCGCGACCTTCAGCCCCGGGATGTGCGCATACCAGCCTTCCAGGCTGTGCGAATGCTGCGCCGCCAACTGCCGCCCGCCGCCAGTGGCCATGCGGATCACCAGCGGCACGGCGAACTGCCCTCCCGTCATGTGCGACAGCGTGGCCGCGTTGTTCATGATCTGGTCCAGCGCCAGCAGGCTGAAGTTGCAGGTCATGATCTCGACGATTGGCCGCAGGCCGGCCATCGCGGCGCCGATGCCCATCCCGGTGAAGCCGTTCTCGGCCAGCGGCGTGTCGACGATGCGCCGCGGCCCGAACTCCTCGAGCAGACCCTTGGTCACCGCGTAGCAGCCGCCGTACTTGCCGACGTCTTCGCCCATCACGAAGGTGCGCGGGTCGGCAGCGAGCGCGTCGCGGAGCGCCTGCTTGCAGGCCTCGCGATAAGTCAAGCGTTGCGGCGTGTTCATGCGGGCAGCTCCTGCACGACCGCGTCCATCAGCACAAAGCGCTCCAACTCGTCGTACGGCTCCAGCGTGCCGGCCTCGGCGAAGGCCACGGCCGCGTCGATCTCGCTGGCGACCTCGGCCTCGATCGCCGCCGCCTCGGACTCATTGAGGGCGTGGTTGGCCCCCATCCAGGCGCGCAGCCGCTCGAGCGGATCGAGTTGCTTCCAGTCTTCGATCTCGTCGCGCGTGCGATAGGCCTGGGTGTCGAACATCGAATGCGCACGGAAGCGATAGGTGCGAAGCTCCAGGAAGTACGGCCCGCCGCCGGCACGCACCTGCTCGACGGCGCGCCGCGTCGTCGCCTCCACCGCCACCGGATCCATGCCGTCGACCTGCTCGGCCGGCATGCGGTAGGCCTTGGCCTTGCGCCAGATGTCGGTCTCCACCTCGCTGTCGGCCAGCGGCACGCCCATCGCGTACAGGTTGTTCTCGCACACGAACAGCAACGGCAGCTTCCACAACTCGGCCAGGTTCAGCGTCTCGTGGAACGCACCTTCGCCGACCGCGCCCTCGCCGAAGAAGCAGGCGGTGACGGCGCCGCGACCGAGCCGCTGGTCGGCCAACGCGATGCCGGCAGCCAGAGGCAACCCGCCGCCGACGATGGCATTGCCGCCGTAGAAGCGGCGGCTGCGATCGAACAGGTGCATCGAGCCGCCGCGGCCGCGGCAGCAGCCCTCGAGCTTGCCCAGCATCTCGGCCATCAGCGGCGCCATCGGCACGCCCCAGGCCAGCGCCTGACCATGCTCGCGGTAGGTCGCCACCACCGCGTCGCGGCCCGGGTCGAGCGCGCTGGCGACGCCGACCGCCACCGCTTCCTCGCCGTCGTACAGATGCAGGAAACCACGGATCTTCTGCGCCTGGTACAACTCGACGCACTTGGCCTCGAACCGACGGATGCGCAGCATCTGCCGCCACAGGTGCTGCAGGTGGGCACGGTCGAGGTGAATCTTCGCGGTCACGGCAGGCTCACTTCTGTTCGTCGGATTCGAGCGTGGACAGGTCGCCCTCTGGCAGCCCGAGTTCGCGCGCCTTCAGCAGGCGGCGCATGATCTTGCCGCTCCGCGTCTTGGGCAGGTTGCTGCGAAAGTCGATGGCCTTCGGCGCGACCGCGGCACCGAGCCGCTTGCGGCCGTGGCCGATCAGTTCGCGGTTCAGCGCCTCGCTAGGCTCGAAGCCGGGCTTCAGTGCGACGAAGGCCTTGACCACCTCGCCCACCGTCGGGTCGGGGATGCCGATGACACCGGCCTCGGCCACCGCCGGATGCTCGAGCAGCGCGCTCTCCACCTCGAAAGGGCCGATCAGGTGGCCGGCCGACTTGATGACGTCGTCGGCCCGGCCGACGAACCAGTAGTAGCCGTCGGCATCGCGCTTGGCCAGATCGCCGCTGAGGTACCAGCCATCGACGAAGCACTTGCGGTAGCGCTCCTCTTCGTGCAGGTAGCCGCGCATCATCGACGGCCACGGCGCCTTCAGCGCCAGTTCGCCCTCGACCATCGGATCGTCCACAAGTTGCAGCGCGTTGCCGGCGCGGCGCACGATCGCCGCGGTGATGCCCGGCAGCGGCTTGCCCATCGAGCCGGGCTTGATGTCCATCGCCGCGTAGTTGGCGACCATGATGCCGCCCGTCTCGGTCTGCCACCAGTTGTCGTGGAAGGGCAGACCAAAGGCGCGCTGTCCCCAGACCACGCCCTCCGGGTTCAGCGGCTCGCCGACACTGGCCATGAAACGCAGCGCCGACAGGTCGCGCCCGGCCAGCGCCCCGCTGCCAAGCTTCATCATCATGCGGATGGCCGTCGGCGCGGTGTACCAGACGGTCACGCGCTCGCGCTCGAGCACGCTGTACCAGGTCGGTGCATCGAACTCGGCCTCGACAACGACGTTGGTCACGCCGTTGGCCAGCGGCGCGATGATGCCGTAGCTGGTGCCGGTGACCCAGCCGGGGTCGGCGGTGCACCAGAACACATCGTCGTCATGCAGGTCGAGCGCGTAGCGGCCGGTCACCAGGTGGGCCAGCACCGCGGCATGCACATGGATCGCCCCCTTGGGCCGCCCGGTGGTGCCGCTGGTGAAATGCAGCAGGCTCATCGATTCGGGATCGGTGGCGCCGATGCTGTAGTCGGCCGACGCCGCGTCGACGACCTCGGCCCAACGCAGCGTGTCGGGCGCAGCCGCCTCGCCAACCACGAGCACATGCTTCAGGCCCGGCAGCCGCTGGCTCAAGCCCTGGAGCTTGCGCCGGTGCAACTCGGGCGTGGTCACCAACACGCGCGCATCACCCATCTCGGCCCGCGTGGCGATCGGCTCCGGCCCGAAGGCCGAGAACAGCGGCGATACCACGCAACGCGCCTTTAGCGCGCCGAGCACGGCCACGTACAACTCGGGCAGCCGACCCATCAGCACGAAGACCCGCTCGCCGGGCTGCACGCCCAGTCCGCACAGTGCATTGGCGAAGCGGTTCGTCGCGGCCGCCAAGTCGGCATAGCTCAAGTCGCGTCGCTCGCCGCCCTTGCCCAACCAGCGGATCGCCGTGCGACTGCCACGGCCGTGGACCAAGTGGCGGTCGACGGCTTCGTAGGCGATGTTCAGCCCGCCAGCGGGCAGCCCATCGAGTCCCCTGGCTGCTTCATCCCAGCGGAACGTGCTGCAGGTCGCCGCATGGTCCACCAAGTTTGGTGCGGGTACCAGCGCCTCGCGCTGCTTGATGATGCGCTCGATGCGTGGTGCGCGGCTTTGGGTGCTGCTCATCGCTGGGTTGTCATCTGGTGCAGTTCAACACTCCCCCGCGGGAATGATGGGCCCCGACGACTACCGCGCGTTGAGCGCGGTCAAGAGCCCGGCAGATTGCCGTCGATGGGTGTCCCGGTGTCCGCCGCTGTGGCTCGTGTCGGCTCCCGGTCGATAGGCCCGACCTCCTCCACACCATGGCGGCGTTGGCCGATGTCGTCGCACGTTCACCTGCCGGGTCGGCCGTCGGCGCACCAGGGCTGCCCGTGGAGGCGACGGCCACCGGGTGGCCGACCTGGCCCGAGTGCTTCCTGGCCTGCCGTGGCAGCCTGAAGGCTGGCGATATCCAGACAACGATCTACCGGCCGCCATCAACGTTGAAGTCCGAAGACCACCCGCGCCGCCGTATAGGCGTCCTTGCCAACGCCCAGACTCGGCGCATCCGAGAGGATGGCCGTGCCCGGCAACTGCAGATTGGCGTGCATCGGCCCGACCGCGGGCGGGTCGTGGGCCACCGCGGTCGCCTTCATCCACCAATCGTCGCGCGGCACCGTCGCCTCTGCAGCGAGGTCAGCACGTGGATCCAGGGCGCAAGGAGCGGCAATCTGCCGGTATCGTCCTGCGGCCGAGCTGTCCGGCCATCTCGTTCATGTCGAATGAGCAGGCCCCCGCACGGTTGCGGTCCGCATCACGGCGGTCAACGACCTGGCCTGCCGCGGGCGCCCTCGAGGACGAGGCGCCATTGGGTGCGTCTTCTGATGCGGGTCATGATCATGAGCTCCGGCCGACGCCTCGCGGCGATCGATGCAAGGCCCATCGACGCGAACATGGCGCAATCCCTCGAAGGGGTCGCGCCGACCTGCCAAGAAGGGCTCTCGTGGGAAACGATCGAAAAGCAAGGATCCCCGCAAATCAATGACTTGCGGGGACCGATGCTTGGTAGGCGGTGCAGGGTTCGAAGCTGCGGCCCCTGCCGCGTGAAGGCTGCAAATGCACGCGCCCTTGCCCGACCTGGAACGCCACGGTCGCCGCTGACGCCGTCGCCACGCTAACGGCTGCGCAATGCCGCGCTGGTCTTGCGGGGGGTCTTCTTTCTCGTCGATTGGACCCTCTTCTCTGGTGCCTTCTCCTGGGCGACCGTCATCGACCGGATTGCCTTTGGTGCCTTCTTCGCGGCAATCATCTTCTTTGCCACAGTCTTCCTGGCCACCACCTTCTTCGCCGGAACATTCTTGGCCGCAGTCCCTTTCTCGGCAGATGCAGGCCGGCCTTGGCGCGCAGGCGCCAGTTCCTGGATCGCTTCGGCCCCCCGCTGGAGTGGCTCCACCGGCACCTTGACCTTCGCACGCCGGGCGCTGCGCGTGGCAGGCGCCTCACCGGCTTCGAAGCCGATCGCCAGCACGGACGTGGCGCGTTCGTAGTACTTCAGCCGGTCCTCTAGGCCGTTGAAGCCACCATTGATGCGCCGCGTCACCTCGCGGAAGTCGCCCGCTTCGGCAAACTCGTTCAGGCCCCGGTTCTTCCAGAACAGCGCGGCGATGCGAAAGGCCACCCCGGGTGCCGCTGCCTGCGCCGGCGAGCCGATCAGGTCCAGCCCCAACAGGTCCCCGAAACGCGAATAGTTGGCCCGGCCAGTCAGCTGGATCGGACCACGTCCTTTGAAGCGCAAACCGTCGCCTGCCTCGCTGTTGCCCAGACGCTTCGACAGGTCGGTCTGCGGCTCATAGCGCTTCTGCGCACTGGTCGGGCCCCAGATCTCCTCCATCCAGCGGAACTCGCCCGATTCGTGCGCCAGCTGAGCCGCAAAGGCTGCAGTGCGCAGCAAGGTGTCGATGCCGAATTCGGCCATCGCCGCATTCAGGTGCGGCAGCAAGGATTCGGCCCTGGCACTCGCCAGGTTGGGCATGATTCGGCGCAACTGGTCGACGGTGAGCATCGCGGGACCTCCTCTTCGTTCGATTGGCCGCGAGGCTACCGTGTCGCGGGCCCGGGCGCCAGATGCCCCCCAAGAACTGGGCCCAGCCTCTACGACCCTGGTGCGGTTCATTGCGCTTTGGCAGCGCAGTCGTGTGTCGCGATAGTGGGGCCGCCGAGGTCGCGCAACTGCTGGATGGCCCGTGGCGGCACGAAGCTCGCGCGGATCAGGCCGTGCGCCAGCAGATCGGCGATCCACATCGCGTCGTTCACGTCGGTCTTGCGGCCGCGCACGTTGCGGATGTGCGCTGCGTTGGCCAGCACCAACTCGAACTCGCCTTCGAGCACGTGCCACACAGGCTTCCAGTACACGCCCGTGGCCTCCCTCGCCACGTGGGTGCAATCGTGCTCGGCCAGCCAGTTGGCCAGCTCAAGCAACTGGGCGGTCGTGGTGCCGAAGCCGGCACAGTGCACACCACCGGGTGTGCCATAGCCCGGCCCTAAGCCGTCGCGGGCATCAGGCAGCTTCAGTGCAGTGCGAGTCGCAGATTGCCGTCACGAGCCAGCCTGGCATCGGTTGCCCGGCTTCCTGACGCAGGATCACACGGTCGATCTTGACGCCAGCGAAGCCTGCCGCAGCCAGGGTGCGCATCAAGTAGTCGTGTCCATGCGCGTAGCGCCCCGTCGGCCTGATCTCGTAGCCAGCGGGCGTCTCCTCGGGCTGGGCCTCGGTTGTGAATACGAAACAGCCGGACAACTTCAACGCTCCGCCGGCGGCCCGGCACACGGCGTCGAGCGGACCGAAGTAGCACAGCGTGTCGGCGCAGGCGATGGCGCCGAAGGACTCCGGCTCGTGCTTCATGAAATGCACGAGCTCGACCTTGTACAGCTCGTCGTAGCAGCCCCTCTCGCGTGCCAAGCGCAGCATGCCCGTGGAAAGATCGCAGCCAACAAGGCGGCGTGCATGCCGCCGCAAGTACGGCCCGCACAGTCCCGTGCCGCAGCCGAGGTCGGCGACGTCGACATGGGCGCCCGCGGGCAGGGCGTCGCCAAGCGCGCGCGCCAGGTGCAGCGGAGCCTCGTACCCCAGTTGCTCGAGCTTGCCGTCAAAGTGCGGTGCGAAGCTGTCGAAGACCATCTCGACATAGGCGTCGGCCGCGCGAGCCGGCACGGCCTCATGGCCGAGCGCGGCCAACTGATGGCGGATGACGACATTGTCCGGATCCTCGGCGAGCCACTCGCGATACAGACGCGCCGCTTCGTCCAGTTCACCCAGCAAGACGAGTGCGCGCACGACTTGGTCGCGCGCCTGCAGCCGGCGCGGCCACAGCGCGATCGCACGGCTGTTGGCCACCAGGCCGGCATGCACCTCACCGAGTTCGATCAAGGTGCGCGACAGGCCATACCAGGCTTCGGCGTTCGTGGCGTCCGCCGCGATGGCACGCTCCCACGCAAAGCGGGCTTGCCCAAGGTTGCCCTGGCCATGCAGGGCCGTGCCGAGGTTGTGCCATGCGGCTGACGACGATGGATCGAGCTGGATCGCTTGGCGGAAGACCTCGACCGCCTCGGCCGCGCGGCCGGATTCGTAGAGCACGTTGCCGAGGTTGAGAGCGATGCCGGCCTCTGCAGGCGCTGCAGCCAGGGCCTGGCGCATCAGTGCCTCGGCACGGCCCGCGTCTCCCTGGCGATGATGCAGGATGCCCAGGAACTGCAACGCGTCGGGTTGGCCGGGATGCGTCAGCAGGATGTCGCCCAGCACCTCGCGCGCGCGCTCGGTGTCGTCGGCTTGCAGCGCCTGGACCGCGCTTTCCAGCCCTTGCGTCAGCGTGTTCGACTCGGCGGACCTGTCCACGGCGCGACGCTCGGCATCAGCTCACCTTGCCCGACTTGATGTTCCAGCCGAACTGGACCGGGCTGCCCAGGCTACCCTTGACATCCTGCGGGCGGTACTCGAAGTCGATCGTGCCGTAGGACATGGCGACTTCTTCCGAAGGGCCTTCGCCGCCCTCGCTGGCCTGGACCGACGTGATGAAGACCTCCTTCATCGTGATCTTGAGGAAGTCCTTCTGACCTTCGCCAGCCTTGCGCGCCGTGAGCACAGCACTAGGCAAACGCTTGCCCTGAACCGCCTGCTTGGCCAGCATCGGGGAGGCCTTGTCGTAACGATGCACGATGCGCATCTCCTGTGGGACGGCCTTGCGCACGGCGGCGCCAGCGCCAGTGGACGCACCTGCTGCCGACGTCAGGCCCCAGCTCCATGACAGCACTGCAACTTCGCCCTTGTGATCCTTGTGCGTCGACTCGCCGTCGATGCCGTCGAACTTGATGTGGGTGTCGATGGCCATAGCTTCTCGTCCGATTGGCTTAGATGGTCTTTAGGTTAGCGGGGAACGGACAGCTGAGCTGCCTGCAAACTAGGGAGCTTGACTGGGGGGCGGCCATTCTGGCAACTCGGACCTGGCGGGCCGTGGACACCGGCCTGACCTTCACGCTTCACGCTGCTGCAGGCCCCCGGACGGCGCTGCTGACCGCATTGCCAATGGCGCCAACCCTGTTGTTTGGCGTCAGGCGTTCACGAGCGTCGCACATCGTGGCCTTGTCGCTGTTGTGCCGAAGATCGGAGTAGCGGTTCCTTCCCAAGCCCCCACAGCACGATGCGGCGACACAGGCGGGGCCCGCTGACCGACCGGAATCCTCTGCAGCCATAGAGTGGTTGCGTGGTTCCATCGGTTAGCTTGCGCCCCGCCAGCTGCCGAAGTTGAAGCACAGCTCGTCAACAGTCCGCTGCTGCAAAGCGGACCCAATTCGCTGCTGACCGACCCCGCTTCGGCCGAAAGTCAACCTGGCAGCGGCGTCAACCCGCGGCGTGCTGGATGCGTTGCTGTTGGCGTCTGCCATGATGCGCGCCCTTCTCATCAGTCTCACACTTGCGGTCGGCATCGTGCCCGCCGCGGCCTCGGTCCAGACGCGGCTGCTGACGCCCACCGGCCACACGGCTGTGGTCGACGTCTATGCACCGGTCGGGCCACCGCGCGCGCTTGCCCTCATCGCACACGGATTTACCCGCTCGCGCGCACAGCATGTCATGCTCGCTGAGCGCCTGTCGGAGGCAGGCTTTCTCGTTGCGGTGCCCGATCTGCAGCACACGCTGCGACACCAGGCAAATGCAGATGCCATCGTTGCGCTGGTTGCAGCGGTCGTGGCCGAGCGCAAGCTCGACACGCTGCCCGTTGTGTTGATCGGGACGTCGGCTGGCGGACTGGCTGCGCTGCTCGCATCAGACCGCGTGCCGCGACTGGCTCTCTGGATCGGGCTTGACCCGGTCGACGCATTCGGACAATCCAGGAGAGCTGCCCGCAGCCTGCGCGTGCCCGCGGTGGTGCTGCGTGCGCCGAGCAGCGCATGCAATGTCTCCGGCAGCGCGCGGCGGATTGCCGCCTGGCTGCCCGACCGGCGCATTGAACGGCGCATCGAAGGCGCGTCACATTGTGATTTCGAGGACACGACAGACTGGCGCTGCGAGTCGATCTGCGGTCAAGCCGACGCAGCGCGTCAGTCTCTGATCGTCGCAGAGACCGTCAAGATGGCTTGCGAGGCCGTTGCGCACCCATGATGCCGCCTGCGTCGTGCGACGCCCGGCTCGAGTCCGCCTTCGAGAACGACTGATACCGCGCTGCTTTGAATCAAACAGACTTGCGGTACCCGCTTGCGCCGCGTTGCCGAGGCGCAAGACGGCCTGGCGCCACGTGATCACGCATCTGGCGATTCACTCGGGCCGTCGCGTTGGTCCGGCAAATGCCTGCTGTCGGGCAAGCCATCTGGGCTGCCGTCCGACCGCTTTGGGTCGCGGTCACCCTCGTGATGATGTGGCGGGCGATCCCTGGCTCATGCCGTGAGCCAGGTGCTCTTTAGGCTGCGGGCCACATGGCTGCCGCGTCCCCGCTGATGTACCGCCCGGCCCAAAGCGAAGGCCGGCGCTGTCTGCACTGTCGTTGGGTGGAGGTAACGCAGCGGGGTATGGGGTGTCGATGCCCGAAATGCTTGTACGGCCAGGCATCGGAGCTGCGCACCTGTTGCAGCTACGAACGCGAACCCGGTGCCGACGACGAACTTGCGTGAACGCGGCAATTGCCCGACCCAACAAGGGCTGGCAACGGCTGCGGGCAGACGGCGCCGGTCTTGCAGCCTGACGCTCAACTTGCCATCCCGTTGTTCGCCTCAGGGTGGGCACCACTTCGAGGGCCCACCGATGGGGACCAGTTCCGGGGGGGGGGTACGTATTCGGCGCACCGCGTGCTGATCCGTTTCGGCGGACTTTTTCCACACTAAAGGGCCAACTTGCCCCGTGAATGCGGGTATCGCAGAGGCTGGGTGACTGCTTACGATGACATCAGAAGTCGGTCCACTGTAGGAGCTTGCATGTCACTTCGTTCGAGACTCATCGCTACCGGCGCCGCATTGGCGTCGATGCTCACCGCCGTTTCGGCTCATGCAATTGCAGCGCCCCCGAACGAATTGCCTGAGCCAGGCACCTGGGCGCTCGTGGGCTTGGCGGCAGTCGTGGGCATCGTTGTGTCGCGTAGCCGACGCAAGTAGGGACGGAAGCGCGACCCAGCGGCGTTGCCCACGCAACGCAGCGACGGAATTCGAGACGGGCTTTCCAGCACTTTTCTAGCACTTGAAACGCAAACGGCGCCCTGAAGCGCCGTAAGTCGTTGAACTTGCTGGTGGGCGGTGCAGGGTTCGAACCTGCGACCCCTGCCGTGTGAAGGCAGTGCTCTACCGCTGAGCTAACCGCCCGACAATGTCATTGGGAGCGCTTGCCGGAAAACGCAAGATTATGCCAGATCGGCCTGCCAGAGCAGCTTGCCGCGGCTGGCCTTGTCGATGTCGGCCAGCACCGCACGGTGTGCGGTCAGTTCGTCGTCGCTGGGCTGCAGCACCGGCAGGTCGAAGGCCGACAGGTCGACCACCTCCACTGCGCCGCTGGCGTCGCGTTGCTCGGTCTCGTCGATGACCAGCGAGCCCTGGCCGCGCGTCATGCCGACATACACCTCGGCCAGCAACCCGGCGTCGAGCAATGCGCCGTGCAGCGTGCGGTTGGAGTTATCCACCTCCAGCCGCCTGCACAGCGCGTCGAGCGAGTTGCTCTTGCCCGGGAACCTCTCGCGCGCCAACAGCAGACTGTCGGTGATCTGCGCCACCTGCCCGGCCACGCCGGGCAGCCCGCAACGCTTGAACTCCTCGTCGAGGAAGCCGATGTCGAAGGGCGCGTTGTGGATCACCAACTCGGCGCCGGCCAGGTAGCGCAGCAGTTCGTCGGCAATGGCCTCGAAGCGCGGCTTGTCGGCAAGGAACTCGTCGGTCAGCCCGTGCACGCGCAGCGCGTCCGGATGACTGGGGCGCTGCGGGTTCAGGTAGAAGTGGCGGTTGTCGCCGGTCAGGCGCCGCCCGACCATCTCGACGCAGCCGATCTCGACGATTCGGTCGCCGCCCTGCGCATTGAGCCCGGTGGTCTCCGTGTCCAGGAAGATCTGTCTCATCGCGCCGATTGTGCCCGGCCGGCCCAGAGCCACATCCACACACCGGCGGCGATCATCGGCAGGCTCAGCCACTGGCCCTGGCTCAGGTCGAACGCGCGCAGGCCCAGGAAGCTGTCGGGCTCGCGGAAGAACTCGGCGACGAAGCGCAAGACCCCGTAGCCCACGAGGAACGCGCCCGACACCTGCCCGGTGTGCCGCGGCTTGCTGGCGTACCACCACAGCAGCACGAACAGCAGCATGCCCTCGAGCGCAAACTGGTACAGCTGCGACGGGTGGCGCGCGATGTTGCTGCCCGATTGCGGGAAGACCATGGCCCAGGGCAGCGACGGGTCGGCCGCGCGGCCCCACAGTTCGCCGTTGATGAAGTTGCCGATGCGACCCGACGCCAGCCCGGTGGGCACGCAAGGTGCGATCAGGTCGGTGACCTGCAGGAACGTGCGCTTGCGGCTGCGCGCAAACAGCACCATCGCCACCAAGACGCCGAGTAGGCCGCCGTGGAACGACATGCCACCCTTCCACACCGCCAGCACCTCCAGCGGGTGGGCAAGGTAGTGGTCGAACTTGTAGAACAGCGCATAGCCGATGCGCCCGCCGACGACCACGCCCACCACGCCGTAGAACAGCAGGTCCTCGACGTCGCGGCGCGTCCAGCCTGCGGCGGCAAACCAGGGGTAGCGCACACGCCGCGCCGCCAGCCACATGAACAGCCCGAACGCAACCAGGTAGGTCAGGCCGTACCAATGGATCTGGACGGGTCCGAGCGCTATCGCGACCGGGTCGAACTGGGGGTGCACCAGCATCAGCGGGCTCCGGGTCTTGCACGAGCCGGCGATTGTCGCTGCTGCGCGCGCACGTGGCCGACGAAGCGCTGCACCACCGGCAGCGCCGGCTCGCGCCACACCAGGCTGGTCTCGCACTGCAGCGACGCACCGGCCAGCGGCCGATAGACCACGCCGGGCCGCTGCAACTGCATCACCGATGCCGGCACCCAGGCCAGCCCCATGCCGCTGGACACCAGGTTCACGAGCGTCTGCATCTGGATCGCCTCCTGTGCAATGTGAGGCGTGGCGCCATGAGCGCGATAGAAGCTGAGCACCGCGTCGTAAAGCGACGGCGCAATGGCACGCGGAAAGATCAGCAGCGGCTCGGCGGCAATGCGCTCGAAGCCCGGCCTGCGCCGATCGGCCGCCGGATGCGCCTGGGGCAGCGCCAGCACCATCGGCTCCAGAAGGGCGGCCCAGGCGGCGAATCCCGGCGGCGCGGCG
>CAVPNY010000011.1:0-413956 GCA_963706905.1 uncultured Chloroflexia bacterium | reverse complement strand
GCTTCGACGCGGGGATCGTCCGCCGGCTCCCGGCCGGGCGGCCAGGGGAAGGGGAAGGTTTCGAAGCAGGTGGTGGGTGTGTATCGGAAGCCGCTCTCCACTTCGCGCAGTTGCGTGCCCAGACGCCACGCCCATAACTCGTGGGCGCGAGAATGAAGGACGCCGAAGAAGTAATCGTCGTCGCAGGCGAAGACAAGGGTCTGTTGGTTGCAGAGGACGGCTGCCTCAACCCAGACGAAGATGCGGTGTTTGGATACCTCAGGTGTTGAGACGAAGCGAGGCTTTCCAATTAGTGCCGCTCGCATTCCGGGGCGTGCCTCAGCATACTGCCACCATCTTCTTGCGTAGGAAGCACGTCGATTTCTTGATCGTATAGGGTAAACATGCTGTCGCACATACTCAAACGGTAACTCGTATTCCGCGGCCTCATGCTCGTCCATCAAGCCGAAGTCGATCGTCCATTTATTCCGTGATTGTTGCACCAGATCAATGCCGCTTGCCACTGGACGAACAACATCTGCGTTGGGGCGACCGTTCACATTGATTGGCGCGCCTAACATGCGTTGGGCGAGTTCGTCGTCGATATCGAACGGTGCTTTCGGGGAGGTCCCATGAAACAAGTGCCTGCGTTTTCGGGCAATCGCTTGGCCTGCGTTACATTAACCGAAGCGGTCAGGTCCGCATTGATGACAGACACAGAATGACCGTCCAGCAAGCATTCTTGCTCAGTTCCGTTATCGAAACCTACCATCGAAACATGGACGGTCGCACCGTCGAGAATCCAATTCCGGTCTGACTGCGCCCAGAAGATGCTGTTGGACTGTTTGATACGATCCAAAACCGCCCGATTTGCCCCGCCACGAATGCCCTGTGTCGCCAGTAAACCGGCGCGCTTGGTTTTGCCTGTCTCGATCATCGCCCGCGTCTTCTCGAACCAATAGCAGCACAGGTCGCTGAAGTTAGGTAGCCGGTCGCCGTAGAGTTTGAACAGGGCATCGGTGTAAGGATCGCCCAACTGGGCGCGTATCTTGCCGCCGCCCAAAAACGGCGGATTCCCGATGATCACGTCCGCCGCCGGCCACTCCGGTTCCCTGACTCCTGTCCCCTGCCCCTGTCCCTGACTCCTGATCCCTGTCCCCTGCCAGGATCGCGTCCATCTGGCGGAAGGTGGTCAGCGGCTTGAGGATCGGCTCGGTCGGCAATCCAAAGCCGTTGTCGCGCAGCCATTGGATGTAACCGATCCGGATCGTCGTCTGCGCCAACTCGTAGGCGTAGGGATTGATCTCGATGCCGTGGAGCTGCGCCGGCGAAACGAGCGGCAGGCTGATCGGCTCGCCGAGGGTCGCCGCCAGATTGATGACCGCTTTCTCAAGGTCGAGCAGCAGCCAGAGCGCCACGTACAGGAAATTGCCGCTGCCACACGCGGGATCGAGGATCTGCACGGCAGCGAGCTTCTCTCGGAACGCGGCCAACAGCGCCAGCGCCTTCCCGCGGAGCACGGTGCGGTTTGCCCCGTCGTTGTGTGCGCGCCGCGGCGGTGCGCTCGGCGTCGGCGGCCTCGTCGAGCGCACCAAGCTGGTCGGCCAGCAGGCGCACCTGGGCCTGTATCGTTACCCATTCGCGCCGCAGCGGGGCCATCAGCACCGGCTCGACGACCAGCAGGATGTCATCCTTCGCCGTGAAATGCGCGCCGAGCTGCGAGCGCTTGTCCGGGTCCAGACCGCGTCGAATAAAGTGCCGAGAATCACTGGCTCGATGGCCGACCAGTTCAGCCCGCACACCTCGGCCAGAATGCGCAGGCTGTCGGCATCCAGCAGCAGGACGCTGTCGTCGTTGAACAGCCCTCCGTCCACGTGCTTGATGGTCTCGACGCCGAAGAAGCCGCCCGTTGCCATCGCGGCGAAAAGCTGGCGCACCTGCACCATGAAGGTGGTCGCGTTCTGCCCGGGGCGCGTGACCAGGCGCGAGAACAGGTCCGGGGGCAGGATCCCGATATCCTCGGCGAAGAGGCAGAAGAGCAGCCGGATCAGGAAGTGGGCGACGGCGGGGGCTGGATGGTCGTAACGCCGCAGGATCTGGGCGATACGGGCGAAATGGGTCGCGGCCTGTTCGGTGACCTGGGCGGTGGTGACGGGCGAGCGCAGCGCCTCCGGGTCGGTGAAGGCTTTGCGCAGCAGATCGAGCTTGGCCGGCTGCAGCAGGTCGTCGAGGGTCAATTCATAGGTGACCCGGACCGTGTGGGTGAAGTGGGTGTGGATGCGAAACCGTTGGCCGTCGCTGACGATCAGGAGCGGCGGGTTGCCGAGCGCGCCGCTGTAGAGCAGCAGTTGACCGTAAGCGCGATCCAGATCGGCGTGGCCGCCCTTGTACTCCCAGGCGAAGAAGTCGCGCTTCCAGACGTCAGCATAGCCTTGCCCGCCGGTCGCTTTGGTTGCGCCTGCCTCGAAGGCGTACCAGGTGCGCGACGGATCGGCTTCGGCCGGCGTGGGATGGTCCAGCAGCCGGCAGAGGTCGATGAAATGTTCCTGCGCCATCGCACGCTCGTGCAGCTCGATGGGACGCCATTTGGCGACGAAGGTTTGCGGGGTGAGGGTGGTTGGCATGGCGGCTATGATACCGCGATTTTTGCCTGGCCGCAAGGCGTTCGTATTTTGCGCTAGTATCACCCGCTCAACCGCCTCAGCGCCGCTGTCCTGCATCTGACCCGTTGGTGAGCCTGCTTGGGCGAAGTCGCGGTGTTGATCGATCTGGGTCGGCCGCGAACGGTTGCGGGTGACGCGGAAGCCTCGATTGGAAGAGGGGACACAGGGTCCGCCAGGGTGTAATGGGGTCCAGGTGCAGTTACCATGCGCCGAAGTGGTCGGGGGCGAAAGTGCGGCAGGGGAAGTCAGCCCCCACGCCCATCTACTGTGAGCGCTGCGGTGATCCGCCAGCTTTCACAGATCGTTGCGCCACCCTACTTGCCGAACCGCACCCCCAGCAGTTCCACCAGTTCTTGCATGTTCTGCGCGCCGCTGACCAGGATGCCGGCTTCTGCGGCATACGCCAGCGCTGACGCCTTGAACCCGCCCCCGGAAACCAGCCACAGTGTCAGCGCGCTCGCCAGTTTGAGACGTTCAACCACGGCGCGGGCTTTCTGGACGAAGGCTGCGAGGTCAGCACGGCTCACTGGTCGGTTGCGCCATTTGACCTCCACTAGCCAAGGCGCGGGCCCCCTGGACCGCATCCAACTCGATCTGGCCGTCCGGACTCTGGTAGGACGCAACGCGGGGTTGGTAGGTCATTGGCTGGGCATGGTGGAGGCAGGGGGTGGCCGGGGGGTCAAGGAGCGGCTGAAGGCGCGTGCAGGGGAGCTATCACGCTGGCAACCGTCCGCTAGAGAATTATGGCTGACATAACGGTAGTGCCCCCAAGGGGGTTCGTATTTTGCGCTAGTGGTCTCGTGTTCAGTTACGTGGAAGTGACATAATGAGCGCCCTCAGACTTGCAACTCGGCGAACTTTGCCACTGCCGGCAAGAAACCTCGATAAACCCTCCCTCCGAGGCGCGCGTCCGTGATACTGCGCCCTCAGCGGATCGAACACTCTGAAGACCATCATTTCTTCACAATCTACCCGGAGTATCGGCTGCATGAAGCAACTCCGCCACCGTGATTCAACATGCGTCCACCCGTCAGCGGAGATCGCTGTCGCATCCTACGAAGCGAAGACAGGCTGCCACGTCTGGCCGGCGTCACCTGAGCCGAGCAGCCCGCCTTCACCGAGGGCGGCATAGAGCCTCGCGTCCGGCCCTGCAGCCAGCGCCAAAACCGCATGATCAGCCTCGCGGACCAACTGCCACGAATCCCCCGCATCGGCCGACCGCCACAAAGATCCCCCATCGGTCCCGGCTATCCACCCCTCGCCATCCCCAGTCGCGACGCATAACAGCCCGTTGATGCTCGCCGTCCGCCCAATCTCAGCGCCGGCGGGCCACCAGGTGCGCCCACCGTCCGTGGAGCGATGGAGGCCAGCCTCCTCCGAGCCGGCCATCACCAGGCCAGTCTCGGCGTACCGCTTGCTGGCCGCCAGCGCCTGGATCGCCAACCCATCCAGGCCGGCAAATTTCCAGGCGCGGCCCCCGCCGATCGAACGGTAGACGCCATCCAGGGTTCCGGCAAAGGCCACTTCGCGGCGCGTCCAATCCCCTGCGGTCGCTAATGCCAGGATGGTGAAGTCCTGCAAACCGAAGTTGCTCAACAGCCAGCGCCGCCCGCCGTCCGTGGAGCGCAACACCCCGGCGCCCAGGGTGCCAGCCAGCACTGCCCGATCGGCCCAGAAGCGCGGCGAGGCCGCGATGCAGGCGACGATCTGCTGAACGCCATCCAGCCAACAGAAACCCCATGACGCGCCGTCGTCGGTGGTGCGAATCAGCGCCGATTGCCCTCCGGCAATCCAGTGAACACCCTCGGCGTTGCCCAGTGCACCGGGACCGCCCATATCGATGACGTCCGGACGGCAGCGGAATCAGTTGCCAACCGTCTCGGTCGCGTGCCACGATCCCCAGATCGGTGATCAGCCACGCGTCGGATGACGAATTGGCCTGGACGTCCCATACCTGTGTCGGTGAGGGCTGCCCTGGCGTGTGGTGTGCTTCACTCAACTCTGCCTCCGCTTCACGGTTCAAGGCTCTGAGCGGGATTGCGGTGCAGGACAATCACCGCGACGGTAAGGGCAACACTCGCGCCGCTCGTCGCGGTCTCCAGTGCGACGCGCAGGACGCCAGCCGGGTCGTACAGTCCCGACCCGGCCACGGTCGCCACCCGGTCAGCGAGCGCATCATAGATATGGCCGGGGCCGGCGCCTTGCCAGGCCGCGAAAGCAGCGGAGGGCGTCGTCGCGCCGCGGTTGGCGACGATGCGCCTGAACGGCGCTTCGAGCGCCCGGGCCACGATCCGAGCCCCGGCTTGCTCATCACCGTCCAGGGACTTGGCCAGCGCCTCCACGGCCGGGATCACCTCCAGGTAAGCGATGCCGCCGCCTGGCACAATGCCTTCATTCAAGGCAAGGGCCAATGTGCGGATGGCGCGTTCGGCACGCTGATGCAGCAGCTTCCGCTCGTACTCGGTATAGGCGCCGACCTTGAGCACGCCGACGCCGCCGGTCAGGCGCGCCAGGCGCAGGCGGAGGGGATCGCGCTCAGCGTCCGTTTCGGAGAGTGCCGCCAACCTGGCGCGCAACCCTGCGACATAGGTCTGCCTGGTCTGCGCCTCGCCGCCGCCTCCGCTGATCACCAGATCCTCGGCCGTCGCTTCGGCCCGGCGAGCTCGGCCCAGATCTGCGGCCTTGACCGACGTCATTGAGCGCCCGAGCGCAGGGCCGAGGACGGTTGCTCCGGTCAAGACCGCCAGGTCGGCCAGGTCGGGATCCCGGCTTGCACCGTTGCTCCGCAGGTTGACCACGACCGCCTTAATCGCTCCGCGGTCGTGGTTGGTAACGAGGGCGCGCAAGGCCGCCTCTTCGACCGCGTCGGCCACCAGCAGCACCGTCCGTTCCTCTGAGTTGCCCAACAGTGTCAGGAGCGGAACGACATCCTCGGCCGTCTCGATGCGGCCCGCCCAGAGCAGCACCCGGCAGTCGTCCTGCACGGCGCGACGCCCAGCGGGATCGGTAATGAGATAGGGGGAGGCCAGGGCGGCTTCGTCCTGACGTACTTTTCCTTTGCCATGTCTTCTAGTTCCGTTGTTTCCAGGGTTGGTAGGGTTGATCAGATTGGTCAGGTTAGTGTAATGCAGCTCAGCACCCAAATCGTATAATCGCTGAAGTATTGCCGGAGAGAATATCATACCCAGAATTTCCTCGCGTGGTTCACCTTCCAGGAAATTCGGAGCCGTTATCCGATCGAACTGGTGTTGGTTGACAAATTCACGGATCGCCCCTTCGACTACTCCCGTTACTGCCTTGTGCCAGGAAACTATGCCATCGTCTCGCGTAACAGGTCGATTATATGCCATGTTTTTGAAAGCATCTTCATTATGTGGATAGGGAATCGCGAGCGTGGGTATGATGATGTTCGTGGGGAGATCCCCGGTTGCTAATTTGTAACGAAAACTTACCCCAACTACACGAATCGGAATGCCGTCTTTGCTCCGACCTCTGACTTCTTCTATAAAACCATGCTGTTCGTCCAGACTGACCGTTTCTTTGATCTTCCAAAGTTGGTTAATATAATTATTATCTTCCAGCAAAATCATGTTTTCTTCCGATAAAATCATGTTTGCCCCCGACAATTGTTCCAGTAGAACCAGATTGCCGGATCTTACATCCAGGATTTCAGGACCACCAATCATCTGCAGCAGATTGTCCTTCCCTTGTATGGCCTCCATTTTTCCTTTTGAGATCGTCAGGTGTGGATAGCTTATCCCAAACAGGGCTGCTAGCAGGTAATGTAAACTGGTCCGCATCCTCTGGATCAAATAGGTATCTTGCACAAATCTAGATCCAAAGAATATTGCGCCTACCAAAGCCGCCAGGGGCAGGAACAAATAACGGAAATTGCCGCCGGAAAATAAAAACGCCCAGCTTTTTAGAAGAAAATCTGGAACAGCGTTCAAGATAGGATATTGTGCTCGCCAGGCATCGACCACTGCCGTCATATCGATATCTTCGAAGCCCAATCTACCAATGTACATAAACGCGATCAGGATACCCAGGACAACTAGGACGCGAAGACATCCCCACCGCCGTCCTCTGTTAAGAAATCGTCTACATAGTCTCCCAACATCATCGCATTCAATCTAATTTAGTTCCAGGTAAAAGTAAGAACGGATCACTCCTCCAGCCATTTTTGTAGATTATTCAGCATGTTGATCGTTTCCCCAGGCAGCAACTGGCGGGTTTTCGGATCCGATGCCGCGATTTCCAGTGCCTGAAAAACCCGAATCGCCATTGCTTCTTCGGATAAGGGTGCGGTACCCAAGATAAGCGCGAGTGCTGCTACCATCTCACCCTGCGCCTCCGCCCTGGCCAGATTGCGGATTTGCATTGCCTGCAGCTCGTGATCTGCGGTGATAATAGTGGCTTCTTTCTCCCAGCCGGCGCTCCAACGTTCCAACAATCGATCTTTTACTTTTTCGCTGGTTGGCTCCAAATCCGAAAATCCAGCAGAAATCACCTTTATGCCTCGATTCCTGAGGACTTTCGATCCAACAAGATCAAAGACAGAGAAAAAAGTCAAGTCAGCAGGATTCCAACCGTGGCCGGGTACCAGAGTATTCCCATCAGTTCGCTTTACAAACTGGTAAGACAGGATCCCCAGGTTGCGCACATTTCTCGAGAAGATGCCTCTCATTATATTCAGAGGGTATGTCTCAGGCTCTTTCGGGAGATAAAGGTTATCATATAATTCCTGCGCCAACATATTGCGAAACAATCCCACCGCTGTATAAACGGGAAGTTCTGTCCAGTCCAGGATTTTCTCTTCGGCTACATCTTGCGCTCCCGAAGAGACCGCCGCAAAAATCCGATTCTCATCAAACTCGTAGGGTGGTCCAGGATTGATCAGTCTTTGTTCATACGGTCCAGTCGAGGCAGGGTTAGCTAGGATAGTATTATAAATTTCCACTTTATCATCAGAATCCAGCTCGTCAACGAATTCAACGACTTGATTGGGTTCAATCCCGATTAATTTGATTACCTTCAAATTGACAGGTATTGGTTCACCATCATATCCCACATGCAGCAAATCAGGCTTTTCACCGATGGTAAATACTACAAAAACGTTGGTCTTTACCTCGATACCATCCCGGGTGAAACCATGTACCAACGGACGCGTGCGCACCTGAGGTCTTAGGTCTGCTGTTCCAATGATGCGCCGGTTATTGGTGAAATGCAGACCAGGACCTTGCACTAAAATTCCATTTGCTGGAGGAGATTTTTGAGGACTACCGCACTGCCGGCATCCACCAAAAGGACTCCTGGCCTGTTTGTCTTGGGATCATCAATCATTACAGGTTCGGTAGTCCCCTGGGCTTTGAAGATAATTCCTCCCTTAACGTACACTCCCGAACCCCTTCTCTCGATCATGTAATTGAACAGGCGACCGACTGCTTCCAGGCGCTCATCAATCGTTATGACAGGAAGCACGAATTGCGAAACAAAACCCAACCAGAATACCATGGTTACAGTAAAGACCAGAATATCGAATGTGTACATTCGCATTGAGCGCCAGAATTTATCTGAAACTTTCTCTCCTTGACCCAACAGAAAGGCGATCGTGGAAGGAATGGCTTCTCGGATCGTTCTCCCCACCGGGTAGACACCAGGTGTGCTGTACAAACCGATCTGGGTTGGTTTGAAAGCCTGGCTGGCATCGAAAATCCGCAAGCCTTGCTCGTTTGAAGCAAGATAGACATAAAAATGCTGTGGCTCACCTTTCTTTATAACTTTTGGAACCACGTCCAGAGCTACGCTCTCCCCGGATGGCTGGGTAGATCCTACAGCATTTAGATCATCGGGGTGCAGAATATAAACGACTTGAATACCTCCCTGCCCATCTGCAATGAAAAGAAAATTATCCGATGCTGCCAGATCCTGAGCAATTCCAGGTGTGTCCAGAGCGCTAACCTGCTCAGGAGCCGCCGGCTTTTCGATATTGATCGTGAAGATACCATTAACGCCGTCAGCCAGAAAAGCATTGTTCCCCAATACGATCACTGAGCGCAAATCGGTGAATTGGTTCAGCACGCTGGAAGTTTGTGGTCGGTTTGGATCACTGACATTTGCAATCGAAAAGCCCTTGCCTCCATCCGCAATATAGGCATAATTTCCGGATTAACCACATCGAGCGCATTGCCTGGCGTATCATATGTGCCAGCCGATCCAGGAAGTGCAGGATCCTTGATATTGACGATTCGCAACCCGCCTGCTCCATTGGCAACGTAAGCGTAATCCCCTGATACATATACCGCTGTTACGGGTGCAGGGATGCCGAAACTGCCTGTCTCATCAGGAATAGTCGGTTTTGATATATCCAGGATTTTTTAAGTTCGACTCCACCCCGAGATAAGCGTAATTTCCTTGGATGAATAAACCCTGTGCCTGGCCAGGCGAATCATAGAAACCGACCTCGCGCATGGCATTCGGGTCATTCACATCCTCCACCCGCAAACCGCGCCCCTTATCTACCAAATACGCATATTCATTGACCAATACATCTGAAACCTGGCGCGGCACGTCATAAAATCCTACAGGGATCGGGGCGGTCGGCTTGGAAACGTCGACGATTCTCATTCCACGGTCGTAGTCTGCAACGAAAACATTCGCTCCCAGGACATCGATTCCAAGGGCTTTGCCCGGTGAATCATAAAAACCAATTTCTTTTGGAATTGTTGGATCCGTGATATCCATTACCCACAGACCATCATTTCGCCCCGATACATAGGCCAAATTCCCGATTATGCGAAGATCATAGGCGTATTCAGGTGCGGTATTGGTGCCGACTTCAATTGGCTGGCGGGGGTTGGTCGCCTCAATGACTCGGATCCCGCCATCCCCATCTGCAACGAAGGCGAAAATCCGCTCGTTTCCACTGATCGTCTTAATCACGCTGACTGAACTGGCCTCGCCTGGCGTATCGATATAACCGATCACCGCGGGTTTAGTCCGGTCCGTGATATTGACTATATATAATCCATTGGCGCCACCGGTGACATAAGCATAATCTCCCAGGACTGCCACGCTCATCGCGTTTTCCGCCCGTTCTTCGGCTCCAACTGGTTGTGGAGCGCCTGGATCTTCAAGATTAATAATCCTAAAGCCGCCATTTCCGGCTGCCGCATACCCAATGTTTCCATCGACCAGAATGTCGAAGGTTTCTCCAGGTAAGTCCAGGCGGGATTTCTCAGCCAATTCGACTGTATCAGCATCTGATCCAGAGATAAACAAGATACGCAAGTCGCCCTCTCGATCCGCGACATAGATATAATCGCCGGCTGTGGTGACGCTGACCGCCTGTCCGGGAGTGTCAAACAAGCCAACTTCGAATGGTTGCTGTGGATTAGATGTATCCAGCACTCTGATGCCCTGGCTTTCGCTCGCCAGAAATGCATAATTCTCCCGGACAGCCACATCCACTGCATTTCCAGGCAAATTGGAGGGACTGACCATCTCGAAGGAAATATTGAGGTTCTGATCTATAACACGCAATCCTTCGTATCCATCGGCTAGATAAATGTATTTGTCCTTGACAGCAATGTAGTTAGCGTCGATCACTTGACTAAAATGTCCCACCTCGGCAATGTTCTGTGGACTGTTGATTTCCAGAATGCGAATGCCTGCTCTGCCATCGGCTACGTATGCGTAATTGCCGGAGAGCGCGATAGATTTAGAAACTCCTGGAGTGTCGTAAATCGCGATCTGTTCTGGAGCTGAAGGATTCTCTGATATTTAAAATAATTAATCCGCTCTGTTCTGCAGCCAGGTATCCCCTATTGTTAACAACTACTATGCCAGACACCTCGGTAGGAGCTTGATAATTACTCACGTAGGTTGGTGTGGCTGGGTTTGAGATGTTGATGATCGATACATTATTTCTGGTATCAGCGATGTATCCAAAATTGCCATCTATAACAATTTGAGTAGCCTGGCCTTCGGTTTTAAATAACGGAGCTTCTGACAGTGCTTGTGGATCTGCTGGATCACTTACATTAATCCCGATGAGACCGGTCCTTCCATCAGCGATTAATATATTCTTTGCCTTTAAAAGCTACATCTTCAGCATTGCCAGGTGTATCGAATTTTCCGATCTGATGAACATTCGCAGGATCAGAGATATCCAGGATTAGTAGACCGTCGCTGCCGTCAGCAACGAATAAATAGTCTTCACTGATTGCAATTTGATTTGCACTTCCTTGGGTATCGTAGGATCCGATTGAAATTGGATTTCCTGGATCTGATATATCTAAAATATCAATTCCAGCTGATCCCGAGGCTAAGTAAGCCCGGTTACCAACAATTTCAATATCTTTTGATGATTTACGGGGTTTAATAAATTGATAAGAAACAATGAAAACCAGGAAGAAGAAAAGGAGTGTCTGAACTCTAGGTCCTGTTATTTCTCGTTTCAATTTCGCCATATTCACCATTTTATACTAATTTTGCAGAAAAATGTAACGCTACTATTGTAGCCATGAGTGTTATGGTTAATATAGATTTGAGTAAGTCACAATGGAATACAGGTAGCACTCCAATAAAGCGTGGAGGTTGAAAAAATGAAGGTCCTGTGGCACTCTAAAGGTCCGACAACCTTACAAGAGCAAGCCACATGGACCTTCGAGAACAATTCTGCCCGAATATGGCGTGCCCCGCAAGGGGTAAAGTAGGCGAGAACAACATCGTTGTTCACAGCCGAAAAGAAGCACGTTACCAATGTAAAATATGTGGTAAGACCTTTGCTGCAACCAGCGGGACACCTTTCTACCGATTGCATCATCCTGCAGATTGGATGGTCATCGTAGTAACCCTGATTGCGCACGGCTGTCCGCTGCAAGCCATCGTTGCCGCCTTCCATCTGGATGAACGTACAGTAATGGACTGGCAGGAGCGAGCCGGGCGACACTGTCAGCGGGTGCATGAGCAGTTAGTGTTACACCCCCGAGACCTGGAGCACGTGCAGGCGGATGAAATCCGGGTCAAAGCTCAGGGCAAGGTCATCTGGCTGGCAATGGCGATCATGGTGAGCACCCGTTTGTGGTTGGGCGGAGTGATCGCCAGAAAGCGAGATGAGCACTTGATCCTGGGCCTGATGCAGATCATTCGCCAGTGTGCCCTGGCTCGCCCGCTGCTGATTTGCGTGGATGGCTTCATCGCCTATGTCCAGGCGGTGCAGTTGGTGTTCCGCAGCCCGCTGCCGAATGGCCAACGTGGACGTCCCTGGCTGATCCCTTGGCCAGACATTCACATCGGCCAGGTGGTCAAACGTTACCAAGGTAAGCGGGTGGTCGACGTCACCCGGCGCATGGCGCAAGGCTGTCTGAAAGCTGCTCAGGCCCTGTTGGCAAAAAGCCATGGCGGAACCAAGCTCAACACCGCTTTCATCGAGCGGCTGAACGCCACCTTCCGCTCTCGCTTGGCCGTCTTGGTACGGCGCAGTCGAGCGCTGATCCGCAACCCGCAAACCTTGGAGCCACTCATGTATCTGATGGGCTGTGTCTACAACTTCTGCACCGAGCACAAGAGCCTGCGCTTGAAGCTGTGGGTGGGCAGCCATGGCTTCCGCTGGGTACAACGAACCCCAGCCATCGCCGCTGGTCTTACCGATCATATTTGGACTGTTAAGGAGCTACTTCTATTTCGAATACCACCGCCTGTGTGGCGTCTGCCCAAACATCGGGGAAGGCTTTCTCAGGCTGAAAAAGCGTTGATCGCTAGGTGGTGTTCATGACCACGGTTTACTGTGGAGCTACCGGAATACATGCTGTAGTAGAAGTAAGTAAAATTGTAGTGGTATGTTATTGTGATCGGAATAGCCAAGCAGATAATCCCTTTACATAATAGAACTTATGTTCTATAATATTCATCTACTATCCTAACTACTGAAAAGGAACTACCATGCCTACAGTTATAATCAACACGCACAGCAGTCTGGAAAGTTTGTATGATGGGATAAGAGAAATGCTCAATGCTCGATACCATCAGCCGGGAAATTCCTTCCCTTCATATACGATTTCCGATCAGGAACTTACTGAGATTTCCTCCCTCAGTTCATATGCAAGCCATGCATCGGATAATCTTTATGTTGATGGAATCCACATTGAAAGATTGATCACCTAAAATCTACTGCAACTGATTATTTGTCTCTCCAAATCGGTTCAAGGTTAAGTTAGCCTACAAAAGGCAAAACCTTATTACTTTACGCGACTTCTTCCATTGCTGAATAAAAGGATAAAATACTGGAATAAATACAGGACTTGCAATTTATCTTATAATTAGCCGTTCGTTGATCAAACTTGGAATAAATCTTAGTCTGAAGACGTAATATCGTGAAAATATATTTGGATTCAATCGGATGCCGGCTCAACCAAAGTGAGATAGAGGCTTATGCGATCGAATTACGGCGCAACGGCCATGTGATCCAATCGAGTCCGGAGAACGCAGATCTAGCAATAATTAACACCTGCGCAGTCACGAATGCAGCCGTTTCTGATTCAAGGCAGAAGATACGACAAGTCCAAAAAGCAGGCTCCGATGGTATTGTCGTGACTGGTTGTTGGTCCACGCTTTTCCCGGATGAAATTCCTCAACAACCAGGCATTTTGAAACAAATTCTAAATGAAGACAAGGATCAATTAGTAAACCTCCTTTTTCCGGACAACATCTGAACAATTTGATATTGAACCAATCAATCGATTCCCAATTCCAGGCGCCAAATTTCGCACACGTTCCTTCCTTGAAAGTTCAAGACGGCTGTAACAACCAATGCACTTTTTGCATCACAACTCTTGCCAGAGGAGAACAAAGAAGTCGGTCAATACATGAAATTCACACCTACATCCTAGAATATCTAATACCCAGACCTGAAGATCTAACAAGAATTCAAGAGATCGTTCTCACCGGTGTCCACCTGGGTTCTTGGGGTCAAGATCTTAATCCTAAACTTCACCTTCGAGATCTCGTTCAATCAATCTTGGACAATTTTGACGTCCCACGTATACGTCTTTCTTCACTTGAACCTTGGGACCTAGACTCAACTTTCTTCAACCTTTGGAAAGATCCTCGTCTTTGCCGGCACATCCATTTACCTCTCCAATCTGGCAGCCTTCAACCCTCAGACGGATGGCTCGCAGGACAACACCGCAGAAGTTTTCAACTCTAGTCGAGCAGGCCAGATCCGCTATCCCCGATGTGGCAATCACCACTGATATCATCGCAGGCTTTCCTGGTGAAACAGACGCAGAATTTGAAGAAACTGTTCTATTTGTTCGCAATCTGAGTTTTGCTGGCGGGCATGTGTTTACCTATTCTCCCAGGCCCGGCACGGCCGCCATACGCTTGCCAGATCAGGTTCCTCATCCGATCCGAAAAGAACGCAATGCCATCCTCAGACAAATCCTGGAAGAATCTGCGACTGAATACCATTCACGTTTCATCGACCAGACCGTCACCGTTCTCTGGGAGAGTGCAACTGCCATGGGACCTGATGGCTGGCAACTCAGCGGCTTGACAGATAACTACATACGGGTTCATGCCAAAGCCCCAAACTACATGTGGAACCAAATCACCAGGGTTCACATCACCGAGACATAATAAGCAGGGCTTGGAAGGCAATGTCGAACACAGCTAATTTAGAATCTACATGCATCTTCTGTAAGATCATTAACGGAGAAAGTCCCAGCCAGATAGTTTACCGGGACAATCTCGTAACTGCATTTCACGATATCCATCCGGTTGCCCCGCTCCACATCTTGATCATTCCCAATAAGCACTTTCACTCTCTTAATCTTGCCAACATAGAAGATGAACCCTTGCTTGGGCACTTACTCACCGTTGCGCACCAAATCGCTATTCGCGTAGGGGTAGAACAGTCCGGCTACCGTCTGATCCTCAACACAGGACCAGATGCTGGACAGGCTGTCTTTCACCTCCATTTCCACTTAATCGGTGGTCGACGAATGCGTTTTCCGATGGGATAAGTGTTTTCTCCCAAAAAATAGGTATAATCATCTTCATGAGCATCAAAGCAACTATCGAAAAAGACATTGTTGATGCAATGCGATCCGGCCAGGTAATGCGCAAAAACACATTACGCATGGCTCTCTCAGCGATTAAGCTGGCTGAGATAGAGAAAGGCGGTTCTCTAGATGATGCAGTCGTTTTGACGGTTTTGCAGAAGGAGATCAAATCCCGGCGTGAGACCATCTTGGATGCAGAGCGCGCCAAACGACCAGATCTGGTGGCCGATGCAGAGGCAGAGATAGCACTGCTAGAAACCTACCTCCCAACGCAATTGAGCCAACAAGAACTGGAAAGTATGGCCCAAGAAGCAATTGATGAAGTTGGGGCAACCTCGACCCGCGAGATAGGCATTGTAATGAATGTGCTCTTACCACGCGTTCAAGGGCGTGCTGAAGGATCTATGGTCAGTCAGGTCGTTCGCCAGTTATTGACATAATTCCCCCAGTCACTATGACAAGTAAAGAATTGTCTCACCGGATTCATCGTCCAAAACAGCGGCGATATTATTATGCCGTTCTGGTGATCATCACCCTTATCGCAACCTTTACCGCGCTTATTCTGCCATTCTATACGCAATTAGCCACCAATCAACCAAAAATTGGGGAAGTCGCTTCACTGGAGAACGTTGCACCTCACTCTTTGACATTCACCAGTGAGATTCTGACCGAAGCTCAACGCACGGCTGCTTCTCAATCGGTACTGCCTGTCTTTACAAACCAGGACACCAGCGTCGCTCGCCAGCAATTGGAACGCTTACGGGGCGCCCTGGCTTATATCTCCAGCGTCCGGGCTGATGGTTATGCATCGCCAGAACAGAAAGCTGCGGACCTAACTGCTCTGGAAGACATTTTACTGGACGCAGAAACTGCCGGAAATATTCTAGAGTTGAGTGATGCTCGCTGGCAGGCAGTTCAACAGGAAGCAATTGTGGTTTTAGAACAGGTTATGCGGTCCACAATTCGAGAGGATCGCCTGGATGATGCCATCCGTAGTATTTCAGCCCTGGTCAGCCTATCCTTATCTGAAGATCAGTCCGCGATCGTATCTTCGCTAGTAGGTGGATTTGTCATACCAAATAGCGTTTACAGCGAGGACCTCACTGAAGAGGCTAGACAAAAAGCACGTGAATCCGTCAAACCGGTAACACGCTCATTCATTCAAGGTGAAACGATCCTCCAGCGAGGACAAGTCGTGACACCACTTGTCCAGGAAGCACTCGAGCAATACGGCCTTGTCCAACCAAAAACTCGCTGGCAAGATATTGCGAGTGCTGCATGTTTGTCCATTCTCACGATCATTTATTTTCTGCTGTACTTGCGGAGGAATCCGTCCCTCATCCAAGATGTGCGTGGTTTGACCGTTGTTTTTGCACTATTCCTTATTTTTCTTCTCGTCGGACGCTTTATTACGCCAGGGTCGGAATTGATCCCTTATATTTATCCTTTATCTGCATTTGGGTTAATAATTACTTCTCTCTTTGGCAGCAAAGTTGCCATGGTCTTTTCGTTGCCCTTAGCTATTCTTTTCAGTTTCGACACCTCCAATCCATTAGAACTAACTCTTTATCATCTCTTGGGCAGTTATTGCGGTATTCTAGCGTTAGGCGCAGCCCGCCGAGTAACAGCTTTCTTCTGGGCTGCCGCTGCAATCTCGTTTGCTCAGATCGCTATCACGCTATCCTTCCGCCTGCTCGAGCCGGCATTCAATATATTGATTTTAGCCAGTCTGATCGGAGCTGCATTGATTAACGGAATCGCATCAAGCAGCCTGACCGTATTGCTCCAATACTTTCTCGCACAATTTCTGGGGATGACATCAGCACTACAATTAATGGAGAACTCCCGACCAGATCACCCCTTATTACAATTCATCCTGCGTAACGCTCCTGGAACTTACCAGCACAGTCTGCAAGTTGCTAACCTGGCAGAACAAGCCGCTGAAAAGATCGGCGCAGACACTTTGTTAACTCGAGTCGGAGCCATTTACCACGATGCTGGTAAAGCTCTTAATCCATATTATTTCATCGAAAATCAGTTGCCTGGCAGCCCGAATCCCCATGAGAAATTAGATCCAGTGGAGAGTGCAGGGGTGATTATTCGACATGTGGCGGATGGTCTGGAGTTAGCACGCAAGTACCATCTACCTCGACGCATACATGATTTTATTGCAGAACACCATGGAACCATGACCACACGTTACCAATATGTTCGGGCAGTCAAAGCAGCTGGAGGAGATGAATCCCAAGTCGATGAAGGAAATTTCAGCTACCCTGGCCCCAGACCTCATTCACGGGAGACTGCAATCTTAATGCTGGCCGATGGCTGCGAAGCGCGTGTACGTGCCGAACGCCCGAAAGATGAGACAGAGCTATTTGAATTAATTAAGAATGTTGTTGAGAATCGACTCACCTCTGGGCAACTGGATGAGACTGATTTGACTTTGAAAGATCTAGAAGGCATTATTGAATCTTTTGCCTCCACACTGCGTGGGGTATATCATCCACGTCTGGAATATCCAAAACTTGAGCGCATTAATCCCCTCAAACCGGATGCCACGCCCACAGTGCCAATTATTTCCCGCAAGACATCAGACCTTGCAGTCAACCCAGAAGCAGACTCTTCGTAAGTCGATGATCTATCTTACTATTGACAAATCGTATAAGGAGCTACTTGAGCCCGAGTTAATTGAGCAGGCCTCCCGCGTGACTCTTCAGCACCAGGAAATTTCACACGATACAAGTATGTCAATCGTGATTACAGACGATAATCAATTGCATCAGCTCAGCCTGCAATTCGCCGGTATCGACGAGACAACTGATGTTCTGTCTTTTCCAGCAGATTATACCGATCCTGACACAGCGAGCCTTTATCTTGGGGACATCCTGATCTCCTATCCGCGTGCTCTCGAACAAGCCGAAAAAGCTGGTCATTCGGTTAAGTCCGAGCTTCAATTGCTTGTGGTTCATGGGATTCTTCATCTGGCAGGGCATGACCACGCCGGCGTCGATGATAAAGCCAATATGTGGGCTGCCCAAAGAGAAATCCTGTCCATTCTCGGAGCAACCATCCAAAATATACCAGAGTAGCCGCTATTCCAGAGTTTCACTTCTTTTCAGCATGGTTACCTTCCTAAAGTCACGCGCCCGTTCGTTCCGTTATGCATTTCATGGCTGGTGGTTTGTCATCCGCACACAAAAGAACGCCTGGATTCACGCGTTGGTCAGCATCGTCGTAATCTTTTTAGGGTTTTGGCTGAAACTAAGCGCCTGGGATTGGGCTGTTATCATCATCGCCATCGCCATGGTATGGACAGCAGAATTTCTAAACACGGCTTTAGAGGCGGTGGTTGATCTGGCCAGCCCAGAACGCAATCAGCTGGCTAAGGTAGGAAAAGATGTTGGGGCAGCCGCTGTGCTGATCACCGCTAGCTCCTCTGCCGTCATCGGATTGCTCATCCTAGGCCCCCCTCTTTGGGCCCGCCTGGAAACAATGCTCAGATAAATTGCGGCAGGCAAAGGTTCTCTTCCAAGGACATTCAATTTCAGTGAAAGGTACGCTATGTCCCAACCTTCATTTCGTTTTGGTACAGTCGGCTCCCCTCTTTCCACTCCCAAGAAACCCGGAGGAAGTGTAGGTGGTATCCAATGTCTGGCTGGACTTGGACTTCATTGTTTGGAATTGGGTTGGGTACGCGCTGTCCGAGTGACAGAGGCTTCCTGTTCTGAGATCAATTCGACTGGGCAAGAACATGATGTCGCCCTCAGTGTGCATGCGCCTTACTATATCAACTTAAATGCTGATGATGAAGAATGGCCCAAATCCCGGAAGCGGTTGATGGATGCTGCTCACTACGGTTATCTGGCAGGTGCGACCGATATCATCTTCCATCCAGGATCGTATTTCGAACAAGCGCCAGAGAAAGTCCTTTCACTGGCAATTCCCAGGTTAACCGATTGCCTTACTGAATTGCGAGCGGCCGGCAATCCTGTTATCCTGCGTCCTGAAACCATGGGTAAATCAGCTATGCTGGGTTCGCTAGATGATACACTCATGATGAGTAAGGAAATCGAAGGGGTTCAACCATGCCTGGATTTTGCCCACCTTCATGCACGCACTGGAGACGGTTCGATGAATTCATACTCAGAGTGGGCAAGGGTTCTTGATTCTTATGCGAAATCTTTAGGAGACAAATCATTTAAAAGTCTGCACATACATCTTTCAGGTATCGCTTATGGACCAAAAGGTGAGAAAGAGCATCTCCCCCTCAAAGAATCCGATCTGGATCTGACTGCCATTCTGAGCGCATTAAAAGATTTCAATTGCCAGGGGCGGATTTTAATCGAAAGCCCCATCATGGAAGATGATGCGTTAATTTGCCAGCAAGCCTGGCACGCGATCAGCCTGGAGGACGATAAATAGATAATCAGTTAAAACTAACGAACCTGAGTGAAATTTATCAGGATAAGGTTTTTATCGCAGTCAGCATAGGTATCAAAATAGATTTGTTCGGATAAGGGGATCATCGCCTGATCGAATAATTGCACCCATAGCGTTTGAGTAGAAGCCAGAGGTTTATCTCCCAAGGTGAATTCGTATCCCCCTGGACCATAATCCGTTGCAATCCCGATCATGCCTAACATATCTACTGGTTTACCATCCAAGGCTCCCCCTAATTGAACGAAAAGACCCTGGGCAATTGGGGCACCTGAAAGATTATATGCTTTCCCGGCTACACCCATCCAATTACATTCCAGGTCGGGGTGGGCAATATTTGGAATAGCTACAGGGTCGCCTTCATGCAGCACAAACGGCATACCTTCCCCCGGCGAAGAGGGCGTTTGCGACTCCGGGATCGGCAATACCTTCGTTGCAGTGGGCGGCTCGACGGTTGGTGTAAAAGCGGTCGTACTGGTTGGCTCTATGGTAGGAACAGGTGTCCAGGTCGGCGGTAACACGCTGCGAGGTGTGGGCGTATAGGTGGGAAATGTAACTGTTGCTGGCAATGTTGGTGGAGGAAATGGATTATATTCGGCTTGCGGATTGAAAAAGATCGCAACAAAGCCAGCGAGCATACAACACGCTGCCAGCAGAACCATTATCGACAGCACACTCCATAAGACAGCCCCACGATCTTTAACAGGTTGGAGAGATTCATCTTTATAATCAAATGAGTCCATAATTTCCTTCCCTTATGTCTCTATATCAAGAATGACAATCTCACTCTGAGACCGTTGTGTTTCGATCCACTCGTGAAGTGCTTTTTCTTGCCAGACCAGGCGTGCATCCGGATCAAGTAACCTTTCTGGATCGCGCTCGATGACCTGCAAGATATGAAAGCCAACCCGAGTCTCAATAATTTCGCTGTATTCTTCTGTTTGCAAGCTAAACGCAGCTTCATCTAACTTCGGATCAACCAGATAGCCTCGGGGAAACCAGCCCAGATCTCCCAAAGTCTGAGGGTCATAGAGTGCAGTTAAGGTTGCAAAATCCTTGCCAGATTGAAGCTCACGCAACACCTGGTTGGCCTCTCCTATATCATAAACCAAAATCTGCCGGGCATGCACCTGTTCTGCTGTTGATGGAACTTCGGATATTATTTGATCACGCATCCAGGCCGCCTCAATCGACCGCCGGAGCGCAGATTCAAAACTCTCCTGGTTATATCCCTGAGTTTGGATCCAGTCTTGCAAAGATTGATCACCAGAGACCTGCTCAACCAAGCTTTCAACATGTGAGTGTAAGCTTTCATCATCAACCACAAAACCTTCCCGGTGAGCTGCCTGAGCCAGGAGACTTTGGTCGATCAAATCATTAAGAACGGTAGTTCGGGCCTCAAACTCATCGAACGTTGACAATTCACCCTGGGCGGACATAAATTGCGCAAGTTGTGCCTCAAATTCATCAAGGGATATAGCTTCTCCATTGACTGTAGCTGCCAGTGGGATGGGAGTCGGTGAAGGAGGTAAAGGGGTTTCAGTAGGAGTTGGAGATGGAGTATCTGAAGAGATTGGAATAGTTGGCTGAACCATAGTAGGTGAATTCTTCGCTGTGCAAGACACCAACCCCCACTCCAACAGAACTGCTATGAAAATAGTGCTTATCAATCTAGTCGGAGACCACATATCCATTTGATTATACACGCATCCAAATCCAGGATGATATGCTTTTCAAATCCGCAATTTCCCGGTTTTATTGAAGATTTTATCTGGAAGGGATACAATTATTCTAAACGCATTATGAAGAATTTCACACGATCTTTCTTGATAATGATTTTCCGATTCCTATTTCGGGTACTGTCGCGGATTACAGTGATCGGTTGGGAGAACCTCGCCAGGCAGGGTGGATACATCGTGGCAGCAAACCACCTGAGTACCATCGAGGTACCCCTAATTTATTTGCTCATCGATCGGGATGACCTCTCTGGGCTGGTCGCCAAAAAGCACCAGAAAAATGCTTTCTTCCGCTTTCTGGTCAATTCTTTCAATGGGATCTGGCTTAATCGGGAAGAAGCAGATGCGCATGCCTTACGGGTTGCCCGCGATCATTTGAGATTTGGTGGCGTATTGGGCCTCTCACCAGAGGGCACACGCAGCCCTACTGGTGCATTAATTTCTGCCAAAACTGGTGTGGCATTCCTGGCTGATCAGGCCAATGTTCCCATCGTCCCGGCCGGAGTTGCTGGGACTTACCATGCGATGGGGAAAATTTTAACCCTGCGCCGGCCAAAAATCACAGTCAAGTTTGGTAAGCCTTTCTCCCTTCCTCCCATCGATCGAAAGAATAAAGACATATCCTTAAAAGAAAATACTGATGAAATTATGTGCCAGATCGCTGCGCTTTTACCCTGCGAACTTCGTGGTGTCTATGCAGATTACCCACGAACCCAGGAATTGCTTGCTGCCCAAGCTGGTGACTCCAAAGTATCATCTTGACAGTCTCTAAATTTTAGGGATAATAAGAACACATCTCTTAAATCAAAAAGCGATGACGGAGGAAAGTAGGCCTGCGAAAGCTGCCAGGGAATCCGGGGCTCTGACTGAAACCCCGGTCCAGCGGAAACTGTCCGAAGTTCCCTCCCGAGCTGCTCAGGTGAATAGTCAGGTTTATCTGACTTAATAGTTTGAGCCGCATATCCAGCGTTAGATGGAAAGCCAATCGCTCATTCGCCACGATCAAGTGTGGAAAAGCTGTTGGCTCGAAGTGGGTTGCCAGAAGGCAACCAGCCAGGGTGGTACCGCGGGATCATCATCTCGTCCCTACATAGGACGAGATTTTTGTTTTTTTGGAGGTCAATATGCTCGAACAATTAGACCAGATAGAAGAAAAAGCACTCAAATCTCTCAATGATGTAGATTCTCCGGACGCTCTCGAAAAATGGCGCGTCATGCATCTTGGTCGCAGCTCACCTCTCATGCAAATCTTCGATGCAATTGGTCAGGTACCCAAAGAAGAGCGACCTTTGATCGGGAAACGCGCCAATCAGGTTAAACGATCACTGGAGACCAAGTTGGCTGAGCGGGAAGAGGCACTCCGCCAGGAAGAGCTCCATCAATCACTTCAGACCGAGAGGTTGGATGTAACCTTGCCAGGTAGACCTGCTGGTCGTGGCAGGCTGCACCCATCGACAATGATTCACCGAAGGATCTCTGCGATCCTGGAGGAAATGGGATTCCAACCCTATCTATCTCGTGATGTCGAAACAGATGGCTTCAATTTCCAATTACTCAACTTCCCCCTTCACCACCCGGCTCGGGAGATGCAGGATTCGTTTTATGTCGCTGGAGGCTTTCCGATTGGAGAGTCATCAGAAAATGATCCTGTTTTATTGCGCACCCATACCTCACCCGGCCAAATTCACGCGATGAGGGAACTTGCAGCCTCCGATCCACAGAATCCACCATCCGTTCGCATCTACTTGCCGGGTATGTGTTACCGCTACGAACAGGTGACTGCTCGCTCTGAATTCCAGTTTACTCAGGTCGAGGGACTGGCAGTAGGCAAGCACATTACTTTCAGTGATCTAAAAGGCACACTGGAAGACTTTGCCCGGCGAATGTATGGCCAATTCGTTCGCACACGTTTTCGCGCGGCCCACTTTCCTTTCACTGAACCTAGTGCTGAGATGGATATAGAATGTTTTGTTTGCAATGGTGCGGGGTGCCCGGTTTGTAAACGCAGTGGATGGCTGGAGGTTCTTGGCAGTGGTATGGTTCATCCAGTGGTCCTGAGCAATGGCGGTTATGATCCAAACGTTTACACTGGTTTTGCCTTTGGGATGGGGCCGGAGCGCATGGCGATGTTACGCCACCGCATCGAGGACATCCGTTACTTCTGGTCTAATGATTTGCGCTTCTTGGAACAGTTCTAGAAAAAGGTCAGGTAAATTATGAAAGCACCAATATCATGGATCAAGGATTTCGTTAACATCACTCTTCCTCTCGAGGATCTGGCCAAGGTGATCACTCTAGCTGGTTTGGAGGTGGAAGAGATTCGCATAGTTGGACTTCCCATGCCTAAAGGGGTGATTGAAGGCCATGTCAGTGGACATAAGCGCCAGGAGATCAAGATCACTGGTTTAGAATGGGATCCCGAGAAGATCGTTGTTGCGGCAATCTATGAAGTTATGCCCCACCCCAACGCGGACCGATTGGTGCTATGCCGCCTGGATGATGGCCTGCAAGAACACATTATTCTGACTGGCGCACCAAATCTGTTTCAATATAAGGGTTTAGGACCACTCCACACGCCGATTAAAGTTGCATATGCGAAAGAAGGTGCGCAAATCTATGATGGACACCAGCCAGGGCAAGTATTGACCACTCTCAAACGGGCAAAAATCCGTGGAGTCAATTCGTACTCAATGGCTTGCTCAGAAAAGGAATTGGGAATCTCTGAAGAACACGCAGGTGTAATCATCCTGGAAGAGAATGCCCCGATCGGTATGCCTCTGGTCGTTTACATGGGGGATGCTGTTTTCGATATTGCCATCACACCTAACCTGGCTCGCAATGCGAATATCCTCGGCATTGCCCGGGAGATCGCCGCGCTGACCAACCAACGCCTGCGGTTGCCCAATCTCGACCCCAAAATGGAAGGAAGGCCAATCCAGGGAAGGGCCGATATTCAGATTATGAATGCAACATTCAACCCGCGTTTTGTATTAGGGTTGATCGAAAATATCCAGATTCGGCCCAGCCCCTACGAAGTTCAACGCCGCCTGCGGCTGGCTGGGATGCGCCCCATCAATAACGTCGTTGACGCCACCAATTATGCCATGCTGGAGCTTGGGGAGCCATTGCACGCTTTTGATTATGACACCCTTGTACAACGCGCTGGAAACAAGCCGCCAATTATCATTACGCGCACGGCTCACGCAGGTGAACATTTAACCACACTGGATGGTGTCGAACATGTACTGGATGATTTTACTGTATTGGTATGCGACAATGCTGGAGCACTCTCCATCGCCGGAGTGATGGGAGGCGCTGAGTCGGAAGTGAGTGCCACAACGCGAAATATCCTACTGGAAGGCGCTGCCTGGAACTATATCAACGTCCGCCGGACGATTGCCTCTCAACGGATGTCATCCGAGGCCGCCTACCGCTTCTCGCGCGGTGTACACCCCGCCATGGCCGAGAGCGGTGTGCGGCGTGGACTTGTCTTAATGGAGCAGTGGGCAGACGGAGTCGCGGCTAAAGGCCTGCTCGATCTTTATCCTCTCCCGCCGGTCGATCCCACCATAGAGATAACCCCAGCTGATACCCAGCGTTGGCTTGGCGTCCACATCTCTGTTGATCAAATGGCTGATATTTTACGCCGCCTCGAATTTAAAGTTGAAGATAGAGGGCAATCGCTGCGCGTGACCGCTCCCGATCACAGATTGGATATCGGTCAAGGCATCACCGGAGTTGCCGACCTGATGGAGGAGATTGCCCGGATCTATGGGTATGACCGCATTCCAACCACGCGTCTGGCCGATGAACTTCCCCATCAGGCTGACAACCAGGAGCACGAGCTAATCGAGCATGTGCGCGACATACTGGTGGATTTAGGATTACAGGAAGTTATCACTTACCGCCTGACTTCACCAGAACGCGAGCGGCGAAGATTTCCACATAACAGTGCTGTGCCCGATGAGAGACCATACATCCAAGTTAATAATCCGATCGCCAGTGGCCGGTATGCAATGCGGCAGAGTCTGCTTGCCAGCTTACTCGACATCGTTGAAATAAACGCTCGCCTTCGGGATCGCATAGCAATTTTCGAAATAGGGAAAGTCTTCCTGGCCAACGAGGCGGACCGCCTTCCTGATGAATTACTCCGCCTAGCCATAACAATCACGGGGCCACGCGCCTTACCAACCTGGCAATCTTCCGATCAAGAGACCATGGATTTTTATGATTTGAAAGGCTTGGTGAATGAGTTGTGTAAAAGCCTGTATCTTAGTGAAATTATCTATGTTCCCGGTGAGCATCCCAGTTACCATCCGGGGAAATTCGCTAAAGTCATGGCAGGCAATCAGCTGGTTGGGTGGTTAGGAGAGATCCATCCTCAAGTCCGTGAGAACTATGAGTTCGCTTCACCAGCGGTCCTGGCAGCAGAGATTAATCTTGATACCCTTAAGACGTTTATTCCTGAACGTTTCACTATCCAACCGATACCCACCTTCCCACCAGTGTTGGAGGATCTAGCGATCATTGTCGCTGAAACGATCCCTGCAGAACAGGTAGCCCGGGTTATCCGCCAAGCTGGAGGAGATATCATCACCCAGACACATTTATTCGATGTCTACCGAGGAGATCAGGCCGGCGCTGGGCTGAAAAGCCTGGCATACCGCCTGACCTACCAGGCGGCTGAACGTACCTTAACCGATGGTGAAGTTGCTCAGATTCGCAATCGCATCATTCAGCAACTTGAAACTGAACTAGGTGCCAGGCTACGTAGTTAACGTTAACTCGGGATAAAGATATTTTGCTGGTATGGGCGCTATCAGTCCCACACCAGCAAAATCCGAAGAAGTAAATCAATGGATCAAAAAGCCAGGGGGATTCAGGTTGCGTTGGCTGTAGGGTTTTTTTATTCACTCATCTTAACGGCTTCGATAAGTTCTGCTGCCAGGTCATAGCGGTTAAAAGCTGGCATCAGGTAGATACCGCTTGCCCAAGGACGCATTTCCTCTATCAACTCCAAAGCCACCTGGATCCCTTCCTGGGATGCATTCTCCCCGGCTTTTTGCAATCGGCGTTGGATTTTTTCTGGAATCGTGATTCCAGGCACTTCATTATTCAAGAAAGAAGCATGCCGCGAGCTATATAATGGCAACACACCTACCAAAACCGGTACGTCTAACCTACCTGCCTGAGCAGTATAACGTTCAAGAAAGGAACGGGCTATCTCAGGCTGGTATACAGGTTGGGAAAGTACAAAATCGGTCCCAGCCTTCACCTTTCGTTGCAAGTTCTTGATCTCTTGATCCACATCTTGAGGGGCGAGATTGAGAGCGCAGCCAACAAAGAATGAGGTCGGTTGGCCAATCTCAACTCCAGCATGATCCAATCCAGCATTAAATCCCTGTTTGATCAATTTAACTAATCCAGATGGCACCAGGTCATACTCGTCCATGGCATCCGGGAAGTCCCCAATTTCCGTTGGATCACCCATCACCACAAAAACATTGCGGATCCCCAACGCGTGTGCTGCCAATAAATCGCCCTGTACTCGCAATAAGTTCCGACCACGTGTTGGGAAGTGCAATACCGTCTCAATATTAAACTGGCGCTGGATGACACTGCAGACCGCCCAAGGGCTCATGCGCATGCGCGCCATTGGGCTGTCGGCAACGTTGATCACATCTGCGCCAGCCTCAGCCAATAGACTGGCTCCTGCCAGCAGCTTATGGGTGGATAGTCCACACGGCGGATCCATCTCAACAGATACAATGAACTGGCCGCTTGCAATCTTTTCCGCCAGTTGGGAGGGCGTTTCAGGAGAAGTTTCCCGGGCTTCACTCTCCACCAGGCCAAGCATCGCCTCGCTTATGACATCCTCCTCTTGTCTTCGCTCAAGCGTCTGGCGCATGGCTGCGATGTGCTGAGGGGTTGTTCCACAGCAGCCACCTATTAAAACTGCCCCTTCCTTTTGAAATGCAAGAGCATAATCGCCAAAATAATTCGCACTGGCTGGATATTTGATCCGCCCTCCTACTTGCTCAGGCCAGCCAGCATTTGGCATAGCGGAAAACCTTGCAGAAGGAACCGCTGTATGCATCTGTCTAAGAATCCGCCAGATTTGAGCTGGGCCTCCAGAACAATTGACACCAATTACATCCACACCAGTCTCAAACAAGATCGTCGCAACTTTAGCAGGACTGTCACCCAGTAAGGTGCGGTCATCCCGGGTATAGGTCATCGAAGCCACAATCGGTAGATTGCATACCTGATGGGCAGCCTTAATCGCTTCGAGCAGCTCGTGCAGGTCAGTGAAAGTCTCCAGGACTAGTAGATCAATTCTACCCTGGCATAAAGCCTCAATTTGCTCCACAAACGCCAACCTGGCTTGCTCTGCCTGGACTTTTCCGAATGGTGCTAGCCGTATTCCCAGTGGACCGACATCCCCAGCCACGAGCACTTCTTTGAAGGATGCCAGTACAGCTCGTCGGGCCAATTCGACTCCAGCCTGGTTAATTGCCTCCACCTGGCCCTCCAGGTCATGTCCAGCGAGTTTAAAACGATTTGCGCCGAATGTATTCGTCTGGATGATCTTAGAACCAGCTTGGATATATTCCTGGTGAATTTCAGCCACCATAGCTGGGTTGCTCAGATTGAGCGCATCGAAACACTCATCAAATCCGACCCCGCGCAGATTGAGCAGAGTGCCCATTGCCCCATCACCCATAATTGGCAAATCGATCTGTTCAAATAATGGGTTTCTTGGATGCACCATCTGAGTATTCCCTAACCGATATCAACAATATCTCTTTTTCTTGAAACCGCTATGAATACTTCACTCAGATCAGTAATAAATCATAAATCCCACGGAGACATTCCACTACCGCCTTGACCTCGGAATGAAGCCTGGATCGGTTCAGCCAGATCTGGATGGATATCTGCCACCGAAGCGAGTAGACCGATACATCCGGCGATCATCATATCGCCAAATGGGACAGCAAAATAAGGTCGTAGTCGTGAATCACGCATTAAGTTCCTTCTGGGACCTGTTACAGCTACGCCATAATCGTCCCCCGTTTAAAGGCAGGGGATTGATCGTTGTATACCAAAGCGCCATGACCATTATCGCCAAAAACATCAGCGTGTTTTAATGTGCCATTAGCAAGTGATTCCAATAGACTTTCTAACTTTGGCAAATCAACCAACCCGGTATGGTGCTCAAATACGCCTTCTATACCACCTGGTCCTAAACGAAATGCCAGGGTGTGAAAATTGCCCACATTTGCGATCACCACCCGTTGACGAGCTGCAATCAACGGATCAAAGGTCGCCCCTAAAACAGCAGCCGGAGCCGTATCCATCACGACCAACGGTGCATCCACATTTCCAGCCGATTCAACCACTGCCTGCAATCGAGTCATGATAGCCGGCACATCTTCGCTTCGGTAGGCGAAAGAGCTTAGACGGTTCTCGGCGCGGATACGCTGATCAAGATAATCAAAGCGGAACTGGCGGTCAGAGTAACCTGGCGGCGAGTTGCCATGATCGAAAACTGCTACAGCGACCGCTGCTAGATCCGACAACGAGACTCCAAATCGGGCAAGAGCGTCAGTAATCGCCTGAAAATCAAAGTCTCGTAATTCCACTCTGAGGATAGAATCTGGCAAATGGGCAGCTTCCTGTTCGTCAATTATCCGAATGCCCATCTCAGCAACCGCATCCAACTCATCATTGAAGGAACGAGCTGCCTGGGGAGTCGCATAAATGAGCAACCCGGCGCGGGCGTGATCCTGAGCAGCCCAGGCGCTAGGCCCTCCACCCATAGTCTTGCCACAAAGCAAGACAGCCTGTTTATGCCGGGTTGCTTCGCGTAATCGTTGGTGGACCATCATGGTAGGCGATGGGACTACCAGTTTTAAACCATTCTCCAGATCAAGCCGCGAGTCATAGAGATAGATATCCTGAGTTCCCGTGCCGACATCTACAGCCAATATTTTCATAAGAGTTTGAGTTTACCATAACCAGTACTTCTCGCCATTGGAGTTCAATTATGTGAAATATGTCACGGAATAAACCCTACCAATGCGCCATGCCCTACCCTACCAAATCAGGTATACTGTGCCAAGCTGTTAATAGAGAGGTTCACCATGACTATTGAATCCGAACAAAATCGCTGGGAAGAACAAACTCGAAAACCGATCACCCGCCGCTTTCCAGAGCGGAAAACTGAATTCATCACCCCTTCCGGTATTCCTCTGCCTCCCATCCTCGTCCCAAGTGACCAAGACTCTCACTACCCCGAGCAGCTTGGTTTTCCGGGCGAGTATCCTTTCACTCGCGGGGTTCAGCCAACCATGTATCGTGGACGTTTCTGGACTATGCGTCAGTATGCTGGTTACGCTACTGCCGAAGAAACCAACCACCGCTACCACTACCTGCTGAATCAAGGTCAGACTGGGCTTTCAGTCGCCTTCGATTTGCCTACGCAGATTGGCTATGACTCAGATGACCCAATTGCCCGTGGAGAGGTTGGCAAAGTAGGTGTAGCCATATCCTCCATCCAGGATATGGAAATCCTCTTTCGAGGTATCCCACTGGACAAGGTATCCACCAGCATGACAATCAATGCCCCAGCGGCTATCTTACTGGCTATGTATATTGCCGTCGCCAGACGTCAGGGTGTGGAGCCAAGCCAACTGCGCGGTACCATCCAGAATGATATCCTGAAAGAGTATATCGCTCGAGGAACTTATATTTTCCCGCCCGCCCCTTCAATGCGCCTGATTACAGACACCTTCCGTTACTGCCAGGCAGAGGTGCATCACTGGAACACAATCAGCATCTCTGGTTACCATATCCGTGAAGCCGGCTCAACTGCTATCCAGGAAGTTGCTTTCACCATGGCTAATGCTATCGCCTACGTCGAGGCTGCTTTGTCTGCAGGTCTGGATATTGATGAATTTGCCGGTCAGCTATCCTTCTTCTTCAACGCACATAATAATTTCCTGGAGGAAATTGCCAAGTTTCGCGCCGCCCGCCGTCTTTGGGCGCGCCTGATGCGCCAGCGATTTGGGGCGCGAAAGCCAGCCTCCTTGATGCTACGGTTTCACACCCAAACCGGTGGGTCAACTCTGACCGCTCAACAACCAGAGAACAATGTTGTGCGTGTGGCCTTGCAGGCTCTTGCGGCAGTGATGGGTGGGACGCAGTCTCTGCACACCAATAGCATGGATGAGGCTCTTTGGCTGCCTACCGAGAAAGCGGTGCGGGTTGCCTTACGCACGCAACAAATCATTGCCCATGAATCAGGCGTCGCGGATGCCATCGACCCACTTGCGGGTTCTTACCTGATTGAATACCTGACCGATGAGATCGAGCGCCAGGCGGAGGCTTACATCCAGAAAATTGATGAATTGGGCGGCGCTCTCGTTGCGATTGATCAGGGGTATGTTCAAAGAGAAATCCAGGATGCCGCTTATTTGTTTCAGCAATCGGTGGAGAGTGGGGATCAGGTTGTTGTTGGTGTGAATGCCTTCCAGGTCAATGAGCACGTTGACCTGGAGCAGCTTACAGTCGATCCGGCTATTGAAGCTGCTCAGTGCGCACGTCTGGCTGAATTACGGGCAACGCGCGATGCTCAGCTGGTAAGCACACTGATTTCCCGCCTGGACAATGCCGCCCGCAGTCAGGAGAATCTCATGCCTCTGTTTATTGATTGCGTAGAAAATGCACTCACCCTAGGTGAGATTTGCGGTGTTCTGCGCCGCGTCTGGGGAGAATACCAGCCGCCGATCACGTTATAGTTTTCAATAAGGAGAGAACAATCCATGCCTGGAATTAAGCGAATCGATCATATTGCCATCGTTGTCGACGACATTCAAAGCGCCCTGGGATTCTGGCAAGAAGCGCTTGGATTGAACCTGGAGCATGTTGAGGACGTAGCCGAACAGAAGGCTATTGTCGCTTTTCTTCCAACAGGTGAGAGCGAAATCGAGCTGGTGAAACCGACCACGGACAATTCAGGTGTTGCCCGTTTCTTGCAGAAACGTGGCCCCGGCATGCACCACATCTGCTTTGAGGTGGATGGGATTCAAGAAGTCCTGGATGCCCTGAAAATCAAGGGAGTACGGTTGATCAATGAAACACCTACCATTGGCGCTGGCGGTAACCGCATAGCTTTTATTCATCCCGAAAGTACCCACGGCGTACTGGTAGAGCTTTATGAGAAGCCTTGATCTTTGGCTCAGCTGGCATCGAATTCTTCGACTGAGATAAACTCACCACCAACGATCTCCCGCCCTATTATTTTGCGATTCGAATTGAAGGTCAACTGGATCTCGATCCGCCGGAAGCATTGCTGATTTCCAACCAGAGTCTTTCGGCAAATATAAATATCTTGAATTTCTCCTTCACCAAAGTCAATGCTGAGATCATTATAAAGGCTAATTCGGGTGCATAGTTTTTCCCCGCACCCGGCACAACGCGCATATACCCAAAAGGCATCCCCATCTTTTTCACTAGAGGCAGACATAAACTTATTTAGTTTCTTAATAAAATCCATCAGTATTCGCTCGCTGGTTTAGTCTGTGATTTGGTAATGCAAACCGGGTAGTATAATTGTACTTCGTTCCAGGTTAAAAACATCTCTGGTGGAAAGCTCTCCTGTAACTAAAACATTTGTGCTATAATCCCCAAAAGGTGGATTTACATTCGAATATAGTTGTAAGGTCATACTATGTCTCAAAATCTCATTCGCGTCGTCGGTGCCCGGGAACATAACTTAAAGAATATTACTGTTGAGATCCCGCGCGATCAGCTGGTCGTTATCACGGGCCTGTCCGGTTCTGGCAAATCTTCATTGGCTTTCGACACTATCTTCGCGGAAGGTCAGCGACGTTATGTTAAGTCACTCTCCGCTTATGCCCGCCAATTCCTGGGCCAGATGGACAAACCCGATGTAGACTATATCGATGGTCTCTCGCCAGCAGTCTCCATCGATCAAAAAGGTGTCTCTCATAACCCTCGCTCCACGGTTGGCACTGTCACCGAAGTCTATGATTACTTGCGTTTGCTCTATGCCCGCGTTGGGATCCCGCACTGCCCGATCTGTGGCCGGGAAGTTACCCGCCAGTCAGCTCAGGAAGTCGTAGATAAAATAGAGGCATTACCTGAGGACTCTCGCCTGATCATCCTGGCACCAGTGGTACGCGGGCGCAAGGGTGTCCATCAAGCCGTGCTGGATGAGATTCAGAAGGCAGGTTTCGTACACGCTCGCGTTGATGGTCAGATATATGACCTTGACCAGGAGATCATTCTCGACCGCTATAAAAACCATGCCATCGAAGCGGTGGTCGACCGCTTGGTGATTCGTCACTCGACTGATCCCGAAGAAGTCCGGAATTTTCGCTCGCGTCTGACTGATTCCACCGAAACCGCTCTGAAGTTCGGTGAGGGTTATCTAATCATTCAGGATATCACCGATCCGAAAAAGCCGAGCGACATCTATTTTTCGGAGCATCTGGCCTGCCCGGAGCACGGCGTCAGCCTGCCTGAGATCGAACCACGCACCTTTTCATTCAATACGCCACACGGCGCATGCCCAAACTGCCAGGGACTGGGAGGCAGGCTGGAGATCGATCCTGACTTGCTTATCCCAGATCCAGATCTGTCACTCAGTGAAGGCGCAATTGCACTCCCCGAATGGAGCGGTCCCCGGGAAGAGGGCGGTTACTACTGGCAAACTTTGGAAGCAGTTGCGCACGAATTTCATATTGATCTGGCATCGCCAGTACGCTCGATCCCAGCAGAAAAGATGAAGTTGCTTCTATATGGCACGAATGGCCAAGAAGTCACTGTCCACTACCACAACCGCAATGGACGCCAGGCTACTTTCCGGACAACTTTTGAAGAAATCATCGGCAACCTGGAACGCAGGTTCAATGAAACTGGCTCTGAGTACCAACGAGACAAAATCTCTGAGGTGATGAGCGAGCGCCCCTGCCAGACATGCGGCGGTGCCCGCTTGCGCCCAGAAGCAATGGCTGTAACAGTGGATGATTCCAGTATTATCACAGTCACTCGTTGGCCAGTGTTACGCACACTTGAATGGATCAAACGACTGGGTGGACCAGACACACCGTTCAATACGCGCCAGAGTGCTATTGCTAGCCGGATTCTGAAGGAAATTGGCGACCGCTTAGGATTCCTGGTGGATGTAGGTTTGGATTACCTGACCCTCGAACGCACTGCAGCCAGCTTATCTGGCGGTGAAGCCCAGCGCATTCGCCTTGCAACCCAGATCGGTTCTCGATTAATGGGAGTGCTATATGTCCTGGATGAGCCATCGATTGGTCTTCATCCCCGTGATAATGCTCGCTTACTGCGCACACTTCAAGGGCTGCGCGATTTGGGCAACACGGTGTTAATTGTCGAGCATGACGAGGAAACCATCCGCAGCGCCGATTGGATAGTTGACCTTGGTCCTGGGGCTGGCGAGCATGGCGGCGAGGTGATCGCCAACGGCCCATTAGAGGAGATACTAAACAACCCACGTTCCTTGACCGGCGCCTATCTCACAGGCAGGATGACAATCCCAATTCCATCAACCCGCCGAACTGGTAATGGCAAATCCATCACCATCATCGGAGCTCGGGAGAATAACCTCAAAAATATCAACGTGCGGATCCCGCTCGGTGAATTGGTCTGTATCACAGGCGTGTCCGGCTCGGGCAAATCCAGCCTGATGATCGAAGTCCTGTATAAAGCTCTGGCTCGTCGCCTGCATAATTCCCGCATCCAACCGGGTGACCACGATCGCATAGATGGCCTGGAAAACCTGGATAAGATCATCAATATCGACCAGTCGCCAATCGGACGCACCCCGCGCTCTAACCCAGGTACCTATACCGGGTTGTTTGATCACATCCGCTCGCTCTTTGCTGAGCTGCCTGAGAGCAAGATCCGCGGCTATAAAATAGGTCGCTTCTCGTTCAACGTGCGCGGTGGACGCTGCGAGGCCTGCCAGGGTCAGGGCCAGTTGCGCATTGAGATGCAGTTCCTGCCGGATGTATATGTTCCCTGTGATGTCTGCCATGGATCACGCTATAACCGTGAAACCCTCCAAGTACAATTCAAAGACTACAACATTGCTGCAGTACTCGATATGACCGTGGATAGCGCCCTGGAAGTGTTCGCCGCGTTTCCAGGAATGGTGAATAAATTAAAAACTCTTCAAGATGTTGGCTTGGGCTATATCCGCGTTGGACAGTCGGCGACTACCCTGTCCGGAGGCGAAGCCCAGCGCGTAAAGCTGGCTCGCGAGCTCTCCAAGCGCTCAACCGGAAGCACCCTTTATGTGCTGGATGAGCCATCCGTTGGCCTACACGCTGCTGATGTCCACAAGTTAATCGAGGTACTGCACCGGTTGGTAGATGCTGGCAACAGTGTGGTAATCATCGAGCACAACCTGGACATTATTAAAGTGGCAGATTACCTGATCGATCTGGGACCAGAAGGTGGCGATGGCGGTGGAGAGATCGTTGCTGAAGGGACACCGGAAGAAATCTGTGCCATCGCCAATTCATACACTGCTGACTTCCTGCGGCACTTTTGCAAGTAGCTTGAAACTTCAAAAAGATGGCCCCGACCGGCCATCTTTTTGATTCACTTTCAAACCCTTGACAGATAGCTCTAATACGATATAATTATTTCGATGAATATCGAATTAGTTTTACCGAGGTAAACATGAGCACCCCAACCATCCCATCTGATCAGGAAGCCTTTATTAAAGCGATCAGCGATGAAAACCGGCTGAAGCTAATCGGTGTGCTGGCTGAAGGAACCGCCTCCGCCAGCGATCTCTCAGCCCGTTCACAGTTGCACCCTGCTCAAGTGGCACGCCACCTGGAGTTGCTGCTCCAGGCCGGTGTAGTCGTAACCAGGCAGACCGAGGCTGGTGTCGTCTACGAGTTGGATACGCGCTATGTGGAAGCTATCGCACGCCAGCGCCTGGCAGCCATTCGAAAAACTGCAGATATCCCGGAAGGTAAATACTCACCGGAGGATCGCAAGATCGTGTTGAACTATACCCGCCCCGACGGCCGCTTGAAGCAGATTCCCATGCAGACCAAGAAAATTCAGGCGGTGCTCAATTATGTCTATGATGCCTTTGACAAAGAGCACCGGTACACAGAAAAAGATGTCAACGAAATTCTGGCTCGTTTCCATCCGGACACCTCCACCTTACGGCGTTACCTGGTCGATTTCCAATACCTGGACCGCGAGCGCGATGGATCCGTTTATTGGTGTAAAAAATAGGCGATATATGCGGAAAGGCAGCCAATCCATGAACGGATCCATCCAACCAGATCAGCTATTGATGTTTTTTAAAGCTATGGCAGATGCCAATCGCTTGAAGATCCTGGGTTTGTTAGCTAAAGAAAACCTGAGTGTCGAAAAATTAGCTGGTTTACTAAATTTAAGCTCGTCAACAGCTTCCCACCACCTCGCGATTCTGTCCGAAGCTGGGCTGGTAAGCGCCCGGGCCAATAGCTACTACAATATATACCAGCTTGAGCCGAAAGCCCTGGAAACCATTGCTCAGCATCTGCTGGCAAAAGAAACCCTTCCGACCATTGCAGCCGAGGTAGACATGGACGCCTATGATCGCAAAGTATTGGCAGATTTCACTTTACCGGATGGGAGTTTGAAAAACATCCCGGCCCAGCGCAAGAAGCTGGACATTATCCTGCGCTATCTGGCACGCTCGTTCGAACCGGGGGTGCGCTACAGCGAGAAAGAACTCAACACTATCCTCTCCCGTCATCATCAAGACACCGCTTCCTTGCGGCGGGAGCTGGTCGGGGCGGGTTTACTGGCGCGCAGCTCCAGCGGAGCCGAATATTGGCTGGTCGAGCCGGCTGATTGATCAGCTTGCTGGCCTGATTCTGGCTTTCAAATCAAAGATCTCATCGCTGCTGAATAACCCCACCAGTGGCTGGGAACGGATCGTCATCACCCGGCTGTTGGCAAAGAATGCAAAATCAAAACCAGTGGGATCGCCGGCAATTTTACCCGGCACCGGCATCAATCTGGCAGTGAGTGACTTTTCCAGCCGCTGAGCCAGAGCAGCCAGATCCAGTAAGACCGCTGCCAATTGCTCTTCGGTCACATCCCCGGGCAATGGGATGGTATCCAAACCAGTTCCGCATACCGCTGAATAAAGCAGCAAGTCGGTGATCGTCAGGCTACCCTCCGCCGCTCGCTCAGCCAGAACGGCATCCTCCAGGACCGGCAACATCAACCCGCTGAAGCCCGTGCGTGAGAATCGCGCCCGGTCAATGCTTTCAGCGAGGAAGGCCATGCCCGCCAGGGTTCCTGGCAACCCCAAAGCCGGAATCCCAAGACGCTCCACCGCATCGCCCAGCGAGCACTCGCGACTCGGGAAGGGAGCGGGAGAAAAATCAATGCCCTTGAATTCTATCTGAAAACGCGTCGCCAAGGCCTCACCCACCTGCCCTAACCTGGCTGAGTGGTCTTCCAGAGCAGATACGATCCGTCGGCGTGCCTGTTCCAGACTGTCTGCCTCACTAACCGCATCCACAATCAAATCAGCCGCCTCAGTAGCCAGCGCGAAGGCCGGTTCATCCCCAGCATGATAGGCGGCAGGGAAGAAGGGCGAACCAGGCGGGACATTGGCCAGGGCAGCGAAGCGCAGGTTGGTGAATCCATCCGGTGTGATTGGAGCGAGATCTCAAATCGTACGAGCACACGCACGCACCGCAGGCAGGGAAATCCCCGCCTGGGCGTCAGCCATTACTCCTCCTAAAAATATTGCTGGTGCGATGGTCAAGATCTGCGGAATGACCGCATAGCTCTCCATTACACCTGGCAGCGCAGGTCCCAGGGAAATGTAATCGAAACCTGCCATTCTGGCCTGCTGCTCTAACTCTAGTGCAAACTGGACTGCCTCTCGTTCCAGGTGACTGCCCAGTAATTGAGGAAAAGGAACCGTCGCCAACCGGGTTGTTTGCACTTCGTAACCGGCTTTTTCAAAAATCAGGCGCGCTTCAGCCAAAAATTCGCCCGATTTTCGGATTCGGTCAACATCGAGCGGCCAGTTTGGATTCAAAAAAAAGGTGATCGATCGAATTTTCAAGGTTGGTTGCCTCTCTGTCGCACAACTTCAAAAAGCAATACCGCTGCAGCAGCGGCCGCGTTGAGGGATTCGACTGCACCAGCCATAGGGATTTGCAGACGTGCCTCGGCCAGTCGTTCCGCATCCAGACTGGCGCCGCTGGCTTCGCTGCCAATAATCAGCGCCAGGGGGCAACGCAGATCTGCCTGGTCATAGCGCTCGCCGGAGTGGTTTACAGCCAGGTATATCTGCAAACCATTATCTTCCAACCTGGTTTTAATTTCTTGCCAGCCAAGCTCGAGGATCGGTAAGCGAAAGTGAGCGCCCATACCTGCCCGCAGAACCTTGGGAGCATACGCATCGACTGTTCCCGGTGGCAGGAAGACGGCCCGGACACCCGCTGCTGCCGCCGTGCGCAGCATGCCCCCCAGGTTGCCTGGATCGCGCACCCCATCGGGTATGAAAACAAAATCGAGTTGCTCCGCTAGGATATGCGTCTGTTTGCGCAGAACGACCAAAATACCCTGCGGCGTTTCAGTATCACTGATCGAACGCATCACTTGAGGTGATACGCTAACGATTTCTGCCCCGCGTTCCCTCATTGCATCCACAACCGCCCGACCGCGTTCAACCAGGTCCTCAGTAAACAATAATAGCTCAACTGGCCAATTTGCATTCTGGGCTTCTTCAGCCAGACGCACTCCCTCGACAACGAATGCCTGTGCCTCTCGCCGGTCTTTAGTATGGGCAAGCAACGCCCGCACGCGCTGAATTTTCGGATTACCCAATGAGGTAATCATATCCTCAATCAATTGCCTTCCAAAATATCCGCTGGATGAACACTGCCTGCATCCGCTCTTCCTTTGATAATCTCCACCCACGCTGATCTAAATACCTCCACAGTGTCATGATCAAATAAAGTCAGGCGCACCAATTTCAAGTTCGATTCGGGGTTGCTCTGGAGATAGTCCAGGATGGCAGTCAGGATAATGCGAGCAGCTCGATCTTTGGGAAAACCAAAGATGCCAGTTGATATTGCCGGTAGAGCAATCGAGTTAAGCCCCAGCCGGGAAGCAACGGATAATGATCCACTCACCGCAGCAGCCAGCTTGAGGTCTTCATCCCCCTCACCCCATACTGGCCCAACAGCATGGATTACATAGAAGCAAGGGAGCTTTCCCGCGCTGGTATAAGCCGGCTGAGCATGGGAAACCGGGCCATGCTCTCTCACCCAGGTATTGCTTTCATCTTGAATCCGCATACCACCTTTACGCAGGATCGCACCCGCAACACCACCGCCGTGTTGTAGGTGGGAATTGGCAGCATTGACGATCGCATCGACACTCTCTTCCGTCAGATCACCCAGGGCGATCTGCAGCTGTCGTCCTTTAGCCAGTGTTGATTCCAAGATCACTACACTCATAAAACACTCTGCCTGGATTGTAGCACCCTGAACTTCTTGCGTCAACGCGCACCGTACTGCAATAACGCCAACGTTGAACAATAAAGAAGCCCCCGCCACTCCTGTCAGGTTAGATTACGTCCATAGTCAGGCTTTCACTGATAACAGGATTAACCTAAATAGGGCAGGAAGACCTGCCCTGATTATTCAGCTTCAGTTGACGTGTTTAGAGAGAATCGATCAGCCGGCTTGCGCTTTGGCGACGACAGCAGTGAATGCCTGCGGATCGCGCACAGCCAGATCAGCGAGCATTTTGCGGTTCAGCGCGATATTAGTTTGCTTCATGTCGTGGACCAAGCGGCTGTAGGTCGTGCCATTCATCCGGGCTGCGGCGTTGATGCGGGCGATCCACAAACGGCGTAGATCTCGCCGACGGTTGCGCCGGTCACGGTAGGCGTACCACATGCTATGCAGCATAGATTCGTTGGCCGTCCGGAAAAGACGGTGACGAGCGCTGAACTGACCTTCAGCCATCTTGAGGATTTTCTTATGACGCCTGTGCCGGTAAGGGCCGGTCTTTACTCGAGACATAATTTACACTCCTGCGAACCCCTGGGCGCCAGTGAAGGCCCGTTGAACCCGGATCACTCGTTGCAAGCACCCAACAGCCGCACTAAAGGTTGATTTTTCGATGCTTACCCTGATTTACTCATATAGGGGGCCAACCGCTGTACACGCTTGCGAATGCCCCGCCCTTTAACAGGCACCATCTCGGACAGTAATTGCTTGGTACGCTTGGAGGTATGACGGCGAAGATGGCCTTTACCTCCTTTTGTCCGTACCAACACACCAGTCCCGGTCAGACGAAAGCGCTTGGTGGTTGCCTTATGTGACTTTATCTTATACTTGCCTGTTCGCTGCTTACGAGCCACGTTCCTACTCCTCTCATAAAAATTCCGCGGAACACCTTGCATCCGCGGATGATCACGAATACCAACTGTCCTTGCTTGACTTAGAGTTCGCGGTCTTATTTCTTCTTAGGCTTAGAAGGCGCTAAAATCATCAGCATGCTTTGCCCCTCCAGAGAGGGGATCTGCTCGACAATGGCAACGTCCGCCAAATCCTCAGCGATAGCCTTCAAGTCATTCAGCGCAATTTCTGGATATGTAATCTCTCGTCCACGGAAGCGGATGCGCACTTTAACTTTCATCCCATCTTCGAGCCATCGTCTGGCATCGCGTACTTTGAAACCGCGATGGTGCTCGTTAGTCTTCGGTCTCAGGCGAATTTCCTTGACTTCGATTTTTACCTGGGCTTTCCGCGCTTCCCGCTCTTTCTTGGTCCGTTCATATAGAAACTTCCCGAAATTCATCACCCGGCAGACCGGTGGATCAGCATTGGGAGCGACTTCAACCAGGTCTAGCTCTGCCTCCTGGGCCATTCGCAAAGCATCAGATGTCCTTACAACGCCGACGTTTTCTCCATTAGCTCCGATCAAGCGAACTTCCGGGGCTCGGATGGTTTCATTTATACGGTATTCAATCGCGCTGATATAACACTCCTTGTACTTAAAACAAAAATAATTTTGTGAGACTGGTATCGGCTCAGCCCTGCGGATGATACCATAAACCCGGCAAAATCGTCAACGTCGAAGATTAAGCGGTGTAATTTAAGTTCCTTGCGGGCTAGGCCTGCAAGGAACTCATCCCATCAAACTCCTGCCTGGATATCTTGCCCAGCCTTTTCTATGAACGTCTGGATGGACATTGCGCCAAGATTCTCCTCAGAACGCAAGCGCACCGCCACAGCTCCCTGCTCAGCCTCCCGGTCGCCAACAACCAGCATGTAGGGGATCTTCTGGTTCTGCGCGTCGCGGATCTTAGCATTCATTCTCTCACCCCGGTCATCAACTTCCACTCTCAACCCGGCTTGTTGGAGCGCCTGGGCGACCTCCCGGGCATACCCCACATGCCGGTCAGCGATCGGGATCAGCATAGCCTGCACTGGCGCCAGCCACACTGGGAAAGCGCCAGCGAAGTGTTCAATAAGCACTCCCATGAAGCGTTCCATAGAACCCAACAGCGCCCTGTAAATCATATAAGGTCGGTGTTCCTGCCCATCCTCGCCAACATAAACCAGATTGAAATTTTCGGGCAGCGTAAAATCAAATTGGATCGTGCTGAGTTGCCATTCACGACCGAGTCCATCCCGCACTTTAATATCAATTTTAGGCCCGTAGAATGTCGCCTCGCCCTCATCGATTTGATAATCAATGCCCGCTCGAATTAGCGCTTTACGCAATGCTTCTGTTGGAGCCTCCCATTGCTCAGGCGACCCGGCCGCCTTAGCAGGGTTGCGCGTCGAGAGATATGCTTGAAAATCTTGAAAGCCGAAGGCTCTCAGAATATTCAAGCTAAATTCCAACACGCGATCGATTTCCTCTGGCATTTGATCCGGTCGACAGAACAGGTGCGCATCGTCCTGTGTAAATCCGCGCACGCGTAGCAAACCATGCAGGACTCCGCTTCTTTCATAACGATAAACCGTTCCCCATTCCGCGAAGCGCAAAGGCAGATCCCGGTAGGAACGAATGCGGCTCTTGTAGATCTGGATATGAAAGGGGCAATTCATGGGCTTCAGATAATATTGCTGTCCCTCAATATCAAGTGGGGAGTACATGTTTTCGCGATACCAATCAAGATGTCCACTTGTCTCCCAAAGCTGGGCTTTACCGATATGCGGGGAGAATACAAACTCGTATCCACCCTTTTCATGCTCCGCGCGGCAGAAATCTTCAGCCAGCTTTCGTATTTTTCCACCTTTGGGATGCCATAAGATCAGCCCAGGACCGACCTCTTCACTGACGCTGAACAGATCCAACTCCCTACCCAGGCGGCGATGATCTCGCTTGCGAGCTTCCTCTAATTTCCAAAGATAATTCTCCAGCTCGTCCGCTGTTTGCCAGGCCGTCCCGTAAATACGTTGAAGCATCGGACGTTTTTCATCCCCGCGCCAGTATGCACCAGCTACATTGAGCAGCTTGATAGCATCCTCATTGATATGCCGTGTACTCGCGACATGCGGTCCACGGCAGAGGTCGACAAAAGCATCCTGAGTGTAGATCGATATCTCCGGTTTTTCATTTAATGGCTCACCATACTCATCGAAGCCGCCCTTTTCGAGCCCTTCAATCAGCTCAATTTTAAAAGGCTGGCGGGAAAATATTTTTCTGGCTTCGTCGGCAGAGACAACTCTTTTCTTGAACTCATAATTACCCTGAATGATCTCCCGCATTCGCTTTTCAAACCCTTCCAAGTCCTCTGGCGTTAATGGACGCGGCAGGTCGAAGTCGTAGTAAAACCCATCTTCGATTGGCGGCCCGATGGCTACTTTCCCATCCGGGAACATCTCTAACACCGCCTGCGCCATAATGTGCGCTGCAGAATGGCGGATACGATACAGTTCGCTGTCTGCGTAGCGTTCTTCATCCTTTTCAGCCATGATCTCCTCCTATAAATAAAAACTCTCGCCCTTCTGGGGCGAGAGTTAATCTCACGCGGTTCCACCCAGGTTAGGCCTATCAGGCCTATCTCTGTCGGACTTCTAACGGGGTCAATCGTTTCCCTTACTATGCCAGTAATTGCTATCTGGCGGTTGGGGGTCATGCTCGCAGGGGGTTTTCACCGGATAGACGGAATTTCATTCCAACATGGATTGAAATTCGCGCCGCAGGAGACTCTCAGTCCACGATCTCCTCTCCCTGTCGGGTCTTACACCGGTTACTCGACCTGGTCTTCGCGATTTAAGACGTTAATTGGTCGGATTATACCATCCTGGATTGAAAAAGCAATCCTCAATTAAGGATTACTTCTTCGGGCACTCCAGTTTCAGTTTGGCATCCGAGTATGCAGTCCAGGTTCTGGTGGCGTATTCACCGCACGCCCAATACTGAACCTGGTATTTGCCCTTAGCGATGGTGTAAACGTTTGCATCATTTTCGTATACTGTGAACACATATGTCGCCGGGCCGGTCAGGATAGCGACCAAATTCGTATCTAACTCGTTGTCTACCGTTACCCTGACGATCTTGATCAAATTAGAGAGATCATAGACCGCACTGCCTGTTTCAGTAAGGTTCTTGGCATTGGCGCCACAAACCGGCATGACCTGGCGAGTATGTGTAGTAATGTTGATCGACTTGGAGGCAGTATCACCGCAAGCTCGCACTGTTTGGTAGTAGGAACCGGGTTCAATCGTGAACACCGAAATCGATTCGGGCTTAATTACCAAATAGTAGAATTGAGGACCCTTTAGCCACATGTACATGTATCCGGTAGTCCGGTTCTCAACTGTTAACCGTACCAGATCGACCGGATCCGTAGTAGCAAAAGAGACGCCCCGACCAGGAAATGGTGCAGCTGCAGTCAGCAGGATCACGACCGCCAGCCCAACCAGCATCGCAAACCTTAGAGAAGTTTTCGTTTTCATTAGAAATCTCCTTGTGATTAATTCGCCAGAAAGGATAAGATTCAGTGTCCTGCACACGCGCATCGATGGATATACCTTCCTAAGCATATCACAAATCGATATGAAAATTGACCTGTACGTGGCTGGATACCAATAGGAATTAAGTACTACTCGGGGTTGTCCGCAAGAAGATCTGCGCCTGCCAGGGCTTCAATCACCCCAATCACTGCCGAGTTGTCAAGCTCGCCCAGTCCCATTGCAAGCATGGCATTGAATAACTGGGTATGCAGTGCAGCCGCTGGCAGTGGAATTTCGTACTGGCGGGCTGTATCCAGCACGATGCCCATGTCTTTGGCCTGCATGTAAACCTTGAATCCGGGAGCACGATTACCCTGGAATAGTCGCGGTGGCTTGACATCCAGCGTCCAACACTGCGCCGCCCCGCCCCGAATAGCCTGGATGACTTTTTCCGGGTCAGCGCCGGCTTTGCGGGCGAAGATCAACAGCTCACCCATCGCGACCATCTGCGCTGCCACCATAATCTGGTTGGCAGCCTTGGCGATCTGTCCTGCTCCCGCCTCACCGACATGGGTGATCGTCTTACCCATCGCCTCAAAGATCGGCCGGACTTGCTCCAGTGCTTCTGCCGGGCCGCCCACCATGATCGCCAATGTCCCTTGCTTTGCCCCAATATCGCCACCGCTGACCGGCGCATCGAGGCAAAGCACACCTTTTTCTCCCAAAACATCGGCGATGCGGCGCGCGGAGGCCGGCTTGATTGTGGAGTTATCCACATAAATCAATCCAGCGTGCGCCCCTTCAACGATCCCACCTGGGCCTATCGCTACCTGCTCCACGTCCGGCGAATCCGGCAGGTTGGTGAAAACAACATCCACCTGGCTGGCGACTTCCACCGGAGAAGCGGCGATTTTGGCACCTTCAGCGGCCAGCTCTTCCACCGCTCCCCGGCTGCGGTTATGCACCACCAGCGGGAAACCCGCCTTCAAGATATTGTGGGCGATGGACTTGCCCATCAAGCCTAATCCAATATAACCAACTCTCATTAGATCTCCTCCAATACCGGTCCCTCCGGCGTATCCTTCACCTGCCAGCCCATCGAAGCGATCCGCTGACGCAGATCATCCGCTTCTGCCCAGGCTTTCCTTCGGCGAGCATCTTCCCGCATCACTACCAGCTCGCGCACCTCTTTGGGTGGTCCATTCGAATGATCTCTCTGGCTGGCTTGCTCAAGCATGGCTTGCCAAACTCCGGGCGCTATACCCGCCCCCGCTTCAGGTAGGCGGTATTCTCCCAGCTCCTCCAGGTCGAAGCTCTCGCCGCTTGGATAACGCTTTTCCTGGTCATCTCGGATCAGCGTGACCGAGCCGCTCCCCAGCACGGTGCCCAGCCGCGCGTCGAAATCAATCAGCAGTCCGGTTTTTTCGTCGATTCCTACAACCGTCTGCCCTCCTGGCAGCATGCTCAGCAGTGGCTCGAAGCGCTCCCGTCCCATGAAACACCGGCTGGTATCCAGGTCCTCGCCGCCTTCCGTGTTGTTCCAGTGCGGCACAAACACAACCGGCAAACCAAAGGCGCCCAACAGGTCGAGCCCTGCCTTCCAATGGATCTCTTCCCCAACCTTGTAGATCTCGTAAACCGGTAAGGCGCAGGCACTTGTGGCGATGGTAGCCGCACTGGCCAGCGCCAGGCCGGCTCCCAGGCGGTGTCGGACAAGCAAATATTGCCACGCAAGGCTATTGTTCAATTGGCGTACCGCATAGCTTGGACTCCCTGGGCCCATGAAAATCAGGTCTGCGTCAAATAACGGAGCCAGGATTGCTTCGTTATCAGGACTGAACGGTGTACCGCGACGGCACGCGGGTACCAATTTCACCTGCGGATTGAAATTTTGCAAGCGCTGAGTGATGAAATCCCCAACTCTTCCAGCGACCTGGGCTGAGTTAAGCTCAAATCCAGCGGGGGTTTCCAGGATTGCAACTTTCAACGCAGCAGCACGAGGGTTGGTAGCAGCCAGCCGGGAGAATATTGCATCAAAAATCTTTCGACCGCTGGGGCTGGTCTCCCCAGAACCAAACAATACAATCGGACCAGGACTAGAAGAATGTAGAGCTGTTTCCATAATGAGGATCGCTGTGTCAATTCCCAACATTATCAAGATTCGACTGGCGACATTTCACACTAATCTCACCCGATCGTCATTCTGTTGTACGATCGCCAGCCTTTGTGCTAGAATGAAATTTGATGGGTCTGATGATAATTTTACAATAGAAACGGAGAGTAGCATGCCATTGGATATTATCATCGGGGCGCAATGGGGCGATGAAGGCAAAGGCCGCGTCGTGGATCTTCTGGCCGCTCAGGCCGACTTCGTTGCTCGCTATAACGGGGGCGACAACGCCGGACACACTGTCACTGTGGGAGAGAGGACATTTAAGCTGCATCTGATCCCTTCTGGGATTATTCACCCGCACACTGTCGGCCTGATCGGCAATGGGGTGGTGATTAACCCGGCGACACTGATCACAGAGATGGAGACTCTGGCAGCAGCTGGAGTGGATGTCTCCCACCATCGCCTGCGCCTGTCCTTTGCAGCCCATCTGATCACGCCTGCCCACCGCGCCCTGGACCAGGCCCAAGAATCCGCCCGCGGACAGGCTCAGATTGGCACGACCATGCGCGGTATCGGTCCAGCTTATACCAGCAAGATCTCTCGCCAGGGCTTACGGCTGATAGATATGCTCGATCGGAAAGCCTTTAAGGATGCCCTCACCAGCCACATTCGCGCGATTAACCGCCAACTGGTTGCTCTATATGATGCACCGTCTCTCGAGCTAGAACCAGTGCTTGCGGATTTTGACTGCTACGCAGAAAAACTCGTCCCTCATATCTGTGACGTGTCTGCTGAGTTAAACACAGCTCTAGCCCAAGGGCAGCGCGTGCTGGCAGAGGGCGCTCAGGGTACCCTGCTCGATATTGACCATGGTACTTACCCTTTCGTGACCAGTTCCAATCCCACTGCGCCAGGGGCTTTGGTTGGGTTAGGCCTGGGAGTGGGCAACACCGGACGCGTTATTGGAGTCACCAAAGCCTTCCAGACACACGTTGGGGCTGGTCCTTTCCCCACCGAAGTCGGAGGCGATCTGGCGCTGCGTCTGCGCGGCACCGGACAGAACCCATGGGACGAATATGGCACGACCACAGGTCGCCCACGCCGGGTAGGTTGGCTGGACACGGTATTACTACGCTATGCAGTAAGGGTTAATGGTCTCACCGAATTAGCCTTAACCAAGTTGGATATCCTCAGCGGTTTGCCAGTTATCCAATTATGCGTAGCTTACCAGGATCAAGAAAAGAAGTACTCCGAGCTGCCATACGGTCCGGCTTGCCTCTCGCCCTTCCAGGCCATCTATGAGCACCTGCCGGGGTGGAATCAAGATATTAGAGAGGTGCGGCGCTGGGAGGATTTACCAGCCCAGGCCCGCTCCTATATCTTACGCATCGAGGAACTAAGCGGCATTCCAGTCCGCTTGGTGTCGGTTGGACCAGAACGCGAGCAGGTCATCGAGCTTGCTTAACTCCCTTCTACATCACCTGATTGAGCACTGGACACGGAGAAACCATGCGGAAAAAAGTTACCCTGATTACCGGCGCAGGCGGAGAAGTTGGCCAGGCGCTGGTAAAGAACCTCTCTGAACAAGGGACCAGTCACCTGCTCACTCTCGATGTGCGCCCGCTGCCTGATGAGATAGGCCAATATTCTACGCACATCGTTGGCGATATCCTGGATAAAACGTTACTCTCCCGGCTGGTGAGCGAGTACGAGATTATGGCTATTTACCATCTGGCAGCGCTCCTCTCAACCAGGGGCGAATTTACCCCGGTCGCCGCCCACCAGGTCAACGTTGAAGGCACCCTCGGATTGTTGCAGTTAGCCGCCGAACAATCCGAATGGCGTGGAGACCCGGTGATGTTCATCTTCCCTAGCTCCATCGCGGCATACGGGATACCCGATCTGGAGACCAAGGCCAAGTTTCCCCATGTGCGAGAGTGGGAATGGAACTATCCGATTACGATGTACGGCTGCAACAAACTGTATTGCGAAATGCTGGGCACTTATTTCAGCCAATACTACCGTCAATTAGCCGCTGAGCGCCCGGTGATGCTAGACTTCCGCTGCGTGCGCTTTCCTGGCTTAATCAGTGCCTTTACCGTTCCCAGTGGCGGCACCAGTGATTATGGACCTGAGATGCTGCATGCGGCTGCTCAAAAACAACCCTATGCCTGCTTCGTGCGCCAGGACGCTCAGATTCCTTTCATGGCAATGCCGGACGCCGTAACAGCCTTGTTATGTTTAGCCCGGGCACCCCGATCAGCTTTGACTCGATCTGTATACAATGTAACCAGCTTTAGTCTACCCGCGGTTCAAATTCAGATTGAAGTGCTTAAAGCTTTTCCTGATGCTCAGATCAGCTTCCAGCCAGACATTAAACGTCAGGCGATTATCGATAGCTGGCCAGCGGATTTAAATGATCATGACGCTCGCCGTGATTGGGGTTGGCAACCCGACTACAGTATGGAACGCTGCTTTCACGAGTACCTGATCCCGAATATTGTCAGGCGATACCAAACCTAAATACTTTGGTTTAGACAAATTGAATTATTCACGAATTCCACATGGTGTGCGATTATTGTTTGGAATTTTTCGCCAGAGCTGGTCGGTACTACTGGCATTCATGTTTTTAATATTCTTGGGCGCCTGCACAACGACCGCAACTCCTGAGTACTTTTTTGAGGCGACGGTAACCCCAACCCAAACCAGCACACCCACAGCCACCATCGTTTGGTTTCCGCCTACTTCCACACCCACACTATTTCCCACTCCGGTTATCACCCCGACGCAGGATTATCGCCCAAACCTGGGGGAGACTTTGTTGGTTGATGACTTTTCCAGCCCTGACTCCTGGTTGCTTGGCAAAACTTCATCCGGCAGCGCTGCCCTGGGGAAAAATGAATTGACCATTGCTATCTCAGAGCCCGGTGCATACGAATACAGTGTCCGCCAGACACCGGTATTAGGCGATTTTTACGCAGAGATCACCGCCAGCCCTACTTTGTGTCGCGGCCAGGATGAATATGGTTTATTAATCCGGATGGCCTCTTCTGGGGATTTCTACCGCTATTCGCTATCCTGTAATGGCATGGTTCGCCTGGATAGGGTAATTGGCGGAACAGCGTCCTCCCCACAGCCCTGGACACTGAGTGGATCGGTTCCTCCCGGAGCTCCAAGCAGCTCACGGCTGGCAGTGTGGGCAGTAGGTCGGGAGATGCGCTTCTTTGTGAACGACCAATACCAGTTTACTGTGAGCGATCCGCTCTTACCCGGCGGCAATCTGGGTGTATTTGCCCGCTCCGGCGGAGAGATGGATGTCACAGTCAGTTTTACAGATTTAATTGTTCGGGATATTATCCAATAATCGAAATGGTTAACAAAATCAAACCCTGGATCAAATCGATATGACAAAACGTCCCCGGGTCAATCGCCTGAACGAGCTGGATTCAAAGACCTGGATCAAGTTTCAAAAATCCTGGTTCATCCACAACCCTCCCCCGCGCGCCAGGTCTGCCATCCGCCATCCAGCCAAATTTCCAGAGACTTTGGCGCAGGAATTTATTGAATTCTTCACCAAGCGGGATCAGGTGGTCTTCGATCCGATGGTAGGCACCGGGAGCACGTTGGTAGCTGCCTTGCGAACAGGACGCCATAGCTACGGGATCGAGCTCAATCCCTTATATGCAGGCATCGCAGCTGAGCTTGTCGAATTTGAGCGCGCCAGCCTGGCAGAAAATTCTGCGCCATCGGTCGCCAGAGTGATCCAGGGTGACGCCGAGCAACTCGCTCAAATTGTCGAAGACAACCACATCCCGCCGATCGATTATGTGCTCACTTCCCCACCTTACTGGGATATGTTACACGTCCGCGGCGCGGCCACTCAAAGCAAGCGGCGTGAGTCACACGAGCTAGACGTAGTCTATTCGGGAGATCCAGCTGATTTAGGCAATGTCCATGATTATGCGGAATTCCTGGATCGCCTGGTGAAGATTTATGCCAGTCTAAGACCATTCTTAACTCCTACGGCTTACCTGACTATCATTGTAAAAAACATCAAGAAGGGCGGAAAGATCTATCCCTTAGCCTGGGACCTGGCGCAACGGCTAAGTGAAACCTATGTGCTGAAAGATGAGCGTATCTGGTGCCAGGATGATATTCGTCTGGCGCCTTTTGGACTCGGCAGCGCCTGGGTGAGCAATACATTTCATCATTATTGCCTGCAGTTTCGCAATCAGTAAGAAATGATCTATATACCCTATAAAATTATCGAATTCAGATATAATTGCACCAGATTTGAATAGGCTGCGCGTGCTCAGGTGCAGACCATTCGCTTGGGAGCGAGGAGGTAATCTTGGCTGAGTCACAACTTTCAATAATGACCGAAGAAATGCAAGGCCGTGTGCCGGTCACCATCCTTCATCTAAAGGGTGATCTTGACGGAAACACCTACGAACAACTCCAAAAAAAAGCTGATGATGTTTTTCAAGCTGGGACGCGCTATCTTATCCTAGATCTCAGCCAGGTGCCCTTCATTAGCAGCGCTGGAATCCGTGGGTTACATTATGTCTTCAATTTATTACGAACTGATTCCGTGTCGGAAAGCGACCAGGCAATTTCAAAAGGCCTGCGAGATGGAACTTTTAAATCCCCGCACCTTAAGTTGTTGAGCCCGAACAAGAATGTCGCCAACCTTCTAAAGGTCACTGGCTATGATATGTTCCTGGAAGTCCACTATTCCTTGAGTGAAGCTGTAAAATCCTTCTAAAAATCTAAAATTTAGTGTACAATTGTTCTGTTTATAGACGGTGAGTGTCCTAGTGCTCTGCCCCGGGCGTCGGACGTCCGGAACTTAAGACAGACCGCTCACCGAACTGAAGGAGTTCAGCATGTACCACACCATCATTATCGTCGGCAACCTGGGGCGCGATCCGGAAATGCGCTATACCCCTGCGGGGCAGGCTGTCACCAATTTTAGCGTCGCCACCAGCCGGCAATATACCGGCTCGGACGGCAATCAGGTCAAGGAGACGATCTGGTTTCGTGTCTCGGCCTGGGGCAAACAGGCTGAGACCTGCAATCAGTATCTGAAGAAAGGAAGCAAAGTCCTGGTTGAGGGACGGCTTACCCCTGACCCATCCACTGGAGGACCCCGACTATGGCAGCGCCAGGATGGCACGACTAACGCCAGTTTCGAGGTCTCTGCCAATACTGTCCGCTTCCTCTCCAGCCGTGGCACAGAAGAGGAGTCTTATCCTGCCGGCGATTCACACGTGGTCGCCGAATCGGATGATATCCCATTTTAGCCCTGACGCCTGACTCAGCTATATGACCCCTGAGGTCATCGGTGCAGCAGAATCCTGTGCCAGAGTCCCATATTTCTTAGATCATACTTCCGGGCGGTAGGTGTGTTACTAGCTTTATCACGCATCCACCGCCCGGCAAAGTTTCATCTCCTGATAGCCCGTCGTCGCTGACCACCTGGAAACCAACGATGTCAGATAAATCTCCGAAACCCCCTGTCCATAGTTTTCCTCCGCTCGAGATACCCCCAGACCTGGAAGCCACTTATATTAACCTGGTGCGTATCGCGCACTCTCCTACGGAATTGATCTTCGATTTCGCCCATCTCTTACCTGGGAGTGTTCCCGCCCAGGTAAAAACCCGGGTGATCATGTCTCCGCTTGGCGCGAAGTTGTTCTACCGAGCCTTGAGCGAAAATCTCAGCCGCTATGAGACCTCTTTCGGAGAAATTAATGTCCCCGGGTCGAAATCACTGGCCGATTCTCTTTTCCGGCCTGCCCCACCTGCCGACGAACCTCCTGAGGAATGAGCACAGATGCAATCATTAGATTCCATTGCTGATGAAATTCGCCTGGAGTTCGATGCCCGCACCGCCGCACGGGACCGGGCCTTATCCCAGGCGCGCACCCTCACCCGGCATTGCGCCAACGCAATTCGCGCCGTTCACCGCGAGGATCGCCAGCTTGCCGAAGAAAACCTGTCTGAAGCCAAACGGATCGCTTCAGCATTACGCTCAGAACTGGCTGAATTTCCGGATCTCTACTACGCTGGCTACACCCAGGATGCCCTGAAGGAATTTGCCGAGGCAAACATTGTTTATGCACTTACTGCTGACAATGCTTTACCCACTCCTCAGGATCTCGAATTGCAGAATGCGACCTACCTGAATGGCTTAGCCGAAGCTGCTGGAGAATTACGCCGCCGCTGCCTGGATATCCTCCGCCATGGCTATTCTCAGGAGGCCGAACGGCTGCTCAATCAGATGGAGGATATTTACGCGGTGCTGATCAGCATGGATTATCCGGATGCGATCACCAATGGCCTGCGTCGTCAGACTGACATCGTCCGCAGCCTTACCGAGCGCACGCGAGGCGATTTGACCATCAGCATTCGTCAGGAACATCTTGAGCAAACCATTCACACATTGGAGTCACGCCTGAACAAGAAATGAGGACGATCCGCGCCTCCGAGATCAATACCTACCTTTACTGCCATAGGGCGTGGTGGTACCAACTTCAGGGATATGAACCAGACAATCAAGCTGAACTAATTGGTGGCACCGAACTCCATTATCACCACGGACGGATTGTGATGATCAGTAGTTGTCTCCAGTACGTGGCATACGGCTTGCTCCTGCTCGCCATACTTATCCTGGCAATATACCTGGCCAATCGGTTGATTTGATTATTGGTTCTTATGCTTTATCTGGTACCCCTGCTGGTTCTCGCCGCACTGGCTTTGTTTTGGATCGCTGCCCGCCAACGTCGCACCGCCGGCCTTCCGGCTGGTCGGGTGATCTCTGCAGATACCAGCCGTTGGGGGAAAGTAGAAAAACCGCTCTATGACTCGCTCCTTGACCTGACCGGCAGACCAGATTACCTGCTAGAGCAGACTGGTCGCTTGATTCCAATTGAGATCAAATCCAGCCGGGTTTCGCAAGCGCCTTACGATGGGCATATCTTCCAATTAGCCGCATACTGCCTGCTTATCCACCGTACTTTCGGAAAACGCCCCCCACACGGCATCCTCCACTACCCAAACCAGACTTTTTCTATTGAATACACCGATCAACTGGAGACAACTTTATTGGAGATTCTCTCGGACATGCGGCAGCAAGAACACCTTAAGGAAATATCTCGATCACACGCTTCTTCGTCCAAGTGCCAACGATGCGGTTTCCGCTCCATATGCGACCAGGCGTTGAAATAATCTCGTTTATAATTGGAACGTTATGCCAGGACTGGAACCAAAACTGCGCCGCATCGCTATTGCTGCTCACCCTCAAATCCCTGAAGCGATCGGTGAAGCAGCCCGGATTGCGGATTTCATTAGTCAATATGTCTCTCATGTCTCCTACGGTTCTATTTCTGATGAGACGCTCCGCCAGCAGGTCAAAGATGGGGAATTTGATGCCCTGATTGCACTGGGAGGGGACGGTACCATGTTAAGGGCCGGGCATCTGTGTGGCCCCAGCAATGTACCGATCCTGGGAATTAATTTGGGTCGTTTCGGATTTTTGATAGAGATCCAACAAAACCAGTGGCAACAAATTCTTCCCCGCATCCTAGATGGGGATTATTGGATCGAACGCAGGATGATGCTCTCCACTGCCCAGTATCGAGATGGACAGATACTTGGTCAGTGGGATGTGGTGAATGAAGCCGTGGTCAGCCGTGGGAATATCGTACGTCCTGTTCATCTGGTGGCCAGCGTGGATGGTCGCCTCCTAACCACGTATGTTGCTGATGGCCTGATCGCCTCCACACCGACCGGTTCGACCGCTTATGCCTTGGCCGTAGGAGGCCCAATTCTGCCGCCAGAACTACGCACCATCCTGCTGGTGCCGATCGCTCCTCATCTCTCGATAGACCGGGCGATTCTGCTGGCCGAAGGAGCCACAGTAAGCATCGTCGTCCATACCACCCACCAGGCTGTATTGAGCATCGATGGCCAATTCCCAATAGAATTGGCAGATGGCGATAACGTACAGGTAAATGCCAGCCAATATACCCTAAGCTTTATTCGCTATCAGGATCCGGGGTATTTTTACCGCAACCTCACCCCTCACATGAATCAAAACCCATCCACAGGGAATTCCCGATGACGGCGCAACTAACTCCGACATATTGTGCGAACCATCCAACTGTTGAAACCAGCTTGCGGTGTAACCGGTGCGAGAAACCCATCTGCAGTAAGTGTGCGATCCTCACACCAACAGGGTACCGCTGCCAGGAATGCGTACGAAACCAACAAAAGGTATTTGATACTGCAGTCTGGTACGATTACATCCTGGCGATTGGAATTGGTTTCATCTTGTCTTATATCGGCAGTCGGATAGTTTCCTTTATTGGTTTTTTCACGATTTTCGTTGCCCCGATCGCCGGGATGATCATCGCTGAAGCGATTCGCGCTGCCATCCGACGGCGTCGATCAAACAAGCTCTTCGTATTATGCGGGATCGCGGTAGCCCTGGGCGCGCTTATCCCGATCATCTTCTGGCTGATGCAGGGTTTTCTCTCGCTAACCCTTGTATGGCAAGCCATTTATGCCTTTATTGTTACCTCAACGGTGTATTACCGGCTGAGGGGCATTCGGATGTAAGCCAGACCTGAGGCTGGTTTATGCTCACAGAATTGCGTATCGAGAATTTTGCCATTATCGACCGGCTCGAACTCCATCTCAAGCCGGGTTTGATCACGTTCACTGGAGAAACTGGAGCAGGCAAATCAATCATCATCGACGCGGTGGAGATGTTGCTCGGCGGACGCGCCGAAGCAACCATGATCCGCAGCGAGGCTACCCGCTCGAATATTGAGGCGACGTTTCAAATCATGCCGGAGATCCGCGAGCAGGTTCATACCATATTGGAGCGGGAAGCATTGCTCGATGACCATGATACGTTTACTTTAGGACGAGAGATTCGAACTGAAGGCCGCAGCGTAGGCCGAGTTAATGGGCGCGTGGTGAATCTGGCTGTGCTACGCGAGCTTGGAGAACTGCTAGTGGACGTGCACGGTCAATCAGAGCATCTTTCTTTGCTTCGAGTGCGCCAACATATCGATCTCCTTGATCGCTTTGCTGGAGTAGAGTCCGAACTCAGCACCTATCAGCAAACTTATCATCAACTGCATGGATTACGAAAAGAACTCAAAGAACTTCGTCTTGCGGAAGATGAAGCTGCCCGCCGGCTAGACTTACTGGCTTACCAGGCCAATGAGATCGAATCAGCCCGGCTTAAATCCGGGGAGGATGATACTCTTGTCGCTGAACGGACACGATTGGTTAATGCTGAAAGCCTGGCAAAACTAGCACAACAGGCTCTTATTGGTCTGGATGAAGGCAGTCCCGAATCCCCTTCAGTCATCGATCTACTTGGACCGGTGGAGGACGCGCTGAACGACCTGGCACGCATCGATTCTCGTCAAGAAAGTCTGGCGGAAATGCTCAGGGCAGCCTTCACCAATTTGACTGAGATTTCCAGGGACCTTCGTTCTTATATTGAGGAGATCGAATTCAATCCAGCGCGCCTGGATGAGGTTGAAGAGCGATTAAACTTAATCCATAACCTCAAACGCAAATATGGCAAATCAATCCCAGCGGTCCTGGACTTCGCAGTCAAGAACCGGCAGCAAATAGAGACTATCACCCACGCCGGAGAGCGGATAACAGAGTTAGAGGCGCAGGAAATAGTTCTACTCGCCGAGCTCGGGACGCGTGGGATGGTTTTATCTCAGAAGCGCCGACAAGCTGCCAGGCAGCTTCAAAATAACATTGAGAGAGAACTGGCAGACTTGCGTATGGAAGGAGCGCGTTTTGAAGTCGATTTTCAGGAACGCTCGGATCCAGATGGAGCACAGCTTCCCGATGGGCGGCGGCTGGCATTTGATTCAACCGGACTCGAACATGTGGAATTTATGATTGCTCCTAATCCTGGAGAAGGATTGAAACCATTGGTCAAGATCGCCTCAGGCGGGGAGACATCCCGGCTTATGTTAGCCCTGAAAAATGTACTTGCCAGCGCAGACCATATTCCAACCCTGATTTTCGATGAAATCGACCAGGGTATTGGTGGACGTGTCGGCACGATTGTTGGGCACAAACTACGTAGGCTGGCTCGGCGTCACCAGGTGCTGTGCGTTACCCACCTGCCACAACTGGCAGCATTTGGAGAGCAACACCTCCAGGTGAACAAGCACATTCAGAACGAACGCACCATCACCGAGGTCAACGAGCTGAGTGATGAAGACCGAGTGGCTGAGTTAGCTCAAATGTTGGGAGAAGTATCTCAAGGGACTCTGCACTCTGCTAAAGACATGCTGCAGACTGCACAGACAATGAATACGACAGAGAATTAGGGGGATATTCTGAAAGCTTGATTTCAGGATAAAATTCTTTCATGCCTTCAGTTCCTCAAACGTTGCAGTTGCGGCGAGAAAGAACCACTCGGGAAAAGAACCATCTATCCAATCGTCTACGCCCGATTGGGATAGGATGTGGTCTTTTAATTAGCCTTGGGGTTGCACTAAGTCTGATCGCTTCCACAATTATTTATGCCAACCTCACTCAAGACTTACCAGCTATTGAAGAGCTTTCAAATCTTTTTGAACCAACAAACAGCGCGCTCTTTGAACCAACCCGGCTTTATGACCGGACCGGTGAGCATATTCTCCTGAGCCTGGAGGATCCGGCCGCAATCGGTCATGAGTACTTACCAGTCGGCAATAACCACAAGAAACAATTGCCAGATTTCCTTACTCAGGCCACTATCGCTTCAATCGATCCACATTTTGATGATCATGCAGGTAGCTTGTGGGAAGGTGTTTTTTCTAGCAGCCACCCAACCCTGGCTCAACGATTGGTTGTTGACTTCCTATTATGGAAGGAGCCTCCTGGCATACGCCGCGCCTTGCGAGAGAGAATTCTGGCTGCCCAAATTACCACTAAATATGGTCGCCCAAAAATTTTAGAATGGTACCTTAATTCAGCCTGGTACGGTCGTTACTTGTTCGGCGCGGACAGTGCAGCACGTGTTTATTTCGGGAAATCAGCCAGCGATCTCAATCTAGCTGAGTCAGCCTACCTGGCTGGGATTGCACAAATACCCACAATCAATCCTCGCAACTCTCCGCAAACTTTCCTTGAACAGAAAGATCGCATTCTGCAGTTGATGTTCCAGCAAGGCTTTATCACCAGTGAGCAATTAAGCAAGGCTTTACGCGAAAAACCAGAAATCCAGCCTGCCGCTCCGCTGCCAGTCAATCCAGCCCCTTCATTTACTCAGTATGTCCTTGATCAACTTTCCGGTATTATCAATTTCGACCGGCTTTCTCGGGGTGGTCTCAAAATAATTACCTCGCTAGATTATGATTTACAGCACCAGTCGACCTGCGCCGCAGATACCCAGTTAGCGCGCATCTCGAGCAATCCAAGCAACACTTCCAGCTATTCACCGAGTGATGAAGATTGCCAGTCCTCTCGTTTGTTACCTACTTTTCCCTCAGAATCGGGCGTAATAGGTTCGTCTCTGGCAGCCAACATTGTTGTTCTCGATCCGAAGACCGGCCAAATCTTATCAATGGTCGGCGATCCTTCCCCGGGTTTAAATCCAGCCAGCCTGCCAGGTCATCCTCCAGGTTCTATCTTTACCCCTTTTATCTACCTGACTGCCTTCACGCGCGGCATGAGCCCTGCAACATTGCTCTGGGATATTCCTGCTAGCTCCTTCGAGAACCCTTCTGAATTTAGCAACCCGGATGGCAAATACCATGGACCAGTACGGTTACGAACAGCCCTGGCAAATGATTACCTGTTGCCTGCTGCTGAGATACTGAACCAGATGGGCTCAGATCAAGTCTGGCAGACTGCCAGGCAACTTGGCCTGGACGAATCCGTTATCCCTGATCAAATAGATTCTCTCCTCTTACCGTTCGAAGGGGGAGAGGTCTCCTTGTTGGAACTCAGCCAGGCGTTTGGATCATTTGCTAACCAGGGAGTGCTGGCAGGATTAATTCCTCCTGGTGAGGATCCAGAAGGAAGCTCATCTCCACTGCAGCCACTCTCGCTTCTCTCAGTGGAGGATTATCAGGGGCAGGTCTGGATAAATTGCAAAAGCCCGATCGGGGAATGTCAGTCTTCGAGCCGGTCTGTAATCACCCCCCAGCTAGCATTTCTCGTCAATCACATTTTAAGCGATGAAACTGCTCGCTGGCCTAGCCTGGGCCATCCCAATCCGCTTGAAATTGGTCGGCCAGCTGCTGTAAAAATCGGTCAAACAATCCATGGCAAAGATGCCTGGAGTATTGGATACACCCCGAGTTTGGTAATTGGTACCTGGATAGGAAATACCGATGTGCAATCTCAGGAGAAGGTTTCCATTAACTGGTCTGCTGGCTTATGGCATGCATTAATGCAGTATGCTCACCACGAGCGACCATTTGAAGATTGGTCAGCTCCTGTTGGGATAAGCGAACTCCAGGTCTGTGATCCATCGGGCATGTTACCTACGCCTCAATGCCAGAACATTGTAAGTGAAGTTTTTCTCTCAGGCAATGAGCCAACAGTAACAGACACCCTTTTTCAGGTTTATCAAGTGAATCGGGAAACCGGACGCCTGGCGACATTGCTCACACCTGCAGAGTTGATTGATGATCGCGTATTTATGGTTGTACCGCCAGAGGCATTGGACTGGGCAAAACAATCTGGCATTCCTTCGGTTCCTCAGGCTTATGATGTAATTGATTTTTCCAGTCCAGCCGTAGCGGACTTTTCGATTGTATCTCCGCAGTCATTTGCCAGCGTCGGTGGAAAAGTCCCTATTGAAGGAAGCGCCTCCGGAAGTGACTTCGATTTTTACCGCGTTCAAGCTGGCCAGGGTCTTAACCCAACCCGGTGGCTGCAGATCGGAGATGACTCTTACACACCGGTAGAAGATGGGCGGCTGGCGATCTGGGACACGAGCGGGCTGACCGGACTTTATACATTACAGTTGATGGTAATGAACAAGGATAAAGCCGTGCAATCCACCTTAATCCAGGTGACTGTGGATAACCAGGCGCCTGAAATAGCTATTCGGTTCCCAGAGCCGAACCAGGTTTTTAGGCTTTCCACAACACCCTCGCTAGCTTTTCAGGCTGAGGCTAGCGATGACCTGGAGAATGTTGCAGTGGAATTTCTTCTTGATGGTGAATCCCTGGGCACACGCACCAGCCCACCGTTTGTTACAAACTGGTCAGCAAAACCAGGTAGGCATGTATTAAAAGTCATCGCTACAGATCGGGCAGGCAATACCGCCGAGGATCAGATAGAATTCACAGTCAAGTGAAAACTACAAGACAATAAAAAAACCTCCCGGAGATCAAATTTAGGACCGGGAGGTTTTTCATATTTATCAAGCAATCGATTTGGTTAAGGCAAGCTTCCTATCACCTGGAATGTTGCCAGAATTTGGTCGAGCGCATCCCAATCCGCTTCATTAGTAATGTTCATTTCTACCAGGATTAAGAAGGCCTGCGAATTATCATTTGGTACGGCAGACAACACGACAAACACATTACCAGAATTTTCGCAATTGGAATATACATCGTACTTGCCCCGGTAGAGTGCATCCGAATAGTCATTACGGCCTTCCAGCTTGCAATATTGCCGGTAATAATCCCGTTCAACATCGAGCAGATTGACATATCCACCTAGCTTGGCCAGGTCGTCCGAAGCGCCGAAAAAGACACCGGATTCATTCCAGGTATTCGTCCAATTCTCCAGGTCGGCAGCACCCGTAATTGCTGAACCGATGACTTCACCACTGTCTTCCCAATTTCCTCCATTCACGTCGGTCCATTCATTGGGGAGATCCAGCTGGATTGCCCCGTAGTCATCCGTCCAGGTCGTATAGCCGGAGTATGCGCCGGTATCTTCCACCTGGACATCGCCTGTATCGGCCTGGTCGCCGAAGAAGGCTGCCGTTTCAAGTTCACGCCCATTGAGCTGTCCGGTCAATACCTCGCCACTGGCATAGCGTAAGACCTCCAGGCCCAAAGTATCACCCGGATTGTGACTACGCAGGATATCGCAATAATCTGCCATGGTCCCATCAGTCGCCAGGACCAAGTTTTCCATGGTGGTGATGATATCGCCACCCTGCACGCCAGCCTTATCAGCAGGCGATCCCGACTTAACTGAGTAAACCCAGATGCCCGAGAAATTATCTCCAACAAAGGCCTCGCCGTTGACGCCGATCGTATCAACATCTTTCCCTTCTTTTAGTTGATCGATAACATCCACTGCCAGGTCACGCCCGATGGCAAAATACTGATTGGTTTCACGACCGCGGTAGTTCACACCGACCACATTGCCATCTTGATCAACCAAAGGGCCACCAGAGTTGCCTGGATTGATGGTCGAATCGTGCTCGATGACGGAATCAACTGACGCCCAGGAAGTTTCCCCGCCGGCTTTTGCTTTAGAGACAATGCCTTTGGTCAGAGTGAATTCTGGCTCGGCCAGCGGGTAACCAGCCGCATATACTTCCAACCCCACATTGATCGGACCATCATGCCAGGCAAGGTAAGGAAAACCATCCCCTTCAATATCGATTACTGCTAAGTCTGAACATTCCGAGACACCTAGAACTTTAGCATTATATGATTGGGACTGATCACCACCGATCCACACCTTCAACAATGGGGAGCCAGTGACCACGTGGTTATTTGTGATTGCAATCCCAGAAGGATCAATGATGAATCCCGAACCATAACCTGCCGTATTATACGAGACCGTGAAATTTGGATTGACATAAGTTCCCTGGGCTTCGATCTGGATCACTGCATCTTGGATCTGGTCCAGACTATTAATAGAACCTCCGGCCACCTCCGTAGGTTCTGCGGGCGCTTGCGCTTCAGGGGTTGACACTGCTGATTCGGTCACTTGCGGCTGGGAGGCTTGTGTCTCCTGTGGAGCAGGCGGAGCTTCGGTTGGAGTCGAACCAACGCTAAACCCACAAGCTAATCCCACAATCAGCATGAAAGCTGCCAGCACTAAAACCGGTCTGTACATTTTTATGCCCATTTTTGCGCTCCTTAATTAAATAACGATTGATTGGAAAGTAATGATTTACGACTTTAATTGGCGCAACTTTCTTCCGCCCCGACATATCCTCTTTTATCCAGGATATAAATCTAGAAATATGTCAGAGTATAGCAAACCTGCCATCAAATGGCAACACAAATTATAGCTATAAAGGATGATTTTTAGATGAATATTGGAGTAATCAGTTATCAAAATTGAAAGCAGTCAGGAAATTCTCGATTATATCCGAAGAATACACGAAGGCGAACGTAAAAAAACTAGTACCCCCATCCTTTGTTGCGCAGGTAGAGCGCACCCAGGCCTGTGACGATAGCGAAAACCAGAGCGATGATTTCAAATATCCGCAATGAACTCATCCACGCCGGGCGGGTGACGGGCTTGGTTTCCGCCTGGTTTTCCATATCGGTTTGTACTGCTGGCTGCATTGAGAGCGTCTCTGGCGCTTCGCGCAAGGCATCCTCAAATTCAGGGGTTTGCGCAACGCTCATTTGAGTTGCGTCTGGTGAAGCGGCCATCATCTCCATTGCTAACATGGGCTGATTGGCTGTTTCTGTCCCCGTTTGAGCCGGTAGAGCTCCCTGGGCTGATCCAGCAGTCGATGCTGGCGGGGCTTTGCTCTGCATCAATCCCTGCGCTGATTCTAAAGCCCCTTCCACGCCTGCTGTGGTCAGAGCCGCATCCTCCTGGACCAGAGCCACAGGAGCCTCTTCAGGAGCCTGTACGGGAGCAGCCCTGGAAATTAGATCCCCAGCAAATGCTAACACAAACAAAATAGATGCCAGGGCAGAAGCCAGCCTCAGGACTGGATAGAATCGTGGCGACTGCCGGCGTACCTTCACCATATCTGGTTTGAGAGTGTAATTGCGGGGAGCTCGTAAGATTGGGGCAGCACGCAGGATTGACCGGGTACGGCGCATCTCCTCCAGGGTGGTTTGTAGCTCGGTCTCCACCTGTAAACGCGATTCAAGACGGGTGCATTCACTACCTGTGAGTTGCCCATCCAAATAGGTCGAGAGTATTTCAAAATCGCGAGGTGTAAGCCGGCTGCTCATGTTCAATCCATACCTGTATTCATCATCAAACCTCATGTACAAGACGCATCGCAGCAGGTAATAGTTCCCAGAACCCCTGCAGACAATCGCGCAAGCGGACTCGTGCTCGCGCCAGGCGACTCTTGACTGTGCCAAGAGGTTTCCCAATTACCTGGGCCGCTTCGGTATAATCCATGCCCTGGATATCCACCAATGTCACAATGACGCGAAATTCAATAGGCAGCTCATCCAGGCAGTGTTGAATAGCTCTCCCTAATTCAGCGCGCTCGACGGATTGCTCAGGCGACTCCCCTGGATCTGCCATCCAGGCTGGTGATTCAACCTCATCACCTGATTCATCCAGCGGCTCGATCGGCGTCGTAGGTCGCCGCTTTCGGCGGCGCAACTCGTCGTAACAAAGATTGGTGACAATCCTTAGCAACCATGACCGCAATGATCCCCCTCGAAATGATTTTAGATTGTTATAAGCAGAGATAAAAGCGTCCTGGGTGGCGTCGTCGGCTGCTTGAACTTCGCCCAGGACACGGTAAGCCTGGTTAAATACACTATCCTGATATGCCAGCACAAGGCGGTTAAAAGCATTCAGGTCGCCATCCTGAGCCGCGAGAATCAGAGCCGGTTCATCCATGAGAACGACCTGCCCGGTTTCGCCATATCCAATACAGAGTTCGCCATGCAAGCAAGCCAAGAGCACTTATCCCACCCAACACCACTACGAAAATTGGCAAAATCGGCGCGTTCAGCCAGGCACCCCGTATCCAGGCAGCCAGCGGTGCTGCCAGCACCATCGCCCAAAATGGACGCCACAAGTCTTTCCAATTACGTGTTATGTCATCCTGGAACACACCCAAGTACGGCGCAACCAGTAGCCATGCCACCACAAGCGGAATGAAGGTAGTAAGCATGCGGGGGCCGGCTGTTTCCATGGTTCCATGGCTGGCGAATCCAAACAGGGTGATCAACGCCAGGGTGACCGTATCGCCTATTAATAAGATTACCCAAAGAGGAACTTTTCTTTTCTCCATCCTACCGGTTATCCTAACGCAAAGCCTGAAATGGGGCAAGGGATTTCCTACAAGTGATTGGATCATTGCTCCTAACCCCAAAGCCGGGTAAAATCGGAGTTGAGATGTCTATGAATCCGAAACTTAATCCAGGCCAATTCAGCACCCGCCCTTTCTGGCAGCAATTCTTGATCATCCTGGGCATTGATGTACTATTGGTATTGCTCATTGCTTTGCTCCTGCGGGATCCTAGACAGATTTCCAATTTATTTTTCTGGAGTAGCATCATCCTTTTTATCATCGCTGTTATCCCGATCATTAGCGAAATCGGCTCGAGTGCTCGGGTTGCTGGAAAGGCTATCCGGAAAGGCGAGAAAGTGGGAGAACAATTGAAAGAAAAGCAACCTGCTTTTGATCGTGGGGCTCAGACAACATATGCCTTTGGTCTGGCAGGTCTGGTAACTTTTATCCTGTCTTTCCTTCTCTTACCCATCTTATAACTAAAAAAGAAAACAATCATGGATAATTCAAATCGCCGTCTCATCATCATTATCATCATCATTGCGGTAGTCGGATGCCTGTGTATTTGCATAGCCGGCACCACTGGCATGGGCTTTTTCTTTTGGAACCTTGTCAGGCCAGTCGATCAGGTTATTGTTACCGAGCAAGTATATGAGAGTCTCGAAGAAGTAATCGATCCAACGATTACACCGATCCCACCTGAAATCACCCCAAACCCAACACCTATCGAGGAATCTACTGCAGACGTCCTTCCTTCACTAACCCAACAGGCAACAGAACAATCCCCCAACGCATCGCTTCCAGCAGAAGTCGCCGGCCAGATGGATGAAATTGAGCTCCAAGTAACTGAGATTCGTGGCTTGCAATCCGATGGTCCCGTCACTCGCCAACTGCTTACCCGCGAACAGCTCCGCCAGCACGTTATCGACGACTTTTTGAAGGACTATTCCGAGGAAGAAGCCACGGATGATGCCATTTTTCTATCTGCGCTTGGGCTGCTCGAACCTGATTTCGACCTGTACAATTTTTACCTTGACCTTTACACCGAACAAATCGCCGGTTATTACGATGACGAAACAGATGAAATGTTTGTTGTTCAAGGAAGTGGTTTCAATGGTCCAGAAAAGCTTACCTACGCCCACGAATTTGTCCATGCCCTGCAAGACATTTCTTATGGCACCGAGACAGGATTAGGTTGTGATGATGATGCCTGGGAAGAAGATTCGGAGAGGTGCGCAGCATATCAAGCCCTGGTAGAAGGGGATGCCTCGTACCTGGAGACCTTATGGTTCTCGGAGAACGCGACCCTAGAAGATGTGGAACAAATCCAGGAGTTCTACAATTCTTATACAAGTCCAGTGTTTGATTCTGCGCCTGCCTTCATGAGCGAAGATTTCCTTTTCCCCTACATCTCTGGTCAACCCTTTGTGCAAAATCTGCATTCCCAGGGAGGCTGGCAGGCAGTAGATGAAGCCTTCAAAAACCCACCTGTATCAACAGAGCAGATTTTGCATCCGGAAAAATATCCGGATGATATACCGGTCCAGGTCGAAATCCCGGATCTGGCACCAGTCTTAGGGGATGGTTGGCGAGAGATCGACCGAGGCACTATGGGAGAATGGTCGACTTACTTGATCCTGGCTCACGGACTGGATCCGCAAGCACAGCTCGATACAACCACTGCAAAAAATGCCAGCGCAGGTTGGGGTGGCGACGCTTATGTCGTCTACTTTAATGACCAGGACCAGGCTACTGTGGTAGTGCTATCTTCTACTTGGGATTCCAAAGAGGATGCGGTGGAATTCAGTGAAGCTTTTAGTGAGTATGCGAGCGCCAGATTTGGATCGTCTGTTGATGAAAAAGCTGGATTGACCGCCTGGGAATCTTCGTCTGACTACACCACCCTATCCCAGGAAGATGACAACACAATCTGGATCAGTGCGCCTACATCCGAGATTGAACAGTCCATCAGAGACGCGATTAATTAGCAATAGAACTTGATTTATTATTAGATTTCGCATATAATAACTGCATGCGCAAACGATTGCGGTGGGGTTTGGTCTTTCTGTTTGCCATCCTCCCTCTCTTCTTGAATGGACCTGTGCATTCCCAGAGCGATGAGGTCGGATTCTACTTCCCAGAAACTGGTCATTGGGTAGTGGGTGATTTTCTGGAAGTTTACCGGGGTGCAAGTTCTCCCTCACAAGTTTACGGATTCCCAATCACCGATGCTTTCATAGACGACGATAATAAAACGGTCCAGTATTTTGAAAAAGCCCGGTTTGTGCTAGATCCAAATGCTCCGCCCGCTTTACAGGTGGAACTCACTCAACTTGGGAAGTTACTATACACACCAGGGATTACACTGCGTAGACCACCTAGTCTCTCGGGGTGTAAGAAATTTCATGAGACTGGCTTTGAGGTTTGTTACGATTTTCTGGAATTCTTCAAAGCGAATGGTGATCTGCCACAATTTGGCTATCCCATTTCAAACTATGAAATACATGACGATTCCATCGTTCAATACTTTCAGCTCGCCCGCTTCGAATGGCATCCCGAATTACAAGCCAGCCAACCAGTCAAGGTCAGCAATCTGGGTAGCGAGTACTTCGACAAGATGAATGAGAATCCCCAATTACTGCTCCCCCAACTTGGCGATTCTATTACTCAAACAACAATGCAGATCAATTTACGCGCCTTTGTCGGCGAGAGCTTTGTCTCTTTAGAAGGCGATCAGGTACTGTATGTGATTGTTCTAGATCAAAATCGCCAACCCGTATCTGGTGCGAAAGTTAATGTCACTATTATTTATCCTGGTGAAGAACCATCCTCACACTCGCTTAACGACACAAACGATCAAGGCGTCACCAATGGTGTAATTGAATATAGCACCACTCAGCCCAGTCAAATTATTTTATTGGTCGAAGCGACTTACAATAATTTACGCAATACTACTCGCACATCCTTCCAAACCTGGTATTGATTGAAAAGGTTGGAGAGGCGGAATTCTTTATTCCCTCCTAAATAGTTAAACCGTCCCGCGTAACTCAGTCAATAATTGCTGGTATGCCTCTTTATTGGGAGGTTCAAGCGTCAGGATCGCAGCAACGATCTCAGCAGCTTTCTGACGATCACCCATTTCAAGTAATCTCTCTCCAATAAAATCGAATTCCCGAATAGCATCCTCTCGCCGGCCTGCTTTGCGGTAAGCATCTGCCAAAGCGGATCGAATTCTAATATCGTGAGGGTACTCATTCAGCAAACTTTCCATGAACAGAATACCCTTGCTTAACTCGCCAGCCTTTTCCAAGTAAACCAGGTAATCCTGTAATTCTGCCTCAGCCAGATCTTCCTGTGAAAGGCGGATATTTAAACCAATCAGATTGGCTCTGGCTACGGAATCGTCAGGTCTCATAGTCCGGATCTGCTCATATATCCTAAGCGCCTGCCGCCAATCCAGACTCTGAAGATCAATATCAGCGATATGATGCAAAATATCAACAAGTAAGTTCCAGCTCTGTTTGGACTGTTGCGCTAACCGCAAGGCTTCATGGTACGTCTTGCGCGCCCGGGTCAAATCTGCCAGGTTGTAATACACCTCAGCCAGTCCCAGATATTCCTGAACAGCCGTATTCATCTCGCCACGAGCTACCAACAAATCAATCAAGCTCGAACGTGCTCTAAGATCCATCGGAGCGGCCCGGATAATCCGATTAAAAATCTGAATAGCCCGAGACGCCTCACCCCGAACGCTGTAAGTCTGCGCGACTACGGTGAATTTATCAATTGCCTCGGGTATTCTATCTTCCTGCAAGAGCAACTCTCCCATATATGTATGCAGCGGTAAGTAAGTCGGCGCATACTGGAGAGCGAAGAATGCTTCTTCCATGGCAGAGCGATGTTGACCAAAACGCGCTAGTTGGTGAATGGTCATAATCGCTTCCACGATCTGGCTCGACCGAACTTCACTAAGCATCTCCCCAATTGGCATCGGTGGTCCATCCTGAAGGTCGCCCATCAACTCTTGGCGTGTGCGAGCTATCCGTTCGCGCCAATCTGCACGTAAGATTAGCTCCTTGATATTCTGGCAAAGTCGTTCTTTTGCCTGTGATTCAGTACGCAATGATTCTGCCTCGATTAACGGTTCGTAAAGTTGCTGGATCTCATCCATCTGATGTCGGGGAACGACGAGCGAGTCAGCAAATTTGAGGGCTTCCAGGTATTCGATAGTCGCTTCGTTTAGCCGACCAAGTTTCTCGAGGGTTTGACCTAACAACAGGTGCCCCGCCAGAGCAAAATCTGCATGATTAACTGCCCGTTGCAAGAAGCGTATAGCACTTTCGAGCCGATCACCTTGTAAACGAATGTAACCAACCTCAAAGAATGCTGCTGCATGTTCAAGTCCTGCTTCGGTGGCGCGCTCAAGCTCCTCAACAGCTTTTTCATCCATCTTCTTTGAGAGCAGATCGACTGCCCTGGTAAGGTGGATTACAACCTCTTCAGGATCGGTTTGTTTAACGAAAGTCGTGCGTGGGCTACCGCGCATAATTGCCAGCAAACCACGGTTGACAACCTGCTGTTGGCTGTCCCGGGCTAATTCTGGCTGGTCAAAAATCAGTCCGGCGAGCATAGACAAAGCTACCTGTCGCGCCTCTGCTACTGGATCAAGTCCCTTGAAGCTAGGATTCAAAACTGAAGAGGCCGCCTTGAGCCCAGGAGCAGGACTCTCGGGGATATCGCGAAACCCTTTTGAGCGAGCTGGTTTTGGGAGCAATTTACCTTCTTTTAGCAAGATCATAGCCTGCTGCGCTTCGGGGCTATCTGGGATGATTTGCAGTGCATGCTGGATTGCCTGGCTGGCATTCTGGGAGTCGCCTTTATGCTGCAGTAGGCTTGCAACTATCAAGTATTCGGTGACTGCCTGAGGCCGATCATCCCTTCGCTCATAAATTAACCCCAGGCGGGAATGCGCCGCCAGATTTTCGGGATCGGATCGGCTTAGTCTAATCAGACTCTCAACCGCTTTATCGGTTTCCCCTCGATTTAAGTAGAGTTCTGCTGATTTCAACGAGGTGCGGACCACCGTATCTGATCTACCGAGCTTTTCACTAATTTGAGCAACTTTATCAAATGGGATAGGATCTTGGGGGGAGACTTCACATGCTTTTGAATAAGACTTAAACGCTTGCTCAAGCTCGCCCAATTCAAATAATGCCAAACCCAGGCTATTCAATGCCTTGGGATCTGCCGGAAATTCGACCAGTGCTTGCCGGTAATACTTCGCCGCTTGTTCCCAGTCTTGATCCCAGGCTGCTGAGTGACCCTGGTTCATGAGTTGTTGGTATTCTTCTTGGTTCCCGCTCATTCAGCCTCCCTAAGGTAGAACATCGACCTTTAAACTAATTTCATTGCATACCAATTCGGGCCACGACGCGCTTCGGTTTCAAGAGGCGCATTTAATTCATATGCATTCTCCATAACCCTTTGGACAAGAGCTGCTGTTTTGGTTATCTCTCCCTCAGGACATTCCAACACAATTTCATCGTGTACCTGGAGCAACATCTTCGCAGATAAGCCCGCATCCTTTAGAGCGGAGGGAACCTTTAACATGGCGATCTTCATGATATCAGCTGCTGTCCCCTGGATAGGGGCATTGATCGCTTCACGTTCCTCCCGGTTACGAATGTTCGGATTACTCTGGTTCTTCAATCCTGGGAAATATCTGCGCCGGCCAAGTAAAGTTTCCACATATCCTTGTTCCGCCGCTGTTTTACGCATACCATCAAGGTAATATTTAACCCCAGGAAATTGTTGAAAATAAGCCTTGACGAAATTTTCTGCTTCAGCCAGGGTTAGATCGGTGGTGCGGGATAAACCGAAAGGACTCATTCCGTAAATCAGGCCAAAATTAATGCTTTTTGCTCGACTTCGTTGACTTTTTGTTACTTGATCAAGAGGCACACCGTAGATTGCCGCCGCAGTGGTAGCATGTATGTCTTGTCCGGCACGGAATGCAGCCAACATTGCCTGGTCATTAGCCATATGCGCGACAATGCGTAACTCAACTTGTGAATAATCTACGGATAGCAACTGATGCCCAGGATCAGCAATAAATGCCTGGCGCACTCGTTTTCCGAGCTCAGTACGGATCGGAATATTCTGTAAATTCGGATCTTGAGAGGCGATCCGTCCAGTCACCGAACCTGTCTGATTATAAGATGTATGTACACGGTGGGTCTGTGGGTTTACCTGGATTGGTAAAGCATCTAGATAAGTTGACTTCAATTTCGACAATTCGCGATATTCTAGTACCAGATCCACCACAGGATGGGCACCTTTGAGAGACTCGAGTGTTTCTGCTGCTGTCGAATAAAATCCGGAGGCGGTTTTTGCAGTGCGATCAGGTGGAGTGAGATTCAATCGGTCAAATAGGGCTTCGGAGAGTTGTTGCGGTGAGTTCAAATTAAAGTGACTCCCGACCCCGGCATAAATTTCGATTTCAATCTTAGCCAATCGGTCTTTTAATTCAGCTGACATCTGCTCTAGAAAGCTGGCATCCAGCGCAATGCCTGCCATTTCCATATCAGCTAAAATTTTGACCAATGGCATTTCAATTTCATCAAATAGTCGGAACGCATTGGCCTGTTCTAATTCCACCCGCAATTGCGCAGCCAGTTTCAAGGGTACTACCGCATCATCAGCCGCATAAGCACCAACAGCCTGGATTGGCACATCAGCCATACTCCGCTGATTCTTACCCTTCCCAATCAACTCCGAAATCTCCGTCATGCGGATATCCAACCGTACCCAAGCCAGGTGCTTTAATCCTAGATTGCGTGATATTGGGTTTACTAACCACTCCGCAATCATTGTATCGAAAGTAAGTGGTGAGAGCCGCAGCCCGTGTCTCGCTAGCACAACAAAATCATACTTGAGGTTGTGCCCAATCTTCGGCAAGCGGTTATTCGTTAAGGGTTTTCGGAGCGCATCTACAACTGTGTCCAGAGGCAATTGAGCACCGCCTGCGTTATGATGTCCAATTGGAATATAAAATCCTCCGCTCTCATCAACAGCCAGAGAGATTCCCACCAGATCTGCCTTCATCTGGTCAGTGGAAGTCGTTTCAGTATCCACAGAGACCTGCCCGGCATCCTCTAAACGTGCAATTAATTCCTGAAGCAATTCTGGCAAATCAACGATCCTGGCGGGAATTGGTGTCTGTTCGATGGAGAGAGAACTGGGTGGAACAGGTTCTTTAGGTGTAACAGATTCTTTGAATAGAGAGAGTTGCTTGCTTGAAGGCAAAGTAGAAGAACGATTGTATGTTTCTATTAACGAAGTTAACCGACTGACTAGAGAACGGAATTCCAATTCGCGGAAAATTGATTCAACCCTGCGTGGATCAAATTGCTCTGGCCGAGCCTGTTCCAGGTCAAGAGGCAAGTCTAGACTGGTGACAATGCGGGATAGTTCCTGGCTTAGATAAGCTAAATCTTTTCCAGCAACCAGCTTTTTTCGCAGGCTTTCGGAAATATCACCCAGGTGAGCAAAGATATTATCTAATGTTTCATATTCTTTGAGTAGCGTTTCGGCAGTCTTCTCCCCCACTCCTGGAACGCCAGGAATATTATCCGATTTATCACCTACCAGGGCCTTATAATCGACCATCTGATCTGGACGGACACCAAGCAAATCAACCACATCGGCGGCCAAATAATCCCGGGAATCTGCGAGGGATTTGCCTGGCAAGCTGACCATGATCCGTTCATCTACCAATTGCAATAAGTCACGGTCGCCCGTGATGATCTTCACACCCAGCCCCTGAGCAACGGCCTTCCTTGCCACACTGCCCAGGACATCATCTGCTTCATAGCCTTCAACTTCTAGGCGAGGGATGTTGAATGCATCAACCAATTGTCGGATGCGTTCAATTTGAACGACCAAATCATCGGGCATTTTCTCCCGCGTCCCTTTATAATCCTGGAATAAATTATCCCGGAAAGTCTTACCAGTATCAAACGCCACTATTAGATAATCCGGACGCTCTTGTTCCAAGATGCGCATCAGCACACTCGCAAAACCATAAACTCCGGCAGTGGGCTCACCAGAACGGGTCAACCAACGCTCGCCACCCGTCCCGCGGGTTAATGCAAAATACGTCCGGTAAGCCAATGCGTGTCCATCGAGTAAGAAAAGGGTTGGTGGCATTCTTCACCTAGTGATATCGATAACATTGAGAGTGTATCATGGGCTGACAACCCATGCAAGATCGTTGACAACCTAACCAGAACGTGATATTTTTATTGTGGGATGGTCAAGGCAAAACGAGTATACACGCACTTCGTCGTCTATCTGCTACTTATCAGCCTGACCGCAGGGGTGGGAAAACCTACCGCCGCCCAAGAAGAAGAACCGCCGGTTCGTCAAACGACGATCACTGTCAGCGGAACAGAATTCGAATGGTGGTTAATTCGTTGGACTGATAACCTAACGGCCTGCCAATTGCTCATCGATCACGAAGGCCTGCCTTCAGGCAGTGAAATATATGATCAATGCGGCGAACGGGTTTATGACCTTTGGGTTTCCACTCCACCCTGCGAACAGGCAAGTAAAGGAAAGTCGACTACTTTTTGTCCTGGTGTATATTTGTACCAGGCGGGAACTCGCGCTGGGGAACAGGAGGTTGTGGTCGATTTGCCTCAAGCAAATGTCTGGCTTTCAGTGGAAGGTTGCACGCTAGTCCCCCCAGAAAACTTCTGTCCGGAAATCCCCGATCTCCTGCTCACCGCAGATGAGCCTTTACCAAATGAAGAAATCACTGCGATCCATGTGATTTATGAATCTAATGCATATACTTGCGAAGGTGATCGCTGTCAAATCCCGTTACGTTCGACCCCATTAACCGGGACGCCTATCGAGTTTTGGGCTGACTCTAGTTTTGGCGATTCGAGTCCTCATTTCACTGCCATGCTCCGCGTAGTCGAAAGCGGCGTTTCGCCAACGCCGACCAACAACGGTTGGCACGTCGATGTCATCAGCTCACAATGGCAGGGCGGTCCTTTGGAAACCTGTGCTGATATCTGGCAAGTTTTTCCTCCAGTTGGAGGCCCACCCTCATGGCTTTCAACTCCCAGCGAGGAAGTTTTTCTGGCCTCTGATGAACCTTATCAGTACCTGGCTGGCCGCTTAATTAATCAGGGACTGGTTGATGCTTCAGAATGCTCGGCGAATGGACTGCTGGCGAATGGGTATGCCGATGCTTGCGGGTTGAGCAAAGCCAGACCAATTGTTGATCTGTGGCAAAATCAATTTGATACCCGCATATTGGATGTTGCCAAAGAAACCGGTCTACCCGCACAACTTCTGAAGAACATGTTCGCTGTAGAAAGCCAATTCTGGCCTGGCATCTTCCGGGTGGAACAGGAGTTTGGGCTGGGGCAGATTACCGACCTGGGCGCGGATACCATCTTATTGTGGAATGAACCGTTCTATGATCAATTCTGCCCGGAAGTATTATCAGAAAGTGTTTGTTCTGAGGGCTACCTGCGCCTGGAGGAGAACGAACGCGCAATCCTGCGTGGCGCTCTCGCCATTCAGGCTAACGCAGACTGTCAGGATTGCCCCTCGGGAGTCGATTTGGTTTATGCAGATCTATCCGTGATGCTTTTCGCCCAGGGACTATTGGCGAACTGCAGCCAGGTTGGGCAAACTATCACCAATGCTACGCTGAGCTCTCCGGGGATGATCAGTTTATATGAGGATCTGTGGCGATTTACCCTGGCAAATTACAATGGAGGTCCAGGTTGTCTGGCATTTGCCATTCACACCACCTGGAATTTAAGAGAAACGATGGACTGGGAACATGTCTCAGCCCATTTTACACCGGCCTGCCAGGGGGCGATTGCCTACGTGGAATTAATTGCCAAGTAAATAAATTATTTCAGTAAACTAACCAGCTCCAGGAATTCATCCCACTCCTCCTGGAAGAAATGGACTGTTACATTATTTAACTCCAGATGGAATGTAGTCTCGCCATCAGGTTCTGCTGCGCGCCAGACCATGAAATTTTCGGTCTCCGCGATCGTTGTTGTAATTACTTCTTGATCGTTTTTGGCCATGGATTCAAGATTCCTTCATAGTTGATAATTGAGAAACCATCATCAATATCTCATGGAGCAGGAAGTACAAACCATGGATTGACAAAACCACCCAGATAGCGAACTTCAAAGTGCAAATGGGGCCCCGTAGATCGTCCTGTACTACCGGAAGAACCAATATAACCGCCCTGATAAACACTTTGTCCGCAACCAACTCCAACCGAGCTTAGGTGAGCATAAAGAGTCTGGTACCCAGTGCCATGGTCAAGCATGATCATATTTCCGTAACCACCCAGGGCAGATCCAGCAAATACAACAACCCCGCTGTCCGCAGCATATACCCCAGCGCCTTCGCCGGCTGCGATATCGATAGCCAGATGACCGGACCAATAGTCATTGCCCGACAGATAGTGATTATCAGCTGGCCAAACGAAACCACCCGTCCCATATGCTCCCTCATAGCCACCGGTGCATGTGCCTCCACCATACAGGTTGCTCGAAACACCAGCGATACCGCGAGGAATGGTTGGTACAATCCACTGGCGGTACTCCCGATGGCCGCCCGGCAACATAACGAACGTCCCAGCTTCAATCGTCGGATTTGTTAGATCCAATTTGTTCCCCGACCAGGTAAGAATATCCTCAACCTTGGCTTCAAAGCGTTCAGCCACCCCTTTGAGTGTATCGCCCTCCTGCCAGGCATATAAAACTCCATTTGTTGGTGGAATTTTCAATTCCATGCCAGGTGAAAGCTGATCAGGATTGTCATTCAAAGTATCATAATTTGCCCAAAGAATGGTCTCGGGATCGATCCCAAATGATAGAGCGATAGCAAAAACTAAATCACCAGTCGTCACTGTGTAATCCTGAACATCCTGGCGCGGACGGTTGGGGATAACGGTATACAGATTTGGATGCCGCCCAATTGCAGTAGAAACCTGCTCGTCCTCCAAGGGAGGAAGTTTAATATCGCTGGCTGCTTCCTCGACTGGCGCTGGTTCAAATGCATTTTGAACAGGTTCAGCTCGAGCCGAGCTCACCCGCCAACCCAGATAAACAGCAACAGCTACCGCAGCTATTGCAAATACCCAGGTCCCCCAAAATAAGAAGCGCTCAAATTTTGTCGGCGGTTTTGAGTTAAAATCGCTCACAAATTTGCCTCGTGCAAGGTTTCCAGGAATTCCTGGTTGTCCGCGGTTTTTCCCAACCGCTGTAATATCGCCTCAGTAGCTGTCGCCGAATCTAACCCCGCACCATGAGGGGGAGCAGTGATCATCTGATCGAACATACGTCGCATCAACCAAACCCGAGGGGTAATATCAGGTCCAAGTAACAATTCTTCGCGCCGGGTTGAAGACCGCTCAATGTCGATGGCAGGGAAAACTCGTCTTTCCTGCAATTTACGAGACAGGTGCAGCTCCATATTTCCAGTACCCTTGAACTCTTCATAAACAACATCGTCCATACGCGAACCGGTATCGATCAAACAGGTTGCCAGAATTGTCAAGGAGCCCCCTTCTTCAATATTACGCGCGGCTCCAAAGAATCGTTTAGGTGGATATAAAGCCGACGGATCAATCCCACCTGAAAGAGTCCGTCCGGAAGGAGTTACGACCAGGTTATACGCCCGAGCAAGACGAGTGATTGAATCCATCAAGATCACTACATGCCGTCCAATCTCGACCAGGCGTTTGGCACGCTCCAGGACCATCTCCGCGACCCGGACATGGGAAGTTACGGGTTCGTCGAAAGTCGAAGAAACTACTTCGGCGTCAACGGAGCGGTCCATATCGGTAACTTCTTCAGGGCGCTCGCCGATCAATGCAACCATTAAATGGACATCGGGATGCTTGGTTGAGATCGCATTGGCCATTTGCTTAAGAATAGTAGTTTTTCCGGCTTTCGGAGGTGAGACAATCAGTCCACGTTGTCCTTTCCCAACCGGTGTAATCAGGTTGATCACCCGGGTCGCCAGGGTTAACCGATCTGTTTCCAGATCAAAACGGACATCGGGGAAAATTGGGGTCAGGGCTTCAAATACGGGGCGATGCCGGGCTTCTTCAGGATCAATACCATTCACCGTCTCTACTTTTAAGCAGTCCATAATGCCGTTCCGATTCCCTCGGAGGGCGCACATGTCCAATCACCAAGTCTCCATTTCGGAGACCATAACGCCGGATTTGAGATTGGGAAACATAAACATCATATGGACCAGGCTGGTAATGTCCTGAACGCAAAAATCCTATTCCCTCGCTCATAATTTCCAGAATCCCTCCCCGCAATTCCAACCCATCGCGCTCTGCTTCAGCTTGTTGAATTTTAAGGATCAAATCCTCTTTCTTCAAGCGATTGGCGTTCTGGACATTTAGGTCTCTGGCTAACTGGCGAAGACCATCCAAGGGGGTGTTTTCTAGCTCAAGTACTCTCATACATTATTAACTCTTTTTCTTTTAGAATTTTCATAGATTTTTTGATAGATGACCTATGACCACCACCGGTCATCTTAACAGTGGCAAGCGAGGCTACCGTAGAGTCTCATGCATTCAGATCAGCAATTCTTAATAACAATCAATAAGCGCGGTGGGGGATAGAGAGTAAAAATGAAGCTTTTTCGAATGCTTACTCGCACATCTGGGGAAAATAACAGAGGCATTATAGCATGCTCCTGGGAAGGTTGCAAGGATTTTAATCATATTTGAAAGGAACAAATATTATCTTGATTGATGGATGTCTGATCCACAATTTATTGACTCCTAAGATTGGTTTGCGCAAGATTGTAATTTTAATTTGACATTAATGTTTTGTTCAGCTATAATTTTGTTTGTAGAGTTTGGGGCGGAACTAGTGGCGCGTTGAACCGATCATCCCGCCCTTTTTGAAAATTAAGCGCACATCAATATGGGAGGTGATCTATTGACGATATGTAGTCGATACGCGGCTCAATACTGTCTCAAACCCTGTCCTTCCTAGTGTTCCTTGAGTAAGGAGAATCACGACAATGAACAAGAAACTACTCTTCGCGCTTGTTTTCGTGCTTGTTGGATCCTTGTTAATTATCTCTTCCATCGCTCTGGCGAAATGTGATCTCGCCCGATTGGAGATCATTAACAAAACCAGCCAGCCTGTCTCCATTTCCTTGACCTATGACGTGTTGGGTAAACCGGCGCTCTTTTATTACCTGACTGTCCCACCGAATTCAACCAAGCTGTTTACAGTTGAGCGGCATGTTTATGCGCGCACCACCTGGTCATGCGATAAGGTGGATAGTGGAACGGTTGATATTTTGACTCAGTTGCGCCTGACATTCACCAAGTGTACATGTGGTAACGATGCACCAAATTCGGGCGAGCCGGGCTTAGAGAAGGTTCATATTCCAGACGCTCCTTCCGGCGAAATGTGGCGATACAAATAAGTTCCGCTTGGTGAGCGTTCCCGCTGTACCGTGATCGGGATAAACAGGAGAAGGATTACAGGTAATAATCCATCCCAGCAAGGTAGTCGTGAACCAGAGGGCTATATCTGAACTAGGCAAAAAGGCTCCCCAAACACGTTGTGTAGCATCAGGTTCTATGGTGGCTGGCTCTTGAATATCAATCAAAGGCATGTCGACAGAATCGTTCAATGCTGATAAATGCAGATGCAAGATCCGTGCGAGATCTAGCCATAACAAGATAATACCGATAAAAATGCTGCTTTTGCTGCATGCATGATCTCGGGATCAGAAGTTGTGTCTGTCCTTAGTTTCAGCCGAGATAGCTCCCGCCAGGGCTCCCTGGCGGGATGCTTTTTCTATTGCTTTCTAACCAAATACCAGTTTTCCTGATGGCGTTACATCAGAATTTCCTCCCTGGCGTTTCCGACTGACAATCCCGCTGTGTGATCCCGCAAATAGCTCTGGTGAAGGATCAGGAAATATATCGTAAGGTTCGACTTTTTCGGTGTCTGGCTAAAGATTGGCAATAACGGCTCTTGCACTTTGTTGCAGAAAGTAGAAAGTTATTTGTCTAGTAAGAAGCTTCAACCCCCTTACAATCGCCGGATTTAAGCGATCTCCCCGTTCGCAGGACGCCCAGGCAAGTTAAAAAGTTCCGATGGTATAATCATCGACGATCATCGCCGAGGCGCTGAAATTTTTTCTTTAGAATGTAGTTTGAATGATGATGCTGGATAAAATCTCAGGAATCGAAGATCGTTACGATGAATTAAACCAGATGCTGATGGAAGTTGGCGACGATTACCAGCGCGCTGCAGAATTGGGCATCGAGCGGGCCGAATTGGAACCACTCATTTTGAAAACCCGCCAGTATCGCCATGCATTGGACCAGCTCGATGAAGCCCGTGCTCTGTTAGAGGGCGAGGATGATGAGATGCACCCGCTGGCTGAGGCTGAGATCGCAGATTTAGCACCCCAGATCGACCGGATGGAGCAAGAAATCAAATCGATGCTGCTTCCCCAAGATCCCCGCGACCGACGAAATGTAATCGTTGAGATCCGGGCAGGCACTGGCGGAGATGAGGCAGCATTATTTGCAGCTGATCTGTTCCGGATGTACAACCGCTATGCAGAGCGCCAGAGATGGTCAGTTGAGCTTCTCTCCACCAACGATATCGGAATCGGGGGATACAAAGAGGTCATTTTCCTGGTCAAGGGACGCGGGGCTTATTCTCGGCTGAAGTACGAATCGGGTGTGCACCGTGTGCAACGAGTCCCGGTTACTGAATCTCAAGGCCGCATCCACACCTCAACTGCAACTGTAGCGGTACTGGCTGAAGTCGATGAAGTCGAAATTGGCGTCCCAGATAGTGACATTCGCATGGATGTCTACAAATCTGCTGGGGCAGGCGGGCAAAATGTCCAAAAGAACGCCACCGCGGTGCGGATCACCCACCTGCCGACTGGCATCGTTGTCCAATGCCAGGATGAGCGCTCCCAATTACAAAACCGCTTACGGGCAATGAGCATCCTGCGCGCTCGCCTTTATGAAATCGAAGAAGAAAAACGCCGGTTAGAAATCGATAGCACACGACGATCCCAAGTGGGGTCAGGCGAGCGATCCGAAAAAATTCGCACCTACAATTATCCTCAGTCGCGTGTCACCGATCATCGCATAAATATTTCTTCGTATAACTTGCCAGTAGTCCTGGATGGCGATATTGATCTATTCATCGACGAGTTGGCAACACGCGACGAATCTGAACGTCTGGCAGCCGCCGGGATTGATCATTGACTTTGATATCGGAAACCCTGGATGACCTGCGCCGACGTCTGGCACAGGTCAGTCAGTCTGCTGATCTCGACAGCCAGGTTCTCCTCGCCCATGTACTTGATAAATCCCGCGCCTGGATCCTGGCTCATCCTGAAAACTCACTCACGAATGAGGAAATTTTAGCATTAGAGGCCGCGGCGACCCGGCTTGAAACGGGTACGCCGCTGCCGTTTGTTCTGGGTCAGTGGGAGTTCTTTGGGCTGAAATTTTGTATCACTCCTGCAACTTTAATTCCACGCCCGGAGACCGAGCTTCTGGTTGAAAACGCCCTGATCTGGCTAGATCAACACCCCAAATGCCGGCTCGCCCTCGATGTAGGCACAGGCTCTGGTTGTATCGCCATCGCGTTGGCGTCCATGATTCCTGATTTGCAGATCATCGCTTCTGATATATCTTTATCCGCCTTGTATGTAGCCCGCAGGAACGCGTTACAGCTTGGCACCCTGCAACAAGTCGAATTCCTCCAAGCTAATCTGATACCTCCCGTTCATTCAAAATTCAACTTAATTTGCGCGAACCTGCCCTACATCCCAACTTCAACTCTGCACAAGCTGAAGGTGTATCGGAAGGAACCTGAACTCGCCCTGGATGGGGGTGAGGACGGATTAGATTTGATCCGCAATTTAATTTATTTGGCAGCTTATTCAGTTTCTCCTGGAGGCTTGATTCTTTTAGAAATTGAATCTTCCCAAGGTGGTGCTGGATCCAGTCTGGCAAAAACTGTCTTCCCCAAAGCCCACATTCAAATCCTGCCCGACCTGGCTGGTTTGGATCGTTTATTGCGCATCCAAATCGCAGAATAGCAATCAAAGGAGTGTCTGTCAATCAAAATTATTGGATATTTTCCAAGAAGCGATCTGCTCACCTTGAGAAGGATAATGATAGAATATTAAACAAGCAAATAGTTCTCTTTGGTTAGTTTAGCGTGAATAATGACAACTCCATTCGAAAACCGGCGAGTCATCCTGGGGGTAACCGGCTCTATCGCTGCCTACAAAGCAACTGACCTGGCTTCCAAGCTAGCTCAGTCTGGTACCCTTGTGGATGTGATCCTCACCCAGGCTGCCTTAGAATTCATTACCCCACTTTCCTTTCAATCTGTCACTGGCCGACCAGCATTCATCGACAAGGATCTCTGGGAACGCGAAGGACATGTCCTTCATATTGGGCTGGCGAAGAATGCCAGTTTATTGGTGATTGCCCCAGCTTCAGCGAACACCCTGGCAAAACTCGCCCATGGTATCGCTGATAATTTACTCACAGTCACCGCTCTGGCTGCGCGTTGCCCTATGCTGCTGGCTCCGGCGATGGATGGAGGAATGTATATCAACCCTGCCACACAGAATAATCTTGAGATCCTGCGCCAGAGAGGGGCAATTATGGTTGGCCCGGCAGAAGGTCACTTGGCTTCTGGTTTAACCGGAATTGGTCGTATGGTTGAGCCATTAGAACTATTGGGGCACATTCGCCTAGAGCTAGCCAGGGATGGTATCATGCGGGGGAGGAAAGTCGTCGTGACGGCTGGAGGAACGCAGGAACCAATCGATCCGGTCCGTTCCATCACCAACCGGTCCTCTGGAAAGCAGGGATTTGCGCTGGCGCAGGCTGCCCTGGATCGCGGTGCGAAGGTAATTCTAATCACTGGTCCGACCCAATTATCTGCACCAATCGGGGTAGACCGGATCGATGTGCAAACCGCTGAACAGATGCACTCAGCAGTTCTGGATGCTATTCCGGGAACGGATGTCCTGATTATGGCTGCTGCAGTAGCAGACTTTCGACCAGCATCCCCGGCTGCTCATAAACTCAAACGGGAGAAGGGGGTTCCACAAATCTACCTGGAACCAACACCTGATATCTTAGCCAGCGTCTCCCAATTCAAATCGATAAACGGTTTCCCCCGCGTGATGATAGGATTCGCCGCAGAAAGTCAGGATTTACTTTCAAATGCCTGCCGCAAGCTGCACGCCAAAGGATTGGACCTGATCATCGCCAATGATATTACCGTCACTGACGCAGGCTTTGCAGTAGACACCAACCGGGTAACAATCCTGGACATCGGAGGTGGAGAAGCGACTCTACCGTTGTTGAGCAAATCAGAGGTTTCCGAAGCTGTCTTAGAACGAATTATTGGAATCCTTGGATAGGAATGGAACGGATATGCAAACAAATCACAGAAAATTAGATAATAAGACCTGGGCCTTCATTCTGATCGGCCTGGCATTGGTATTGGCGATCGTAATCATGGCACCGCCATCAGCCAGAGCTGATGGGGGAGGCTTCCCGACCTTCACACCAACCATAACTCGCACACCGGAACCAACTTTAACACCAACTCTCGCACCCACTGCCACTTTTACCAGCCTACCCCCATACCCGGTCGAATCTTCAATTGAATCATCGGGAGGAGAGCAACCTCAGCAGCAACAAGTCGCTATTTCTCCTACATCCCCACCAACTGCACCGCCAACGGATGATGGTTTTTCCCTGGGCAGCTGCCTTCCAATTGGCCTGATCATTTTGCTAGCTGGCATTCTCCTGTTCACCTTCTTCTTTGCCCGACGGACGAGGAGAAAAACCGAATAATCTTCAACCCGAAATTGTGAAGGCGTATCTCCTTTGGTCAGCCTTCATAGCAAAAAACGTGTACTTCTCGTGGGCCATGAACGCCGATCGTTAAAGTTAGTTCAATATCCGCGGTGCGCGATGGTCCACTAATCATCGCCACAGTTGGAGCAGTGCGTAACTCGGTCAAATCCAGTACGTCCGCCAACCTGTGGTGAATATCCTCTTTTCTGAGAACTGCAAGATGTACTTCAGTTGTTAAGGAAGGGTAGTTGGGTTTTCCCAGGACCTCCCGGTACAATCAGCGTTCCTGATTTCCGCAACTGCTGCGATTGCTCCTGTTAAACCGATCTGAACCGTGGCATCCAGATCATGCTTTACCTTAACGCCTGCCTGGCGAAAATACTCCAATAAGCCAGGAGGAAAATGACGATCCTCCCAGGCCAGAATTTCAGAAACTTGGTTTTCTCGGATTAAAGCCAATATTCGAGGACCTAGGTCTTGTGACTCACAGAGTAAGAAGCTTCCTCCAATGGCAGTTAATTCCTCAGCAAATAGGTTGACCAGGTTGGGTACCAGCATGGATTTATTCGTCGATGGCTCAAGCGATTCGTTCACAGCCCTGATGGAACCAGTATGAGGAATGCCGGGAATAGAGGTCTGTTCCAGTTTTTTCCATCGCTGATGAAACGTTTCTACCGCTGGTCTTGGCATATCCTTGCTATATCCCCAGCCTGTAAATCCAGGCAAACGCAACCAATCAGAGCGCGGCGCGATTAGCCTGCCCAGCCATCCGGCTGATCGTTGAGCGAAACGAAACCAGGAAGGTGATTTAACGAACCAGGTGTAGCTGGCGAGTCCCCAAACAACTAATAGCAGGGGTATTTGGTTTAGGACGGGAGGCATCCTTTTGTATCTCCCCGGCTCGCACCCTTAACAACAATTTAGGTAGGTCGATATCCACCGGGCAGGCATCTTTGCAAGCCCCGCATAGACTGGAAGCCCGCGCCAGGTGACCAAAATCGCTTTGACCAAACAAACCTGGCGATACTACCGAACCGATCGGGCCTGGGTAAGTAGCCTTTTGCCCGTGATCGCCAACATACGCATGCCCGCCAATTTCACGAAATACCGGACAAGCATTCAGGCAGGCTCCACAGCGAATGCAATACAACGATTCCGCCAGGGGCGAGTCCATTAAAGACATTCTTCCATTATCGATCAATATCAAGTGGCGTTCCACTGGCCCATCCACTTCGCCTGCTCTGCGTGGGTGATTGATCAAGGTGGTATATACTGTTATTTTTTGTCCTGTGGATGCACGCGGCAGTAAAGTCAGCATTAATCCAAGATCTTCAATCGTGGGGACCATCCGCTCGATACCCATCAAAGCGATATGGATGCGCGGGATAGTCGTTACCATTCGACCATTGCCCTCATTAGTAACCAGGCAAACTCCCCCGGTTTCAGCAATCCCAAAATTGACTCCTGAAATGCCAATATCAGCCTCAAGGAAAACTCGGCGTAATACCTGGCGAGCTGCGTTCGTTAAAACCCTTACATCATCAGTAAGCGGGAGCCCTAATTTTTCAAAAAAGGTTTGTGCTACATCGGCACGCCTGAGGTGCACCGCCGGTGTGGTAATGTGAGATGGGTGTTCCTGGCGCAATTGCACGATATACTCACCAAAATCAGTCTCTACAATGTTGATGCCAGCCTGCTCCAGGGCATCGTTCAAGTTAATCTCTTCGCTCACCATGGTTTTGGATTTAGCAACCAATTTTGCCTGGTTAAGCCTTGCTATCTCTAAAACAAGATCCACCGCCTGTGAAGCGTCTCCTGCCCGGTGGATCGACCAACCGTTCTCCTGCGCTTTGGCGCTAAATTGCTCCAAGAGAACATCAAGATTGGCGATAGTGGCCGCGCGACTGGCATGCGCCCGCTGACGCAAGTTCTCCCAATCCTGGTCTAAAGTTTTTATGGCAGCTTGACGACCTGCAGCACGTTTGGCTGCATTAGCATCCAACGCAGCCTGTAAATTCGGATTATCCAGGGCAGAGTTAATGCGTGATTGAAAAGGTTTTGGCAACATCATAAGACTGTACCAGCTTGTTTTGTTCTCAGAACCCCTAAAATAATCATCAGCTGTTTCTATTCAGGATATCCGCAATATGCAAACCGCACGGCTGCAAACCACGGCGGTGGAGACCGCCATTGATATGAGTCAGACACCCAGAGTCGCAAGCCACCAGGAGCTCAGCCCCGCTCGTTTCAAAATTTTGGATTTTCCGGTCTAACATGGCTTTGGAAACGGAAGGGTGCTCGATTGAGAAGAGACCACCAAATCCGCAACAATCTTGACATTCAGGAAGTTCGATCAGTCTTGCCCCCTTGACAGCATCGAGTAACTGCCGGGGTGGCTTTGTGACTCCCAAATCTCGGGATAAATGGCAGGATGGATGATAAGCTATCTTCGCTTGACAGCTTGCGCCCAGATCTACCACCCCCAATTTGTCCACCAGGAATTCAGTCAATTCAACGGTGCGCTCCGCAAGCATTTTTGCTCTCTGGTACCAGACCGGGTCGTCTCGAAAAAGCTCAAGGTAGCCATGCCGGATCATCGCTGCGCAGGAACCAGAAGGGATGACTATCCATCCGGATGTTTTTCCAAAAATTTGCATTGTAAATTGTGCCATCTGACGCGCCTGCTGCCGCATCCCGGCATTGAAGGCTGGTTGTCCACAACAGGTTTGTTCAGCAGGGAATTCCACTCGCACACCGCCGCGGTTCAACACGCGCACTACTGCTTCGCCAGTTTCCGGATAGAGGGTATCCACAATACATGTGATGAAAAGTTGGACAGTTTCTGGCATAAAATTGCACACCTACACTATTGCAGGATCTTCACGCACCTCACCCTGGATATTTTAACAATTGTAATCTGCGCAAGATGTTCGTGCAAGTTTCGATAAGATACCTAAAAACCTCAGGAATCTATTCTGATTTCATTGGGATTTCAACTCAGAATCAGTGGTAAGATTAATCCCGTTTTGTACCGCGATTATCTGTGCTTCGGATTATTATCAAGCGATCTATACGACAACCTCGCCAGCCGCGGGCTGGCGCGAATTCTTAAAGAACTTTTTACCCACGGATTATCTATGGAACCTTATCTTACTGAGATCCCTAACCATTTCAGCTTGCCCAGACGGATTAGACGGCTGGGTGAACTGGCCTACAACTTATGGTGGACCTGGAACCCGGATGCACAACGCCTATACTTACGCATCGATCGGGTATTGTGGGAGGAGAGTTCTCACAATCCAGTCCGTTTTCTCAGATTGGTTGATCGATCGAAGCTCAATGCCATCATCCAAGATCGGTACTATCTAGAATTCTACGACCGTATTTTTCGCAACTTCGACCAGTATATGAACCGGACGGAGACCTGGTGTTCGCGGAATCATCCGGAATTCACGAATTGGCCGATCGCTTACTTCTCCACCGAATTTGGTCTGCACGAGACCCTGCCAATATATGCCGGCGGCCTGGGAGTGCTCTCTGGCGATCACCTGAAAGGCGCCAGTGATCTCGGCCTTCCACTGGTCGCTGTGGGTTTCTATTACACAAAAGGTTATTTCTCCCAGCATATCTCAGAAGATGGATGGCAGGAATCTCGGCCTCTTAGGTTGAAATTCGATGATTTGCCGATCGTTCCTATCCTGACATCGGAAGGCGAGCCGGTCAGTGTTTCAGTTGAGCTACCTGGAAGAGAGGTCAAATCTCGCTTGTGGATGATCATGGTTGGGCGTGTCAACCTCTACTTGCTCGATACAGACGTGGAAGGCAACTCATCCAATGATCGGGATTTGTCTGCCCGCCTGTATAACAGCGATTTGGACTTGCGTATCTCTCAGGAGATCATCCTTGGAGTCGGGGGCGTACGCGCCTTGCGCATGCTGGGTTACAACCCGAGTGTGTGGCATATGAACGAAGGTCATTCTGGTTTCCTGACTCTCGAACACGCTCGTGAAAAGGTCGCCTCGGGACACACTCTTGATGAAGCCATAGCTTCTATTCGCGCATCGAATATCTTCACAACCCACACACCAGTTCCGGCTGGTAATGACGAATTTCCCCTGTGGCTGATGGATAAATACTTCTCCAACCTCTGGCCTGAATTGGGCTTGGACCGGGAAGGGTTCATCAACCTAGCTCGCCACCAGAATCCGTGGGGCGAAACTTTCAGTATGCCAGTCCTGGCCCTCAAGCTTTCTGACCACCGCAATGGAGTTTCAGAATTACACGGCGAGGTGGCGCAGAAAATGTGGCGGCATATCTGGCCAGAAAAGGAAATTGATGATATTCCCATTGGCTATGTAACAAACGGGGTGCACACCGGGACCTGGCTCGCTCGTCGCCTCCGCCATCTGCTTGACCGATACATGACTCCGAACTGGATTGAGAATCTAGATGATCCCCGAGTCTGGGAAGATATCGAGAAAATCCCCGACGCCGAGTTGTGGACGATTCGACGTCATTTGAAACGCAAATTGGTTGCCTACATGCGTGAACGTGCCCGTAATCAGTGGGCAAAGGACGGCGTTCATCCGGTTCAGGTAATCGCGTCTGGTGTGTTGCTTGATCCATACGCCTTAACTATCGGCTTTGCCCGACGTTTTGCAACTTACAAACGAGCTAACCTGATCTTACGTGATATCGACCGCCTGTTGGATATCATCGATCGCCCCAATATGCCGGTTCAAATCATCTTTGCGGGTAAGGCCCATCCTGCTGATGAACCCGGTAAATTACTCATTCAGGAAGTCTACCGGGTGGTTAAGAAAGCCGATAATGGTGGCCGCCTGGTTTTCCTTGATGATTACGATATGAACCTGGCACATTATCTTATTCAGGGTGTCGATGTATGGTTAAATACCCCGCGCCGTCCACACGAAGCCTCGGGTACTTCAGGAATGAAAGCTGCGATGAACGGTGTGCTCAATTTCTCAGTATTGGATGGTTGGTGGCGCGAAGGTTATAACGGAAGGAATGGTTGGGCGATTGGGGATGAGCGTGAGTTTGAGAACCCTGACCAACAAGATCAGGCTGACGCCAAAAGCCTTTATGATATCCTGGAAAACCAGATTATTCCGTTGTATTACCAGGAACGCTCATCAGATGGATTGCCTGGGGACTGGATCGGTCAGATGAAAGAATCGATGCGGACGATCTCTCCCCAATTCAGCGTCCAGCGGATGTTAAAGGAATATGTTGATCAGCTCTACCTACCCGCCTTGACATCGAAGCTAGTTCCTGTAAATAAATAAGATCATTCATATGGAATCGTATTTCACTGTTCAGGCGCTCTCAAGCGCCGCTTTGATTTTTGCCCTGCGCGTCACTGATATGAGCCTGGATACGCTCAGAGTCTTGTTCGTTATGCGCGGGCGCAAAGGCATCGCCTGGGTATTAGGCTTCTTCCAATCGGCGATATTTGTCGTCGCCATCACCTCAGTCTTGAGCAACCTGGATAATCCCCTCAACGTGATCGGCTATGCGGCTGGCTTTGCAACAGGAAACGTGGTAGGTATGATTATCGAGGAACGCCTGGCGGTTGGCCATACTGATATTCGCATCATCAGTTCGCGTCGCGGAGCTGCAATTGCTGAACGCCTGCGCGCAGAGGGTTATGCCGTTACCGAGATCCCGGCGCGTGGGAAGGATGGGATGGTGACGATGTTGGCGGTCAGCGTCAAACGCAAGAGCATAGATCGGGTACGCACCATGGTCAATGATGTCGATGCGGAAGCTTTCATTACTGCTGAGGACATCCGCCCAGTTCGACACGGCTTCTGGCGAGCTTAGGAGGGTGCATGTCAGTTCTGGGGCAAGGGGAAGTAAAATCAGGCTATCGCCCAGCGGAGGTAGCCATGGAAAAGAGCAACGAAGAGAAACGCGCTCGATTGCGAGCGAAAGCGGATCAGATCATTGATGAATATTTAGCCTGGGAGGCAAATCATCCCCAGCCGGACTTGAAGCAAATCGAAGAAATCGCCTTGAAACTACGCAAGGAATTGGGGCAAGAACTGGCCCAAATTGCAGTGGAAGAGCAGAGTGAACGAACGCCCGCACCAGGGCCTAAATGTACCCAGTGTGGGAAGGAGATGCGCTATAAAGGTGAGAAAAGCACACAAGTGGAGAGCCGGGCAGGCGCATTGCAGGTAGAGCGAGGCTATTACTACTGTCCGGAGTGTCAGGAGAGTATTTTTCCCCCTGGATAGGCAACTGCGCTTGCACGACAAGCACTGGAGCGAAGGGGTGGCACAAAAAGCGATCAAGTACAGTGCGAAATTGAGTTATGCCGAAGCGACCGAAGCTCTTCAAGAGCTAGCCCAGATCGAAATATCGGAAAACAGTGTATGGCGACTGACACAGGAGTGGGGAGAAGCACTGAAGAAGGTGGAAGAAAAGGAAGCCGAGCAAGCCAATGCAACGATCGAGCAACTGGTACCCGGGCAGGTCAGGGGAAAGTCGGACCAACGTCTGGGAGCTTCAATGGACGGGAGCATGATCTACATTCGCGGCGAAGAGTGGAAAGAATTGAAGTGTGGCTGTTTCTTCGAGGTTGAGTGGACTTACGCTCTTGACCCAGAAACCAAAGAAACCATCGAAATTGGGCATGCGAGCGATACCAGCTATGTCAGTCACCTGGGAGGCCCCGAGCCTTTTGGGCGTAAACTGTGGGCCGAGGCCAAACGGCGGCACTGGCATGCAGCGGCAGATACTCAGGTTGTGGCAGACGGAGCGGCCTGGATTTGGAATTTAGTGGCCGATTATCTCTATGATGCTCGCCAAGTGGTTGACTGGTATCATGCCACCGAACACTTAGGCCTGGCAGCTAAGCTAGCCTTTGGAGAAGGTACGCCGCAAGCTGCGGGTTGGTTCAAACAACAGGAAACACCGCTTTTTCAAGGCCATGCCGGTGAAATTGCACTTACCATCACCCAACTGGCGGAAGAAAAGCCTGCTGAACGAGAAAATTTGCTGCAGCAGGCTGGTTACTTTGACCATCATAAGCACCGGATGGATTATTTGGAGATGAGAACGGATGGTTGGGTGATTGGCAGTGGTATGGTCGAGAGCGGTGGCAAGCGTTTCAAAGACCGCTTTACCAAAGCGGGTATGCGTTGGAGCAGAACGGGCGCTGAACGCCTCTTGCCTTTTCGGGGTGCTGTTATGTGCAAGAGATTTGATGAGCGCTGGACAGCTGCCTATAACTCGCCCCCAAATTGACATACACCCGCTTAGGAGGTGAACTTCCCCAAAGAGTAAATATCCAATATAATATGTGTTGTACAGTATATTGTCTCATTTCCTGGGACAGTCCAGTCTTTTAAATCGATTAATAAAAGGAAAAGTGCAAATGGATCCTGAAATTCTTTCCCGCCTACAATTTGCACTGACAGCCAGTTTCCACTTCCTTTACCCCCCTATTTCAATGGGATTGGGATTGTTATTGGTGGTAATTGGACTGGTCTACGTGCGCACGCGAGACCCAAAGTGGCGCCAGCTCTCCTTCTTCTGGGTAAAAGTTTACGGCCTGGTGTTTGCAGTGGGAATCGCCACCGGTGTAGTACTAGAATTTGAATTTGGCACCAATTGGGCAAATTATTCACGTTTCGTTGGCAATATTTTTGGCAGCCTGTTGGCTGCGGAGGGCGTTTTCGCCTTCTTCCTGGAAGGCGGCTTTTTAGGATTGATGCTCTTCGGCGGGAACCGCCTGGGACCGCGCATGTGGCTGCTGGCAACTTTCCTGGTAGCATTTGGAGCTCACTTTAGCGCCTTGTGGATTCTCATGGCAAACTCTTGGATGCAGACCCCGGCAGGATACACGCTCCAAGCAATCCCTTTTCCTCCACGCGCCGTGATGACCAGCTTCTCAGAAGTCGTCTTTACACCCTCCTTTATTTCCCGACTGCTGCATGTGTGGGTGGCTTCCTGGATGGTGGGGTCCGCCCTGATCTTGAGCGTCAGTTCCTGGTACCTGCTGAAAAATAAATATCAAGACTTTGCAAAAGGAGCCTTCAAGGCTGCCCTGCCATTCTTCGTAATCTTTAGTATTTTCCAGGTAATCTTATTTGGTTCACAATCTGCAATTACAGTTACTGAGAACCAGCCCATTAAACTGGCAGCCATGGAAGGCGTGTGGGAGAGCCAATCCTGTGCGCCGATGTATATCATCGGCTGGGTAGATGAAGCTAACCAGAAAACCTATGGCATCAAGATCCCCTGCATGCTGAGCTTCCTGGCATATCAAGATTTCAATGCCGTAGTCACGGGCTTGAACGAATTCCCGAGCGATGTCTGGCCGCCCATCAACCTGACTTTTCAATCGTACCACTTGATGATCAACCTGGGTGTATTGTTCTTGCTGATCGGCTTGCTGGGAGCCTTGTTTGCCTTATGGAGACAGCGTATATGGCACACTCGCTGGCTGCTCTGGCTTTTTGTTCTGACCGTCTTTGTGGCTGAATTCTCCACAATGACTGGCTGGTGGGTGGCCGAATTTGGCCGGCAACCCTGGATTGTCTGGAACTTGCTCCGCACAGTAGATGCAGTTTCTCCAGTACTATTGGGTTGGCAAGTACTGGCATCTAACTTGATGTTCGTTGTGCTCTACATCATCCTCTTCATCCTATTCATCTACCTGCTCAACGGAAAAATCCAACATGGACCTGACCCATTAGACAAGGATGAGGAGGTTCCTGTTACTTCGTTGCCCGATACATTCAAAGACATCTTCCAGCGTCGACCGCGCGCTTCTTGAGGTGAACTATGTGGCTTAACATTGTCTGGTACATCCTGTTTGTCGTCATCATCGCGGGTTATATAGTCCTGGATGGATTCGACCTTGGGGTTGGTATCTTGCACCTGTTCATTGCAAAAAACGATGAGGAGCGGCGCGTCATGCTCAATAGTATCGGCCCGATTTGGGACGGAAATGAAGTCTGGCTCATCCTGGGAGGCGGTGTCCTTTTTGCTGCTTTTCCCCTGGTTTACGCCAGTTTGTTCTCAGGATTTTATGGGGCGATGATGCTTGTATTGCTGTTTTTGATTTTGCGCGCAGTGGCCATTGAATTCCGTAGCAAGCGCCCGGGGCCTGGCTGGCGCAAGATGTGGGATTTTATTTTCTTTCTAGCCTCGCTGTGTATCGCCTTACTGCTGGGAGTTGCTTTTGGCAATGTGCTGATGGGAGTGCCGATTGACGCTCAGGGAAACATCCAAGCCTTTATTCCCTCCTTGTTAACCCCATTTGCCCTGCTGATAGGCCTGACCACAATCTCCATGCTGGCATATCACGGGGCTATCTTCCTGGCAATGAAGACGGATGGGGAACTTCTGGCAAGGGTGAAACGCTCTATCACACCACTCATGGTCACCTTTTTCATTCTCAACACAATCGTTATAGGTGTAATCCTTCTACTGCATCAAGGGATCAGTGATCGATACCTGACTCAACCCTGGTTGGCAATCCTGCCCGCGTCTGCCTTAGCAGCGGTTATCTTCGCCTGGTGGATGGTGCGCCGGGAGCGATATTTCATCGCTTTTGTTGCTTCAGCCTTGATGATTATCTTGTTGATCCTGTCCTCAGCAGCAGGACTATACCCGAATTTACTTATCTCGACGATCAACCCTGATTTCAATCAAACTATTTTTAACGCTGCTTCAGAAGCCAATACCTTGGTGGTGATGCTGGTTATCGCTGCAGTTGGGATGCCTTTTGTAATCCTATATACGGCCGGGGTCTACTATATCTTCAGGGGCAAAGTAAGACTCGGGCCTAGCAGCTATTGAGTTTTTAGGCGACCAAGAACCCTCGGGATAGTGTGAGCCTCGAGAAACGACTACTTCAAAACGATTCGAAAGCCGGCGCCTTGCTGTCTTTAGCTATAGGCGCCGGCTTTCTCGCTGCCGCCATGCTGGCGATCCAAGCCTGGTTACTGAGCAGTGTGGTTGAGCGCGTTTTTATCCAAAATCAAACCTTAGTTGAAGTAATTCCCTGGCTAGCGGTCATGCTGGCTCTCATTACTATCCGCTCCGCCAGCTTATGGGGAGAAACAGTCCTTGCCCAGAAATCGTCCAGTCGGATCAAAAGCAGCTTGCGCCAAAGAATCTCTGCCCAGCTTTTTTCAGCCGGCCCAGCTCAAGCACAGCGAGAACGTAGTGGAGAATTGACTAATGTCCTGGTCGAAGGGATTGAGACCCTCGATGCATACCTGACTTAATTCTTACCCGCACGCTACCTGGCATTTACCGTAACCGCTTTCATTTTTGTCTTAGTTTTGCTTCTGGACCCCTGGACGACGTTAATTTTGCTAGTAACCGGGCCATTCCTGATCTTATTACTGGCTTTAATCGGCGGGCGAGCAAAAGCAATTACCGAACGACGCTTCCTGGAATTGAGCTGGATGAGCGCTTTTTTCCTGGATATCTTGCAGGGGCTCGATACCCTAAAGATGTTCGGGCGCAGTCAGGAACAGGCTGCTAATATCGAAGATATTAGCAAGAAATTCGGCGCGACAACAATGGAGGTGCTGCGCACGGCCTTTCAGACCTCCCTGGTGATGGAATGGGCAGCCACCGCAGCCACCGCCATGGTCGCGGTCGAGGTCAGCCTGCGGCTGATGAATCACTCCATTTCTCTTGAGCGCGGATTGGCAGTGCTGCTCCTCACACCAGAGTTCTTCATGCCGCTGCGACAGATGGCATTGCGCTATCATTCTGGCACAACGGGTAAAGCTGCTGCTGGGCGCATCTTTGCTATCTTGGATAAAGGATTAATAAACGGTCAAAAGGAATCCCAGTCTAAAACGAAAGCTTTTGACCTCCCGGGCAAGTTCGACATCCAGTTGGAAAATGTCAGCTTCGCTTATGAAGATGGTCAGCGGTCTGCCCTGCAAAATTGTTCTCTGCATATCCCCTATGGAGAAACCACGGCCCTGGTTGGGCCAAGTGGCGGTGGAAAGACCACTGTGTCCCATTTAATCTTACGGTTTATTGACCCACAGGCTGGCAGTATTCGCCTGGAAGGAATAGATTTAATCGATCTTGAACCATCCCTCTGGAGATCTCAAGTCGCATGGGTTCCTCAGCATCCATACCTTTTTCATGGCACAGTTGAGGACAACATCCGCATCGCTAAACCGCAGGCAACTCCCGATGAAATTGTCCTCTCTGCAAGGTATGCCAATGCGCACGACTTTATCACTGCCTTGCCCCAGGGATATGCCACCCCCCTGGGAGAACACGGCGCCCGGCTGAGTGGAGGCCAGGCGCAGCGCATCGCGATTGCTCGAGCATATCTCAAGAGTGCTCCATTTCTCATTCTGGACGAGCCGACCGCCCATCTGGACTCCACAAGCGAGGCTCTCATCCAAGAAGCACTCTTCGGTTTGATGCACGGCCGCACAGTGTTAATCATTGCTCATCGCCTCCGCCTGTCTTCCCAGGCTGATCAGATCGCGGTTCTCGATCGTGGTAGCGTGGTGGAATCCGGTGATCACCAGACTTTGTTGGCTCGGAAAGGTATGTACTTCAAAATGGTGACCGCTGCACAAGGAAGGGTTGGTTGAGTCCCTTATCACGCCTGCTCCGCTTGATCAGCCGATATCTTTGGTGGATCATCGGGGGTGTTCTATTGAGTTTCGCTACGATTGGCTCGAATATTGGGTTGATCGCGGTCTCTGCCTATTTGATCTCCAAAGCCGCCATCACTACAGAAATTGGTGATTTAGCCCTGGCCATCACTGGTGTCCGTTTATTTGCCATTTCTCGGGCAGCTTTTCGCTATGCTGAACGGGTTACCACGCATACGGCCACCTTTCGCATCCTTACCCGCTTGCGAGTTTGGTTTTATCAATCCATCGAGCCACTAGCTCCGGCTCGGTTACAGACCATGCGGAGCGGAGATTTGCTGACGCGCATTGTCTCCGATATTGAGACTTTGGAGAATTTTTATGTTCGGGCCGTCATACCCCCCCTGGCTGCGGCATTGGTGACTGGTTTAGCCTGCGCCCTCCTGGGTATTTTTGATCTGCGGTTATGCCTGGTCTTGCTTGTGTTTATGATATTAACGGGTGTCGCCCTGCCGCTCGCTTCTGGAAAATTCAGCCAACTGCCAGCCCAGGAGATGGTGCACGCACGTGCAGCGCTAAATGCTGGGTTGGTCGACCAGATTCAAGGTCTGGCAGACCTGGTAGTATATAACCAAGAATCCGCACAAAAAGACTGGTTGAGGCGCACAAATAAGGATCTGGTGCGCGCGCAAGAACGACTGGCCTGGATTCGCGGGTTTGGGGATGGGATGGCCGCGTTTTTTACCGGTCTGGCTGCAATACTAATATTTCTCCTGGCAATCACTCTGGTTAGGAATGGAGATATTGATGGTGTTTATCTGGCGCTGCTCCCGCTGGCTTCCATCGCCAGTTTTGAAGCTGTGCAATCCCTTGCCAATGCAGTGGGACAGACACAGGCGAGTGTCGAATTATCCCGACGGCTCTTCGATTTGATTGACACCGCCCCGGCTGTGGATGAACCGCTTCACCCTGCCGCTGCACCTGTTGAATTCGACCTGGTTGTCCACAATCTAAGCTTTCGCTACGCCCCGGACGAAGCTTTCGTTTTGGAGAAGGTAAGTTTTAACTTGCCTGTTGGTAGTCGCCTGGCCATTGTCGGGCCAAGTGGCGCTGGTAAATCAAGCCTGGTGAATGTGTTGCTCCGTTTTTGGGATTATTCCGAAGGCAACCTGCAGCTGGGAAGTCAGAACTTGCGCGATTTGGATACTGATAAGGTCAGGGCAGCATTTGGTGTGGTCTCACAGCACCCCCATTTATTCAATGTTCCTGTTCGTGACAATTTGCTGCTAGCCAATCCGGATGCCAGTGATGAACAAATCAAGGCTGCCTGCCGCACGGCGCAAATCCACGATTTCATCATTACTTTACCACAGGGTTACGAAACCCTGATCGGTGAGAATGGCTATCTATTGAGCGGAGGTCAGCGTCAACGTTTGGCTATCGCGTGCGCCTTGATTAAGGATGCCCCTATCTTGATCTTGGACGAACCAACCGCAAATCTGGACTCGCTTACGGAACGACAACTGCTGCACTCCATATTGAATGACGTGCAATCCCAATCTATCCTGGTGATCACGCACCGCCTGGTTGGTTTGGAAAATATGGATGAGATACTCGTCCTGGAAAATGGTCAAATTACTCAGCACGGTGAACATAATACTCTCATTGAGCAGGATGGCCTCTATCGCCAGTTGTGGCTGGCCCAAAACCAACTGCTTACCGAACCACTGGACATAAACCAGGACTTTGACCAGGTAAAATAGGGTAAATTTTTTCCGGTTATTTCTCCAATTTATCATGACGCTTTCCCTGAATGATTTCGATCTCAATATGCTACACGGTGATCAAGGTCCTGCCAGCCAGATGGCGATGTCGATTCTGGTACAAATGGCTGAAATATTCGACGCGGCTGAATTGATGGATATCACTGGGGCCCACATCGACAGCACAATTTATATTGGTGAAGCCGGCCTCGAGTATGCAGAGCGGTTAGCCAGACTGGGTGCCCGCGTGGCTGTCCCGACCACATTGAACGTCAGCGGTCTGGACGAACATCACTGGCAGGAGTGGGTTGTACCAGCAGAGTGGGCGCACAACGCCCATCGCCAGATGCTGGCCTATCAGAGTATGGGCTGCATTCCAACCTGGACTTGCGCCCCTTACCAGACAGACTGGAAACCAAAATTTGGACAACAGATCGCATGGGGCGAATCGAATGCGATTATATTTGCTAACTCAGTCTTGGGCGCTCGCACGGAACGCTATCCTGACTTGCTGGACATTTGCTGCGCAATCACCGGGCGCGTCCCAGCGGTAGGCCTGCATTTAACTGAAAACCGGGCTGGAGATTTATTACTGGTCATCCAGGATGTTCCACTCTCTCTGCAATCGAACGAATCTTTCTACCCTGTCTTAGGTCATTTGATCGGCAAAATTGCCCAGGATCGTATCCCGGTAATCACCGGGTTGGGAGTGACGCCCAGCGAGGACCAGCTCAAGGCATTGGGCGCGGCTGCGGCCTCCTCCGGCACAGTCGCATTATTTCATATGGTTGGTGTAACCCCAGAAGCCCCTACCCAGGAAGCCGCCTTCCAGGGACGCCAGCCATCCAGAGTGGTGCCAGTCACTCTGGAAATGATGCGAGCTGCGCGTCGCGAATTAACCACCGCCGAAGGCGATCAATTAGACATGGTCGTTCTGGGAAGCCCACATTTTTCACTGGCAGAATTTAAAGAGCTGGCCCAATTGATCACCGGCAAGTGCCGCCATTCAGGCGTCCAGTTCCTCGTCACATCTAGCCGGGCGATGACCCATTTTGCTAATCGAGCCGGTTACCTGCAAGCCCTTCACGACTTTGGTGGTCGAGTCACTGTCGACACCTGCATCCTCGCGACGCCAATGCTGCCCGCCGGGATCAAAACTCTGATGACCAACTCCGGTAAATACGCTTATTATGCTCCCGGCCTGCTGAACACCCGTGTAACCTATGGGAGTCTGGCGGATTGTGTTGAATTGGCTATCGAAGGACAGGTGGTCAGGGATGAAACGCTATGGGCAGGATAATTCACGGCAAGCCGGTTGTCCCCGGTGCAGCACAGGGAAAACTCCTGTTCAGCAGTGAGCCGATCTCTTTTTGGGGTGGTTATGATTACCATACCGGTGAGATCATCGACCGTCGGCACCCTTTGTCCGGTCAGATTGCCGCGGGTTGTATCCTGGCAGTGCCATTCACGCGCGGGTCTTCTACAACCACGGCCGTCTTACTAGAAGCAGTTCGGGCAAACACCGCTCCGGCAGCTATCCTCACCACCGGAGTCGATTCCTTTTTCGCCCTGGCTTCGATCGTTGCCAGAGAAATGTATGCAAAACCGATTCCGATTTTCACGATCTTCCACCAAGATTTTAGCCAGTTTCAATCTGGAGATAACTTAACCATTACAGAAGATGGAATAATTACCATCTCCAAAAAAACTTTCACCTAAAACACAAACTGACCATCGCGATATACTACCTCGCCATCCACTCTGATCTCGGCGTCTTGGCGCATATCGCAGATCATGTCCCAATGGAAAATACTCTTATTTTGACTGCCTGTCTCCGGATAGCCAGCTCCTAATGCCATGTGAAATGATCCGCCGATCTTCTCATCAAACAGAATATTGCGCGTAAAGCGGTCGATCTCGAAGTTCGTACCAATTGCGAACTCACCCAGATAGCGCGCCCCGGCATCAGTATCCAGCATGTGCAGCAGAAACTCCTCATTTCGCTTTGCATTCGCTTTAACCACTTTCCCAGCCTCGAAAGTCAATTCGATGCCTTCCACGCTCCGTCCCTGGTAAATAGCCGGGTACGTGTAATGCACCCAGCCATTGGCAGAATCTTCTACGGGTCCGGTATAAATCTCCCCATCCGGTAAATTGTGCTGCCCGCTGGCATTCCGGAAAGTGCGCTCCTTGATCGATAAGGAAAGATCGACATTCGGACCTCGCAGGAGCACCTGGTCATGACCTTCGATTCGATCGACAATCCGCTGCTGCTCTTTCTCGATTTTTTGCCAGTGTGCCACAGGATCAGGAGTATGATCATCGGCATGCAGAGCGGCATAGACGAAATCCTCGTATTCGCTAAGTCCCATTTCTGCTTCCATAGCATAGGCGTTCGTCGGGAAAAGCGTGCTCATCCAGCGCAGTGTTTTATCTGCCCCTCGTCGCATCTGCGCTCCCAGCAAGGGTGAAATAGCTTTCTGGCGGCGGGCCTGGCGATTGGGATCTACCCCGCTTAATCCACGTGTATTCAGCTCTGAGCGGATCTTGATTAAAACATCAAATTCCTGGAAAGCTGCTTTCTGAAATGGTGGGGAGTGGATATAAATCTGGGCTAAAATAGGGCTATGAATACTTGTCCTCGATGTCTCCAAACAACACGCCAAAACAAAGCCGGTAAGACCGAATGCGGTTCACAACGCTTCCGTTGCATGCATTGTAGCTGCAAGTACACTCCTGAACCGAAACAACATGGCTATCCGGATGAGATGCGCAAGCAGGCCGTGCAGTTCTATGTGGATGGCATGAACCTGCGCCGGATTGCACGCCATTTTGGTATTCACCACCGCACGGTTTCGTTATGGGTGCAAGCCAGCGCGGCCAGCTTGCCGGAAGCGCCAGTACCCAAAGAAGTCAAGGCGGCCGAAATGGATGAATTGTTCACCTTTATCGGCAACAAAAAAACAGGATCTATATCCTCACGCTCGTAGACCGGCAAACGCGTTGTTATTTGGGTTGGAAAGTGGTTTGGGAGCGCACTCAACCAGCCATTCAAGACATGGTAGACGATGCGCCAAAGGCCAGGCAGTATTACAGTGACGCATTCGAAGCCTATGACCGCCTGTGGTATCACTTGGGCCGATATCAAGTTTCTGAAGGCAAAACCGATACCTATTCGGTGGAAGGAGACAATGCTGAGCTGCGTCACTACCTGGCGCGGCTGGCACGCTCGTCGAGATGCTTTTCGCGTTGCCCGTATGCCCTTGAATGTGCCTTGCGTCTGTTTATCTACTGCTACAATAGACGACAACTCTACAAGCAACTTTATCCTGCCTATCCTGCCTATCCAGCCCAGGTTAAGGATTTCCTGGACCCACTATTTTAGCCACTCCCCAATGGTGAGACATAATTCAACTGGGCATCACTGGCGTGGGCGAACAAAATTTCATCTTGCCCGGGCAGGTCGAATAAAATATGCGGGTAGCCGCCTCGGTTAAGCACCAGCTCGTACAAGACACGCACCAGCGGTTCGGCAGCGGTAGTCGCCGTGATCGCCACCCGGTCGCCCAGACCGACCTTAGTTGAGTGATCAATCAGAATTTGAGCAAATTTATATGTTCGTGAATCGGTCATGGTGCCCTCCTCAAGAAATGCGCACCGGATTATAACATGTGCCCTTTTTTCCCTTTTTCGGCATAGAGGTCCCGATAGTGTATCTTTCCTTCAGGAAAAACGGTTAGCGAGAAGAGCAGTAACGGCATGCAACCCGGTGGTGGAATGGAACAAGACCGCTTTGCGATACCGCTGGCGGAATTCTCGAAACATGCGCTCCAAAGGGCTGGTGGTACGCAGCATATGAGCTGGCCAGTTCTCGCCATGCAAAGCTGCTTGTTCCTGAACGGCGTAGAACGTCAAGGTATCCTCAAAATCTCTGGTCAGCGTTCGGATCGCCGCAGCTTGGGGAATGTGCCAAGTTTCGGAGAAAGCTGCAAAGCGCAGGCGAGCTTCAGCTTCGTCCGGAGCCTGCCAAATGCAAGCAGCCGAGCGCATGAATTCAGTGCGGTAGGAGCGAGCTGCCGGGCGATCCAGTTCAGCCGGAATGCGGATGGCCTGGGCGATATTGCGTAGTTTATGAAACACACAGCGTTGCAGGGGCACCTGCCAATAGACATTTTCATAAGCGGGTCGAAAACCGGTAGCGCCATCCGAGACCAACAAGGCCAAGCCATTTTCCGGGGTAAGCCCGGCTTCATACAGTGCTTCCAAGAATTTCTGCCAACTGGCGATATCTTCGCCGTCCGCTCGCATCCAGGCCAACAATTGGGTGCGACCGGTGGTCGGCCAAACGCCTTGCGCCGCCAGGATCGGTATCTTCTTGGCTTGTTTCACCAGGCGGATCCGTCCGATCTGATCGATTTGGGTTTCTCCACTCGTGAACATCACGGTGATCCAAATCCCATCCACCCGCACCACCGGGGGAACTTCGCCTGCCCCCAACCAGCGAAAGCAGCTTCCGGCAGAGCCAAGCGCAAGGACCCGTCGGTTGAGCGTGCGCAATCCAACCGAACTATGCAGCCGACCGTCCAGATCGACTTTGATTTGCCGATAGCTCAGCCCGCGTCCATATTCAGCCTGGATGTCCAACTCAAGATCGTCCCAGATGCGCTGCCCAGGTCGCAGTGTTTGGTACTTCAGGTGCACATACCCACCACACTGGCATTTGGCTTGCGGTACCTGCACGTTTACTCGACCCCAGTGCAGGGCCAACTGGCGCTGGTAATGCCCATTGCGCCGAAAATCTTGCCGTTGATGGCTTCGGCACCGGCTACAATACACACCGCTCTCTTTTCGCTTAGCCCGGCGCCTGCGTACATACCGCTTGCGACCTAACATGCGATCCAGTTCCGTTTCTAGGCTCTCTTCCAGGCAGCGACTAACCAGGTGAAGGATCATGCTTCTCATCTGTTCGACTAATCCAAAGACAAATTCCGTTGAACCGCTTTCTGGTACTTGCAGAGGTAGCTTACCTATGTGTACAATTGCCATGACTTGGTCTCCTGTCGTTTGTGAGGTGGAAACCACATTCTACAGGATGATCAAGTCCCTTTTTTATCTTTTTCCTGAACGAAAGATACAGTTCCGAGGTCCCTCTCCGACATTCTTTTCAGGAAGTTGCGGTATACTGGTTAGCGCCTGACGATCATTATATTTAACTTGCATAAAGAAAATGAAACAAGTCTTTCAAAACCTGCGTACTGGCGAGACTTCTGTTGTTGAAGTGCCTGTACCCACCCCTCCGACTGGCACAGCCCTGGTGCGCGTTGCAGCCTCCCTTGTCTCGGCTGGCACCGAGCGCATGCTGGTCGAATTTGCTGAAAAATCCCTGCTCGGCAAAGCCCGATCCCGACCAGACCTCGCTCGCCAGATGATCGACAAAGCGCGCCGCGAAGGTCTGCTTACCACACTGGATTCCGCTTTCAACCGGCTCGATCAACCTCTCCCGTTAGGGTATTCGTCAGCCGGGACGATCGTCGCATTAGGAGCAGGTGTGCAGCAATATCATGTAGGTCAGCGCGTAGCTTGTGCTGGCGGTGGATATGCAGTCCATGCAGAATACAACCGGGTGCCGGTTAATCTACTGGCTCCCCTCCCGGACTCGGTCGATTTTGAGTTAGCTGCCTTCACCACTCTCGGGTCAGTCGCCTTACATGGATTTCGCCTGGCTGAGCCTGGACTGGGTGCGTCAGTTGCCATAATTGGCCTGGGGTTGTTGGGTTTACTGGCAGTAGGGATCGCGAATGCAGCTGGTTGTCAGGTACTGGGGATCGACCTGGACGCGTCCCGCGTTGCCCTGGCGAAGCAAATGGGGGCAAGCCAGTCCGTCTTACGCCAGGACGCAGAAGCTGCCTCGCAAGTCTTTTCGCACGGCCGAGGTTGCGATGCGATATTGATCTGCGCAGATACGCCTTCAACAGACCCTGTTGAACTGGCTGGTGTCATCGCTCGTGATCGAGCAAGTGTGGTGGCAGTCGGCGCGGTAGGCCTGGATCTACCTCGAAAGGTATATTACGAGAAGGAACTATCCTTCATTAACTCTCGTTCCTACGGTCCAGGTCGCTACGATCCAGCTTATGAAGAAGGCGGACGTGACTACCCACCTGGCTATGTCCGCTGGACTGAAGGCCGCAACCTGGAAGCTTTTGTAGATTTATTATTCACACAACGGCTGGATGTCCGCCCATTGATCACGCACCGTTTCCCAATCGAGCAAGCTGCTGCAGCATATGATTTGATCACAGGAAAACGCAGTGAGCCATTCCTGGGCGTCCTGCTCACCTATCTGGATTCAAGCACGGAAAAAATTTCATCGGTTAAAGTTCAAATTGATCAACCGCAGGATTTACACACTCGCCAGATTGCATCATCCACAACGGCAAAGTTGGGCATGCTCGGGGCTGGCAATTATGCCACGGCTGTTCTGCTCCCTGCAATTCACAAAATCCCACAGATCGAATTTATTGGGATTGCATCCGGTTCTGGCTTGACAGCCCAGCACACTGCCCAGCGCTATGGTTTTCGTTATGCCACTGCAGACGAGAGCCAGGTGTTGTCTGATCCGGACATCAACACCCTTGCGATTCTTACTCGCCATCACCTGCATGCTCGCCAGGTGTTGGCCGGGCTGCGCGCTGGAAAACATGTCTATTGTGAAAAACCATTGGCTTTGAACCAGTCTGATCTGGATGAGATTTTCTCTCTGCTGTCAGCCCAACAGTCAGCCTCTCATCTCTTGACGGTTGGCTTCAACCGTCGGTTCGCGCCGCTTGCAAAGAAACTAAAAGAATTCACAGATCAGATGAAGGAACCACTGGTTGCCCACTACCGGGTTAACGCCGGATATCTTCCCCTCAATCACTGGCTGCATGATCCTGATCAAGGAGGTGGGCGTGTTATCGGAGAAGGCTGCCACTTTATTGACTTCCTCACATTCCTGGTCGGAGAAGCTCCCATCTCAGTTTTTGGTGCGGCATTACCGGACGCTGGGCGGTATCGCCAGGACAACCTTGTTTTGACTTTCACATTCAAGGATGGTTCGCTGGGGACACTCCATTACCTTGCAAACGGCGATAAGTCTTTCCCTAAAGAGCGGGTGGAGGTTTTCGCTGGAGGTCGGGTAGCTGTGCTGGATGACTTTCGCACGCTTGAGCAGGTGCATGCTGGTCAGCGAGATGTGCATCGTTCGCGCCTGCGCCAGGATAAAGGTCACCGTGCAGCGTGGGAAGCCTTTATAGAGGCTATCCGCACCGGCGGGCCACCACCGATCCGATACAGCGAACTGTACGCAGTCACTCAGGCGTCCTTCGCCGCAGTTGAGACGATGCAAACCGGTCAAGCAGTAGCCATTCGGACAGCACCGGTATGACAGATGTAAAAGTCACTATAAACCAGTTAGAAATTAGCACATCAACAGGTGAGCCTCTCGCCAATCGATTTCTCCGCCAGAGTCGCCCTGCTGACAATCTGGCTGTGGTGTACCCCGGTTTACGCTACAACTGCGATAAACCACTGCTTTATTACACCAGCCAGGCATTAGCGATGAGAGGGGTAGATGTTCTCCAATCCTGGATTGATTACAACCAAGCGGAATTAGAAAGCCTTTCTCAAACGGACCTCACCTTACGAATGGTCAGCGATGCACAGGCAATGCTCGCAACAAGCCTTCTAGCGCGCCCGTATAAGAAACTGATCCTGGTTGGTAAATCGATTGGCTCGCTGGTCATGGCGTTCATCCTTTCTCAGGAACCCCCCCTGAAGATTGCTTACACAATCTGGCTCACACCACTGTTACAGATCCCCTTCGTACCAGCCACAATTCAAGACCTTACTACCCCGGCTATTGTTGCCGGTGGTACCGCTGACACAACCTTCGATCCAGCCAGTGTCGCGTTGCTGGACAGGCAACCCAACTTGTCCTTCCTCTGTGTTGAAGGCGCTAACCACAGTCTGGAGATTCCTGGAGATCCCAGGCGATCGCTCTCCGCCTTAAGCGACCTGGTTGATCGCATTCTCCATCTTTCCATGTAGACAACTCAATCTCCACACCATCTTAGTCTGTGTCGATCATCCACCGCTTTAATATCCTGTTAAAAGCCATCAGCCAGTTAGGATTTTCCTCTCTGAGCTTATATGCTCGTTACCAAATTGGCCTGCGCTCGGGTTATTATCGTTGGGCAACTTCCACACCAAAGACATCAGAACAAGAAGGGTCTACGAATTGGGAAATCAACTCCAATTTGATCGCTTTACCATCCCGGGAAAGTCTACTTTCAAATTGGGGCGCCAACTTCACTCAACTACTTTCACTCGCTGACGAAATTGTTGCTGGTCAAGTACACCTGTTTGGTGGGCCAGCCGTTCCCCTGGATCTGATCCCGCACGAACCTCTGGGGCATTGGACTGATTATGAACGTATGCAGGCCAAATCAATGCCCACCGATATCAAATGGGCATGGGAACCTGCTCGTTTTGGCTGGGCGATAACACTGGCCCAGGCCTATCTTGTCTCGAATGACGAACGCTATTCCCAGGCCTTTTGGCATTCCACCGAGTTATTTCTCAAATCTAATCCCGCTTACAAAGGGCCCAATTGGATTTCTGCACAGGAGGTCGCCCTGCGGTTGATCGCCCTGGTGTTCTCAATCCAGGTTTTTTACCGTTCTCCACACACCACCCCAGAGAAATTGTCACGCCTCGGCCAGGCAATTGCCGAGCATGCCAGACGGATCCCCCCTACCCTGGTCTACGCCCGCGCCCAAAACAACAACCACCTGCTCTGCGAAGCTGCCGGCTTGATCACAGCCGGCCTTGCGTTACCTGAGCATCCCCACGCCACTCGCTGGCTGCTTCTAGGCCGGCGCTGGTTTTTTCACGCAATCCAATCCCAAATCGCTTTGGATGGCGCTTATATCCAACATAGCACAAACTACCACCGCTTGTTGCTGCAGATCGCGTTATGGGTGCATACACTCGGAGAGCCATTCCCGGATCGCATCTTGGATAAGCTCGCCGCAGCCACCCAATGGTTGCTTAAACTGGTCGATCCGGAAAGCGGAGGCGTCCCAAACCTCGGCCCGAATGATGGTGCCAATATCATCCCGTTATCCACCTGCCCTTTCTCGGATTACCGACCAACACTACAAGCCGCCTCGCTGATTTTTCAGGATTCACCTGCCTTCTCACCTGGACCTTGGGATGATATGTCACTGTGGTTGAACCGAATCCAATTTACCTTTCCTTCCAATCCCAATGTATCACCGAGTGAGATAAAGATCGCATTGCCTCTTTCCCTCACCCATAGAAATCTCTCTCCCCATATCATCCCCTGCCCGGATCACTCCTCCTGGGCATACCTGCGCGCTGCCCAATTCAGCAGCCGTCCCGGACACGCCGATCAATTACACCTGGATTTGTGGTGGCGGGGAATGAATATTGCCATGGATCCCGGGACCTTTTCTTATAATGATCCTGCTCCTTGGAACAATGCCCTTGCATCGAGCCGTGTCCATAACACCGTCTCCATCAACAATTTAGACCAGATGACGCGCGCAGGCCGATTCCTCTGGCTGGACTGGGCGCAAGCAGAAATCGTATCATCCAACCTGGAAAACAACTCTTCATCTAATCATATCATTGCCCGCCATAATGGTTACCGGCGGATCGGCGTGCTCCATCAGCGAACAGTAATTGCTGAACAAGGAGGGCGTTGGCGCGTTCTTGATGATCTTGAGCCCATAGACCCGTCCGATAGACAAAAAAACGTATCGCTGGCCAGACAATTTTCCATTCGCTTGCATTGGCTGCTCCCAGATTGGCCCTGGGTATTAGAGTCTGAAGCGGGAAATACCAACCAGTCCATCCAGCTGGAATCTCCTTACGGCCTCGTAAAATTGAATTTGGATATTGATCCAGAAAATATCCTCTCCCAGCCAGAAATGCAGGTGGTTCGAGCAGGCGAAACCCTGTTTGGAAATGAGATTGCTGATCCCACCTGGGGATGGATTTCGCCCACGTACCAATCTCGATTCCCTGCTCTGTCGATCGGCTATCGGGTTGAGGCGCGACTGCCTGTGGTGTTCAACACCGAATGGATCTTGCCCAATGGCGAAAAGTTTACTCAGATTGATTGACCAATCATGCATATCCTGCTGATCCATCAGGCTTTTGCTGCACTTGACGAACCAGGCGGTACACGCCATCACGAGACGGCCCGTTATCTGGCTGCTGGCGGGCATCAAGTAACGATTATTGCCAGCCCGGTTAGTTATCTGACTGGCAAAGCGCACGATCAGCGCATTCCGTGGGTAGAACGTCAGGATGGCGGTCAAGACGTCACAATATTGCGCGCCTATACCTATCCAGCTCTGCATAAGAGTTTCGCCCATCGTGTGTTTAGCTTTGTCAGTTTTATGCTTTCATCGTTCTTGATCGGTTTGAACGTGCAAAAAGTGGATCTAGTATGGGGTACCTCCCCACCGATCTTCCAGGGCATAACAGCCTGGAGCCTGGCTCGCCTGAAGCGAGTTCCTTTTCTCTTCGAGGTGCGCGATCTTTGGCCGGCTTTTGCCATAGCCGTTGGCGTTCTGCGCCAACCGTTGCTTATTCGCGCATCGGAATGGCTGGAGCGTTTTCTATATAAGCATGCCGACCAGGTCGTGGTTAATTCACCAGGCTTTATCGAGCACGTTCAAGATCGCGGTGCAAGAAACATTGATCTCATTCCCAACGGCGCTGAAGTAGCCATGTTCGATCCAACCGCAACCGGAGATTCATTCCGCCAAAAACTTGGACTTCAAAACAAGTACATTGCACTTTATGCAGGGGCGCATGGTCTGTCCAATGACCTAGGTATTCTCCTCGAGGCTGCCAGGCAGTTGAGTAGCTTGTCAGATCTGGCGATTGTCTTACTTGGTGATGGGAAAGAAAAGCCTGCTTTACTCTCCCAAGCTGAAAAATTGGGACTGTCAAACGTTTATTTCGTCCCGCCAGTTCCAAAGAACGAGATGCCCGTCGCCCTGGCGGCTGCGGATGTTTGCATCGCAATTCTGAAACCAATCCCGATGTACGATACGGTTTATCCCAATAAAGTATTTGATTATATGGCGGCTGGTCGCCCTATTGTGCTTGCCATCCAAGGTGTTATCCGGAAGGTGGTGGAGGAGGCTCAGGCGGGTATAGCCGTTCCCCCGGGAGACGCCCAGACCCTGGCCGGAGCGATCCGGTTCCTGGCAGATCACCCGCAGGAAGGTCATGCGATGGGTCTGCGCGGTCGCCGGCATGTCGAGCTCCATTTCAATCGACCAGTGCTAGCCGATCAAATGGAGCGCATCATGGAAAAAATGGTAATTAAGGTATAATCCCGACCATGCCGAAAACAGGTTCGGTCGAAGATTTGACCGTGGAGGAGCTACGCCGTTTACTAGTGGAGAAACGGCGTGCGTCTCGCCAGGATCGCCTGGAACAATTTCGTCGCACTGGGAGAGTAGTAATGGTGACTCCCAATGTCGAAAGCGGTTCCCTGGACAACCTGCGTTCGGGGACAATTGACGATGTCGAGGAGACCTCTCCAAAACCAAAAATTAAACCGAGAAGCAAGCGCCTCCTGGATGGGCTGCTTCTGGCGATCGAAATCCTGGCGATTGGAGGTTTATTATTCGTTCTCTTCAATGGCGTGAATTTGATCAGAGAACTCAATCAAGAAGTCGTATCTGCTTTAGAACAGCCCACCCTGACACCCACACCGCTTATCGTCGCTATCGTGTTACCGTCGGGACACACTCCCCCAACCTCACCCGGCGGTGCCCAGCCAAATGAGGCTGAGATCCCAGAGCATTTAAGGCCTCTGGTGCAATCATTGGCCAATATTGCCGTCCCGACACCAGGACCTCAGCAAGCAATCCGCATCCAAATACCTGCCCTCGGCGTCGACGCGCCGATTGTTCAGGGCGATGGATGGGAACAATTAAAGAAAGGCGTTGGACAGCACGTTGGGACAGCTAACCCAGGAGAAAATGGAAATGTTGTTCTCTCAGCTCATAACGACATCTTCGGAGAAATCTTTCGCGATCTAAATCGCCTCAAACCTGGCGATGAGATCATTATCTACACAAACCAACAGCCATTCTCATTCTTGGTGACTACCACGCGAGTGATTGACCCTACCCAAGTGGAAGTCATGGATCCTACAACCCAACCCACTGTAACTTTGATTTCATGTTATCCTTATATGGTTGACGACCAACGAATCGTAGTCACCGCCCGTATACATAACGAAATAAATTAAATTTCGAGGAGTATTCCATATCCATGAGCAAGAAACGCAGGCGACAAGTTCCTAGCACAACCTCCAGTGAAGTGAAAGTAAGCTCACCACTATCCTCTCCACGCCGTACTACCACCGATGATTTCAATCCTGATTACAGCTACGTAAAGAAGGATCTTCGCAGGATTGGAGCATTGGCGGGATCGTTTCTTGCTATCCTGCTAATACTTTCCTTCTTTTTACGTTAATAAAAGACAACAGCTAGAATTATTTTCATCAAAGACACAGCCGAAAGTATGCAGGGAAGTTCTGTGACCAGCCAAGCGCCTCAGTTAACCTCCCCAAAGTGGAGCCCGACCATCAAGTTGGTGGTCGGGTTAACATTTGTTGCCTTTATCGCTGGGCTCCTGATCACTTTTCGTTCAATTATTGGCCCTCTTCTGCTGGCATTCATCCTGGCTTACCTGCTACACCCCATCGCTGCCCTGATTCACCGCACCACCAGATTAAACTGGCGCTGGACGGTCAATCTGGTGTTTATTCTGTTTATATTGGTTGTGCTTGGCTTGCTCACAATCCTTGGCTTCGCGGTTGTGCAGCAGTTACAAAGTCTTATCACATTTATTAATACATTCAATGAAAATATTCCCGAGCTGGTCCAGCAATTATCCAGTCAAGCCCTCGTCATCGGACCTTTCCGGCTTGAATTCAGCCAATTTGACTTACCGGCTCTTGCCAACCAACTGCTGGGAATTCTTCAGCCGATCTTGAGCCGATTTGGAACGCTTATCAGCACGTTTGCCACCAGTGCCTTGGCGATCATTGGCTGGGGTCTGTTTGTCATTGTGATCGCCTATTTTCTTCTGGCTCAGACTGGTCGGGTCACTGATCAATTGATCCATCTCGAGATACCCGGACACAATGTTGATATTCAGCGTCTAGGCCAGGAGCTCCGCCGGGTCTGGCATGCTTTCTTGCGCGGCCAGCTGTTGATCTTCATGCTGGCCATTATTCTCTACACAATCTTACTGACCGCCCTGGATGTGCGCTATTCTTTGGGAATTGCGATCCTGGCTGGTCTGGCACGCTTCGTCCCCTATGTCGGGCCAGCTATCGTTTGGATCGTCATTGCACTGGTCTCCTTGTTCCAGGGGTACAACTATTTCGGCTTACAACCCTGGGTTTTCACGCTGCTCGTGATCGGCCTTAGCGTTCTATTGGATCAGATACTGGACAATGTCGTCGTTCCCAGATTCCACGGTCAGACTCTGGGAGTCCATCCAGCAGCGGTCCTGGTGGCCGCTCTGATCGCCGCCAAGTTGATTGGTTTTGTCGGCCTGATTCTAGCTGCCCCCGTTTTGGCCTCTATTATCGTACTCAGCCGATACATCACCCGCAAGATGTTTGACCTGGATCCATGGCCTGATAATGAACTGCAGTCCCGCCCCCCTGAATTTCCGTGGATGGAATTGTACAGACGCTCGCGAGCATGGTGGAATAAAGCCAACCGTCAGAATCCAAGTTAGTTTCCCCCGCTAAGATAACCAGCTTTATTATCGAATAAGTTCCAACGAAGTGCGAGAATAGGCGTTTACGGATACCGCAAAGGGATATTGTCCCTAACAAGCTGGTTCAGGCAATCTCGCGCCGCTTAAATTTGCATAGGCAGTTGTTTGTAGATGTGCTCCCGGATCTCCACCACCCTGCGCCGTAAGCGGTCATCGCGCTCTAATAAGTCAGATATTTTGTCACACCCATACATAACAGTCGTATGATCGCGACCACCAAGCGCTTCACCAATTTGAGGCAGGGATATGTTGGATTCCTCGCGGAGCAAATACATGGCGATCTGGCGCGGCAAAGCGATCTCGTGAGTGCGCTCGCGGCTCAACATCCGATCAATCGGGATGCCAAAGGCATCCGCCACAGTCTGCACTACCTCGCCTGGCTCAACTTCAGTTCGACGGGGAAGTAGATCTGCCAGGGCAGTCTCAACCATTTGTGGTGAGAGAGACACTCCGCTTAAATCTGCAAACGCCACAACGCGTGTCAAAGCCCCCTCTAACTCGCGAATGTTCGCCTGGATTCGCTTAGCAATAACACTGGTAATTTCGTCCTGGATCCGGCGCCCAGTCCGTTCTGCTTTTGCTCTTAAGATCGCCATTCTGGTTTCATAATCAGGCGGTTGGATATCTGCTGTCAGACCCCATTCAAATCGGGAGCGTAGCCGTTCTTCCAAGGTGAGTAACGCCTTGGGAGGTCGGTCGGATGAGATAACCAGCTGTTTATTCTGGCCGTGTAAAGTGTTAAAGGTATGGAAAAACTCTTCTTGGGTTGCTTCTTTACCAGCGATAAACTGGATGTCGTCGATTAGCAATACATCGATACTGCGATATCGTTCTCGGAACGACTGGGTTGCATGCGTTCGGATGGATCCGATTAAGTCATTGGTGAACTCTTCCGATGAAACATATAAAACCTGCTGACCACGTTCTGCACACAAATTTCCAATGGCATGTAGCAGATGGGTCTTCCCCAGCCCAACCCCCCCATACAGGAAAAGCGGATTGTAAGCCTGGGCTGGATTTTCTGCAACAGCCAGGGAGGCAGCATGCGCCAGTCGGTTACTCGGCCCCACGACAAAATTGTCAAAAGTATAACGCCGATTGAGCACCGGGTTGGTCTGTCGACCTGGCTCAGGTGATACCTGTTCTACTGGTTTGTCGCCATCAGCCACTTCGGTCGATTCGTAACCCTGCCATACAGTAAACTTTACCTCCACACTTCGGTCCATCATCCCGGTTAAAATCCGGACAATCGTACTGGAAAGACGGCTCTCAAGCCAATCCCTGGCATATGCGTTGTGAACCCCGACGATGAAAGTACCATCTTCTTGGGAGATCAATTCTGTATCTCTGACCCAGGTATCATAAGCAGCTTTGGGCATTTCCATTTGCAGTTGCCCCAGAGTTGCCTGCCAGGCTTGCTCGGCTTTCATGATGGCTTACCTCCAATGTCAATAATTTTGTTTTCGAACGAGAGCAATCGGCAACACAAATAAACCTCCACAGTCACTGCATTATCCAGTGGGAGAATTACCGATTTTGACCCGCTTATACCTTTAAAGTGACCCAGCGCCGTTGATGATTACCGCCCCTATTATCAAAGAACGCATAAATGGTGTTGTTACAAGGATTATGTATTCCTTGCAACCTAGATTTTAGCAGAAAAGGCCGATCCGTTGCAAGTTACGTACCCTACGGATTCCTAAAAAATACCCAAAATTTAAGATACTGATCCTTAAAGTAAAGTTGAAAACCAATGAGTGATGACAACTCAAAACAAACCCAACGAATGCCCAGACATGGGACATACCTGCGGATAGCCCCCATATCTAAGGGGATCTGATCGTGGATATTACCAAAGATTTACGATATGTTAACAATGTAAAATGCTGCTTAATGAGAATAAATTTTCGAAGAATGAATCACCCGCTATATTTTGCATCGCCCTGGTCAAACTATACAATATTTCAACCTGCAAATCATAAACCAGAATTTGTTTAGATTCCGTCCAGACAAAGATAATATTGACGTCTTTCCTACCATATGTTAACAGAATTCTTGCACAAAGCCGGTATGATTTTCTAAACAAGAGTTTATTCGATAGGAGAATTTGATTATGTCTAAAATTATTGGTATCGACCTAGGAACAACCAACAGCGTCGTTTCTGTGATCGAAGGGGGTGATGCGGTGGTAATCCCTACTGCCGAAGGCTCACGACTTTTACCTTCCGTTGTCGCTTTCAATAAGAATGGCGAGCGCCTGGTAGGGCAAACCGCCAAACGACAGGCAGTGATCAACGCGGAGAACACGATCTATTCCATCAAGCGTTTTATGGGACGCTGGTTCGAGGAAGTTGAATCGGAGCGACATATGGTACCTTTTGAAGTCACAAAAGGTCCAGCCGGTGATGCGCGGGTCAAATTGCCAATCACGGGGAGAGAGTACAGCCCTCAGGAAATTTCCGCCATGATCCTGGCTAAATTAAAAACCGACGCAGAAGCTTACCTGGGTGAGACGATCTCCAAGGCAGTTATTACCGTTCCCGCATATTTTAATGATAGCCAACGACAGGCCACAAAAGACGCAGGTAAGATCGCTGGCCTCGATGTGCTGCGGATCATCAACGAACCAACCTCGGCTGCCCTGGCGTACGGCCTTGACAAGAAAGACAATGAAACAATATTGGTTTTTGACCTGGGTGGCGGCACATTTGATGTTTCCATCCTGGAGGTAGGTGGCGGTGTTATCGAAGTCAAATCTACCAACGGCGACACACACCTAGGTGGCGATGATTGGGATGAGAGTATTGTAAATTGGGCAGCAGGCGAATTTCAGAAAGACCAGGGAATCGATCTTCGCCAGGATCGCCAGGCTCTGCAACGTCTACGAGAAGCTGCTGAGAAAGCCAAGATTGAGCTTTCGAGTGTTTTGGAAACCGAGATTAACCTGCCTTATGTCACGGCTGACGCTTCTGGCCCAAAGCATCTGCAAATGAAATTAAGTCGGGCTAAGTTTGAGCAATTGACAGAGGATTTGGTCACCCGTCTCTCCGGGCCATTCAATGCAGCTTTAAAAGATGCCAATCTTAATGCATCAGAAATAGACGAAGTTGTCCTGGTAGGCGGCGCATCTCGCATGCCGATGGTCCAAGCTCTGATCCGTTCAATGATCAACAAAGAGCCTCATAAGGGCGTCAACCCGGATGAAGTTGTAGCGATCGGTGCAGCTATTCAGGGCGGGGTCCTTGGCGGTGAAGTCAAGGATGTCCTCCTTTTGGATGTTACCCCCCTATCATTAGGTGTCGAAACTTTAGGCGGTGTGATGACCGTTCTCATCGAACGCAATACCACGATCCCTGTAAAGAAGTCCGAAATCTTCTCAACAGCAGAAGACAACCAGACTGCCGTCGATGTGCATGTCTTACAAGGAGAACGACCAATGGCTGCAGACAATATGAGCCTGGGACGTTTCCGGTTGGAGGGCCTACCTGCTTCTCCTCGTGGGATTCCCCAAATCGAAGTCAGCTTCGACATCGATGCTAATGGAATCCTTAATGTTGCAGCTCAAGATCGCGCCACTAGTAAAGAGCAACGGGTTACCATTACTGCATCAACGAATCTCGGTAAGGGCGACATCGATCGTATGGTTCGGGATGCCCGCGAACATGAAAGTGATGATCGTAATCGCCGGGAACTTATAGAACTGCAGAACCAGGCTGATAGCCTGGCTTATCAGACTGAAAAGACTCTGCGTGAGTTAGGTGATAAGGTTCCTGGTCATGAACGAACCAATATTGAGAACAAGGTTCGGGAGTTACGGGAAACAATCCAACGTGATGATGCTACCCTGATCAAGCGGCAAACTGAAGATTTACAGAACGCGTTCCACGCCCTGAGCCAGCAGTTATATGCCCAAGACACGCAGGTAGGCACCAATGGGCATGATCCAGCCAGTCCATCTGATGAGGGTGAAGTAGTCGAAGGCCAATTCCGCGAAGCCTGATAAGATCTAACGCCCCTAATAAGGAACTCCCCCAGGAGGGTGAACCAGCTATGCTGGATAATCCTGGGGGAGTTCAGGTTTAATCTAGAATCTGTCTTATCATCAGGTATCACTGACCATATTCTTTAAAGCCCTTCCGACTTTTTGGTTATAATAAGTCTGTTTAACAATGGAATCACGAACCACTCCCACAGTTAGCTCATTCCTTCCAACAACCATCATTTTAGTAATTTTGGGTTGGGGAGGCTTGTTCCTACTTTTCCAAAGAACCATGCCTACAGTTGGACCACGATGGTTATTCTTTTTTTTATGGGTTCTAGCGTTGACTGGCACAGCTTTGCCAGGAGTGGCTTTTCTCAATCGCAGATTCCCAACCGTTCCACCTGCAACTCCTGGGATAATTATCCGCGAAGCGATCTGGGTTGGACTTTACGGAGCCACTCTAGCATGGCTTCAACTTGGTCGGGTGTTGAATTTGGCACTAGCAGTTCTATTGGCTTCGGGTTTTATCGCAATAGAGATCCTGGTTCGTATGCGTGAACGCAGCCAATGGGAACCATGATCGGTAAACCAGATCGAAAACGCAAAAACCTAATAAACTCGCCTCTTCCAATTTCATGAGCCAATTACGCCGGTTGCCCTCTGTCGACCTTCTGTTGAATACTCCTCAGGGGAGTAACTTGATCAACGCCTATGGGCGCCCTCTCACTTTGAATGCTATCCGCAGCGTACTGGAAGACGTCAGGGAAAATTATCCTCGCAACAACATAATCCCTGATCAAGGTATATTATTAGATGAAGCTGCAAGCCGGTTGAATAATTGGACAGAAAAAACCCTACAGCCAGTGATCAATGCGACCGGGGTAATTCTGCATACCAACCTGGGTCGCGCTCCACTCAGCCAGTCTGCAGTGCTTGCCATTCAAGAAGTCTCTCAAGGATATTGCACGCTCGAATATGATCTGGAAAAAGGTGTGCGTGGCTCCCGCTCAATCCATACCGAAGAGCTACTAAAGCGCCTGACTGGCGCAGAAGCCGCTCTTGTAGTCAATAACAACGCTGCAGCTCTCCTGGCAATCCTGTCGGCGTTGGCGCCTCGCCGTCAGGTGTTAATTGCGCGTACCCAATTGGTTGAGATCGGCGGCGGATTTCGCGTGCCGGATGTTATGAAACAATCAGGTGCGCGGCTGCTAGAAATTGGCACCACCAACCGGGTTCACCTTTCTGATTATGAGACAGCTCTTCAGGAACAATCAATCGCTCTCGTTCTGCACGCTCATCGTTCGAATTTTCAGATCATTGGCTTCACCAGTGAACCATCTCTCGCCGAGATAGTCCAGGTCTCTCACCAGTTGAACATCCCAGTTGTGGACGATCTCGGATCAGGATCTTTGATCGATACCGATCAATTTGGCCTGGGACATGAACCCACTATCCAGGAATCACTGGCTGCTGGAGTCGATCTGGTATGTTTCTCTGGAGATAAATTGTTAGGAGGCCCTCAGGCTGGGATAATTATTGGGCGAGCAGATCTGGTAGCAAAGATCATGAAACATCCATTGGCGCGCGCCATTCGGGCTGACAAACTATGTCTGGCAGCCCTCTCTGCGAACTCTTCTCCATTACATCAAGGATGAAGCTATAATAAAAGTCCCTATATGGCGCATGATCTCTGAACCATCCGATCAGATCCAACAACGAGCAGACCACTGGGTGAATATCCTAGGACAGGGCGAAGTAATCTCCGGACAATCTACCGTTGGAGGTGGCAGTCTACCGGAAGAGACATTGCCAACTTTCCTGGTTGCTTTAAAGATACCAAGCCCCAACCGCGTATTAGCAAAACTTCGCTCTGCTCAACCTGCGATCATTGCTCGTTTGCAAGATGAACGCCTGGTGCTCGATCCACGCACGGTCCTGATCGAGCAAGAATCCATTCTATTAGAAAATATATTGAAAATCATCGGGTGACAAATATTAATACCAGTTTGGAGATCCTATGAAATCTGACCTTGATCGGTTAATGCAAGAAAATGACCTAGATGTGATCCTGATCACCGGGCCAGCACAACATAACCCAGCAATGGTTTACATGACCGGCGGTGCCCACCTGACAAACGCGGACCTAGTTAAAAAACGCGATGCAGCCCCAATCCTGTTCCACACATCTATGGAACGTGATGAAGCGACCAGCACGAATCTACAAACAAAGAATATAGATGAATATCGTTTCAACGACCTTTATAAACAAACCAATGGTAATACAGATGAAGCTTATGCGCTTCTCTATCAAAAAATGCTCGCCGATTGTGGAGTTGTGGCTGGAAAGTTAGCCATTTTCGGTAAGGTGGAGGCAGGTCGTGCGTATACTATTTTTACCGGCCTTCAAAAACTAATGCCGGAATTATCGATTCAGGGTCAGTTGGGGGATTCAATCTTGATGCGTGCCATGGCCACCAAAGACGATGCGGAAGTTGATCGCATTCGCAAAATGGGCAAGTTAACTACCCGGGTAGTGGGAAATGTTGCTGATTTCCTTACGTCCCACAAAGTCGAAAGGGAGTTGCTCATTCAGGAAGATGGATCCCAGTTGACAATTGGAGATGTCAAACGACGGATTAACCTGTGGTTGGCAGAATCTGGCGCGGAAAATCCTGAAGGCACGATATTTGCTATTGGTCGTGATGCTGGTGTCCCACATAGCAGCGGCAATCCGGACGATCCCCTCCGTTTAGGTCAAACAATCGTCTTCGATATCTTTCCCTGTGAAGCTGGCGGCGGATATTTTTATGATTTCACCCGCACCTGGTGCCTTGGATATGCCCCTGAACCTGTTCAGGTAGTATACTCGGACGTATTGGATGTATATAATGAGGTAAAAAGCCAATTAAAAGTAGAATTCCGCCTGTAAAGAATATCAAGTTTTAACCTGCGATTTATTTGAGGCCCGTGGTCACCCGACAGTCAAAAGCAATCCACAAACCCAAGAAGGGTATGTACACGGCCTTGGCCATGGTGTGGGTTTAAACATTCACGAGTACCCGCGTTTCAGCCTGGCAGTCACAGGCGATTCCGACCGCTTGTCCCCGGGATCAATCGTCACTGTAGAACCCGGTTTGTACTATCCTGAGCGCGGTCTAGGTGTCCGTCTCGAAGATACGATTTGGGTCCGTCCCGATGGAAACATGGAAATCCTGGCCGAATACCCTCTCGACCTAGTGCTCCCGATGAAATAATACACATTGACTTGACGTATCCATCCCTTTCGACACCTGAATGATCCGTAAATGATGATGAGCGCAAAACAACGCCAGTCCACCCAGCGAATACCCCCACCTGTTCCAGTGCGTATCCTGGGCATCGAAACCTCTTGTGATGAAACAGCCGCAGCTGTAGTAGAGCATGGTTGTATGATCCTCTCCTCCGTGGTTGCGTCCCAAGTGGATTTGCACGCACAATATGGAGGGGTTTTTCCAGAGGTTGCCTCTCGACAACATGTATTGGCGATCTACCCTATCATCGATCAGGCCCTCCAACAGGCACACATCACCTTGATGGATGTAGATGCCATCGCTGTCACGCGTGGACCAGGTCTGGCTGGTTCTCTGGTTGTCGGCGTTAACGCTGCAAAAGGCCTGGCCCTGGCCAGCGGTCTACCGCTGGTTGGAGTAAATCACCTGGAGTCACATATTTATTCTGCCTGGCTTTATCCTGTCGACAAGGAACCTGTTGCTGAACCACAATTTCCCCTCCTGGCATTGATTGTCTCTGGTGGTCATACTGAACTGGTATTGATGACTAACCACCTAGAGTATCAGCGCCTAGGAGGTACTAAAGACGACGCAGCCGGGGAGGCGTTTGACAAAGTTGCTCGCCTGTTAGGCCTGGCATATCCAGGTGGCCCCTCTATCCAAGTAGCTGCCGAAAAAGGAAATCCGCGGGCATTTAGCTTTCCGCGCCTGGATGGAACAGAGTTGGGATTTTTCATTCAGCGGGATCAAAACAGCTGTATTGCGCGAAGTGCGCAGGATGGAATCCGGCCATCTCTCCCTCCCAATCAGCGATCTTGCTGCCAGCTTCCAAAGCGCCGTGGTGGAAGTCCTGGTGGGAAAAACTCTGGCCGCTGCAAAACAATTCAAAGCAAAGGAAATCCTGGTTGCGGGCGGTGTATCAGCTAACCAGGCATTGCGACAAACCATTCTCGCGCAGGCCCCTTGTCGGGTTCACATTCCTACGCTTTCATTATGTACCGATAATGCCGCAATGGTCGGCAGCGCTGGATTCTACCGTTTCGATCAGGGTCAACGCGATCCACTCGATCTGGATGTCCTTCCAAATTGGCCAATATCGGAACTCTAGTTTAAAGACCAAACCGCCCATTGGGGGTGGCTCCGTATCCCCAGGGCGGTTTTGAGTGAGGAGAATGCATCTCTCATTATATGCATTGACCTGAATGAACCATGAAGATAGATTAATAGATTGGTGAGAATCTTATTGATTAGTTCGATTCAATTAACGCAACCTGAATATCCTCCTCGCTAATTGGCCCCAAGCGCAATATCTGTGGCTCAGCGCCCGTACAATCGACCACTGTTGATGGCACACCCCCGGGGCTTTTTCCCCCATCAATAATTAAATGAACTCGGCCTCCTAACTGCTCAAAAGCCTCCCGGGCAGTATTGGTATTATCTTTCCCTGAAAGATTTGCTGAGGTAACCGCCAATGGTCCACTCAATTGTAAAATAGTCAATGCAACTTGATGATCAGGCACACGTATGCCAATTGTAGGCTGAGGTGAAAGCACATCAGGTAAGCTGGGGTGCTTGGACATGATTAATGTCAAGGGACCAGGCCAGAAACGCTGCGCTAATATTAAAGCCGCCTTGCTCGGTGAAACTGCAACCTGATTTAAATCCTCAGGACGAGAAATCAGCACTGCAATCGCCCGTGTGCTGCTGCGACCTTTGACTACAAACAACCTCTCCACGAATTCCGTGTGATAAGGCCAGGCTGCCAGCCCGTAGACTGTATCCGTTGGGAAAACAACTAGGCCACCGTTCTTCAACACATCGACGGCATGGGGGAAAGCAATCGGGTGGTCCGCTTTAAGAATCTCAGTATTCATAAAAACTCACAACCTGGTTCAGGGAACTGCTACACTTAACCAATTATAAAATATCCCCGCCTGGCAAGAGCCACTAATCATCAATCAGGTTACCAGCCCTACTTGACCAAAACTGTTCTGCTTATCGATTGAGATGCCAAATAATACGCAACCCATCGAGAGTGAGCCAGGGCGCAACAATCTCAATGACTTGGGTTTCCTCAGCGATCAGTTCTGCCAGCCCACCGGTAGCTATCACTTTCATTTTTGAGCCCAACTCAGCCCGAAAACGCGCCACCATGCCTTCTACCAACCCTACATAGCCAAAAAGTAGGCCTGATTGCATGGCATGCACTGTGTTGCGCCCAATCGCGGTTGGAGGTCGCTGCAAGTCCACTCTAGGCAGTTTGGCAGTTCTCAGGAACAGGGCTTCGGAAGCAATGTTGATACCAGGCGCGATCGCCCCACCTAAATAGTCACCTTCTTCTGATATGCCGTCAAACGTCGTCGCTGTGCCGAAATCAACTACACATGCCGGACCTCCATAAAGACGCTGTACAGCAGCAGCATCTGCGATCCGATCTGCTCCCACAGCACGTGGATCTTCATATCTCACGCGCACCCCGGTCTTTACCCCGGCATCTACCACAAGAGGCTCCTGCTCGAGGTATTGCCGGCTGGCCTGCAGAACTTTGCCCGTGAGTGGCGGAACGACTGAAGCGAGGCAGATTCCCCTAATATCCTGTGAATTCAGACCCGCATGCTCTAACAACCCAGCCAGCTGTAGCCCATACTCATCTGGCATCTTTTCGTGATCGGTTGCTAGCCGCCACCGCGGGCCTAGAATCTCACCATCATACAGACCCAAAGTCAGGTTGGTGTTGCCGATATCAATGGTAAGTAACACGCCTTAGCCTCCCAGAATAATGTTATCGATGAGCCGTGTTTTTCCAAAGAATACTGCCAACGAGAGCAGTCCACGATCAATCAATCCGGTCAGTTCTTGAAGGGTTTTAGAATCTGCACAAGAAACATATTGAAGGCTGGCTAATGGCTCGATTTGAATCTTTTCAGATACAATTTTTCGCAACAAATCAGCATCTCTTTCACCAAATTCAAATGCCATCTGGGCAGCTTTCAGTGCCTGGTACAAGACCGGTGCAGCCCTGCGCTCAGTGGGATTTAGATATATGTTTCGACTGGACATTGCCAATCCATCCCTCTCGCGCACAATTGGACAAACTCTCACCTCCAAGGGAAAATTTAAGTCTTTGACCATGCGTCGAATCACGACAGCTTGCTGAGCGTCTTTTTGTCCGAAATAGGCTTTCTGAGGTTGGACAGAGTTGAATAATTTCGCGACAATTGTCGTCACCCCGCGAAAGTGGGTAGGTCGTCGAGATCCTTCTAGAGGTTTTGTCACTTCTTCAACACTCACCCAGGTCTGGAATCCAGGAGGATACATCATGTCAACTGTCGGCACCCAAACCAGATCGACGCCCATTTCTTCGAGAAATCTTAAATCCCTAGGCAAATCGCGTGGATAAGCCGCCAGATCCTCCTGGGGGGCAAATTGGGTTGGATTCACAAATATACTGGCAACAACGCTTGCACACTCAAGGCGTGCCTGTCGTACCAGGGAAAGGTGGCCTTCATGTAAGTAACCCATCGTGGGTACGAAACCGACAGGCTCTGGCAACCGCTCGCGTAATGCTCTCAATTCCTCATTTTCAACAATTATCTTCATGATTCAGAAAACCTATTCCACCGAAAGGTGAACTACCAGGCCGGCTTTCTCGGGCAAGTTATTTTCAAGTTCGATGTCCATCTGTGATTTATCTCTTACTCCTTCCAGAATTTGTTCCAATGCATTTACAAGTTGCCACAAAGTTCGGTTAACAGGAGTGGAGATCTGCACCGCTTCACCTGCTCGCACGACCGCCCCATTAATGGCGTCAACCTCGGTTGGACTACCGCGCATAATATCCTTTAACATTGAAGATAGATTGCCAGCTGTGCGCAGAGCAACAGTTTCGGCAGCCAGTACTGGATTGGTATAAGGAAGCTGGATATCGCAGGCTTGCGCCACGCTGGCTGCCTCATCAGCTGCTGCGGCCATTAATGATTTTGCAGTCGGTCGCATCAGGATTTCACCGTTTGGAATTCTTAGCAATGCTGTGATTGGGTTAATCGCCGCATTAATTACAAGCTTTCCCCAAGCTAAGGAATCTGTATTGGGAACTTCTTCAACAGAAAAACCAGCTCGTTTGAAAAGGTCTGCAAAAATATTTAATCGCTTATCTTTTCCTAAAGAGATACCACCATCGCCCCCGTTCTTCACTCGCCCTGGTTCCAACAACGTGGCTCCTATCGTTGTCACCCCCAGAGCTGTCCGATTCTTGCCGAGCGTCGCTTGTAAGGTTTCCAGGTTCCCCAGACCATTCTGCAGGGTTAATGCCAGTCCATCTTGCGCCAGGCAAGCTGCGAGCTGTTGCGCTGCTCGGGCGGTTTGCCAGGTTTTCACCAGCACAAGCGCTAACCGGGCATCACAAAACTCATTGGGGTGCTCTATCACCTCAACCGGGAATGTTTGCTCGCCTCCATCCCCATCCACGATGCAAACACCGTTTGTTCGGAGGGCTTTCAGGCCTTCCACCCATGTCCCCAGCATCTTAACTCCAATACCAGCTGATAGTAGTCTTGCTGCAAACAAGCTGGCCATCGCCCCAGTTCCAACGATTAATACCGAGTCAGCGTGGATTCTTGTCATAGTATCCTGATCTCTCAAATCGCTACTGATAAGGCCTTCCAGGAATTAATTCAAATCCCTTTTTCATTGCCGTGTAAAAACTTATCCCATTCCTCATCCGGCATGCCGATGGTATGCTCAGGTCCAGGGAATGCACCATTTTCGACATCTTGCCGGTATTCAGTGAATGCCCGTTCCATCTCACCATATATATTGGCATACCTTCGGGCAAACTTGGGTGTGAAGCGGTCGAACATACCAAGCAAATCATGAGTGACTAATACCTGTCCATCACACCCGGATCCGGCCCCAATACCGATAGTCGGGATAGCCAGTTTCTTGGAAATGTATTCACCTAACCTGCCAGGCACCGATTCCAGGACAATGCTAAAACATCCCGCATCTTCCAAAAGCAGGGCATCCTCCATCAGGTGGGTCGCGGCTGCGGCTGTCTTGCCCTGAGCGAGAAAGCCACCCAATTGATTCACGCTCTGTGGAGTTAATCCCAGGTGGCCCATTACAGGGATTCCTGCACCGACTATGGCCCGTATAGCCCCCAAGCGCTCACGGCCTCCCTCCAATTTGATAGCATCCATACCGCTTTCCTGTAAAAAACGCCCGGCGTTGCGGACAGCGTCTTCTACACTTACCTGGTATGACATAAAAGGCATGTCGCCAACCAGCAATGCATACTGAGCACCGCGGGCCACCGCGCGACAGTGATGCAACATTTCCTCCATCTTTACTGGAAGCGTGTTTGAATAACCTAACACCACCATTCCAAGCGAATCGCCAACCAGGATAACATCCATACCAACCTGGTCAATCATCCTGGCGGTCGGATAATCATACGCAGTCAGCATGGTGATTGGCTCACCATGCTTCTTTTTCTGATGAAGTGTTTTGGTGGTATTTTTTTTGCGGTTTTGTTGAATAGCCGCAGGGACTTGAGCTGGATTAGTTGACACGGTACCCTCCTTTCATGGGGTAGGGTCCGGCGATCTCGTCGGGTGGACATGTATGGTCCTAAATCGGATCTATTCTGACCACTCCAACCAAATCTTAGGACTTTGAAAGATTATTATTTCTTTTTTGCGCTGTCTTGGTCAAGACAAGATCCAAGCAGCGTATTTATTATCACCAAGATGGCCAGTTTTGACAAGGTATCTAACGAACGTATCCCATCTGTTCAATAGCTGGCAAGAATGCCTGCGTAAATTCATGCAACTGATCGGCTGTAAAGATACTGCGATATCGTTCTACTTGCCCTTTGCTAAAGTGCGTCCCTCTCTGTCCCTGATCCCCCCGCTCTGGACGGTATTTTTCGAGCACCGCTCGGAAAGATTCTATTGGTTCCTCATAACCCAAGAATTCCGCCAGGCGCTTCATCTCTTTATCATAGTCACTTACCATGTCTTCATATCGCACAGTCAGAACACCATCGCATCCTGTCCATAATCCCCAAATCGCCACATAACGCTGCATAAATTCTTTGGCTATCTCAAGCGAAGTCAAATCTGAAAAAGCATTTGCCTTATTTTTCTCAATCCCTTTTCGACCATACTCGTAAGCAGAGAGCAACGCAGCCCTTGGATCCCGAAAGATATAAATCGCGACGATTCTGCCACGCTGTATCAACGATAAGGCTGTCCTGGTTGGTCCAGCATGGCTCTTGATGGCGAATGAATTACCCATGAGGGTTGGGATGAACACAGGTAATAAACGATGAGCCTTGAGCGTCCCAATATTGCAATTTATTTCGGTCAGAAAATGTTCTAGGTGAAAACGTTGGCGGATCTGGCGCGCATCCTGCCCCCCTCCAGCGACCACCATATCGTGGATCAGGTTATAGTGCCAACCTGAGCCAGCTCTCGGCATACCTAAAGATAGAAACAATCTGTCTTTCATCAAGGCTGCCCAGACTTTTTTTTCTGAGTTATCAGGGTTTCTTTTTCGGTTGGTGTAAGAAAAGCGATCTCCAGAGCATTCTTCTGTGCCTGGTGGATCTGTTCCTTGCTCAAACCAGCTGCTGGTGCAGCGATTTCATATTCATAGTTGATATCAATCCTGCTGATCCCCGGATCGTCTGTGTTGATGGTGGCCAGCAAGCCACGCTCAAGAAATTCCCGCAATGGATGGCTGGCATAATCAGATACTGTGCTGGTTTGAACGTTACTGGTAAGGTTCGCTTCAATCCCGATCCTCTTCTCTTTCATATAATCAAGTAATGTGGGGTCTTCTAATGCCCGCACAGCATGGCCGATCCGAACCGCGCCTAATTCCTGGATCGCTAACCAGACACTCTCAGGTCCCGCCGCTTCTCCAGCGTGAACGGTGATCCCAAATCCAGCGTCTCTGGCCTGGCGCAAGTGATCAGTAAATAATCCGGCTGGATAATTGGCCTCATCACCCGCCAGGTCGATGGCGACAAACCGGGTCCGCTGTTGGAGAATAGCACCCAGCTCCCGCCTGGCAACTTCTACTCCATAATGGCGGCTCAGGATCCCGATGAGATTAACTTTCAAACCAGATTCCCTTGACGCGGTACCAACACCCTCAGCAACCGCTTCAATGACGCCTACCGGATCAAGCTGATATGGTTCAGCCATAAACCAAGGACTAAACCGAAACTCAACATAATCCAGCCCCTCATTTCGCGCATCCAAGACATTTTCGTAGGCGATACGGCGGCAAGCCGGGTAATCAACTAATATCCCTGTCATCCACTTAAATTTTGCAATAAAAGCCATTACCCCAGGTTGCGGTTCAGTCACCTGAACATATGGGCGCAAGCTCTCAATATCCCATGCCGGTAACGGTAGATTGTGCTGCCGACCAAGATCGAGGATAGTTTCAAGGCGAACCGATCCATCTAAATGGCGGTGCAGATCAATTAGCGGGAATGTTGCATTAATGTTCATCTGAAGAAGATATGCCAGAATTTCGCTACCAGTATTATAATTCTCTCAGAAGAAAACAAGCAGATTAAAGGAAGGAGCGTAAATCATAAATCGTATCGGAAATTTCATCCTGGGAGCTCTACTAGGTGGTTTTGTTGGAGCGATTGCAGCGCTCTTACTAGCTCCCAGCTCTGGTCAACAACTTCGCTCTGATATTGTGACTCGGGCTGATCAAATCCGTTCAGAGGTAACTCAGGCAGCTGCTACTCGACGTGCTGAATTAGAAAGAGAATTGGCTGAGCTGCGCGCTCCCCAAAAAACCGAACAGTACTAGATCCGCGGGAATAATTGAATAAATCAAGCGCTGGACCTCAAAGAATGTCCGGCGCTTTGTAATTTGTTAATTTGATCCGCGAGAAAATTGGGAGTATCTGTTATTGCGTATTCCAGTGATGTCGATCAGTGATTCCGGGTGATGCCGATCACCCAGACCGGTCATGCCGATCAGCTGTTGCAGTGCATGGCGATCGCTGGTCAGAGGAGAGATGGCTGGATAAGCAATCATATCGCTAGTTGTCGTTGTTGAGCAAGGGGGAATGAACTTTTCGCATAGAATCTCCTGATAGATTTAGCCGGTAGGCATTGTGGATGAGGCGGTCGAGGACCGAATCGGCGAGGGTGGGGTCGGGGATGCGAGCGTGCCATTCACTCACCGGGACCTGGGTTGCGACCAGGGTGGCAGTGCGGCCATAACGGTCGTCGAGGATTTCGAGCAGGTCTTTGGCCTGGGAGCGAGAGAGCGGGTCACGCAGCCAGTCGTCGAAGATGAGCAAATTAGAGCGAGCCAGGGAACGCAGCAGTTGGGGATAGGAGCCATCAGCCTGAGCGAGCTCGAGGGATTGCAGCAGGCGGGAAGTGCGTAGGTAGCGCACATTGAATTCGGCCTCACAGGCAGCCCGGCCAAGTGCGCAAGATAAATAAGTCTTGCCCGTACCCGTGGCACCCAGAACCAACACATTAAGATGGCGGCGGACCCAATCTCCCTGGGCGAGTTCGAGAACCTGGGCTCGTTTGAGGCCGCGCCCCGCAGACAGGTCGAGGTCTTCGATGGTGGCCTGGAGAGGGAAATGGGCGGACTGGATGCGGCGGTGCAAGCGGTGGTTGGTTCTGCGGGTGATCTCGATATCGACCAGTAAGCCGAGCCGCTCTTCAAACGACAGCTCCGCGTACTGGGGATTTTGGAGCTGGTCTTCGAAGGCGGTGCGGAAAGCGGGAAGCTTGAGTTGGGATAGTTTTTCCAGTAAGGGTTGGTTCAACATAGGAATGCTCCTCAGTTGTAGTAGTTCTCACCGCGGATATTTTCATGCGGCGGTAAGGGGGTGTTGGATGCGGGATCCAGCTGCCGTTGGTCGAGTTTGTTTTGGAGAATGTTGTGCACCCCTTTGTAAGAGCGAATACCGGCCGCATTAGCCCGTTTGCAGGCAGCTTCCAGGCGTTCTGGGGAGTAGCGTTTGGCCAGGCCAAGGACGCCCAGGCAAGTACGATAAGCCTGCTCAGGGTGCCTGCGGTCGTCGAGAGCACGGCGGATAAGTTCGGTAGCCTGCTCGCCGATCTCTGCGGCCCAGCGCAGAAAGCGCTCCGAGGACCACTGGCTGTAGAACTGGTGCTCAGGCGGCATATGCACGCTGTGGGTTGAAAAGCGCCCTTGGGCGGTAGAGCGGGGATGTGAGGCCACCCGTTTGCGCTGGTAGAAGATCTCGACCGTCTTTTCGGTTGCCCGGATGGTCATTTCCTTGCCGGTCAGGGTGTACGGGACACTGTAGAAGTGTTTGTCGAAGGAGACGTGGTAGTCGATGTGGACGCGGGCCTTTTTCCAGACCGCAAACTCGTAGGGCGTTTCCGGCAGCGGTGAAAGGGCCGGTTGGTCCACTGCTTCAAACAGTTGCAGCCGAGATTGGCCTAGATGCTTCATCTCCCGCCGGTTGAGTTCGGCCAGCAGTTCGGCAATCGCCTGGTTGAGCTCGGTCAGACTGAAGAAGGTCCGGTCCCGCAGCCGGGCCAGGATCCAACGCTCGACTACCTGAACACCCACTTCCACCTTCGCCTTGTCACGCGGTTTGCGCACCCGTGCCGGAACCACCGCGATCCCGTAGTGATGGGCGAAGTCCTGGTAAGTTGGGTTCAGGTCCGGCTCATACAGGTTCGGACTGGTCACGCCCGCCTTGAGATTATCCGGAACCACCATTTCCGGCACACCACCCAGGAATTCCAGCGCCCGAACCTGCGCTGCAATCCAGTGGGGCAAGCTCTGGGTCCAGTGCGCTTCCGCATACGTGTAGTTGCTGGCTCCCAGGGTCGCCACGAAAACTTGCGCTTCCCGGATTTCACCCGTCTCCGGGTCCACCACCGCCACCGTCTGCCCGGCGTAGTCCACAAACAGCTTCTCCCCGGCCTTATGTTTCTGCCGCATGGTGGGGTTGAGTTGGTTCTTCCACTCTCGGTAGTGCTGGCAAAACTGGCTGTATCCGTATCCGTCCAGATGCTCCTGTCGGTACTCCACCCACAACAGGCTCAGGGTTACTCCTTTACGCTTCAACTCCTTGTGCACATACTTCCAGTCCGGCTGCAGGATCTTCCGTCTGGATAACCCTTTCTCTGGATACAAGCGGGCTTCCAACTGCTCCGCCGTCATCCCTTCTGGAAGCGGCCAACTTTAACCCAGCCGCTTTGGCGTGCGTGACGTACTCACTCACCGTACTGCTCGACACCCCACAACTTTTGGCAATCGCCCGGTGCGGCAATCCAACTTCAAATTTCAATCGCAGGATTTCTTCAATTTTTCGCATGGATAAACTCGCTTGAGACATCTCTTCCTCCTCGGATCGGTTCCGAAGAGGATGCCCGATTTGTTTGAGTTTATCCAGCCTTCTCCCCCATGCTTCTCTGGGTTACTTGATCGGCATGGCCGGAATCACCGATCGGCATGAAACGGAATCGGTGATCGGCATGCGCCGGAATTCATGATCGGCTTGGCCCGGATTATGCAGTTATAAAAAACCTAAATTCCTAATTCATACTCCATTCGTTGATCATGGTTGTACTTGAATTTCAAACCGGTAGGCTGCTTTTTGCCGGGTAAACCGGGTCATACCAGTAACCACAAGCACCACTTCCTTTAAATCATCTTCGATCGAAAAAGCTATTTGAGCGGTCTGGTCAGGGGCTAGATTTATCTGTTGGACAGTGGTTTGGACTCCATCTTGGATCAAAGCCACACCGTATGTTTGTGGAATGATGTTTTGGATTCGCACCCATCCATCTGCCTGCCAGCCACCTGTGTCATTCTCAAAGTCGCTATAATATCCTATCTCAGGGATAGCAATATCATCGAGGAGCATCCCATCCCCATTTACCGCCGCGTCGGTCACATATTCGAAACGGATCTGCACCTGCTTGCCAGCAAATTCAGACAGGTCGACTCGCTCTTCGATCCAGCCAGCACTCTCACCGGTATACCCCCAGCCATAGCTGTTCCCCGTAGGGTCATCAGGAGTCCCCGAAGGTGTGCTCAGGATCTGCCAGCGCTCTCCATCCTGGGAGGCTACTAGATAGACGTAATCATAATCAGCCTCTATATCATACCAGGTCATATAACTCAAGGTCAGTGGTCCCTGGGCATTACTAAAGTCGAAGGTTCGAGTCAGAGTCATATCCGCCTCATCGCCTTGATTTGACCAGAACGCGTACTTTCCAGAGTAAGGATCGACTGGCGTCACCCGAGCCTGCGTTGAGCCCTCGAAACGTAAGACAAAATCTCCCTCACAGCGGATACGGATATAGTCCGCTCCGTACTGGTGCACATCTCGGGTTATTATCTCAGTTGGGCAATCATCAATTGTCTCTGTCTCATCAGCCACAGGTGCATCCGAATAATTCGTGTAATCGTAACGGCCATCAGCAACCGATACATCGTTAATATATGATGCCAAAACCCAGTCCAAAAATACATCGTCAGCCCTAACCTGTGAACCACGGATGGGATCAGCTGCACCAATATCTTTTAATACCTGATCAACACTCTCTAGACCATTGGCAGCATGTCCCACCAAGGATTTAGTGGCATCCTCTCCAAAGCGGTCGAGAAAATAGGTCAGAAACAGGAATGCAGCCCCATAATGCGGGAGTGTTTCTCGTTCATTATTTGGCCAATCATTCAATTGAAGATCTGGATCTCGAATATAAGCCCAATCAGATCCTACCTTGTAGCCATTTAGGAAAACAGCCAGCTCCGAGAATCCCTCATTGATCCACGATAACTCGTTTCGATCTCGGTTCCAGTAAATCATATGCTGGAACTCGTGTGCCAGCACACTATATGCAAACTCCTCATCCAGGCTGACATTGTCAGCGTTGAACAAGAACATCTCGTGCGCGTTTGAGTATTCATCCGCGAGTGGGTGATTTTCATCCGCTGAGGAATAATAGCCTGCCAGGTTTAAACCCAATCCCTGAGCATAGAGGATATATAAATGCGGGTCACCATCCACGCCTGGCGACCATTCACTGCCAAAAAAATTCTGGTTGGTTGGGTAAATCTCAGTTTCAAACGCTTCTGCCAGATTGCGCAGGTCGTTGTCATCATACGAGAGTCCGTCCTCGATCCAAAAATAACCATGATCGGTGATGTAGCGAAGGGTCGCAGTTATTTGAAAGTTCTGGTTTGTGTCAACATCAGTTACCCAAAAAGTGTCCTGGATGCCCGTGGTTAAATTCGCCGCGGGGGGCGAGACGGTCAAGGGAATGTCTCCTCTACCTCCCAATCGAGATGCCAGATCACGCATATCATTGATCGGAAGTGGTGTGTTTTCCAGGGTCACAAGTGTCTCATCAGAAACCTGGACAACATCATCTAAACCCAATCCTCCAGTTGAAATCTCAGGAGTAGGGCGGATAACCACTGGGGTTTCGGTGGGAGGTCCGAATAATGTTCCACTCCCTTCGTTTTGCTGGCTGGTATATAATGCAACGCCAGCAATTCCCGCCACTGCAACACAAACACAAAGTAATAGAATTACCGTGATAGTCAATACTATGCCGACAATTACCCAGGGTCGTTCCATGCACGCTCCGATGCTCACCAAGCTGGTTACCTAGATGATTTCCCCGCCTTAGAGAAATGAGATAAGAAGAGGATGACCGCATTATAGACGAAATCAACCTTCCACCTGTTCCACTTCATGAAGCTCTAATCAAGCTTGAGTAAGTCATTAATTTGAATCTGGTCCAAAATCTGGATTATCAACGATAACAGACCCAATTTCCCCGGGTTGATCGAAGATTCCCAAGACCATAATCTCTCCTTTCAGGTTTGAAATCACTACCACATTAGACCCATTCGGGAAGAAGGCAGGCTTATTATCAAGTGGAAGTATGAAGGCTTTATTTGCCGGACCCACCAAATAAAAACCCAGCCTTGAATAAGGCAATGAACTCATGGGATTTCCTGTCCCGGGTTCACCTTCTCCCGCACGATAAAAACGCGGGTACAGGGCACGGCCTACATCGATAACCCCACCATTCTCAGCGACCAATTGTTCAAGTATTTGTCTATCACTCTCTGTCAGCAGATCAGAAGCGAGCAGTGATCCAATCATTTCTGATTTGCTCTGCTCATTATATTGAGGACGAATGCTCCTTTCCACAATAGGCAGAGAACAACCCACTAGAAAAATCCCTATTAATGCAAAATAGAATGCCGATTGGCGCCAGACTGGGTTTGTTGACCTGGATCCTTGAGCCGTTCGATGGATTATTAGTAAGGGATTGTAAATCAGCTTTTCCTTCCAGAATAAGGATAGGAATCGAACCGTCAGTTCTGTCAGCCCAATGCTGTAATATACCAGACCGATCCAATCTGCTGGCAAAATATACCGACCGCCAGATTTACGGACAGTGGCGAGTGTCAGAATGTGGGTTAATGCATAGACTAACGGGAGCAACCCGACCAGCCTGTAATTCTTCCAAGCAGTATAAATACCTACCATGACAATAAAAACATTCAGGATTAAAGGTATCAAAGCCTGGCGCGGGAACCGACCATCCCATTGGAACCAATACGGTAAACGGCGAGGGTATTGTTTCGCTGAGCAACACTCTTCCCACAATTTTTGGGGATCCCTATGGCCCATGAATCCAACGAGGCTATCCAGCGGACGAAAAGTTGTAGGCAAGGTTAGAAACACTTGTAGTTGGCTGTGAACTGAATGCGTGAATACATAGCGGGCTATCTCACCGCTATCACCTAGCAGATAATCCACCAGTCGATTCGTGGAGGCTGGCTGATTCGGTACTACCTGAGAATCACCTGATGGAGGTGCATTAGCGATTTCACCTTGTTCTTTAGTTGGAACTGGTTGAGTTCCTGGTGATCCCTGTTCAATATTCGTCAGGACATCTTCAATCCGGAAGGAGGGCGAATCAAGAAATAACTTGCCTGTTTTTTCATAATTTCGCCAAATCCAGGGAGATAGTAAAAGACTGAAACCGATTAGGAACAAAACGATATTCTTAAATAACTCTAACGGGCGTTTCCAAAAATAGATCGCCATCACCAAAAGTGAGGACATGATCATTGCGCCAAATTCCACCCGGATTAACATACAAACCCCAAGAACAGCACCTGCCACCGTCACCCATACTTGTTTATTGCCCCCACCTTTTAACCAGACAACCATGACCAAGACAAAGCTGACCACGCTCAGAGTGGCTGGAAGATCAACCATTAGCAGTTTTGCGTGGGAGGTAGTAATCACTCCCGCCATGGCGATGGCGTTCGCTTCTCGAAGCAGGAGCAAAAGCGCAGCAATGATTCCAGAAAAGCGCTGGTGAATAGATTTCGTTAAGAGATAAATCATCACGGGTAGCAAACTGAGCACAGCAACCTGAAGGTTTACCACCAGTTCATAATCCTGTCCTGCTACCGCACGTAGACCCATCAAATACAGTGTGTGTATCGGTCGTCGGGCAAAAGGAACTCCTAAGAATTGGAACCCCTCTCCAGCTAAGAGTTGTTGGGCAGAAAGATCATAGGTGAGAGCGTCTGAGTTGGGATAAAATTCATAATTTGGAGGAGCCGGTTCGGAAAGAAACCAGTTTGATACCAGGGGAATACTGCTCCATAAAAGAACTGACCCCAACCATATAGCGAGGCATAGAATAATATCGATCCCGGACCTAAAAAACCAATTTCCGGATTGCTTGTTTTCATTGGCTGGGAGCAATCCCGCCAACCCCACCAGAATCATCCCAATTACCAAAGCCAATAATATTTGGGTTTCCAGTATTGGAACACCAGTTTCATTCCAGCCCAGAACTTTCGACTCAATTTCAAATTGCGTGCTTGCCAACCAGCTCCACAAACCAAAGAATATCCCTATGATCAGTGCAAAGATCAGTAAAAGTTTTGTTTTGACCTGGAGTCGGCCTGGAGTCTCTCTGGCACGCAGAATGAACAACACCACCAGAGTTTGCAAACTCAATGCGGTGAACCATAAAACAATTGGGGCGAGTCGTTCGAAATATGCCTTTGTGAAAGGTTCAGTAATCTCAGGAGTTAACAATAAAGCATAAGAACCCCCAAAGAATCCGAGCAATGATATTGCTAAACCAATCCCCCAGATAGATTTTTTACCTAACCAATTTTCTAATTTCTCGACAGCAGTGTCAACCCAATCAGGTTCCCGCCAGGACCGCAATAACAACCATCCGAACAGAATCAACACAACTATCACCCCGACTGCAATAAACAGCCTAGCCGGTGTAAAACCAAAAAGCAAGTTCCCGGCTACTTCTGATGGGATTCTGAGCAAGAGAATTAAAGAGCCAACGCCCAGGACGAATCCCATGAGGAGATAAATCCGCCAGAGTTTAATCGACCAGCTTAATTGATCGTTTGTGACTCGATGCGTCATACCCCGAATCCTTGAACTCCTGCACAAGTCCTAATCAGACGTTGCATGCATGTACCTGTCAATTTTATTGATTGCTATTCAAAAGGCCGGTATTCGAGAGCGATTCTTTAACACCAGGAGGGTTTAAATGCGCGGCAGCGGTGATCAAACCAAATACGACCCACATATTGGGGAGCGCAAAGGAATCAAATGAGAAGACCAGAATCGGAAACACCATCAAAGCTAATATTCCTCCCATCCCCCAAACCTTCTGCTCCCGTGAAGGAGAATACCACAGGTACAAGGCGCAACCCAGTACAGACACCACGAATGCAATAAATATGATTGTCCCCACCAGACCGGTCTCTGCCAGCAAGCGAGCGAAAAGATTCTTGGGCGTGATCAGGCGTGGGGCATCTTCGTCTGGGGTAATATAGCGGACGATCTCTGGAAACCGGCTCCATGGTAAATCAGGCAACATCTCGTCAAAATAAAAAGCGTAATTTCCGAGACCAACGCCTAAGACGGGAAAGACTTCATAAACTCTAAAAGCAGTCTCAGCATAAACAAACCGTTGGCGAAAACCTAGGTATTCTAAATATGTTCGATTAGGGCCTATGCGCTCTTGTTCGGTGAAATAGGTCCAAAAGCGAGAGAAATAGCGATTTTGACTCCCAACACCGACAATAATCAGACCTACCACGCTGACAGCCAGAAGCGCTTCAAACACCTGCCTTTTTCGCCAGGATCTGGATTGGATACCTGTTTCCTGGCGGGCTCGTCGCGGACGAAATATAAAGAATATGACGAGAATGTATCCAACCAGGATTACCATACCAGTACGAGAAAAAGTAAAGAGAAGCACGATCACAGACCAGCAGAGTAAAATCAGCTCGATGGTGATCCAGCGATAGCGCCATTTGAAAACACTTTGCCCTTGGAATACCGATGACAACAACCAGGGAAGCAACAGAAAACAGATCTGGTCTGCGAACCATTTCGGTTCATAAGTCATCCCGGAGATGCGCGTGGCGAAAAGCCGCCTGGTGGATATATATGTTTGTATTGTCTTGATCAGCTCGAAATACGGGGGATAAAGATAAACCACATACACCGCCTGTAATGTCCCCCACGCCAGAGCGATCCCGAAACCGGCATACAACCAACGCAGCGATGATTTCAACTCATCCCAGGTTTTTGGTACCAGACTCACTGTCAGGAAGTAAGCAGTTCCGATCCCCAGGGTGATCAGATTGCGTAGAGTGCGCGCTGGTAGCGATATCCCCAGGAAAACATCAGACCCTCTTGTCAATGCCAGTACCGAAGATATCAAGGCAACAACGCAAAAAGCAAACAATGGCAGGAAGGTCCTGGGCAAACGGCGCCGAAACAGGTCTGGAATCGTCACCAGAATGCACAATAGCAACAATGGAAATAGTGATAGCGGGCGCACCAAAGTCTCCCCTCCCAAACCACCTGGAAAGAAAGGGAAACTTGTGACTGGTAACGTCACCAGGAGCAACACCCAGGCGATCGCCACTGCCTTATTCAGCAACCAAATCCCGTTTTTCCTGTTCATTCCTTTTTACTTGATTGGAAATGCGCACCAATTCTATAAATAACCACAACAACAAACCACACATTCCCCCGGCTAAGGTCATTATCCCAGTCGGCTGAACTCTTTCAGCAGGGACAATCTCAATTCTTTCAACTTCCAGGTTTGGGGAGAGTCCCAGACTAAGCGCGAACTGCTCTGTGTATTGCTGCTCCAGGTCAGTATGCTCATCCTCGAGATGCTCAACCGACGCCTCTAAATCTGGAATTTCTCCTTCTATTTTAGAGAGAACTTCTCCAGTCCATTCAATGAAATCACTTCTCGAAGATGCAGCTTCGGGCTGATTTTCCAACACATCCATCCAACTTGGCTCTAATTGAGCCAGGTCAGTCACCAACCCGAGAACTTGCGACCGCTCAGCTAATTCCATTTGCTCCTCTGCCGGCAGATCCTGAGCGGTTGCTATCCAGCTTTTAAATTGATCCCGCGCTAGCTCAAATTGCTGTAGGCGGGATTGTGCTTCATTACAACTATGCACTACCGCCTCGATTTTATAATCGGTCGTGATGAGATCTCTGGCTGCATCAACTGCCGAGCCAACCCTCTCGTAAACAATCTCACCCCAGGTCTCTGCTGCTTGAAGAGCTAATTCAGCGTCTCGGTTTTCAGCAACCAAACTCCATTTTCCCGCACTTCGCCATTCTGCAAGCAATTGATCTCGCAATTGATTTACATCAACAGACATCCAGGCCTGATCTTGTTCCTTGAGACGGTTCAGAGTCTCCTGGATGATTTCATCGAGAAATATTGCTGTGTTCAATTGCCCCATTTGCCAGTTCTTATAATCATCCAGATTTGAGTATTCAGGTTTGACGTTTGCCAGGAAATTTGAATCTTCATAAGTCCGGTAAGGATTTAAGGCGACATAGATAGTTGCAGAGGCGCGGTAATTCACCGGAAGTATCAAAGATACTACCCATCCTATCAGGCATCCAATCAGGAAGAAGAGGCTGATCTTCGGCCATTGATGGAAAGTCTGGTAGAGTTCGTCAGAGAGTGACCAGGAACGCATAATAGGTACAGTATTTTAGAACTTGACCAATCAGATGTCGTTGGTTGATTCTGGCCACCTTTTCCGGTTATCCAGGTAATTTAAAACCAACAGACCTGCAACCAGTACGCCGACAAATACAGCATTTGCCACAACAGGTTGACGCTTAAGAACAATAAACGCCAAACAGCCCAGAAGGAGAGAAATTATCTGCATACTTAAAACCGCCCGATTCGAATCCCAACCAGAGGCAACCAGGCGATGATACGTGTGGTCGAGTGCAGCCGCGTAGACTGGTTTGCCACGCCGTAATCGGGATATTACTACCAGAGTCATATCGAAAATAGGCACCCCAAGCAACATGATTGGGACCACCCATGACGATGACTGGTTAGCTCCCTGCGGACGGTACGCAATTGCGACCACTGCCAGGAGAAACCCCAGAGTCTGAGCTCCCGAATCACCCAGGAACAACCGGGCAGGAGGGGAATTAAAGAAAAACAATCCAATACAAGCTCCAAGTAAAAGAGCGCTTTGCCGAGAAAGCAATAATTGTCCAGAGTCAATCGTTACCAACATAAAGAAAGCCGCAGCCATCCCCCCCAAACCAACTGCCAATCCGTCCATACTATCAACGAAATTAAAAGCATTTGTGATTCCTACAACCCAAAGGAATGTAAGGAGCCAGTCCAGATACAGATTAAAAGGCCAGTCAATGACCAAGAGAAATTCTGGCGACTCGAATACCCGGATCGACACTCCTAAAGCGATCAAGACCGCCACCGCCAGGACTTGCCCAAGGATTTTAAGTGACGGGGAGATCCCTTTATAATCGTCCCACAATCCGAACAGGAATACCACGCTCCCTGCAACGAAGGCAGCTACAACATTTGGATCTTTGAATGTCCCCATGAGCCATCCTGAGAGAAGTAGTCCACTGAAAAGCGCCAAGCCGCCAGCCAGGGGAGTAGCTACAGAATGATGCTTATGCGGCGCGCTATTCGGTTGATCTAATAAACCGACTCGCCGGGTAAAACGGATACTCAACCAGGCTAAAACTCCAACCAGGATTGAAGAAAGCAGAATTGCATCAAAGATAAAAGATATCGCCGATACATCAACCATCGTAGATCCGATCGATCTGGATACTGATCCCCACCAGAACATATCCTGGAATCAACTCAACGCTTAGGTCCAGCGTATCTCTCCTTCCGCATATAATTCACCACTAATGATAAACCCAGCTTTAACAGCATCAAAAGATAGTATAACCAGTTTAGTAGAAATAAATAGTCCTTGGCCAGATGTTTTCGATAATAGATCCAATACGAGCGATGCCATTCAATAATAGACCGAAAAGGTTCAACTCGTGATCCACCTTGCCCACCGTAATGGATGATATGCGCCTCGGGTAGAAAATAAACTTGCCATCCCACTTCACGAGCGCGCCAGCAAAAATCAGTGTCTTCCTGGTATGCAAAAAAATCTTCATCCAGATAATCCAATTTGCTCTATTAGCTCCCTACGGATCATCATACAGGATCCGGATACATTTTCCACTATGGTAGATTCATCCTCACCCAGGTAGTTGAGCAAATAGCCCCCAAATAGTTTACTCTTCGGAAATAGCTTATTAAGACCCAGGAAATAACAAATCATGGCCCAGGGTCGCGGATCACCTCTCCGGCAATTCTGCTGGAAAGACCCATCGCGGTTGAGAACCTTTGGACCGCATATGCCAACCAGGGTGTGAGATCTCATGAATGTCACCATCGCGTCCATCGCACCAGGTAGAACATGGGTATCTGGATTGAGCTGGACCAGGAACTCCCCTACCCCTACCCGAAGAGCCTGGTTCATTGGACGCGTGTATCCGGCGTTCATCTTATTACCAATTACATGCACTTCAGGGTATTCCCTGGTCAGCATTTCGAGGGTCCCATCCTGGGACCCGTTATCTACGACAATCACTTCCAGACTATTCGAGGAAGCGTGCCCATAGAGCGAGGATAGACACTCTTTTAAATAGTCGCGTGCCTGATAGGTCACTATGCAAAACGACAAGACAGGATTCATTCTTGAACCTTCAATACTTGCCGATACAACTGGATCGTTTTTTGCGCAGTCTGTTCCCATGAAAACTGTGCTGCCTGGATGGGGCCTTTGCGCGCCAGCTCTGCGTGTAGATCTGGGTTTCTTAGAACATTGGCGATCGCTTCAGTTAACGTACCTTCGTCATCAGGCGGGATAAGTATCCCAGCATCACCGACAATTTCGGGTAAAGAGGACACTGCAGAAGTAACTACGGGGACGCCGCATGCCATTGCCTCTAATGCCGGGAGCCCAAACCCTTCATACTGAGTGGGATATACGGAGATGCCGGCAAGATTATATATGACAGGCAGATCTCCCCCTGGTACATAGCCGGTAAAGTGGACTTGTTCTTTTAATCCAAATCCCTCGATTTGATCCAAAACAGCCTCGTACATCCACCCAAAGCGTCCGACAATGACAAGCGGGACCGTGAATCCCTGGTCAATCAGATTCTTATAAGCTCGGATGAGTAGTGGAACATTTTTTCGTGGCTCAACCAGCCCAACATAAAGGATGAACCGATCGGGGAGCTTATAATCTCTACGCACTCGCTCCAGTACCAAAGGATCATCAATTACCCGAAATTTCTGATCGACTCCCAGTGGAATCGAAACTATTTTTTTCGACGGAATCTGCAAGATGCGTATCACGTCCTGGCGAGTACTTTCCGAATCTGGCGATTAAAGACTGGGCGGTTCTGGCGCTCAAACGGATTGCCAATGGGAAGAATATGCGTTTTATCCTAGTATGCAAATGCGGATAAAGGAAAAAGGTCATATCATGGAAAGTTACAACAGAAGGGCACGAAAGAAGATATGGGCGGGTATAGTGCAGCGAATGTAATAAGTCCACTCCCGACTGGCGAACAAGACGAGGCAGAAGTGTCTGTTCCCAAACCAAGCGTATGCCAGGATCAAATGAGGGAGTTTTTACCCAGTGAATGCCCTTGTGTTCTTTTGCAGAGATCAGTTGCCACCTGTCTGGTTGAGCAAAGATGACAAACTCGAATTCACTCTCTAAATTCGACAAGGTACGAATTAAATGGATAATGTAATTTCCTGCCCCCACGGGTTGTGGGGGCAGGGCAGTGGCATCAATTCCAATGCGCATGACTTCAGGTAATTAATTGGAAGCGATTACTTTTACTGGGGCTTCGCTGCAATAAGTAGCTGAATTATGTTGATCCGCTACCACGACACACATGTAGTATTCCCCTGGATTTACCCCGGTTGTGTCCCATGCAAAATCCACTGCATTTTCAACTGGTGGAATTTCACTCGCAACTGGATTTCGTAAGACTGCAGGTAGAAAAATCTGCGCTTGTGCCTCTTGCAGAGGCAATCCAGATTGTAAACCTCTAGATTCCAAAGTAGATTCGGGTGAGAAAAAGGACTTGTATTCCACAGCCCGGTGTTGAGTCGGATTTTGCAAGTTATCGGTGTAATAAAATGCAATGAGGGTCAATCCATCAGGTGATTTGTTGAGGCCAATTTGAACTGGAAAGGGATTCCCTTTTGTCACACTATCCACTTGCGTCAGACGAATCCAATCAACCTGCTGGTGTAAAGGGACACCCATAATATTCTCATTCGGATCAAAACGCAATTTATATATTCCGCTTGATCCAGACCAGGTTAAATCCGCGCCCTCACAATCGCCGCTTGTCTGCTCTACCGAACCATTATATTGAGCGAAAAGATCGATTGATATCGTCTGCCAGCCAACATCATGAGGGATATCCTGGCTTACCAGATGGCAACGGGATCCTCCCCCATCGCTCATCCCTGGGATAGTCCAGATCCAGCGAACAACCATGCCACCACCAAATCGCTGCCAGGGTCCTTCAGTAAAATAGCGAAATGTCAGGAAGCGATATTGGTTGCCATCGAATACCTGCGGAACATTCAGGAATACCTGGGCATCGAGGTCCTTCGGATATGAACCCGATTGAGTAATTAAATCCAAAACCCCGCTTTGAATCGTTGCTTGGGAATTATATACTGCTACAACATCTGAGCTATCTGAGAAATCCCAGGGATTTCCAGCCGAGGAACTGTAATCTCGCCCACTGGTGAATGAAGGTCGCGAGAATAGAGCAATTGGGCTTTGGTTAATGACCAGATCAGTTGGGCTCCAAACTGTACAACAATCAGTGCTACTACCTAAGCCAACTTGATAAGAACCTGGAGCTAAGCCTTGTGCATCTATAGTCGTACTGCCAGAATTCCCATCCACATCGGTTGCCACGCGTATATTGCGCGCAGCATTCTCAGGCCTGATCCAGATATCGTATGTGCCAGTCCGTGGAGTCCAGGTAAAGGTGTAATTTGACGCGACGCAATCAGTGAGGCGGACCCAATCTACTGAAAAATCCACATCTGCCTTTACCGTCGGGTCAATGCGTAGGCCCCTCCAAACTGGTTGATCATTCCACTCCCAGCCGGTTGGAGAGGTTTGAGTAGCTAAATCTATCTTGAACATCTTCCAATAAGGGATTGGCGTCGAGCCATGCGCTTCAGGGTAAACCAAAAAGCCTGGTGTGCTCCCCCAAGGTGCATCTCCGCTGTTCATCCTTCCATCTGCAAACCAGAAAATCTGGAACTGATCCGATCCAGATCCATCTGGAGGTGCACCAACCCGCATCGCGACATAAAGACAATGAAATTGGTTTGAATTGATCGGATAGCGGACACCGGTTTTACCACCGGAGATGGTATCGTGAAACCCTGGTGAAAGGACATGAAAAAACGCATCTTTTTCTATTGTAGATTGAGCAGAGAAAACGGAATTTTGAATATTAATATTCTTAACTAAATTAAACTGCCCATCTCCATTTATATATTGGGATACATCCGAATACTCTCCCATATCCCAGGGGTCCTTGAGAATAACCGTAGAATAATCGCGCCCTTCCGGAATACTTATGGATGATGCGGCGTGGGCATCTTGAATTGCCTGGAATGAACCTGACGATCCCGGGAGGCCAATTAGAAAAATCGCAACAATCAGAGCAAGGCTCCCATAAAAGCTGGCGGTCCGGTTAAGCATTTCTACACGATTCCTTTTGGAGAAGGTTTACCACGTATTCGTTGGTAAATCATCTTGTTGACCAGAATTTCAAACGATTATCCATGGTAAACCATAAATCGCGAGATTTACTTAATAGAAATGTTAGTTTTTTTTAATGATTTGCCCCTGAGCCGTCTATCGATAATTCATAAGTCTCCCTGAACCGCCGGGCAATTATTGGCCAGGTGTAGCGCCTCAGCACCTTCTGATGACCAGCTTCCCCCAAAATCTGCGCCCACGCAGGATTTGCCAGCAACAGGATAATCGCCTCCGCCAACTTTTTCTCTTTCCGAAACTCGACAAGCAACCCATCGCGACCGGCATGGACTACCCAGGGGATTGCGCCACGCCGGCAACCGATCACAGGATTGTTGCATGACCAAGCCTCTAAAAAGGCAATCCCAAATGATTCATAACCAGAAGGATAGGCAAAAATATCCACGGCAGAGAATAACCAGGGTTTCTCTTCTTCAGAGAAGTTGTAACGTAATATCACCTTTTTGCGATCGGTTTCTGGTAACTGGTTAACCAACTTTTCCAGTTGATCACTGAATAATGTCCGAGCGCCAGCAATAAGCAGGTAGACTTCCGGATAAACGCTCCACACGATGGGCATTGCTTTTACAAGGGTATCGACACCCTTAAAAGCACCAAGTTGTCCCACAAACCCAACTACTGGTTTCCCCACCAACCCAAGGCGAGATTTGGCATCCTCCTTTTAACCCGTTCAAAGGGTTCTACATCTACACCAACCCCGATCGAGCTAACTCGCTCAGGTGGAGCGCCGCGTTGAATCACGTATTGAGCCTCAAACTCAGTATAGGCGATATAGTGAGTCGCCTCTCGGATAGCCCGATAGATCATCGGCCTTTGAAATCCCCACGTATCAAGCGGATGTAATCCACCACTAAACACACAGGGACGCTTGGATATCCTGGCTGCTTGTTGCGCAGAAAACATATGTAGAAGCGGGAAAGAAGAAGCCATGATAATGTCCACAGGGTATTCTTGAATTGCTTTCATCAACCCGGGAATGATCGGTCCACTGGCCCATGCCCGTAAATACTGGTTCCCAGGAAGACCAAGATTATATGCCACTGCTTGGGGAAACCGTAATAATTGGCTGGTACGGCTCGACACCGGAAAGCGCCGCACTTTTACTCCATTAATATCGTCCCAACCTACCGGCATGCGCGGAGCGTCCGGTGTAAAAAAACCTTCGCCATTGTAACAATTTGTCGTAAAGACAGTGACTTCGTCGCCAAATTGTCGGACTAATTCTTCTGATACTCGTTGTACCAGCCATTCTGTTCCCCCGATGGCTGGATAATAACCCTGGGTAATGTGCAAAATTTTCATAATAGCTGGTCGCTGGCTATATTCGCGATAAACGCCATTGAAGATACCGCCAACTGCGATGAAGCAATATCCCAATTCCTTCGGTTCGCAAGATATATCTCGCCCGCGTAAACCCGGCTTTCAGACCAGGCGGATCCGGTATTTCCTGCAAGAGACCTCGGTCCTGGCGGTCAGGGGCATAGTTCCCTTCCCGGCAATATTGAAGGAGGGGCGTAACCACCTCTGACCAATGCAGCGATTCGCGTAACGGATCAAAAGAAGGTGACCAACTCTCTTTAGACCGATCTAATATTGCATTCAAACTTCTGGCGACTGAATTCACGTCGTGAGCAGGTACAACCTCACCGAGACCATACTGCCGCACCCACTCGCTGGTTATATCCCCCTCGGTGATCAAAACGGGCAGTCTTGCCCATAGATAGTCAAGCACGCGTGTACGGAGAGAAAATCGTGTTTCCACATGAATAGGATGCAAAGTAACTCCAATATCCGCCTCGCATAATAGCGACTCACGATCTTCATATGAAAGCCACTCAAAGAAAATTATCGAATGATCTTTCTCTCCGATCTCAGCCGCGATTTTTTCGGTTTTTTCTGCCATTTCATGTCGAGGGACTAGGGGATTAGGGTGACGAGTTCCCAGGAAAACCAGGCGCGCTTCAGGATGCTGATTGATCACCTGAGGCCAGGCTTGCACCAGGGTTATTGGATCCAACCAGTTCCATATCCCCCCTCCCCACAGGACAATGCGAGATTCAGGGGGAACCTGAGGATGGATTCCTCGCAGAAATGGTCGCTGACGCGGTTCACGGCTAGGAAAGCCAATGCCGACAATATCAATCAAATTGCGTAGAGTTGGGTCTTTGATAAAGTTACGCGGGTTGGTACGCCCATTGGCCGTCAACACACCCATCCAATAATCCCGTTGGCGCTCATTCCCACAGATGAAGAAATCACCAATTTTAGCCAGGTGATTTGTGATTCCAATCGCCGTATGGTTCAGGCTTTCTTGAGCCTGGATCGGTTCGTTCAAGTAATAATGTAGATTTTCCAGGACGAAAGGGTCGTAAAGATCGACAACGAGTTTGGCCCGAGTGTTCGCCAAGAAGGGGAATTTTTCAACCAGATAACCGGAGATCAACACAACATCACAATTCTCTACCAGCACTTGCAGGCTTGCGGGACGGTCTTCCCAATAGCGTACAATTCTTAGATTAGCTATCTCTAGGGTAGTCTCTGAGGGGATTGCTAGAGTGACATCCAGATCACTATTCAAGGCACGCGCCATTTCCAGATAACGCATCCCTGGTCCTGCCATATTTACATCAACGACATCGTGACTCACAATTAACAAATGCGGGCGACGTTCGGATGGATCAAATTCAGTCATCGGTCGGGTCCTTCTTGAAAGCATAAGCGGAAGATAATGACTTTGGATAATATCCCAGGTTAGTTCCGGCAGCCCATTCCAGGCTAATGTCACGGGCACATCATTTTGCAAATCGAATAGAGATTTATCAGAAATAACTCTGCGAGGCCTCAATGATTTGCGCTCAGCCAATATCCTTGGCAAATCATTTCCAAGTTTGTACCAGCCTCTCAGATAAGCACGCGACATAGCCCAGTTTCCATGTAAAAGGTAGCGAAGCAGGTTGGTCCCATCTTCGATAAAATAATTACGTAGAAAACGACCTAAATACCTGTCAAGCAGCTTAATCGAAAAACGCAACCGACCATAAACCACGTTGGTGAGTTTGGTCGCTGAGAGATTGCTAGCCTGGCCTCCAGGAACTCTTCCTCCGAAGGCATGGTAGACAACAGATTTAGGTGCAGCGTAGACCTTGTAGCCCAGTAGACGAGCGCGATAAGACCACTCCGAATCTTCATAGTACATCGGGAAACCTTCGTCTGCAGGACCGACATTTTCCCAGGCATCCCGGGAGATCATGGTAGCCGCGTAACAGGCGGATGGAAGCTCCTCCCAATTGTCAAACTGCCCGAGGTCTAGATGGCCTAATCCATTGTCTGTCCCCCAAGAGAAAGCCCCAACCCGGTTCCCAAGACCGTTTAGGAAGGCAGGCGCCCACCAGAATTTAAGCTTGGCACCAACTGCTGCACAAACCGGATTTGTTTGAGCAGTCTCTACCAACTGAGCAACAGCGTCATCCTCAAGCCTTACATCGGGATTCAGAAGAAGGAAAAAATCGCCTTTTGCAGCTGCCACACCCAGATTCGTAGCCCTAGCAAAAGTGACTACTTCCTCCTGGCGCACTAATCTCACCTGAGGAAAAAGGGCTTGCACCCAGCTTGTTGAGTCATCTACTGATCCATTATCTACAATAACTACTTCAATCGGGGAATAAGTTTGTGCAGAAAGCGAAGGAAGGCACTCCCCTAACCATTCTCGGCTATTGTAAGCCACTATGACCACCGATACCAGTGCACCAGCAAGCGCCTTGGAAGAGCTTCCTTTTACTTCTTGACTTCGCTTCAGCAACCCTGCTTCAGCCAAGCATGCCAATCCGGCCCGAGTCAAATCTGGATTTGCCTCAGGGGTTTGAAAACCCGCCAGGATCGCGGACAGATCTTTCCCGTTAGCATACTGCCATAGTGAGAGCAAAGTCGTGTCGATTGCGACCAGACCGCCTTCCTGGGTTGATAGTACAGGGCGGTTCTGAAGCTTATTAACCCGCACATTTTCAGGAATGTAATAAACGATCATTGGAAATTAAAACTCATGATGGCTTCCATGGTTAGGGACTTCTTACCGCTTTTGTAGCGATGTTATAATCGATGACCGATATATTCCGCCTCGATCCTTGTTTTCTGCAACATCAACTGCCGGCAATTATCTGAGCTCTCCAAGGGGCGAATATGATTTGGAAACTAAATTTCTGGTCAAATCAATTTCGAGGTATTAGACCAGACCTGTTTCGTAGGTCTGGTCATATTGTGGTGATTTTCTTGACCTGTTTATTGATCTACGCCATTACATGGTCAGGACATCATTACTCGATCGATGGAGTGGTTATGTATCAATACTCAAAAGCACTTCTATTCGACCACTCATTCATCATGGATCCTCCAGTGCGCTGGGGAGAAGATTTTGCTGTTGGACATTGGCCAATTGGCTTATCACTTTTTTACATGCCGATCCTGGCAATCCTATCTCTGACGGTTTTTCGAGGTGACGATTTAATTAGCAAGATACCATTTAATCCCGATTTGACGCATAACCCCGGTCTACTTGAGAATCGTCCTTATCTATATAGTTCAGTGCTCAACCCAATGATCACTGCCTTCTCAGCTGTCATTCTTTATCTGCTTTGCGTGCGATTAGGATTTTCATTGAAGAAAGCCACTGCAGTTGCCTTGATATTTGCCCTGGCTTCTCCCGCGACAGCCTATGCAAAATTCGACTTTGCCCAGCCTCTTGCTTCCTTATTCTTGTTGTTAATGTTTCTTTTTCTACTTAGAGCGAGGGATAATGGATTAATAAACCTGGTCGTTGCAGGTATATCGTTCGGTATTGTAATTCTGGCCAGGACAGAACTCTTGATTTTGGTACCAATCCTGCTTGTTGCTGTATTCTTCCTTCGTAGCAATGCTGATCCTAAACCAAATCTAATTATTACTCACCAAATCAAGAATTTACTATGTTTTGGTGTGCCAATTATCGTTTTTTTTCTCATTAACCAATATTTCAATTATTTACGATTTGGATCATGGTTCAGTACGGGCTATTACCCAGGTTCGGAATTTGAGTTTAATTTAAAAAGTATATCCACGGCTTTGATCGGCAATCTGATCAGCCCCGGAAGAGGAATTCTTTTATTCTTTCCATTGACCATTCTTAGCTGTACCGGCCTCTGTAAACTTTTCCATACTGACAGATGGTTGGCTTGGGTATTAACTAGTTTTATCATTGGATCACTTTTACTCTATTCAACATGGAAGGATTGGGGAGCTGGATTATCCTGGGGACCTCGATTCTTCATCCCAATCCTTCCTTATTTGACCTTACTGGCTTTTCTTGGATTTGATGCGCTCGATAAATACCCAAAATTTATCCGCTTCACTCTGTTCGGTATGTTGATCATTTTAGGAGCGATGATCGCTCTTAAAGGATTGTTCTTTAATTTTCTTGGGTTTTATGGAGCGTTTGATTTACCGCCACATGTTATTACTCAGGGAGATTACAATTTCCTACCCCAATACTCACCGTTATTGACGGGCTGGGGGAACTTCACCATACCCAGGAATTACGATATCTACTGGCTTCAAAATAAGAATATCCAGACGAGCAACGGCCGGACATTAATGGTGATGTTCATTGCCCTGATCGCAATCGGGTATTTATTAAAACTGTGGCTTGATTTCTTTATTGATAAACCTTCAAGGGCTGAACAGGAATTCTCCGATCGTTAGTCGATCAAATAGCCGCCAAAGCCGCTAATCTAAACTGATTCCAAAGCCTTAATCCAATCCTGGTAATGGTAAGCCAGGATTCGCTCTGAAAACAGGTATTGGGTCGCATTACGACTGATCGCCAACATTAATTCATCATCCCCAAGCAGCTCTTCGAATGCCTGGGACCAGCTTTCCGGTTGGTTATCAACCAGCATCCCGGTCAAGCGATCCCGCACACTCTCCTCGTACACAGGCATCCGGGTAAAGACCCCCGCGGCTCCGATCGCGCAGTAATCTAAAAATTTGATGTCTGATTTATACCGGTTGAATGGCGTTATTTGGAGAGGCGCGAGAGCGATATCCCAACGAATCTGACTAGTAAACCATAACATAAACAGGGGATATTCACCCGCTACTGCATTCGGCCGAAGGAAACGAACCGACAGCCCACTTAGCTGATCCCGCGTCTCATCCCGAAGAATAGCACCGAGAAATTGGAACTCAACTCGATTCGGATGGTGTTTATGAACTTCTTTCAACGCAGGTAAGATAATGAGCAAATCATCGTCATGCGTATATGTCCCCATCATCCCGATAACCAATCGCCTCTTTGGAAATTCGGGATGATCCAAACTTTTCAAACGGGGAGCCAGTAGCCGTTCATCCAATGTATTTTGAAGAATTTTTATACTGGATGAATATTCCAAGAATCTTTCTTTTAATGCCAGGGTGGTCACCCACACCTGATCGGCGTGTGACAGCAAGAATTTAACGGTCTGGCTACGCTCTGCGGTGAGCAGGTCCTGCTGGTGGATTGGCAGCTCAAGCAGATTATCATCGAGAGTGTAAATCAGCTTAGCTCCTGATCGGTGGATAGACTCTACCAGCTTCTCTACCAACGGGAGCGTGACATCTGGTCGCCAAAGGCGATCCAGGATAACGATATCAGCGGGCTTTCCCTCATAAGCCGTTCCAAAGAAAACCTCAAATTTTTCTTTGATCGGTGGGTAAGACAATGGGCGTAGCAGACGGATTGATGCGCTACCGAAAGGACGATTATCATGGCCGTGTTCATAAATCACATGAACGTTTCTTCGGGGCATGTTCAGTCCGATCTCTCGAATAGAGCACTCAAAATACGGAAAGCTGGTCCTTCAGGGTAAAAATCACAGACATCTCTCAACGCATTCCTTTGCAACTTTCGGCGTAATTCATGATCCTCAATTAATTGTTTCAAAGCTCCCCAGCGGGATTCCGCTGAAGCCGTGTCGATTATCAGGCTGTTCACATGATCCTTGGCAACCTCGTTTATTCCACCCCTCATTGGAACAATCACCGCCACTCCACAAGCCATCGCTTCCAGTGCGGTTAGACCCATTGCCTGGTAAGTCGAGAAATCTATAAAAATATCTACCTCATTGAGTAAATTCGCCATTTTTTGTTGGGTGAGCATCCCCGCAAGACTCCAGGCAAAATCATTCGGTATAGCGTTGAATTCTGGATCCTCCAAGCTAGTTCCAAATATTATGATTTCAATCCCCCCACCAAATTTACGGGAGGCCAATTTTAATGTTTCCATAGTCTCCCTGGGAGCGCGATACGCTGAGCTGGTGCGGACCATCGCAGCAATGCGCAGCGGCCTATCCGGCCAATCCGAATCCAGTCTTGGGCGGGGTCGAAACAGATCTATATTGAAACTCGGCCCAACCACCTGACTCTTTACACCGATCTGGTTACGCAATTCCTGACGCACCCATTCGGTTTTTGTCATGCGACGCAGGCCTGGGATTAATGTATAGGATTCCAATGCCCTGTGATAACCTTCGCTATCCACCGGATAGAAATATGGCTCAAAATCCTGGACATAATAACCCAGGATCGTCTTCGAGGGCAACTGCGATTGGGGCATCATCCACCCAACACTCGGGTTAAAGGTGGCTACAACCGCGTCATACTCCTTGGTAATTTCACTGATTTCATCAACATCAACGTACGTCACAGGCAAGTCCAAGTTGGGATATGCCTCAGTAAATCCCACAGTATGGGTTTTCAGGTTCAGGATGCCAACTTCGACCCCCATAGCGCGCATGACACGTGCTTCCGTGATTACAACATTTCCTCCCCCGCTTGCCACCTCAATCGGTAATACGAACTGGATTCGTTTTCCAGCGAATTTTCTTTCCCCTTTTTCGATTAGCTCCTCACGCTGGAAGATGATCTGACTACGAGCTCGAATACCTTCAAGCACCGGGCTGTTGCGACAGACATCTACTCCCAGATCGATAGTTCGCTGACCATACTTCTTCGCCAGAGTTTTTCCAGCTTGCTCAGCAAGCTGCTTTCTTCGCTCGGATGAATAGCTCTTCGATTGAGCATGGAAAATAAATGCCTGATCGGCTAAAGCCAGCGCCCATCCGGCCTTTCGGGCCCTCAGACAATAATCGTTCTCCTCCCCGTAACCATCGCCAAAAAGCTCTTCGTCAAAGTAGCCAATTTGATTAATGACTTCTCTGCGGATCATCAGGCAAAAGCCATTTAAGAACGGCAATTTCGGAAAAAGGTACCCTGAATACTTATCGACCAGCCTGCCCATCTTTTCAACGGATACACCTTGTGGCAATGGATTACTCGCCCAATCTCCGTGTGATTCTATCTCCGGAATGGACTGCCAGGAAGCCGTGTTGGAAAGCGGACTGACGATGCCAACTTTTTCATCCGACTCCGCACAGGTCACCATCCGGTCTAGCCATCCGGATGTAACGATCGTATCGCTGTTCAATAAAACAACAAAATCACTTTGGGCTAATTTCATCCCCCGATTCGCTGCCCGGGTATAACCATTGGCCTGTTCAATTCGGATCAGAGTCGCACCATGTTCTGATGAAAAACGTTCAAGCAATTCTTTGGTGGGTCCATCGCTGCCATCGTCAACGAGAATCAAAGAATATGGTTGCGAAGTTTGTAGCACAATGGAATCGAGGCAGATTTGGACGTCCTCTAAAGCATTGTGAACGCAGACTACGATATCAACTTGCCCGGTATGGTAAGAAGAAACCAGTTGTTGTGGCACAGCTTCGATTTGGGCAGAACGGCTGGAAAACCTCCCACCAGATCGAAATCTCAGGAAAGCCACCCTTACTTTCCAGGATACGATGTCATATGTTCTGGATAAAAAGGATCGTGTTCCCTCCCGTCGCCAAAGACGCAGCCAACCAGAGAAAGAGATCATCCATTTTTCTTGTCTGCTGCCAATCGGTATTAACTTTAGCCGGACATTTTGAAACTTCTGCATCGTCCGCCAGCTCCGGCTGTTCAGGATATCTTCATTTTCCCGAACCTTAAATACAATTTGCTGGTTCGCCTGGAGCAATTCCATCTCTTTGAGCGCCAGCTCGTTGCCCTGTTCGATAAGATAACCTCGCTGGGCCTGAACTTGCTGCTCTAACTCCCAAATCCTCTGCAGATATACTTGTGACAAGGCATTCAAGCCTGTTGCCGCCTTAAGAAACCGAAATGCCCAGGGGCTTATGGATTTGCCTGAGAAATTCAAATCGGGGAGGAAATCTTGCCTTGCGAATAATGCAGCCCACTCCCCTGGAAACTGGATGATTAAATCAGTTCTTCCTTTAACCCCATATGGCGTAGCAGAAAACAGGACATCGTTGGTTGATGCACAAATTTTCCTGCAAGCTTGCTCAGCTTCCTCGAAACTTAATTGGGGAAATATTTCCAGGCATACAATCAAATCGTAATTTCTGGGGAAGGGTTTGGAAAAGGCTCCAGCTCCATAGAAAGGCCTTACCGCTTCTGGCAGATCATCCAGTTTCAGCCCGGGTTCGTGTCCTCCAAATGCCTGGACATCTTGCGCGCGGAGAGCACTCACCAAATAGTGGCCCTTACCTCCGACTACCAGAACAGAGCCAGGACCGATCTGGGACACAATCTGTTCAGCCAGCGCGTCAAAATAAGCGACGATCTCTCGTTCCATCGCTTGATCAGATTTGCTTGCAGCGTAAAAATATTGAATTGTCTTATAAATATTTGGGGAATAAACCATCACGAAGTAGCTGTACTACTTGTTGGATCTTCTCCGGCTAGCTTTCCATCGCCATCCGGAGCGCATCCTGCCAGGTCGGTAATTTCAGCCCAAAGGTATCCGTGAATTGATCACAATTCAGAACCGAGTACAATGGGCGACGCGCCGGAGTGGTAAATTCACTCGTCAAAGCAGGCTGCAATTCTTCAACAATTTGCTCAGATCGGAGCGGGTCCAAGGCCAGGATCGTCTGGGCCCATTCATAGCGGCTGGCATAACCATCGCCTGCCAGATGGTAAATTCCCCTCCGCTCACCCAGCCAGGCTGCACTGTCTTTTCCAGCCATTGTCAGTAGCTGCGCGGTGATTTCGGCAAGCATCCGGCACCAAGTTGGGTTACTAACCTGGTCATTCACTACACGCAAAGTTGTTTGTTTGCGCGACCACTCCAAAACTTTGGAAACAAAACTTTCCCGGCGAAGACTATAGACCCAGCTAGTGCGCAGGATCAAGTAAGATCCTCCAGCCGCCTGGATAGACAATTCTCCAGCAAGCTTACTTTGTCCATAAACGCCTAGTGGATCTGTTTGATCGTCTTCCTGGTATGGACTGCTCTTAGTCCCATCGAAAACGTAGTCCGTCGAGTAATGGATGAATGCGGCACCCAACCCATGCGCCTCTTCAGCCATAACACCAACCGCATGGTTATTGATCGCCAAGGCAATGTGAGGCTCACTTTCAGCCTTATCTACAGCCGTATAAGCCGTAGCGTTGATTATTATTTTTGGTCTCGTCTTTCGAATAATTGGCCTTAATTGCTCGGCCTCGGTTAGGTCGATCTCTGGATAATCCAGGGAAGTGATCTCACCTAAGGTCGCCAACGACCGTTGGAGTTCCCAACCTAACTGTCCAATCTTTCCGAGTAGCAGGATCTGTAACATGCTTTTGTTAATCCTTGTCTAGGAAGGGGTCTTCTTCATCCAGCAGGCGCATGAGATAATCCCCATATTGATTATTGATGATCTTTGCCTGTTCCCGCAGATCATGTTCGGAGATATACCCCAACCGGTAAGAGATCTCTTCAGGACATGAGATCATCATACCCTGACGATCTTCCACCGCCTGGACAAAACTGGCCGCCTGGAGTAAAGATTCATGTGTTCCAGCGTCCAACCAGGCGACCCCCCGACCAAGCATCTCCACCCGCAGTTCTCCTAGTTCAAGGTATTTACAATTCAAGTCTGTAATCTCAATCTCCCCGCGAGCAGAAGGGACTAATTCTTCGGCAAATTGGACAACCCGGTTATCATAAAAATAGATACCCGGTACAGCAAAATGTGAACGCGGCTCCTTCGGTTTTTCTTCTATACTCAAGGCTTTGCCTTGCCCATCAAACTCGACTACGCCATAGCGTTCCGGATCTCGCACCGGATAAGCAAAAATAAGGGCACCACTATTAAGTTGCGAGGCTTTTCGCAAGCTGGCTTGCAAACCCTGACCAAAGAAGATGTTATCTCCCAAAATCAAACAGGCTGGCGCTGACCCAATAAAGTTCCTCCCGACCAGGAAGGCATCTGCCAGTCCGCGTGGCTCTAACTGCTCTTTATAAGAAAACTTGAGCCCCCATTGGCTCCCATCGCGTAATAGAGCTCTAAAAGCTGGCATCGCCTCAGGTGTGCTAATCACCAGGATTTCACGAATTCCGGCCAGCATCAACATTGAAAGAGGATAGTACACCATCGGTTTGTCGTACACAGGAAGAAGTTGTTTGCTGACGCCAATCGTCAATGGAAATAACCGGGTGCCGCGCCCGCCCGCCAGAATTAAACCTTTCATGCTAATGTTCCTCGTCCTGAGTAATTCTTCTGTAGCCAACCTTGATAATCCTGGTGTTGGTGGATTGCTGCCACCCAGGCGGGGTTTTCAAGGTACCATGTGACAGTCTTCAACAGACCACTTTCGATCGACTCGCGAGGCTGCCAGCCTAGCCCATTACGGATCTTGGTGATGTCTATGGCGTAGCGCCTGTCATGACCAGGTCGGTCAGCGACATATTGGATTAACGATTTGTGGGGGACAAAATCAGAGTCTGGCATCAATTCATCCAGGATATCACACAGGGTGTGAACCACCGTCAGATTGGCAGGCTGGTTGTTACCACCTAAATTATAGGTTTCACCAGGTTGTCCATCTTCAATCACTCTCCAAATCGCTTCACAATGATCTGAAACATACAACCAGTCGCGGATCTGTTGTCCATCGCCATAAACAGGCAAATTAATCCCCTGCGAAGCGTTCAGAATCATCAATGGGATCAATTTTTCAGGGAACTGGTATGGTCCATAATTGTTTGAGCAATTGGTAATTGAGACCGGCAAACCGAAAGTATGATGGTAAGCACGCACCAAGTGATCGCTGGATGCTTTAGAAGCCGCGTAAGGTGAATTTGGGGCATATTGGGTTGTCTCTGAAAATGCCGCCTCGTCTGGTTTTAGGGAACCAAACACCTCGTCTGTTGAGATATGGTGAAACCGGACCTGTTCTTGAGGCAAGATCCGATCTACGATCCAGGCCTGACGAGCAGCCTCTAGCAATGTGTAGGTGCCAAAGATATTGGTTCGGATAAACGGTTCTGGATCGAGGATCGAGCGGTCAACATGCGACTCAGCAGCAAAGTGAACGATTGTTTGAACCTGGCTCTCATGGATGATCTGATCAACTAATTTTCTATCACAGATATCACCATGGACAAAGGTATGCCTTTGCGGATCGGGCAAGTCCCTCAGGTTTTCGAGACTTCCGGCATAGGTTAATGCATCCAGGTTAATAATTTGTACATCCGGCTGTTCTCCCAGGAGATATCTGACAAAATTGGAGCCAATAAAACCTGCCCCACCTGTAATCATCACCCTTTGCATCAATTCACCTATTGGTTTTTTCTAATTTGAATTGTCTTTATGAATATGTCTCAGCTTGCGCCAGAGGGATGCCGTTTTGATCTTTACTGGATAAGATCGGTGTTGTATCATAATGAAGAGGCCAGGCAATCCCGATTGCTGGATCACTCCACAGCAATGTTCGCTCCCACTGCGGGGCATAATAATCGGTTGCTTTATAAACAATTTCAGCCCAGTCGCTCATAACAAAAAAACCATGAGCAAAACCCGGTGGAATCCAGAGCTGGTACTTGTTTTGAGCAGAGAGGCATTGTCCAGCCCATTTACCAAATGTTGATGATGAGCGACGCAAATCAACCGCCACATCGAATATCTCTCCAGCAACTACTCGGACCAACTTCCCCTGCGCTTGCTGGATTTGGTAGTGCAGCCCACGCAATACAGATCTTCTAGATCCGGAATGATTATCCTGTACAAATGAGGCTCCGATCCCATTGGCTAAATAATGGTCGGCATGATAGGTCTCTAAAAAGAAACCGCGATCGTCACCATACACATCGGGCTCGATCAAAAGCACATCAGGAATTCGGGAAGCTTTAAACTTCATGAGAGAGAATGGAAGCCCTCCGCGCCAATTCTAACTTAATAATCACAGACATAGACGATCAGGTCTTGCGGAAAATCAAACTCTTCCCCACGAAAAATTTTCTTCATCTCACAGATTTGTGCAACAAGACCGGTCTCGAGCTGGGGGAACACCCCCTTTTGCAGAACAAGGTATTTCGGATGGAAATTTCCTAATGCCCATAAGGCGGCATCCTCGTAGGTGGTTTGTTTTTGAAGTTGATCCGCCACCTGAGGTTGAATAAGACCAGCGAAATCAACCATCGGCCGCTGTGCAAAAAATCCTATAATACCCACTTCTAAGGCACCAATCCTGTCCCAGGACTCAGTATTTGACTCTAACCACTCACCGATGGCCTGGTACATCGCCGTGCGCCGGTCGGGATTCCGATACATCACAAGCAATGATCTCACCTGACCAAAGAGGAATACTCCTAGTATGATTCCACTCATCATCGGTACCAACCTGGATTTAATTCTTGTTGGTGGCGTAACACTTCTGGCAAACAGATTGGGGATCCATGTAATCCCCAATCCAATACCCACAATAAACCCTGGCACCAGTGGAGCATAGTACCAAAAATAACGGCTGACACCAAGAATTGAATAAGCCAAAAAGTATGCCACCGGCCATGCCAGAAATAATAGCCATTCTCGCTTCTTCCACATCGCGAGAATAACTCCGGCAGTCGCACAGATCGCAGCCAGTAGGTAAGGCCAGGATACATACCAGCCAGCAACGGTCAGGAACCCCCCCGCAAAACGCTGGCTGATTGCCATCGATCCCTGGTGCTGCTTGGCAGCCAGGGTAGCTGGCACCGGAGAACCAAAATAAATCCAGGCGAATCCAATCCAGGCGACCAGTATTCCTGCAAAGATGGCGACCGCCTTCCATGGGATTTTCTCCCGCCGTCTGAGTAAAAAGTCACCAACCAGGATCACTCCCAGCACAGCGCCGTCCGGTCGGGTCAGAATAGCCAGCGCTGCCAGTAACCCCGCCAATGTGTAGCGTCTTCGTATATAAGCAACAAACGTCCCTAAGCACATAGCCAGATACAAAGGAGTTTCAGAGCCAAGCGTCATCACGAGTAACGGGAAAGTCGGATACAGGATTAGCCCAGCCCAACCAACCAATGGCGCCTTCCATACTCGCCCCAGATCCCAAATCAATAAGCCACCCAAAGCCAGGCTGATCGCCCCCACCAGGACGGCAAAGCGTGGCAACTGAGCACCAAGGTAAGAAAAGGGCGCCAGTCCCAGAGCAAATAATGGCGTCGTGGTGCTTAAGACACGCTCTCCCTGGTTGTAAACAAATCCAATCCCATGCGCCAGGTTAAACGCGTACCGATAGGTGATAAACGGATCATCATATGACCACCCAGAAAACAAGAGATATATCCCCAATGACATAATGAAGATATACCCAATCGGCAAGATCAATCCTTTTTTGGAAATCCGATTTTCAATTCCCTCAAGAGGTGTGGAATGCTCCATAGAACTGATTTTATTCAGGAATAAATGCTATTGTTTTAAACTCAACCAATGCTTGCGCCATTGCTTCTGGCTCAGAGGCTGATTGTTCATCGTTCACCCCCTCAAACTCAAACCATAAATTATTGGCATTTTTCCGGATTAGCTTTTTAGGCAGGTCAACATTGATAGATTGAGATTCGCACGAATTAAATTGGACTGCTCCAAGGTGGTGCTCATTCCAGCCAAAAATCATCTTCTCTACTCTAGAGTGGTCATTTTTACAATTGGGCTTGACAGTTATTTCCAGCTCATACCTTTCTCTTTCAAGGAACAACTCCAGTTCAGCCCGTGGACCCATAGCCCACCTGCCATCATCAAGCTTCAACCATCCCTGGGAAAACACAAAATCGAAAGTCGGATCGGTCAACGGCATCTCTCCTCCGCGTGCTACTGGATTCTTCACAGTCAGACTTGCCGGACGGGCTGAGGCGCCTGTGACCGGGGTTAAGGCATTGCCCTGAGGAGTGATGTCTTCGAAAAACAGGTAATATGGTGTCCAACTGGTATTCGGATCATCAAGAATGATCCAATTAAAATATTGGTCAGCGATGGTCTGGTCAAACATATCAATCACTGCCTGTCGGCGCTGGTAATTTTCTATATCCGTCTTGGGAATATTCGCACCCAGAACATCAGAAAAGGGGGCGCTATGCAGGTATGCCTGTTTTCCTGCCAGGCGAGAATAGAATCCATGGTTGAAAACCAGCACCTCACCAAAGAGCTGCTCCAACCTGCCGACGAACGCTTCTCCAGCGGCTTTATCTTTCTGGGCAGGTATTTGTTCAACCGGATTATATAGGAGGATGGCTAATTGAATTATCCCAAGTAAGAGAGCTGCTGCATGGCCTGCATTTCCAGTCTGTGCTGTTGTCACAGGAAGAAAACGTTGCTCCAATTCAGCCAAACCCAGACCGCTTAACAAAGCCATCCCGAGTGCCGCCATCATTAGTCCATTGTCATAAGTCCATACTTTTAGGAAAATACTCCAACTGGTAATCACAAGAATCCCCCCAAAAGCCAAATTCTCCCAATCCCCTGGCCGCAGTTCTAGTTTAAATAGATTGCTTCGCCGGAAAACCGACCAAGCATAATAGACTGCCAGGATAATAGCCGGCCACATGGCTGGAAGTAACTTCTTCCAGAACAGGCCTATATCCTCGACTCGAGTGTGGCTGGTACCAGTTTCTAAGGTATAAAAAGAAAACCAACCCTGGCTCAAGTAATCAATTCCCCAGAACAGCCCAATTCCCACCACCAGTGTAGTTATCCATTGGATCCAATTTCGGCCGCGCCGAACCACCAAGGAGACTCCTCCCAGGATCAATATGATCGGCAGTGCGAGCTGCTTGGTAAAGTATGCCAGTGCAAATAAAATCCCACTCAAAACCCATCCCGGCCAGCGCTGGGCGCGTTGCCCGATAATAAATGCCGCCAGGAGTATGAATAAGAACAACGAGTCGGTCTTCGCCAAATCCATCCATGCACCGCTCAAACGGTAGCTGGCAATATAGATTCCAGCTGCCAAGATCCCGGGTATCCAAGATCTTGATTCTAATTTAACCGCCCATAGCAACAATCCGCAGGTACCGATTGTAGAAAGAATTGATATCAGACGAGGCGCTAGAAATCCGGTACCGAGGACTTTCATTAATCCCGCAGAGAGGTAAAAGAAAACCGGTGTCTTTGAGATGGGGATTAGAAAAATATTAGGCGGACTGTATGGAAAGTAACCTTGTGAAATCCGCAATGCCTGGTCTACATAAGCACCTTCGATCCACTCAAGTTCGAAGGGATATATCAATCGCATGGTAGCTATCACCAAAAAAACGAGTGCATATCCGAATGCTAAAAACGAAAGAATCAATCCAAGAATTCTGATTATTGAATCCGGGAATCGGATCATATTTACAGTTCGGATAAGGTTTTGCATATTGAATGAGGCTAAGTTGGATCACACCCCTTCTGTTACCAACTTGATAGGAAATGAAAATGGTGTAAATTGAGCAATCGGCACCCAATCTACACCATGTTTACTATCGCGCCATCTTCATCAAGAGTTATGGATTGAGCACAACAAATGTGGGCGTGAAGCGTGCATTAATCTCGTAACTATCCCCAACTGGAGTTGGGACAATAGGGTTCCCCGCGCGGTCGTAGGCAGCAATAAACTTTGCTACTGGGAAAGTGATTGGAATTACATTATTGGCTCGAGTCCAGATAACCTGTACAACTTCGCTTCCGCGTCGAAATGAATAGGCTTCAACGCCTGAGGCATGGTTAACAACCCCGGTGTATCGAGCATTGTTGAGCTGGAGTGCCAGGTGCTGGTAAGCAAAATAGGCTTGATATGGATCGTTGTTCTCATCCAGCAAGCCCGTGAATCGCCAACCTGGTCCATTTAATGTATACCAGATGAAGCCTTCCACATCCACAGAAAGCCCGCGCACAAAGGAACGGATCAAATTGTCCGCCTGCATTTCATAGAAAGCAGGGACAGGCATTGGATTACAGTAACTTGAGGATTCCACACACATCAAACCGGTTTCATTCAAAACAAGCGGTTTGTCCACCCCATACTCATCCATTGTCTGGCGCAAGAATTGGGCCTTACCAATCGTCCCGCCGCCCCAATCGGCCCATTTTCCATCGCTTAGATCATGATCATCCACAACATTACGATAGGGGGGATACCAATGGTAGCCTACCACGTCAAAATAAGGCGCAGCTCCGGCTTCTAAAACGCCTTTGAAAAACAATTCGGGTTTTCCGTAGTTCGGATCGCTGGTTTCTGGTGTAGCCAGCAAGAGCCCTCCAAGCCAAACAGTAGCCGTTGGATCGGCTTCTTTGATTGCCTGACCCACCACCTTGATCATTTCACCGTAATGTTTTCCCCCATAGAATGGATCATCGATATCACCCCAACAGCCAAAGCCCCAATCGACAGGCAGCAAGTCTGGATCGACATCCGGTTCATTACCCAGCTCCCAGTTATGCACTCCATATTGAGGCGCCTTATAACGGTTCACCACAGCTCGCATGAATTCGGCGAACTCATCAAATGTGTCCGCTCTTAGAGGCCCACAGGAGGTGAGCTGGTGATCAAGCCTTGCATCTTGGACTGCCCAATGAGGGTATCTTTGTACGGTAACCAATGGGGTCATACCTGCTTCTTTAAGCGCGATTAACTCTTTTTCAAACTTTTCAAGTTGTGACCAATCAATCGCAACCCCAGGATTGGGCTGTAATTTCTCCCAGGAAACCCGGTTCCCTAACCTTGCCCAATTCACATCCAATGCAGTTCCTCGATCCAGTATTTCACTCCCCTTAAGCATTAATTGATTGCTTTCAATGCCAAAAGTTGGCATTTGAAGATTGTTCAAAAGCACTACCGGAACATAGATGACGTTGCTTGCATTTTCAGCATGCTCTTCAAAGATAGCATTTGAAGCGCTGACATATTTCCCCGAGGCAACCAACAATCCAAAACAGAACAAACCAATCATCCAAACCTGCCAACGAGGAAGGCGCCGAGAATTTTCTTTGAAATTCATACCTGTATCCTTTCGAATATTCTGATTTAACGTCATCAAAGCTTACTATATTCCTCCTCATCCAACTATATGACAATTTTCCTAATTGCCTGGATAATTATCCAGGCAAGTGAATCTATCGCCTGCTTTCAATCACCCTGGCTCTGCCGGTATATATCAATCATTTCCTGAACATCTCCGACTGCTTTCACCTGCCCATGATCAATCCAGGCAACCCGGTGGCACATCATTTCGATGCTCGACATATTATGTGAGACAAACAAGATCGTTGCTCCATTATCCCGGAATTCCTGCATCCGTACCGCGCACTTTCTTTGAAATGCTTCATCCCCAACAGATAACACCTCATCAATAATCAGCACATCTGGTTGAACATCCGTGGCTACAGCGAACCCCAAACGGGCCCACATTCCAGAGGAGTAATTACGCATGGGCATGTCGATGAATTCCCGCAACTCAGCAAATTCGACAATCCGGTCGAATTTTTCTTCCATCTCCTGTTGGGTAAATCCGAGGATTGCGCCATTCAGAAAGATATTTTCTCTTCCGGAGAGGTCAGCGTGAAAGCCTGCGCCATATTCGAGTAGTGGAGCCACACGACCGCGCACTACCACCCTGCCTTCGGTAGGTCGAAGAACGCGGGCAATCAGCTTTAGCATGGTGCTTTTTCCAGCACCATTGTGGCCGATCAACCCAAGGACTTCCCCCTTGTAAATAGAAAGGTTAACCTCTCGCAGTGCCCAAAATTCTCTGTAGTTTATCTTCCCCTGTGCCCGGCGAATCACATATTCCTTAAAGCTTGAAACCCGTTCTGAAGAAACCCGATAACATACTCCAACGTTCTCCAGGTGGATTGTCTCCATTAAGCTGTTTGTAAGCACTGGTTTCTCCAGGATTTGTGACTCAGACACGGTATGCAAACTCATCTGCCTTACTGGTGAATGCCATCCATCCAACCAACAAAGAAACCAAGGAAATTAGCGCGCAGATAAGGATTTCCCCCATCCCCGGAATCTTGCCCAAATAGATAGGTTCTCGAAATAAAGTAATCAGGTGATACATCGGATTCAAATAGACAATCAAGAGCCGGTATCGTTCAGGAAGAATCTCCGGCGTGTAGATTATCGGGGTCAGATAAAACCAGGCTGTCAATAAGATCTGGTACATTTCAGCAACATCGGTGTAATAAATCGCCACCGTGGAAATCAAAAGTCCGAGACCTAGCGAAAACATCGCCAGAAACAACACCGGGATAGGAGTAAAAAGGATCGTCCACCTGATTGGGGTTCCCACGACCAACATAACAATAATCAACGGAACGAAAGATAAGGTGATATTAACCAGCGCAACCCCAATTGCTGAAACGGCAAACACCGTCCTGGGAAGATATATCCTCTTCAACAGTCCGCCGCCCCAAACCAAGTGAACGATAGCTGCATTCGTAGATTGGGAAAAGAAGTTCCATGCCAATAAACCGGTCAGTACATAAACCGCGTAGCCAGGTTGTGATTGTCCAAAGGCAGTAGAGAACACTATCGTCAGGATCAACATCGTCCCCAGCGGGTTCAACATTGTCCACGCGACACCCAGGACAGAACGTTTGTAACGAGTCAGGATATCGCGCCTGGTGAATTGCACCACCAGGTGGCGGTATTTCAAGATCGCCTGCAATTCTTCCAACGCGGTTGAACGGTGCTTGGCTGAATCGTAAATTGGAACCTGATTGATGTTTTCCATAGATCCTTTCAAATAACAGGAGTGAGGTGCCTGATCCAGATTTTCAAACGCAGCGGTAACCAGCCATATACCAGCGGGCGGATTTTCGCTTTGAAAACTAACCAGGAAAACCAGTTGCCCCCCTCCCGCTGGTGCACTCTCAACATTTCAGGCCAGCAACGGTCATCGGAGGCCACAGATTTAGCATTGCCATGCAAGCGGAAATTGGCCCATAATCGTGGATAATACTCCAGGTAAGCTACGCGAGACAGTCTGACCCATAGATCATAATCCATCGCGAAATAGAATGTCGGATCTAGCGGTCCAACCTGATACCACAAGTCGGCACGGAAGAATGAGGCTTGCTGAGGAATATGGACAAACCCCCGCCTTAAGCGGCGATAATCTGTCTGGCGGGCTGGAAATCGGCCGATTAAATCGCCTGATTCATCGATCAGGTTAGCATCTCCATATACCATGCCTGCCTCAGGATGTGAATCCAGATAAGCTGCCGCCTCAGCAATCGCTCCCGGCTGGTACGTATCATCTGAGTTCAACCAGGCGAAGACCTGTCCTGTTGCCCTGGCAAAGCCTTTATTAATGGCATCGGTCTGGCCTCGGTCGGGCTCCGAAATCCATCCAGCCAGGCGATGTGAATATTTCTTGATTATCTCCAGGCTGCCATCTGTCGAGCCCCCATCCATGATAAAGTATTCCAGGTTTGGATAATCTTGATCTAATACCGAACAGATAGTCTCCTCGAGAAATGCGGCCTGGTTGTAGGAAGGCGTGACCACTGATACGCGCGATCTTATCTCAGCGCTCATTCTTAAGGATTACTCCCAGTCCTCTTCCGAATAATACAAACCTGCAACTGGCTCGCTAATTTGCCGGATTCGGGCTATATCTTCTCGACTCAAGCGCTTTTTCCAATTCTTCAGATTTGCCCAACTATCCAGATATACAGAATGAGCAGCGTTTGTGGATACCTCTTTGGGATTGCCAGTATTGCTTAGAGCGAGGATCGTCTCCTCTACCCTGGGTGAATAATTCAAACTCAAGGCAGCATAGAGATGTTGGTATCTGTTAACCGGATCGATTGACAAATCTTCATGCCGGGTTAAATGGAAATCTGAGCTTTGCTCCTTCAAACGAAAGACCACCTGATAAATCAATTTCCAAAGCAGACTTCCCTGAGTAATCACATCCCGTGGTTCAACCACCATCCTCTCGATTTCATCTCGGTAAGGTTCCAACCAATCCCGCATTAATAAAGGCTGATCCAATAAGTCGCGCAAATCAAATGGCCATTCCAAACGGATCAAACTGCTAACAAAAGCTGCCGGATGACGGACAACAAAAACGACCTGGCAACCCAAACGCTGTGCAAACCACTGTGCAGAAAAGACTGCAAAAGGGTCTTTTAGCAAAGGACGCTGGTGGGAATATCTACCTCGAGTAAAGATACTCAAATCCCGCCCCATCCGAAGAGTATCCTTTAGCGAGCGAAGCGACAAGATTTCGCTACCCAGGTGATAATGAAATGAAAGTGTATCTAAAAGAGCTTGATAATACACATTTTCATTATCCAGGCAGATATAGCTATACCAGCTTTGGATTGGGATGCGCATGACCCCTGGACGATGCCAGACATTTAGCGGCTCGCTGATATAAGCCACCTGCGGATCGGCAGCCAGCACCTTTCCAACCCAGGTCGTTCCAGAACGGTGGGCACCGGTGACAAGGATCGGTTGTCTAGATGAACTATCTTTAGCTAAGATAATTCCTGTCCACCTTCCAGGCACAAACCTGGCCAGCCCTGGAAGCTCTGAGCCGCCAACACCGGACGACGTTTCTCCTGGTAGCGCCGAAACCAACTCTCTGTCCCCTGGGCGCCGATCAAGCTTAACATCGCAAAAACCATCCGGTGCCAATGGCGCAAGGTGTATCTTGGGTCGTTCAACAGCGCTTTCCAGTACGACTTCAAAGCAGAGCGTGGTTGATTGCCATCCAGTAAATAACGTGCATTGAGCCGGTATGCGCCTGCCAGGATTTTGCGATGATTTTGTTCGAATAACTCTTCAAGATCAGGTTGTTCCATGATCCAATCCAAAATACGCAGTGTTTCCATTCCAAATCCCGGCGCGTGTGCGACATTCTTGGCAGAAGCATGCTGCCGGGCTGCTGCCCAAAAACCAGGTACATGTTGGATAGGACCTGACCGGGCGATATGAATCCAAAGGAAATGGTCAAGCATAAAGTGATAGTTCTTATCCAGGCCCCCGGAATTTTCATACACCCACCGGCGCATAAAGACGGCTGGCTGACAAATAATCCGGAAAGCTAGCAAGTCAACCAGCCCCCAATCCTGAAAGATCAAGGTATTAAGCGGCCGGCCTTGAGCATCAATCGTGATTGCGTCACCAAACACCATGTTGGTATGAGGACTGGCTCGGAAGGCATTCACCGCCTCAGAGACCGTGCCCGGCAAATAGATATCATCCGAGTTAAGCCAGGCGACTATATTTCCACGGGCTCTTACCATCCCTTTATGGATTGCCTCCGCTTGCCCAGAATCTTTCTCTGATACCCACCACGCTAATTCTGGTGAATATTCCTGGATGATCTCACGGCTGCCATCATTAGAGCCCCCATCAACAACAATATATTCAATTGCAGGATAATCTTGCGCCAGCACTGAACGGAGGGTGTATCTCAGAAAATCAGCCTGGTTATACGATGGCGTAATAATCGATACGAGTGGTTGGGATTCCATATGTAAAATGGGCTATTTCTTGAGCTCACGCAGATCAAAAACTATATAACCATCCCCTTGGGCATAGATTTCATAGTTATCGTAAAGGATTTCCTTCAATTCTGGCTGGTTCTCAAGCTGGTTGAACATGGTGATCAGGAAAAAATCTTTGTTGCCGGTCTTCTTCTCGAACCATTCCTGGATCTCAATCGGCGGTCTCCCCTTTAACTCACGATAGTTCAATGCGCCAGTTGTCAACCATAATTTAGGAGTGGTCCAACCAAAATACGCCAGACGATTTCCATAATCCTGAGTCAGGGCAATCACCGATTCATTATGCCCCAGCAATTCCCCGATATTTTCCCAGAAGGCTGGCTCGTTCTTATAGTCTTCTCGGATCAGTGTCAGGCGCACAAACCACAAATTAACCAGAACACCAAACAGCAGTATGCCCGATACCACAATTCGAATCAAAATTATTGGTCTCAAGGAGATCAGCGGTTGGAAAACCAGTGCAGCCAGAGGCGCGAGCGAGAGGGCAATGATTGGTATCAAGGGCAGGTGGTAATACGTATGCGATGTGATGTGGTATGAAAAGGTCATACCATACAACCCATACCCGACCCATAAGGCAATCCCAAAAGCGCGCAGAGGCGCGGATCTGAATAAAAGCACCCCGAGCAACGCAACAAAAATTGGGGCAAACCCAACAATATCACGGGCAAGTTCAAACCAGTTGATATAGAAACCTAGGTCTCGCCACATCTCTGGGAAAAAGCGACCTTCAAACTGGCTGGAAAGCGATCCCAGCACATACACCCCATATATATGATAAACCAATGCTGGCAAGACTGTTAATGTACCCAACACCCATACCTGGGGATCTTTAATTGACTTTCGTAAACCCTTGCCCACTAAAATCAATGCCGCCAGGGCTGGCAAGATTGGAAAGAGCGCTACGGCTTTGATGAATATTGTTAAACCAGCCAGGGTTCCAGCTAGAATTGTGTTCCCCCAGGTCGGTTTTTGATACCACCGATAAAGCGCCCATAAGGATAGAATGATCCCCATGACCATCAACGGATCAGGTTGGAAACTCCGGCTAGCGCTCACCCCAAAAGGCAGGAATAGGTAATAGATGACAGCAATCACGCCTCCATCCGGATTAGTCATAGCACTGGCCAGCAAATAAAGCGCCAGGCCGCCAATAAGCCAGAATATAGAACCGTAAACATGTGCCACCCACAATTGCTCAGAGCCGATCAGCTGATAAGTTTTCGCAACGATCAACTCGAAGACGAGTGGCTCGATCAGATCGTGCCCCTTAAGCTGGTCGATGGCGCGCTCGCGTTTCCAGCCATCTGCAGTAGGAGAATCCCGGTAATACATCCCACGAGCAATGATCGCAGATCGCAATTGGCGCGTTGGATGAAAATCCAATGGGGGATCTTTGAGATCATACAGGCGGATTCCCAATCCCAATCCAAAGAGAATCAATAAAACCACCCCCAGGAAGATGCGCGATTGGCCAAAGAACGATTCTTTATTCACCAGGATGACCTCTTAGATAACCGAGAGCTACACAAACAGCGAACCATATTCAACCTTTGGAAAGACAGCCAATTTTCCACCAACAGTTGCATCCAGGATTTCCCTGCCTGCATGGGTATAAGCTGCTTGCGCCATGGCATAAGCTTGCTCAGAAGTAACCAGATCAGGCAACTGCCACCGAAAACCTTTACCAAAGTAATTCCCTGCAAAGTGATCGGGATCATCGCCTTGAGAGATGACAGTCGTATTCGGTTTTCCTTGAGTCGTAAAGTTATGATCAACACCAATCAGGATCACCTGGCTGAAACCCATATGGTAAGCCAATTGCAAGGCTACATACGTGACCGTCGCTCCTTCCCACACACGCTGGCGGGCATCGTTGGCAAAACGCGGACCAGTATAGGTGGTATGTAAAAAGACCAATGGTGGTATCTCAGGAAGATGCCCATCGTTTCCCAAATGGGTGTGAATGATATTATGTGAGCGCCAGGATAAAAACTTTGGAATTGGCAAAGCCAGGATATCTGAGGCGCATTGCTCAATCACGAGATCATTCACAGACAGAAAGAAGGTCGTTGTAAAACCCAAGTCGGGAAACAAAAGGTAAATACGATTCATCCCAAAGGTATATTCTCCCTGCAGCCGGGAAAGATCAGTCTGTTTTAGACTGGGACCATTCCCAATGATAAAGCAGCGCTTCCCTTGATAGGCATTCCTGAAATTAGCCAGGTGATGCATGCTGGTCCGACGCCAGGGATGGAAAGTCGCTGACGGCCATTGGCGGGCGCGATGCAGCGTATACCAGGTTTTCCGGGCAGATCCTTGCAAGGATGGAGAGAGGAGGCGTTTAGCGCCTTTCGTTATTTCGCTCATTCGGTACTCAAGCGAGCTGTGGCTCCACCATCAACGATTAATGCCTGACCCGTCATAAACGAAGACTGGGTCTCATCAGCCAGAAAGTAAATCGCATGAGCAATTTCTTCGGGCTTACCCACTCGACCAATCACAGTCTTACTGGCCAGATTCTCAAGCCGTTCAGGGAGAGAGCCCTTCCCAACATGGCCACGTGATAGTCCGGCACGCAGCATGGGAGTATCAACTGCACCGGGAAGAATAGCATTAACCCGGATCTGGTCCGGGGCAAATTCGATTGCCATCGCCCGGCTCAGAGCCAATAAGCCTCCTTTGCTGGCCGCGTAGCTGGCGATCTGAGCTGAAGTCGCCACCGCATGAACAGATGAAACATTTACAATCGCTCCCTTACCAGCCGTACGCATCAAAGGATGAGCCAGCTTCACAGCCAGGAATACAGCCCGCAGGTTGGAAACCATTACTGCATCCCACTCTTCAACACTTGTCTCTAACAACGGTTTGGCGATCTGCACAGCTGCGTTGTTGATTAATGCATCCAAACTGGGAGAAAAAGATTTCGCCTGGCGGAAAATATCTTCTAGATTCTCGGGTTTGGAGATATCGGATTGGATAAAAATACCTGAATCAGGAAAAGCTTCACCAAAAGCGGCTCGATCTACGCCAATCACCTGCCAACCATAGTCAGCAAACAGGCGCACGGTGGCGCGACCAATCCCCCCTGCAGCACCAGTTATTAACACCGTCCGAGGTGAAGAATTAGATAGGTATGTTGAATAGGTCATAATCATCTGCCTCAGTTAAGGAGTGTGTTTAGTATTGTCGATTTCGCTTGCAAGCCGTTCATCATCCAAGTGAATCCCCAATCCTTCAAAGAGAGTCCGAATCGTGTTGCGATGCACGCGCTCCCAGGCTGTAGGGCTTGAATTTGCATTATGCGCCGCCAGCATGACATTATCCATTTTGAGGAACGGGTGTTCCAATGGAAGCGGTTCTTCTTCGAAAACATCTAAGGCGGCTCCAGCAAGCTTGCCTCTCTTCAGCGCATCAATCAAAGCCGGCTCATCGACTACCTGGCCGCGGGATGTGTTTACCAGGATTGCAGTAGATTTCATTACCCTCAGTTTCTCCCAATTAATCAGGTGAAAACTGCTTGGGTTGAGGTCACAGTTCAGACTGACAAAATCGGATTGGGCAAGCAAGCTATCCAACGGAGCCATCTCAACACCGTGTTCCAACAAGAATTCCGGGTCAATATCAACGATATCGTTCCCCAACAAACGCATCCCGAAGGCACGCGCCCGGTGCAAGATAGCTTTACCAATATAGCCTACTCCAACCACTCCCAAGGTACATTCACTTAACGAACGCCCTTGAATTTTTGCCCATTTCCCACTCTTTAGCTGCCGGTCCATCCAGGGTTGCTGGCGGGCAAATGCCAGCAAATAACCCATGACTGTATCAGCGACCGCCATTGTAAAGGCGTTAGGTGTGCGCCCCACCAAAATGCCCAGACTCTTGGCAAATTCTGCATCGATCGAGTCAATTCCCGTTCCCCACTTTGAGATTACCTTAAGACGCGGCGCACATGCCAGAATGGCTTGTTTAGTATAGCGATCATCCCCGCAGATTGCGCCATCAAACTGCCCAGCATAGGCCAGGATTTGGTCTTCTTCCAATCGCTCCTGTACCTCTGGAACGATCAAGTCAATCCCATAACGATCAAACAGAGGACGAAATCGGTCCAGGTATGGGATCATGTAAGGCGCAGAGAATAGAACTGTCGTCATTTTTAATTTTTCCATTTGGGATTCCAGCCAGTATATATCCCTGGCTTTGATTTAATTAACCTTCCCCTCTTAACCCCTGGCTAATCAACAAATCTGTAATCAAGAAGTCAATCTCTTCATCGATATCCCAGGCTTCCGCTGAGTCGATCTCAAACATGAGCGGGCGTTCACCCAACCGGTTGCGGCGTTGGAAGAGCGTCTGGCGGGTAAATATATAGAGGCATGAGTTCTCCTCATAAATGGGCGGGAGATCTTGGGTTCGTAGCAAGATTGCCGGGTTGTGATTGACAGCCCGTCCAAGTGCATCCCACAAGCGTGTTTGCAACCGGGTGACCGAGAACAAAGAGTCGAATGTCGGGTATTGGCTCGTTATTGCCTGGATTGCCCCGGATATAGTTTCATGGCGGAGCAAAGGGTTGGTGCTGTGAGTTTGCAGATAAAATTCCGCCTCAACCAACGATGTATCATGCAGCAATACTTCATTCATCGGCACTTCACCGGATCTCAAGTGCTCTGGTCGATCAAGCACCTGCACGGTGGGGTAATGCTGACGCAAGCCTTCCTGGATCACAGGGCTGTCAGTGTCAACAACAACTGTCGAGATCTCCGGACAGGCAAGCAGCGTTTCCAGAATGTAGGAATACAATGGACGCCCAGCCAGCATGCGATAATTTTTTCCTGGAACCCGCTGCGAATCATGCCGCATTGGCACCAGCGCGGCTATTCTTTTCAAAGTATTTGTGTGCACTTTACTTACCAATCGTAATTTTTTTCATATCCCATCTGGATCAGCAAATCCCCAGCAATTTCCTTGAATTTATCCTTGTTATTTGCAGTATAGTAGTCCTGCCAGCCGCCAGGCTTTCCTTTACGAAATGTTCCAGATTTGTGAGGGGATATGCTGGATTTTAACGCTTCAACTGCCGCCTTATGTGGGATTTGCAGGTGCATACCACGGCCTTCAAGATATTTGAGCAGAGACATAAAACTTACTTCTTGATCGAGAACTAAGTCTTCAAAACGTAGGCACAGTACATCTGGGATGTCTAACCATCCCAGATAGTTAAGGTATCTTTCTTTTACATTACTCAGTTCAGCCCCTTCTTCATCCACACCCTGGATCGCTGCATTCAGACGTTCTTCCATTGATGTCAGAACTTCGGTGTAATACTGGTGCATCGCATGCCCAGGATGCATGTCAGTAGCATAAAAGACATGCGAGACGAGCATATCGCGTGGGTCCCGGTAGACGAACACCATTGCCTTTCCAGGCCTGGTCAAAGCAGTGATAAACAGCTGCCGGGCATGGATATATCCATAGCCGATGTCGCCTGATTGCATTTGTTCTATATTCCTCAGAATAGCGGTCTCGGCTAACTTGCGGTTGTCTTCGGAGCGATTCACTGGTGGGAAACCAGGGTTGACAAATGGTCCAACTCGCGTCAGGCCCTGCAAAACCTGGATGATCAGGTGAGAACCTGACTTCGGCATGGCATTTCCCAGCACTGCCGGAGTTCCAGAGACCGCTTTCGCTCCCCATTTCCAGGCAACTTGCTCCCGTCGGATTCTCCAACGAATGACTTTCAACTGGTGTTTGAGTGATCGATCTGCTTGAATTTCATAAACCATGTTGTTTGATTTTACAAACTCCCACTGACTGGTACTGCGGATCCCAAACTCCCCACGGCATACCATTTTCCCCAGATCTAAAGTAAAACGATGCCAGGTTATCTTGCAAAGCCTGGCAATTAACTAATGCCGTCATCAATCTATCGAACTCGCCATAATTCGACGGGACCTCACTAGAGAAATCAAACGCTTTCCGCAAGCTCGCTTCACTGTAACACCATCCCTTGGATGGTTCATGGAACCAGTCGTCATGCGGTGCAGCCCCCAACGTCGCCAGCAATGGGCCGCCCGGCTTTAGCACACGCATTAATTCATTCACAACCAGTTGCAAATCATTCAAGGAATTATGCTCCAATGCTGAAACTGCAACCACGGCATCAAGCGAGGCATCAGGGATATCGATCATCTGCCGCAAGTCCTGGTTGTATAACAGAACCAATCCTTGCTGATTTTGCACTAAAGGGGCCGTAAAAAGGTCTTCCCCAAACTCTGTTAAGTGTTTGAGCGCGCTCTTGACAGATCCGGTCAGACCTTTCTGACCAGACACAGGCATCTGGTCGAGTTGGCATAAATCTATGTCCCGTAATCCGGCAACCTGAAACTTCCTCCGAAAGCGCGCTGCCAGGTGAGCCCGGCTTTCCCGATCGACGCTGATAACTCGCGCACCCTGTTGGGCAAGATACCACTGCAATACACCAATTCCAGCCCCTGCGTCCAAGATTCGCTGGCCGGAGATACCTTCCATGTGTTTAAGAATCCAAACCAGATCCAGAAGGTAATGCCAGCCGAATTCTAATTTCAACCGCCGGGCCAGCTTCTTTAGTTCCTCAACTCTCGATCTCTCGTGCTCTAGCAATTCTACCGAGAGGATTTCGATCTTTTCTTCCAAATTAATCAATCCTCATGTAATAAGAATGGTTCACCGTGCGCGATCCCATTCAGTAAGACTTTCACAGTCTGGCATCGGTCAGGCGCCAGGTTATCCCAACGAAATCGTTTTAACCGGACATAACCAGGCAAGATATCCTGCTCGATAAATTCACCGAATGGTAACGATGCTCGATAGAGCTGATAATACATGAAACGCCTAGAATGCCTGATGTACTCATTTGGGGCTTCCACCGGTTGGGCAGCATCGAGGAACTGCTCTGCCAACTCGCGATACGCTTCCGGTGAATCAGGGAAGTGAACCGTCGGATAGACTGTATATCGGGCATTTCCCCCGCAAATCACCGCTTTGCCCATAAGTGATGCTTCTAAACCGATCGATGAATTGTAGACCATTACAAATTGCGATCGTTGGATCAATTCATAAGAGCTCAGGTATTCAGTCGCATTGACAAACAGCACATTCTGCCAGGTATCCAGGCCATTTCTTGCCACCCACTCTGGAACACTCTCTCGACTCACCTTGCCTGGGCGCAGTTCATCTGGATGGGCGCGGATCACGAAGAGCGTCTCAGGGTGCGCCTGGATTATTTCCTTCACCAGGTCAAGCCAGGCAAACATATGTGGGAAAACTGAGTTCGCATGTACCTGGCTGGTATCGTAGATTACATTGGAAAACACAGGTACGATTTTTTTAAACTGAATAGCTCGCTGGTTGAAAGCGTCATCCAGCCCGCGCATCTCGGGCCAAAAACAGATCCCAGCCATCGTGAACTGACCCTGGAATCGCTTTTCCAGATAAGCATCCAGGCGAGTGTTTTGCTCGCCCGTTAATTCAAAATCCGCAGGAATCTCAATTGGATAAGCTGTTGCTTCTCCCTCGGTGAAGAATGCTGAAAAGGGTTGGAAACCAACTTCGTGAGTGATCACCCGCAATCCCTTTTGCTGAGCTATCCAACGCGCGGTCGCTTCCGGGAACAGGATGCCATTAAATACCACTAACACATCCGGCTCTGCCTGGTCCAGGAAGTTTCTAAACTCATTAGCAATCAGCCAGGCTGATAGGATGTACTGTCGAAAGAGGAAACGGGTAGGTTCATCATCTTGGAGATGGTGGCGGCGTAAAGCCCAGCGCAATGATGGCAGGGCTAATTTTCCTAAGGGAATTTGAGAATTCCCGCTACTCGATCCGGGTAGTCTGTAAGTAAGTTGGCTTAACTCCTGGACGGACAGGTTATTCATGAGACGAGCAAGCCGATCATCTTCTTTATACGCAAACCAGATGGTTGGTGCATTCAAGAAGAGACGCTGAGATTCAGCAATGCAGCTTTGGCACGGTGGCGGCTTCTGGGGCTGATCTGGATCAGTGCCCAGTACGCAACGACTCATCCCGGCTTTGCATCCAAAATACACCACTGGCAGCCCTGCCACCTGTAACCCACACGCTGACAGGTACGCAAATGCTGCATTCAGGCTCATATGCCCGATGCGGGTGGAAGCGACGAAAAAAGCAACAGTCGGTTGTCCAGGTTTGGGTCTTGCCTTGCCAGCAATCTGGCGGGTAGCCTGAAACAGACGCCTGTGCCCTTGCTTTTCAGCTATCGCCAGGTTAAGCCTGGACAATAGATTTCGATTGCTCATGAAGAAGAAAATCCATGCTGCTGGTTAGCAATTATCTCGCCGATATGCCAAGAGTTTCTTGAGCCTTGTAATAAGATTCAGAAAGCCGTCGGATGGCGATCAAAAAGCCCTCATTGTTGCGCTGGTGGCCACGCCAGATCTCCGGGATCATCGTTCCATGATAACCGTCTGGTCTTCCAGCCCCAATCACCTGGAAGAAATGCACCCAATCAATAGTTCCTTCACCGATTTGAAGCCCCTCGCCATCCAATCCCGCTCCATCCGAAAGGTGGAGATGACGGGTGTATGGCAATAAGATCTGAACCTGCTCGTAAAAATCCTGGTGCGCCCAATTGCAATACAACTTGGAGTGTGATGTATCAAAACAAATGTTTAATCCCAGAGGTCGAATGAAATCACGGATCTCGTAAGCATCCATAAAGGCATTGGTCAGCCATTGACCACCAAAATACCAGGGATGGGGGGGCAGATTTTCCAACAGGAACTCTACCCCTGCATAATCTAGTTCTTCTACAGATATGCGCAAGCTATCGTACAACGCCTTCCGCTCATCAATCGGATGATCAAGGCTCATACCACCAGTGTGTACCACTACCTTAGGTGTATCAACAAAGTATGGCGCCATCTCGCGCGTCAGGTTGATGCTCTTTTGGATCAACTCGACTGAGGCACGACGCACTCGCTCATCTAGAGCACACAGATCGACCAGTGTTCGTTCGAAAAACTCTGGAGCATGCACCACAAGCTTCAAGGAGCGATGCTCGCCTGGATAATGCTCATCTAGATCCTGATCTGTGAAATGAAACTCCAGCATGAGCGGATGGTAATCCAGAACTTCTTCAAAATCGCGAAAACGGACCGTGAATCCCCATTCCATCGGCAAGGTATGTTCCAAATCCAGGCTGACTTCCAGGCCCAGGTCACTGTCATGGAAAGGCTCATCCTCTTCAATCACCCTTGAAGCGATTCTTCCTACCAGTTCGGGGTAACGCTGCGGAGAAAGGCCCAGGGCAGGCCCTTTCACGGCGACCATCTCAGCAGTGATCCGCTCTCCCGGCTGGATGGTGCAGTTTGCCACCAGACACTTCCCCAACACCTCCCTGTTTAGAATTTCTCCGCGGGAGATAAACTTCTCCTCGCCGGCTCCCATTGCCAATCCAACCTGGTGAATATCCCGCACCATCTTCTTGAAACCTTGTGGCTCAAGGCTGGCTGCATGGTCTGGTCCATCCATCGTCCGATCAAGGGTGATATGCCGCTCAAGGATATTGGCACCTAAAGCAGCAGCAACGGTCGATACAGCTATTCCTCGCTCATGTCCGGAATAGCCCACTGGCACGTCAAATTGGCGCAGCCGTTCCATAAAGCGCAAATTGATATCCTCAAATGCTGCTGGATAGGTACTGTTACAATGTAAAAGCGCAAACTCAGCCTGTCGATCCTTCAGAAAGGCTACCGTCGTCTCTACCTCCTCCATGCGTGACATCCCGGTGGAGAGGATAAGCGGCTTTTTTTTCTTAACCAAGTGATCTAATAATGGCAGATTAGTCAGGTCGGCGGAGGCAACTTTATACGCCGGGATATCCAAGGTCTCAAGAAAGTCAACACTCTCTATATCAAATGCTGAGCATAAGAAAGTAATCTTTTTCTTTTTGCAATAATCCACCAACTGGTAATAGGCCGAGTCGGGCAGCTCAACTTTTTGCAGGATTGGCAACAGATAACGCAGGGTTTTCTCACCCGAATTCGCGTTTTCGAGGTATTTCCTGGCGTATAGGTGTTCCAGGCTGCGCTTCTGGAACTTGACCGCATCCGCGCCAGCATCAACCGCCGTGTCAATCAATTCTATGGCAAGTGGAAGGATTCCATTGTGGTTAATGCCAATTTCGGCGATTACATAAGTTGGGTGACCGTCACCAATCAGGCGGTCGCCAATTTTAATGGCAGGCATGCAAGCCTCCTTCATTCATTAAGTATAAGTATTATTGTACGCGGTGAACAAGCATGCTATCGAATCTGAGGACATCGGGAGGGCAGTTTTAACTGGAGCCAGTTCCGCCCATTTGCGACCTGCCAAGTTAAGGATTGCCTGTTTCGCATCCAAACGGAAGCGTGGTCTCATGAAGCGTATCGGCATGTTGGTAATCGACAATCAACACTTTCTGACAATCGGCCAGCTGAGTCTCGATATTTTCCCCCTGATAAACCATCGCCGGATGACCCAAAAAAAGCTCGAAGGCGGCAAATTCTATGATGAACAAGGAATTGGCAAACAATTTTTCCGGAAATCCGATCAGGTAGATCGCATCGTACCTGGAAACATCCACTTGTTTTGCCTCCAGCAATTCGATTAACTGCCGTGATAAAATCGCACGCTGAGGTATTCCTGATGGATTATTCATATATCCCCGTGCCAGACGAAGCGCTCCTAAAACTGTAATTACCAAAAGTATTCCCAGCACAATCAATCGAATTCTTTGATTATTAATTCTCTCAAGTGCCAGAGCAATGAAGTATCCCACTACAATACACAGGCCGATTGCCCCCATGGTAAAGTACTGAGCTCCAAAAGGCTCAGCCATCATGATTGGAGCTGGGAACAAGAGGAATAGAGAGACTCCAAAGAGAGTCAATCTGAAGGAGAAATTTCTTACTAACGTCCAGCGAAATTTGAGCAAGACAAAGATCAGCACAATCAGGGCACCAACATATACTATCCACATCGCTGCCCGGTCGAATCGGACGTGGGGGACCATTCTTTCGACGATCAGCTCAATTGGTCTGATGTATTCAAAAAAGGTCCATTTGAATCCTATATAATACTTCATCGGAATATCGGACCTCAACCGAAACTCATAACGCCCACCAGGGACAGTTATCGCCTGGATGATCATTGGCGAGCGAATGAGAAGGTAAAAGAGGCTTAAAACCCAATAAGGCACCCACTTTTTTGCCATGAATTTGGTGAATACAATAAGACTTGTTGCATGCTTATTCTCAATGAGTAAATCGTATAGAATCAAAATAACGGGGAATACGATGGCTCTTTCATCGCTCAGCAGGGCAAGTCCGAAGCTGAAGATTGACAGTCCAAGGTAAGGCCAGGATTTCCTGACTGCCTCAGTAGTTCTCCCTGAGGATGCCAGAATGTATAGAATAAACGAAACGAGCAAAAAAAGTGCGCACAAGGATTCATTAACAATGAAGAGCCGGATCAGTGGATTGATATGAATATAAACAGCGGAGGCATACAAAATGGAGGCTATAAAAGAGGCAAGTTTAGAACGGCAAATTAATATGCTCAGCCAAAACACCAGTAGAGAATTGGCGATATGGACAAGAAGGTTTATCGAGTGATACCCAATCGGATTTAGGTTGAACATTAGCCAGCCGAGTTTCCAATAAAAATAATGAGTGATAGGTCGAAATACACTCCCGATATACAGATATTTCATTATCTGATCGTTTGCATAATCACCCAGTATCCCTGCTCTGAAATAATCCGCTAAAGAGTAATCTTTAATCAGTTTGAGCATGATAAAATCATCCGCCCAAAAGAATAGTCTAACTGTATTGATATAAAGAATAAGATTGACGAGACAAATCGCCGCAATGGGGACTCCATAGCCCGTGATGAATTTGCGAAGCATACTCCAAGCTCTCGTATAGTTGTTAATAGCTAATTGGGTAAGTTAACTTGATGTGCTTGTCTGAAAGCGCCTTGAGAATAGAAGACGACCTCTATTTATAAGTGGAGCAGCGATGCCAACACAAATAAACGGATGTCTTCACAATAAATATTACAGCTTATCTGATAAGCGTTTACTTCGTGATTGACGATTGGATCAAAACTAATTTACGATCCTCAATCATCAATCCGAAATCCTAAATCCCCCCAGGTGATTTCACCGCTTTCCAGGAGCCGCTCCGCTCGCCGCCAATCATCTGGAGAGTCGATGTCGATCCACTCTTCTGTGCCAATCAACAATGGCAAAATAGCATCGCCCGTCATAGAGTGCTTGGTCAGGATAGTATCCGCCCAAACCGCATCGACATAACCTGTTTGCCAATATACATCTGGCAATACCTGGCGTGGTAGATTATAAGCCTCGGGAACACTGATATCGATCAATGGCTGAAGATAGCCCTCTGGATCAATCTTCCACATTTTGAACGGATTCTGGAAAGGCACACACACAGTACGCACTGCGTCGGCTTCAGGGCATTCAATCAAGCGCAATACTGCCTGGTCGATGTGCCAGGTTCTCCGGAAAGGCGAAGTAGGACGCAACTGGACAATAATCTGTGGCTGGTAACCTTCGTTTTCATCCAGCCATGTCAGGACATGTTCGAATACAGGTAAATCAGGCGTATCATCCATTGCTAATGAGAGCGGACGAATGAACGGTGCTTCCCCCCCGTATTTATGAGCTATCCGGGCTATCTCTTTATCATCCGTCGACACAATCACCCGACTGACAGTTTCAGCAGCCAATCCGGCCGCGATACTGTAGGCGATCAAAGGGTATCCCGCAAGTGAGCGGATATTCTTCCTGGGGATGCTTTTTGAGCCGCCGCGCGCGGGGATGACTGCCAGTACTTCGATATCAGCTACCAAGCAGTCCAACCTCCGTCAACAACCAGGTTTGATCCGGTCATATAGGCTGAGGCATCTGAGACAAGGAAAAGCAATGCGCCATTTAATTCATCGCTCTTGGCCATGCGACCAATCACTGCTCGAGCCGAATAAGCCTGAACGAAAGACTCGTCATGATCGTTGTACACACCCCCCGGCGTCAATGCGTTTACACGCAGGTTTTTTCCCGCATAATACGTTGCCATATAGCGAGTCAGCCCGAGAACACCTGCTTTTGTCACAGAATAATAAACCGGCTTGTACTGTGGTTCCTGGTCTGGCTTCTGGTAGATGCGCTGATCAGGACCTACCAGGCCATAGATAGAGCACACATTCACTACAGTGCCTTGACCTTGCTCGAGCATCGGCCGAACTGCTGCCTGACAACACAGAAACATTCCGGTCAGATTGACATCGAGAGCTTGCTGCCAGACTGATAACGGATAATCCTCGAAAGAAGATGATTGCGTTTGGAACCCTTCATGTTTAAGGTCGAATTTTGGATCCAATGCTGCGCTGTTAACCAGGATGTCTAACCGACCAAATTCATCCAGCGTTCGACTGACCATCTCTCCCACTGATTGCGGTGAGGTGACATCTGTCGGTATTCCGATCGCCCGCCTTGTGCTGGATTGTGCTAGTTTTCCTACGGCAGGCCAATCCCGATCGAGGGAGGCGGCTCTCAGGTTAGCCGCCTCCCCATCGATATCGGCGATAACCACTTGGGCACCGGCCTGGGCCAGGGTTTTACAGAACTCTGCCCCCAATAAGCCGGCCCCGCCTGTGACGACGGATACCCGGCCAGATAGATTGAACAGGTCGGGCAGCTTTGCCATTGGTGTGCTAAGCCCCAGCTTCTGTCACTGGGACTTCTTCCTCCTCAATATCCCCAACTTTCCAATTCGTCGAGATATCTGGGAGCAGGTAGCCATGTTCATCAAGATAAGCAACGATCTTACGCGCGTTTTCCTCAGGGCCGAAATCAACAGTATTGAGTGTGATCTCCGGGTTTACCGGAACCTCATATGGATCATCAACTCCCGTGAAACCAGTGATTTGGCCACGACGGGCACGCGCGTACAGCCCTTTGACATCCCGTTGCTCACAAACATCGATCGGTGTATCGACAAAAATCTCCACGAAATGTTCATCACCAGCCATCTTCCGCACCTCATTGCGGGTGGCGCGGTACGGGCTGATCGCGGCTGAGATCACCATTCCGCCATGGCGGGCAATCTCACTGGCCACAAAACCGATGCGCAAGATATTGGTGTCGCGGTCCTCACGGCTAAAACCAAGCCCCTTCGAGAGATGCGTCCGCACTACATCACCATCCAGGACGGTAACTTGCCGGCCACGTTCCAGCAACAAGGAAGTTACAATCTCGGCCGTGGTGGACTTGCCCGAACCGCTCAATCCGGTAAACCATAGACAAACGCCCTGCTTGTGGCGCGGCGGATACATTTGTTGCAGGATCTCGGCTGTTTCAGGACGAGTGAACCATTCAGGCAGCAATTTTCCTTTCGCCAGATAATCTTCTCGAACCTGAGTGCCAGAGATCGAGTAGATGTGGGCGCCTTCGGGGACTTTGTTCTGTTCTTCGTAGCGTTCTTCATCGGCCAGGTAAACCAGTTCCTTAAATTCAATTGGCTCAACACCCACTTCATCAGCATACTGCCCTAACATCAATTGAGCCTCATACGGCCCATAAAAAGGAATGCCCTTACTATCCTTCCCTGGTCCGGCATGGTCACGACCGATGATGAAGTGAGTCGCGCCATGATTTCTGCGAATGATGGCATGCCACAAGGCTTCGCGCGGGCCAGCCATACGCATGGCAAGCGGGAGCAGGCTCAGTAATGTTTTGCTCTGGTCATAGTAGTTTTCAGCCAGAGTGCGGTAGACACGCACGCGCGTGTAATGATCAACATCCCCGGGTTTCGTCAGGCCGACAACCGGATGGATCAACAAGCTCCCACCTACTTCTTCAGCGGCTCGTTTAGTAAGCTCTTCATGGATACGGTGCATTGGATTGCGAGTCTGGAATGCTACGACCTTGTCAAAGCCCATCTCCGCCAATTTCGCGCGCACCTGGGCAGGCGTCCTGCGCAGGTCAACAAAATCGTGATACTTGGGCAGGTCAATCACCTTCAACGCACCCGATACATATACCTTTCCCCAGGTAGTCATCTCAGAAACCAGAGGATGGCGAGGATCGGTTGATCCCAATACCAAGCGTGCTTCTCGCAGTGGATCGTAGTGATAAATCTCTTCGATCTCCATAACAGCGATCGTGTTGTTGCGCGTATCGCTCAAAGTAATCTGTTCCCCCCAACTGGGCAAAGCGCTCTCATCAAGCGGCAGTGTTATTGGTATAGGAAAAAGTACTCCATTGGTCAGCCGCATCTCGGTGAGCACCCGCTCGTAATCTGCTTTTTTCATAAACCGGTCGAGAGGCGAAAACGCCCCGGTTGCTAATAATTCCAGATCGCACAACGCGCGTGCCGAGATTTGGACTGAAGGTAGCTGGCTGGATCGCGCGAGCAATTCCTCCCGCTCTTCCCCTTCGACTAACAGATCCACTAATGTTCCACCATAAGGGGAAATCAGCTTGCTTGTTTTCTTTTTGTCAGACATAAACCGTTTCTCCTGGAAAATAAGTATCGGTATATATAACGTAATACGCCGATTTTTGTTATGGTTTTCTAACTCTTCTCAAAGGGCTGGTTAACTTCATCCATCTTTGCGGTGAGCTCAGATTGTAATTCCCTGGCAATATCCGGTTGCGATAGGTACAGATCATCCAACTCTTCCGGATCGTTTAAGATATCAAAAAGTTCGTATTCATCCTCAAAACCTTCATGTCCGAAATAATGGATAAGCTTATAGCGGTCCTTCACCATCGCTACCGTCCCGATTTTCAGCGGTCCATTCTTTGGATTGCTCTTGGCTTCTATCGTAAATACACTGCGTTGTGGATCGGGTGCCGTTTGGTTAAAAGGCGGCAGCACTTCGCCTTCTGTATCCGGTGGTATTGGCAACCCGGTAGCCGAGAGCAGACTCGGCATGAGATCCATGTTATTTGTCAGTGACTGTATATCGACTCGTTCCTGTTGACCGGGCATCCAAACGATGAGTGGGATATGAGTGATCGGTTCGAACAAGGTTGGCGTGATGTGCTCCAGGATGCCGCGCTCAAACATTTCCCCGTGATCGGAAGTGATCACCAGGATGGTATTTTCCAGCAAGCCGCGCTGCTGCATGCTATCGAAAAGGCGTCCCCATTGCGAGTCCACATACGCAATATACTCATCGTATTCCTTGCGATTACGCCAAAGAACCTTGTCGCTGTATCCATTTGAAAAATGATGCGGTGGTTTGGGGACGGGAACGTATCCGTCATCATCAAAAATGCCGATGAACTCCCGCCGAGGGTTGTAGGGTTCGTGGGGCGGGAGAAAATGGAAATATCCCAGGTAAGGCTCGGAGGATGCAGCGACTTGTTCTAAAACCCAATCGATCTCGTCTTCCAACCGGTAAAAGAAAGGGGCCGGGCTAGGAGCTGGCAAGCCGCGTGGAAAATCCTGTCTATTTTGGCGTTGCATATCGGTTTTCCAACGGGTTCGCCATAATTGGTACAATACAGACAGGAAGAGCGAGCTTGGCAATTGCCAGCCTACTCCACGATGTCCCTGCTCTATCACACGCTCGCTCAAGAAAGCAGCGGTGTGATCCTTCTCGAAGTTGGTGTTTGAGAAGAATAGTTCAGCGAATTTAATAGAATCAAGATACTCCCGGAACTGATATAACAATACAGCTGATAACTCGTTATGCGTGAATGCCATAGTCTGGTATCCACCGTTCGAGAAAACCTTAAAGATATTGTTATCCTCAAACTGCCTAGTCACTGTCCCGTACAGATGGAATGCCCGGTGGGTCCAGGGCAAGCTCCCCGTCAGGAGGGTCGCCGTCCCCGGGGAGGTGAAATTCCCACCCGCATAGTGTCGGTGGAAGACCGTGGCATTGCGCGCAATGCGAGACAGGTTGGGCGTCGTTTCTCTCGGGTAACCGTATAAGGACATGTTTGTGGCTGAAAGGGCGTCAAAGACCAGCACAACCACATTGGGAGCTGCACTTCCCTGGACCGACATGCGGCTGGCACTGCTCAAGCGCTCCCAATCCCAGGCCAGCTTGAACAGTGGAAGCGCGGTTAATGATTTAAGAAAATCACGGCGTTGAAGTTCAGCAGTCACGCGATATGCTCTCAAATGTTGCGAATCAAGACCAGGATCAGGCTTACGACACCGATGGCAATGTAGACCGAAGACAAAACCAGTAATCGGTCAGCCAGGGCTTCGATCCCCCGCTGAAGCCGCTCGAACCTGACCACCAATATGGATGCCACAAGGATCAGGCAGAATAAAATCCCAATCCAGGTCAGGAACCCGCGAGTATTCCACATACCCCAACTCTGGCCATATAAATGCGTTAATACCGAGGCAGTAGCAGCCAAAATGATCGCTACGCTGCTCAGGGCAATAAACCGTTCTCTGTACCATTTTCCCGGCAGAATGACGGCTAATATAACCATCAATCCTATAACCAGCAGGCTTTCAATCAGGGCAAATGCCTGGGTATAGGCAATGGTTCCAGCCAGAGTCCAGGTATCCATCGCCAGGGCCCAGGAAGGTACAGCGTGCCAGACGTTATAGATCGACCAGACTTGCACTAGGAAGACACACACCGCAAAAGCCTTGAAGATTTCCTGGCGGTTCGGAAAGCGCGATCTAAAGATACCCAAGACTCTTCAGCCTTTCCTCGATAACCGCATCGTCTTCGCTATCCAAGGCAGGCGGCGGGGCACTGCTACCGACTTCTAACTCTTCACCAATTGCAAGCAATGGAATATCCCGGTAGGATGGACGAGGAAAATCGGTTAATCCTCTGGAAGAGAACAGACTACCGGGTACTGCCTCGGAATCAATGCAGTGGTCCGCGCCCCAATGATCCGTGTTTGCCTGGATCGTTAACTTTTCCCAGCCTCCCAACCCAGTCTGGGAGGACGCTCGAAAACCTGGGGCATAACCGATTAGCGCGTCTGGACCATATTTAGCATAAGGGCCTACTAACGCCTCATCTCGAGACACCACCCGCCGGATGACAGCTTTCCCTTCGGGACCTTGCCAGGCGAGTAAATCATGCTTGATTTGATTCAATAGAGCTTCTTTTTCCCCTTCCCCAACTACCCCCTGGCCCTCTCGCCCGGAGAGGTTAATATAAAGGCTATTCAATCCAATCGCATACGCCTGGGTTCGAGGCCAATCGATGCCTTGATATTTGCCCGACTCGCCGGTTTCCTTTGGCGTCAGGTAATCGCGCTCAATCAACCAGCGGTTTAGGTGAACTTTGTGATCAAAGTTTGTAAATCCATGGTCAGAGACGATAAGCATGTTCACTGGACCGGGCGATTGTTTCTTCAGTTGATCCTCCACCCTTCCAACCAGACCATCAAGCTGGAGGTACCATTTTTCGACCACATCCATCCGGTCACGCCAGAACATATGTTGAATCCGGTCAAGCGTATCAAAAACGGTAGCATGTAAGCCTTCACGGAAATGACCCAGGTGGTGCATCAGTACGTGTTCACGTTGGTCATCAATCGATGTGCATAACTCAATAAACTGCTCATCGTTAATACAACCATCCTCCAGACCCGTCGTATCCTGCGGCCATCCAATTGTCAGGAATGGCCCCTTGGTATTCCAGGTCTCCTTGACAAAATTGGGTGGTGTAGCATAGCGCCAGGGCGAATGCAGCGGATGAATCTGGAGAGGCAGCATGTAAAGGCTGATATCCGGGTGAGACTGAGTCAGGATGAGGCGCGTCAGCACAACTACCTTTACCAGCATGCTCACCTTAAACGTCAATTCCAGGATTGGGCTCCACTTACCTTCTCTCAGTTCTATATTCTGATCGCCAATCCGTAGGTGCGCTGAGGAGTTTTGGGATAATTCAATGTGCAAAGGCAACACGGTCTCGGCGATTCCATCGCGCTTCTGCCGTCGGGGTCCATTCACAGTTCCCATCCAACGATCACGCCCGGCTGGCTGCAATGATTCGACTGCCGTCTTCCAGTGCGCTGGGCTAAATCCTGGCTCTGAAGTAAAGAAAGTCCCGACACCGAGTTTTCCATGAATATCTGGAGTTCCCAGTCCAGGAATGGTACGTACGAGCGATTCAGGGCGGGCTGGGAAGGTGGCTGGCCACCAAAAAACCGAGGCATCGTAGCCTTTTCGGGTAACCTGTTCAAAGATGGTGCGCGCGCTATAGGGAGGCACAAACTGGGTTCCACCAATCCCACTCTTTGATGGCAGTAACGAAACATAGAGCGAATAATTGGAAGGATCCCGGTGAACAAAATCGAATATACCGTGACCAGCTGGATTAACCCCGGTGGCAATGCTCGTCCAGGAAACTTCAGATTGGGGTGGGTTTGATACCGCAAAGCGTGAAAATCCACCCTTATCGGCATATCTGGTCAGGTTCGGCATCAGTCCCTGACCAGCCAGGCGCTCAAATATATAAGGATCGAACGTGTCGAACCCTAGAATTAGCGTACGCATCTTTTTCTTTTAATCAGTTAACTATTTGGTAATTAGCAGGAACTAGTTCTGATCGTCTGGTTGGTTCTCTTCAACCTGCTCAGACTTCGAGCCACGTAAGGAACGTTTCATGCGGTAAAAGGCTTTCTTCAACTGGTTCGAGAACAACAATAGAACACCCGAGATAACGCCGATTAGAACCGCCAACAACTGGAATAACATCCCACCTGTATTTGGATCGATGTATGCCGCCTGCGCAGTCCTGAATACAGTCAGAACCATCAAAAATACCAATGTCGTGGCTTTTGCCAATTTTGTCTTCATTAAATTACTCCTAAACTGAGTAAGCCAGTCTCGGCCTGTATCCGATCCTGGGCATAATTGTCGATCAAATTAGTTGGTAGAAACTCGAGCGTAAGTTTACCACCATTCATGAACCATTCCATCTGCAGCTGAACTTTTCGCTGCCAGGGCTGCCTGCAAAGCCCGCACACCGTCATCCAGGCTACAGACCGGCGCAGCCTCACCCCGAACTACGGCGATAAAATGACGCATCTCGGAAAGGAAGATATCATTACGCTCAAAACCAATGGGGGCTGGGATTGATTCCCAGGTCCCTTTTCCAGACTGGTAGACCTGTAAATCGCCCTGCATGCCATCCCAAGCAAACGTCCCATCTGTCCCCGTGATCTCCAGGCAATGTGAAGCTGGACGCCGGTTGTAATCCAGATGAACACTACCGATCACTCCATTCGCCAGGCGAATCCCGATCACTGCTGTCTCTTCAACCATCAAGCCAAATTGCTTAAGTCCGCCGGTGAATGCCCAAACCCCAACATAATCTCCGAGTAGCCAGCGGACATAATCCAGCGGGTGACATAGTGTCAAGATGACACCGCCTCCCAGGTCGTGGCGAGCGCTGTAACTCTGCCGGTAATCCTCCCAGGGATGCATCCCCGGAAGATATTCGGCGTAAGTTGCCCGAAAGGAGAGAGGGTAACCAATCGCGCCCTGGGAGAGGAGATGGGCTGCCAGGATCAAACCTGGATGAAAACGGAACTGGTATCCAACTAGTACCTGTCCACCGCCTTCCTTCACGGCCGCAACCAGATCGGCCATTCCCTCCATCGATTCAGCAACTGGTTTTTCAAGCAGCAAATGGCAGCCCTGCCGGGCGGCTGGAATGGCAACGCTCAGGTGCAGCGCAGTCGGATTTGCCACGATGACCGCATCCAGGCCCTGATTCAGAGCTGCTTGCAGGTCGGTTTCAACCGGAAATCCTGCCAATTCATTCTCAGGGAGGGTGCTTTGATGGGTCCGATAAAGCAGGATATCCTTTTCACCCAGCGTGATAAGATTGCGTAAATGCCGACGCCCAATCGATCCCAAACCGGCGATAAGGAACTTCATTGGTTACTCCCAGCCATAGCCCCAAACAGCCAGCAATTCTCCCGCAATTTCCTCAAACACCCGTCGATCCCGAGGGGTGAAGATCGTCTGCCAGGATCCGTGTTTCCCTTTCTGCAAGGACCGGGCGATCTCGCCCGATTTTTGGCTTTGCCAGGTCACGTCCAGGTTTTGCTGCAATTCAGCATCTACTCCAGCCCAGGCACTCTCGGTTGCTGGTTCTGCGCCCAGGAAAGCCCAAATACGTTTCAATTCTTCCATTGGGCGTTCCAATAAATCTTCATATCGTATGCTCAGATAACGCTCCCCATACAGTTCTTTACCCCGCTGGTCTGTTTCCTGGACATTGCGCACCCACCCTACTGCAGCCTGTTGGATACCTTTTGCAGTGAAAACCGACCGTTCTCCTGAAAGGAATGGTAGTGGATTTCCTGCAAAATCTGCCCGGATGCGGCTGTCTTCTTTAGCAAGGAATTGAGGAAACTCAATGAAATTCTGGAAACGATGGGAGAGCACCGTATCACGACCATCGCGAATAATATAAATCAGGCATGCATCGGGATAGACCTTATGTAATAAGCGCACTGCTTCGCCATCCAATAAACTATTTGGGCTCTTATCTCCTACGATGCGCTTCATCTCCCGGCGGGCTTCGCGTTCTAGAATTATGTCCGCTGCAGCTCGCAGAACAACCGCGGATAAATCCCCCCCGCGGTTCCATCGATTATTAGCCCGCTGCAACCAATCCCCGACAGAAGGATCGGCAACCAGCGACTCAAGTAAAGGCGGCCGCGTAAAGAAATGTGCCTGCCAGTGACAATACACCTGCTGATGCTGGCGGATAACCCGTGCCAGGATAGTAGTCCCTGATCGGGCATGTCCGAAAATAAAGAATTTATCCAGCGGAAAGAATGCCTTAAGCTCAGCGATTTCTTCCAACGTGATAGCCGGAATATCCATTCTGGGAATAGCTGGCGCAATCCCGCTGCGGAAGCCGGACATAGCTGCTGATAAACGGCGCTTTAGGTGGGTCACAATGTTCTCCACCAGCCTGAAGATTCGCTCTTATCCCGGATCAACATAGATTGTGCCATCTGTTGTATTCCGGTACACATCCAAACCGTCGGTTATTACTTCCAACGGGGGATTTTCCCGGACATCCTGGTATGGGTAGAAAATGATCAGAGCGCTGTCCGGGTCTTTCAGTTGCTGGCGCATAAAGGCCAGGTTCTGCTCAAAATCTGGGCGGTACTTCTTCTTCACCCGATCATATTGTTCTGGGATTGAGACCGCCTGCCGGCCCAGCACAAAATAGATCGCCGTTGGATTATTGCTATACAGCGTACCACCTGGAGGAAACTGCTTGAGCACCTGCATTGTCTCGGAATTCTTCCAGACTGCCCCGGAAAACCCGCTCCCTTCCCGATAACTGATTGACAGGTATTGGTACATTTGGGGCAAATAGAACAGGCAGAGCAGAACAATCACGGCACTAGCCAGGATTCTCCGCCACCGAAATTGATCCACGCGTCCAGCTTGCCAGATGGTGACAATCACTCCCAGGATTCCCACCAGATACAGCGGGGAGAGAATGCGCGAATTCCAGCGAGTGGATGCATCGAAGAACGATCGGGATATCAACAAAAATAAACTATATATCAGGCAAAAAAGCAGGCTGACCAGTACGAATCTAAACGAATAGTCTGCCGCAATAGGCGACTCTTCACTATGAATCCTTCTGGCCCAAAAATAGATAGCGATTAATAGCAAGACAAGGCAAGCCAGCAGGATGTAAAGACGAATCTGAACGGGGATCGCTTGAGGCAAAAACCAACCGGTGATCGTATCGATCCCAATCAGAAAATTGCCTTTCTTTGGCCAATGGATGCCAAATACCCGGTTGGAGGTTGAGCCTGCCACCAGCCAATTTCGGATATACCAGAGTATTAGTGGAAGCCCGCTCAGAGTTCCATATACAATGGCAGCTATGATTCGTTTCTTGAATTGGGCTTGACTTAAGAAAATGATAGCAAACACTCCCGTCAAGATTACCGCAACGCCTACGTAGCGCGTTAGGCAGGCAAGTGCAGTGGTGATTCCGGCTGCCAGGAGTTGCCTGTTCCTCAAATCCCCAACGCCTTCGGTCAAGAAGAATAAGGACAGCAGCAGGCAGGCCAGGAACCACCCTTCTGAGAACGCGGAAACGACGATATCCATCAGAATGGGCGAGATCAGGAACAAACCTACACTTAGAAATCCCGCAAGCCAGGAACTGGTGTAGCGAAAGATTAAAAAACCAAATAAGAAAAGATTGAATCCATAAACCAAGACAGCCGCCCAGCGCGCCGCCAGCAGAATATCTCCCCCTGTAGCCAGGCTGACTGATGCCAGGATTAACGAATAAAAAGGGGGGAAATGCGTTAAAGGGACAATCAGCCCCTCGCCGCTGAGGCTGCTTAAGCCCAATCCTTTAAGCAGATTTTCTGCGGCATTGAGATAGAAGTAAGAATCATAGCCCACCCGTACACCCCACGGGGTCGTAATCCAGGCCAGAACAACCCCAGCCAGGGCCAAGGCTAGCAATCCGGCAAGCAGCCAGTCCGATCGGTTTTTTTCTAGAGAAGCCTGCATAAGAAACGTCGATACAAGATAAGGGAAAAAGGGGGTCATTTGTTGTTGATTTGGGTGGCTTTACCGCCCAAATCAACAACAAAATATCCTTGACCCGAATTCACGTAAAGAGAGTGATTGGGAAACCTTCCAGGATCTCAGCCCCCTGGACCGGGATCTTAACTATCGTTGGCAAGCAAATCGCCCAGCAACAGCCCATTGTCTAACCAGATATTTGCCTGGCGGATCCCCGCGAACTGGCGCACAGTCTGCCAGACCTGCCAGCGATAGCGCGACTTATCGCAAGGATCTTTCGGTTTGACGAATTTCCCGTTCATGTGAATGACCACTTCATCTTTCTTTGGGCCTTTAAATTCCACGCTGCTCACCCGAAGCTTGGACTGGTACAGTGGATTGTAGAGCTCACCAACATACTTTACCCCGGTCGAAAACAGGCTGTTCAAGGCCAGCTTGATGTCCTCCTTGACGTTTCCAGTGCTTACCAGGCCTGTGCTGACCGCAATCAGGCTATCTCCACAGCCAATTGGTCCGCCGGTATCGGGTAACACCAAGTATTTGACCATATAGACGCCTCCTCCGCTAACATCTGGAGAGGCCTGTTGTGGTGTAGCTGTAGAGTTTGCTGTGGCGGTCGGACTGGGCAGCGGCGTTTCTGTACTGGTAGCAGTCGCTGTTGGCTGTAGCTGTCGGCGTCACAGTTGCAGTTGCAGTCGCGGTGGAAGGTATTAGCGTTTCCGTCAGCGCTACGAATGTGCTGGTCGCCGTAGGAGATGGGGATACAGATGCCGCAAATAAACCTAGCGAAGAGCTACCCGAACAGGCTGGCAGGACTACCAATATGATCATGAAAAAGAACAATTGAAACTGGATGAAACGCTTATGCATCTTGATCCATATCAAACCTATTATCGAATATTATGTTGGAATATGTAGCTCGATCAGCTATAGTACAGGCGAAAGATGCGATCATATACTGCCAGCAGGATTTTTCGCACGGGTTTCCAATCCAGAAGTTTACGGAAAGCACTTGCGGATCGCTTCTGTACGGGTAAAACAACCTCGTCATTATGTCGGCGGGATTCAGGAGGAATGAGAGCCAGTACCTGTTCACTCAGCTGGTTGCCCATATGGAGAGCAACCCGTTCGGCGGTCGCCAGGCGAAGCAAGCAACTGCCATCGATCGCCCGGTCGAAGTGCGCCACACTATCTCCCATTGGCCGTTCATTAGGGAAAGGCAAAAATTGTCTGACTACATCTCCTCGGACTATGAATTGGAAATGAGTCCCCGTAGCAAACGCGGATATACCCTGGCGTGTAATTCGATAATCACTTAAACCGAATTCATCCGCGATATCTGCCTGGGTCTTTCCAAGCGACTGAGCATGATCGAGGATCCACTCGTCTGGAATCAATCGTCCCTCTTCAACCCGTGTATCCGGCAATGCCGTCAGTTGGCGGATCGTATTTGCATATAAAGGTAAATCTCCCCGCCTCGGTAATCCGGCAACCGTACCCGCTTCAGAGAATGTCTCAAACACCTCAAGGTGCCTGGAAAGCCAGCCTGGATAGTAATACACATCCATATCTGAATAAGCGATATATTCACCCGGTGCGGAACCAAAGATCGCGTTCCAAGCCCCCACTTTGCCGACGTTTTTATTTGACAGATATAAGAATTGAATCTGGCCTTGATCTCTGAGTGTCTCCAGATATCGGACAACTTTCGAGCAACTGGCGTTGTCGAACACCATCAAATCATATGGCTGGTCGGTGTTTGAGAGAATACTACCCAGGCATACTTGCAGAACATCAAGGCTATGCGCATAATATCCGCTCAAGAAAGGTATGTAAGACGTGACTGCCACCGTCACCCTCTCTGGTTGCACTACATGGCGAATTGATTTGGCCGGGTTTTGCCCTACGCGCATGAAATTGTCCCAATTCCTAACTCCTCACCGGCTCCCAGGCCTGGCGAGGCAAAAATCGTTCGACTAAACGCCGCCGGAAGAATCCAGCTCTTCTCCGCCAGCGCACTCCAAATTCTTTCTTCACTGGCATAATCGGCAAATTCTCGAGATCCAACTCTGATTGAGCAAGCACCGTGATGTATAACGGAATGCGCAGTGATCGTGGTCGGCCATGTTTTTCGAGCGCCTTAACTACATAACCCGCCTGTTGTAGAGTCTGCTCTAATGTATGCGCACTAAATGAAACCAGGTGAGCTATCTCAAAACAATCATGGGCGTACAGGTTAGGCACTTCGATCAGCAGCCACCCTGATGCAGTCAGGTACTTCTCTCGTAAATGCTTCAGATAATCAATGGGATCAGGCAGGTGTTCCACAACGTGCGCCAAACTGATCAAGTCGAAACAGGATTCGTGTACTAGATCGAGTTCTTCCAAAGAAGGATAAGTCTTAATTCCAAGCCTCAGGGCATGCTCCCGGTAAGCTTCCCCGGGTTCAATGCCAACTCCTTGGGTACCCGATACAGACTGAAATTGTTTCAACAGAATACCGGCAGAGCTCCCAATATCCAGATGCCTGGAGAACTGAACACCCTGCCCGAGCATAAAATCCAGCAGCACCGCAGCGCGCTCTTCCTGGACAGCCAAATCTTTCGCGGATGGCCCTTCGCTGCCCTGGTATAGCTGACGGTATTCATGTTCATAGAAAGCATCTAGTTCTTTTCCCGTCAAATGAGGGTATTGATAGACACACCCGCATCTTGCACAAAGCCGATTTGTCACCATGTGCCCACGGAAGTCACGCCGATCAAACAGATTGCTGTCCCATCCTCCACACAAGGGGCAAAGCATTTTTAATTTATTTGTGCCCTGTATTGGCGATATCAACGTTGCCCAGCTCCTACGCCCTGGAAAATCTAACTAGTAGTAATGTACTTCCGGCGCGTCCGCCGCAGGCGGCGGACAAGCGAATTTGGCGTGCTGCGTGGATCACTATCGATCAATTTGAGCTCAAGCCAATGAGATAGTTTAGGGATTGTGATAAGCACGGGACGGAGCCTGCCAGCTTCAAGTATTTTGTTCGTCTCAAGGATCGTGTACATATTCTTCATCCCACCTGCCAGGCGAATGTTCCGTTGTGTCTCTTCCAGATCATAAGGCGGCAGACCACCCGGCAAATGGCTGTAATCGTGATTCTGGTGGATCACCATAGCTGCGCGGGTGATGTCCACCACTGCCCAACCGGCCTGGCGCCCATGGTAGATCGTCCAGTTGTCCCATCCAGAGCGCCCGATAGCAAAATCAGGCATATCGGTCATCAGATGACGGGGGTAGATGAAATAGTCGCTGCCCACCGGGGCATGCAATTGACCTCGCCTGATCGTATCTGAGCGCAAACGTTCATCCCAACCCGGACTAAAAACCAGCGACTCTGTGATATCCAAATCCCAGCGTCTTCCTAACAGAAGAAAATCCCTGGTCTGCGCTGCAACCTGGTGGGTTGCATCCAAGATATCCGGCAGGTAGAGGATATCTGCGTTTGTGAACATCAGGTAAGGCGACTGGCTGGCTTCTCGGGCAATTTGGAACATCGAATTCAACAGCGGGGTATTCATCTCGTTAAGCCGGACGTCAGGAAACTGGCGTACTTGATATTCTGAAGCCACATCTGCCATGCCAGCTTCATCCCCCATCATGAATACATCCACCTCTGAGCTCAAATGCAACCAGGATTGGATGGCATTGCGTTGGATTGTGTTGATGTGAGGATTCAAAGTAAACGGCTTCGGCGAGGTAAATATTGTTAAATAAGTCATCCGTTTTCCTTCTTGCTTCTTGCCGCGAACCGGATAGCTAACCCATCCCAGGATCGCCTTTCATCCACTTCATCAACCCGCTTTGTCGCAACGCTTGCATTGATTTCAGCCAATGCAGGCTCATGCTGGAATAATTCGATGACCTCCATCCAGGAGAACCCGTCTCCCCCATCAAACCGAGAATAAATCTGGCGGATCAATACCAGATCTTCCGGTGTATCCACCGTCCAACGCAAGTCGCCATAATCCGGGATGTGATTGAGCACCAGTACCTGGAAACGACCTTCTTGTTCGTAAAGATAAGGCATGACATGCTCCCGCTGGTGTGCATCTTCTGCCTCTTGCCAGGCTCTCTCTAATGCCGAAAAGGTGCACACCTCGACATCCAAACCGATAGGGTAGCTACGTTTCCAGGGCGGTGGCAATCGGTTGGCTACAAAATCCCATTTCGACTCTTGCTTTCCGCCGATAAGAGCGCTCACTACCTGATCGATTACAGCCGGATCGATCAACGGGCAATCAGCAGTGATGCGCACAATAATTGAGGCTTCAAACTGCCTGGCAGCCTGGTAATAGCGATCAAGGACGTCATGCAAGCTGCCTCGAAAATAAGGGTATCCCTGCGCAAGGCAATAATTCTCTATGGCATCGTCAGTCGGGTCGTCGGATGTTGCAATGACGACCTGATCAACCTGAGTTGCCTGCCGGCAGCGGCTTACTACCCGGGCAAGCATCGGCTCACCGCCTATATCGAGCAAAACCTTGCCAGGCAGACGCGTGGAGCCCATACGGGCCTGGATAATAACAACTACTTTTTCGTTATTGAGATTTCGGAAATTCATAGAGAGTAAGGTCAGTTCTCAGGAGTTTATAGCTAAAAGTCATATGCATGCAACAATTTCGGAAAATTCTTTCGCCAGTCAGCATGCTGTTCTGCGACCCTGCGGGCAGCCATCCCCTTGTCTGCCAATGATTTGTGCTGTTCGATCGCTTCAAGGATAGCCTGCGCCATCGCGTCGGAGTCCCCATCTCTGAAAAGCCAACCATTGACACCAGGACGAACCCACTCCCGGTTACCAGGGATGTCTGAAACCACAGCTGGACATCCGCTCGCCATTGCCTCCAGAAGCGAAACTGATGAGCCATCCGTATGTGATGCACTCAAATAAAGGTCTGCACTCCGATAATAATCCGGCAGATTCGCCTGCTCGATATGTCCAGGGAAAAGCACTTGATCCAACACTCCACCATCGGTGAAGATTTTGCGGATTAAGTCCGCCTGAGAGCCGCCTCCGGGTATAACCAGCTTAATGTCAGAACGCTGACGAGCTACCTGGACAAAGGCTCTTGCCAAGACATCTACCCCATAGATCGGCTCCCAAGAACGCACGGAAAGCATAGTGAAACGATTAGGATTTTCTGGCTCGGGTCTCCTGGCGCAAAATGAGTCAGGTCTACACCCCAAGGGAAGGTAACGATTTGATCAGTGGCCATCCCAAAACGGATTGCCTGCCTTCGCACAGCGTCACAATCACCGATCATCACTGCGCTTCGCCGTAAAGTAAAGCGGGTTATCCAGCGCCAAAAAGCATTCCGCTCGGCGTCATGCATCAAGTCGTACCCCCAGGACATACTCACCAGCGGGCGGAAACCGGTCAAGGCAACCAGCCAGGCGCAGCTGTGCAATGGACCTGCGTGAATGAGGTCAGGGTCAATCTGACGGAGAACATCCTTGAGAGCAAGGTATAAACCAGGGATATCTATTAGCGTGATCGGTCGTCGGCCGCCACTCCAGGGTATCACCTTGATATTTTCGGGAAGCGGCCGCCCCTCAACCGAATTGTCGCGTCGTTCTAACCTTAAAAAGTAAACTGAATGTCCGGTAGGCGCCAAAGCCGCCAGGAAACGATGATCATGCGGAGTGTAATCGCGCGAAAAATATAACAGGCGCACGAATCATGCCCCCACATCCGTCCAACGCAGCTCTTTCCCCGCTGGAATATCCTTCAGCGCGGTTGTACCAATCAAGGCTTCCATCTCATCCGGTAAAATCGCCCCGGGTGTAGCTGGTCGCAACACAGCGATCATTTCCCGGGTAAAAGCCTCGCCTGCCTGGATGTCGCGCGCCGCACGTAAGCAGCGTCTTTGGACAACAACAGTCTGCTGCTCGTTGGCAGCAACAATCTTATCTGGCGATCCTAGAGCCCGCTCCAGTTCGCGAGTCCGGTCAACCATATCTTTCCAAGTCGCCGGAGTCATCGAGAACGGATGATCAGGCCCAACCCGCGCATTATCGTCTGTAAAGTGTTTCTCAATGACACGCGCTCCAAGCGTCACCGCCCCCAGGACAGTGGCATGACCTGGAGTGTGGTCGGATAAACCCAGGATTACCTCAGGGAACATCACCCGATACGTGCTTAATACCCGCAGGTTGATAAAAGTGAAATTCTCAAGACTGGCGGTGTAATTGGTGTTACATTGCATCAATACCAACTGAGGATTTTTTGCCAGGATTGTCCGCACAGCCTGTTGTACTTCTCCAATATTCGAAGCGCCACTTGCCAGAATAACCGGTTTTCCCTTGAGTGCTATGCGCTCAATGGCTTCCAACCAATTGATATCGCCTGAGCCGATCTTATATGCAGGTACAAATTCATCGAGCATATCGATAGCATCGAAATCATAAGGTGAGGAGAAATAATCGATCCCGGCCAGGTCGCATTCTTTTTTCAGGATCGGCGTCCACTCAAAGGGGATTGATGCGTCCTGGTAAACTTCAAAGACGCTCTTCTTCCAGGTCGACTGATGAGAGAGCTGTCCACCCAGGGATCTAAAACCGTAATCAGAAACGATGTGTGGAGCTCGAAAGTTCTGAAACTTCGCCGCGTCAGCCCCAGCCTCTTTCGCAAGCTGGATGAGAACCCTGGCGCGCTCGAGATTGCCGTCATGATTAGCCGAAATATCAGCAATGAAGTAGGTGGGATAGTTATCACCAATCGTATGCGCGCCAACCTGAATATGCATACTCATTCTCCTTTGCTCTATTGACCGGCTGCGTCCATCTCTCTAATCATTGCCGGGTAGCCATTCCTGTAAAGGGTAAAAAATCCCTCGATACCTTCCGGTAAGGTAGGAGGAGGTTCACCCAGTGCAACACTGAGTTTACTGGTCTGGAGGGTAAGATTTGGCGAGCGCGCCGCAGCTAAACCAGCCTTGGTCACCGGAGATGCATCAATTAAGGTCTCATCGAAACCGAATCGCTTGGCAATCTCCACGCCAAACGCGTACTTGCTGATGCATTCACTGGAAACAACATGATATAAACCGCTGAGCTGTTTTTCTAGCATTTTTAGCAGGAGCGCGGCCAGGTGGTTCGCCAGGAGTGGACAGAAATACACATCGGTGAAACCTCTCATCTGCTTCCCGGCTTGGAGATTATTGAAGAACCATTCCCCCAGGCTGCGTTGCCCTCTCAGGCTCCAACCGAAAAGATTGACCCGGGCAACAATTGCTTGTGGGTAAACTGCCAGCACTGCTCGTTCTCCATCCAATTTTGTTCGCGCGTAAATGCTCAGCGGGTTCGGTACATCTAACTCGCTGTACCCTCCCCGGCTACCATCGAAGACCGCGTCAGTCGAGATGTGAACCAGACGCGCTCCGCCCTTGGCGACATGCTTTGCCAATTCTTCTGGGAGAGTGGTATTCAATTGTTTGGCCAGGGCAGGCTCAAACTCGCAGGCATCTACATTGGCCAGTGCAGCACAGTGGATAACCCACTCAGGCTGGGTTAGCTCCAGGATCTGCTCGATCGCCCCAGGGGAAAGTAAATCCACCTGTTTGACATGAAAAGCAGTGGTATTGAGAAGATGCTGGTTGACTACTCCATAAACCTCGTGCTGCTTGCTGGCTTCTAGCGCCAAGTTGAGACCCAACAAACCGCTGGCACCGGTGACGAGCAAACGCATCCTGTTCCCATTCTTCGAGATTGTTTATTTCAGAGAGTTTGATTAACTCCCATTGATCGACGTCAATAACCATCTGAATTAACTTTCCAGGTAACCTTCGTAAGTTAGATCGACATGCGTTCTTTCAAATTCTGTAACCAGATCCTGGATTTGCTCAATGGTCAGCCATTGGTCATTGGTATCGCTGGCATAACGAAACCCGTCTACTAACCGACGACCTTTATCCTGCCAATCATGCCCAAACCACAACGCTTCGGATGGTTGAACAACAAACATATCCTCCATCTCGATCGTTGAGCGGGCTTCATCTTCATGGATCAATACTTCATGCAACTTTTCCCCGGGCCGGATACCAATCACGTTCAGGGTAGCCTGGGGAGCAATAACCCGAGCTAAGTCAACAATTCGAGTGCTGGGTATCTTCGGTACAAACACCTCCCCACCGTGCATCGCTTCAACACAGCGGATAACAAACCGCACTCCCTGATCTAGCGTCAACCAGAATCGCGTCATCCGCTCATCAGTGATGGTCAGTTTCCCATTATGACGCTGCTGCAGGAACAACGGGATCACGCTGCCGCGACTCCCCACTACGTTGCCATAGCGAACACAGGAATAGCGGGTCGACGTTCCACCGGCATAGGCATTACTTTGAACAAATAGTTTTTCCGCGGCCAGCTTGGTTGCGCCGTACAGATTGATTGGGTTAACCGCTTTATCCGTGCTTAACGCCACCACTTTCTTTACGCCTGTATCCAGAGCAGCCTCGATCACATTACTGCTTCCCAGGATGTTGGTCTTGATCGCTTCCATTGGGTTGTATTCACAGGCCGGAACTTGTTTGAGAGCTGCGGCGTGAACCACAATGCTCACCCCTTGCATTGCCCGCTCTAATCTCGCCTGATCGCGCACATCCCCAATGAAATATCGCAGGTTAGGATGCTCAAAACCGCTCACCCGCATCTCATGCTGCTTAAGTTCATCCCGGCTAAAAACGATCAATTTCGCCGGATGGTGATCTTTGAGCATAAGCTCAACAAACTTCTTCCCAAAAGAACCCGTCCCACCGGTCACCAGCACTACCTGATCAGTCCAATCCATTCCTATCTCCACATCCATCTAAATCTTGCTACTGATTAGACGAAACAAAATGGCTTGTCTCACCCTTATGGATCACTATCAGAGGGTATTGGCCATATTTACCAAAGAAATGCGGGAAGCGCTCCTCCAGCCAGTAAAGCAGGCGCAAGATCCAACGCCCTCCCAGCCAGGGATGAATATACGCCCGCAAAAAACGCACACTGACGCTGCGCCATACTAAAATATCCAAGGGGATCTCAGCCCCGATCTTATTCTGTAACCAGGCTGCGTTGCGTTTGCTTACAAAAGTTCCCTTAGGCTCAGGTCGAGGAGCGAGATCTTCAGCTTCATCAAATGGTTTGGCATCCCCTCTCCCAAAATATCTTTGAACTCGTTTGCGTGTACGTCTAAGCCAGCGCAACGGGGCGACAAATAAAACCATTAAAAGTGAGTTATCCCAACCGTTCACGACCACTGCAGAAGTTCCCTCTGCCATCACCCGATACAGCTCGCCATACGCTGCGCGGTGCTCATCTATTGGTAGGTGGTGAATGGTGTGCAAGGCCATCAAACCATCGAATGCGTCCGATCGAAAGGGCAGCTTGGCTACGTCAGCCACAACAAACAGCCCGTGACCTCCAGAATGACGATCACCGATGCGCAAGCGCGCTTCACGCAACGCCACAATCGAGATGTCCGCACATACCCGCGTCTGGTAGCCTCGAGAATACTCCAGATATTCGGGATACTGAATCGGCCCTGAGCCCGCATCCAGAAAATAGAGGCCTTCTGACTTGAAGTAGCGTTTCACCCGCATATGGCAGCGATGAATGTATTCTCGCGCTACAGGTCTTAAATCACTCGTAGCGAGCATTCTGGTAAACGCCTTCGCCGACCTCTCTCCAACCAATCTGGTCATAGAACTGGCGGACTTGTTGTTTTACATCGGCTTCTGCAAGATTCGCCATATCATCATTCTCTAAAAATCAAACCGGTCCTCCCGGCACGAAATTACAAGTATAAATCATTTTGCCCAGCTTCTCGGTTCACCACTCAAATAAAGGAAGGTCGCACCGAATTGTTCCTGCCCTTCTTGGTTAACGGACCCGCTCAACAGGCCATTCTTTAATGTCATCCCACAGGTGTAATAAATGCCAGGGAAAGGCAAGAGGATACTCAAAGAAAAACCGGTAAGCATATTCCCAGGCCTTGTTGACCTGCAATTCGTTTAGCTTGAATTCTGATTTAGGCTGGATCGCTTTACTGAGGAGGTGAAAATACACCTCCCAGCTATCCGGGTCCAGAGTAAATCCTTTGCTGCGGTAATGCGTCTGCCCAATGGCGATTACCGGTATGCCGCTCATCGCCATTTCCAACCCAACAGTTGTGGTATACACAAGACCAAGATCGGCAATTTCAATCAGATCATACGTATTTATTTCAGCATCGGCTGGCACTAAATAGATATGCTCCGGTATTCCGCCCGGCAAGGTATTCCGAACCACTTCCGCGACCGAGGGGCCTTTCGTAATCAACTCTCCTGGATGAATCCGCACAACCAATTGCGCTTCTGAGTGTGATGCAAAGAATTCAACAGTGCGGCTCAACCATTCCGTCATGCTTTCACTAAAGACCTGGCGTCCAAGCGTCAGGCTATCTCCGATCACGTTGGTAGCCAACAACACGACCGGGCGTTTATCCAAACCCAGCGCTTCCCGCACGGCGTCTCCCCCGACCGAGGCGATCCCCTGCCAGCGCCGGTCGAAATTTTCCCAAAGGCTGGCCTTGCGTCGGGTGATAAACAAGGACTGCACTTGTTCAAGCTCGGCTACAGACAAAGCTTGTCCGCCCCGTGCAGCCCATAAATCGTCAGTATGCTGGTGCATTACCTCTGCGTTCTGTGCCAACCACATCCGCTGGCGTTGCTCACCAAACTCATAGGTAACCACCGGTATATCCAGATAGCGTGCTACCAGGTAGACACTCCCAAATTCCTGGATGCTGCCATTTGGCACCACCACGACCTCCGGTCGGTTTGTCTTCATCCATACCAGGGCAACCTGGGCTGTGGCAATATTCCTCTCATAACGCATCCGGTAAAGATCGCTATCCTGGGCAATCTCTTCGACTTGAAGTGTATATTGCGTGTCTCGCACTGATAATTCTTCGACCGCCTGATGGAGTGACCTTGGGAATTCCAGGATGCTCCTTCCTGAGTCAAGAAAAGAGATCGGTTTGATCAGCGGCGTTGCTTTCTTGAGAACATTTAGTGTGTAAAGGTTTTGGCGGCGTAAATCGAAGCGGTTGATCGGCGACTGCCACTGGTTATATGGGAGAAATGCCAGGGTGACCCGGTGTCCCAGCCCGCCCAGGGTTATTCCAACCAGAGCAGCATGGGAAATCCAATAGTGCAGCGTGCCAAAGATCAGGATTTTCTTACCACGAGGAGCCTTCCTGGCAACCCTGGTGGCTTGCGCAGTCCAATCTGGCAAACCTTCCTGCAGTTTTTTCAGCGAATAGCCTGTGCGGATTGGTTTTCCAGCCTGGCGCAGGTACCAGTAAGTCTCCGCCGTGAAGGGCAGTTCACCTAGAATTCGCTTTGCCGTCGTTTTGGTGCTCATTGGGTTTCAATCTGCCAATTCAAGTCTGGTCGTACCAGTCCCAGCCGGGATTCTGCCCATTGCTTGCCCGGCGCGCCTGCGCCATCAACAGTGAAGGTTAATGCTACCTCGTCCTGAAAGTAACGCTTCACCCGAAACGAGCTGGCATTGATTCCCAGGACGTATCGTCCCTCATTCAGGTAATTTCCTGGGATAGAGCATGAGTTGATATATTTACCCGCATTTCGCACACTGAATCGATCATATAATTCCGGGCTGTCAGTGTCAAAAGATGTAAAGACATATTCGCCTCGCATGGACATCAAGTAAATCCCCACGCGCAATCCAGTTATCGGCTCATCCAGGCTGTATTCAATCGAGATGGTAATCGGCTCTGTTGATCGGACAGTATCAATTACGCGCTGGTTCCGGTCAATCAATCGGATCGCAACTGGGCGGAAAGGATGTGCTTCGAGGGGAATTTCATCTGCATCCCAAATACGCTGACCAGTCTGCGAATATCCGGATGCCATATAGGTATCGACAACTTCACGGGTGGGCCCACGCAAAACCAATCGGCCTTTGTCGAGAAGAATGCCCTCTTCAGTGAGGCGTAGAACCGCCGACATGTTGTGGCTGACAAATAAAACAGTACGCCCCTCCTTGGCAACATCGCTCATCTTTCCCAGACACCTGCGCTGAAACTCGGCATCGCCTACCGCGAGCACCTCGTCCACAACCAGGATATCTGGCTCCAGATGCGCCGCCACCGCGAAGGCCAGCCGCAGATACATCCCGCTGGAATATCGTTTCACAGGTGTATCAATAAATTTTTCCACCTCGGCGAATGATACAATCTCATCGAATTTCGCGTCGATCTCTGCACGTTTCATCCCCAAGATTGCCCCATTCAAGTAGATATTCTCCCGTCCGGATAACTCCGGATGAAAACCGGTGCCAACCTCTAACAAGGCACCAACCCGCCCATGGATTTCAGCAAAACCCGAGCTGGGTTCAGTCACGCGCGAAAGGATCTTAAGCAACGTACTCTTCCCCGCGCCGTTGCGGCCGATTACACCCAATACCTGTCCTTTGAGTACGTCGAAAGAAACGTCCTGTAATGCCCAGATCTGGCTGTTGGAGCGTTCTTCGGAGGCGCGTGCCAGTCGAGATGGAAGATTAACCGTCTCAACCAGGGTTTCCCTAAGGGTGCGGTAACGCGCCAGGGATGTCCCGATGCGGTATTGCTTACCTAATTTCTCAACTCGAATTGCTAATTTATTCATAAGTTATGACGCTTGGACAACAAACTAAAATACTCCTCGGACATTGCTAGACCATATCTGCAAAGGTGCGCTCAACCCGCCGGAAATAAATCACGCCGCTGACCAGCAAAATAACTGCCACAGCGCTTGATATGATTAATAATGGCCCTGGTCCTGGCTCCTGACCAAGCAATGCCCACCGAAATCCATCGATCACGCCTACCATCGGATTGAGCGCATAGATTGGCTGCAATTTTTCCGGCACGGTACTGGTTGCATAGACAATCGGGGAAAGGTAAAACCAAATCTGGGTCAAAAAGGGGATGATGTAGCCAATATCGCGGTAAAACACGTTCATAGCAGAAAGCCACAAGCCGACCCCTAAGGATGCGATCAATGCCAGAAGAAGGAAAAATGGCAATGTTAACACTTTGGAGGTGATGTCTATGTCGTAATACCACATCATCCCTAAGAGCACCACAAAGGCGATCAGGAAGTCCACAATGCCAGCCAGCACCGAGGCGAGCGGGATCGTCAGGCGCGGAAAGTAGACTTTGGTGATCATGGCCCGGTTTGTCACCAGGGAACGGCCTGCATCAGCGATCGCCTTGGAGAATAATCCCCAAGGCAGCAGGGCGGTATACGAGAAGACCGGGTAAGGGACATCGCCAGAGGGAACGCCTAACCAACGCCCGAAGAACACGCTAAATACCACCATCGATAGGAAAGGTTGCAGAATCGCCCACGCGGCCCCCAATACAGTTTGTTTATAGCGGACCTTGAGATCGCGCCAGGTCATGAAGTAAATTAATTCCCGGTACAGCCACAACTCGCCCAGGTTGAGCGCGGCCCAACCCCGCGTGGGCTTGAGAATGATCACTTCCTCTATTTCTTTTGAAGAAATTGCTGGATGCGCCATAAGATCTCCGGAGTGATCCTACCCTGCCAACTGGGTCTTCATCGCCTGGCGATACCATTCGATAGTTTGTCGCAAGCCTTCTTCAAAAGACATTTGCGCCTGAAATCCAAAGAATTGTTTCGCTCTCGAAGTATCCAGACTGCGCCTGGGTTGCCCATTCGGTTTGGTTTTATCCCAAACCAGGCTGCCCTTAAAGCCAGTCAACCCGGCGATCAATTCAGCCAGGTCCTTAATGCTGATTTCCATTCCCGACCCAAGGTTCACCGGTTGGCTATCATTGTAGCGCTCAGCAGCCAACAAGATCCCTTCAGCCGCATCCTCCACGTAGAGAAATTCCCGTGTTGGCGAGCCGTCACCCCACACGACAACCTGATCCTGGTTCATGTCTTTCGCCTCGATAAATTTCCGGATCAGCGCCGGGATCACATGGGAGGTGGTTGGGTCGAAGTTGTCGCGTGGTCCGTACAGGTTAACCGGTAACAGGTATATCGCGTTGAAACCATATTGCTGCCGGTAAGCCTGTGCCTGGACAAGCAGCATTTTCTTTGCCAATCCGTAAGGCGCATTGGTTTCTTCTGGATACCCTTCCCATAAATACTCTTCCTTGAAAGGCAGCGGCGTGACCTTGGGGTAAGCGCAGATTGTACCGATTGCGACAAATTTCTCCACCCCACGCAGCCAGGATTCGTGCATCAGTTGCACGCCCATCATCAGATTATCATAGAAAAATTCTGCTGGCCGTGCCCGGTTGGCTTCGATCCCGCCAACCAGAGCAGCTAGATGAATCACAATTGTTTGACTTGCCCCGCGATCCTCAGGAGTGGAAACCTGAGTGGGCCGGAATAATCCATTGTCATCAAATAGGTGTTGAATAGCCTGTTTTTGAGTCAAGTCATACGTTTCAATCGTTGGTACGATGATCTGAGTTGCGCCTCGCTGGCGCAATTTCTCTACTAAAAATGAACCCAGAAAGCCACTCCCCCCAGTGACAATCACTTTTCTCGCTGACCAATATGAACTAGCTCCATTCACAGAGGATTGCTCCTTTATTGACATTCAGTCTCTTATTGAACTATAAACTGCGCATTCCGATAGCGGTTGTCATGGGGATTGTTGATCACCCCATCCCGCAGGGCATGCAGGACCTCTCGAATACCGTCATCCACACTCAATGTGGATGTGAATCCCAATAGCTGCTGCACCTTCTCGAAAGATACCGTGATATCGCGCATATCACCGCCAAAGGTCATATCCTTATGGCGCACAATCGTTTCAGGCAGACGTTTCAGGATCAACGTAACAATCTCGTCTTTGGTGAAGTTTCCCTGAACTCGATCCCAGGTTGAATATCTGTCCCCGGATTGTTTCGTCAGGAGCGGTAAGCCCTAACAGGAATCCTCTGGCTGCGTCAGCAACATGCATAAATGAACGGGAGTAGCCACGTTGGTAGATTACCAGTTCTCGACGAGTGAAGGCTTCAAGCACAAATTGGTTGATGATCAAATCAAAACGGATGCGAGGTGACAGGCCATATAGAGTGGCCAAGCGGAAGATCAAGGGAGCACAGACGGACTGTGTCTCGGCAATGAGAAACCTTTCTGCAGTGATCTTTGTTTCCGCATAGAGCGACTGCGGTGTCAAGGGAGATTCTTCAGTCACCGGATCCCCGTCTGGCGACGGGCTGTAATTACTGTAAGTAGACGAAAAAATGAAGCGTTTCACCCCAATCTCCACAGCCTGTTCAAAAACCCTTTGGGTGGCCTCGACGTTGTAACGCCAGGCTACCTGGCGACCAACTGCCTGACAGGCTGGAAATCCTACAATTCCAGCCTGGTGAATCAGCGCCTGTGGGGCTGGCCAATCTGAGCGCAGAGCCATGCGCACTGTCCGAGGTTCCCATACGTTTCCTTTGACAAACTGAAAGTTCGGGAAGGAAAAATAAGGGATCAGCGACTCACCGCCGAATAACAAGTCATCCACAACCGTGACTGCGTAGCCTGACAGCAAGAGATGCCCGGTTAGTAAAGACCCGATGTAACCCGCTCCGCCAGTGATGATGACATGCTTCAAGCTATCCATATGCTCCACTCTCAACTGACTTTCCCATCGCCTCCAGGTGGTTGTAAAGCCATAATACCGTTATGTTGGACAAACACTTTCAAACCATGGATTTCAACAACAGGCGCATCAGGAGATTCACTGATAGATAGACCGAGCTCCAGGCAAGTTAACCGGCATATGTCTGCGAGATCGCCTTCTGCCTCAATGCGCACCGCAGTGTGACCTGTTCTCTTCAACTCTAGAAGCGTTTCCCGAACCCGCTCACGCACCAGGCGATATAGATACATGGATTGTTCAATATAATTAACCGTCAGGCGCGCCCGAAAAGCGATGCCCTCCGGTGTGATGATATATCGCAACTTGCGCCGCTGAGCACGCTTCACTTTGACATAGCCTTTGGCGATCAAACGCTTAAGATGCCAATTGACCGTTCCGACGGCGACTCCTAATTGGGAAGCCAGGGAGGCCTGGGTTATGTCGGGATCAAACTCGATTTGCTCGAGCAAGATCATCTCACGGTTCGGATCGGGTGATGTTTCCATAAGCAATTCTAAAATTCAATCACTGAATTATAACTCACGGTATTTGGAGGTCAAGGGCTTGATTGCGCAGGTTGTACACCCTGGCATAATCTAAACCGTCTATACGCGCAACAAATTCTGGGTCAAATTGATCAAAATAAGCCAACAACCTCGCATCCGGCACCTGACGCTGCCATTGGTGGAAATACAGGACCACGAAATCAACCCCGGAGAGTTGGTCCAAGCCAGCATCATCCCACCGAGCTGGCAAAGGTAAGGTTTTTCCATCAAAGAAATAAGAAAAGCTGCCGTCGGGATAATACGACATAACCCGCGTCTTTTCAGCATCCGGGAACGTGTTGAGATAGCGCGCCGCCTGATCCAATCCTTCGCCCCAGCCGATCATCATCACTTGAGGGGCGCGGGTGCTCCCCCCCATTATTGGGTTGTAATAATTGATATAGTACGGGTGACTCCGAACCACCAGGAAAGCCTGCAAACCGATCACCAGGAACAAGCCTGCAATTAGCGCATATCTTACTACCGGCGAACTCGCTGCCCTCTGCCAACCCCAGCCAGCCAGGCAGGCCCACCCCACCCCGGCCAGTAAATCTAGTGGTAAGAAACTGGGGATCAGATATCGGTCGAACTTCTTCGCGCCAAAAGACATCTGAATCGCGAACAAAACCGCAAAAAGTGCCAGGTAGATCACAACCCGTCGGGAGCCATCATCATCCAATGGTCGCCATCGCTTGAAATACGCCAGAAGACACAGAACCAGACCACCCAGGACAGCCGGTGTTGTGCGCCACAGATAATTCACCGGGTAGAAATACCATCCTGGATCGCCATCAATCACCTTGCCGTTGAAGAAAATAGCGCTTGAATGACCTTCAACGGCATATGAGAAGGTTACATCGAACATTTTCTGGAGAGTACCCAGTGGATCAACCCACATTGCTGGCCAGAAAGCAATGAACACGACAGCGCTTCCAATACCCCAGAAGAGGAAAGGCCAGGCAATTTTCCATACACCAGAAAATCGCAAGGGTTTCTTCGATTTCCACAAGCGCCAGATTTCATCCAGGAATAGCACAACCAGAAAAGGAACCAGCACAAGCGATGGTGATTTGGTCAGGAAGGCAAGCCCTGTTGCTGCAGTTGCTAGAATGAGATAGAGAATATTTTTGCCACGCAGCAGGAAACATAAAAATGAAAGCAAAACCAGCAACAACAAGCTAGCCATTAATCCATCTAAATGGAGCAGGCGGGTTAAACCCACGTGGAAAGGATCAAGAGCAATTAACAGAAATCCGAGAAAAGAAGGTAATAGACCTAACAATCGCCACGCGCACAGGAATGCTAACCCCAACGCAATCGCTGTGCCGATCACCATGAATAAACGCGCTATTGCCAGGATTTCCAAGGGCTCCTGACCTTGATCCCTTAAGAAAGGTTCAACTTTCATCCAATTCTTCAGGATGCGCGGCGTCGCTTCCCAGGCTAAAGCTGGATAACGCCAGCGATAAGCCAGAGTGCCTGCCCATGTGGCAGTGACACCTGGATGGCTGTGCTGGAATGTATCTGCGTAATTACGATGTGCCAGGGCATAATAAAAACTGGCAGACCGCCCGACCCAGGCTGCCTCATCAGGTGTGACAAATTGGTTTAATCCAGGCGCTCGAACTGCCAGGATCACCCCAAGTAGAAAAATTAAGGCTAACACTGCCAGTACTCGGGGCAGGGTAACTAAGGAGGATAGAGGTTTTTCCTGCATATCAGAAATTACCAGGTTATCCTGGCCGTATTTAAGGCGTTTCCAAGCCAGCCAGGTTGTAGATACGTATATATTCCAGTCCATCGATAAAGATCGTTTTCTCTGGCTTCAAACGATCGAAAAAATCGACAAACTGCGGAAAAGGTAAAAATCGCTGCCACTGATTGGCATAAAGCACCGCATAATCGGATTGAGCCAGCTCAGCTCTAGTGGTTTCCCATTCCTCTGCCGAACCCACTGTCTCTCCATTAAAGAAATAAGAAAAACTTCCGTCTGGGTACCAGGATAAAACTCGAAGGCGATCTCCCACCGCCCTCGTATTGAGATAGCTGGCAGCTTGATCCAGACCTTCTCCCCACCCGATCATCATTACTTCGGGTGCCCTGGCATTACCGCCCATCAATGGATTGTAATAAGTCAGATAGTACGGAAATGTCTGAATGATTGCTGCTAATTGGACCCCCGCAACAGCCAAAATTACCAGCGGAACACTGTACTTCTGAGCATGTGGCGAGAATCTATCAGATAACCAGCGCACAACCAGCACCCATCCGATACCTGCTACAAGATCCAATGGGGTGAACACTGGCAGCAGGTAACGGTCAAATTTCTTTGATCCTAAGGTCATAAAGATCGTAAAAAGAATAGCCATCAGAACCAATAAAGCTGCCGTCCAGCGGGCAAAACGCTCCTCTGGCACTTTCCGACGCAGGAAGAATCCGATCCCAGCCAGGCCTAAGCCAACCAGCACCACCGGGGTAACGCGCCACAAATAAGCCAGCGGGTAAAAACGCCGCCCCAAATAACTGAGTGGAAAGTAAAAATGCTTGAGATATCTTTCTGGGTAATAGGGACGGTCCACGTCACCGGTGATCACCCGCCCATCAAAGAACACATCTGAAGCGTGGCCTTCATTGGCATAGGTACTGGCTTCGTTAAAGATCCGTTGAAGGGTACTGACGGGGTTGACCCACATCGATGGCCAGAGTAATACAAATGTAGCGCAACCCATTCCCACCCAGGCCAGCAACGGCCACCCAGATTGCCAGATATCATGCCACTGCCATCGGCGGGCCAAGTACAAGCGCCTGCCAAATTCGAATAAACAAATCAACCCGACAAACGGCACCAGGAACAAGGAGGGTGATTTGGTTAGCCAGGCGAGGCCCGCTGCCAGGGCAGATAAAAGTAAATCCTGCCACTTCTGGCCTTTATATAAAAAGGTAAGAAAGGCCAGCACAGACAATAGCATGAGCGCGCTAACCAGGCCATCCAGATGCAACAGGCGAGATAACCCGACAAGGAATGGATCGAAAGCAATTAATAGGAAGCCTGCCACAGCTGGCCACAATCCAATCAGTCGCACGGCTTCATGAAAGCTAAGGAATAATGCCATCGTGATCATCAACACTACAAAGGCGCGACCAGCCTCCAGCACCTCCACCGGTTCCTTGCCGTTCTCACGCAGCACGGGTTCGATCTCCCAGGATTCGGTCAGCCTGCCAGGTGTTTCCCGGATATAGTCAGGATACCGTAATAGGAAACCAGCCATTCCCGCCCAGGTTACCGTCACTCCTGGGTGCTCGCGGGTAAATGTCCCTTCCAGATCACCATTCGCTAAAGCCAAATAATAATTAGCAGAACGAGCTAACCATTTGGGCTCATCCACCGTGACAAAGCGATCGAGCGCCAGAGCTCGCGGCAGCCAGATCGACAGCAACACCAGAATGTAGAGCAAGTAGCCCACTCGTTTTTGCGACCAGAAAGACCTCTCCGGCGCGTTCAGGTTGGAATCAGCCATTATGGTATCGGCTCCAGCACTTCGATGGCAAATTCCTTAAATAATGCTCGTTGCTGGTATTGGGAGAAAGTTGGCCGGACAACACGTTTAACCCAAACATCATTCTCCTCCCCAAAGGAGGACCCCTTGCCTTTAAGCACATCTTTCATCGGATCAGTGATGATCAGAGCAAAGCGTTGCTGGTCGATATCGCGATAGTAGTCATTTAGATAAGCCTGGTTTCCAGCCATCGCCATTTCCATCAGGTATACCTTCTCAAATTTTTCCACCAGCGGTACACCTGGAATATCATCGAAAGTAAGCAATTGCCGATCAGAGATAAAGAGCACCTCCCCACCTGCGTTAACCGCTTCTTCGACCATGGACCTGATTTGCGCCAGAACTTGCTGGGTGTTCTTTTTTGAAGGTTGTGGATTGTATCCACCGGTTTGGACAGCAAAGAAAACAGGCAGCAAGACCAGCGCTGCCAGGATCACTCCAGGAATAGTCTGGAGACCTGTGGCTGACTCCGAATCGCGTTCAGCCGCTCCAAACAATGCGTAGCTGCCTGCGATCAACAAAATGACCAGGTAAGCATCCAGGTTGTGCAGATTGCTACCTCCGCCGATCTTGGTACTTACAATTACTCCACCTGTGAAAAGTAAGAACAAGATCGCGCCGAGGCCAATTGCGCGGACTGGGTGAATTCCTTTCAAGCCTTTCAGCATGATCCAAAGCAGCGGTAAAGAGACGATCAAGATAGCAGGTAATACTCCCAGCGGGTAAGTGGGACTGGGTAGCAAACGATACCAAAGCAGATCCGACGTAAAGCTGGATGCCAGTGCTTCTTGCTCGATCCCCGCGCAGGAAAGGAAAAGGAATTGAGACAGGAACGCGGCCGCTGTACCCAAACAAATCCAGCCAATCGGTTGGATCAAGTATCTTCCATACTTGTGTAATCCAGATACTCCTTGCTCACCAGGGATAGACGTTTCGAGAAAATAAAGAACCGCGGCGATCATCCCTGGCATCGGGAACCAGTTAATCCGGCTGATACCTGCCCAAACCGATACGAGCAGCACAAGCAACCAGGTCAACCAGCTTCTCCTAGCCGGCAACCACCATACCAGAAGCGCTGGGATTATCATTAAGTGATAATACACAGGACCCTGAAATAGGAACAAGATTCCCCAGGCAATCAACAAGAAGAGCTTGATACGAACATCCAGGGATGGCCAATCCCGTCCAAGAAATTCTGAATTTAACCCGCTCGCCAACTTCAAGCGCCTGCCTAACAGGTAGACTGTCAGCAAACTCATCCCAATCCACAAGAATACCTGCCATAACCGGTGGAACCAGATAGGCAGGTCATGTACCAAAAAAGGCACTGCTTGCATCAGGTAACGGCTGGGGTGGAGGGGAGTGAGTTGAACCGCCTGATCATAAATTCGCTCGGCAAAATACAGCGAAGCGTAATAATAGCGGCTGGCTTCTGACCATGCCAGGGTAAAGGGATGCGTAGATATGTCCGGAATAAACACAATCATCCGATAACCGAATCCCAGCATTAGAGCAGAAACAACCAACTGGGTCCCCAAACTGGTTTTAGGTCGGTAAGCTTTAATGAAAAGGGCGCCAAGCAGAACCGAAAACCAGAACAGCCCAATCCGAATAGAAATGTCTTTCAAGAAAATCCCCATTGGTCCAAGCACAAGATATGCGAATCCTGCCAGGACCAGCCCGAACAGCAGCAGGTTGAAGGCGCCAAGTTTACTGAGCCAGTGAATAACTTGGTCACCCCGATCAGCCAGGCGAGTCCAGGTGTTGCTCCAGGTCAATCCGAACAACACGCCGAGGCAAAACAAGACGATTGCGGCCAAAAAAAGAATGCCTGTCCAGCGCAGAGAGACGAACAGAAGGGCGCGTTCGTTTAATTCAACCGCAAGCTGATAGATTGCCACTCCAACCAGGAGCAAGCTGACACCCAAAATCAGCCGCGGGCCAGCTAACTGATTACGCTGCCTCATTTTATGTTTCCTGGTTGGCTCCTGGCACCAGCAAGCAGCCCCGGCACGAAAAACGCTCCCGGCAAACTGGCTATCATCATTAAGGTCCGGAAGAGCAGAGCAGCCGTTAAGGCACTCTGCAGGGAAGCTCCCCCAATTGAAGAGAAAATAAAGGTCATGGAAACTTCCTGAATACCATAACCATTAATCGAAAACGGCAAGAGTGTTATCAGATAGACAATGCTATATAAACCACCAATCAACCAGATCGGCAAATCCTCTCCCATCCCCTGGAATATTACATAGAGGACACCGAACAGGCCTAGCATGTTTATCCAGGTAAAACCCAGCGATTGAAGCAAAGATTGGGGACGCTTTTTCCAGATCCCCAGAGCGGTGACTACCCTGCTGAGGAGTTTTAAGCCTTTATTCCACAAGGGTGTAACCCATTTCATGATCGAAGCTGGTAATATCCCCCCAAGGATATAGCCAGGATAGTTGAGACTTCCGTTCGTAACATCTCTAGCTGCCAAAAAGCTTGGCAGACCGAATGGTACCATCATCACCATTCCAGCCATGCCGACTAACCGGTCGACAATCAACGAGGCTGCGCTGATCACCGCGTCAAACTTTAATTGGATCGCTCCTGCCAGACGAATCACATCACCTCCAACGGTTGTCGGCAGAAAATTCGTCGCAAACAGACCTGCAAATGTCACGCGCAGGGTATCCCAAGGAGAGACTTTCTGGTCTGCAGAGCGAAGTAAGACATGCCAGCGCCCTGCCACAGCAAACCGCGAGATGATCATCAAACCCATTGCAGCGAAAAAGCGCCATAAGGGAATCTGCTGGATGGCTGCCTTGATCTCTTCCCACCCTTGCTGGCTGAGCAAATAAACCAGCAACGCGATTGCTAATAGCGTGCCAAACAGACGGATATAGAATGCAGATCTCCCAGAGAGAGCATTTTGCATCCGGGTTTTCATGACTTCTTCTGCTTTCCATTCACAACTTTTCGCACGGTGTAAGTAGGCTTGGCTTGAGATTCATGGTAAGTACGCACCAGCAACTCAGCAATCAATCCCAATAGAATTGATTGAAAACCCAGGATAAACAACATAGTGCTCATTTGGAGCAGCGGTGACCGCACCATTGATTCGCCAATCCACAACTTCCGGATAACAATGATCAGCAAAGCCAAAACGCTTCCAGTGAATAAGACAATTCCCGCCCCACCAAACAGATAGATTGGCTTGTTGGCGTAACTGCTCAAGAACTTCACAGTGAACAGATCTAGAATTACCTTGATGGTTCGTTCGAGTCCATACTTTGTTTTGCCAAATCTACGCGGGTGATGATTGACTGGAACCTCAATGATATTTGCCCCAACCCAGCCAGCAAAAGCTGGGATAAAGCGGTGCATCTCGCCATACAAGCGAAATCCGGTAATGACTTCCCGCCGGTATGCTTTCAATGTACACCCATAATCATGCAGGTGGACTCCGGTGACTTTAGAGATCAGACCATTGGCAATACGCGAGGGCAGTTTGCGGGTCATAAATGGATCCTGGCGATCGATGCGCCAGCCACTGACAACATCGTATCCCTGTTTGATTTTCTCCAACATCATTGGGATATCCGCCGGGTCATTCTGCATATCAGCATCCATCAAGACCAGGATATCTCCCTGGGCATAGTCGATGCCAGCCGCAATGGCCGCCGTCTGACCGAAATTGCGACGCAATTGAACCACACACACGTGATCTACATCTTCCCTGGCAATGTCCGACAGGATCCCCAGGCTCTGATCGAGGCTGCCGTCATCCACATAAACGACTTCCCATGGAAAATCCTGCCCATCCAGAGCTTTGTGGAGCGCCTCCTGGAGGATAAGCAAGCTTTCAGCCTCGTTATAGACGGGGATGATCACTGAAACGCTCTGGATTCCATCTGAGACGGTCAGCTTATCATCATCCTGATCCCCCGGTGTTGTGCGAACAATCTCCTGTGTTTTATCCATCTAGTCCTCTAAAAGCCGCACCTCTCAAGATTTATCAACCGGCGGAAATCACCGCTCGCTCCGTCAACGTGTTCCGTCATTACCTGGATACATTTTGAAGAGAGCGCTTCACGCGCTTCATCAGAAAGACTGTTCCACCAGGCTCGCTCAATATAAACATACTTGTAGCCCTGGTTCAGCAACTCGCTAATGGACGGATTCGCCAGGATAGCTTCCCAACGCGGAGAATGGGAATAATTATAGGACATATTTCCTTCCACAACACGCGTCAATCGCCCGGTCAGCATGGTGCCCCTCCAGCCCTGTGGGTCAAAAACCAGGCTGTTCGGTGCCAGGCTGTCCCAGGCATCTTCTGCAACCAGCGCATCAATTCCACTCACATCTGGCTCTGTCAGCACAGTTCGCGTGGCTGCGCTTAAAATGGGTCCAGTGATCACGAGTCCCCCGAATATCATCAAAAGCAAACTGGCGACGCCAACTGTCCTAAATAATCTTCTCTCTTTGGCAGCGGGTTCGAGCAGCATAATTGCCAGCAGGATGATCCAAACCCAGCGGCTGTACTCAGTAAACCGCACAATATCACGGTCATACTCAAAGGAAAGCAAGATCGGTATTCCAAAGCTCACCCACGAGCCGACCACAACCATGAATGTCATCCAATCCCCAGTCTGCAAGCGCTTCCATCCCCACCAGGTGATCCATGGTGTAAAAAAGATCACCGGACCAAATTCCATTATTGCAACGAACAACTCTCGCCAGGAAAAGATCTCCAGCGCTCCAAGGTGTTTCGAGTAAATCGCTAAAGGCCAACGCAACGAAAAACCGCCCAAGGAAGCCGCCTCACCAGGATTTTGTGAAGTGACCTGGCTCATCCCCGAAAACATTTCACGAACAAGTTCAGTGATAGTCCCGCCTTGCCACACCGCGAACAGAATCGAAAATACCATTGCCAGGGTGGTCCATTTGATCCAGCTATCCACCTTGCCTCGCTTCTTAACGACCCAGAAAATGGCTGCCAGCAAACCACCTATCAAGAATACCGCGTAGCTCGATTCCCAAACCAGCGCCCAGAAAGAGAAAAGGATCGCCAGGATTATCCATGAGGCTTTGCGTGTCATGCGGCTCGCCAGCATCCATGCCAGGAGTAAAATAATCGCGGATAGAGTGCTCGGCCCGATATGGATATTCATCGTGAAAGGCCATCCAAAACCATCCATAAACCCAAATAACATGGGCGCCGGCGGTCCATCATCGATGACAAATTCCCTGCAGGATCGCCTGAGACAGTGGCAGTCCAACCACTGGATCTGGCGCTCGTACCTTGATCAAAGGATCAATCGCAGCCATCCATGAATGCGGTAACAAATAGAGCAAGAAACGAGTTCCAGTAGCCAGCGCCATCACTACCGCAACGATCAGCCCTGCCCAGGGTCGATCGATAAATCTCCTGGTGAACAAGGCGATTAGTAAAAAGAAATAAGCGCCCACCAGCGCCTTACTCATGTCGAAGGCACTCCAGGGAAAGAGACCTCCCAGGCGAACCAGGCTGGAGCCGAGCAACTGGAAGCCGTAATGGTAGGGGAAATAAACATCCGCATTCATATAGTGATGTGGAGGAATATCTCCAGCAGCCATTGTCGAAACGATCGAGAGATTCTTTGGCTCATCGAAGATTGCCATACCCATTGCCACACGCTGGAAAAGCCAGACCAAAACCAATCCAACGAGTAACCACTTCCAGATTTTCCAATCCCGCCAGTCCAGGACAGGTCGCTCACCTTTCCAGGCAAACGCAAATCCCAGAAGCGCGACTAATATCGCAGACAGGATGAAGGTGAGCGTGGGAGAAACAACTCTGCCCAACAGATTTACTATCCAAAGATACACCACCAGTCCCAACCCGAATCCAACCAATAATCGCTCACCAAACTCCAGGCGAAAGGCGTGCCTAGCCAATAACCATCCCCCCAGGCACCAGAATCCCGTCACAACCAGCCAAACCAGAATGACGAGCGGATTATCCACGCGGAACCAGTACACAGGACATTACTTTCTTTGAAACACCAGGATGTTTAAGTCATCCCGACAAGGCAAAGCCGGTGCTGTTTCAGCGACCTTGTGGAATCCATTCTCATCAGCCAGGTTTTCTAGCCAACTGCTAAATCGGCGTTCTTCGATCAAGATAAAATCGGCTTCATCAGCCCAGTGGTAAGCCAGTTGTTCATTCCAAAAACCATATCTGAACAACTTATCCGGATCACCATCCAGGCGGAATGTGTAATCGCTGTTGATCTGTGGGGCAAAGATCTGGATATCCTTCAGATAAAGTAACGGGACCGCTGAGTTACCGCCATTCCAATATATTGTTGATCCAGGGGGAATGAGATCCGATAGTTGTTTTCCCACTTTTTCGTAACTTTTTAATACATCTCCTGAGCAATCATAGTTGTGATAACCACCCCCGAAAAATAATGTACGGGAAAACAAGGTGCCAACCGCCAGAAACGTCATTAACGCCAGCGGAGCGAAGGAAACCCCTTTCCACCAACCGATCCTCCAGTTAATAAATACCAAGATTGAGGTCAATATCAGGACGCCAACGCCAAAAAGAAAACCAGCTGAGGCTGGCAATACCCGCCGGCTGACCTGATCGAATTCTTTATGGGTTAAGCCAGATCTCTCGCGCAATACTTTTTTCAACCTGACTTGATCGGGAAGCACCCGCAAACCATCGACTTGAGGTACTCTTGTCTCCAATACAGGTAGCAATTGATCGTCCAGCTCATCGAAGGCTGCAAAACCGATGCCAGTTGAAATAATCAGAATCAAAGCGATTACCAGCGGTTGTAACCACCCGCGCATTTGGAGCCGCCAGGAGCTGGCCGATGCTGCGACTAGTATCAAGCCAACAAAAGAGAAGAAACCCAGATAAAGTGGGAAACAGAACACACAGTAATTCTTCCCCATTGCATCATGCGATTGCGGATTCAAGCCAAGTGAGGCCCAGGCATGCAGGAAAAACAAGAGACCGAACAAGATCACTAGAAATACACAAGCGCGAAAATGACTCTCGCTTTTCCAATCCTGGCGTTTAGGCCAGAGCAACAGAGTAACCAACACTCCAACAGTACCTGCAAAATGGAAACGGATAGCCATAAAAAAACTCAACAGGCGGTTTTCCCAATTGATCGGGGGATCCCAAAGTGGAGTCGCCTCTGGAGGCCGGAAGCGCGCCAGGTATGGTAAGAAATCCGTGGGTATCCAGGTAGCCCACAAACGCATAATACCCGGCCAGTAAATCGCATGGCCGATCAAAAGCACCCCAAAACTGAGCAGCGTCGCCCACACCCCTACCCGTCTCCCATGTTGCCAGAAGATATAGGCTGCAAAAAAGGGGAGCACGGGCACCAGATTGAGACGAGTTAATGCCATTGCCCCCGCCAGGACAGAACCTAACAGGATTTGCCATACAGGCCTGGCTTCTCCCAATGTCAAAGCCAGAACCCACACCAGCATGCATGCAACCAGTACCTCTGAGATTGCCATGCTATAAATCTTGATCAAGGCGATATTCAAAGCCATCGCCCAAATCGCTGCCGCGGCCCACCATTTCCCTCCAAATCGCCGCACAGTGATCCACAATCCCACGAGCAGCAATCCACCCAGGATAACTGCAAAAATCCGCCCTGTTCTCAATCCAGGTCCGAAGATAGCCTGAACGTAGCCTGGGATTAAAAAGCCCAGGGGCATGTGATTGCTCCAAAACCCGTAGTCTTGATAAGGCCAGTATTGGCCTATAGCAAATAAATATCCTTTGACCAGATACGCGCCTTCATCGAGAACCGAGGTTTGCGAGTGAGCATACCCCCATGACTGGAAAAGATAGTAAATACCCCCAAAAATGGCCAATCCATTGGCGAGGAATGATCCTGACGCCAGTCTCTTCCACCAACCGGCTTGTGGCATTAATCGATTTCCAGAGCCAGCCGTTTCAAATCTGCATCCACCATCATGTGCACCAGGCCTGTAAAATCCACTTTAGGTGACCATTTCAATTCCTGGTTGGCTTTTATTGGATTAGCCACTAGCGAATCTACTTCGGCTGGGCGGTAAAAACGCGCATCCTGAACAACATAATCTTGATAATCCAGACCTACATAGCTGAATGCCAGTTCGCAAAACTCGCGCACCGAGTGAGTTTGTCCCGTACCAACCACGAAATCATCTGGCTTGTCCATCTGGAGCATTAACCACATCGCTTCAACGTAATCCCCAGCAAATCCCCAGTCACGGCGCGCTTCAAGGTTTCCCAGGCGCAATTCTTTGGCTAAGCCCAGCTTGATGCGGGCTACTCCATAGGAAATTTTCCGGGTAACAAATTCCAGACCCCGGCGTGGACTCTCGTGGTTGAAAAGATCCCGGAAACGGCATATAGATCGTACGATTCGCGATAATTGACCGTGATCCAATGCCCGTAAACCTTGGCAACTCCATATGGGCTGCGAGGGTAGAGAGGGGTATGCTCTGTTTGCGGCACTTCCCGAACTTTCCCAAACATCTCGCTGGAAGAAGCCTGGTAGAAGCGCGTTTTCGGATTGACCAGCCGGATTGCTTCGAGCAGGCGGGTCACACCTAAGCCAGTCACCTCACCGGTCAGCACCGGCTGGTTCCAAGAGGTTGGCACAAATGATTGTGCCGCCAGGTTATACACTTCATCCGGGCGATAGGTTTCAATAACATCAACCAGAGAGCTCTGATCATGCAAGTCGCCCTGGATTAGGGTTATGTCATCCTGGATGTGGTTGATCCGCTCAAAGGTCACCGTGCTTGACCGGCGCACCATCCCAACTACTTCATAATCCTTCGAAAGTAAGAACTCAGCAAGATATGAGCCATCCTGACCGGTGATGCCGGTGATGATTGCAGTTGGCATTAATGATCTCCAATCTTAAAATTCAATGGCTGAATTATAACCTGTCCCCATATGCGGTCAAGTGAACGCACTTCTTAGGGTCTCGAGCATCCTGTCAAGCGCAAGGGAGAAAATCGCCATCATTTGTCTGACCTGGATATTTCAATATACTTGACTCTAGCGATATCTTGCAGAAGATACAGATAGACACAAGCTACACCCAAACCAATGGTTTTAAACAACTCCTCAACCGGCCATTCAAACCAGTTGTAACGCTGGAAATACCAAGGAAAGAACCAGGCGAGCATTATGCATACTGACACGATCATCCTGTACAGCCAGGGACTCCCCTGGCGGCGCACTTCCATCCATACCCACGCCACCAGGGCAGCTTCCAAGGAAATCAACATGACCCGGTAGCGGGGATTGTCCCACAGATCGCCGCCAGAGCGCAACGAAGCCACAAGGATACCAAGCCAGACTGCAACGGTTAGACTAACCAGCAGACCTTTCTGATGGCTGCGCTTCCACATCAAAAATGGGACAGCCAGCAGAAACGGCAATATGACAGTCCATCCGGCAGCCCGCCAGATAGCAATCCCACGCCAGATTGGCAAGCCCTCATCCAGCAGCGCAGCTGGCAAGAAGGGCTGAGCGATTCCAAAAACCATCAAAATCAATCCATGCGCCCAGGCAGGCGTCATACGAAAGACCGATCGCACAGTACCTGAAGCTCGCTTGACGAAGAGTGTTTGCCAGCGAATTGCATCTTGAAGCCACCCCCCTATCAGAGTTACAGGATTGGATACGCCCTTTGGTGCAATGATATCCCAGGCAATCCACACCCCGATCCCGGCCACAACCACAAATCCACCCAGCAATAACCAGAATTTCGGTTGGTGGAAAACCTGCCGACCTTCAACAGCGAAGGCTAATGCAATAATAATCAGCAACAGAAAAGCAGCCATCGGCGGCGAAAAGGGAATCGCCAGCAGCAACCCTGCCAGTAACCAGACCAGACTGCTGGTGACCCGGTCCTGCCAAAACCGGATGACACCATAAGAGGATACGGCGACCAGTGTCATCAAGTATGCCTCTCGCATTTGTGAACTTCCCAAGAGTACCGCCTCGGGATAGAAAGCAACGATCCAGGCTGCGAGTCTGGCTGCCTGGTCACCCAATCCTCGTTTCGTAAACGCGTAGGTAAAAAGCACCGCCAAGGATGAAAATGCAGCACTGAACACCACCATCAGCAACGGTTGGTGAAAGTCACTTCCCAGATAACGGTAAACCGAGGCGCTCAGATAAAGCATCCCAACATACTGGTCTACCTGGCGCAGATCACGAATTGCAGTCCATAATGGCTTGGTTGAGTCTGCTAAAAACCAGGCATTCCGGTCACGCGACTGAGCATCCGCCATGATGTAACCCTGATTTTCCACCCGGGAACCGTACCCCATGACGGGTAAAGAGATAAACCAGAAGGCGCCCAGGCACAAGCGCAACAACGCGGCTCCGATCACCAGCCAGAGTAACCACTCAGGCAAGGAAAGACGCTGGTCACGCTTGACCGCCGCCCAACTGATCAAAATGATCCCTGTCCCGATTAAAAGCGCTATAAAGAATGAGCCCCATCCTTGCACCCCCGAAAAGCGCGTCGAGACCCATGCCAGGCCAAACGACAACCCCAGCAAACTGATCAGGATAAGCAGGATCATTCTCCAATGGGCAAGGATCAGAAGCCTTAGTTTCATTACCAACCTGATCTTGATACTATCTTATTTAGCCGGAAATTCTTTGCGACCAGGACTCTGAGGCACAAAGGGGTATGAGCAGCAATCTCATTTTCTTTGGGTTTGATCATGGTGAGAGAACAGCTTTTACGTCAGATTGGCGAGAATCTTGATAGCACGCGCCTCCCAGGTATATTCCTCAGCAGCAAGTTTTGCCGCAGTACCTAGCTGCTGACGTGTTGTGGGATCATCCCGGAGCGAAACAATTGCCCGAACCCAGGCTTCTCGATCCTCAGGAGGCAATAATCTGGCTGTTTTAGGCGAAAGAATTTCTTTCAATACAGGTAAATCGCTGGAAATGATGGCCCGTCCACAGGCCATATATTCGAATAATTTCATCGGACTCAAATAACGGGAGATATCACCGCCAGATGAAGCAGCTACTTTTTGTTGGTAGGGCATGATCAATAGATCGCACATTGCCTGGTAGTTGGGTAGCTCAGAATTGGGAATGAAACCAGTCACGATGAGGTTGGTAAGTCCGCGCTCCCTGATCAATTTGCTCATCCCAATCACTTCATCCGGCTCTCCTCCCATCAACAAGAAATTCAATTCGGGCAAGCGAGCTGACAGATCCAGGATCAGAGGTATTCCACGGCCTTCATACAAGTGACCGGTATAACCAATTGTAAATTGTTCCTCAGAAAATGATCCCCCAGTCTTTGAGGCATAATCCTGGATAGTTCGACTCAACTCACGCCGAGCCGTTGCAGGTTCGGGCAAATTCAGGTAGCTACTCAAATCGACGCCATCGGGAGCAATCACCAGGAAAGTTTCGTTGTCAGGAAAATTAAACGCCCTGGAGAGATCTTCTGCCAAGGCATGCGAGATAATCACTATCCGCCTGGAACCTGAACCTCTGACAAATCGCCTGAAGAAAAATGGTCCCAGGCGACCTTGTGGAAAATCATGCAACTCAAGAATCGTTGGGGTGTGAAAGGTGCTAAGCAGCGCGGCTGCCTGCGGGAAACGTGTATACGCCAGATCTGCCTTCAAATCCTGCGCCCAACGGGTTGCCCGCCAGGCATAATCATAGCCCCGCCTGCGCGGCGAAGCTGCCAGCCATTCAATCGAAAATTCTCTTTCCAATCCGTAATGGTGCGCCAGGTAGTCCCAGGACCGTAGCATGCTCTCACTGTTCTCTCGACCTGCCGGGGCTGCCAGGTGCACCTCCTGACCAGAATAAGCCATCGCCTGGCACATCTTCATCACCTGGAAGCTATTCGCTCGCCTGGATGGAATACTTGAGGGAGCAATAACTGCTACTCTCATACCGCCTGTCCTTGGCGCATCCGTAGAACGGACCAGGCCTTGCGGACATTCAATGAAACCGAGAAGAAATAGAAACCCGACAGTAGCGCTGCACTTCCCAAATAACCATAGATTGGCACTATCAGAAGAATCCCAATTATCTTAAAAACCGCCGCAATCAGGTTTACTTTAGCCGGGTAGTCCGGATAACCCATCGCCAGCAAAGCAATCCGATTCCAATAGAAGGTATCTGCAAAAATCATGCCCACCAGCAGGATCAAAAGAGCAGGAAAGGCTGGGAGAAATTCAGGTGTGTAAATAAACTGGATCAGAGGCCGACCGAATATTAATAGAAATAGTCCGGCTGAAAAAGTGTAAGCAAAGGCCATACGAGAACCCTGCCTTAACACCAGACGGACATTATCCCAGCGTTGTCCAGCGACCTCGCGGGAGAGTTCGGGGTAAGTCGCCTGAGGTAGTGGGCTGACCGGCAGCTGCACCAAATTTGCCAGGCTCAGGGCTAATTTGTAAAAACCAGCCTGGGTTGGACTGGTCAGGGCCGATACCCAGAGCAGCTCGCCATCTTTGTTGACCAGATTAATGGTTGCACTGATGTTGGTGCTGACCGCAAAACGCACCAATTCCCGAGTATGCTCACGCAACAGGCTGACGGGCGCCTGCCACCAACCGCGCCCCCATTGGCGGTTCGCTTCCCAGATCGCTGCCCCTGCCAATACCAGTGCGCCAAAGATCTTCCCAGCCATATACGCCAACACTACTTCAAATAAACCACTTTGGCGGAGATAAGCCAGACCGATCAATCCCAGGGTTAAGCGCGCTCTGCGCAACAGTGATAAACGCAATGATTCGGTAGCGATCGAAAATTTGCATCAACCCGGTCGAGCTCTCTGCCATAAAGTTAGCCAGGACAATCAACCCATATAACACGAACCATTCAGTCATAGCGACGTCTTTGGCGATATAGCGCGCCCCCAATGGCGCCAGGATCCAGATCAGACCAAATGCGGCGATCGATGTTAACGTTTCAATCGTACCAGCAGCCTTAAAGACCGCCGCCGCGCGGCGAGTCTCACCCAATTCGGTATACTGCCCTACATATTTGATCACCAGCTCGCTCATCCGGAAGGATGCAAACTTGTTAACCACCGCAGCGAAGACGGTGATCGTACCCAAGATGCCGAATTCGGTCACTCCCAGGAGCCTAGCAGCAAGGATGCTTTGCAGCATACTCAGCACCGCAGCAATCCCCGCCGCGCTGAACAGATAGCCGGAGTTCTTCACAACCCGGCGGATCAATTGGTTGTCCAATACGCGAGCCAGGAGCTTCTCGATCCGATTGGCGGGAGATGGTTGCATCGAATTCCAGACAGATTTCGTCCTGTGAACCTAATCGATCCGGATCTGGCTTGCCCAGGAACGTTCCGCTTCGTACCACTTGATGAGATTTGCAACCCCCTCATCTAAGGAATATCTGGGTTCCCAACCCAATATACGCCCGGCTTTCTCGACATCAGCCCAATTCGCTTGCATGTCTGCCAGGTGAGCCGGCTGGTGCTCGATCCTGGCTTTTTTCCCAATTGTATTCTCGAACAATCGGATCAACTCATTGACTTTAATTGTCTCATGTCCGCCAAGATTGATCACCGAATAGCCGGCTGGTTGGAGACCCAGGATTGTCCCCCGCGCAATGTCATCAATATAGGTGAAACCACGTGATTGTTCACCATCACCATTTATCATGACAGTCCTGTCCTTCAAAGATCCATTGTGCCAAGCGGAACATGATCATATCTGGACGCCCAACCGGGCCATACACAGTGAAATAGCGGAAGATGGTCACATCGATCCCATATAAATAATGGTAGGCGTGGCACAGCACCTCGGCCGCTTTCTTGCTGGCTGCATAAGGCTGGAGTGGCCGATCACTGACCGCCTCTTCAGGGGTTGGGAGAGGCGCGTCAGTCCCATAAACGCTGGAAGTGGATGCCAAAATAAATTTTGGCACGTCATAGCGCTGGCTCAATTCAAGCAGATTGAGTGTCCCAGTAACATTCGTATCTACATAAACCCAGGGATTCTCCACCGACTGTCGAACCCCAGCTCTTGCTGCCAGGTTAATCACTGCAGCAAACTGTTTCTCGTCGGCCTGGCGATACTCCTGGGAAAACAAAGATTTCCATCTCCGCACGTTCAGAAATATCTAAATGCTGAAATTGGAAACCCTGACGTCCTCGTAATTTCCCCAGGCGGTATTCCTTCATACGAACATCGTAGGCGGTATTCAAATTGTCGATCCCGACCACCGCATGACCTTCATCCAGCAACATTTCAGCCACACGGGAAGCGATAAAACCGGCGACGCCGGTGATCAGGTATTTGGCCATATTGGATCCTTTGGAGCGAATTTTTCTGACAAGCTATAAGCGGACAACTTTCGGGTTATTCCGTCCAGCCGATCCCAGCGCGTTGCGTGTATCGACAATTACTGACGCATTCTTAAGCAGATTGGGATAATCATACACAGAATGGTTAGTGATGATAACCACACAATCCGCTTCCCGGGCAGATGCATTCACGTCAGATACCGCGTGTAATGTCCAATCCTCATGCTGGATGGTCGAGACATACGGGTCATGATACTGTACCTGCGCGCCTTTCTGCAGAAGCAGCCCAATCACATCTAAAGCCGGCGATTCACGTAGATCGTCAACATCTGGCTTATAGGCTGCCCCCAACACCAGGACGCGGCTGCCATTCAACGCCTTGGAATGTCCATTGAGCGCATCCTGCACTTTGCTGACAACGTAACGCGGCATTCCCGTATTTATCTCTGAGGCCAGCTCAATAAAACGCGCAGTGTAATTCAAGGCGCGCAGCTTCCAGGAAAGATACAGCGGATCAATCGGGATACAATGCCCCCCCAAGCCTGGTCCTGGAGTGAATTTCATAAACCCAAATGGCTTCGTCGCAGCAGCCTCAATTACCTCCCATACATCGATCCCCAACCGGTCGCACATAATCGCCATTTCGTTAACCAGGCCGATATTGATCATGCGGAAGGTGTTCTCCAGTAATTTTGCCATCTCCGCAGTTTCCGCGGAAGAGACTGGCACCACAGTTTGCAAAGCCTGAGCATACCAGGAGGCAGCTACTTCCGAGCAAGCCGGGGTAATCCCTCCAATTACTTTGGGTGTATTGTAGGTGGTCCAATCCTTGCGACCTGGATCTACTCGCTCTGGCGAAAAAGCCAGGAAGAAGTCCTTGCCGACTTCCAACTCGCAGCTTTCGGTCAATTTCGACAACATGATCTCACGTGTGGTTCCCGGGTAGGTGGTGGACTCCAATACAACAACCATCCCAGTGTGCATATACCGGGCCAGACTCTCACTGGCGCTCAAAATGTAAGATAAATCTGGATCTCCCGTTTTGCGCAACGGGGTTGGAACGCAGATGCTGACCGCATCCGCCTCCTGCAAAGCAGAAAAATCACTGGTTGCATCCAATTTACCTTCTCGAACCAGGCGAGTGACCTGCTCGCTGGGCACATCCTGGATGTAGCTAATTCCTGCCAACAGGCTTTCTATCTTTTTCTTATCTGGCTCAACGCCAGTCACATGAAATCCTGCCTCGGCAAAAACAGTAGCCAGAGGCAAACCTACATAACCCAGCCCCAAGACAGCCACTCTGGCTGTCCGGTTGTGCAGCTTTTCAAGCAACACTTCACGCATGGAATTCATTTACACCTCAATAGGATTGATGATATTAAAATGCGACCATCAAAACAGACTTAATTGTTTCGGTTCGGTTTTGTTTTCCGGTTCTGACTTTTCGATTACCCGTGTATCCGCTGCTTTTGCAAGCAGTTCTGGCAGCCTGGCAAAATCACTCTCAACGACTGGTTTGAGCGACCCCTGGTGAAGGGCAGCTGCTGGATGATACATTGGCACCACCACACGGCCTCTGGCCTGCATAACCTGACCATGAACAGCGCTGATTTTGACATTAGGAAAAAACAACCCCATTGAAAAACGGCCCAAGGTAACAATAACCTTGGGATTAAGTGCCTGGATCTGCCGATCCAGGTAAGCGCTTGTACAGGTATCCACCTCTTCGGGCAGGGGATCACGGTTGCCAGGTGGACGGCATTTCACTACATTGGTGATAAATACCTGGTTTCGCCGTAAACCAACCTTGGCGAGCAATTCCTCAAGAAATTTTCCAGCCGCACCAACAAAGGGACGACCTTGCTCATTTTCATGAAATCCAGGTCCCTCACCGATAAACATAATTTCCGCATTGGCTGGTCCCTCACCTGGAACTGCCAGCTTCCTTGAATGATGCAGCACACACTTCGTGCATCCTGAGACTTCGTCCGCGACCTGTTTTAAGACAACTTCTGCATTCACCTCTCACCTCTATTGGAAAGGGATCCGCTCCGGTAGTCTGGATAAATTCATCAAGAGCGCGTCTTCGTGATTGTCTTTGTAATAACGAGGGCGGCGGTGAACAACTTCGAATCCAAATTTCCGGTACAACTCTTGTGCGCCGGAATTACCCGCCCTTACCTCCAGCATCGCTTGCTTGGCGCCTTTCTTTGACGCATCATCCAGAGCAAATTTGAGCAAGCGCGAGCCGATCCCCTCCCTGCGATAATCTGGATGAATTGCAATTGTAGCGATGTGGGCTTCATCAATAATAAGCCAAAGTACGATCACTCCTACTACTTTGCATCCCCCATTTGGTTTGCAGTCCTCAGCAACCCACAAGACAGCGGCGGGATTCTCGGTCAACTCGTGGCGGAAAGCACTGGCTGGCCAGGGCAGGCTGAAAGATAGGCGATCGATGGTTTGCACCTGATCCAGATCGCTTATCTCCATAGGCCGGATTTGGATAGTCTCCTGATCTATCACCTTCACACAGTCTCCTGCTGGTGAAGATAGATAGGCGCCAGGAGAGCCGGATCATCTCTTTTACCGGCCATCCAACGTTTCCAGGCTACTTCCGCCAGGAAAGAGGGTCTGCGCAGCGAGCGCGCCGGCGTGGCCAGCGTTATAGTCTTTCGTCTCCGATTTAGAATCCGCCGTTCTTCTTCAGTTAGCTCGCCACAAACCAGCGTGGGTGCTTCAATTCTCTCAGCCAGCGTCTCGCATGTCAGCGCTTCAAGCTTCCCAATTGGCTTCCATGCTTTCGTCCCCGGCTGGTACCACCCCACTGCCAGCCGGCCTCGGCCAACACGCAACACTGCAGCCATTTGGAGATTAACCAACGGTTGGGCAGCGGCCAGGATATCCAAGGTCGGCACACCAATTAGATCCAGGCGGCGCGCCAAAGCCATGCCTTTGGCCAGTGCCAATCCGATCCGCAGTCCGGTGAAAGACCCCGGGCCAGTTGCCACTGCTACGACCTCAAGGTCCCCAGGGAGAACATGTGACCGGTTCAGGATATCCATCAAGACAGGCGCCAATTCGACCGTGTGGTAATCCTGACTTGCCCATGTGATCTCGCCAAGCACCTGGAGACCATCATACACTGCCACCCCCACTACGCGGGTGGAGGTGTCAATGGCCAGCAACATCACAGGCCTCCATATAATCGCTTGCGAAAAATAGCCAGCATTTCATCATAACGCGCCCCACGCGCCGAAAAGATTAAATCCCGCTGGTTCACATCGGTATAGCGCAAACTCACCCACAGATGCTGCTCTGGTAAAACGTCAAGGATGCGATCCGCCCATTCAATGATCAAGACACCGTTTTCGAGCATCAAGTCAATATCCAGATCTTCCGCCTCTTTACCACCCGTGAGCCGGTAAGCATCCAGGTGAAAAAGGCGGGTGCTATCTGGTCGACGGTACTGGTTCACCAGCACAAAGCTCGGGCTGGATACAGGATTGGCTGACCCCCATCCAGCCGCCACTCCCTGGACAAACGTCGTTTTTCCGCTTCCCAAATCACCTTCCAGGCAAACCACATCTCCTGTTCGAAGAAGCACACCCAACCGCATTCCAACCCTGCCGCGTATATTCTGTCCCCCGGCTGATGAATTCCATTGAATGGCTATCGAGTATGGGCATGGCAGCATTATAACGCCGCGCCGTGAATTGCGGGAAGGTAGAATAAATCCTTTAGATTGACCCAGAATCCAGGTGGCTGTCAGGTAGATTTTAATTCGAGCTTAGCCAGAGACGCAGATACCCGTTTCAATCCAACATCCGCAAAAAAAATATCCACAATTTCATCATCGTCTTGGATGCGGCTGTTGAGCACCATGCCATCTCCCCACACTGGGTGATTTACCCGAGCACCCGCCCGGTAGCGTGCTTGTTTGATGGGTGCAGCTTTCGAAGTTTCCCAGCGATCTGGACGTTCTGAGAATGGGCGCCTGGCGCGGTGTAGCGATCGACCGCTTTCGTCCACCAGATGCCCTGGGATATCCTTGATAAAGCGCGACTCTTCGACTGGTTCCGAGTAACCATACGCGCTGCGATTCATGGGGATCACCAGGTACAGGCGATCCTGCGCTCGAGTAATACCAACATAAAATAAGCGGCGTTCTTCCTGCATGGCTTCTGGGTCTTCAAAAGAACGCACATGCGGTAAAGTCCCATCACTCAACCCGACGATAAAAACCACCGGGAACTCCAGGCCTTTGGCGGCGTGCAAGGTCAGCAAAGTAGGCCCATTGGCTGAAGCATCCAGGGTATCCTGATCAGACACCAGGGCGACATCCTCCAAGAATATCTCCAGCCCCCTATCCTGGTACTCACCCGCCAATCGGCGCAGCTCCATCACATTTTCCCAGCGCTCACGTCCATCATCGGTACCATCATCGATATAATCCCGGTAGCCAACGTCCTCCAGAATGCGATCCATCAAGGATAGCGGGGTTAAGCTGCTGCTCAACGCCTGCCAGCCGGCCAAATGCAGGCTGAAATTCAAGAGGGCCGTGGCGGCTCGACCGGAGAATGCGCGCAAGTGCGCCGACTGGCTCTCTTGCCCGATTTGCAGCAGCAGCCCGCCTGGAGAGCATCCAACCTGATTGGCGTATGTGCGTAGCGTTATGAGTGTCTTTGAGCCAATCCCGCGCGTTGGTACATTGATCACCCGACTCAGGCTGACCTCATCATCCGGATTATGCACCAACCGCAGGTAAGCGATCACATCCTTGACTTCCCGCCGCCCGTAGAAGCGCTGCGCCCCGACCAGCTTGTATGGCAAGCCTGCGTGCAGGAACGCTTCTTCCAATAAGCGTGACTGGGCATTGGTGCGATACATCACCGCAAAATCGCCTGGCTGGGCGTTCTGGCGAGCTACCTGGCTGGCGATCATATCCACAATGTAGGCAGCTTCTTCTCGATCATCATAGGTTTCATGGACAATGATCTTCTCCCCAGAGCCCCGCTGAGTGAATAAGCGCTTAGGTGTGCGATAAGGATTGCGATCGATCACCGCCATGGCCACATCCAGGATGGATTGCGTTGAGCGATAATTTTGCTCCAGCAGGAACACCTGGGCATCTGGATAATCCTGCTCGAAACGCAGCACATTGCGGTAATCAGCCCCGCGCCAGGCGTATATAGATTGATCGGTATCTCCAACGACGAAAATATTATTATGGTAAGAAGCCAGATTCTTGATCAGCCGGTACTGCGCCATGTTAGTGTCCTGGAATTCATCCACCAGGACATGCTCGTAGCGCCGGGCATATTTCTCACGCACGGCCAGGTCATCTTCCAACAAACGCGCCGTCCACAGCAGCAAGTCATCGAAATCCACACCATTGCTGGCAAGGAGCATCTCCTGGTAGCGAGAATAAACGCGCTTGACCACCTCATCCCGGTATGTTTGGAGCGGATAATCGTCCGGCAACAGCAGCTCGTTCTTCGCGTTGGAAATCGAATTTAGCACGCCCTGCGGCTGAAAGCGCTTGGGATCGATATTTAAGTCTTCCAAGGCGCGCTTGACGATCCCTAATTGATCGTCGGCATCAAAGATCACATAGTTGGCGTTGAAGGGCAGGTGCTCAGCTTCGCGGCGCAGGATGCGGGCGCAGGTGGCATGGAAAGTTCCCAGAGTTAATCCGCGCGCCTGGCCGCCGACCATATCCATCACCCGGCTTTCCATCTCTCGGGAAGCCTTGTTGGTGAAAGTCACAGCCAATATATGGTACGGTCGCACGCCCAGCGATCCGATCAAGTAAGCGATGCGCTGCGTCAGCACCCGCGTCTTGCCCGAGCCTGGACCGGCCAAAACCAGCACCGGTCCCAACCCGGCCATGACCGCCTGCTGCTGTTGGGGATTAAGGTTATCCAGGGAGTCCATACCCAGGGATTGTACCGGCTGGAAGGAGGGGTGTCAACACATTGTATTGTATAATCCAACCATGCTCGAAATAACCCCTTTATTCGGCCTGAGGTGATGGATGGCTCCCAAATCTGTGAACAAAAGCCAAAACACGCTCTCAAACTGGGGTCTCATTGGACAATCCTGGGCAGTGCAACTGCTCCGCCAACATATTGCCCAACATACCCAGCGGCATGCATACCTGATCACCGGGCCGCTTGGCGTAGGGCGGCGCACATTGGCGATCCGGCTGGCCCAGGCGCTTAATTGCCCGCAACCACTCTCGCCTGGCGAGCCCTGCCAGTCCTGCCAGACCTGCAAACAAATCGAAGCCATGCGCCACCCCGATTTGTTCATCGTCCAGGCCGATCAGGTAGGTGGGGTAATCAAGGTTGACCAGATTCGCGATCTTCAGCACAGCCTGGCTCTGGCGCCCTACACTTCGCCGTACCGAGTGGCGATTATACTGCGGCTCGAAGAAGCCAATGACAACACAGCCAATGCCTTGCTCAAGACTTTAGAAGAACCAGCTGACCAGGCTATCCTCCTGGTAACTGCTGAGAGTGCAGAGCGATTGCTGCCGACGATCACCAGTCGTTGCGAAATTATCCGTCTCAGACCAACCCCACCAGAGCAACTCTCTCAGGATCTGCAGCGCCTGAAAAATATACCGGCAGAAAAAGCCGATCTTGTAGCTCATTTATCGGGCGGACGCCCTGGCTATGCAATTCAGCTGCTCGCCGAGCCGCAGCTCCTGACTAACCGGGAGGTCTGGCTGGAAGATCTCACCCGGTTATTGAATGCCAGCCGGGTGGAGCGTTTTACTTATGCTGAATCCATGGCAAAAGACAAGCTGGTCATGCGTGAAGCCATCACAGTCTGGCTGTCTTTATGGCGGGATATCATGCTGCATGCCAGCGGATCGACTGCCCCTGCCGCCAATCCTGACCGGCAAGCGGAAATTGAACTCCTGGCTGCCAGCCTGGACTTAGATACTGTATTTCACCTGGTCCACACCCTGGAAAATACATTTGATCTGCTCGAGCGTAATGTTAACCCGCGCTTGATTTGCGAAGTACTCATGTTGGAGCTACCCAGGGTTTCCATCTCGCTTGAATTGCAAACCTAATTCTAACCACGACCGTATCAATTGTGCTATACTCAACATAGGGCTACCTCAACCGCCGGACAGGGGCTATTATCAAAATCGTGGTTTCTGATTTAAAATACCTCCCCAGTCTCAAGCCTGCCCACGCAGGGATTCCACTCTATGACTGTACGCCTTAAACAGGAAGAAGTATCCCGCACCTCGCTCGAGCTGCTTTACCATATCAGCCGGGAACTCACCTCCGCTCTCGATCTGCAAACTGTGCTCCAGCGAGTGCTACTGCTTTCCGTGAAAAACGTCGGTGCACAGAATGGTAGCATCATCGTTTTAGACGATAATGGACAGCCCGTTGAATCTGCGATCATCGTCAGCGGTCAGATGATTGAACACACTACCCCACAACTTCAGGTCATGATCGAACATGGATTGGCCGGCTGGGTACTCAAAAATAACCAGGCGGCTCTTATCCCAGATACCGCCCATGACGAGCGCTGGTTGCCCCGCCAGGGAGATGAACACACCAAAGCGGGATCGAAATCCGCCGTCAGTGTCCTGGTAGTCAGCCGCGAACGGTCGATTGGTGTACTCACCTTGGTCCACCCAACCCCTGGTTTTTTCAACCAGGATCACCTGGCACTCATCCAGGCCATCGCCGACCAGGCTGGGATCGCCGTGCTCAATGCCAGACTGTATGCCGAGAGCCAGCGCCAGGCGCGAGTAATGACTGCCGTAGCCGAGAGCGCCGCCGCCATCACCACCACCCTTGACCTGGAGGAAGTGCTGCAACGCATCCTACAGCAGGTTACGCTTGCCCTACGGGTCGAGGCCGTCTCCTTGGCGCTGATCGATCCGCAGGATAATTCCTTGCGCTTCACGGTCTCCACCAACCAGGTTGCACCGATCGTGACCGGCTTACGCCTCGGATCAGGCGAAGGGATCGCTGGATGGGTCATTCGGGAAGGCCACGGTGTGATCATCCCAGACACAACTGTTGACACCCGCTTCCGACCAGAGTTTGATCGCCAGACTGGATTCTTAACCCGGGCGGTGGTTTGTGCCCCAATTACTGCACGAGGTGAAGTGATTGGCGTATTGGAGGCGATCAATCCCTCCCAGGGAAGTTTTGAATCTGATTCCCTCACAATGCTGACTGAGGTCGGCAACCTGGCAGGCGCGATCATCCAGAACGCCCAACTTTTTGAACAACTCCAAACCGCTCACCAGCGCTATCAGGAGCTGTTCGAAGACAATATTGATCCGATCCTGATCACCAACTGGCAAGGCAATATCGTCGAAGCCAACCAGCAAGCAGCCCGGGTGTTAGAGACCGACAAAGAAAGTCTGCTTGGCCTAAGCATCAGCCAATTGCATGCCATCCAGGCAGACCAGAACGGGGAAACTTTCAAACGGCTGGCTGCTGGTGAAACCATCAATTATGAATCCACTTTGCAAACCCCGCGCGGGCATTCCGTGCCTATTCAGATGTACGTTCGTAGGGTTAAGGTGAATGGAAGTGAGTTTATTCAATGGATTTGCCGGGACATCAGCGAACGAATATCGCTCGACAAGTTGCGCAATGATTTAATCTCGATGATCTACCATGATTTACGGTCGCCCCTGGCTAATATCGTCTCCAGCCTGGATGTAATTGACGCCATGCTGACCGAAGAAAGCGATCCATCCTTCCGATCTTTGCTAAATATTGCAATGCGTTCTGTAGAGCGCATCCAACGCCTGACCAATTCGCTACTCGATCTCAATCGCCTAGAAAGTGGACAGCCAGTAGTGAACCTGTTTCCAACCCCGCCTTCCATCCTGGCCAGGGATGCGCTGGAGGCTGTCCAGCCCATCGCCGAAAATAAGCACCAGAAACTTCTCTCGACCATCCCAGCTGACCTGCCACATATCCAGGTTGATTCGGATATGATTCGGCGAGTGTTGGTCAACCTGCTCGAAAATGCTGTCAAATTCTCCCCTCCCGGAGGCCGCATAGAACTAGGCGCCGGCCTGCAAGGCGATTGGGTCAGAATGTGGGTGGAAGACGATGGCCCTGGGATCCAAAATACTGATCAGGATCGAATATTCAACAAGTTCACCCGTTTAAACCAGGATAAAAGTCCGCAAGGGTTTGGTATGGGATTAGCATATTGCCGGCTGGCAGTTGAAGGTCATGGAGGGCGGATCTGGGTTGAATCCCAGCCTGGCGCGGGTTCCAAATTCTGCTTCACGTTGCCATTGGCGAACATTAAGGAGTGAGCATGCAGGCAGTTGCCAGAGGAATCTATTACGAAGATGGCTATACCGGTGTGACTCTGGGAGCGCTGGCCTTCCCACACGGCATTATTCTGATCGATGCCCCCTTGCGGGCAGAAGACGCACGGACCTGGCGAGCGGCGCTGAATGGCCTGCCCAGCGGGCCAAACCGCATCCTGGTCAACCTGGACGCCCATCTCGACCGCACTATCGGGGCGCGCGCCCTGGATTGTACGATTGTCGCTCACCAAAAAACTGCTCAGGTCTTTCGCAACCGGCCTTCAGTTTTCAAAGGGCAGACTACAGAAAGTGGTGCAGAATGGGAGGCCAACAATGACGTTTTTGGAGCGCGCTGGGCGATCCCCGATATTACTTTTACTAACCGCATGCACTTCAACTGGGGTGGGCCAGAGGTTGTGCTGGAGCACCACCCTGGCCCTACACTCGGATCGATCTGGGTCAGCATCCCCCAGGCCCAGGTGGTCTTCATTGGAGACACCATCCTGAGTGAGCAGCCACCCTTCCTGGCTTCAGCCGATCTACCGGCATGGATCGAATCGCTAAAATCATTGATCTCCAACTGTAAAGATTTCACAATCATCAGCGGGCGAGGCGGGACAGTTGGATTGGATATCGTGCGAGCCCAGCTGAAATTGTTAAAGAGCATCCTCAAAGGCATGGAAAGATTGGCCAAACGCAATGCGCCACCGGAAAAAACTGAGGATTTGATCGCTTCCTTGATCGCTGACATGAACTTGCCCATCAAGCGCCGAGAGCAGTACGTGCAACGTCTGCGTCATGGCTTATATTATTATTACACACGGCGCTACCGCCCCGTCGAGTCTTTCGAGCAAGAATAATTCATAAAGCATTTCGGCCATATGCTTACATCACCTTATCTTCCACTGGTCGAATTAACACGTGGAGAGATCGTCGAATCGATCCACTATGGAGCACTCGCGATCGTTGAGCGCCACGGGAAGCTGGTCGCCTGGTACGGTGATTCCGAGGCGATCACCTACTTGCGTTCCACCGCCAAACCTTTCCAGGCTTTACCGTTCATCGAGTCCGGCGGCGCACAGGCTTACCAGCTCGAGCCAGCGGAGATTGCCTTGATCTGCGCCTCTCATTCAGGCACCGACGCCCACGTCACGGCAGTTCAAAACCTGCAAGCCAAGGTCGGTGTCGCCGAGACTGATCTACTGTGTGGCACCCATCCACCCAGTGACGGACCGACGCTGGAGGCGATGCGCCAGCGGGGCGAAGAACCCGCACCCAACCGCCATAACTGTTCAGGGAAACATACAGGTATGCTGGCTTCAACCCGACTGCATGGCTGGTCAAAGACTGGCTATATCGAATTTTCCCACCCCCTGCAAGAGGGCATCCTGGAAACCTTCGCTGATATGTGCAATCTACCTCCCAGCCGGATTAATCTGGGTATCGATGGTTGCTCAGCGCCTAACTTTGCCATACCCTTGCATAACGCCGCCCTGGCCTTCGCCCGCCTTTGCGACCCGCAAGGGCTGCCTGAGCGCCGGGCTGTCGCCTGTCGGGAGATATGCTCCGCCATGATGGCCCATCCTTTCATGGTGGCTGGCCCAGGGCGCTTCGATACCCGCCTGATGGAAATAGGCGCAGGGAAGATAGTGGCCAAGGGAGGCGCTGAAGGCTATCAGGGTATTGGCCTGTTGCCAGGAGCCTTGGGACCCGGCTCGCCAGCTCTTGGCATTACGCTCAAGGTCTCGGATGGCGATCTGACGGGGCGCGCCCGCCCGCTGGTTTGCCTTGAAGTTCTGCGCCAGTTGGGCGCCCTCTCACCACAGCAAATGGAAGCGCTGGCCGAATTTGGACCGCACCTGCCACGTCACAACTGGCGGAAAATAGAAATAGGCCAAATCCGTCCCTCCTTCCAATTGCAGAGGGCGCAAGATGCGGGCACATGATGCAATATTTCGCCTTTCCCACCATGACACCGGCTGAACATGCCCTGACCGTCCATCAAAGGTTGCTCGAATTCTACGGTTATCCTGAGTGGCGCAACCCCTTGCCGCCGCTTGACGAGCTGGTGTCAACCATCCTCTCGCAGAACACCAACGACCTTAATCGTGATCGCGCTTTCCAGGCCTTGCGGATTGCATTCCCCACCTGGGAAGCCGTGAGAGACGCCGATCGAACCTCCGTGATCGCCGCCATCCGCCCGGCAGGATTGGCCAACCAGAAAGGCCCACGCATCCAGCAAATACTGGGCGAGATCACCCTCCTGCGCGGCGAATTGGACTTGAGCTTCTTAGCAGAACTCCCAATCGGTGAAGCTCGTCAGTGGCTTATGCAGTTTAATGGGGTCGGTCCCAAGACAGCTGCCATAGTCTTGTTGTTTTCGCTAAACAAACCTGCCTTTCCAGTAGACACCCACATCTATCGGGTCTCTGGGCGGCTGGGTCTGCGCCCGGTATCCGTTAGCGCTGAAGAAGCGCATACCATCTTGGCGGACCTGCTGCCTCCCGTATCCTATTACTCTGCCCATTTGAACATCATCCGCCTCGGCAGAGAGATCTGCCAGGCGCGCAAACCGCAATGCCCGCGCTGCCCTTTACAGGATCTTTGCGTCTACTACGCTGCAAATTTTAGGATGACCTGACACGCCGGAGAAATTATGCGAATCTATTTTGCCTGCTCAATCACCGGCGGCCGCCAGGATGAGGCCGCCTATGAAGCTATCGTAGCTGCATTGATTTCGGCCGGTCACACCGTCCCCACTGCTCACCTTGCCTTGCCCGATTTTATCCGGCAAGAGGCGATCATCGATCCCCAAGATGTATTTACCCGGGATACAAACTGGATTGCTGGCTGCCAAGCTCTGGTTGCTGAGGTGAGCACCCCTTCTCACGGGGTTGGCTATGAGATCGCTTATGCTCTTCACCAGGGCAAACCGGTATTGTGCTGCTATCGGCAAGGCGCGCGTGTCTCCAAAATGATACTGGGCAATACCCATCCGAACCTGCGAATCGTTGCCTACGAGCAACCGACCGATTTACAACCCTTCCTCACCGAATTCTTAAACTGCATCGAAGTCTGAGAATGAGTCCCTTTTTAGGAAAAGTGTGGGGTACTGTGAATTATAGAAGAAGTGACGTTCATTGTGATATGAGTATGATCACCCTGAAATCATGATCTTCGGCATTGTACTATATGTCACAAATAAAGTATTATACAGACAGAACAAAGACGGGACTCAGGATACATCCTGATGCTCATCGCTGTTTCCTCCTTTGGCGAAAGCCTCCGCCGGGTTCTCCTCACCGCCCCGGCGGAGGCTGTTTAATTGTGATCCCTCCGATTTGCCTGTGCTATATAGTAGTAGATCAGGTAAGTTAGAAGTTTATAAATATCGCCAAAACCGCTTGACTTAGCATACCCGGCGCGCATACAATGGGGGTGGCAGAATTTACAAAGCGCTAACATCAGTAAACTATATGGGGTAAATCCTGCCATTTGAGAAGATGAGTATGGAATACAAAGATTATTACAAGATTCTGGGTGTCGATCGAAAAGCAACCGAAGATCAAATCAAGAAAGCCTATCGAAAATTGGCGCTCCAACATCACCCTGACCACAATCCAGGCAATAAGCAAGCCGAAGAGAAATTCAAGGAGATTAACGAAGCCTACCAAGTGCTAAGCGATTCTGAAAAACGAGGGCGATACGACCAATTGGGTAATTCATACACGAACTGGCAGCAACGCGGCGGCGCACCCGGCAACTTCAACTGGGATGAGTGGTTTTCCCAGGCGCCGGGCAGCGGTGGCGGTTCATACCGGGTGGAGGTCAGTGACCTTAGCGACATCCTGGGTGGGGCCGGGCTGGGAGGCTTTTCCGAATTCTTTACCCGCATTTTTGGTGGGATGCCGAACATGGGAGGGGCAACGCGCGGCGAACCCAGCAGGCGTCCTGGGATGCGTATACCACCTCAATCTTACCAGCAGAAGGTGCCGATCAGCTTGATGGAAGCTTATCAAGGCACAACCCGCCGGCTCGAGATCAATGGCGTTCAAAAACAGGTGGTTATTCCCAAAGGGGCAAGAAGCGGCACTAAAGTACGCGTTGCCGAGGCTATCGCCACTGCGCCTAACGCCCCCAAGAGCGACCTATTCTTAGTGATAGAAGTCACACCTGACCCACGCTTTGAGCGCAAGGGTGATGATCTACACACTGAGGTCAAATCTGACCTTTACACTGCCGTCCTGGGTGGCGAAGTTACTGTGCCTACTCTGAGCGGCAATGTCGTCCTCTCCATCCCGCCTGGCACCCAACCAGGTCGACCATTCCGGCTCACCGGGCGCGGCATGCCGCACCTGAAGAGTCCCTCACAATTCGGCGATCTATACGTAAAGGTATCTATCACCATTCCCCGTAACTTAACTCCTAGACAAAAGGAACTCTTCGAAGAATTGGCCGGGAGCAAAAAGTCCTGATCTACCTCACTTCTGGTAAGATTCAGCAACTTTCGTCTGGTGGCTATAAGCGAGTAACTGAATAAGGAATATGTAACATGAAAAGCACTTCAAAATTATTGTTATTCTTCTCGGTATTAACTATATTTACTTTTGGATGCCAGCTTTTTAGTAATACCAACCTGGATGGAACTTCCCAGGATCTGACAGGATTATTCACCACGACTCCCGTGGAAGCCACGGTCGTTGTCCCTCCACAGGCACAGGATGATTCCGGATCGGTGCCTCTGCCAATTAGCGAGACAGTTCCAGAGGAATTGCTGGTCCAGCTTTACGAGAAGGTCAGTCGCGGCGTGGTTACTATCCAGGTTCTCACCCAGGCAGGCGGCAGTCAGGGATCGGGATTCGTTTTCGATAAAGAAGGCCATGTCATCACAAACTACCATGTCGTCGAAGGCCTGGACGATCTGGAGGTTGATTTCCCGTCCGGCTTCAAGACGCGCGGCAAGGTAATTGCCATCGATACCGACTCCGACCTAGCGGTCATCAAAGTCGAAGCCCCGGCAGAAGAGCTCTTTCCTTTGGCGATGGGCGACTCAGCAGACCTGAAAGTTGGGCAGACTGTGATTGCCATTGGCAATCCCTTTGGCCTTAACGGCACAATGACTACCGGGATCATCTCCGCTCTGGGGCGCACGCTGGATTCGATGCGCGATGCCCCCGGCGGGAGTACATTCACCGCCGGGGACATCATCCAAACCGACACAGCCATCAACCCAGGCAACTCCGGCGGCCCGTTACTCAACTTACGCGGAGAGGTGGTTGGCGTCAACCGGGCTATCCGTACATTCAATTTCACCACTGAGGAAGAGCCGCTCAACTCTGGCATCGGTTTCGCTATTGCCATCAACATTGTTAAGCGCGTTGTGCCAGTCTTGATTGCAGATGGCGAGTATCACTATCCCTACATCGGGATTTCCAGCCTTCCGGACATCAGCCTGCTGGAAATGGAAGCGCTCGATTTGCCCCAGTCGACGGGCGCTTACGTTACTTCGGTTACGGAAAACGGCCCTGCTGAGCGGGCTGGGCTGCGCGCCGGTACAGTCGCCACTGATTTTCCCCTGCTCAACTCTGGCGGCGATCTGATCATTGCTATCGACAGCCAGCCGGTGCACACTTTTGGCGACTTGTTGGCTTACCTGATCAATAACAAAAATCCAGGAGACAAGGTCATCCTGACCATCCTACGCGATGAACAAAAATTGGACCTGGAGCTGACTTTGGACCAACGACCTTAACAAAAATTTCACTCATTTCGTAAGCCCCACGAACCGCTCTCGGCAGCGTCTCTTCGTCACACTCAGCTCAGGTTGCGCTGCCGAGGACGGGAACCCAACCATCTAAAACGAATAAGGAGAGGATTATGTTTACTGAACGTGATCTGCGGGAGTTGCTGAACTACAAGGCTCAGCATCCTGTGCTGAGCGTTTACCTGAACACCGATCCAGCTCAAGGCAGCGCAGACTTTTACCGACTGCGCCTGCGCAGCATGCTTAAGGACCTCGACCTCAAAGACGATGCTGCTGCTGTCGAGCGCTATTTCAGCCACGAGTTCGACTGGTCCGGTCGCAGCGTGGCTGTATTCTCCTGCCAGCCTGAGGATTTTCTCAGAGCTTACACATTTGCTGTTCCATTGAGAGACCGGCTGCGCATCAGCGATCACCCGCATGTCAAACCCTTGGCAGACTTGCTTGATTCATTTGGCGGTTATGGAGTCGCCTTGGTCGACAAGCAGAGCGCCCGCCTATTCTACTTTCACCTTGGTGAACTCCGTGAGAAAGAAGGCCGGGTTGGCGAGAGTGTCCGCCACACCAAACGCGGTGGAGCCTCGGCTGCTCCAGGCAGACGCGGCGGCACCGCCGGGCAAACCAACTATATGGAAGAGGTCACTGAGCGCAATCTAAAGGAAGCTGCAGATTTCGCCGCCCGCTTTTTTGCGGAGAACAACGTCCGCCGGGTGCTGGTCGGGGGAACTGACGAGAATGTCGTCCCATTCAAGAATTACCTTCCCAAAGCCTGGCAGAGCCTGGTGGTTGGCAACTTCCCGATGAGCATGACCGCCAGCCACGCTGAAGTGATGAATCGTGCACTGGAGATCGGTCAGCAGGCTGAGATTGAGCGTGAAGCCCAATTGATGGACGCCGTCGTAACCGGCGCCGCCAAAGGACGCGGTGGGGTTATCGACCTGGAAGACACGCTCAATGCCATGCACGCAGGGCGCGTCCAAACCCTGCTGATCCGGGAAGGATACCGCGCCCCCGGTTACCGCTGCACCGGCTGTGGTTACCTGACCTCTGAGCAGATCGCGGAATGCCCCTTCTGCAACAAGCCATTCGAGCAGATCCCCGACGCAGTTGAGATGGCTGTCCGCCGGGTGATGCAGGACGGCGGCGAGGTGGAAGTGCTCCACAGCATCGCTGAATTGAGCGACTTCAGTAACATCGGCGCTTTGCTGCGTTATTGAGACCGCTTATCGAGACATTGGAGATTATCAGCGATCTCTGATTGTCTTTAACCAAAAAAGGGAAGGCATTGAACCTTCCCTTTTTTTGTTTATATTCGCTCAAATTTAGTTCGTGTTGATCTTGATCAGCTTAGGGCGATGCGCTTCCGCTTTTGGCACACGCAGAGTGAAAAGTCCATTTCGGAGGTTTGCCTCTGCCTTTGTCGGGTCAAGCGCCACTGGCAGAGTAACTACTCGGCTGAAGCGACCAGAGGGTAGCTCGCACAGTAGGTATGTATCATCTTCGCTCTGCTCGGCTTTGAACTCGCCGCGGATCGTCACCGTGTTGTTCAAAATTTCAACATTTATCTCCTCAGCTTCAACGCCAGGCACCAGGGCGGAGATCAAATAGGCCTCGTCATCGGACTTCACATCCACCGCTAAAACCATCTCACGCTCATTTACTTCCGCTGCAGGAAAATTCTCTTCCATCATTCGATCCATAGCTTCTCGCATGCGGGCAACTCGACGGTAAGGGGAAACATACAGGGTCATCATTTTTTACTCCTTGGATAATTTTGATTTCTTGGATTTACAAGGAGTATTTTATCGTCCGAATATCAGAAGAACGAAAACACAATATATGCGTTATATAAGAACTTTTCTAGAAAGTCCTTCGTTCTTCACGTTAAATATCTGGTATCACCCAGGTCTCCTGACCAACAGTATTAAATTAGGCGACTCGGCTGAATATGCTGACCGGTCAAAATCACCATATACCGCATCAAGAGCCAGTCCAGCGTCCTCCAGCCAAGCCCGGTAATGCTCCAGCGGTGCCAGGTCGTGGATCGTCTCCATCGTCATGCGCTCCACCTGCCCATCCGGCAGCAAGTGATCATAATGCCAACGCAACCGGAACAACCCGGCCAGACGCTCCCAGGAACTACTCACCTGCAGCGGATTGCCGCTTTCCGGATGGATCAGGGTCTCCTCTACTTCTTCATCCCCTTGCGCCGGTAAACTCGCCAGCCACAGAGGGTTAGGGATGCTGGCTGCGAACATCCCACCCGGAAATAAATGCTCCGCCACACATGCAAACAGACTCTCCCGTGCCGCCCCCGTAATAGTACTGAGCGTGTTGCAAGGCAGTAAAATCAGTGGGAAGCGACAGCCAAAATGAAAGGCAGCCAGATCCGCCTGCACCAGCTGGATACAATCATTTATCGCCACCGAGAGCTTCCCCTGCAAGAAAACCAGCATCGCCCGGTCATGGTCCAGTCCAACCAGCGTGTAACCAGCTTGCGCCAGCCAGAGCAACACTCGTCCCGTCCCGCAACCCAATTCCAGGATCGGATCACCGGTAAGTTGCGCTATGTTCAACCAGAAAGGCAAATCTTCACTATCCAGCGCATAATGGGCATGAATGAGCAGGGGAGCCATGTGGTCCATATTATTCAATTACCAAGTCTACTATAAAACTACTCTGGTTCATCTCTAGGATGAAATCGGTCAGACTAGAGGATAATCTCTCCACTAGCCTGACCAGTTATAGAACCCTATTCATGACTGTAGATTCAGGAGTTTAGCTCGCTGCATCAAATTGTACAGTAATTAGAGATTGCAAGTAAAGCTTATTTTTCTATAAGAATACACCTGATTATGGACTGTCATCAACGGTAAACGACCAGATCGGGCTGGTGGTTAAAAGGGTTGTTCCCGTTCCATACACCTCAATTTTCCAGGTGTAAGAACCGTTATCCAGGCTTTGTTCGTCAGTCGATGAAGCCGAATCATTGTAAGGTGTGTAGACGGTGTAGTCCGTATTGACATATGAATAGAGAACGCCATCCTGATAGATCAACACCTTGTAGTGGTGAGCACCAGTCATCTTTGCCCATTCCAACGTTGGATCATCCAGCAGAGTAGCACCGTCTGCCGGGCTGAGCAAGGTCAACACTGCCGCCTTGGTGAAGGTCCTGGCCGCGCTGGTGGTGATCAATTTGTTATCAGGGGCGTAAGCTTCGATCTTCCAGGTGTATTCATTATCGGGTAAAGTCTCCTTATCGATTGATGAACCTGGATCGTTATACAGAACATAGCTGGCGTAATTGGTATAAACAGAAGCGTAAACGCTGCTATCTTTGTAGATGAGCACTCGGTAACGCGCTGCGCCGCGTACCGCGCCCCATGTGAGGGTCGGATCAACGGTATGGACAGTCCCATCTGCCGGGCTGGTCAAGTTCAGGCTGGCGGCCTTGGTGAAACTCCAGGATGCGCTGGTTACGAGCAAGGTGGAACCCTGATATGCTTCTACCTTCCATGTGTAGGTGTCGTTCGGTAGCGTGTATTTATCCGTTGAGGAGGCGCCTGAGTTATAGGGTGTATAGGATGGGTAATCAATATAGAGATAGTCGTAAAGCGTACTATCCTGGTAAATCAATACTTTATAGCGCGATGCCCCTCGCAGCGATCCCCAACTAAAGAGCGGGTCATTGACTTGCGTGGACGTATTTGCTGGCCCAAGCAGGCTAAAGGTAGCCGATTTTGTAAACGACCACGACGAGCTAGTATCGATCTTTGTACTCCCCTGGTAAGCTTCCACCTTCCAGGTGTACGACCCATTCGGTAAGGTTGGCTTATCGGTCGAGGAGCTAGTGGAGTTATAGGGAGTGTACGCAGTATATTCGGTGTAGAGAGAGCTGTATAGCGAGCCACTCTTATAAATCAACACCCGGTAGCGCGTGGCATCCTGCCGGCATGCCCACTTTAGGTTTGGATCACCTGTCAGGGTTGAGCCATTGGCTGGAGTCGTTAGATTTAACGATGTATTGGTACAGTTTGGGGGAGCAGCCGATGTAAAGCTGCGGGTTGCGCTATTTGTCCCGGGATTGCCGTCTGTGTCCACGCCAGACACCCGCCAATAAAGTACTCCTGTCGGGAGCAGAACGATTGGCGTAATGTTCAAATTATAGGCATCTGCTTCCCACACAATGTCGGTGAAGGCATTATCTGTCGCAACCTGGATATGATAATATGACGCGCCGCTCACTGCTTTCCATTTAAAGGTTGGCAGCCGGACATTGGTCGCTCCAGCAACCGGACTGGAGAGGGTCGGCTTTGGGATGTGCTTTGTGAAACTCCATACCGCGCTGATATCTCCCAGGTTGCCATCGGCGTCCACGCCGGTCACGCGCCAGTAGAACAGTCCATTTGGTAGGGTGCTGATCGGGGTGAGCGAGAGATTGTAGGTATCTTCTTCCCATAAGAGCGGGGTGAAAGTATCATTATCCGCCACCTCAATATGATAGTAGGTGGCATCAATCGCCTTCTCCCATTTTAGAGTAGGTGTCACAACAAAGCTGGCTCCATCCAGCGGGCTGACCAGATTAGGCGCCGGGATATATTTCGTCACACTTCGCTTCGGGCTGAAATTCCCCTTGCGTCCGTCGGCATCGGCTCCTCTAACCCGCCAGTACAATAGCCCATTTGGAAGAGGACTGATCGGCGTGAGACTTAGATCATACGAGGTTTGCTCCCAAAGCAATGGGGTAAAGGTGTCATTTGTCGCCACCTGGATCTGGTAATAGGTTGCGCCATTGGCAGCATTCCACTTAAAAGTCGGCGTGGTGAATGTACCACCGTCCACTGGCGAGCTCAGGCCAGGGGCGGGGATTTTCTTAGTGAAGGTCCACGCAGCGCTCCAGTCGCCCGCACCACCGGCATCCAGCGAGCGCACCCGCCAATAGAGTGGACCGTTTGGCAGTGTGTTGATCGGGGTGATGGTTTCATCTTCCGTTTCTTGCAGCCAAAGCTCATTTGTGAAGGCGCTATCGCTGGCTACCTGGATTTCGTATTTTTCCGCCTCGGTGACTTCTCCCCATTGAAAAGTAGGTAAGATTGCCGTGCCTCCATCGGCGGGCGAGATCAAGGTTGGGGGCGAAGGTTGTGCCAATGCAGGAGTTGTCCCAAGAACCGAGGACAAGATCAGAACAACGATCAAGACAGATGTCATCAGCAAATTACGTTGTTTCATGGCAAGACCTCCTGGTCTGCAACGAAGAAATTTTGGATTGGATACATTTGGATTAATAATTTCCTAGATCACTTTTTTAAAGTAATCATTCCCACCCATGTTCGCTCCAGCGAAAAGAAAAAAACAGCCCTGGCGCATTGTGCCTTTCTTCCCAAATAAATTATACAATAGTATGGATCAGGGATTTCCTAACAGTTTCGCAACATTTAGCCAGGTGGACAGTATCGTACAAGGAAGTGATCCCTATTTCTTTGCTCTTCTAAGGCTGTTTCCTCGTTTCAGGCCCTATGTGGATCAAAAAACTTCCGCAGGTTGACCAAAACAAACCCCCTATATTAAAATAAGAGATTGCCATGGTTCAGGTAATTTCCTTGTTCATGATCCTGGTGCTGTCTATCCCAACCCTGCGCACCCAGGCCCAGGAGAGCACCCCCACCGCGGAAGGTCCGCGTGTCTATCTAGACGCGCCCCTCGCTGGGCAAGCCCTGCAAGGCAGTGTGCCGATCAGTGGACGCACCCGACTGCCCGGCTTCCAGAGCGCTGAGATGAGCTTTACTTACCAGGACGACCCACGACAGACCTGGTTCTTGATCAAAACTTTTGATGATCCGGTCGATGAAGGCCTGCTCACCGATTGGGACACCACTACCCTGACTGACGGAGTGTACGAACTGCGTGTGGTGATATATCGGGATGGCGGGCGCGAACCGATTGAAATCCTGATCCCCGGGCTGCGCATACGCAACTATTCCCCCATTGAAACCGATACCCCCGCCCCCACCGCCACTGCCCAGCCTGGCGACACCCCCGTCCCAACATCTACATCCACAACGACTATGACCCCGACCGCGCCTCCCGTGACCCCTACCCCCTTGCCCACCAATGCAGCCATCATCAGCGGAAATGAGATCACCACCAGTATGGGGAAGGGTGTCCTGATTGTCGGACTGGCTTTTGCTGTCGGCGGAGTCTACCTGGGATTGCGCGCCTTGCTGCATCGGAGGAGAGACCGATGATTGACCGCCTGCGCCAGGTTTTCATTCATTCTGGAAGAGAGACCGATCAGGTGCTCTCTCCCGGCACACCGGTCTTTCTGATTGTCGGATTGGGCAACCCAGGACGGGAATATCGCCTCACCCGGCATAATATCGGTTTTATGTGCCTGGACCACCTTGCGGATCGCCTGGATGTGTCTTTCACACGGGTGGAGTCGCGCGCCCTTGTGGCCAAAGCTACCTACCAATCCAACCGCCTGGTGCTGGTTAAGCCTCAAACTTACATGAATCTGTCGGGACAGGCAGTCAGCTCCCTGGCGCGCTTTTATAAGGTCCCGCAAGAAAACATGCTGGTCGCTTACGATGATGTCGACCTGCCTCTGGGAACGTTGCGCCTGCGCCCCAGCGGCGGCTCGGCCGGTCAAAAAGGCATGCAGTCGATCATTGAACGCCTGGGCAGCCAAGAGTTTCCCCGCCTGCGCCTCGGAATCGGACGGCCTCCTGGTCGCATGGACGCCGCCAGCTATGTCCTGCAGGAATTTCACCCCGGCGATCAGGATCTACTCAGCTTGACCCTGGAACGTGCCGTTGATGCCATCCTTACTTTTGTCACTGAGGACCTGGTCACAGCCATAAATCGCTACAACGCCGTGGTCGATGCAGACCAGTAAATATATTGCCCTTATATTCTTAGCGTCTTGGTGTAATCAACTCAGGAAAGCCATCAATGAGTCTTGAGAAAATCCTAAAACCCATTCAATATAGCAGCCAAGATCTGGCTAGCACCTTGCGCGCTGAACTGCTATCCACCACCCAACCGGAACGGGGAGCCGATGCCTTTCCCCGTGTGCGCAGCCTGGGCTTGCGCCGGTCTGCGCGGTTACCGGTGGTCGCGGCGCTATCTGCTGAGCTGTCAGTCCCCATCCTGCTTCTTACCGACCGCACTGACCGCGCCCTGACCCTGGCAGATGAGCTTGCCTTGCTGGCTCCGGAGGCGTCGCGTCTGTTCTTTCCGGAGCCAAATCCGCTGTTCTACGAGGAGGCCGCCTGGGGCGATACCACCCGCCGCGACCGGCTGGTGGTATTAACAACCTTTGCCACTCACCATATCCCCGGCTCGGTGCAGCCAGCAACCGCGCCGCTGGTGATTGCCCCGATCCGCGCGGTGATGGCGCGCAGCCTGCCGCGCCGTGATTTTCTCAAAGCGGTGCGCATCCTCAAACCCAAACAGAACCTGTCCCCCGAAGCACTGGCGCGCAGTCTGGTCGGCATGGGCTATGAATCCCACACGACTGTTATTGCACCTGGGATTTTCGCCCGACGCGGCGGCATTTTCGACTTGTGGCCGCCAGCTGAACCCGGTCCGGTACGACTCGATTTCTTCGGTGATGAGATCGATAGCTTGCGCCGCTTCGACCCGGCCAGCCAGCGCTCGCTACAGCCACTTACCGAGGCGCTTATCTCCCCAGCACGCGAGTTCTTGATCAAATTGGATGTAACGACTGCCACAGGAGCAAATGACGTTTTTCAGATAGAGACACGGGATGAGGCTGGCGGTTCTTTCACTTACAGCGAGTTCCATATCCCGCTTCTGCACCCCTCCCCAGCTAACTTGCTGGATTATTTGCCTCGCCAGACCTTGGTGCTGGTTGACAACTGGGAGGACCTGCAAAATGCCGCCCTGGAAGTCGAGGAACAGTCGGTCGGTTTGCGTGCCGACCTGGTCGAAGAAGGCCAGCTACGCGAAGACTTCCCCATTCCCTACCTGACCTGGACCGAGATCGAAGACGCACTCAGCGATCATTCCCTGATCGAACTGGGGCCTTCCAGTGCGCCGCAGAACTCCTACCTGGCTCAGCGTTTCTCATCAGAGACACGCTTCGGCGGGCGACTCAAGCCTCTGCTGGATCACCTTGCGGACCGTACTGCAACTGGCGATGAGCTGGTGGTCGTCTCGCGCCAGGCCGCCCGCCTCAATGAGTTGTGGTCTGAACTTGCTGCCAACCAGGCTCCTACCTTCATTGAAGGCAGCCTGACCGAAGGCTGGATATTCACGCCTCCCAGCGGCCCGGTGTTGCACCTGCTCACAGATGGCGAGATCTTCGGCTGGCGGCGACCCGAGCCGCGCCAGCGTGCGCGCGCCAGCGCCGAGGCACCTGAAACCGCCTATGCAGATCTGCAGGTCGGCGACTGGGTCGTCCATGTCGATCACGGCATTGGCCGTTTCCTGGGGCTGGTCAACCGCAGCGTGGAAAGCGTTGAGCGTGAGTATCTGGCTGTTGAATATGCCGAAGGCGACCAGCTCTTTGTGCCTGTCCACCAGGCCGACCGCCTGACTCGCTATGTCGGTCCAGACAGCCGCGCGCCAGTCCCCAGTCGCCTGGGCGGAATTGAATGGCGCAACACCAAGACCCGAGTCAAGGAAGCCGTTGAGGAAGTCGCCGAAGACCTGCTCAACCTGTACGCCCAACGCCAGGTGGTGGCTGGCAACACATTCAGCCCGGATACCCCCTGGCAGCAGGAATTGGAAGCCAGCTTTCCTTACGTTGAAACTGATGATCAATTGCGAGTGCTCTCTGAAGTGAAGGCAGATATGGAGCGACCGCGCCCGATGGACCGCCTGATCTGCGGGGATGTCGGTTATGGCAAGACTGAAGTGGCCTTGCGCGCGGCTTTTAAAGCTGTGATGGACGGCAGGCAGGTAGCCCTGCTCGTACCCACTACCGTACTCGCCCAACAACACTTCAACACTTTCCGTGAGCGTCTGGCGGCTTTTCCCGTGGAAGTAGAGATGCTTTCCCGGTTCCGCACCCCCCAGCAGCAACGCGACATTCTGCTCCGCCTGGCAGTCGGCGCAGTGGACATCATCATCGGCACCCATCGATTGATCCAGGATGATATCGTCTTCGAAAACCTGGGACTACTGATAATCGACGAAGAACAGCGCTTCGGCGTTACCCATAAAGAATTTCTAAAAAAGATGCGCACTGAAGTAGATGTGCTCACCCTAACCGCCACCCCCATCCCGCGCACCCTCTACATGGCTTTGACCGGTGTGCGGGATATCTCCACGATCAACACGCCCCCCGAAGAACGCCTTCCGGTGATCACCCACGTCGGACCCTATTCCCCACGTCTGGTGCGCCAAGCCATCCTGCGCGAACTGGAGCGCGGCGGGCAAGTCTTCTTCGTGCACAACCGGGTTCAGACCATCGGGGCAATGCGCGTTCATCTTGAGAAGCTGGTGCCAGAGGCACGCATTGCAGTTGCTCATGGACAGATGGATGAAAGCCAGCTCTCCATCCGCATGGAGCAGTTTACGGCTGGTGAAGTCGATATCCTGCTGAGCACCTCGATCATCGAGTCTGGCCTGGATATCCCCAACGCCAACACCTTGATTGTCGATCGGGCAGATGCCTTCGGTCTGTCGCAGCTATACCAATTGCGCGGTCGGGTCGGGCGCGGAGCGCAGCGGGCTTACGCATATTTTTTCAAGCACCCGCGCAAAAACCCCACCCTGGAAGGCCGCCAGCGCCTGGAGACCATTGCCGAGAACACCCAACTTGGCGCGGGCTTCTCGATCGCAATGCGCGACCTGGAGATCCGCGGCACGGGTGATATCTTAGGTACCCGCCAGCACGGGCACATTGCCGCGGTAGGTTTTCACCTGTATACCCATTTACTCTCCGAAACGGTTGCCCGATTGCGTCAGGAACAAGGTGCACCAACCGCAACAGCTTTGACCGCCTTTGACCTTACCCGCCCGCTTGTCAGCGTAGATCTACCCCTCAACGTCAACCTGCCACCCGATTACATCGCTGATAAGAACATGCGCCTGCGTCTTTATCGCCGCATCGCCGATTCGCACAGCATTGCCGAGGTCGACGCACTCTTCGATGAGTTCACCGACCGCTTCGGCGTACCACCTGAGGCAGTGCGCAACCTGCTCTACCAGATGAAAGTCAAACTTTACGCAGAACAAGGCAACATCTCCTCAGTTAGTGTGGAAAGCGATCAGATTGTCCTCCGCTTTCGGGACGGTGCGCCACCAGCCGACCTACCTCTGCTTAACTCACAAATGCGCATCGGTAAAACCGGGCTGTGGATGCCGTATCACTCCTTGCCAAATTGGCGCCAGACGCTCATCGAAGTTCTCCAAGCCCTCAGCCTGCGCCAACTCATCTAATTCTAATGAGAGGGCTTTGACTTATCACGGCGCGCATTGTATAATTCAATTTTGCGGGTAGTTCTAAACTCCTAACCGCTTTTATTGAATTCTATTCGCCAATTCAGGCGTTATGAAGAATGAATACTTTTGCAGGATTGAGTGATACCGGGTAGATCCCCTTTCATGCCAACTGCGAAGGTATGATCAAATTTGAATTGGAGAGTGTGCTATGGAAGAAGAAACCTTAGCATCCACTGAAAGCGCGCAAATCTCTGGGATTGGCGATGTGCAGCGAAAAATGCACTTTACCGGATCGGTAGTAAAAACCACCCTGGCAGGCGCGGTAGTCAATATCGGCCTGGATACCCCGGGAGTTGTGCATATCTCGCAGCTCAAGAAAGAACCGGTCAACCGCGTCGAGGATGTGGTGCAGGTGGGTCAAACAGTCGAAGTATGGGTTCGACGGGTCGAACCAAAGAAAGGCCGCATCGAGCTGACTATGATTGAGCCGTTGGCTTTGGAATGGCGTGATATTGAGAAAGACCTGGTAGTCACGGGAAAAGTTGTGCGAATCGAGAAATGGGGCGTGTTCGTCGACATCGGCGCCGAGCGACCCGGGCTTGTGCACGTCAGCGAAATTACCCATGACTATATTCGTGATCCTAATGATGTCATTAAGGAAGGCGAAGAGGTCGAAACCAAGGTGCTGGGCGTCAACCGCCGTAAGAAGCAGATCAAGCTCAGCATGAAGGCCCTGGAAGAAAAGCCAGTAAAAGCCCCCAAGCCGGCTGCTCCTACTAAGGGCAGGGAAAAAGCCGCCCCCGAATCACAGGAGCCCGAGGAAAAAGAAGAAGCCGTTCCGACCGCTATGGAAATGGCCTTGCGAGAAGCTATGGAACGCAATAAGTTGGATCAAAAGGAAGAAATCCGCAGCAAACGCAAGCCCAGTGGCCCAGGCGACGAGATGGAGCAGATTCTCTCACGAACCCTCGAGCACAAAGTCAAGACAGCAACCAAGTAAAAAAACAAGGTTAAACCAGGAACCCCGCTTACACGGGGTTCTTTGTTCTTAATGAGAAGTTATCACAAAATCTAGTAACCATTATACTCCGGTCATCTGTCGTTAATTTCATCCAACCGACTAAGAATTTTGCCACTTTGGAAAGATATTTGGACCGCAATTGAACTAAGGAGGCTCAGATCTTTCTCTCCAAACCGCTCCGGTTCAGAATGCACCAGGGTGAGAACCCCCAACACATCCTCTCCATCCATCAGCGGGGCGCTGATTGCCGAACGTGAGGTAGTGTTCTCTTCCCAGGCGCGGCGTAACCAGCGCTTGTCAGCACGGGTATTCCCAACCAGAACTGGTCGGCGATGTTGAAATACCCATCCTGCCAGCCCGCGCTGAAGTATATCGACCATATGCTCCACCGGGCAGATCCGCACCTCGTCCTTATAGGCCAGAGTGGCCTCGCAAGCGTTCCCCTTATCATCAAATAAAACTAAACTACCACTGTTAGCCTGTAGAATCTGAATGCTGATTTCCAGGACTCGTATGAGAAATTGATCCCGGCTCCTTGCCTGGGTAGCCTCCTGATTCAAACCATATAGCAACTCAAAAACAGTCTTTGCGTGGATCGACAAGTTAATATCATCACCAGTTCCGTTTCCTGTTTTGATCGAAAGATTTGGTTTGGGTTGCAACTGCAATCCTGCTACTCTGATCTGCCTGTTGAATGGGACTGCTCTATTCATCTCCAGTAATGCTCTGGATAAAACGTGCTTCAGGATGAGCAGTTCATCTTCTCACCAATATTTGGACGCGCTAGTATTTGGTCAATCGCCTTCACCGCTGGTGCCATCTGTCTCAGCCAGTGTGGCGTGCTTTGCTTTCGGAGGATATTCCTCTTTTGTCTTATCCTTGCCAGGGGGGAATATCCGCCGGAACAGAGAAGTCTGGCCTGCATCTTTCTGATCGCCAGAGCCCGTCGAGTAATAGGAAGAATAGTAGTTCCCAGTATTATATCCAGCGCTCTTCCTGGGGATGCGATTGAGAGCAACGCCCACAACCCGCGCCCCAGATCGGGTAATCTGTTCCATCATAGCTTTGATCGCAGGCTGGTGAGTGTAGTTTGCCCGGATGACCAGTAACACGCCATCCACCTTGGAAGATAAGACCGCTGCATCCGCCACAAGAAAAGGCGGACCATCGATAATCACTACATCTGCCTGGCTTTCGAGGTACTCAAGGATTTGAACCATTTTCTTGGAGCCTAACAACTCAGCCGGGTTTGGCGGCGGTGCGCCAGCCGTGATCACCGATACCTTACCCCCACTCCATTCCTTGGTGGCGTCTTCAATACTCAACCGGCCGCGGAATACGTCACTCAACCCATATTCGTTCGACATACCAAAAAAATTATGTACATTTGGTTTCCGTAGATCGCTGTCCACCAGGAGCACTTTGTTTTCCGCCTGCGCCATTACTACAGCCAGGTTGGCCGCAACTGACGTCTTCCCATCTTCGGTGTCAGCACTGGAAACGAGCAGTGTCTTCAGGGGTTTGTCAACCCCAGCAAACTCGAGGTTTGTCCGCAACGATCGATAAGCCTCCACCACAGGGTGCCGGGGGCTTTCTGACACATATAGCCGACCCACGTTGTCGCCATCCAATTCACCAATATACCCAATGATCGAGGCATGGGTTAAATTTTCGACTTCATCGGCGCTTTTGACCGTATCATCCAAGTAATCCAGGATGTACGCGGCGGCTGCAGCCAGCGAAAAGCCGATGGCGGCCGCCAGTAAAATGGTCAAGGCCTTATTCGGTCCGATTGGCCGGGAGGGCTTCGAAGCTGTCTCGATGACCGAGATGGTGTTAAGCGCGCCGCTCTGCGTGTTCGCCAGCAGATCGGCGTAATTTGTCTGCAAGTCAGACTGCTTCATTTCTAAAGCCGTGATCTGGGCTTGGGTATCCGCAATCTGCCGCGCGCTGTCCATTCCGCCCAGTTCCTCTTGAAGTCGCACGATCTCCGCTTCAGTCTCATCAATCTGGATCTGCAGCTTGTCTAACTGCTTGGTGATAAATTCTTGCCGGTTTAGCTCGAGCGACCCACCTCCGGTAGGGGTGCGTAAAACAAGCTGCTTGGCCAGTTCATTTGCGACAGCCTGCGCCCGCTCCGGGATCGTATCCGTCACAACAATCTCAATAAACTGGCCCTCTTCCTGGGCAGTCGCCTGATAATCTGGCAAAAAATCCAATCCAAGCGCTTGCATGGTGGCTTCACGCATCGGTTCCCGATTGGCAATCTCTGCGTAGTTAGCTGCCAATTGCTGGCTAAGGTTGAACTCATTGGTGGACGGATTTGGATCCGTGAAGACCTGCCCAACCATCAAAGTGGTAAGCGCCTGGTAAATCGGCGCCTGACGCAATGTCGCCAAGAAACTGGACAGTCCCGCCACCAGTGTAGCTGCCAGGAGCAACCACCACCAGCGTCTTAACGGTAGAAGATACCTTTTTAATTCCATAGTATTCGTTCCTTTTCTAACATCCAAACTCCGATTGGCCGAATCAAGAGGCGATTAATGTGCTTTCTCGGCCAGCCGTTTTCCTTGAATTGCTTGATCATAAACCAACTCTAGTTGACCCGCCACGCCGTACCAATCGTGGTTCCTTTCGACATAAGACCGACCAGCGTTGCCCAATCTCTCCCGCAGGGGAGCATCGTTCAATAATCTCAGAATCGCACTAGCAAACTCGACCGGTGTATCCGCCACGTAGACTTCCTGTCCAGGGGCGATCTCCAACGCGGAGATAGCCTGACTTGAAGCAACTACCGGTGTTCCACAAGCCATCGCTTCCAATACTTTGTTCTGGATTCCCGCACCATAGGCAATCGGCGCGGCTGCAAGCGATGCACTGCACAGGTAGGGCCGGATATCGCTCACTGTTCCCGTGACTGCCACACGAGAATCTGCTCCCAAGGCCTGTACTTGAGGTGCAGGATCCTTGCCTACAATAGAAACTTTTACCTCCGGGCGCTCCTTCCAGACCAACGGCATAATCTGCTGTATAAAGTTCAACGCCATGGCAACATTGGCATGGTAACTCATCTTACCGCTAATCACGATCGATGCCTGCTCCCTGGAGGCCTTGTCACCAGGTGTGAAATAACCCAGGTCAACGCCATTTCTCAGAACAGTCACCCTGGGCAACTGCCCAACTGTTGGCGCAAGCTCAGTCAAAGCTTTTCGATCAGCCGGTGAGGTCACCAACACCTGATCGAAACGATCCAGCAGCCATCCTTCATAGCGTTCCGTGCGGCCCAATTCGAAACGGGTCAAGCTACGGCTGAAAAAGCTCTTGCTCTCAACCATAGCTTGCCGGAACAACAGGCTGATCGAATCCACACTATCCCAAACTACCGGCATAGAACGACCGGCATCCGCCAGCTGGCTTTTTAGATACAGCCCATACTGCACCCCGCGCAGGTGCTCAACATGGATCACATCAAACGTGCCTTTCCCATTTCCCCCTACCGCCAGTTGACTCGCATGGTGAGCCAGTTCCGTATTCCACGAATAGGCTGCCTGCAACGGCCTGCCCGACGGTAACGCCGCCACACAGTTCCACATCGAGCGCCAAGCGGGCATGGGTAGAGCATAAACAGCCTGGCAGTCCCGCCGGAGCTCTTCCAACCCCTGCTTCTCCTGCTCATCGGTCCATAATGTCGCCAGAGTCACGCGGTGGCCGCGTCTCGCCAGGAAACGGATCAGGTTGTACGGGCGCACCCGGATCTGGTTAGGAACATATGGAACAATAAAAAGAATATTCATCGCAAGTGTCTAACGGCTCACTACCTGGTGACCATTGGCAGGTATAGGAACGGCAAATCGCCGATTGTCCAGGAAAAAACCACCGGAATACTGTCAATCCCATCGCTGACCGTCACGGTTACCTGATAAGGGCTACCTTGCGCAGCACTCAAGCTTACCTTCCCTGAGATGCGCCCGGTATTTCCGTCAATCGAAAGGTCAGGTGGCGCCCCACTCATCGTGAAATTCAGAGTATCGCCTTCTGCATCTAAAACATCGATGCGCAATGAGACTGAATCGCCTTCCTGGCTATTCTGATTACCAGGGTTGGTCACCTCCAGGTCGTTGACGGGATTTACCGTGATTTTGACAATGGCTTGATTGGAATCAACTGTCCCATCATTGACTTTGAAGGTGAAGGTGTCCACGCCAAAGTAGTTCTGGTCTGGCGTGTAGGTGAGATCCGGCGCATCACCACTTAAAGTCCCATTTTCGGGCTGGTCGACAATCGAATACGACAATATGTCTGTTGTATCCGGATCTTCCCCGATCAATGTGACCGACAAGGGGATATCTTCATCGGTTGTTAGCGCCTGTCCTTTGGCCACTGGCTCATCATTGACATTGGCGACATCGATAGTCACCGTAGCGGAATCGGTCGCCTCCCCATCCGAAATGGTGTATGTGAAGCTGTCGGACCCAGAAAAGTTGTCCGGCGGCGAATAGCGATAGTTGCCACTACCCAGATCGGTGATCGTGCCGCCTGCGAGAGAGGCAGTGTCGATATCTATAAGGGTGAGAATGGTTCCAGTATCATCATCAGTATCGTTCACTAAAAGGCTGTCGGCAGTGAAATCCAAATTCGTGTCTTCGCTGGTGGATAGATTATCATCAGAGGCGTTCGGCGGCCGGTTGGTGTTTGTTACCGCCCAATCAAATGTCGCTTCAGCAAATCTTGATGGTACACCATCATCCTCTACCTTGACAGTAACCTGATAAGGGGTACTGGTGGCTGCTTCATAGTTGATGGTCCCGCTGATCTCGCCGGTCGATGAATTGATAGTCAGGTCAGGGGGTAGGTTTTGTGCACTATAGGTCAGGGTCTGGTCAGTATCTTGATCGCTGGCTACGATTTGGAGTGAAGGGCTACTTCCTTCCGCGTTGGTCTGATTACCAGGATTGGTGATTTCTGGCTGAGAGTTGCAATCCAGGAATACCTGATCCAGGGCAGATTTCCACTCCGCTGCCATCTTGGTGTAACCCGAGGCGACCGGGTGCAGGCCATCGAAGAAATCTCCCGTCGGTTGAAGTGCGTAGGTAAGACCGGCGCCATCCTCCATATCGACGATGACAATATCATCAGCGGTGCGAGCTTCTGCCATAGCCTGGACGTTATTATTAAATGTGTGTAGGGGTACACTATTTGGCACCATATCGATGATGCGCGCCAGGACCACAGTGATTTGGTTGCCTGTGGTGAGCTCATACTCGTCAATCTCGTTGAGGATAGTCTCGACATCCGCCGGGCTGGTGTCCAGTACATTGGTGCCGATATGCAGCAGGATGATGTGCGGCCAGTTGGTTCCCAGTGCGCCTAACCAATTTCCTCCCCCATTATTGTAGATATTCTGCGCAATCTGGGAATCTGTCCAGCCAGCATGGCCTTCGTGGTTAGGGTCAAAGTCTGGGACGTTTTCACCATTGGTCAGGCTGCCAACAAAATCAATTGAATATCCGGATGTAACCAGACTGTCATACAGAGCTTTTCGGTAAGAGATCTGCAGGGTTACATCATCAACCCCTGAAGAACTCCCCCGGGTGATCGAATCACCCAGCGGCATGATACGGATCGTACCAGTGCATGGAACCAGCGGAACCTGTTCGGCTGAATAGGCCGGACTGCTCCACTGGCCGAAACCGAAGAGGATGAATATAAAAATAAAAACAACCCGCACTGATATTGGTAATTTTCTACTCATGGCGCTTCCCTTTTTCGTTTGGATTATGCCCAACTCGCAACCCGCCGCCCGTTATGATCTACCCTCCATGCATCAGGCGATAATCCAAGTATAACGACTCCTTAAGCGATTGTCAAAGCCATGCTCACCAATGGCCCCCTGCCCGGCTTGGGACCGGGCAGAGGGTTTCAAAAATCCCGCTAAACCATTCTTGTTAAACGTTCGGTTTTCCGACCAAAGGCAGGAAGAGCAAGGTCGGCCCGCCTACCGGCGTCGACCGTAATGGTCACGGTGGCGACATTCGAGTCAACCGTGCCATCGTTGACCTTGAAGGTGAAGCTATCGGATCCGGAGAAATCCGTGTCCGGGGTGTAAGTCAGAGCAGCCCCTGAGCCGGTCAGCACGCCATGTTGTGGGCTGTCGACCACAGTGTAGGTCAGATCGTCGCCATCCACATCGGTCGCCAGCAGGGTGATATCCACCACCCCGTTTTGATCGACGGTCACTTCCTGGTCCTCAGCGACTGGAGCATCGTTCACCGCGTTCACTGTCACAATCACAGTGGCTGTATCGCTAGCGCCATCATCGTCCTCCACCGTGTAGGTGAAAGAATCGCTCCCGTTGAAATTTTCCGGCGGTGTGTATTGGTAACTGCCCCCGCCCAGGTCGTCGATTGTCCCGCCTTCGACAGAGGCCGCATCCACGGCTGTGATTACAAACGGTATTCCATCCGGATGGCTGTCGTTCGCCAGGAGATCAGTGTCCGCGAAGTCCAGGGCAGTATCCTCGTCAGTCGCCAGGACGTCGTCCTGCGCGGACGGCCCATCTGCAACCGGGTTGATGGTGATGCTAACGGTGGCTACATTAGAGTCATCTATTCCATCATTGGCCTGGAAGGTGAAGCTGTCGGCGCCGGTGTAATCTGCGTCCGGTGTATAAGTGAGGTCGGGGGCAGTGCCGCTCAACGTGCCATGCAGCGGCTCATCGACCACGCTGAAGGTAAGCAGGTCATCTTCCAAATCGGTGGCCTCCAGGGTGATGTCTACGGCAAGATCTTCGTCCGTAATCACGGTCTGAGGCAGCGCAACCGGCGGATCATTCACGGGAAGCACCTCCACGAACACGGTAGCCGTATCGGTTTCGCCCCCAGCCGACATGGTATAGGTGAAAGTGTCCGTCCCATTGAAGTCTGCCAACGGTGAATAGGTGTATGAACCATCGAGATTATCGGTGATCGTTCCGCCTTCAGTCGAGGCGACATCCACTGAATCGATGGCCAGCTCGCTCCCATCCGGATCAGAGTTGTTCGCTAAAAGGTCATCCGCAGTGAAATCCAGGTCCGTATTCTCGTCGGTTTGCAGGTTGTCATCCACTGCCACTGGCGGCTCACTGCAGTAAGACTGCCCGTTGCCATTGTTGTAATGGTTTTCGATCTCTGTAGCTGACAGGGCCTTGTCGTACACAGCAACTTCGTCGATCAACCCGTTAAACCAATAGCCTTGTACCGCCGAAGTAGGATAGTATCCGATAGTGATCGGGCCGGTGCTGGTGAAATCGGTGGTGTAGCTCTGCACGGCGCTGGTGGCCTCAACACCATCAACGAACAGGCGGTTCGTATCGGCGGCGGCGTCACGTACTGCCACAACATGGTGCCACTGACCATCATTAATGGCAACCTCATCCGCCATTATTGTTGGCGCAGGCGCATTGGCGGATTTCAGCAGGAAGGCTGGGTATCCCCCGGGGGTACAGCCTACCCACCAGCGAGCCTCAGAGGTAAGGGCTGCGCTGTAACGACCAAAGAACACCTTGTTGTCTGTACAAACTTCTGTGAAATTGACCCACATCTCGAAGCTGAAACTGTCTGCGTTAGCCCAGATTAACGGGTTGGAGACATTCTCGGTGATGAGGATGCCATCCTTATCAGTCGAGTTGAAGCTCTGAGCGCCGGCTACGATCCCAGTCGCGGGAGTCGGACAATTGGGATCAGTGCAGGCGCCGTGGTTGCCATCCACGACATCTGTGAAGGCCGTGCCAGTAGTCTCATCGAGGGGCCAATATGAAAGCATCGAGGATGTGTCTGGTGTGCAAGCATCCGGCTCAGCCGGCTCACGGCCAACTGGCGCCAGCCCGTCCACGCCCAGCGTCGCCACCAGGGCATTGCGCAGCGGATTCCAGGCAGTTAAGCCCGCCTGGACGGGAGCATTTGCCCCTTCAGCCGCCCTTGCCGGGCTGTTCAGGACAAGCAAGCCCAGGATGAGCGTCAGGGCCAACATGGGAAGCAATACGAAGGAGAAGAATCTTTTATCTGTCATCGTGATACCCTTTCTTGTGATATGGAAGCTGATCCACTTTCAGAATAACGATTGGGATTGGCTTGTGTTACACATCGTTCGATAGAACCTCCCTTAAGGATTGATCTTGCTGCGGCACATTTTCAGGATTGGCCGCGGCCCCGACCAGCCCGCGAAGCGCAGGCACGCGTCCAGCCAGATCCACCAGGGCCAGCCCGGCGAAGATCACAAGAACCGCATCCACCGGCAAGCGGTAACGGATCAACGTCCAGGTGAGCACATGGATTAAGGTATATACGCCCATGAAGAGGAATAGCAAAGTTATGGGCCGAGTTGACTCAAATTTCTTTCGATCTAATATAGAGCGAACCAAACCATACACCATGAAAGGCAGGAACAACCCGAAACTAGTTACCCGGGACAGGTTGCTAATTAGGCCTGAATCGCTGGATGGCCAGAATATAAAATAAGGCGGGATGCGGCTGAGCGATAACAGGACATAGCGTGCGGGATCGTCCACAATGAACTGGATGCCACGTCGAAGCAAGGCCTGGTCGAGTGCAGCCTCATCCAGTGAGCGCAGCTCATCCGGGATCAAGTCACCATAGGAACCCTTTTCTCCTGAAAGGATAGGCTCGAAATGTGTCCCGTAGATCGGATGATTGCCCCAGAAAAAGGCGTAACCGGCATTTGTGTTTAGCAGCACAAAACGCTGGAAGCGCTGGTAATTGTAGATGGTAAAGGGAATTATCAGAGCCAGGATCACCACACCGCTTAAGATCAACGGAAGGATAAGCCGCTTGCGGTTTGCCCACCATACCCACAGGAAAATGAACGGCGTAATTAAGAGAAAGAGCTGGCGCAGCAGGATCGCCGCGCCTAAGGTGAGTCCCAGAGCAACCGCCAGCCGATAAACCCGGCCAGATTTTCCCTGGCTTTCTACCTGCGGAGCACTTCCCGATTCCGCCAGCCGCATGGCAACCAACAGGCTAGCCAGGATGGCGCAAATATAGAAAGGCTCGGTCATCAAAGTCGCAGAATAATAGATAAAATACGAATAGATTGCAGTCACGAAGGCGGCTGCTATCCCAACCACGGAGCCAAAGACTTTTCTCCCGATCAGGAAAGCCAGATAGGGCTGCAGGATTCCCACAATCACCGCCTGGATGACCCGGGCAAGCAGCGGATTTAGTCCAAAGATCTTATAGACCACAATCAAGTAAAAAGAATAGAGGAAACTCCAGTGCGCCGTGGGCGCGTTGGCGGCAGTGACTGGCCACCAGTTTTCGCCAAATGAAAAACCATGCCCATCCAGCACCCTCAGCGCCAGGTTATGGTAAGAAACCTGGTCAAATGTCCCTGGCAACACTTCTACTTTATTGCCCAAGTAAAACGCAGCCAGGACACGCAGGATCACAGAAATGATCATTATTCCGATCAGGATTTGTTTATGAAGCTTCGGCATTCAATCAACCTGTCCCCTTACTCCGCTCGGCGATCGCCTGATAGATCTCATCCATTTTCCCTAAAATAACCTGCCAGTCGTACCTTTGCTCGGCCAATTGGCGTCCTTTAACCGCCAGGTTCGTTTGGAGGGCTTCATCTTTGAGCAAGCCCACAACGCTGTCCGCAAAATCCTGGGGGGTATCGGCAACCAACACCTCCTCCCCTGGCCTGGCGTCGATCCCTTCCAAGCCGATGGTGGTAGTCACCACAGGTAATCCCCTGGCAAAGGCTTCAAGAATGCGCACTCGCATCCCCCCACCCGCCCGGACTGCCACGACCATGATAGCAGCCTGCTCCATATATAGAGTCAGGTCAGGTACGTAGCCAGTTATCGTGATAGCTCCCGGGTATCTCTCCTGGAGTTGCAAGAAATCCGCCGGCGGATTCTTGCCGACGATAGTTAATGTCGCCTGGGGAATCTGCTGGCGGACAAGCGGAAAAACATCCTGAGCAAACCAGCGGATGCCATCGGCGTTGGGCGGGTAATGCAAGGTACCCATGGTCATGATATTGAGTGATCCAGGCTGTCGGATGACCGGCTGTAACAGGTGAGTATCAACCGCGATCGGCACCACACAATAATGTGGATGCTGAACGGCAACTCCATTCGCCGAGAACTCAACCGCATCTTGCAAAGCCAGCCGGTCCGGTTCGGTCACTGTCAGGGTGTAATCGAACTCGCGCAATACCTTCCCCTCATAACGCTTTATGCGTCTGGCTTCCAGACCAGCTACCGGCTTCAAATACCAGAGGGCATTGTCACGCATCCGCTCAACAATGGTCCACACCGCATTATGTGCGTCAAAGATCAGCGCCGGTTGAGTGCTATCAGGAAATTCCCCCGCAGGTTTCCCTGAACTGGCATATGGCAATCCGTAGAGGGTCATGGTCAACTGGTCACAGTGGATTAGATCAACTTTCTCCGTCTCAACAATCCGTTTAACCACTGCATGCATTTCAGCCAGATCGTCCCGCTCAATCAAAAAGGGCCGTCCCGAGAGATAGCTACGCAGCAAGTACCCCACATCTCCCAGGCGTGAGCGCTTGATCGGGATAGTGTACACCGCCTGACATATTCCACGCAGAGTCGGCACATATTGCTCTTCCTCAGGACGGATGAAAGATGCCAGTGTCAGACGGTGGCCTCGTCCAGCCAGGTAACGCAAGACATGCCAGGTTTTGACCTTCGGTCCGGCGTCTGGCGGGTATGGGATGATCTGAGTCAGGAAAAGGATATGCATATCAACGAATGGTTGAGAATTTATTGATAACGCTCTCGCTATTGTGTTTCCGGGTCAAGCAAGTAAACCCGCATTTTAAAATTCCTTGCCCGAACATGAACATCGTAATTGGCGATCAATTCGCTATTGGCTTCTACCCATCGTAATTTATCCACCGTCTTCTCGCCCAGGTTGTTATCCTCAATAAACCAGATCCGACTGCCATCGGTAGGCAGGTTTTGGGTGTCAAAACGGAAGTAATTTTGAGTTGGCCCACCGGTATAATAATCGCCCAATTGCGTATTGGTGACGACAATTTGATCGCCCGGCTCCTTGAGCCGGTTAACCAAAGTAAAAGCGGCTTTCCAGTTATCCCGATTGCCGTTCTGGTAGCGGTAATATAAGTAGGCCTCGCTGACCGGCTCCAGGATCAGGATCAATATGGCGCCTACCGCCAACACCCAGCCCAGCCCCTTGCTCTGTGTGAACAGCAACCAGACCCCCAGGGCTGCCAGGATTAACCAGCTGGTCAAGGAAACAAACGCGTAGCGGTTAGCAGTGTACTGAAAGAGCGAAAGCATCATTAGCGCTACCAAAGGAAATACTGCCGCCAATGACAGTAATAAGACAGCCCGATCCTTTTTTACCAGCATAACGATGGCTGCCGTCGCCCCCATACACATTACTGGCAATCCCACATAAAATACCACACCTGACAGAATCCAGAAAGGATTGTTATTCACCCAACTGAAACCTGTAAGCCATTTTTGTGGATCTCGGATGAATTCCAGGCTGTAAAGCAGACCGATCAACAGGCTGGGGATCAACAGAATAAGCACATTTCTCCAGCGCAATCCGGCGGGTTTTTCAAATGGTAAAAAGCGCAGGATCAACAAATAAGCCGCCACCACTGGTACTAAAAAGACAGCAAATAAACGCTCTTGGACTGCCAGACCCAACAGAATCAGAAACAGAACCATATACCAGGGCTTGTCTTTTTCAATACCAAAATAGAAAACTAGCAAAGCCAGAGTGTAGAACAGCAGCAGCGCTGTGTAAAACCGGGCATTCTGCGACCAGTACAGGTGCCACGGATTTAATGCCAGGAACAGGCTAAACAATAGGGCCACTCCTGCACCCAGCATCTGCCGGATCGGGAAGAACAAAATGGGGATTGAGATTACACCGATAAGAGCCGGCACCAGGCGGGCATTTAACTCACTGGTCCCCAGGGTATTCACAACCAGGTATATTAAGGAACGCGAGACCTGCTGATCGAGCAAGCTCAACTGCAGCATATTGCGCACGTCTCGCATTGTGTAGGATTCATCGTACCAAAAACTCCAATCGCCCAGTTTGTAGAAACGCAAAACAAACGCTACCAGGGTGATCACAGCAAGCAGCGAGAGTTGAATCCATGGAATTCCTAGCGCTTTTTCAATTTTTTCCGTCATAGCCTCGTCCAGGGCGGATTCTTAAATCGTTACACCGGGATAAAAATATCGCATGGCTTCGTGATATAGGGAGGAACAAAAGATGCCATGGGTGGGGAAAAACAACAAAATTACGCTCCTGGCAGCCCACCACTGCCAGGATGCACGTTATTTTCCTCTTAGCAAGTTTAACGAATTATTTGAGAATTTGTTACCGTTTGACGCCAGTCGGGTCATCGGGTAAGGGCTGGGAAGAGTCAATCCAAGCAGGAGTTGTTATGGACAGCTCAGAATTTCTCCGTTTTCGCCCTTCGAAAAACCAGACTGCCAGTGAGATCACCAGAACCATCAATAGCTCGGTCGCCACGGTCCACAAATGCTCCGTGGTATAAACTCCTGCCGACCAGCGCACTCCATGAAATATCGTGAATGGAGGGATGAACCGCTCTGGCGATAATGGCCAGAATAGCATCACCCCCCGGCCACCGTAAGTAAAATAATCTAGAATGACGTGCGACTCGTAGCCGATCAAGAGCACCAGGAACCAGAGGAAGAAACTACTTTTCTTCCAGACACCCAGGAAGGCTGCGAACACTAAAGATACTGCCAAACCTATAACCAGACTGTGAGTACCATTATTGTGATAACGGCCAATATCACCCGCCAGCACGCCGAGCAAGGCGTCTAAATCCGGCAGCATGGCGAAGATAACGGTGATGACCAGCAAGATCGGCAACGGACCGAGAGATTGCTGAGTAACTGCAGGCATCTTCGACCGGCTATACCGATAAATCAAATATCCAACGGTGGTATGAATAATCGGGGAGGGCAAACTATCATCCTGATTAAAAGTAGGAGTGAGTTTTCATGTCGTTTGGATGCATACCCCCCGATTTTACCGCTTAATTCAGCTTGTCAGAAAACCTGCAAGCAATCGTCCAGCCTGCAGGTTTTCTGACTATCAACATCGGGTGCGGCAGCTCTGTAATAAAGCGAAACTCTTCCTTTGCACAGGTTATTAGCTATTGGCTGAGACAAAAGGCAGAAAATACGTCAGCCCGCCCTCCGCTATACCGGTCGGATTCTGCAAAATCAGCACCCAGTCCTGGGAATCTGGCGCATGGAACGAATGCTCAGCGCCACCCATAACCTGATTGACGTTATGCCTTTCGCCAGTGCGCGGGTCGAACCAGGAAACATTGTAGGTCGTGTTGGCTCCTGGCAAATCCACCGAAATGGAACCACCAGTTGGGAGGTAAATCGCGTAGACTATCCCATGCCTGCCAAAGCAATACGTGCCACTCCCTGATACCAAGCCATCACAAGGCTGCATCGCATGGAACGGCAAAGTCTCAATGAGCTCGCGCACGCGGCGCATATCATCCAGCATTGGCGCCAAATCCTGAAATGACAACGTGCCCCCCTGACCGTAGACATCGTAAAAATGCAGCTCGAAGTTCCCCCCACCGAAATAAATCGGGTAGAGCACTTTGCTGCGCATCTTGAGGCGTGTGGCTTCTGTCACCTGAGTGACACGCGGCAACTCATCGATCATGATTGGGATAGGCCGTCCAGCAGATGCGCTACGTTCACGGTGCAATATAACCCCGCCATTCTGATCGCCAAGTTCTGTCCTCGTGAAATCTTTGCCACCGTCAATCGGCTGGATACTGGTTGTGTCAAAGTTACCATTGCCGAAAAAGGGCCAGATCGGCAAGCGGTGCACTGCCACTGGATGATCATAGGTATCCAAGTTTTTCATCTTACCTGCCAGGTCAATCTGCTCCTGATTGGTGTAGATCTCATTGGCCTCTTCACCAATGTTCCAGATCAACGCTGGATGGTGACCGAAGCGCGCCACCATCTCCCGGTAATACAGATCATGGTTAAAGCCATCCCAGGCGCTATCGTCGGTCAGGACAATATGCAACACGATCCCTTTACTCTGAATATAGGTGAATAAATCTTCCCATTGTTGCAGCTTGGCAACATCGAAGGTATCACTATTCGCCTTGGCTTCCTGCTGGGTTTCACCTACCCAGGGCCAGGTGTCCTTGCGATCACCATCAATGTTCATGGTGATGATATAGATCGAGTTGACCCCTTTACTGCTCAGGTAATCCACGGCAGCTTTCTTGGCGTCCCAATCTCCGATCGCATCTCCCAGGAAATTCTCAGGGTCATCGATGCCAGCCTTGATCCAGTATTCCCCGTTGCTGAAACGCAGATAGTATCCGCCATCGTATCTCAAAGTTCCCAGGACATTGAAATCATCCGTCGACTGATTCGGAACACCTTGAGTATTTGCAATAGGGGTAACCTCAAACTGACCACCATAGCCAGCCAGCTTGGTTTCTGAGCTGGTGGAAACGAATTTCCATTCTCCTGGAGCATCCGGCCTAAAGCGCACTTTCCAAACAGTGCCTTGCATTCCACCTGCACCATCACCATCAAAGAAAGCCGGAACCTGGTACACCTGCCCATCAGGTCCACTGAAGATAACATCTACCGGTAATCGGAACGGGTTGGCTGTATGGTTGGTTCCATCTGCAAGTGGTCCTTCCAAAACAATCTCTACCCGAGAACCTTGAGCGTATGTCCCAACCTGCCCCAGATCATTTACAACAACCGGCAACGGTTTTGCATCTATTGGCGACTGGGAAGGCTGTTGTGAGGGGACCTCAGCTGGAACCTGAGACGCAGCCTGGGAGGCCATCTGGCGCGGTGTCTGAAACATTGTGTTCGAAGGCTCTCCAGAAGGTTCTACTGATATCACTCCTCCAGGCATCTGAACAGTGTTGTCCCCAATTGTCGGCGTCAAGGTTGGGGTAAACTCGCCACGAAGCAGCGTCAATCCGGCGAACATCACAATTACCGCAATCAGTGCGATAACAATGATCCAGTCATTTGGTTTTGTGCGTTTCAACGGGATAGTTCCTGTTTTGGTCAAGATCATTGCAGGCCTCCATCAATTAGGTTTGGGTGTCAGGATACCTAATTTTAGGGGGCACGCCACGATCGTCAATAGCGCTATGGTACCACGAAAATTTTGCAATATAATTTGCGCAATGGGTTGATTACAATCTGGCTGATTATTTATTGGCTTAAGAGCAGGTGGTTGATTCGCCAAACCAAGTAACTCAATGTGATCTTGGAATACACACTCTCTAGAGGGCCTGGCAATCTGGTGTCTTCTGTTCCATAAGTATGGTTGGCAAGCGGTATGATCTTCCAATCTACGAGTTTCGAGCACCGAACACGTTCTTGTTGGTATTGAATCTGCATCGGTTCCAGTCCATCGTCAAATCCGGCAAACACAAAGGCGATTGGCGAGGTCGGACAGGGATCCGTGATAGCCTGAGGCGTAAACTGCGAGCCTTCCTGGATAAATTGCTCTCGCGAGACAGTCACACCGGTGTTCTCCTCAAATTTGCGCAAATACGCCATCATTTTTCTGGGATCCGTGGTCACAGATTGCCAATCTCCCAGGCCAATGGGAATTACCAGCCGATATGACCCGTCACTGGCTGCCTTCGCTACCTGGGCTGCACCAAAGGAATGACCGATCAGGATTATTTGGTTTTCAGTGATCCCTTTGCGATCAATAAGATAATCTACAGCTGCCTGGATGTCTGCACTGCGATCCAGGATTTGCTCGCTTTCGACCATGCGATCATCAGCCGAACCGGCAAATCCACGAAAGTTGATGGCCAGGACCCCTACATCACTGGGCAGATTGTTCAAAATTTGCGTGTAGAGTGGATGCGTTATCCCTTCTTTGCGATTGCCATGACCAAATATGACCCAAAGGTCACCCGCTCGATCCCCATCTGACAGATATCCCGTGAGCTCATATCCATTTGCAGGGATTCTGATTTCTTGATATGGGCGAGAACTAGACAAGTATAGAAAAGGCACAGCGATAACAATCGCACCCAACAAAACCGCCCAGCCCAAGATGAGCAGAACACGTTTCATATTCTGTCTTCTATTACTTATGCAGCAGGTCCTTGCCTCTGTCTGTCAAATCTCGTGCGCTTTGACCTGCTGGGCAGGATGGCAAGATACTATTCAGCGCGCTGAGCCACACGTTGGACATCTTGGTGTAACCGCTGGCAAAGGGGTGCAAGCTGTCCCACATATCCCCCGCCGGCTGGAAACTGTAAACCACCCCAGCGCCATCTTCTATGTCAACCAGAATAATCTTATCGCCGTTCGTGATGCGGGTTAGAGCCATTGTCTCAACATTATCATTGAATTGGGTAACAGTAGCGTTCACCGGCACCATGTTGATAATGCGCGCCAGGACCACAATTACAGTTGTGTTATTGGCGGCTTCGTATTGATCAATCTCGTTCAGAATGCTCTCAACATCCGTTGGGCTTGCATTCAAGGCATTGGTGCCAATATGCAATAGGACTACATCTGCCGGGGTATTGCTTAACCAATTCGCCCCACCGTTATCATAGATATTCAGCGCAATTTGATCGTCCCGCCATCCGCTGTGACCCTCATGGTTTGCGTCGAAGCCAGAGTAGAATTCACCGTTAATCAGGCTTCCGACAAAGTCGACAGAGCGGCTGGCGGCTAACAAGCTATCCCACAAGGCCTTGCGGTAAGATATTTGCTGGGTTACATCATCCACACCCGAGGATTTTCCTGCGGTGATCGAGTCACCCAGAGGCATAATGCGCACCGGAGCGGTGCAGGTAAATTGCGCGGTGGCGCTGATATTAATCGTAAAACTTTGGCTGGCGCTACCAGCCGAGTTGTCCGCCTGAACCGTGACATTGTAACTACCTGTTGCAGGCGGCGTCCAGGAGATCAAGCCGCTGGTCGAGTTGATCAGCATGCCTGGTGGGGCACTGGTAATGGTGTAGGACGGTGGGGGATCTCCACTGGCATTGACATCGTAACTATACGCCTGCCAAAGTATCCCCGCTGTTACCGGAGTCGAAGAAATGACCGGAGCAGCCCCTGCGTTGCTTCCCTGCCGCAGGTTGAGGTTATCGAAACAGCGACCTGAGAAGTTGGCCTCATTCAATCCACTGGTGAAGAAGCGCACTGTGTCCAGCGCCACTCCATCCTCAAACGGGATGCCTGCCAGCGCCGTCACCCCACCCACTGCCACACTGTACGTGTCCGTGTCCAGGTTCGCCTCTACCACGATGTGCGCTGCCCCGCTCAGCGTCCGGATTCCCGTGGTCACCCCATCCTTGCGGTAGCCCAGTGTCTGGTGCGTGCCCCCTACCACCGTCCAGATCAGGTTCACCCCGGTACCTGTGTCCTGCGCATCGTCGCTCAGCAGCCCCGCCTCCCCTAGCTGCATCAGCAGCGCATATCCCGCCTCGTTCCGCGTGCGCGTCCAGTCAAAGTCATACTCCCACACCACGCTCCCACCGGTCACCTTGGGAAAGCTGTGTCGCGCCAGCGGCCGGTTGGTCACATCGGACGTATCCAGGTAGCACAACCGGTTGGTCTGGATCCCCACCTGCGCTCCTGTCGCCTCCACTTCCACCCATTCATTCCCCACCACGTTCCCGTCCGCCCGGTCAAATTTCTCGCTCAATAACACTGCCGGCCCCACCGTTGCCGTCGGCGTGAAGGTCGCCGTGGCGGTCGCTGTGGCGGTCGGCGTCGAAGTCAAGGTAGCCGTCGGTGATGGCGTGACGGTCGCTGTCGAGGTGAACGTCGCCGTCACATTGGGCGTCGGCGTCGGCGTATCCGTTTGCGAAGGCGTTAGAGTCGCGGTGGGCGTGAAGGTTGGAGTTGATGTAGCGGTCGAGGTAGCTGTGGAGGTTACAGTCGGTGTGGAAGTGAAGGTGGCAGTTGCGGTTGGCGTTGCTGTTGCTGAGGCTGCCACTCCCATGATGCTAAGGTTATCGAAACAGCGACCTGAGAAGTTGGCCTCATTCAATCCACTGGTGAAGAAGCGCACTGTGTCTAGCGCCACTCCATCTTCAAACGGGATGCCTGCCAGCGCCGTCACCCCACCCACTGCCACACTGTACGTGTCCGTGTCCAGGTTCGCCTCTACCACGATGTGCACTGCCCCGCTCAACGTCCGGATTCCCGTGGTCACCCCATCCTTGCGGTAGCCCAGTGTCTGGTGCGTGCCCCCCACCACCGTCCAGATCAGGTTCACCCCGGTACCTGTGTCCTGCGCACTGTCGCTCAGCAGCCCCGCCTCCCCTAGCTGCATCAGCAGCGCATATCCCGCCTCGTTCCGCGTGCGCGTCCAGTCAAAGTCATACTCCCACACCACGCTCCCACCGGTCACCTTGGGAAAGCTGTGTCGCGCCAGCGGCCGGTTGGTCACATCGGATGTATCCAGGTAGCACAACCGGTTGGTCTGGATCCCCACCTGCGCTCCTGTCGCCTCCACTTCCACCCATTCATTCCCCACCACGTTCCCGTCCGCCCGGTCAAATTTCTCGCTCAATAACACTGCCGGCCCCACCGTTGCCGTCGGCGTGAAGGTCGCCGTGGCGGTCGCTGTGGCGGTCGGCGTCGAAGTCAAGGTAGCCGTCGGTGATGGCGTGACGGTCGCTGTCGAGGTGAACGTCGCCGTCACATTGGGCGTCGGCGTCGGCGTATCCGTTTGCGAAGGCGTTAGTGTCGCGGTGGGCGTGAAGGTCGGGGTGAGGGTATCCGTGGGCGTAGCAGTCTGTGTCGCGGTTGAGCTATCCGTTGGAGTAGCCGAAGGAGTGGGTGTTTCCGTGGGGGTCGCAGTCGGGGTAGGTGTGGGGGGCAGGAAACGCATCACAAGCGCCCAATCCTGGCTGTCCGGCGCGATGAGAGTCCGCACAGCGCCCGCTTCAACCACGCCACCATCGATGATGGTGCCACTCCGAGGATCAAACCACTCCAGGCTGAACGTGCTCACCTCGCTTGAAAGATCCATGTTGATCGAACCGCCGACAGGCAGATAGAGAGCGTACACATCTCCAGTCATACCGCTGCACAGATTCCCAGCCGGCGAGAGCAACTGGTTACAGGGAAGCATTTGTGGGAATGGCAAATTTTCATAAAACTGGCGCGCCCGTTGCATATCCAGCCACATCGGCTCAAGGATCTCGATCGTCACCGCTCCACCTTGTCCGTAGGCGTCGTGCGTAGTGAATTTCATGGCCGCCGCCTCCCAAGGAAAATCGGGTAGAGCACTTCGGTTCTCATCTTGAGGATTGCAGCTTGATTCAACTACCGTCACCCGTGGAATTTCGTCAATCATTATGGCGCACTGGCCGCCCGGCGGCATATGCTTTAATTCCGGTGGGAGATTACCAACTGCATTCAAATCCCCCAGGTCGGTCGTGCTGAAATCAGATGCGCCATCGATCGGCTGGATGCTGGTCAGGTCAAAGCTGGAGTTCCCAAGGAAAGGCCAGGTGGGCATGCGGTGAACAGTGACTGGATGATCATAAGGATCCAAGTTGCGGATGGTATTGGCATGCGCTATTTGCTCAGCATCCGTGTAAATTTCATTGGCTTCCTCACCGATATTCCAGACAATCCCTGGATGATGGCTGAAGCGAGCCACCAACTCACGGTAGTACAGTGTGTGATCGTATAAATCCCAGGCGCTGTCATCATCCAGAATAATATGCAATACCAACCCTTGTTGCTGGACATAGGAGAAGAAATCTTCCCACAGCAGTAGCTTTGCCACATTGAAGCGATTGCTGTTGGCGATCGCCTCAGACATTGTAGTTCCCACCCACGGCCAGGTATCATTTCGGTCACCGGAGATATTATTCGTGATCAGGTAAACACTATTAACGCCTTTACTGGCCAGGTAATCGATCGCTGCCTTCTTGGCAGTTCCAATCCCCAAAAGCATTACCCAAGAAGTTTTCTGGGTCATCGATGCCACCCTTGATCCAATAATTCCCATTGCTGAATTTCAGATAGATCGTCCCGTCATACTCAAGTCGACCCAGGCAGGCAAACTCTGGCAATCCACCTGGTAGATAAGCCTGGCAATTGACTGGGGCGACCACTTCAAACACACCAGTTTTGCCATTCAGGAGGGCATTCGAACTTGTCGAAGCATATGTCCAGGTGCCTGGTATGTCTGGAGCAAAGCGAACCTTCCATACATTTCCGTCCATACCACCGTTACCATCCCCATCATAATATGCAGGTACGACAAAGGTTTGACCCGTAGGACCAGTGAATGTAACCTGTGCTTCAATTAAAAATGGATTGGGGTTACCCATTCCAACTGAGCTGGGTCCAGTCAGAACAATTTCCTTTCGCCGGTATGTGAATACGGGAGGATCGCTCGTTGGTGACGGTGTGGGGGAGGGCGAAAAAGTTGATGTGGGTGTATCAGTAGGGATTTCTGTTGTTGAGGTTGGCGTTGCCGAAAGTTCTGGTGTCGAGCTGCTGGTCGGTGTGGGTGTATCGGTAGGCAGATCGGGCGTTGAAGATGGAGTGGCCGTGCTGGTTGGCGTCTCGGTAGGGGTTGCAGTGGGACTGATACCATTGGTTGAGATCGAGACATTATCGAAGCAGCGTCCAGCAAAAAAGATCTCGTTCAACCCATCCGTGAGATATCGCACTGTATCGAGGTTGACATCACTATCGAAGGGGAGAGCAGAACCGACCACCGTCCCATTCACCGTTACTTGATAGGTATTCGTGTCCAAGTTTGCCGTCACCTGGATCAATGCTGGCCCACTGACAGTTATAAGGCTGGTATCCACACCACCTTTGCGATAGGCCAGTGTTTCCTGCACGTTGTTGAGCGCAGTCCAGACCAGGTTGATCCCCACCCCATCGTTGGGGGCCGTGTCGTTCATGATCGATCCTTGGCCAAGCTGCATAAAGTGGCGGTAGGTTCGTTCCGTTCCAGTCCTGCTCCAGTCAAAATTAAACTGCCAGGTTAGTTCTCCGGAATTTACCTGTTGGAAGGAGTTGCTTACAATTGGCCGGTTAGCCACGTCAGACGTATCGAGGAAACACATCCGGTTCCCTTGAATACCAACCTGCGCCCCAGTCGTTTCTACTTCAACCCAGGCATTCCCAACTACAGCGTTATCTGCCCGGTCAAAAGTATCCGAAAAAAGCTCTGTCTGGTTGGGTAACGGCGTTTCATCATCCTGGAAAAGACCGCGCGCCTGGATTACACTGACTTTGGAGAAGAAGAAGATAAAGATGGTAAGTGAGAGCAGGATCAAGACGGCAGCGAGGAATTTACGCGCTTGATTCCACGCTGGTTTGCCCTGGTTTCAAACCCAGACCTGGAACCATCCGGTTTTCTGCTTGAAGGTGCCCCTCCTCATCTAATCTGCAAGATGCTTCTCCTATTACATCCTTACATTATTGATAGGACAACATTGATAGGATAACTCTTATTGTATCTCAAAATAAAAAGGCCTTAATTCGGCGGCCTCTCTGATAGGGATGGGTCCACCTCAGAACGCCGCATATTAATCCCGCGCAATGCAAAAATGATCCCACCCAAGATCGACTGAGTTAAAAGTCAACAAGAATGAAAGCACCGAAAGAGCAATGGCATCCTGAGAAGCCACACCCAAATCGGTGAGCAGGTACACAAAGACGCCCTCCCTTAAGCCAATCCCGTTGATCGAAAAGGGCAGCAACAATACCACCAGCATAATCGGCACGACCATAAAGTAATATAGGAGGGAAACCTTTATATCTAGCGCTACCCCGATAAAGTAGTAAAAAAGGACAACATTAATCTGCAAGGCAATTGAGATCAAAAAAGCGATTAACAAGACGTGTTTCTTGTCTTTCAAGATACTCAAGGATGCATATGCTTTTACAAACTTCCTGGCGATCTTGTCCAGTTTAATTCGCAGCAGGATCTTCTCCAATTGGACCACCAAACGGTCATCAAATATCATCCAGACTCCAAAGGAGCAGATCGCGAAAACAATAATCACAGGCAAAACATAGAATGATACATCTTCACCGATGAGTATTCCAATGATCACGGCAACCACCGCCAGCAATGCCAGTGCGAACACGCCAATCAAGCGGTCTGAGAAGACGGACATCACCGATTTCATCGACTCTTTACTTTGTGAGGCTGTATCGTAAGCCCGCATTGCGTCCCCGCCCACCGTAGTCGGTAAAAAGCTGTTAAAAAATTGACCAACAAACACCGATGCAATCAAGCTTCTGAGGGGGATATGGATCCCCTGAGCTAATAATAATCTTTGCCAACGATAACTGGTTAGTACCTTCCCGATATACAATGTCATCAACGATAGCAACAGCCACCACGGATTTGCAGATAACAGGGAGGCGTAAATCGCAGCGATGTCTGTCTTGGATAATAAATACCAGATCAGGGCGATACTTACAAGGGCCTTTACAAAAAAGAAAACCTTATTCTTCACGCTTACTCGCTTTCTTACTATTTAGCAAGTCGTTACAACCCGTTTGCCACCAACCACAACTCTAATACGGTCAACATCCAAAGGCGGTGGGAATTATTCTGCCGCGCGCTCTGATGATTATCCCACATTGTCTGAATGGTCGCACGGTTGAACAAACCGCGACGCTCGACAGTTCTGTCAGACAGCACTTCCCGAACAAAGCCTTTTACAACCGGATCGCTGCGCAGCCAATTCTTAAAGGGAATCGAATGGCCTAATTTATCATGCCGGTTAAGAATTTGATCCGGGATTACTCCCGCCAAAACCGGTTTCTCAATATATTTGGTATCCGAATAGCCTTTGATCTTTAGAGAAGCGGGTACCGTCGCCGCGCTTTCCACCAGCCGGTAATCCAACATGGGGAAAATCGGCTTGACTCCAAAATACCGTACCAGGTCCATCCGTCTCAGATGAAAACTAACTTCGGTCTTGAAATCCACAAAAAGCGAGCGGCTTAACGGGTCCTTGCCATCCGCATCCTGGTACATCCCCAACAAATCTGAGAATAGATTCAAATATTGATTTTGATCAATCGCCAGATCGGGCTCGAACAGGCGGTTTAACTCTTCATTTCCATAATAGACCCGCCAGCGATACGTGCCAAACTCCTTCGGATATGCCAGGCTCTCTGAAAACCGCTTCAGCTTGACGGTCAGATTGAGCTTCTTATCCGAATCAGGCAGTTGGCGGAACAGGCTGACTATTGGTGATTTGATCGCCCCAGGAATCCGATCTGTAAAGGCTGCGATCTTATCCGCCGAATAAACCGGATGCCCTGCAAACAGCTCGTCACCGCCATGACCAGAATAGACTTCGCTGGCTAATCCATGCGCCTCCCGTCCGAGCAAGAAGGAGGCTACCGTGATCCCCAGATTGCAGAAAGGCTCATCCTCAATTTGCACAATTGTCTCAATTAACTTGACATCTTCTGGATGGAAGATGACCTCATGGTGATCGAAATGGCACGCATCAGCGACAATACGAGCGTACGCTGATTTATCATAGGAAACTTGTAGTGTCCGATATGAGAAGGACGGAATTGGAGAAGACGAAGATTGGCGCATCAAACAAGCTACCCCGCTCGAATCCAGCCCACCGCTGATACAAATACCCGGCAAGACGCTTTTTTGCATGCGGAGGCGGACGGCATCCGCAAATAATTTCCGCAACTCCCGGGCGATATCTGCCTCGGCTTTCTCCTGGATATCCTTAAAGGAAAGATACCAGTACGGTTTTTCCGTGATCCCATTTGCCCCTAAAACAACCAGGCTGCCTGGTTGGACTTTGCGAACCCCCCGAAATAGAGTATCCCAGGCCGGATTATAGCTAAAGATCAGGCTGCGGCGTAATGCGTCAAAATTTAATTCCTTGACAACTCCCGGGCAATCCAGGATCGCGCGTATCTTAGTGCTGAAGACATACATGTTTTGGTCTTCGTAGACATACAACGTCTCAATCCCCAGGTGATCCCGACCCAGGATTACTTCCTGCCCTCCATCATGCAAGGCAGCGAACGCAAAACGACCATTAAGCTTCTTGACAAATGCAACGCCTTCAGATGCAAACCGGTTGGCAAACAGGTTAACGTCGCTATTTTCCAGTTCGTACCGGTCTGTTACGCTACCTTGATATGACGAAAACTCCGCTTGATTGTAGATTTCCCCTTGCCAAACCCCGCTGATCCCGCATTGAAATGTCTGCGATTGTATCGCCATATTCGGCGAACGCAGATCTGGCTTGAGGCAGGCAAAAAAAACTGGCGATTTCTTAATCGTCCGACCTTCAATCCGTCCATCTGCCAAAAGTCTCGCTTCGATCTGATCTAATCGTGCGAAGTCCTCTTTCTCTTTAACCATCACCCCAAATAACATCCTAGGCTTCCTCTTTTTCTCGCATTTTCTTTACTTCTGCTGGCACACCCGCCGCCATACTGTTGGCTGGGATATCTTTCGTAACTACAGCCCCGGCTGCAACGATACTCTTCGTGCCAATGGTCACACCGTCCAGCACAATAACCCCAGCCCCGATCCAGGCAAGATCCTCCACGGTGATCCCCTTAGTCTGCAAGCGGCGCGAGGAGGGCAGCACACCCGCATCTGAATAGTCATAGCTACCAGCAGAAAAATGGCATCCGGAGCCGATGTCTATGCTGTTTCCAACCGAAATTTTGCCCTGATTAGCCACAATTAGCTTGACCGTCGAGCCAATATTAACATGTGACCCAATGTGGATATCGGCGTCCTTGCAGATGACTGCAGAAAACCGGCCCAGGGTAACCATGTCACCAAAGACAATGCCTTCATTTTCTTCACCCTTGGCATCCAGGGTGCAATCGTCATCAATGATCACATTGTCCCCAAAGACAATCTTGTGAGGGTGCCGAATGACCAGGTTGCGACCGAAAACCACATTCTTACCTACTTTCTTAAAAAGCGGTTTATAGAAAATCTGGCGCAGCACCATCCCTAACGCCCCAGGCAGCAACCCAAACAACAATAAAGTCAACTCGTACCACAGGAGCGTACCCCAACCACGCTTTCCAATCACCATCTCTTTGTAGCGCTTGATGGGTGATTTCTTGGGATTAAAGATCTTTGAATGCAGCCCAGGCCATTGTTCAGCCGCCGGTTGCTGATTTGCATCAGTCGTTTCCATAAAACGCTTCCATCCTGTCTGTTCTCATCATTGTAGATCGCGAATTGAGACTATCAAGCTAGATTTCTAATTCGTTTAGATGCGGTTGTTCTGTATTAAATATTGGTAAGTCTTACCCAATCCATCGGCCAGCTCGGTTTTCGCCCGGAAACCCAAGTCCCTGGCTGCCTTTTCAATCGTAAAAGCATTATTTCCCGTATAAAATTTCATACTCCGCCGGGTGAAGGGCGGTTTGAATTTGAATATTTTCGCACCCCCTTCCAGCAAAATGCATCCCGACATGACCAGGGCATGGGGCAGCTTCAAGCTTGGTGACTTGACGGATTCACAGCGGGCAATTTCATCAGCCAGCTCCCTCAAGGTGACCGCCCGAGGTCCACCCATGATGAAGGCATCGCCAGGGACTGTCTCTTTCTCGGCAGCAATGGCAAAGCCTTCGTTCATATCGTCAATAAAGATCGGGTGGCGAAGTGTTTTTCCATCTCCTACAAAGAAGAATCTTCCCTTCTTGATTGTCCGGAATAGTCTTTCGGTACGGGGACAACGTGGGCCATATACCCAGGCTGGGCGTACGATCACCAGGTTGTACCCGGTTTCTCGTACGTATTCCAGAATGGCTTTCTCGCCAGCCAGCTTGGACTTCTCATAAGGCACATCCGGGTGCATTTCTGAGTTCTCATCGGCGGGCGGATTCTTGATATCGCCGTAAATCCCCACGCTGCTGCAGTGGACGAAACGCCGGACACCTGCCTTCTGGCAGCGCTCAACAAAATCGCGGGCACCCTGGACGTTCACCCGGAAGAAATAACTTTCGTCGACATCTTTTTCCAGATGAGCGCTGGCCAGATGAAAACACACATCCTGCCCCTCCAGCAGGGGATCAACCTTCGCCCGGTCAGTGAAATCACCTTCAACAACCCGCAGCTGGGGATTCCCCATATGAGGTTTTAACACCTCAGTGTGGATATCCAGGGCGGTAACTTCATGCCCGCGTCGCAGTTGATCTTCTACCAGATGGCTTCCGATGAATCCCCCAGCGCCGGTAATCAAGGTACGCATGGCTCAATCCTTCCTGGCTGCCACGACCACAGCATAGCCGCGCTTGGAGAGATCTAGAAAGTCAAGCTTGGAGACCAGCAAAAAGAACGGATAGAGCACCGAATATAACTTGAGGGTTTTTTCGACAGATTTAACCTGATCGATATTCTGAGGTGCAATCTGACCTTTTTCTACCTTGGCCTTGCTGCGTTTCGACAAGACTTTTACATAAGCAAAATTAATCAACAGTTCCATGATCTCGGTGAAAAAACGGGCGTAACTACTGTTAGCGTAAGGCTTTAGCCCAACCTGTTGGAGCTGCTTCTCTAAATCCGGTACATCATAGCCTATGACCTGATGTCCATAGTCCTCTGGGCGCATCCCGATCAGTAACTTGATGCGCACAGCCAGCTTCTTGGCATCTCCATTGGGTGTAGTCACAATCACACGACCGCCCGGTCTGGTCATGCGCGCCAACTCCCGGTTCACCGCCGGAGGATTTTGAAGATGCTCATGCACGTCGATGGTCATGACTACATCAAAGCTGCCATCAGCAAATGGCAAAGCAGGATGATCTTTATCCATTTCTGCCACCGGGTCGCCTGTCATCTGGCTGATCTGGGTGATACTATCACGCTCGGCGTCTGCCCAGCTCCAGGTCCCCCCGTGCTGCTTGAAGTGCCAGTTCATCGCCCCATTGTTATCCCCGCACGTGATCAGCAGGCACTTCTGTCCGTTGACATCCCCCATCACTTTCAGCAAAGTGTTCAGCTTCTGCTGCTTCTTTAATGACTTGCGAAACAACTTCAGTTGCCAGGGTTCCTGCGACAATGATCTTTCATCGGCAGGTTGCGTCGTTGATGATTCCATACTTTGCTCCAAAAGAAGAGAACATCTCTTCTTTTTATAGAACTATACCTGAAACCAGGTCCAAGTTCGTTGGACTTGGGCAAGTTCGGTTTGCCTGCGGCGTTCGTCCCAGCCCAGCTCAACAGCCAACACTTCCTCGGCAGCCCGCAGGCTCGCCTCAGCAGGCCTCCCAGCTGAACCCAGCCCCGTACGCCGTAAAACGACATCCGCCAATTTCTGCGCCATTTCAAATTGAACCGCATAACGCGTCATGGCGCGCATCACTTCTGGGGAGTCAGAGGTAGCCCCAATCCGAGGCTTCTCAGCCAGAACGAGGTCGCGCACCTGCGGGTAATTCAAACCATAACTGCGGGTCAACTCATCGATGAGCGATACGCTTAACCCGGCTGCCTGATCCTCCCTGGCTTTTTGCATAAAACTCGTGACCGAAGGGATTGCCCCATCATGCAGCGGGGTAATATCTGTAGTACACGCGGGCGGAGTTTTGTCTAAATAGTGAAAGACCAGGTCAATCCCGCGCCTCGCTACCTTGCGCGCTGAGGTGTACTTCACCCCCACCACCGTGATCAATCCTTCGAGACTATCTGTTTTCCTGTGGTCAAAAACCTGACCTTCACGGATCAGCCTGACATTTCTTGTCTCATCGGCGGGCTTTGCAGGCAGGAGACCCCGGTGAATCAAGCAAATATCCTCGCGCCGCATTTCTGCGCCTGGGTAAGCCGAGTTGATTTCATTCAAAAAGAGCCCGAGGTCTTCATCCCTCAACGTGAATTCATCCGGGTCCCCCGAGTAATATGTATGGAAGGTGCCAACGATGGAATAATCACGCCAGGGAGCGATAAACATCACGCGCGATCGCATCGTTTTGCCATCTTTCAGGAAGGTGTACGGCCGACTTGGGATTCCGGCTGCATAACCATCGATGAACTTGCGAGTAACCAGATTCATCGCCAGTGAGTGGTTGAATCTCTTCGCGATTGGGGCGCCTTTCAACTCACTCAGGACCCGATCAACCCATGGGCCAGCCGCATTTACGACTACTTTCGCTTTGATTTCCAGCTCGCCCCCATTTAGCATATCCTGGGCTCTCACACCATGAACCCGGTTCCCTGTCTGCAGGAAACCCTTCGCCTCAACATAATTCGCCACCACGGCCCCCATCTGCGAAGCTGACAGGATAAAAGAAAGCGTTAATCGTTCAGAGTTAAACATTTGGCCGTCATACCAGACTGCTCCTCCACTCACCCCTTCAGCAGGCAAATCTGGGAGTAATTGCAAAACCTCCTGGCGCGAGATCACTCGACTTGGCGGTAGAACTCTCTCGGGATCCAGATCATGGTTGCGGTCGAATCCCATCAAATCATTAAGCTTTAACCCCACAGCCATTACCGGCTTACTCTTCATGAGCTTCTGGTAAGTCGGCATCAGGCAAGCCAGCGGCTGAACGAGATGCGGTGCAACCCGCAGGTATGCAGACCGCTCGTGGATCATCGAGCGAACCAAAGTCACATCGGCGTCCTGGAGATAGCGAAGCCCACCATGCACAGTCTTAAGGCTGTTGGCAGAGGTCTCCTGACCAAAATCGCCGCGCTCAATAAGCGCTGCGGACAAGCCTCGCAGGGTGGCGTCCCACACCAGACAAGCGCCATGAATACCACCCCCTACGATCAACACATCGAATGTGCGATCGGATAGTTTTGTCAGGTCTCTTTTCATAGGTTTTTACTTTGTAGCATACGCCATTAAATGCCAACCGAGAGGGCGTATCCAGGATTTTGGCAGTATTTGGAACGTCTTCACAAATACCTTGTTATACAATGTCCCCTTCAAACCATGGTGCAAGCGCGTTTCCACTGGGAAGCGCTCAGGGACAATACGTAAATTCGAGAAGGGAGAGAGCATAGACTTAAACTCGGCAATCGAGTATTTATTGAGCACCGGCGCATCCTGATGCTCCAGTCCCACATTCATCAACTTCGACATAGCGTTCAACCAGGATTTTCGATTATAGACCATCATGATCGCCTGACCACCCGGTCGTAAAACCCGGTGTAATTCGCGCGCCATCTTATCCGCATGCGCGGTGTATTGCAGCACACCGTGGGCATAGACCACGTCAAAGCTGTTGTCAGCGAATTCCATATTCTCGCCATTCATCACTCTCAAGTCGGCTGACAACCCATTCTGTTCAAAATTCTGGCGAGCAAGATCGATGGAGACCTCTGCCAGGTCGATTCCAGTCACTCGCGCCCCACCACGTGCGAAGCGGATCATGTCGATCCCCACTCCGCAACCAACTTCGAGCAGGCTCTTGCCTGCATAGCCAGAAAAATCGACTACATTCGGAAGATAGCGCAATTTATCGAAGCGATACTCATCCAGCTCCTCGAAAAAACCTTTGGAGCCAATGGGCTGGGTGGCGACCTCCAGGTCATGGATATGAATATTCCAGTACTCGCGAATGGCCTCTAAGGTAGGGTCATCCAATTTCCGCCCTTGATTCGGCGTCACGAGATCTACATTGGGGGCAGTTGCTTGTATCATCCTATTCTTTCCTATTAATGAATTTGTTTGACATCCTGCATTTGCTGATGCCAAAGCTCGAGAACCATCAACGCCCACAGGCGATGGCTGTGATTGGCTGATCCATCCAGATGCTCAGTTACCCAGCTCTGGACGGTATTTGCATCAAAGTAACCTCGCCGGCGAATCTGGTCTGCGGAGAGCAAATCGGTCAGCATTGGCTTTAAAGGACCACGCAACCAGTTTTTCAGCGGGATACTGAATCCCTGTTTTGGTTTATTAAGCACCATCTCCGGTAAGCGACGCGCCATTGCCTTACGCAAGATGCGCTTGGTCTCTCCCCGATAAAGCTTCATTTGGGGGGGAAGATTGACCGCAAACTCAACAATGCGGAAATCCAATAATGGCACGCGTGCTTCCAATGAAACTGCCATGCTCATTCGGTCAACTTTGGTCAAGATATCATCCACCAGGTAGGTCTTGATATCCACATACTGCTGTTGAGTGAGAGGGTTTGCCGTGGCTGCCTGATTAAAATCAGCTTTCCATAACCGCATAGGAAGAATCGCCGTTAATCGGTATGCGCAGCTCCGGGCTATAAAGCGCAGTTTTATCCGCTTCGTTCATAAACATCATCCAGCGTGTGTGCTGAAGCGCAGTTGGTAATGAGGCTCCCTCTATAAAGCGTTTTGTCTTGTTGATCAAGCCCTTCTTAGCCGGGCGAGGCGGAACACGTGCCATTAAAGATGGCATGAATTCCTGGCGGATTGCCGCTGGGAGGTGACGATAGTAGCGATCCCAACTCTGGGCAACGTAGGTGTCATAGCCACCGAAGATCTCATCCCCGCCGTCCCCAGACAAGACAACTTTGACGCTCCGCCGGGCAACTTCGGAGACCAGGAATGTTGGGAAGATCGAGAAATCACCAAATGGCTCATCCAGGTGCCGTACCAATCGTTGAGCTGTTTCAGCGATATCTGGGGCTAATGTTTCCTCGTAATGGTCTGTCTGATAGCGAGTCGCTATCGCCCGCGCGTAAGGCAGCTCGTTGTAAGTTGCATCATCGAAGCCGATTGAGAATGTTTTTACCGGCGTATTGGAGGATTTGCTCATCGCCGAGACGACCGTACTAGAGTCAAGCCCGCCGCTCAAGAATGCACCCAAAGGAACATCGCTCATTAATTGCATCCGTACGGCGTCATCGATCAATTCCTCTAATCGCTCCGCACAGCTAGCCTCATCTTGAGAGATCTCTTTAAAGGGAATATCCCAATATTGCTCTACCTTAAGCTCATTGCCATCCAAGATCAAGCGGTGCCCGGGAGGCAATTTGTGGACTCCCTGGAAGATCGTGCGCGGGGTGGGAATATATTCCAGAGTTAGAAATTGATCCAGGGCTACCAGGTCAATCTGGCGAGGCGTTGACGGATGAGTGACCAGGCACTTTAGCTCTGAGCCAAACACCAACTTCCCATTGCCGAACCAGTAATAGAGTGGCTTGATACCGAGGTGATCCCGAGCGATGAAGAGACGCTTGCGAGGTTTGTCCCAAAGGGCGAAGGCAAACATGCCGTTGAACATCTCGGCGCAGCGGACTCCATACTCCTCATAAGCATGCACAATTACTTCGGTGTCACTCTTTGTGGCAAAGCGGTGTCCCTTTTCTTCCAGATCGGCATGCAGGGTCAGGTAGTTATAAATTTCACCGTTAAAAACCAGCCAGATCGTGCCGTCCTCGTTGGATACAGGCTGGTGCCCGGTTACCAGATCAATGATGCTCAGACGGCGCATCCCTAATCCAGTGTGATCGTCAGTATAGAACCCATCGTCATCCGGCCCACGATGAGCGATCACCTGACACATAGCACGCAAGATATGCTCATCAACCGTTTCAGTGGGTTCCGTATTCACGAAACCACAAATTCCGCACATACCACTAATCCTTAAATTGAACTGATTGGACGGTTTGTTTAGGCGATGGTGTAGTGAGTTGGATAGCCTCGTAAATCTTTTCTAATTTCGAAAGGTAATTAGCAGTGCTGTACTTCTCATCAGCGAGTTTCAGGCTCTGCTGTCCAAGATAGCGGCGCAGATCGTCATCTTCGATCAGGCGAAGCAATCCATTCACAAATCCATCTCGGGTAGGCTCTACCAGCACAGCCGTTTCATCGCTTAATACCAACGAATGAGCAGGCAGATTGGTTGCCATGATCGGTTTTCCCATGCGCAAATACGTGTAAATCTTCAATGGGACAGAGGTTCCTTCGATGCGTGGTGAAACCAGTATATCAGCCAATTCCATGTACAGGTTAGCTTCCTCCACTGAAACCGTACCAGTGAAATGCACCTGATCCTCGAGATGCAGTCTGCTCACCAATTGCTTCAATTCATCAATCTGCGCTGCTTTGCCCCCCACTAGCAAGAATTTGACCTCCGGATATTTATCCCGAAGGATAGCCGCGCTTTCCACCAGCAAGTTCACACCCTGGTAACGCTCGAAGGTCCCCGTATAAACGATTGCCAGCCGGTTATTCAACCCAAGCTGCTGCCTGAGCTGAGCCGCCCTCTCAATTTCAGCCTCGGTGAGCTTCATCATCATCGGTAAGTTTTCGATCATTTGGTGCGGCACGTTGGGATTAATGCTGCGGGCATGCTGTTCCAGGTCTGGCCCAATGGTGATCATTGCGTCACAGTGATTAATCACCATCCGCTCCAGCCACTCAAATATCCCGACAAACAAACGATTGTTGCCAAAGTTGAAGTTTTCTAGCTGCCGCGGCAAGCTAGAATGCATATCATAGAGATGCCGGGTGCGGAAGATGAACGCCAGAGGTAATGCGAAGATGCCAGCTTCCTCGTGCGAATGGATAAGATCATATTTGTGGCGTAATAATAAGCCCAAAGTCTTAAAAAACAGAAAAAAATCCAAAGGCAGCTTTGGCCAGGATGGGCCAACCTTCAACTCCTTGATAAAGGGAATCTTGAGCGCCCGGCAGATCCTCAATCCAGGAAATTCAACATCCTGCCCAATCGGGTAAGTAGCCAGATCGACAGTATGACCCAACATGGACAAACCGGAAACACGCTGGTACACACTAATAGGCGTACCCCTTGGTTCGAAAAACGGCTGCGGTGCAATCATAAGTATTTTCATAAATTCCTCCCCAGTTCAAGACCAGGTGACCTCATAAGGTTAGCAGTAAGAGTAATTCGCAAAATCCTTGAACCAATTATTTATTTGAAACATCGTTCTGATCGGTAAATCCAACAGTATTTCTTACCATATATATAGGCTTGTGCTGTGACTCATGATAAGTCCGCACGACCAACTCGCCCAACAGCCCCATCGTGATCAACTGGACACCGAGCATGATTAACAGAATCGCCAGCAGCAGGATCGGCCGATTGCTAAGCGGATGGCGAAAAAACAATCTGTCAATTGTCAGATAGATTGCCAGCAGCGTACCGCCTCCGAGACTGAGTAAACCTACCAGGCCAAAGATCTGAATCGGGCGAGTGGCAGTAGTTTAATAAGAACTTCACTGTGATCAAGTCCAGGAAGACCTTGATCGTTCGATTGATCCCATATTTCGATCGGCCGTATTTCCTGGGATTGTGGTTTACCGGGATCTCGGCCACCCGGATGCCCATCCAACTCGCCAAAGCGGGGATGAAGCGATGTAGCTCGCCATATAATTTCACATTCTTGACTACATCTGCCCGATAGGCTTTCAATGAGCAGCCATAGTCATGCAATTTAACCCCGGTGACGCGGGAGATTAATGCGTTGGCTGCCTTGGAAGGCAACCGGCGAGTCAGAAAAACATCCTGGCGTTTCACCCGCCAACCACTGACTACATCGTAACCTTCATCGATTTTTGCCAGCAATCGAGGAATATCCTCAGGGTCGTTCTGCAAATCGCCATCCATCGTGATGATCACCTTACCTAGAGCATAATCAAACCCGGCTGAAAATCCTGCAGACTGACCGAAATTTCGCCGCAACCGGATGAGGCGAAGTCGAGAGTCCTGGCTCTGCAATTCCTCGAGCGCCTCGTATGTGCCATCTGTACTGCCATCATCCACCAAGATCACTTCATATTTCGTATCCCCAGCCTCTATAACACGTTCGATCTGCTGGTAAAGAAGCCTGACATTCTCCACCTCGTTGAACAGTGGGATAACAATCGATACATCAATATCGTCCCCACTCGTGGGTGGGGTCATCAAGCTGGCTTCAGGATGATAACTCGTTAATTTTATTGTCCGGTCTGGCATAGATATGACTCCCGATTCCTGAATCGGCAGGTTAGGCACACATTACTCCCCTATCTCGAAAGAAAATACGAGTTCTGCGGTTACAAACCTGGCAAAGCCCCAATCAATCGCCAATAATTCGTCGATAGATTGAGGTGTTGCTGACGCTGGGATGGCTCCTCAAAAAATATCAGCGGTGTCAGCGCCAGACGCCATAATGAAGCCGCGTATAAGATCAACTTATAGATCTGAACCGCTAACCTACCATAATGTTTTCGAAAATATATGATCTTACCCTGGTAAAGTCTTAAAAACATCTCTTGCGCCACCAGTTGGGTGCTTTGACCACCATAATGAATTATCTGAGCCTGTGGCACCCAGTACAGCCGCCAGCCGGCTTGCTGGACCCGATAACACAAATCGACTTCTTCTGAATAAATGAAATAATCCTCGTCGAGAAAACCAACCTGTCGAAAAGTCTCACAGCGCAAGATCAGGCAAGCCCCCATCAAAACGTCGACTTCCTGGATAGTATCCGGACTCCACTGTTTCATTGGGTAGGTACCAAAATGACGGATTGCATCAAGGTGGAACATCCGCCAGAATTCGCGGAAAAGTGTCGGCCTGGGGTAGCATGAAACTTGTAGGGTTCGGTCTGGATTCAGTAATTGGGGACCCGCCCCACCAGCTTGGGGAGTCTCATCCATGAATTTAATCAACTGATCCAATGCCCCCGGCATTACCACCGTATCCGGATTAAGCAACAAAATGTACTTTCCACATGCCTGACGAACAGCCTGGTTATTCGCGTGTGCAAAACCTGGATTATTATTATTTACCAGCAATTGGACCATAGGGAATTGTTCTTGCACCATCTCCCGGCTACCATCACGGGAACCATTATCGACCACCCACACCTCAACGCCACCTGTCGGAGGAGACTTTAAAAACCGAGCTCAGGCATTGCTCGAGTAGTTCCCGTGTATTCCAATTCACGATAACGATTGAGAGATTCATGGGGTGTAGGCCTTCACGATCCACATAGATTAACGAAAAAAAACTCTGGTTGTTTCAGTTCTACTCAGATTGCTTTGAAGAATATTCGCTTTTCTTGCGAGGGAGAGGAAGCCAGCCAACCAGGATCAATCCCCACCATTAATAAATGAGGAGACGCACAAGGGATTGGAATAATCCTGTGCGTCTCCTTAATTAAAATCATTGTCGCCTAATCTGCTTCCAATAAAGAGATCAAATTATCGATATAGAATAGATCTCCGACCTGAAAACCAGGCACATCCACATACTTAGAAAGCTCCTGGCGCGATTCCCCTAAAATCAAAGTTTTGGCCTGAAAAATCGCATTGATATCATAGTAGTGATTCAGCACACCTTCAGCAAATGCTGTTTCAGACCAGGCGACAAACCAATACGGGGCCATGCGGGTATATTCCTGAACCGCATTATCTACTTTACTGTAAGCCTGGGTTCTCAGGTACCCCCCGAGCTCAGGCGTGAGGTAGATAAAGTTGCGGGCAATGCTAAGCGATCGGCAGTACGCCTCTCGTGAGAAGCTGGCAGGGAAGAACACATCTGGTAATTCGATCGAAAACTGGCTGGATCGCAGGTCTAGCAAACGGTTAAGCTCACTCCGCACGGATGTTGATTCAGGATAGCCAGCCAGGCTTTCCAATTCCAGGAAGCCCCAATAACCGGCTATAAACGCATTATGTACATGGGGCATTTCCAGCAATACATCATTCGAGGGAACCGCGTTCAACTTAGATTTACTGGCATCATAGATACTTTTCGCATTTCCAAATTCGTCAGCATACTTCCATAAAGCATAGAAATTAAATGGATTAAAGCTCCATCCAGCGAAGTTGGATACACCCTGTTCAGGGCCATAGTTGGTAAGATCAGACTGAACCTCGGGCGGTAATGTAAATATTTCCCGAGCAGCTCCATCTCGCCAGCCGACATGATCGTATTGATATGGCGGGTACTGGGTATACTCGTCCTGTAAGTAGGTATTTACTTGCCCCTGGAGATCGGAAGGTAGATATGGCAAAGCGCGAAGAAGTGTGTAGAGGGTGTCCGCCGGGTTATGCCAGTAATCGATCAGATCAGCGCTGCAAGTCCGACCAGCTCCAAGGTCGAAAATACCTGTGCTCATATACCCCGGGCGCAAATGCCCGGCATCCAGGATTTTCTCCACCTGCGTTTCTAAGAGCGCCTTGATCTGCGCGTCACTCAAAGCTGGCAATCCAGTATTTCCGACTTCAACGATTTGAGCAGTCGGCAGCTTGCTCGGTTGCCCCACACTAGGCGCAAAAGCGATCACCGCATTGCTGCGGTGCATAAACACCATGCCATTATAGGGAATCGGCGGATTGACATCCCCGTGAAATCCATAGCTTCCGTTCCTTCCACCAAAAACGCCGCCAAATGGAGAATCGTATGGATCGTATACATAGGTCATCTCATTGTAACCGGGCACTTTTTGAGGCAGGTTGTAACTGAAGTAACTCCAACTGCGTTCTGCTGCATTTGGATCGCGCGGCGCCCGAGGGTTCAGTGCATCTGGTTCAGGAATAGTAATATCGATTGCCCCGCCCACTCGATCACAGCAACGATTCCAATAAATCAGATCGCCGCCCGCTACATAGGCCACAGGCTCATCCACGGCGTTCCAATCGTTGTTAATCATGCTAATGTACGGCGAGCCGATTTTCCAGCCAGAGATATGTCCACCAGCGATCGTCGAATCGGATTTGTAATTGTTCCCCTGGTAAAGGACGTCATCGCTCCCCACCACCGGCGGGTAACGATTACCGCTGTGTGTTCCCAACCAGAGGATCGGTGCGTATTCTGGCTGGCCGTCTCCATCGAAATCGTAAGTGACTTCCTGCCCGTTCGACCGATTTAATACAAAGTAAGTCCGCCGCCAGGGTTTATCCTCAAAGTATTCAGTAATCGGGACGGAGCCGGCGTTGGAGTTGCTGGTATCGATGGTCGGCGTCCCTGCTGCCCAATCCCCTGGCGCTGAGCCAAGCGGCCCAACAAGTGTGCCTTTGGGGGTGCTTTTATAGTTGGGATAAACATCTTCAAGTTCCATATGGGTGAATTGATCGGCAGGTCCCGGGCTGATTGAGGTTCGATAATTATTGCTACCGGCAAAGATGACCACATCCCGGTATACCACCGGCCACCACGAATGAAATCCAGCCCCGGGCAGCTTAGAAGATTTCCACACCAACGCACCCGATTGAGCGTTCAAAGCATAAGCGTAACTATCATCCGAGGCAAAATAAACAACACCGTCTTTATAGGCCGCTGAGAAATGGATAGGACCTTGTGTCTGGTATCTCCAAGCCAGTTGGCCAGCAGAAGCTCCATCTGCATACACTGCGTAGAAGAATCCATCTCTATTTCCAGCGAAGACTTTCCCATCTACGACCAGCGGATTCGTATCGAATCCAGCGCCTGCGGTGAATTTCCATAGCCCTTCCCCGGTATGGGCATCCACCGTGTGCAGTTTCTTGTCGAACCCGCCTACATAAACCACTCCATCTTTGACGGTCGGTGAATTTCCCAATGGCATTTCTGTTGGGTAAACCCATTTCTCCGCTCCGGAGCCAGCATTCAGAGCATACAAGCCGTTCGAGGTGGAAATATACAGGTTACCATACTCAGCAATGATCTGCGATCGGTGAAGGATATACGCTTCAAAAGGTTTGTACCACTTTGCCTCCAAGCGGCCGCGTACTTCTGTCGGGGTCCAGGAGGTCCGTTCGGGATTTCCACCTGCCATCGGCCAGGAGCCATCCGAAGGATTGGGTGGTGGTTCCTGGGTGTTATTGACTAATGGCAAGTAAACCTAAGTCGCAGCCTGGTTCACCGACGCCTGGGGGGTAGCCACCTGGGGCGAGACCACCTGGGTCGCCGTCTCCTGAACTTGCATTCCTTGAGTAGACTCGGGGGAAGCCGTTGCTCCAAACGGCAGTAACAGGCAGGCACTTAGAAAGACTGCAAATGCAGTCATCAATGACAACACCTTGAAAAGCCAAAGCACTGCTCTTTTCATTTGTGGTCCGGTCTCCTTATCGTCTCATCCCCAACGGATCGTATCCAATAACACCCCTGCAGGGCACCAGATTTACGAGATTAACCCCAATCCGGCATTAGCAATAAAATACCTTTTTCTCAACAAAGCTAAGATAAAGGGAATATATCAGAATTGAATCCTCACAACCATAGTACTTTTGTATAGAAGGTTCTCCTGGCATGGCAATAGATATTACGCCTTCCATCAATGAGATAATACCGGGTTCACTTCCTTAAGATTGGATCAATTCAAACTTGGATCTTCTCAACAGATATTATTCTAGTGCAGTTCTTGGACGATACCACGCCGGTTCACTGGCGCCTTGTGAATTTCGCCCCTCAAAAGCTAACTCAATCCAGCCCCAAACCCCCTCTTGTGGTCAATGAAGATAATGTTTACTTTTATTTTCCAGGTGCATCGCGATGCACCTGCTTAACTGGTCAGCCAAGATGCGGACATTCGGTTCTTGCATCATGCCGCGATGCGTTCCTGGCACCTCAAATATATTAACCCCTCCGCTGGTTAATTCCCTCCAGCCATAAAATACACCTCGCCCAAAGTAAGACGATTTGAACAAGGTGATCAAACCACAATACCGCCCGGGAACATATTTACTCGAAGCTGCCTGATTTGCAACCAAAATATTCCATAAATGAACTGGAACTGTGTCAGCATCCACATCACCCAGGATTCTCTCATTGTGGCTGGTTGGTTCTTCTTTGCCGTCCTTATTGCGGATTACCGAAGCCAATTCCATCTCGGAAAGCTGGAAGAGAGTACTCTCCAAAATTGCACGCATTCTATAACGCAAGTATCCAATCTGCGAAAGAGAATCCCGGAATCGCGGTAATGAGCTGGCTTGTGTATCAAAGAGCGCCAGTAAAGCGACCTGCTTGCCTTTTGCTTCCAGCTTTCGAGCCATCTCGTATGCAACAAAGCCCCCAAACGAGAATCCAGCCAGGTAGTACGGTCCTTCTGGTTGGAATTGTTCGACCTCCCCAAGATAATCCTCTGCCAGCCCTTCGATAGTCCGCTCATCTCCGAGCTGTAATGGTTTCGCCTGAAGCGCATATACTGGTTGCTCCTTCCCCAGGTGATTTGCCAGATCCAGGAAAGGTAGAATGTGGCCCCCGACCCCATGCACGCAGTAGAGTGGCGGGCGCTTCCCCCCAGCACGGATAACCACCAGTGATCTTGGCTTCTCATCCCGATAGCCTCGTCGTACTACCTCGGCCAGTTCAGCAATGGTCGTCGCCCGAGCGAGCGCTCCCAGATCCAACCGCTGGCTGAAAATCTCTTCTACCTGAGCGATCATTCTGGCCGCCAGAAGTGAATGGCCACCAATCCGGAAGAAGTCATTCTGGATACCGATTGGACTGACTTCCAGCAATTCCTCCCATAATTTTACAAGCTTGCTTTCAACCTCGTTCCGGGGCACCACGTAGTCCTGTTCGAGGTTCAAGACTTCATCCAGACCAGGCAACGACCGGCGATCTAGCTTGCCGGTCGGCGTCAAGGGGAGCACGTCCAGATAGACAAAAGCAAAAGGAACCATATAGTCTGGCAGTTTTCTTCTAAGAAAAACGCGCAGCTCTTCAACCGGGATTGCACCACGACCCCGTTCGCTGACATAATAGCCGATTAAGCGTTGGTTCTGGGCTTCGCTCTCCTCAACGACCACCACACATTCTTTGATATCTGGGTGCTGAGCCAGGGCGACTTCGATTTCTCCCAGCTCGACCCTGTAACCCCTGATCTTCACCAGAGAATCTTTTCGCCCGAGATGAATCAGGCTGCCATCCGAGGATATTCGACCCAGGTCACCCGTGAAATAAACCCGCCTGTCACCGACCTCGGGATCCTCCTTGAAGTATAAAGCCGTGAGCTCCGGCATCCGCCAGTACCCTGGAGACAGATAGCGACTGCGGATGACAATCTCCCCTACCTGGCCTGCTTCAACCACCTCCCCTGCCTCGTCCAACAACAAGATTTCCTTATCAGGCACTGCCTTCCCCACTGGAATCTGGCTTCCATTGAATTCTGAATGGTGGTCGATAGTCAGTGAGCAAACGGTATGCATCTCAGTTGCCGCGTAACTGTTTCGCAGCTGGCAGGTAGGTGGGAAATATTGCCTGTAAAGATCTATATGACTGCTGGAGAGTGTCTCGCCCATTAAGACAATCAATCGCAAGTGAGAAAATTTCTCTTTACCAGTTAATGAAAGAGCCAGATGGCGAAAGATTGAGGGTACCATCAAGAGTAAAGTGATCCCCTCTGCTTCGATCCATTGAGGTAGAAGAGCCAGGCCGCGTTGCATATCATAATGATGCACACTCGCGCCATTTAGCAAAGAGCCGTATACAGGCCCGTTAGAGGCAGCAAATCCAGTGGAGGTCAACAGCCCAAAGCGATCCTGCGGAGTAATGCGGTAGTTGCGAGTCGCTCCCCAAATACTGTGCAGCAGGTTGCGTTGGCTTTGGATAACACCTTTGGGCTGCCCGGATGAACCTGAAGTATATAAAATATACACGGGAGTACCCGGCGCAATTTCCAGACCTGGATTTCCGGATGTAATTTCAGACCCGAGGTCGTCCGCATTGATCAGATTCGATTTCCCTTGGACAAGCTCTTCGGCCAGGGATCTATTCAGGTTATCTGTTATGAGCACCCTGGCCTGTGAATCCTCAAGCATCACACTAAGCCGGGCACGCGGGAGGGATCGGTCGAGCGGCAAGTACACTTTGCCTGCTTTTTGGATACCGAGCATGGCCGCGATCTGTGTCTCTACTCTTCCAAGTAAAAAAGGCACAGGCTCCGAGCCAGCACCATAAATCCCGAGGAGTGGATGTGCAAGTCGATTGGCTTGCGTATTTAGAGTCGCATAATCCCAACTCATCTCACTGGTCTTAATTGCAGTGCGATCTGGGTATTGTTCAACAATCTTCTCGAATTGAAGAGGGACGGAGCTTTCGATTTCGGTTTTTTCAAAAGGCAGTGATGTTAGCTCCACAAGAAATCCTTAGGTTTACCCGTATCTAGCTACTATCAATTTGTGATGAGCATCATTTCATGAAGAATGAATGCTCAACTCTCAAGTGCCCTGTCAATACACCCTTGAACTTTAACTGCCAGGATGGCGACATTCGGCTCCTGCAATATCCCCCGATGCGAGCCAGGTACGTAATGATCTTCCACTCCCCCTCGAGCCAGCTCCCCCCACCCGTAGTGCACTCCCTGTCCATGATTGAGGGATTTAAATAATGTCAGCTTGCCTGAATAATGCTTCGGCACATACTTCAACAATACTTTAACGCCTATGTGTTTACTCACTTCTGCTCGTGGAGAATCAAAAAACACAATCAGATGGTCGAATAGTTTTCAATCAGAGAGGGTTTTTTCGATGCATACAGCAAGTTTATTCGCCAGGATAGCTACACTTGGCTCCTGCATGATCCCACGGTGCGTGCCGGGGACTTCGAATATTTGAACCCCCCCATCCGTCAACTCACCCCAACCATAACATATTCCTCGTCCATGAGAGCCTGACTTGAACAAGGTGATCTTTCCATGATAACCCAACGGCACATATTTCCGCAAGGCAATCCGATTGGATCGCATCACCAGTTGAAGGTGTTCAGGGATTTCTTCTTCGACGACATCCCCCATGATGGCTTCTTGCTCGGTTGGTTTACTCTGTAGCAGGTTGTGATTGTTCTGACCTTGAACACTGGAGAGCCGGTAGACGGTTCTTTCCCAAAAGGTTCGCGCTTGGAAGCGTAACTTTCTATATGGAGAGAGAGAACGTTGGAAGCCTGGAATCTTGCAAGCCTGCGTGTCCAGAATAGCCAGCAATCCAACTTTTTTTCCTTGAATAGCCAATTGTCGCGCCATCTCATAGGCGACAAATCCACCAAATGAAAAGCCTCCCAGGTAATAAGGGCCTTCCGGTTGGAGCTCCCGGATCTCAGATAAGTAATCTGCAGCGATGCCTTCGATGGTACGACTGTCGCCTTCAGCGTCATTTATTTCCCTGGCCTGGAGTGCATACACCGGTTGGTCTGCGCCCAGGTGGTTGGCAAGTTGCAGAAAAGGGATAATATGGCCGCCTAAGCCGTGCACAAAATAAATAGTTGGGCGCGAGCCAGTAGCCCGGATGGGAACCAGCGAGGCTTTCGAGGCACTCCAATCCACCTGACCCAAGATTTCAGCCAGGTGTTCTATGGTCGGAGCTTTCGAAAGGCTGCCAAAATCAATCCGCTTTCCAAATTCAGTCTCGACCCGAGTGATCAATGTCGCAGCCAGCAGGGAGTGCCCACCAATCATGAAGAAATCATTCTTGATCCCGATTGGGCTAACTTCCAGGAGCTCTTCCCAGATCTGGACCAGTCTCGCTTCTACATCATCGCGGGGTGCAACATAATCTTTCTCAAGATTGAAAACCTCATCCAGGCTGGGTAAAGCGCGGCGGTCCATCTTCCCAGAGGGTGTAAGCGGCATCGCATCAATGGATATAAAAGCGAACGGGATCATATAATCCGGCAATTTCTTCCTCAGGAAGATGCGTAATTCTTCTACAGAAGGGGCCGGGTGATCCTTTGCGGGGACAGTATATGCCACCAGCCGTTTTTCCCGCCCCCCGTGATCATCCGTGACAACCGCTGACCTCCTGGATTCCAGGGTGGAGGGAGATCTCAGCTTCAATCTCCTCAATCTCAACCCGGAAACCGCGGATCTTTACCTGGAAATCCTTCCTCCCTAAGTGGAACAGGCAACCGTCTGCTCGCATGCGACCCAAATCGCCAGTATGATACAGCCGGAGACCATCCCCGGCCGGATCGGCTTTGAATTTCAATTCAGTGAGATCAGGCCGATGCCAGTATCCTGGTGATAGATAGCGGCTGCGAATCACAATTTCACCGGATTGCCCGGTCTCAACCAGTTGTCCTCTCTCATCAACCAGCAGGATATCGACATCGTCAACCGAATACCCCACCGGCATTATATTTTCGGCGACCTCGGAACTCTTCTCCAAAATGATCGAAGTAGCCGTCAGCATTTCTGAGCCGCCCAATCCTATGCGCAGCTTACAACCCGCCGGAAAAATATTCTTGAAGATCTCAAAATCGCTCTTTAATACCGTCTCCCCACCTATTGTCAATAAGACGGACACTGGGGAGCTTAATCCCTCCCCGCTACAAGCGATCCAAAATGGCGCATCAAGGTTGGGACACAACTGAGAACAGTTATCTCTTCACGGTTAACCCATTCCGCCATTACCGCCAGGTCGCGCTTACTATCGAAGGGGAATAGGGCAATACCGTTCAATAAAGCACCCAGGCTGGGATTGGTTGAAGCCGCGAAGCTGGTAGAGAACAAAAACGATATCCGGTCGTCGAGCCTGAGCTGGTAATTCTTTGTCAGGATATAAATACTCTGCAATAAGTTGCGATGGGTTTGAGGTACGCCCTTCGGTTTCCCTGATGAACCAGAAGTATACAGAATATTCGCCAGGCTGTCCGGTGAAATTTCAAGATCGAGATTGTCGCTCGAGTATGACTCGCTAATTCGGTCCAATATTAATCAGTGGTGATTTCTCTTTCGATAATTCTTGTGCAGATGAGATATTCTCTTGATCGGTAATGATCAGCTGCGCGCCAGAATCTTCTAAGAAATAAGCCAGTCGGTCTTCAGGGAAGTTAGGGTCCAGCGGGAGATAGAAACTTCCGGACTTAAGGATTCCCAGGATTGCGATAAGCGGCGAGATCCCGTGTCTGAGATAAAAAGGCGACTGGTAATTCGCTGGATATTTTCTGAGACCAGGATCGCGCTGGCCAGGCGGTTCGCCGCTCCATTCAGCTCGGCATAAGTTAAGTGACGTGTTTCCCTGCTTGATAGCAAGCTTCTCTGGGAATTGACGGACAATCTTCTCAAATCGCTCTGGAATGGATTGGTCAACCTCGCTCTTGGGAAATGAAGCCAATGGGATGGCTGTGCGAAACGTTTCACCTCGTTCAACTTTCCTATCCAGGGTTACTACAGTATCCATTGTGTTGTCCCTCCCAAATACCACCTCAGACAATCTATTTGGAACGCTCCCGGAATTCCTCTGCCCACGGCATCAACCTCTTCCCAAGCCGTTCCAGTCCAGCGGTGAACAGCAAACCCAGTAAAGCGATCACCACCAGACCTGCATACATATCCCCAACCGACAACGTTGACCAGGAAAGCCAGATCAGATAACCAATGCCTTGTTTCGCCGCAACAAACTCCGCAGCCACAATGATCAAGAGCGATGTTCCCAAAGCCAAGCGTAAACCGGTAAATATCGACGGCAGGCTGGCGGGCAGGATTACTTTAGAAAACAATTTCCAGCCGTGCGCACCATAATTGTTAGCGGCTTGCAGCAGGGTCGGATCAATGCGTCGCACCCCGGCCGCGGTAGCGATCAAAACGATAAAGAATCCAGCGATCGCCACCACCACAATCTTGCTCGCTTCTCCAATACCGAAGAGAATAATAATCAACGGCAGCAAGGACAACTTTGGGATTGGGTAAGTCAATGCCACAATTGGGTCCAAAAATGCCCGCACCCCGCGCGACATGCCCATTAACATCCCCAACACAATTGCTGGAATCGCCCCTAAAATAAAACCAGCTACAATGCGCTGCAAAGAGCTGAACAGATGATCGAAAATCTCCCCGGTGCTGATCATTTCTATGAGCACGACAGCTACGGTGGTCGGCGTAGGAAAGAAGCGGTGGTCGAGAACGTTTGTCCTCACCAGAGTTTCCCACAATACCAGAAAAATCACCGGCGAGAGGATCGAGATCACTCGATATCTGGCCTCATTGTTCTTGGCAGGCACGCTAATACTCTTCGTCGATACAGGAACAACCTGACTATTCTTAACCGCTTCCATGGCCTTCTCCATCCGCCAGCATTACTTTGTTGACCTCATCTACCAGGTCTTCCCATAATGTCTGTGCCAGCCGACTATATTCGGGCGTCACCCGCAACTCAAGATGTCGAGGGCGGGGCAAGTCCACTGGATAGATGTTTTTGATCCGCCCCGGCCTGGCTGTCATCAGCGCCACTCGATCTCCCAGAACAATTGCCTCTTCAATCGAATGTGTAACATACACCACCGTCTTCTTCTCATCTTCCCAGATACGCAACAACTCTTCCTGCAAGACTGAGCGCGTCTGGGCGTCCAGCGCACCAAAGGGCTCGTCCATGAGCAGAACTTCTGGATCGCTGGCCATCGCCCGCGCCAGTGCGACACGCTGTTTCATGCCGCCGGAGAGCTGGTAAGGATAATGATCCGCGAATTGCATCAATCCGACTTTAGCCAGGTATTGAGTGGTTCGCTTTTCTCGTTCTTCTTTTGGCGCTCCGCGCATCTCCAGGCCAAACGACACATTATCTTTGACCGTCCGCCACGGGAAGATGGCATACTCCTGAAAAACAACCGCGTTCTCAGGCCGGTTGTGATTCAAGGTCTTATGCACGGTAACTTCTCCGGCACTCTGTTGATTAAGGCCAGCCAGGATACGCAGCAGGGTTGATTTTCCACAACCCGAAGGTCCCAGGATGCATCAGGAATTCCCCATCTTCTACCGTCAGGTTGATATCCTCCAGGGCATGCACCATCCCTTGAGCAGAGGAATAAATTTTCTCAACCCCACGCATCTCAATCTTGGCATTCATAATTTTTTACGGCTTGTACTCACCCATGCGAGCTAACGCTTCTTTGACATAATCTTCAACAATATACTGCGATAACGGGAGCGCTTCAGTGTAATCGGTGTATCCGCGCGTCAGGTAGTAATTTTGCACATCTTCCAGACTGTCTGTGTTCATAGCACAATTGGGATCATTAAACCAAAGAACGCCTGACTTGATCACTTCAGGCGGCTGGTTGGTGTAGGTGTTGACAATCTGAAGAATTTCATCCGCCTTCCAGGCATCGCCCTGTACCTCGCGGATCGCTTTCAGGTAGGCCATCAGGAAGCGCACGGCTACTTCTTTGTTTGCTGGATCGAGAAACCGTTGGCCAAAATACATGATACCGTTCTGGATCTCCCCGGCGATCTGATCGCCGCTCACCAGGATCTCGGCTGATCCATCGTTGAGCGCCTTGGCTACACTTGGATATGTCATCATACCCGCGTCGATGGCCTGATTGGCAAAGGCGGCTGGCATCTCCGAGAATGCAATCGGCACCAACTCGACATCGTCGATCGTCAAGCCGTCTTGCGCCAGGTACTTCGCAACGGAGTACTCTGACATTCCACGCGGGACATTGACTCCGATCTTCCGGCCTTTCAAATCACCAGGCCCAGTTACTTCCCCCGAGTCAGCCAGGTCTTTCCGCACCAGGATCGGAACGCCGCCGTGTCCGGCTGCCTGGGCGGAAAAACCACACACAACCTTCATATCCAAATCCTGGCTGGCTGCGTTAAATAACGCCGTGCCCGGCTCTCCCGCGCCCGCATCCAATTGCCCAGTGCTGAGCGGGGCGATCATCTCCGCGCCAGATTTAAAGCTGGTCAGCTCGACATCCAAGCCCTGCTCTTCAAAATAGCCTTTTTCTTTGGCCACGTAAAAGCCGAAAAAGCCTGTGGCAGGGAGATAGCCAACCTGTATCGTTCCAAGATCAGGCACCTCGCCTTGCGGGCTGGACGAACAAGCCGGCAACAGCATCGAGAAAATCAGTGTGACCAAAACTAATAGGGTAAATCTTTTCGTTAACATTTTTTCCTCCACCATTTTGTTGAATTGATTTATGGAACCTATCGCACAAATGTCTGATCAGTCGTTTCGGGTTACCTCTTTATCAATGGACATGCATACCTACCAATTCAAATCCTTCTCATATCCCAATTCAATCAATTTATCCCCAGCTAATTGTTTGAACTTTTCTTTATGAGCTTCATTAAAATAATTTTGCCAATCTCCAGTGATGCCTTTCCGGAAGTGAGAATTGGGATCAGCCTGTCCTTGTTTGCGGGTTTCTTTCCAGAATTTCTTCCCGGAAGCCAGCCGTTCGAATTGATTGCGCGCCACAATTGACTCAATCAGCGCATCTGACATCTGGATCTCCAGGTAATCAACCACCCGCTGAAATTCCTTGACCGGCTCAGCCAGCAGTTGCTCATAACGAACACAAATGATATTGAGGCGTTTATCCAGCCAGGTTTGCGTCAGTTCGATCATTGTGCGCATGCCTGGCAATCCATCCCCTCCTTCAATGCATAACATGATCGCATCATCCATACTGACCGATTTCAGTTTCTGGTGCCAGGCATGATCCTGCACCCGCTGGATATGGAAGACGCGTGAGATCAGCTGATCGCGGGGATCTCGGATCATCAAGACAACCTTGATGGCATTCTTTTCCAGGATCTCTGCCAGCTCCGGGCTTAACCAGTCATGACCGTGGACAACATCCCCAGCCTGCACATTGTGATAGCGAGCAATCTCCCCATTGAAGTTACCCACCTCCTGATACCCAGGAATAGATTGGATCATCTTCAGCATCCAGGTTGTTCCGGTCTTCGGACTGCCGTTGACCAAAACCTTTCGCTTAGGATTTTTCCGGCTGTCGATCAGGACATACTGGATCGTTTTTGCTGAGTGTGCAATTTCCCGGCCTGAAAGATCGATCAATCTCATCATATGAAAGGTTCCTGAACTCTTTGTAACGCTTATGTTTACCCTTGCTGGCTTTTACTCTGGTGGGGCAGCAGATTGGCAGAGATTTGCTCGATAACTACCAAACCACCCAGAAATAAAAATGCGATCACGCTCGAGCGAAATCCCCGCACCCCAATGTTATATACGAAGGGGATAAACCAATCCCCCAAAACCCCTGCTACCAGCGAACCTCCCAGACCAGCCAATGTCCCGATCACATATGCATGAGTGAATCCGAAAGTGTGATCAAATTTCTTGCGCAGCCTCAATCCCAGCGCACCGATTTCGACGACGAACCACATAAAGGCTGCCATGCCAAGGAGGCCCACCTGTGCGATGATATCTACATAGTTATTGTGCGAGTTAAACTGGACGTTGTACCCCATGATTGGAAAGAGGGGCGTGTAATAATAATAATTCGCTGGCCCTAAGCCAAAAAGGGGGTTGACCCGGATTAATTCTTTCCAGATGATCTCCCAGGCGACTACCCTGGTGGAATAGCTGTACTCATCCGAGGCGATAACCTGGGCCGGTAGATCCCTGAGCAGGATCAATGCACCCAAGGCCATGAGAAGTGCCAGGCGCGGGTGAAGGAAGAAGATAATGATCCAAACTGCAGTGAGCTGAGGGATCCAGCCGGATTTCCAATCATAGGACTGAATTACGCCTACATACAATAGAAACCCCGTTAACACGGTTAACGCCAGGCGTTTGGTAAGACTGAGTTCCCGATTAATCCAGGCCTGGCTCATCGCCACCGCCACCAACCATACCCACAGCAGGCTTCCGCCAATCCCGCGTGGAAATATTTTTATAAACACTGCTTCAGTTTGAGGGAAAAGTCTGGTTGAAAAATAGAAAGCGCCAATAATTACGAAAGCCCAAGTCATGTGTTTCAACCAGGTCAGGTCGGTAATTACATTAGCAACCAGCAGGAACGCTACTACAGACAACAAGAAGATCGCCAGACCGGCGATCTGGCCAGTGATGGGAGCGGCTTTTGCATAGACAAACCAGGGCAACTGCCCGATGCCAAAGGATATCACGCAGATCACAGCAAAAACGATCATCGGGTATACCGGGCGGGACATAACGAACTGGATATGGCGCTTGCGGATCATCATGTCAGCGAACCACAAGCCAAACAGCATCGGTAGCAAGAGTACAGCCAGATTAATCCCGGTGCTGGTTGAGGTGCCAATCTCAAAGGAAATCGCCAAACTGGCTACCACAAGGGCCAGGATGCCCAGTTGCGGCGTGCGCAGGTAAATAATCAGCGCGGCTACTCCAAGCACCAGGATCACCGGAAACATCAGGTACTTTGCCGGAAGAATCTGCACTAACAGGAAACTGGCAATCAGCACACCGACAACTACAAGCAGCTCAATCACGCGCTGCGGATTGCTGCGGATATAGCCAGTCACTTTTTGAAAAAGATTCTGACCGCTAGAATTAGTGGTTCGCAAACTTTCGCTCATAACTCAGACAGTTATTTCCGGACCTGCTCCCCGATAGGGTTCATGTCACTAATCCAGTTTCAGGAACGTTCCCAAACTCTCTCAAACCCTGCCGGTACCCTTGATACTTATATGCGCCTTCAATCCACCGGTACAGGGGTCGAAGCAAACCTTCGGAAGGGTGATTTTTCTCAAGCAATAACGCAGTTCGTTCCATCACAGCCAACACGATTCTTAGAAGATAACAATCGTCGCAAGCTTTTACGAGCGATCAGGCGAGGCGAGTCTTGCTTCCAGTCAACGGGGGCCATATCCGCAAACATCGGGATGGACCGCCTCAAGCCAGGATATCTTTGAAACAACCTAACCGCGGACTTGCTCGCCCGAAACCACCGGCGGGTAGCGCTTTCCAGACTACTCAATGAATAATCCCAATGCTCGCCAACCGCATCAGCAACTCGCACCAATTGGAAACCAGCTAAATGGGAGCGATAACCAAAATCGACGTCATCCCAATTGGGCCAACCCCCGGTAGGATCCTGCAGCATGCCTAACTCAAAGAAGTCACTCCGTTTGATTGCCAATAATTGAGTATTACATGCTGTAAAACCGATTGTCTCATTTGTTTCTAAATCAATATTGCCTCGTTTATTTTCCTCTTCAATGGCTATCTTAGTAAACGAGGAATCAAGGTTCATGTTACAGGCGATCAGCTTACCGACCGCCACCGCTTTTAAGTCCTGGTTACAAGCCTTAACCAAAGCTTCCAGTGTCTTGTCAGACACAGAGATATCGTCATCAATAAATACCAGGATCCGACCCCTGGTTTGCTTTGCGCCGTAATTACGTGCAACCGTGGCGCCTTGATTCACCTGCCGTAAATAGGTAAGCGCAAAACGGAATGATGTGTTGGTAATTACATCTGGAGCATACGCAGAGCCATCGTCCACGACAATTACTTCGTATTGATCAGGCGACAATGTCTGATGGTCGAGGCTCTCCAACAACCGTTGCAGGGAATCGATCCGGTTATAGGTTGGAATAACGACGCTAACCGCAAAATCACCCATCAGCTTCGAGCCTTCTATGCAATCATGCAAGCTTGCAAATATTCCTCAACATGGAGGGTAGTTCTTTGGATTGAGAAATTCTCCTCGATTTCTTTCCGCCCTGCTTTCCTCAAGCGGGTTACCAGATCAGGATCCTGGACAGCCCTGGTCAATTGGGCTGCAAGGGAGCGAGGATCGCCAGCCTTAAAAACCAGCCCGGTGCGTTCATTCACCAGTAGTTCTCCGCTGCCGCCAGTAACCGTACCCAGGACCAGTAGTTCCATCGCCATCGCTTCCTGGATCGCCCGAGCCAGGGGCTCGTCATACTCAGAAGCCAGGATCAAACCATCGTGCCGGGAGAGCACATCTGGCATATCCCGGCGCGGCACAGGAGACTGGAAATGGATGACTTTCTGTAAATTATGGTCCGAGATAATCTTTTTCAAGCTTTGAATATAATCCACTGGTCCATCGCCCAGAATGGTCAAAGATAATTTATGAATTTCCGGCTGGTCAGCCAGATGAAGCAAATGCTTCGACGATAGTGTGGATGCCTTTGAGCGGCAGGATGCGACCTGCCACTATCAAACGCAATTTCTCAGCCTGCGGCTGTACTAATTGCGAACTACTTGATGTAAATTGAGATAGGTCAACCCCATTATGGATCACGACGGATGATCCAGGAATAAAGCCCCCAGTAACCAAGCGCTGGCGCACGTATCCACTGACACATATGGCGTGCTGATATTGTAAGCGAATTGGCTTGCCTTCCCTGGCAAGCATGGAAAGCGCCAGACTGGCTAATGGTTTCTTGGTCAGCTTAGCCAGTGGATGGTGCGATTCCCGTCTCCAGTAGTCTTCGTATTCATCGCCTATCTCCGGCTGGTAATCGGCCAGGTAATACACGACCACTGGCTTCCCCAACGCTTCGGCCTTCTTCAACATTGCCTTTGGTAGACCAATTGCATGCCAGACGAAGACAATGTCCGGCAGAAATCCCTTTATCAGTCCGGAGAATACGCCCATCGCAAGGACTTCTTTCCGGCGACGTTCAAAGAAGAATTGGCGGGACGTTGATTGTCCAATAATCCAATCTGGATCTATCTCTAACTGACGGTAAACTGGATAAGGGCGTTCTTGTTCATCCCCATCCAGGTCAGTGCTGGTCAGTACAGCAACAGAATGTCCTCTAGCAGCCAATCCATCGGCAACCTCTTCGCACAACTGCATATAACCCAATCCCTGCTTTGAGGGTGGGTAAAAATTCGAAATAAACAGGATCTTCATTCGATATAACCAAGATCCCGCAGCCGCCTGAGCATATCATCGTCCAGATCGGGTCCAACTGCAGCGTGTTCAGGCTGGGTGTGCGTCATCTCAGCGATTCTCGCCTCAACATGACTGTGCAGCTCTGCCCGAATTTCCGGTTGCACGGCGCTGATATTGTGTAGCTCCCCTGGATCTAACCGCAGATTATAAAGCCTGGGTTCCTCGGGCTTTTTGTTATCCCAGATATATTTATATTCTTCCGACCTGACAGATACGATATGCCAGGCGTCATGCCACATCTCACTAACTGTGACATCCGCCCGGTAATCAGGATGGTCACCTCTCCACAGGGATGCCATGCTGTTCCCCTGCATGCCCTCAAGTACTGGCAAACCGCACAGATCAAAGATCGTTGGCATCAGATCCAAGAGACGCACCTGGCGGTCCACAACTTTTTCGGCCATTTGGCCAGGTACCTTAAAGATGAGCGGAACTTTCAGGACCTCGTCGTACAAGTTGTCTTCCCAATGTCCCCAGCGCCCATGTTCCAAGAATTCCTCCCCATGATCTGCCAACAGGATCACCACTGTATCCTTTTCCAACCCGTGGGTCTCCAGATAATCGAACAGGCGCCCGAGATGGGTATCCGTATAGACGACCGCTCGTTCGTAGAGCTGGATATAGTGGTCGCGCTGTTGGGCTGAGATCGAAGCCCCATTCCAGTTCACATCATGCAGGTGTGCCACATCGTTCCATGCCTGGGCAATATCGTGGGGCTGGATCAACTGATCTTCCAGATGATATGGCCAGTGAATATCCATATAGTGCCCCCAGACAAAGAAGGGTGAATGCGTCTCCCCAATCCACTGACAAATATGATCAGTCAGTTCCTGTGCAGACACATACAGCTTAGCAGGCCGGGTGCGCAGACCGAACATACGAGAGATTGCATGGGTGAGCGGCAAGCGCAGTAGAGATTGACCGCCTTTGATGGCTCTCAAACCGGGATCTTTCTCGCCCGGCGTCAGATCGGCAAATTGATCAAAGCCACGCTGGTATCCAAAAGCCTGTCCAAGCATCGGACTGGTAACAAAGCCAGCCGTTGTGTAACCATTCTTGGAGAGCTCTTCAATGGGTGAAGGTCGCTCAGCTGCCAGAGGGCCGATACAACCACCATACATTGAGGCATACGTTGATGTCAACATCACAGGAAAAGCGGCCTGGGTCCAAGAACCACCAGTGATAGCCTGGGTAAAACGTACACTTGAGGCGGCAAGGCGATCGATGTTGGGCGTAAGGCTTGGCTTGAATCCATAACATCCCAGGCGGTCCTGGCGTAATGTATCAAGGGTTAACAGGATCACATTTGGTTTACTCAAGCACATACTCCTCTTGAGAAAGAATTTGATTAAAACTTTCTTCGATCTCAGTAACCATCCGGTCTAATGAGAATCGCTCTTCCACTGTCTTGCGGGCCGCCTTTGCCAATTTTTTCATCAGGGCAGGCTCGTTCGCAATCAGATTAATTTTTTCTGCCAGCATTGCCGAATCCTCGGCCTCAAAAGTCAGCCCATTTTCTCCATCCAACAGGATCTCACTGGTGCCACCGGTAGAGGTGCCAATCACCACCAACTCACAGGCCATCGCCTCCTGCAAGATGCGCGCTAAAGGCTCGGGCCATATCGAAGGAAACAGGAGGACCTGGTGCTGTGCAAATATGGAAGGCATTTGTTCGCGCGGCACCAGACCCTTGAACTCCACCCACTTTTCAATACCTGAATTCCTGGCTTGCGCGCGCAGGCTGGTTTCGTACTTCGGTGTTCCTTTGCCGTAGAGTGACAAGTGGATAGCTGCATCAGAGTTACCTTGATGCAATCGTGCCAGCGCTTCTAGAATAGTATGCACGCCCTTGTCGGGCGAGAGTCGGCCGGCATACAACAACCGCAACTCACCGGTTGGGATTTCTGCCCGCTTCACTGTGAACCAATCAAGCTCGATCCCATTATGAACTACTCGGGTGCGCTCCAAAGGAACACCAGCATCTCGTACTACATAATCCTGGACAAACTTGCTAACACAAAGAACCAAACGAAAATCCAGGCGGTTGCGTGGGGCACCACTAAGCCAGCTCTTCCGTAATATCGCTCCAACCACTTGCTTTGGAAACTTTTTTATCGGGTTCCCTGCATGGGAGGCCCAATAAGCAGTATGAGCATCCGGTTCCGTCGGCCAGTAACTGGCTAAATAATACACCACCCGTCCAGGGCGCAAATCCTCTGCTTTCTTCGCCACTGAGTGAGGCAGGTTCCACATTCCATTGATAAAAATGATCTCTGGATCGAACTCATGAACGAGTGCAGTCAGAGTAGCACGATTTTCATCTTCCTGGCGATGGTAAAGAAGCGTAGATTTGGGGTGATATGAGACGGGATCATAACTCTCCAGGTGCAAGCGGCGGGAGATACCGGGTTCTGTCCCCAGGATGTCTTCCTTCCGGTAGTTGCTGGTGAGCACTTTGATTTGATGGCCGCGCCTTTCCAATTGGTTAGTCACATTGCAAGTTAGCTGTTCCCAACCACCCAATTCAATGGGAGGGTAATAGTTTGAGATAACCAGGATCCGCATCGGATTATCGCTTGCGTACTGCCCGGAAAATGATCAGACCACCAAGCAAAGCCAGGGCTGGGATGATCCCCCAGACGATTCCCAGGGACGGCTGGCCGACCTCCGTTGGCGGGGAGGCAATTTCGGGGCTGAGTGGTGTTGTTATGTCTACGGGTTCGGACGTCGGTGTAGGAGTTGAGATACTGACTGGTCGTTGGGTGGGTATCAGAAGCGGTTCTATTTCTGGTGCATCCTGCAACGTTGTTTGGATTACATACAATGACCACTGAGGATCGTTCGGTGCAGAGGTGAATGCCACCACCACCTGATTGCCCGCCCGGATTGCCAGCCGGACATTATGAGCGTGAATATTGCTCGGATCAACTTCCTCATTGCCTATGAAATAAGCAATATTTGGGATCGACCAGCTCCCATTATTCCAGTAGGTGTGATAGATGCCAATTGGACTACGGACTTGTGTGGCATAGTGCACACGGTTAAGAGAATCAACATCCAGCCCGCCACCCAGCGCCTGCCCGTGAAGATCACCCAGGATACGGATAGTCGGCGACAGAGTATTACCAGCATTGGTTGAGTAGCGATGCTCGCGGTTGGTATTACTGTTACCAGCCCATATGATTTGAACCTGCTGCCCAGCGACCAGGAATTCGGGGTAAGGCAAGCGCAACTCGTCATAACTCTCATCAGCTTTATCAATGGTGATAGGTACGATCCAGGAATTGCCACCATCCGAGGAGTTTGTGTAGCGAATCCAGGTACCATTGGCGGTAGAATTATCGATATAGTGCCATAAGGCATGCAGGCCATCATTTTCGTCAATGCCAAGGTTGACATAAGTGGGACCTTGACCCGCGGGAATATCCGGATCAAGCCACAGCGGACTCGACCAGGAAAACCCGTCGTTTTCCGAGCGGACATAATACATGCCCTGAGCTTCCCCATAGTAGTCTGAAAAGAGCACGTGCATCACGCCGTTTGAATCGACCACAATATCCCCCCAGAACGACGTGACATCGATCGGGATTGGGTCAATCCAGTTCTTAGCCGAAATAGCATCGTACGCAGGGGCTCGTGAATACATCAATGGGCCAGTGTTATTTTCTGACCAGAGTAAATGGAGCATACCCTTTGAATCGACAAACGGAGAAATAAACACGATGACTGAATCTTCCGGTGCGATAAAGACATCATTCGGTACGGACCAGGTCTCTCCATTGAAGCGCGAATACCGGATGATCGGTCGCCCGTCTGCAAATCCGGATTCTGACCAGAACATGTGAACAAAGCCATACTGGTCATGGACCATGGACGGTTGGCTAGACATACCATCTTCGCTGGATAATTTTTCCGGTGCTGTCCAGCGATAATCTCCAGATTGAGCACTGGTCATCTGGAAAGTCAGCATAGACAGGATCATAAAAATACAAATCGAGAGGAATGTTTTTCGGTTGGCCTTCATCATACTAAGGCTCCTGTACTCTTATAGTGTGAACTCGCATCGATAGCCTCCTGATATACAGCTTCCAGGCGGCGAATATATCCATCCCAGGAATGGTGTTCAACGGCCTGCTGGCGAGCGTTCTTACCCAGCCAGTCGAGCTCAATCGGATCCTTCAACAAGCGAGTGATCGCCTGGGCGAATTCATTTACATTACCTGGCTCAACCAGCAAACCATTATAACCATCCTGAACAACTTCCGCGATCTGTCCTGACGACGAAGCCACGATCGCTTTTCCAGCCGCCATATATTCGTAAAGCTTCAGGGGAGAAAACCAGAGTTCTTTAGGCAGCTGAGGATAAGGAATCACAGCAACGTCCACCGCACCCAGGATCTCGGGGATTTTAGCCTGCGGTACCAATCCAGTGATAATCACCTGCGAGGACAGACCAAGTCGTCTGACTGCATCTTCAACAGTTGGACGGGCCGGGCCATCTCCAACCAATAATAGCCTGGCCTGCGGAATCTCGCTCAAGACACGAGCAAAGCTCTCTACCAGGCATTCAATCCCATGCCAGGGCTGAAAGCTTCCGACAAAACTAACTACTGGCTGTCCATCCAGGCCAAGCCAGGAGCGCACCGATTGAGAATCAGCTTGCGGCCTGAAGAGCTGTGTATCCACGCCGTTCGGCATCACCACAATCTTCCTGGCTTCAACACCCCAGGCTTCGACCAGGTGCAATTTCGCCGGTTCGGATACACACAAGATGCGTCTGGCAGCCTGGTAAGTGTAGCGCGCCTCTTTCCGCCCCACCCAGGCGTGCATCCCTTTAAGTGGTTTGCCAACAAGTTCGCGCTCCATAATTGGGTCAGCACTGAAAGTTAACACATAAGGCGCCTTGAGCTTGAGAGAGGCGCGGGCTGCGCCGAGACAAAACAAGCCATTATGCTCATGGATTAAGTCATAACCATTTGCCAGCCGGCTGCAAGCCTCATAAAAGCGAAAACTGTCGAAGAACGCAAAATACGGGATATTGAGCATTCGTTGAAACCGGCGCAACGCACCTTCCAGGAGATGGAAAGTTTTGGTGCCAGATAATCCCAGAGATGCGGTCTTTACCCTGTCTGGATGGGTGACATCCTTGATCAACCCAACCCGGTTACCGTCCAGCTGTAAGCAATCTACCTGGTGACCGGCGCGCTGCAAACCGACTAATGAATGTTTGACCGGCACGGTATCCCCGATATCATGCGTGAAGTCAATCCCACCTACATTCTGTATCGCATATAAGATACGCATGATCCGTATTTCAATCTTCGGATGGTTTCTTGCAGCCTATCTGGCGCCGTAGACGATCGCTCAAGGCATCGCCTTTACGACTGGGGTGATTGCCAACGGTGCGGCATGAGCATGCTGATGCGCTGGTTGTCCGGCGCAGTGATCTGCCGGCCGCGCAACTGACCTATTTCTACATCGAATAATGTAGCCGCTTCTAATAGATCCTGGCGTTCCCCGCCCCCGCGAATAAATACATCCAGGCGATATCGCCCAGGTAACAACATCAGCTCATCGATATCGCAGATAAAACGCACCCTCCCATCATTGCGTTGAGTGTCTTCAGGCCCTGGGACATCGCTTTTGAATTGAGCCAGTGGCTGCCCGAGATCATCCAGGATTGTAAAACCACACGAAAGGTTCGCCAACATTCCGCTGACGTCAAAGGTAAAACGCACTGGACTGCCAGCCTTTAATAATGTCGTGGGGTGCCCTTCTCCATCCGAGACTTGCAGATCGATCAGCTTGACTTTGCCCCACCCCTTCCGATCCTTCCGATCGGCGACATTTTCAGTTTTAAACTGCTCCAAATCGCGCAGGTATTCCTGTACCACCTCCGCGATCGGCCCGTCTGCCACCACTCCTCCCGATCGCAAACATATTCCACGGTTGCAGAGCGTCTGGATTACTGCCATATTGTGGCTGACAAACAGAACAGTTCGGCCAGCCTTGGCCACATCGCCCATCTTGCCTAAACACTTCCTCTGGAAGGCAACATCGCCGACTGCCAGCACTTCGTCCACCAGCAGGATCTCCGGATCCAGGTGCGCCGCCACAGCAAAGGCCAGCCGAACATACATCCCGCTTGAATAATGCTTAACTGGAGTATCGATGAACTTGCCGATCTCTGAGAAGGCGACAATCTCATCGAACTTACGGTCGATCTCCTTGCGAGTCATTCCCAGGATGGCGCCGTTCATAAATATATTTTCCCGTCCGGTCAACTCCGGATGAAATCCAGTCCCAACCTCCAGCAAGGAGCCAATCCGGCCATAGACATCCGCATAGCCTTCGGTGGGCTCGGTGATTCGGGATAAAATTTTCAATAATGTGCTCTTCCCAGCGCCATTGCGACCGATGATGCCGATCACTTCGCCGTGCTTGATCTCAAAAGACACATCCTTCAGCGCCCAGATTGTCTCATCCAATTCAGCGGCTCCCCCAGCCTGGCCGCGCATCAGCTTTCCTGCCCGGCGGAATGGTGCTTTAAGCATGTCCACAACCTGATATCCCAGGCGGTCATAAGTCTTTTGCGGACCGCCAATATGGTATTCCTTGCTCATCTGCTCAATTCGAATTGCTGTTTGTCCCATAGCTCGATACCTAAATCACATCCGCCATGACTCTTTCCATTTTACGGAAATAGAACGCACCACTAACCAATAGAATTACTGCAGTGACCGATGATACGATGATCATCGGTCCTGGGGCTGTGTCTGTTCCTAGAAGCACCCAGCGGAATCCTTCCACCACGCCTGCCATCGGATTCAACCCGAAGAGTAATCGCCAAGGCATATCCACCAGCGAGCTTGGATAAGCGATCGGGGTCAAGAACAACCAGACTTGAACCAGAAATGGCACCACATAGCGCACATCGCGGAATTGGGCGTTCATCGCTGACAACCAGAAGGTAACCCCCAGTGTTGTGACAAAAGCCAGCAACAAAAACATGGGCAGCCACAAAACGTTTAATCCAATCTTGATATCGTAATTCGCCGAGGGTAGAAAATGATATACCACCATCATTCCCAGTAAGACAATGAAAGCGAGTGCGAAGTCCACCAACCCGGCCAGCACTGTGGCGATCGGCATCGTCAACCGGGGGAAGTAGATCTTCCGGATCATGTCCGAGTTATTAACCAGGACATTTGCGCCTTGCATGAGACCATTCGCAAAAAACGTCCACGGGACCAGGGCAGTGTAACTGAAGATAGGGTAAGGTACGCCGTCAGAAGGTATTCCTGCCAATCTCCCAAAGAAAAGGCTGAAGACAACCATGGTGAAGAACGGCTGGATGATCGCCCAGGAGGCGCCCAAAACCGTCTGCTTATATCGGATCTTCAGGTCTCTCCAGGTGAAGAAGACAAGCAGCTCGCGGTATTTCCAAACCTCATCCAACCTGAGAGATACCCACCCCTTCGAGGGTTTAATCTGGATCATCGGGAAATCCGGATAGGTGGGTTTGACATCATCAAGCTTGGATGCGTTGGGGATGTCCTGCTTAAGACTGTCCATTCCTGTTTGTGATTACTCCATATTGAATAAGATCATCATATCAAACGTTAGTCACACGGATTTGTTACCCGATTGCTCACCTAAAGATTTTTGCACCTGCTCCAGGCAAGCTCTTAATGGCTCACCCAGGTGTTTTACATTCGGTTCACGAATGATCTGCAGATGATTTCCCGGGACAACAAACATTTCCAGCCCGCCTTTAGCAATCCGTCCCCAACCCATCTTCGAATCGGCTATACGCATCTCCGCTCGCCGGTACCCCACGCTCGAGCGGAATAACACGATCTTACCCGCGTACGGTTGCGGAATATAGCATTTAACTGCCTCATTGACTGTGTCAAAATGCTCGCGCATATGCCGATCATAATCCTTCCAGGCCAAGTCGCCCTCATCCTCAGTTCCGGCAACCAGCGGATTGTGAGCTGAGCTCCCCCCATTCGTTTGCACGCCCGAACCACCCAGTCGCTTGCGTACCAGGTCGTTCCGTTCCTCAGCAGAGCGGCTAAAAAACCTATGTACACGAGAAAACCAGCCCCGCACCCAATCACTAAATCCCTTGCGCAGGAAATAATCCAAGCGAAAGAGTGTATCACGCCAGGACAGAAACAAGGCGCGCTCGCGCCTCTCTCCCAGATTCAGGACTCCACTCACCCAATGAGCAAATCGCTGCACAAATACATAATTCGGGCTTTGGGCAGGCACATCCAGGATAGCCAGCAATGCTATCTCTTGACCCTGTTTACGCAGTTGCTGGGCAACCTCTAATGCAACCAGACCTCCCGCCGAGTAACCCCCCAAAATATAGGGGCCTTGCGGCTGGCGGTTGCGCAGTGCTTGCACATAATGCGCCGCCATATCCTCGATACGCGCCAAATGACCTTCTTGCTCAACGCCCAGCGGGATCTGGAACATATAAACCGGTTGGTCTGGATTTAAATAGCGAGCTACCCGCGCCACAGCCAGACCATTCTCTGCGGCGCCAGGTGCAAAATAAATCGGAACCAAGTCCTTACCAGGTTGAATGGCGATTACTGTCGACCAGATCTCACCGCCCATCTCCTGACGGATCACTTTTGCCAGATCAGACACTGTGGCTGCACGCAGCAAGGTATTCATGGGCAAGTAGCTGCCAGTTGCTTTTTCGATCTCGACAAACATGCGCACTGCCAGCCAGGAATTTCCACCTACCTCGAAAAAATTATCATTCACACCGACTGCCAGCGTACCCAGCACATTTTGCCAGACTTGCAAGATCTTAAACTCGAGCAGATCTTTCGGCGGCACCTGCCCAGGCAGATCAAACTCCAGGAACCTAGCGCTTTCTTCCTCCCGCTCCTGGGTCAGGTCAAAATCAATAAATTCTTGAGATATAAAGTCTTCGACGGGTTGTTCGGGGTTGTCCAGGTAAGCATCCAACAAGCGCAGATACTCCTCCTTCACTTCCTCCCGCTTCTCCTCCCCTATCACGTCCTCGTGAAAGTCGAAGTGCACCACAAACTCCCCACTCCTCTCCACATCCGTCACATGCACCCCTAGAACTCTCACTCCCATGCCCCGGATGCACCCGTTCCGCTTCCACTTCCGCTCCCCCCAGCTCCATCCTCGGCACACTGTACGTGTTGAACATCACATCATACGCCTGGCTCTGCAGCGCTATCCCCGACCCATACTGATAATACCCCATCGTCTCCCGCGTCTCTTTCCTCACCTTCCTCACCACCCCCTCCAACGTGTCTCCCCTCTCCACCTCCACCTGCAGCGGACAGAACTCCAGCAATAACCCCACCATCTTCCGAAACCCTTCTGTGAACCGGTTGTGCACCGGCGTCACCACCCCCAGCCGCCCGTTCCCGCTGATCCCTGCCAGCTCCACATATAGCATCCCACCAAATATGTTGTACAACGTCAACTCCTCGCTGACCGTGTACACCCCCTCCCGCCGCGCCGCTTCCCTCAGCCGCTCGCTCCGCTCTGCCCCCAATCCCACACTCTCTCGCTTCACTCGCGTGCTCCCCTTCTCCGGCGCCTTCCCCCACAGCCTCAGCCCCTCCGGCCCCGCTGCCATCTTCTTCGCCCAGTACACCTCCGCTCGCTTGTATTGCCCTGACCCACGGTACCTCCGCTCATACTCCAGATACTCCCGGTACTGCGGCCAGCCCTCTTCCACTCCCTCTCCCCCTCTCACCTCCCGCTCGTACCTCCCGGATACCCGCCGGTAGATCTGCACGAATGAGCTCGCATCCACCAGTATATGGTGCACGTTCAGATACCACACATAGCTTGCCTCCCCCAACTTCACCAGCGCCGTGTCGTACGCACTCTCCCCTAACTCCAGCACCCGCACCTTCCGCTCCGCCAACCACCCCTCATACGCCCCTGCCACATCCCCTGCCCCACTCAAGTCCACGTACTCCACCCCCTTCGGCACCCGCCCTAAATCCCGCTGCTGCGGCACCCCATCCTCCTCCTCAACCACCATCCGCATCGCATCGCTCTCCAGCACCATCCCCTCAAATGCCCGCTCAAATGCTCCCCGCTCTACCGCCCCTTTTACCTTGTAGGCGTAGATCGTGTTGAACACTGGCAAATCCCCCTTCAACGACTGCCCAACCCAATACAACAACTGCAGTCGCGTTAAATTCGACCGACTGTAGAGATCCTGGTTTGGGGAGTTCTCTCCAATCATGGGTGAGTTCGCCTGCAATTGCGCCGCATTTTCAGGAATTTCATCAGGTGATATCGTCTCTATCATTCCGCTAGTAATGCTCACTTTCTTTCCACATTCTCCAATACCTGTCGCAACTGTTCCCCCAGAATTCTCACCTTTGGTTCCCGGACGATCTGATTATGGTCGCCGGGGACGATAAAGCAATCAATTTTCCCTTGAATGACACTGTTCCAACCCAAATTCGGGATATGCGAGTAATCTTTATCCACATCCTGGTAGCCATCACTGGATTGAAACAGGATTATGTCAGCGGGGTATTTCCGTGGGATGTAGAGTCGAAAAGCAGTTTCATTGACGGCAAATAACCGCCGAATGCGATATCGATCGATATCAATATTCTCAAATTGCACGACATCCGAATCAACACCCGGTTCCACACCCCCGACGGACTGAGATAACGAGCGTGTGATTCTTGAGCCAATCGCGCTGCCCCGGTTGAAGATATAAGCAGCTTTATCTGCCAGGCTCAACCGGAAGAAATATCGCAGACGGAAAAGATAATTGCGCACGCTAAGAAATGCATCATTACGATCAGCCTGGTTCATATTCACGAGGGATGCCCACCAGGCCATGATATTCCATAAATGCCTGAATTGTGGACTCTGAGCTGGCGTATCGATTACCACCAGCGTGTCGACCTGCTCGCCTTGCGTAATCAATTGCTGCGCCATCTCGAAAGCAACCATCCCTCCCATGGAATAGCCCCCCAGATGGTAAGGCCCATGGGGTTGCACATGTTTCAACGCCTGCAGGTAGAGTGCAGCCATATCTTCAACATGGGTCAAAGGTTCCTGATCCGCTTGAATCCCTTGAGCCTGGAAGGCATAGATCGGTTGATCGGCATCCAGGTAACGGACTAATGAGGCGATAAAGAGAACATGACCGCCAGCGCCATGCACACAGAAAAACGGTCGTTTGTTGCCATGTGTTCGAATCGGGACCAGCGGCGACCAAGGCTCTGGGACCTCATTCTTGCGGATCTCTTTCTCGAGCTGTTCGATGGTCCCAGCTCGAAGAAGGATCGTCAAGGGTAACTCTTGCCCGATCACTTCCTGCATGCCCGCTACCAGTTTGAGCGCCAGCCAGGAGCTGCCACCCAGATCAAAGAAATTGTCCCGAATCCCTACTGGCTTCACACCCAGGACATCTTCCCAGACATCCACAAGCTGGCTTTCCAGGTCATTGCGCGGGGCAACATAGACCCGCTCGCCAGATCGGCCCAGATCAACTTCTTCTGCCCTCACGTCCATTGGAACCGGAAAGAATTACAGGCTGGCTTGTGAAAATATCGTGACTGATAAAGTTTTCGATGGGTTGTTCGGGGTTGTCCAGGTAAGCATCCAACAAGCGCAGATACTCCTCCTTCACTCCCTCCCGCTTCTCCTCCCCTATCACGTCCTCGTGAAAGTCGAAGTGCACCACAAACTCCCCACTCCTCTCCACATCCGTCACATGCACCCCTAGACTCTCACTCCCATGCCCCGGATGCACCCGTTCCGCTTCCACTTCCGCTCCCCCCAGCTCCATCCTCGGCACACTGTACGTGTTGAACATCACATCATACGCCTGGCTCTGCAGCGCTATCCCCGACCCATACTGATAATACCCCATCGTCTCCCGCGTCTCTTTCCTCACCTTCCTCACCACCCCCTCCAACGTGTCTCCCCTCTCCACCTCCACCTGCAGCGGACAGAACTCCAGCAATAACCCCACCATCTTCCGAAACCCTTCTGTGAACCGGTTGTGCACCGGCGTCACCACCCCCAGCCGCCCGTTCCCGCTGATCCCTGCCAGCTCCACATATAGCATCCCACCAAATATGTTGTACAACGTCAACTCCTCGCTGACCGTGTACACCCCCTCCCGCCGCGCCGCTTCCCTCAGCCGCTCGCTCCGCTCTGCCCCCAATCCCACACTCTCTCGCTTCACTCGCGTGCTCCCCTTCTCCGGCGCCTTCCCCCACAGCCTCAGCCCCTCCGGCCCCGCTGCCATCTTCTTCGCCCAGTACACCTCCGCTCGCTTGTATTGCCCTGACCCTCGGTACCTCCGCTCATACTCCAGATACTCCCGGTACTGCGGCCAGCCCTCTTCCACTCCCTCTCCCCCTCTTCACCTCCCGCTCGTACCTCCCGGATACCCGCCGGTAGATCTGCACGAATGAGCTCGCATCCACCAGTATATGGTGCACGTTCAGATACCACACATAGCTTGCCTCCCCCAACTTCACCAGCGCCGTGTCGTACGCACTCTCCCCTAACTCCAGCACCCGCACCTTCCGCTCCGCCAACCACCCCTCATACGCCCCTGCCACATCCCCTGCCCCACTCAAGTCCACGTACTCCACCCCCTTCGGCACCCGCCCTAAATCCCGCTGCTGCGGCACCCCATCCTCCTCCTCAACCACCATCCGCATCGCATCGCTCTCCAGCACCATCCCCTCAAATGCCCGCTCAAATGCTCCCCGCTCTACCGCCCCTTTTACCTTGTAGGCGTAGATCGTGTTGAACACTGGCAAATCCCCCTTCAACGACTGCCCAACCCAATACAACAACTGCAGTCGCGTTAAATTCGACCGACTGTAGAGATCACCAAAATCGGGTGCATCTGGCGCGATCACTTCAATCTTATCGGACCTCAAAAAATTACTAGGAACGTCCTTTTCAACCATAATGTGAAGGAAATCCTATCGCAGCCTATCCGAAGACATACCGGTATAGCTTGCGTGCTGGAGTGCGAGCTGTTATTGACATCATCAATAGCGGGACTGTATATCCAAAGGTCAGCAGGATTGCCTGGTAGAGAAAAGGCATCCCAAGAATCGCTGGGGCTAAGTAATAGAGTAATGATCCTACTACATACAGAACGGGTGTATTCACAAAATAGATCCCCAGAGATTTTGCCCCAATTTCGGAGATCTTATTTGCAAAAGGATAGCGAACTTCCGTAAAGGCAAGGATGCATAATACTGTGGAAACGGCGTAGATTGGTTTTAGAGCTCCGGCATAAACCGGAATGAGCCAGTAGCGATCCAATAGACGGACCAGATACTCATATTCAAATAAGGTGATCCCAAATGTGATGAATGCGGTGAACAATAAACCCCACCTCGCCCGGTGGATCCATTGGCTGAACTCTTGAACATGCAAACCGGCAACCAGACCAAGCGAAAAATAGAAGATCCTTCCCGGGAAGAACCAGATTGGCGTTAATCGGATTATTAAATCCACACCAGGCCAATCCAGGCCCAAAAGCGCAGGCAGGCGAAGAAAACCCAAACCCAACTGGATCACAGCGGTGACGACCAAAAGGAGCTTCCAGTGATTCCTTGCCAGGGGAACAAGGATCGGAGAAAGCAAGTAATACTGGATGATCAACGGAATGTAGTAATAAACCGTCAACAATTCCTGCAGGGTTGGAGGAAATCTCCTCAGCAGAATCATCAGGATAGTCGTCCAGATGACAAACGGGACGATCAACTTTTTGATCCGCGAGCTGACGAACTCCCAGCTCACACCAGATTTATTCGTACGCGCGGCAAATGCAACAAAGAATCCGGATACAAATAAAAAGGCTGGGATAGCAAATTCCGCCACTTCATGAGCAATAAACAAGACGTAGTAAGCAAAGCTTCCATACTGGTCAAAGTTGGGAACCGTCACATTCCGATAGCGGTCCGCCCAAAAGAACATCGCATTCAACCCGTAAGAAGCTGAATGATTGATCACCACCATGAGGGCAGCTAACCCATTGAGAAGCAATAATCTTTTAGTCATTGTCTTTAGGAATGAACCGAGTGAGGATCAGACTGATGGCAGATAAGTCTCTAACTATTACAGTCGCCGGTTGTACGGGCACAAAGGTTAAGCCAAATTTGATTGCACGCGTTTTCGATCCTAAAATCCAGCATGGGGATAGAATCGCGATGGATAGAAGATGCATGGATACCTTCTACCATTTTCGATTCAAACGTCAACTCCAAAAATTCACAAATTCGCTTGAATTCTTCCTCGGGTTGAGATACAACGGCTTCATATTTGACAAGTAGCACTCTTTCATCCTGATCTAAATTGAGATCGAGATACAGGCGATTATAGAATAGCCAGTAGAGCGCGGCGCCATCTTCATAACCTAATTCTGGCGACCATAAGGAACAAATGGCCTCTTTCGTAGCCTCTGGAGGTGGATAGTGCGAAAATTCCGAAAAATCTTCTTCAATCCATTTTCTTACATGGTCCAATCGGTTTATTAATCCAAATTTTTTGATCGAAGAATTAATCACGTCGTTATAATGCCGAAAAGCAAACAGGATCTTCGAATCAGGAAATTTAACCAATAGATCAGGTGTTTGAGGCGTATTCAAGATTGGTTTGAATAAGGTGATCCTGGCAGAACTTTGCTCGACCAGCCCTTCAATCTCAGACAAATTCCTTAATCGCCAATTCCGAAAGGCTTTTGGATGATTTTCGTTATAGAGATCGATCTCCCAGGATTTTGCCAATTGGAAGATGAGCATGGAAGTCCCGGACCGTCCCGACCCAACTACAAAGGCCGGCCTGGTAATCTTCCTGGGATTCTTAATCCTCTGCCAGATTTTCTTCCTGAGCTCTATCTCCTGTAGGAGTCGGGCTTTATTAATCAATTCGGTCATCATCGCTACTGCCTGCCTTATCCAAACAGATAGTGGTAAGCAAACCGTGTACGCGGCCGGTTAACCAAATTCATGATAATGAGTGGAATACCAAGCCCAACAGCATAAAGGATAGGCTGGAGTAAAAGCTGGACGCCTAGAATCCAGGGTACAAACCAATAGAAGAAAAGGACAACCAGATGCATAGCTGGCATATTTAATAGGTAGATACCAAGCGATTTTGTACCCAAATCAGATATTTTTTCTGAATACGGTATGGATACCTTGTCAAAAGCCAGGAAAGCCAACACTGCAAAAACTGCATACAAATTCCTGGAAACTCCTGAAAATGCGTATCCCAACCAGGCTTTTCCAGCCAACTGGGCGATTAACTGGTATTCCACCACTGTAAGTGAAAGGAACACACCTGCTGCGGCAAGGAAGACCCATCGAGAGCGAACCAATACCTGGGAGAATTCTTTTATATAGGTACCACCGACAACCCCGATGGTGAAGTAGAAAATATGACCTGGGAAAAACCAAATCGGCGTCAAATCGATCAATAAATTCCTGCCAGGAAAATCAAGACCCAAGTAATATGTATGGCGCAGCGACTGGGAACCGAACTGGATTAAAGCTGTGAGGATCAATGCCAGAAGCCAGTTCTTTTTAACCAACCGCATGAGAATCGGTGACAGGAAATAAAGCTGAATGATCAGAGGGATGTAATAATAGCGCCCCAGCAGGTATTGGATATTTATTGTGATTTCAAGAGGAGAAAAATAATTAATCGTCGTGAAGATGGCTGTCCAGATTAAGAAAGGCGCGATCAGTTTTTTCGCCCTTGACCAGACCATCTCCCAGGTTAAGCCAGCCCGGCTTGCCCTGGCCGCGAATGCGATGAAGAATCCCGAGACAAATAGGAAAGCCGGGATAGCCATTTCTGCGATTTGGTGGGCAATAAACAAAATGTAGTAAGGCAGGCTACCCAATTGATCGAAATTGGGGACGGTGACAGGTAGGTATCTATCCGTCCAATTGAACATGGCGATGAAACCATAATAGGATGTATGGTTCAAGACCACCATGAGGGTTGCCACTCCATTGAGTAATATTAATCTTCGAGTCATCTCGATTTCCTGAGTGATGGAGTCTGGGTATCAAGAATCGGGGCGGTTCGCTTAACGAGCAACACCGCCCCGCCCCGTTCGCCACGCTGATACAGGCGAATCGATAGTATCTCGCCTGTTCCTTCTAACTTAGTGTTTTTTCTTTTCGATAAAAGATTTAATCTCGTTGATCGATTCAAAATTTTCAGGGATCACCTCAGAATCATCGACCGTCACGCCCATTTGTTCCTCCAAAAAGGCGATCAGCCGCAACAAAGCCAGCGAGTTCAAGCACACCGCTACTGATTAATGATTCATTCGGATCGATTTTTGTGTTGCTGTCTCCGAGCATAATTTCGTCAACAATAAAGCGTTCGATTGCGGTCTCAACATCCATTTCTCAGATCTCCTTGGTTTTGTTTGATATAGAAGGATAATTACGAATTAATCAGCAATGGCCGGTTGATCTTGCCAGTGGAAGTTTTCGGCAGCTCATCACGGAACTCGATACTCTCCGGTACCATGTAGCGAGGTAATTTCTGAGCAGCGTGGGTTTCTAACTCTTTCACTGTTAAACCATTTTGATTCATCGGGACAACAAAAGCCTTAATCCGGTTGCCCACAATATCATCCGGGATCGCCACGGCGGCAACTTCCTTGACTCCTTGGTGGCTGTAGAAGGCTGCCTCGATTTCACCCAGCTCAATGCGGTAACCACGGCTTTTGATCATGTGGTCTCTCCGGCCGATGTAGACCCAGTTCACTCCATCATCGTGCAAGGTCACAATATCCCCTGTCCGATAGGCAACCTCTTCATAATTAGGCTGGTGGACATTAGGCACAAAATTGCGCGCGGTCTTCTCAGCGTCACCCCAATAACCCTGGGCGACACACGAACCCCGCGCCCAAAGCTCGCCTTCCTTGCCTTTTACGGTAACCAGCTGACCATCATCACCGACTGCGAACACTTCCATATTCTCGCAAGCAATTCCAATCGGCACAGGCTGGGTGCGCTCAGGTTCCAGATCGTGCGGCTGCACCTTGTAATAAGTGCAAACATTGGTCTCAGTTGGTCCATACAGGTTATAGTAATCAGCATGTGGGATTGCCGCCACCAGCTCACGCAGATATTTGATTGGAAAGACTTCGCCTGCAAACAGGATCAACCTTAATTTAGACATGTCATGTGCATACAGCTTGCCATAGTTGACCATCATGGAGAGAATTGATGGCACCAGGTAGGTTACTGTAATGCCTTCCTCTTGTAACAATTGAACCAACCGAACCGGGAAAACAGAGAGCTTCTCAGGCACCAGGACAACAGTCGCGCCAGCCTGGATTGTTGCATAAACATCAAAGGTCGAAAGATCGAAGTGCAACGGAGCATGACTGGTAACCCGGTCGTCGGGGGTTATCTGGAAGTGATCCGAGCACCAATTGATGAACGTAAATATCGTGCGGTGGGAAATCATCACCCCTTTTGGTTCTCCGGTAGAGCCAGAGGTATACAGTATATACGCAAGGTCAGTCTCGATGGTCCCGCTGGGAGCCAATGGGCCAGGATCTTGTAGCAGTACGGTTGACCATGGGATCACATTAACTTCCTTCGGGAACTCCAACTCAACTGGTTTTTGATCATCCGTCATGAGGATATTGCACAACGGTGTGCCTTCGCTGAAGAACTGCTGAAGATTGCCCCACTGGTCCGTTGAGGTCAGCAACGCCTTGATGTCGCAATTGCGGGTGATGTACGCCAGTCGCTTGGCAGGCGCATTCGGATCGAGCGGGACGTATACGCCGCCTGCTTTCATGATACCAAAAACACTGAGAATGGAGGCCAGTGATTTGTGGACGTAAATACCCACCCGGTCTCCACGCTGAACACCAGCCACTCTCAGTGTTCTGGCAATCTGATTGGTGATCTGATCCAGTTGAGCATAGGTCAGCGCCCGGCCTTCAAACCTGGCAGCCTCTTTGTTGGGGTATTTTCGGGCGCTATCAATAAGTAAGTGATGGAGTAAATAAGCCATTATTATGTTCCTCCTATGGTTGAAAATACCGGCACTATTTCTACCGAGAATTCAAAACCTAAACCCCCAAGAGTCGCGAGATAATCGTGCGCTGGATGTCCGAAGTGCCAGAGTAAATTGTGCCCCCGACCGCATCTCTTAAATCTCGTTCTACCTCGAACTCTGTCATATAACCATAACCCCCATGGATGCGAATGGCGTCCAGACTGGATTGGACAAAACACTCGCTCAGATATAACTTGGCCAAAGCAGCTTCCATCACCGCGGATTTTCCCTGCTGCTTTACCCAGGCAACCTTGTAGAGCAACAAACGCGCGGTTTCCAGGCGTACTTTCATATCCGCCAGCCGATTAGATACCGATTGGAACCGACCAATCGGTTGGCCGAACTGGCGCCGTTCACGTGCGTAGCGAACACAGGTTTCGAGCTGGTGCTCCATTGCCCCTACCTGGCTGCCCAGGATAGAGCTGCGTTCCCAGCCCATTGAATTGGTAAAAATGCTCGTCCCGGCCCCAATCGGGCCTAGACGGTTCTCCTCTGGCACGTAGCAATTCTGCAAGATAATTTCCGCCATCGGGGAAGTTCGCAGCCCCATCTTGTCGATGTGCCGGCTAATACTAAAACCCGGCATTCCTTTTTCAAGAATGAACCCTGTGATCCCGGAGCGACCCTTAGCGGGATCGACCGTTGCAAAGACCACCGCGACATCCGCGATCGGGGCATTGGTCACAAACATCTTCGTGCCATTAAGCATCCAGCCGCCATCCACCTTATCAGCTCGGGTGCGCAGGCTGTAGGCGTCCGAACCCGAGTCAGGTTCGGTCATCCCATGAGCCCCAATCAAATCGCCAGAGCACAAACCCGGCAAATACTTTCTCTTTTGCTCATCGCTACCAAAATTCAGGATCGGCAACTCGACTGCCCACATCTGGGCATTGATTGCAAAGATCAATCCATTGTCTCGACACCCATACCCCAGGCCTTCCATAGCCATCAGGGTGGTCATCACATCCGCGTCCGATCCGCCGTATGCCTCTGGGATCGGCAAACCCTGAATACCAAATTGTGCGCATTTACGCCAATTCTCCAGGGACAGTTCGCCTTTCTGATCTCGATCAATGACGCCACTATTCAGTTCATTTTGAGCGAATTTAATCACCGCACTTTTAAAGGCGGTCTGCTCTTCAGACCAAGAAAAATCCATAAGAATACTCCTGTCTTCTATAGGGGGATACTTAGATTTACCGGCTACGCTTTGCCCGGAAAACAAAAACGGCGACCACCAGCAGAAGCAATCCTGCAAATAATGGGACAACGATTGAAGTCAGCCAGGTATTACGCGCCGGTGCAGGACCATCTGGGATCGATGCGGGTGAAGCAGTTACAACGGCTGCGGCTTCGGTCGCTGCCAGAGTCGGTTCTTGGGTTACCGCCTCCGTGGGAGCCAATGTAGGTGGTACCGTCTCAACGAGCGTTGGTTCCAATTCAGGCGTTGTTGTGGTTTGAGGAGAAGTCACCTGCGTTGTACTTAGCGATGTTTCGCCAAGCACCCGGTTAGCAAATAATAGCTGATCTTGTGCCTCACTATTCGCCACATCTCCTGATATAACAGAGAATAGGACTCCCAGGTCATCGCTTTCGGTAATTCCGGCTGTATTTGAGGAAACCAACGTAATTGTACTAAAGTCAAGGGCCAGGCTCCTTTCAGCCGACCATTGGGATCCATCGTAGCGCCAATGTTGCATCACATACTGGCTCGATCCACTCTTTACAACCTGGAACAATTGCAACTGCCCAGAGGAGTTCCATGTCAGGTCTGGCAATCCAGCTGTCTCGCCAAAAACAGAGACCGGCGCAGTGCGCTGCCAGTTCAAACCACCATCCAGGGACTGCTCATGCCACAAAGTGGTATTTCCACTGCTGCCTTCTTGCCAGACACGGTGAACTGTATTTTGACCAATCCCAGCAATCTGGCTCCAACCAACAGGTTTTTCAACTACAGCTTGAGGAGATGACCAGGTTGCCCCATCATCTTCTGAACGAGTGTAGTAAAGTGCTAATGGGCCTTCCCCATCGGGTAATGAATAACGCGACCACAAAACGTGCAGGTGTCCATCTTCGGAAACTGCCAGGCTCGGCATGTCGACCATTGCCCAACCCGCAGCAATTGCATCAAACACCAGCATAGGTGCACTCCAGGATTGACCACTATCCTCCGATTGCACCAGATAAACACCACGATTCTCATTTAGAGGGATTGCATAGACCACCGAGATCACCCCGCTCTTATCGATCGCAATGCTCGGCGCGCTGCCAACAGGTTGCAGGGCTGGCAATGCCAGCGGGGTTTCCCAGGACTCAGCCAGGACAGCCTGGTCAGCATTGGCCTGGCTGAAATAGATCTGCCCACCGGAGCCCCCGCTCCACACTGCCATGAGGCGATTATCAGCAGTGATAGCAGCCGCTGGCTGGTCGGCTTTTCCATTGGGTGAGGTCAGAACTGATTCGGGCTGCGACCATTGCCCGGACTCCCAACGAGCGTATCGAATGGTTTTACTCAGCCCATTGGGATCGGTAGCATCCGCCTGACTCCAGAAAGCATGTAGCCGGTTGCGATTGTCGGCTATTAAACTGGGAGAGCGCATTCTCCCCTCGCTATTGGTAACCGATACAAGTTGATTCCAAACAGCTTCCTGAGGGAACCATTCTGGAATGTCAACTAATTGGCGCTTGAGCATCCAGGTGTCGCCTCCTGGTCCCTCATCACATCCAGCCACATAAATATCGACATTATTCATCAAGACTCCCTGTTCGCAGCCGAACACCACGATGTTCTGGGTTTCCGGATCAACAAAATTCGTCAGGGTATCCTGAAGTTGTGGATCGCTCCAGCGAGATCCATCCCAGGCCTGCAAATAGGTCTGGACACCGGTCTCAAGCAAGATCAGCCCACTTTCATTACGCATGATCTGGACATCATCCGGGCAAATTTGTAATCCTTCAAACATCCGCTGGCGGGCTTCCCAGGTATTGCCACCATCATAAGAGAACTGGTAATACTGCTGGCAACTTGTCTCGGTTTTTCCAGTTTGCCAAATCAGTAAAACTTCATTACCCTCTGCGCTGACGCGGATATTTAATGCACCTGAATCGATGGTACCTTCCTCTGGTTTGTCGATTTCTTCTGCAGCGCTCCATAACTTTCCACTGTCAATCGATCTGGCCAGGTACACACGCTCCCGCGGCCTGTTATCCCAAACTACGTATAAATGCACACCATCTTCAGCGGTGCTCGCAACAATATCCAGGCTGGAGGTATCGGGGGTGGCGGAGCGCATATAGGTGGATTGATAAATCAGCGCAGGTAACGACCAGCCAGTGCCGAAACGAGACATGGTCTGGTAGTACACACCAGCCGGTTGATTGAGAGTATCCTCGGTACGAATGTAAACGAGGTGCATTTTCCCTTCGCTGTCCACCGTCGCGTCTACATCTACAACGTAAGTTCCCAGTTGTGATTTCCCATACCACCCACTCATTTGATAAAACTCAGATGCTCTGGCTCTACTGGTAAAGAATTTTCCTTCGTCATCTGACCAGAACGCATGGATCAAACCATCCCCATCAGGGAATATCTCCGGAGGAAACTCTTCATAAGGGCCTTTTGCTGGAACCGGCGCATTCCACTCTGTTCCATCTCCGGAGATGTAGCCAAAGTCGGAGAAAGCATCAACCCAAAAGACATGAAAAAGCCCATCGGAATCAACTATAAATTGCGGATTACTGGTTCCTCCGGATTGGGATAAATTAAATGGCGTTTCCCAGGAATCTGCCCCAGTCTGGGCAAATACCCCAGGAGCAAATCCACTTGCCAGGATCACGACTAGCAACATCAATCGGATTAAGGAAAAGATGATCCTGCGGGATTGCGCAATGTGGTTTGAGATCGTCATGGTTGGTTTTCTCTCTGGTACAGATTGGGGGAACTCATCCCCTTTAAGATTTCTTCCATTTGGGTTGCCTGACTTGCAAGATCGATGCGTCCCAGGCGTTTCCACCAAATGTTATATTCGTCTAATTCGTATATTGCTTCCGGAATTTCTGCCAGTAGCAATGCCGCCTGATCAAGACTTCCTGCCCACACATTTGCATAGCCGGCAGTCTTTCGGATTCCTCGGTGATCGCTATCAATACGATATGCTTCATTGAGCTGGTCTCGAGCTTCTGGATATTGCCTGCCTTGCAGAGCGATCAGACCCAGGCGGTGGTGTGCAGTTCTGTTTTGGGGATCGATTTTCATAGCATGCAGAAATCGCTCTCTGGCTGCCTGATATACAGATACATCCGGATTCCCGTTCCACCTGCCCGTTGGCCAATTGACTAACTCACTCCGCGCCATAGAGATCGCACCCAGGTTCGATTGCCAGATTCCCAGGAGGGGGTTTCTCCAGACTACAATTGCCAACCCGATCATAACAAATGTGACCCCCGCCAGCACCAACCACTTTTGAAAGTTCTGCTGTTTTGTATTAACCGTTGGAACTGTTTTACCAAATTTCGACAGACCTACAGCCATGCCAGGCAGCATGAAAAGCAATGGAGTGCCAGCATTGCTGTAGAGAGCGTCATCCACCAGGCCATGCAAGACTACTACTACTATACTGGCCAGGGTGGCTTCAGCAATCATCTGAAGTTCAGATTCTGGGTGGCTTGTGGCGATAAACTTTACCAATAGAAAAATGCTGATGCCATATACCAGTACGATCGCCAGCCACCCAAAGATACTTTGTTCCAGGGCTACATCCAGCAAAAAGTTATGGCTGTATTCGAACAATAAAAATGGCGTTACCATAATGTATTGGGAATACAGTCCCGGAAAGGATCTCAGGCCGCCACCAGTCAGTGGGTAATCGGCAATCAATTGCAGTGCGCTTTTCGCCAGATCTAACCGGCTCTCACCATCTGGTAACCCGGGCAGTTTATTAACAATTCCAAGCACTCCACCTGGATAGAGCATTGCCCCTACCAGACCCACTATTCCAAGTACCAATAAAACTATCCCAAATACGATTCCCGCCTTCCTGAGTTCTCCACCGGCAAACCGTTTGAACAACCACCACAACAACCAAATTCCCATCCCTGCCAGCAAAGCCAGCCAGGCCCCTCGTGAGCTTGTCAGCAACAGTCCAATGAGCATCCCTGCTACACTGATTATCGCAATGGCAACCAATCTCCGTCTGCTATTTTTCCAGCTATTAATCAAAAAGGCCGCTGAGAATGGCAGAAGAAGCGCCAGAAGCCCTCCCGCCTGGTTGGGCGGCAACTCATTGAGGGTAAAGTCCGGACGATTGGCCATTATCCAAAGGCCGATCCGGTCAAGCCCGGCGAAGTCGATTGATGGAGATTTAGACCAATCCTGGGTTAATAGGAAATAGAAAGCGATGAATACCCCCAGAAGACCGAACAAACCTGTCAGGACCCCTACATTCGCCCTAGGCTGCCCGGCAATTGCAAAGCAGACCAGGACTGCACTGATCAGAACCCAAAATTTGGCCAGAGCCAGTCCATGATCATAAGCAGCCCAAACCCCCACGCCAGCTGTCAGAAGAAATAGGAGGAGTGGGAAGTCTAAGCTTGATCGTTGGAAAGGGAATTGACCAGCCGCCAACCGAACTGCCCAGGGAAACAGGGCGATCAAGAGCGGCCATCCACCAACTGCAGGCCAAGCAATCCAGATAGCCCCGCATCCCAGGACAATGAGAAGGTCAGCCAGCGCGAACCAACGGCTGCTAACCAGGCGATCCATTATAGAGCTAGTGTGAGGATTCTATTTCCCGCTTCGATTGCCAGCTGAGGTGCTGCAATCCGACGCTTAAGGCCGAACGCATCGTCGATACATCGGAAAGGAGCATCTTCATGTAAGTCAGGATCGGCCCCGGTCGGAATGCCCACTCTCGCCAGGCGCGTTTCTGCCAATAGAGAAGTCTCTCGGCGGGCAGATTGGGGTAATCCAAAACAGTGCCTTTATCCATATCGACCTGCTCCCAACGTGTGCCCGGTCGGAACCAGCCGTTTTCAACTACCTCGAAGAAAAACGGCGTCCCTGGATAAGGAGCAGCCACATGGAAAAGAGCAATGTCCAGCGGCAGTTTCTTGGAAAACTCAATAGTTTCCCGAATAGTTTCCTCTGTCTCGCCAGGCAAACCAATAATGAAGTACCCCCAGTTATTGATGCCGGCTTTCTTTGCCCACACCAAGGCTCTTTCAGCCTTATCCGGATAGGCACCCTTATGAGCATGCTTGAGGATCTGCTCGTTTCCACTTTCGATCCCCCAAGAAATGTACCAGCACCCAGCCTTTCCCATCAGCTGGAGCATCTCTTCATCTACATAATCGACCCGACTGTTACTGGTCCATCTGATATTGATCTTCTCATCAATCATTCGCTTGCATAAATCTACGACTTGATCCCGGTTAACAGTGAACAGGTCGGAATACATGTGAATATTGTTGATCCCCAGTTTCTTTAAGCGCCATAACTCCTCCATGATCAACTCAGGCGAGCGCACGCGGGCCGAATACTGGTAGGTTACATGCTTAATACAATAAGTGCAACCTGCCGGACAACCGCGGCTGGTAACAATAAAGGTGAACGGCCCCTTCATCATCGGCATGAGATATTTTTGGAGTGGCAGTAATTCGTGCGCCGGGATTGGCAGATCGTTCAAATCCTTGATAAACGGGCGGGGGAAATTGACAACGATCTCTTCTCCGTCCCGCCAGGCTAATCCTTTGATGCCGTACAAATCTACGCTGCCGTCCTCACGGATGGATGGTTTGTAGAACGGGTCATGATCATCAAACAATTTTTTAATCATCGCCGAACGCTGCTCGATCTTCCCTTCCAGGTGATCCAGTAAGTCACGAATCGTCAGGTCTGGTTCGCCGACCAGCACGAAATCCAGGCTGGGGAAAGGCCGCAATGACTCTCTTGGGATAGGAGTGACATGCGTTCCGAAGGCGATCGTCTTTGCGCCGCGCGCCTTGGCCAGGAAGCAACCATACATATCATTCTCGAGGGTAGGCGCTGTCACCTGAGTGAAGTAGTAGCGAGGCTGGTATTTTTCAATCAAAGCGGTGAATTCTGGCCAGCCTATCTTTTCAGCATTGGCGTCGATGATCTTGAGCTTATAACTATCCATCAACAAGGCCGCCATCTGCGCTAAAGACACCTGAGGCCAAATCATGTTCTCACGAGTGCGCCGTCCAACCCGATGCTGGGTACGAATCCAATAACCCCCATCCGGAGTCGGTGGATTAACCAGGAGAATGTCAACGGCTTCAGCAGACCGCGGGGCGTTTAATAAACCCTGGCGGACGATCTCATCTGCGTTGGGGAAGTTCGCCATGCGGAGTTTCGGGATACGGCGGGTGCCGAGATTCTCTCTATTGGAATCAATGATTTCGATATCTTCGATCATCTTAAAATCTCCTTGTCTATATCACCGATAAAAATCCGTTCAGGATACCGGCTGGTAAATCTGCTCAACAGGTTGGGATTCTGGGTCAAGTCCCATGTCCTTTTCAATTAAATCTTCTCGCTGGCTCAATTCCTCAAGCACGCGCATCAAGATCCAGTATAAAATCAACTGGACGCCCACCAGGATGAACATTGCGCTGCCCAGTAGGTACAACCATAGCCGGTTGATCTCCCAGCCGCTCATCCCTAAGGAAATACTGACAATGCCGATGATCAGGCCGCTCACCAGTCCACCCAAACCAATCCAGCCAAAATAATGATCGATTGACGGCGTAAAGAGCGGTCGCCCGAACAAACCCTGGCGGATCGGTTGCTTATAAAAAAGCGATACCAGGTAGTTGAAAGTGCTGCCCAGGGCAAAAATACTGATCCCGGTGATCCCGGTCACCATAGCGGCGTACAACGCGGTAACACCCCATGCCCCCAGGGTAGTCACACCGCTTAATCGGGTTACTACCAACCCGACAGCGACTGCCAGGGCAAAAAGGACTCCAACCAGACCAATCACGCCAAAAATGCGTACCGGGTTATAGGTCAGTACAGTCCAGACCATGGATTGTAGAAATACCGATCCATCCCTCACCACACTCAGTTTAGATCGCCCGACTCGCTCACTGTAAGGGATCGGCACCTCAACGATACGGATATCCTCGTGAACAGCCCGAGTACTCATCACCGGCGTCAAATTGAGGCCATCTGGCAGCGGGAAAATTTTTTCAAGTATCTCCCGCCGGAAAACACGCATCCCACTGGCGCTATCGGTTACCCGCTGGTTGCCAAGCAAGGTGAGCAAGGTGGCAAAGAACAGGTTGCCAATTCGGCGGGTGACTGGCATCTTGCTATCCGCGCCAGCCATGCGCGAGCCGATCACCAGCTCGCCGCCATTGAGTGCTTCCTTACAAAGCTGCGGGAAGTACTCCGGGGGATAGGTGCCATCAGCATCGAGAAAGCCGATTAACTCCCCCTGTGCTTTTGAAAAGCCGGTTTTGAGTGCCGCGCCATACCCTTTATTCTTGGGGTGGCGGATTAATGTTACGCCATCAATCTGACTAGCAATCTGGGCAGTCTTATCTCGTGAACCATCATCGACAACCAGCAGTTCCAATTCTCCAATACCGGCCTTTTCCAGGTCGCCTCTGACTGCCAATACCCGATTGGCGATCTCAGCGATCCCATTCTCTTCATTATATGCAGGAATTACGACTGAAAGCGTAGTCATAAGTAAATCTCCATCTTATTATTAGTAAATCTTTTTAGCAACTTTCTTCTCCAGTCCTTCCCCAATTGTTCGAAGCGGGCGGGCTGGAACCCCACCGACCACAGTATGGGCCGGTACATCCTTTGTGACGACTGCTCCGGCGGCCACAACAGCGCCTTTGCCGACATGCACGCCATCCGTGATCACCGCCCCAGCCCCCAACCAGACATCATCTTCGATAACGATGCCTTCCGCAGTAATTCCTTGATCCACAAACGGCCGATCTGGATCCTCAAAGACGTGGTTTACGGCAATGATCTGGGTAAAGGGCGAAGTATAAACTCGATCACCAATCTCAACCCCACCCTGTCCCCGGATCACTGAGTATTCTCCCACCAGACTATTCCGTCCAATCTTAATCCCGGCCTTTGGCAAGTCCCGGAAATTATAGACGTGCAAGACTGCCCCATGCATAATAATGGTTTCCTCACCAATATCTATTCCGCCAGGGCAGGCGTGTAAATAACTGCCTTGGTCAAGATATGCGCCATTTCCCAGGCGGATGTTATCTGCAAATCTTAAGCGGACTCCATTTTCGATAGCCGCCCACCCATCCATATCCATGATCAAACGGTAGAATATGCCTGTTAATCCAATCCCCACGATGGTGGGGATCCAACCAAGCAAAAAGTAAAATGTCTGTTCAAGAATATACCGCCATGCACTGGAGGCCTGGCGGTTGAAATAAAGACGAAGACTGGCAAACATTCTGCTTTACGGCGAGTCAATCAACCGTATATCCCACTCAATCCCTTGCCCGAATGATGATTAGCCTGAATAAATATATTAAGATGAATTTTATCTGAAATATTTGATCTAGTCAAGATTTCCGGGGGATATTAACCGGCGATGGGTGAGTATAATTAACCCTATGTACCCTGCTATATTCCTTGACCGTGATGGTGTGATTGTCGAAAACCGTCCGGACTATATCCGCTCCTGGGCAGATGTCTATATTTTCCCTCAAGCCCTGGAAGCTCTGATCAAAGTCCGGATCGCCCCCTATAAGATTATCATCGTGACGAACCAATCCGTTGTAGGCCGCGGCATCATTTCACTTTCTGAGGCGGAGGCGATTAACCAACGCCTGGTGGCTGAAATCGAGTCCGCTGGCGGCCGGATCGATGCGGTTTTGATGTGCCCTCATGCCCCCGAAGAGGATTGTTCCTGCCGAAAACCTCGCCCTGGTTTATTGCACCAGGCTGCTGAATTGCTCTCGATTAACCTGAATAAATCAATATTGATCGGTGATGCGCTGAGCGATCTTCTCGCCGGACAGGCTGCCGGTGTGCAGATAACTGGCCTAGTTCGCACCGGTCGCGGCATCGATCAGGCTGATCTGGCAAGCGCGGCCCAAATCGGGCCTTACACGGTTTATGACACGCTGGCTCAGGCCTTAGATGAGTTAATCTAAGGCGGTTTTCTCGCCCAGATAGGCAACTTCAGGCGTCACTGCAATCGGCTTCTCCAAGGCCGACATTTCCACTGCCTTTTCGCGCAGTTCCTTGCAGATCAGGTGCTCAAGCACCAAGTGAATATCCTCGACATGCTCGATCAGATGGCTTGGCACGTGCAAGTTAATATCCACCATCCCCCCCAGCTTGCCGCTGTCGAAGCCGGTGAACCCGATCGTCCTAGCTGGGATAGAATTCGCCAGCTCGATGGCATTGACCACGTTCGGCGAATTGCCACTGGCCGAGATACCGATCACGACATCCCCAGATTGGATATGGCTGGCCAGCTGTTGCATGAAGACATTTTCATAACCTTCGTCGTTGGCCAGCGCTGAGAATAAAGCCATATTATCGGTCAAGCCCATCACCCGGAAATTGGGTATCCCCTTAACTCGGGTATTCTTCCCAAGATCACATACGAAATGCGAGGCTGTCGAAGCGCTCCCCCCGTTCCCCATGATAAAGACCTGCTGGTTATTCAACCGCGCCTCATGTAAGATCTGTACAACCTGCTCGATGCGATCTTCCGGTAAATTTGCCAGTGTGTGCTCAAGGTCTTCAATATAACGATGAATATAACTCATGCTTAGCTCCTGAATACCCCCCAGCCGGCAATTGATCCATTGCCGGCTCGGGTCTAATTATGATTAGGGAATTACTCTTGGCTTTATGAAATCGGTTCGGAGGTCTGGAAATACGCCACAGTGCGCTCCAGGCCTTCCTCGAGATTAACAATCGGTTCCCACCCCAGTGACTTTCGGGCCTTGCTTGCCTCAAGGTAGATCCGACGGGTTTCGCCTAATTTGGCTGGTCCGTACTTGGCTGACGGAGCATAGGCTGTCACCTTCTTCAATGTTTCAAAAATCTCGTTAACTGTCGTCCCGCGACCAAAACCTAGATTATAGACTGTATTCGGTTGGTCGGTTGTCAACGCCATCAAGTTGGCGCGGGCACAATCTTCGACATAGACAAAGTCCCGAACTTGCTCGCCATCTCCGTAGATCATTACCGGTTTACCCGCCATCATCTGCCCGGTGAAAATCGCAACCACTCCAGCCTCTCCGTGTGGATCCTGACGTGGGCCGTATACGTTTGGATAACGCAAAATAACATACTCTAATCCATACATCACCTGGTACATGAACAGGTAATGCTCCACCGTGTGCTTGCTGGCGCCGTATGGGCAGATCGGATTGACCGGATGCGCCTCGTCGCAGGGCAGATACTCTGGCTCACCATACACCGCCCCACCCGTCGAGATATAAACGAACCGCTTAACATTGAACCGCCGGGCATTTTCGATGACATTGATCGACCCGAGCACATTTACATCCGCGTCAAAATGAGGATCTACCACAGACCTGCGGACGTCCATTTGAGCAGCATGATGATCGACAAAGTCGGGTCTCTCTTTCTCAAAGACTTCTGCCAGTTTTGGATCGCGAATATCGATCTGATAGAATTTAGCTGCAGGGTTTAAATTGGAGCGCCTCCCGGTGGATAGATCATCCACCACAACCACTTCATACCCATTCGCAACCAGAATATCAACAACATGGGAACCGATAAATCCAGCTCCCCCAGTAACCAAAGCCTTCACGCTATTCTCCTTTTCGAACCAGTTTTGGTTTAATGCGCCTCGGCGCTTAATTACAGCGGGGATAGTCTGAAAGAGCAATTGCAAATCCAACCAGATGCTCCAATTGCGGATGTAATGCATATCCAGACGAACCCGCTCTTCGTACGAGACGTCCGACCGGCCGCTCACCTGCCACAAACCGGTGATGCCAGGGCGCACCGTCATCAAATTGATATCCCACTTATTATACTTCTCAACCTCGGCGGGGGTAATGATCCGGGGACCTACCCACGACATCTCCCGCTTGAGCACATTGAACAGTTGAGGCAGCTCATCCAGACTGGCCTTGCGAATAATACTACCGACTCGAGTCACGCGCGGGTCAACCTTGAGCTTGAAGTTACGCGCCAGCTCGGCCTGGAGCTCAGGGTGGTCCTTCAGAAGCTCATCTCCATCAACACGCATCGTGCGAAACTTATATGCGTCGAACTGGCGACCATTCATCCCCATTACCCGCCGACGATAGATGATCGGGCCTTTAGAGTCTAGCTTCACGGCTATTGCGAGCGCCAGTAATAACGGGGAGAGCAGGATCAGACCCGGGATAGTGATCGCATAATCAAGTGCAAACTTAAGCGCCTCGTCAAAACCGGTCAGGCGCACCTTGTTTACCCCCACCAAGGGCACGTAAGCAAATTCCTTGACTGTCAGACCAGTCGTGATGATCTCATACAACCCGGATGACATACGCACATTGACATTGCTGGATACGCCATAACGTTGGAAGACATCTAGCATCTTATCCCGTGAAGAAATGGCACTGCTTGCCAGGATGATCTCTTCAATCTCGTACTTAGGGATTAATTCATCCAGCTCTTCAACCGTGCCAAGCACCTGCAGATGGTGCAGCAAAGGAGTCCCGACAGGTAGCTTCTTATCAACAAAACCTACGATGTGAAATCCAGATGATTTCCAGCGCATCAACTGCTCTGCCAGTGACAGGCCTTCGTTATTTGCACCAATAATCACCGCCGGGGTCAAAAAGTAGCCCCTATTTCGCAACATATACACGACCCGGCGTAGAATGAAGCGTCCTGACTCAGCAAACACAAATGCGAAGATCCACGCCAGCAGCAACCAGCCACGGGCAAAGACAAATTCTGGCAGCAGGAAGCCAGCAGCAATTACCAGCACGATCCCAATCGTGGTGCCATTGAACACCAACGAGTATTCCTGCGTGCCACCCAGTAATTTTTGCCGGTCATATAAACCCAGCAGATAGAAGAGGATGATCCACGCCGGGATCAGAACCATTACCAGCGACTGGTAGTATCCCATATTGGTGCGCATGTTCTGATAGAAAATCCCCAAGGATAACTCAAAACGAACAATGTACGCCAACCAGAATGCAAACCCGATCGTCACAATATCGCTCAGCACCAATCCAAATGTATACGCACGCCATTGTAAATGGCGCGGCACACTGCGCGAGGCTTTGAGGATATCTGCTTTTAGCGGCGCTTCTAATATTAGATTGGCGCCTGATGGCGTGGTTTCCATGTTATTATTTCCCTCCCGAGAAATTTAGCAAGGGTCTATCCTAGTTGCTGACGTGCTCCGCCCTTCCGACATGCCCCTTCATCGGGATTAATTCACCTTGTATGCAGTAGTTCCGGAGCCAGCTAAACCAATTTGCTTCCCCGGAACCACAATTTAACCAACTCTGCAACGGGAAGGGTCTCAGGGTTCACCAACCTTAATCAGAGACAATAATCAGATAATTTGAGTAATATTTCGGTGATCATCTGGATTAACGCAAGAGTACCCAGTTCCGTTACACCTTCTGAGGAAACATTCTTACTAATTATTTCCCGCATGCCCCCAGGGGAAATTCTATCTATTTAAAGGTTCGTTCTTTGTCAACCAGGCGTATGTTTCCTCTCCACATTAATAAACGCCAAGCATACCGTCTTGTTACACCCGGATACGCGATCTGACATGCTTTTCATATGCTGAATAACGGCGCCTGGATGAAATTGATACTTTGATCACTGAGAGGCAACAAAAAAGGCTGTTCTGTTAGACAGAACAGCCCGACGATAATGCCAGCCTGTTTGACCTACGGATCACTCCACGACACGACCAGAGTTGGCCGGCCAGCAACGCTGTCGTCATCAATATCGGAGGTGAGAAAGTACTTTCCGCTGTGCCGTTCACTATCGGCTGAGTAGAAAGCCAAACGCAGAGGCTGGCCTTCAGAATAGGCATCTGCCACTGCCCGGCTGAGATCCCATGAACGCGGCAGACCTGGCCAGCCTGGATATTCGGCCAGCCACTCTACCCAGGTCTGGCTGACATTTTCAATCGCGAGCGGGGCATTATTCCAGGTGAGCGTGTCTTCCTGCCAGTCCTGGCCTATTCGGAAGACCTGGATCAAAGAAGGAGGCGCTTCCCCATATTCACCTCCACCAGCATTGCCAAATTGATGCAATGTCAGGGTCGCATTGAGGATGTTTTTACCAGCTGGAATCTTATCCAGGGGGAAGGTGACATAGATTTTAGAAAAGCACGGCCAATCAGCCACGTCGTACTGGTTCTGAACATTGACTCGATCGATAGCCGCGTAATTGGTATCTCCCCACTCTCCAAAGTAATCCAATCCATCCCCGCAGTTCGTCCCGCCGCCCACGCCTCCATCCACAACGACTGAACCATTCAAACCATGCCGGATGGTCACGCTTCCATCCGGCTGATCGCCGGGCGGTGTGTAGGACGGCAGTCCAAAGACGAGCTCCCCCCAGGTTCCAGGCTGGTCTGTCTCCAGCAGAGGAGGCCAGACTTGATCCGGGATGGAAGTTCCGGCTGCGTCGTCTCGATCGTGCAATACCACCGCCAACCCCCATAATGTCCCCTGAGGGGGAGCGCTCTCCAATCCAAAGCTGCTGAAAGGGATCCAATAACTCAACCGCCAGCCGCTATCCCGATTGTCATTGTTAGGATTTCCCCGGTAGCCGATCTGGGTAGTGAATGGTTGATCACTCTCCACCCACCCAGACCCATTTCCCTGGTAACCTGCCTGGTAATCCAGATCGTCTTCCCAAAAATTGAGCGACCCAATAAACCGGTAGGCGCTCTCATTCGGTGCATCTCCCTGATTGCCACCAGTGCTAATGAAGAGACTTGCTGAATCCCAGGCCTCCAGATCAATCGGCGGGGTGTCGTCATACCATAAGAGTCGGTCGATGGCAGCCAGGTGAACGAACAATTCGTCCTGTGTGTAACCCACCCGCACATCGACATTGTTCTCAGTCGGAGTTACCTGACCGAACCACAAGACCGCCGTTTCAGAAAAAGCGATTTCGCTATCAAAATAGGGAACGTTGATGCGCGGTGCACCGGAGCCGGGCGGGGGTGTGATAGTCGGGGATGGAGTTGGCTCTCCCTGAGGAATGGGGCGCATGATAATTGGCAGGTATAATCCCCCCGCCATAGATTGCGGAGGCAGCCTGCCTGGCGTTACCTGTGCTGCTGGGATTTGCTGATCGCCTGCCAGGCCCTGTCTAACCATGCTCCCGGCGAATAGAGCCAGCAAGACGATCAGGCTCAGAAATATGAGTTTACTTTGCGCAGATCGCATATTCATTATCCTTTATTGTAGACGATTTCCACACGCCAGAAAGCTTTGCTGATTAGGAAAAGAAAAATCGCGCTCCGCAACGCAGCCCTGGCATGGCTGTGGCGTCTGTGTGGAACAGGCGCCTGCCGCCTCTGGCTGCACCGCGGTCAGCGCGATGATAAAACAATCGCCCTTGCGGGAAGATTACTTAGCGGGACTGGCGCAGGATCAAGTCGTTTCGGCGCTCGACGGAATTGAAGGAGACTGGATTTGGGGAGCAACTCTCCTGGCTCGTGATCTCGCCCGGACAGGTCGCCTCTTGATAGGCTCTTCCATCTGGCTGAGTTGCGATGAATTCATGCAAGCCATCGTCACCAGGATAGTAGAAAAAACAACCCAGGCGGCGGCGGCGCTCCGATAATAATGACAGTCATGGCTTCCTCCAGTGAACTTGCTGATCCATTTACCAACTCCAGGACCGGCTCGGAGCCAAACTGTCTAAGGCTGTATCGGCTATAGAATTGCCGTGCTCGCTTCCAGCTTAGGCAGTCCGGCGATCTTGCGGCCCGCAGTCCGTTTAGACCCGTAACTTTGCGTCCCTGTCTTTCGACAGGTTTGCCTTTTCTTTGCTGCACCCGGATTATAAGGTTCGCAAAAGACGGTTTCAATAGTATTTATATCCTAGATAACGTTTTTTTCCAAGCTTTGCAACTATCACTTCTGTTAGCAGCCCTGCATCTGTCCTGTTTACCTGTTCCAATCCAGCTATCTGACTGGACTAGCAATCCTTGACGCACTCTGACTCAATTCCCCACCAAGCGTAACAAACCGGCCTTTTCCAGCGTTTAATAATCTAGAAAGCATGATTGTTTTGCCGCAAAATTGTGTGTTCGATTTCGTTACGGCGTATCATCGTGATACTGAGTATCATTCTGATGCGGCGCATCCAGAACACCAATATGATGTATAATCTCCTCACCAGTGCGTATCCTGGAGGGGATAAGGTATCTTCCCAAGCATGAATTCAACCAGCCAGCAAGCGAGCTAAGTAAAATGGGTTTGACTTCGAACAAGATCCGGCGGCTCTGGCTGCCAGCGCTCATCATCCTGGGAGTTATCGTAACTCTTAGTTTGCTGGTGTCCAGCCTGATTTACCCCAACAACATTCGAGGCAACAGCCCGCAGACCATAACCCAATTACAGCGACAGCTTCACCAACCTCCACCATCGCCATTACCCTGGCAGCTACCGCAACACAACCCAGCAATCCAGGTGCAACTCCAACCCAGGTTTCAACATCAGTGGTCAATTGCACCTACACCACCACTTTTTGGCGGCTCAACCCGCAAACCTGGTTGATCGAGAACGTGGTGATCGGTAATCATTCTTTCACCAAAGCAGAAGCGATCGCCTTGCTTGAAGCCAATAACACCGATGAAAAATCTGCCCTCTTACAGCAGTTTTTCGCCGCTCTATTGAATACGCTAAAAGGGGCCGATTCCGGGGAAATCGAGCCCGCCTTGATCGCGGCCAGCGATTGGATCAGCGGTCACCCGGAGGGCGCTGAGATCTCGGAGGCTGATCGCCAACAGGCGATCCTTTTCGCACAAACGCTGTTCGAATACAACATCGGTGGGCTGGGACCAGGACATTGCCCCGACGAGCCCGTCACCCCCACACCAACCCCAACCGCCACCCCAACTGCAACTTTAACCCCAACAATTACTCCAATTCGGACATTGGTAACCCCCAGTGCGACATCCGGGGACCGCAAGCCAACTGAGCCTGAGCCGGGGCCAACCTCAGAACCAACTGAGCCACCTGCGCCGACCAACACACCCAAGCCGCAGCCCACCAACACCCCACGGCCGACGCCTACACCTGCCCCGACTGAGGCGCCTCCGACCGAGCCGCCCCCGCCCACTCCGTAATGAGCGCTCTGGACACTGTTACAGATTGAGAAATCATTCATTTTCTTAAGGCAAAAATTCTATATAATAATGATTGAGTGCTCCACTTGAGAGTTGGGGTATTGGAATTTGTTCGTTTACGTGGGAGAAGATCAGACAATGAACACCAAGATTTCGTTTATTTATCGTACCCTGCTAGTCAGCGTCTTTGTTATTGCGTTGTTGGCTGCTGTCCCAGCCGGGGCATCCTATTATCAATCGCCGGATGGCCTGACATTGCCCGCGGGATGGGCTGCGATCCACATGCCATTTCTGGGAATCAAGGATATCGTGGTCACACCGCCAGTGACACCAACCACCACCGAAGGCGGCGGATCCGTGACCATCAGCGTGGTGCTAAATGATCCGCAACCCACCGCGGATGTGACCATCTCAGTCAGCAGTACGAATACATCTGAAGGCGCGGTGAGCACCAACCAGCTCGTTTTTACTTCAGTCAACTACACCACGCCACAGGATATCACCGTCACAGGGCAGCCCGATGATATCGACGATGGGGATATTGCCTACCAAATTCAATTTGTCGTTACCAGCACTGACACTGAATACGACGGTTATGCTTTAGGGAATATTGACTTGACGAACACCGACGATGATACCGCCGGCGTCACGGTAACCCCAATTTCTGGCCTTGTGTCGACCGAAGCCCTGGGGATGCTGAACCAACTTTCACTGTCGTCCTTACCTCCAAGCCCACTGCGGATGTCACCATCGGCGTCAGCAGCAACGATATATCAGAAGGCACCGTCGATACGGCTTTGCTCACCTTCACTACAACCTACTGGAACAGCGCTCAGACTGTGACGGTTACCGGCCAGACGACCTCATCGATGACGGAAATGTACCATACACCATCATTACCTGCGATGCTTCCAGTTCCGATACCATTTACAATAACTTCATCGTTGCCGATGTCTCAGTCACCAATAATGATGACGCCGACACTGCCAATGTCACCGTCACTCCCACTTCCGGTCTTGTCACCACCGAAGCAGGTGGGAAAGCTACCTTCACCGTTGTACTGACCAGCCAGCCAACGGTGGATATCAGCATCGGCCTCAGCAGTAGCGATACCGATGAAGGCAATGTCTCCCCCACCTCGCTGATCTTCACCACTGGCGATTGGGGAACAACCCAGACCGTCACTGTCACCGGTGTGGATGATTTGATCGATGATGGCAATGTTCCTACAGCATCGTTCTTGCCAACCCAACCGGCGGAGATACCACCTATAATGCCCTCAATCCTGCGGATGTCTCGGTGACCAACAACGATGACACCGACGCGGCTGGCATCACCGTCACGCCCACCAGCGGCCTGGTGACCACCGAAGCCAGCGGAACAGCCACGTTCACGGTGGTGCTTGAATCCCAGCCGCAAGGCGTGGTGGATATCGGCATCAGCAGCAGTCTTACCAGTGAAGGCACCGTCTCTCCAGCAACCCTGACATTCAACGGCGGCGATTGGGACGACCCCTTGACCCATACCGTCACGGTCAGCGGTGTGGATGACAGCATCGCGGATGGCGATATTCCCTATGAAATCATCACCGCACCCGCCGTAAGCACCGGTAACAGCGATTATGATGGCTTCGACGCCGAAAATGTCTCGGTCACCAACACCGACGACGATGTCGCCGGGTTCACGATAGACCCCACCGAATGGCCTGGTCACCACCGAGGCAGGCGACAGCGCTACTTTTGAAGTCTCCCTGAAGAGCGAACCAATCGCCGATGTAATGCTTAACTTGAGCAGCGATGATGTCACCGAAGGCGAATCATCGCCCACTACCCTGACCTTCGATGCAACAAACTGGAACGTAGCCCAGGTGGTCACAGTGACCGGCGTGGACGATTATGTAATCGATGGAGATGTGACCTACACGATCGTCACCGATGCAGCCACAAGCGGCGATCCCAACTACGACACGCGCAACCCGCCGAATATTTCAGTCACCAACGGAGACGACGATGTAGCGAGAATCCTCGTCGATCCGATCAACGGGTTAATCACCACCGAGGGTGGCGGGACTGCCACTTTCAGCGTTGTCCTGGACAGCCAGCCGAGCATCAAGGTGGACATCAGCCTGGAAACCTCCGACACCACCGAGGGCAGCGTCTCTCCTGAAAGCTTAACTTTCACAGTAGGCAATTGGGATATACCTCAGACCGTCACGATCACCGGGAAGAATGATAACAAAGCCGATGGAAGCATCGTTTATACGATCCTGACCCATCCTGCGACCAGTGCGGATGACAACTACAACGGTGTGGACGCGGACGACGTGGAAGTGACCAATGCCGATGATGATACAGCCGGGATCACCGTTGCACCGCTCGCAGGAATTGAGACTACTGAAGGTGAGCTGGAAGCCAAAATCAGCACCATGTTGAATACAGAACCCCAAGCAGATGTCATTTTCACCTTCACCAGCAATGATACCAGCGAAGGAGTCTTCTTCCCGGATAAACCGGACCAACCGATGACGATCACTTTTACCCCAGACAACTGGGACACCATTCAGGATTTTTATGTCTATGGTGTAGACGATCTGGATGAAGATGGCGACATCCGCCTACACGATCGAGGTGATCACCCAGAGCGGCGACCCTGACTACGCGCAGCATAACAAAGGAACTCTCGGCTGTAAATAAGGATGCACCCTCGATCGAATGGGTACTACCTGAAAACCATGACCCCTACTACGAGACCTCCAGCCCGGATTTAATCTTGCTGGGCGTCGAAACACTCAGCGATGAGCCGATCTCGAAGTAAGTTTCTATCGCTGGGATCGTGATCTGGTGCAAATTGTCCGGTTGTGGGAATCAAAGATAATCCTGACCATCCCTACCAGCTCTATATCGACCCAAAAGTATCTGGATTTCAACTGGAACCAGATCTATGCATATGCGATCGACGACGATGGAGATCCAACTCAATCCAGACACGAGCTGCTTCGCATCTACCGGATAGCCCGGCTTTACCTGCCCTCAATCCATAAGTAACTAACCTCAGACTTAACAAGAACTCCCGAACGCCAGCTTCTTCCTTGCAGGAAGTTGTTGACGGGATGCCGTCCAATTCAACAATAATTTAATAACTCAGCGCCAGGCTGGATATCTGATCCTGCGCCGGGTTTTGGGTCAGGTTAAATGCTTCCGCCCCGTTGTTCCGCATGACATAGATCTCCAGGTTGCCATCTCGATCGCTGGTGAAAGCAATCCAGGCAGCGTCCGGCGACCAGGCTGGAAGAGAGTCCTGCGCCGGATGGTTGCTCAGGTTGCCCTGGCTGGTGCCATCGGCGTACATAATAAAGACGTCCTGGCTGCCGTCCCGGGTCGAAACAAACACAATCCGGTCGCCACTGTGGGTGGCTTTCGGTGAGAAATCATCCGACGGGTTATTGGTAATATTGGTCTGCTCCGTGCCATCCAGCAGCATGGTGTAGATCTCTTGATTGCCATCCCGGTTGGTGGTGAAGGCGATGCGCTCGTTGGCTGAGTCGAAGATGCCGGAGTCGTCCAGCCAGGTTGGCTGGTAATCGGCGGCCGGGTTGTTGCTCACGTTGCGTAAATCCAGATGGTTGGTGCGCACGACATAGATCTCCTGGTTCCCATCTCGATTGCTGCTGAAGGCAATCCACTGGCCGTCCGGCGACCAGGTCGGGTACAGGTCATCCGCCGGATTTTGCGTCAGGTTGGACTGCCCGGCTCCGTTCGCATTCATGATGTATATCTCGTTGTTGCCGTCCCGATTAGAAGTAAATGCAATCAAGCTCCCATCGGGCGAATACACCGGTTGGGAATCAGTACCGCTGCTCAGATGAGAGCGGTGTCACGCTACCGTCGGCCGCGTTCTGGGCAAAAATCCCAGGATTGCCTTGCCGGTTTGACTCAAAAGCGATCAAGCCGTTCACCGGCGACGGGACGAGTGTTTTTGTAGGCGTAGCGGTCAGCGGTACCGGAACCGTACTGGTTGGCGGCGGCGTGGGGGTCAAGGTAGCTGTGGGTTTTGCAGCCACAGCCGTTGCTGTCAGAGATGGGTTATTGGGATCGAGTGGATCGAGATCGATCCCATCAATAATCCCATCGCCATCTGTGTCGGGATGGATGGGGTTCGTCCCAATGCGCACTTCATCGCCATCTTTCAGCAGATCCGAATCTGTGTCGGGGTTCAACGGATTAGTACCCCGGCGCACCTCTTCGCCATCGTTCAGCAGATCGCCATCGGTGTCGGGGTTGTTCGGATTAGTTCCAAGCTGGGCCTCCTGTTCATTGGTCAACCCATCGCCATCATCATCCCGCTGACCAGCCTCCGCTGCCTGGGTCATATTGAATGCTGCTGTTTGGGTAGCCGCCAGGATCTGATCGCTCACTGCTGTAGAGGTTTGGATTGCAACCGCAGCGGTTTGGGTAGCAGCCAGGATCTGATCGATCACCGCCGTGGAAGTCTGCATCCCAGCCACTGCGGTCTGGGTACCACTCCCGGATTGATTCCGGTCTCGACCCAACAAGAATGCACCCAGGGCAATCATGCCCAAACACAAGGCGAAAACAACTGGCAGGATCCAAAACGGGATCAACGCCCGGCTCATGACCTCTCCACCCACGGTCAATGCCTCTTTCCCGGATGATTGGATGCGGGTAGTGAATGGATACGCCTTATCACCGCCGAGGAGGGGTTGTTGCCTGGCTTTGGCAGTAAAAACCGCCGCTCCGCTTTCACCGGCTCCCACTCTCAGCGATTGCGTCGCGCCGGGTTCAAAGACCAGGCTGTCATTCTCACTTTGCCAGGTGATCGAATAAGCTTCCTGGGCATTGCCTTGATTAACGACCGTAACCCTGGCTGGCTTGCTCGCCTCAACCTGTTGCGGATCAACATCGGCGCTAAATTGGGTATAGACCGCCAGGCTCAGGGTGCATTCCACGATCACTGGCTGGTCAAATGAGCTCTGGCTGCTGACGATGATCTTGAAAGAGTAACGCCCAGCCTTGCTCTGGGGATGCCGATTTGGCAGAATGGTCAGGGTGACTTCTTTGCGCTCGCCGGCTTCCAAGCGAGTCACCGGCGATGTTGTTGAGACCCAATCGAGCGGGATACCTTCGACCGACAGGCGAAATTCATCGGCGGTCAATCCCTGATTAAGCAAGACAATTGCCACCGGAATATTGCTCCCCGGGGCTGCTGCAAAATTAATCGATTGCATCATCACGCCGATCCGTCCCAGGGATTCAAAAGCTGCAACCCGGATAATAGCCTCCACCTCGGCCTTTTGACCGGGCTGGCTTTGACTCACGGCAAAATCCTCAATGGATAATGCCCGGCTCGGGTCTGCGGCGGGGCTGGCACCTGGATAAAAACTGGCAGGGTGGATTTTCCACCAGCCGACAAGCGCACCACCTGGGCTGGCATCGATATCCAGTTCAACGGGACGCCCCTCACTGCCAGCTCGAAAAAACCTTCCTCAGAACCCAGATTGAAGACTGTCACTGAAATCTCAACACTACCGCCCGGGACAACCGGGAATTCTCGCGATTCCAGGGCAATCCCAACAACTGGAACGGTTTCATCAGATAAGGTTGGTTCAACCATTCAACTGCTCCTTCGATTACGAGTGACGGCCTTCTGAATCTCTACTACCAGCCATGCCAGGGTAGCAAATCCAACTGCAATCAACAACTCTCGCCAGGTTAATGCCTGGGTGTCGAAGATGCGCTGGAAAAATGGCACATAGATGACAGCCAACTGCAAGACAAGTGTGCCTAGAATTGCCCATACCATCGATTTATTGGAAAACAGCCCAATCTTGAATAGCGAATTCTCTTCTGAGCGCACGCTCAAAGCCAATGCCAACTGGGAAAGGATCAGGGTGGTGAACAGAAGGGTTTGCCAGGATTCCCAACCGGCTCGCCAGGAAGCATACCCTACGCCAATGGAAATCAGGCTCATCACGACACCCATCCCAACGATAAACTGGATGGCCCCATGCCCAAAGATGCTTTCTGTCGATGAATAAGGCGGGCGCCGCATGACATTCTCCTCAGCGGGTTCAACGCCCAGCGCCAGCGCCGGCAAGCCATCTGTGATGAGGTTCATCCACAGAATTTGCAGCGGCAGCAACGGAAGCGGCATCCCCAGAAATGGCCCGATGAGCATGACACTGATCTCACTCATGTTGCAGCTCAACAGATACTTGATAAATTTGCGGATATTATCAAAAATGGTCCGGCCTTCCTCAACCGCTGCCACAATTGTGGCAAAGTTGTCATCCAACAGGATCATGTCTGAGGCCTCTTTGGCAACATCGGTGCCAGTGATGCCCATGGCAACGCCGATGTCCGCTTTCTTCAAGGCTGGCGCGTCATTGACGCCGTCGCCAGTCATCGAAACAATCAGGTTTTGCTCCTGGTAAGCCTGGATCAGCTTCAGTTTGTGCTCAGGTGAGACCCTGGCAAAGACCGAGACCTCTCGGGAGGCTTCCTTGAGCTGCTCCGGGGTCATTTTATCCAGCTCTTGCCCGGTGATAAAACGTTCATTCTCGGACATTCCCAGCTCAGTGGCAATATAGCGCGCTGTCAGGGGATGGTCGCCGGTGATCATCACCGGGCGGATCCCGGCGGTCTTGCACGTTTTAACCGCATCCACCACCTCAGCTCGCGGCGGGTCAAGCAGCCCGAATAAACCGACCAGGATCAAATCGGTCTCCAATAAATCCATTTCATCTTTTGCTGGCGGCTTGTCCAACCCACGCAGGCCAACCCCCAGCACGCGCATCCCGTTCTGTGCGAGCTGGTCATGGGCATCTTTGATGCGCGCTCGCCAAGACTCATCCAAAGGTTCTGCTCGCCCATTAACCCACACCTCATTGGCGATCCCCAGCATGCCATCGATTGCACCCTTGGTGAAAGCCAGGTAAGGCGGTGCTTCCTGGGTCTGGCGACGCTGCCAGAATGGCACCAGGCTTTGCGGGATTGCATCGGCGGAGGTGGGAATTTGGTGCACGGTGGTCATACGTTTGCGATCCGAGTCGAAAGGCAGCTCAGCCACTCGGGGGAAGGTCTTGTCCAACTCTCCTTTCAAAATACCAAACTGCGCTGCCGAGAGCACCAGGGCTCCCTCGGTCGGGTCACCAACCGCCATAAATCCCTTCTTTCCGCCATCGCTTCTTTTGCAGGATGGCATCATTGCACAAAGCGCCACCCATTAACAGCAAGTCAATCGTCGGTATGTGTGCCTCCTGCGCCTGGCTTGCATCCTCGAAAAGCAGATCAAAATCGGTCTCCCCAGAGCGCTGCATCAGATCCACCCGGTGATTGGCCACATCCAGTACGGTCACGGTCATCTGGTTTAATGTCAGGGTACCAGTTTTATCCGAGCAAATCACACTCACCGAGCCCAACGTCTCAACCGCTGGCAGCTTGCGAATCAACGCCCGCCGCTTTAACATGCGTTGAGCCCCCAACGACAGGGCGATGGTCACTACCGCCGTCAGCGCCTCAGGCACGGCAGCCACCGCCAGGCTGACCGAGGTCAACAGCATTTCTTCTATGTCTTCGCCACGCAGCACGCCGAACAGGAAGATAACCGCCACGATTCCGAGGGCAGCAATCGCCAACCACTTACCTAACTGATCAAGTCGTTTTTGGAGCGGCGTCTTTTCCTGACCAACGGTCTGGATCATATCGGCGATATGGCCCAGCTCGGTCTGCATGCCTGTTGCGGTGATCATCACCTCACCGTGGCCATAATTGACTATCGTCCCCATGAAGACCATATTCCGCCGGTCACCCAGGGCCTTCTCGCCTTCAATGACCAGCTCGGCCTCCTTGTCAACTGCCTCCGATTCGCCAGTCAGGGCTGACTCCTGCACGCGCAAATTGACGCTCTCCACCACTCTACCATCCGCTGGGACAACATTGCCCGTCTCTAACAGCACAACATCACCCGGCGCCAACTCACGGGCTGATATAGACTGCACCTGTCCATCCCGACGGACACGCACATTCGGCACAGCCATGCGCTTCAAGGCCGCCATAGATTGCTCGGCCTTGTACTCCTGGCTAAATCCCAAGGCAGCATTCAAGACAACGATTGCAAGGATTACGATTGCATCCAAGGTATCGCCCAGGAACAGAGAAATCGCTGCGGCGGCGATCAGGATCAAGGTCAGAATGCCAGTGACCTGCTCCCATAAAATTTGCCAGGGGCTGTGCGTCCCGCGCTCAATCAGCTCATTCAGGCCAAATTTCTCCAACCGGAGTTGGGCTTCCTCGGCTTGCAGACCGCGCAGCTTGCTCGATCCCTGCCGTTCAAACGCCTCGAGCAGTGCCGATCTGGTACCAATCCTTTTCTATAGTATCGTTCAAAGTTCTATGAATCCTTTCCTTTGAAGTTCAATAATCTACATCCGCTCTACTCAGAACCACCCAGACGCACCCGAGTATCGTGGAATTCCATGTTTATTATAAAGGTGTTTCCCCAATCAATGCCAAGAATCAATGTACTGTGAGCCTAGTGACTCACAGTACATCACAGTACATATGCAGCATTTCAAAGCTGACGAAAGACCGTCAGAAAAAAGCTGGCTACTTGAGGCGGAAAGCCATGACGACCGCCGCAAAGCCGCCAATCAATCCCAGGAAGCCTAAGAAAAATGGCAGAGCTACCACGCCGACCATTGGATTGAACAGAAGCAACACGCCGAACAGGATGCTCAACACGCCCAGGATACCTTCTCCCCAGCCTGCCCCCTGGAAGGCCTGAATTAAGGCAGTCACACCGATGACGATGCCGAAGAAACCAAACAACCAGACCAGCGTGGTTGGAACGAGCAGGGTTGCCCACAACGGGTATTGGATGATGGCCAGGCCGGCGAGAATGCCGATGATGCCCGAAATCAGCTTCCAACCCCAGGCAGTCTTATCGATGAAGATGCGCACGATCGATATGATGCCTTCAATGAACCAGTAGATACCCAGGAATTGAACCAGGATGGCGATCGAGCCTACCGGCTTGACCAGCAGTAAAACACCCAAGATAATCGCAGCAATGCCCTGGATCAGCACAGCCCACCAGGGAACCAGTGCCTCTTGCTTACTCTTTGTTGCAGTTGCCATAATCATTCTCCTCTATATAAATTGAAAAATATTGAAGCGTTGGATTTGAGTCCAAATTCACTTAATTATAGTAGTTTCTAAAATTATAGCAAGCAGAAGCTCTCTGAATTTAAAGATCAGAAAATTCAAAGACGGATTTCTAAAGATGCCATAAAAAAATTAAACCTTTCTTAAGGAAACTTGGGTGATTAGATTAACATTTATAAAATGATCTCTTATAATAAGACTTGATCCTTCGCTAGATCCGAACAAGTTTTACCAGGATAGATTGAAATAGGAGTGCAATATGTCCAATCTTGTTGTGATCACCTTTGACAATCCTGATGAAGCCCTCAAAGTCCGCGAATCCTTACATAAGATGGAAAGTGAGGGTTATTTAAAGCTGGATGATTCAGCCGTTGTAATCAAAGAAGCTGATGGGGAAGTTCACCTGAAAAATGAAATGGATCGGGGAACTCAAGCTGGGGCGATCGGGGGCAGTATGGTGGGATTGCTGATCGGCTCGGTCATGTTCCCCGTTGTCGGCCTGGTGCTTGGAGCTCTGGGCGGCGGGCTTGTCGGTCATCTATTCGACAAAGGCGTCGACAAGAAGTTTGTCAAAGACGTCACCGAAAAAATGGCTCCGGGTAGTTCGGCGATCTTCTTTATCCTCCGAGGAGATGACCCTGGCATGGCGATAGCCACCCTCCGCCAGTTCAAAGGTGAGATCTACCAAACAACCCTGTCTGAGGAAGCAGAAGAAGCCTTGCGCGACGCCCTAAAACAGCGTTCGAGCTAGCTACTAGCACTCTCGCTGAGAGACGTCTCCTTATTTCGCCAGACCAGCCACGCCAACCCCAATCCAACGGCTGTCGAAAGGATAGCAACCACCCAGCCCAGGATAGGGATGCCGTGCAAGATCACGTATATAACCAGGCCAAGCAATAACGGCACGGCCTTATAACGGGTGGCGTTAGGCGCAAGTCGGTCCAGTAAAAGGCGCCCTACCACATAAGCTACAATAACTTTCGTCCCATAGATAACAAACAACCAAAAGATCGAGAAAGCCACTCCCAGGCAGGCGAGACCTACCGCCCACACCGCCCAGGCCAAATCCGATAAAGTTAATGACTCTAGGCCATAGCCAATCAATATAATCAGCGCGGCGACAAGGATCGCAACGCCGATAATATTGATGGCGATCACAACGGCCAGTAACCCGATACCGAGCGAGCGTAACCATTTATTTCTAAAGACCCCAACCGCCCGATTTAATTGCCGGGATAACAACCAAATCCCCAAGATCCCAAAGACAAATAACGTGACCAACTCACGCAACCGGTCCAACGCCCATTCGCCCAACCGCTGGGTATCAATACTGCCGCTTTGCAAGTCAATCCCTGCCAGGTATTGCGTTAGGGGTAGAATGCCGGCATACTGCACCTGTGCACCGGGCAAAGTTTCACTCGCCAGCACATCCGACGATTGGATGGGCAGCCCGCTTATTTCGCTCCCTACCAATTCGGTGATTAATTTGATAATCGGCACCGCGCCGATGATAGCGCGTACATCTCGCCCAATTTCACCGTTTAGATCAGCACCCAGGGTCAAAGCCACCAGATCTCGCCCGATACGTGAGCCTTCCAGCATGTCCAGGGTGAGTCCTAAGAAGTATAGATTACGGTCCAGATTAGCTGATTCATTCAAGGCAAGTTCCCGGCCAATTCCGTAAGTTGTACCGTTTACCTGGCCATCCACTGTCACAAATCGCCCGATGAGGATCAGGCTGCCTTCCACAGTGCCATTAATCTGAACCGTTGAGCCAACTGCCAGGACATCTCCGACCACGGTGCCATCTAAAGTGATCGTATTTCCGGTGAGTAAAATATCATTCTGTACAGTCTCCCCGGCTGTCACCTGACTGTCAAAATCAATCCCCTGAGCCAGGGCACGTTGGTTAAAGCCGAAAACCAATCCAAACACGAGCATGATCACCATTATGATCTGCAATCGAGGCTTAAATGTCCAATTCATGGCTCTCTCTCCTTGTGCCCAATATTAGCCGCAGCCTATTTAACATGAACCGCAGTTACAAATGGTATGAATAGAATCCCTGACAACAGGTTCAATCAGTACGTGATTATCCTGGGTAGATTCTTGGCCTGCGTGATCCAATCCTCCACCTGAGACAGCACGGGGAGTTTACGCACCAACTTCTTGGCCTCGTTCACCGCCACCAGGGTCTGGTAAAGGTTACCCGGGTTACGCGTTGCCAGCTCGATCACTGTATCTACCCCGGATTGCTCAAGCAATTCTGCGTACTCAGAACCGATCCCTTTTATCCGGTACAGATCGATCTGGTTAACCCATTTCAGGATTAGCTTGCCGCTAATCTCAGAGCGCTCGGCGATCGCCTGCCGGCCGCGCGGGTTGGAGCCCCACTGCAACAACTGCTGCGGTGTATTGACGCCAATCTCTTTGAGCTTCTGAGCGTAGGCTGGCCCAATCCCCTCGATATATTCCAGGGCTGCGGGAATTATGGCCTCCTCGCCTGTGGAGACAACCTCTTCGGCTTCGACTTCCGCGTGGGCATCTATCACCGGAGCGGCGCTGGTTTCATCTGCATCAACCGCCTCCACGTCAGTCAACTTCTGCTCGGCCGCCAGCGCTACCGACCCGGCTAGCAGAGCGGCTGCATCATCTGCTTCATTCAGGATTTCCACTGGGCCTTCAGACGACTCAACTGCCTCAGCGTCCGTTTCAGGAGCAGCCTCTTGCGGCTCATCAGCACCGGCTGCAGCAACGACCGCAGCAGCGACCAAACCTGCTCCCGCTGCAAGTGTCCCCACTCCCTCTTCCTCAACCTGCGGGATTTCTACCTCTTCATCCTCAAACTCAGTGACCTCAATCTCAGTCTCGGGCGCGGCTGAACTCCTCCACCCTTTCTTCTGTCATAAGCAAGCCCGGTTGTTCCTCATAGACTCCCGCTTCCATATCCATCGCGGCTTCTGGCTGGCTCATCTCAGGTGGAAATTCCGCCGAAGAAGTCCTTGTTTCAGCTGGCGCCTTTCGCTTGAACAGTAATATATAGAGAATGTAACCCACCAGCGCCAGCAGGAAGAGGATCAAAAGCACAATCAAAATCGTGCGCATACCCGAACCAGCGGCTTGCGCGGTTGTCTCTGGCTGCGCTCCCACCAATGCGCTAAATGCCTGGACCGCAGTCTGGCTTTGCGGCGCTGGATTGGCCTGGATCGTCGCCAGAATAGCTGGCCCGTCTTCCCCCAGATCCTGGTAACGAGAGACAGCCGCGGTTGTGTCGTAATTCACGCTCAGCGAGTCGATCGCCATACGCAAATAATCTTCCTGATCTGCAGGACCCATCTGCTCCGGTGAAAAATCCACCCACTCCACCGGGAAGAGCCACCACCCTAAAACCACCAGCCCGATCACCAGTCCAATTGCCAGCCCCCCGACGCCAAAGAGCACCGATCGATTTGTTTGTGAAGGCTTGTTTTCCATCTTTTTTTCTCCCTCAGGCAGGTTCTATGATCGTCCCAATCGACTATCCTCAGCACGATGCAATAACTATGCCGGTAGAGCTGATTGCCGAATCCGTTTGACAGCGGGGTGCAGGTATTTATTGAAAAGAGGAAATATTAATATTGTTTAATTTTATCACAGTGATGATATTCCCCATAATCGCCTGAATTCTGGGAGTGCCTAACTTACAGGACAGGGAGTGCCTAACTTACAGGACATAAGAAATCAATCAGATGAAAGGAGTATTTTGGATACAAACGCTTCATCAGCTGCCGCTGATTGTAGCAAAAGACAAATAAGCGCATGTTCTTGTTCAGCGCCTCCAATCGGCGTGAGAAACATCTGGATTTGCGAGCCAGGCGTTTCAAATAGTGGCGCAAGTCAGCGTTCACCGCTTCAACCGAATAGGTTTCGTGCTTGTCTGTCCGCATTTCATAAGGTGCCCCATAGTACAGGGTGTCATAGACCGAGAAGGCGTCACTGTAATACTGTTTCGCTTGAGGCGCCCGTTCCAGGCAGGCTTGCATGTTTTCGCTGGTTCGCTCGTGCACGACATCCCAACTCAGCACACAATGCGTGGCTCGATCCACTATCGTCGGGATGTAGATTTCGTTTTTTTCTTCTGCACAAAGGTGTACAACTCATCCAGTTCAGCCTCCTGAGGCTTTTCTGGTACGGGTGCAGGCGGCAGTTTGTCGACATAATCGCTAATCCAATTCGCTACACTCTGTTGACTGACTTTCAATATCCTGCCGATGGCCCGCTGGCTGTTGCCTTCCACATATAGCCGGAGGGCAAGCATGCGGGTTTCGGATGAGTACCCTTTCGGCGTCGGTCGCGGCGTGTATACCCGATTACATATTCCACAGCGATATCGCTGACTGCCAGAAGGATTGAACCCAGCTTTGTACTGCTTTTGTTTCGCTTGGCATCTTGGACATTTCATGCCTTTATTCTAATATGTTTTTGATCTTTGGCACTCCCGAATTCTGGCTGCTTTTTTACTATTATTTCTAACAGCTAGCTTCCAACCGGCAACAGGTTCAGTTTACGAAGGCTGATATTCAGATCATGTCAGCCGCCTATTCAGGCTTGCGCGATGGCAACAAGGTCGCTATTCTCTTCGAAGATCCTCCAGAGGGCCACCAGACGCCTGGTTTCAGCACCAACCAACCCTTCAATAAGGGTTGATTGCCTTCTCGATAATCTGATCAGATGCGAGCAAGGTACAATCCTCGACTGGTCCTGTCGGGAGCAACCGGGCTTTTTCAATTCTTTTTCTAATGGAGAAGCGGGAAATCTTTTACCTGATCAAATAATCAGCGCCCCCGGAGCGATTCGAACGCTCAACCGCTTGATCCGAAGTCAAGTGCTCTATCCGTTGAGCTACGAGGGCATACGTCAAATGTGTCCAATAAGCCTATTAATTAGGGTATTAGGCCATATATAGGGGTAATTTTATTCCAATAATTCCATCCTTTACAGCTGATTCCAACGCATAACCTACGGTTTATCCTACGCTAGAAGATGTCGTTTATCTTCTCGGCGGCTTCTTTCTGAAGTGTAGGAATTATATGGCTGTAAACGTCTAAGGTCAAGGCAATTGACGAATGGCCTAACCGCTCTTGGACGATTTTCGGGTGAATATTTTGACGCAGGAGATATGAAGCGTGCAGGTGTCTTAAGGAGTGAAATGTCACTTTGGGCAACCCTAACCTTTCAAGGGTTAATTGAAAGTGCCTGAGTACATTTCTGGGCGAGACTGGCTTTCCTGTTGAAGTCGTAAAGAGCAGCCCTTCATGCATCTCCATTCCCTTTAAAACGTTCAAAGCAAAAACCGGCAACGGGATGGTCCGGTAAGCGGTATCACTTTTCGGTTGGCCTATCGAAAGATGGCCGCTGATATTCTCAATCGTTTGATTGACCGAAACCACGCCCTGGTTCAAATCCACATCCTGCCAGCGAAGACCCAGGATTTCACCTTCCCTCATCCCAGTGGCCACGGCCAAAACATAGATGGGATACCAGCGGTGGTCCTTGACCGCTTCCAGAAAAATCCTGACTTGGTCTTCTGATAATGTTACAGGTGCTTTCTTAGCTGGAACCGGTGGGGTTACAGCATCGGTCGGGTTTCTGATTATCAGGTCCCACTTCACGGCCTGGTTTAAAATCCGGCGGATTATCGCATGGATAAATTGGACTGTGCGCTTTGACAGACCTTCATCCAGTTTTTTTGAGTAGAGAGATTGCAGGTGGTCCGGGCGAATCTGGGTCAGGCGCAGATCCCCAATCTCGGGCTTGATGTGTTTGTTAATCAGAAACCAGTATGTGTCGATGGTCTTTGGACGAAGCGTGTGAGCTCCTATATCCTCCATGAAGCGGTCTATAAACTGAGAAAGGGTTATCTTATTGTCTTTGATATAAATCCCCTGTTTTAGAGCGCTTAGTGACGTCTGGAGCCATTCTCTAACGACCTGCTGGCGTTTGCTCCTTTTTCGTTTTTTGGTGCCATCCGGCAGCACAATCTCCGCAATCCAACATCCCTCGGATTCAGAGTAGAAGATTGTGCCTTCCCCTTTCGAACGTCGCTTGGCCATCACCAACCTTTCTAGACCATACTTGACTTGCGGGATTATTATAATCTTAGTGGGGCTTACCGAAGCCGGAGAAATACAAGCCAAGTGGACAACGGAGATTTACTTCAGGGGTTTTCGCATCCTACTCACCCAGCCTTTTGAAAATGCGGCGGCGATTGTGGGGCTTATGGACAGATTGGCAAGCTTAGGGTTTACCCCGACTCCGGTTTTTGACGCAGCGTCACTGCCGGCTGCAGAGACGGAAAACAAGGAGGCAAACCAGGAGACTGAGCCACCAATTTGCCCAACTCACAATAAGGCGATGGTGCAAAGGAGCGGTCAATACGGAAAATTTTGGAGCTGCCCCACCAGATTGCCGGACGGAAATTATTGCAAATACCGACCCCCAAAAAAACCTAACTAAAGAGCGTTACACCTCCTCCGCTCGTCAAGGCATTCGCCTGCCCAATCTCGGAGCAGTTTCATCCCTTGACTTCGCTTCGTCGGTGTTTTGGAAAGATAACCTCGCCATGGCTAAAGCCATCGCGAGGAACCAAATTTCTCTAACTCCCCCTCAATCCGTTGTCGCTAAAACCAATCAGCTCGTCCAGTTTGTATATTTCCCACCAATCCTCATTCCAGGGATAGACAATGGGCAAAGGCCAGATCCGGATCAAGTCCGTGTATGGACAGGCGATAACTGTAGTGTCAAAAGGCTGTAAAGGATAAGTGATGTGAATAACCTCGCAGTCGCTAATAAACGACTTGTACACCCAAGCTCCTTCTATTATCTCGTGTTTGCTGGAATAGATAATCGCCGCTAAGACAATCAGCAACGAAACCAGTACCGCAACCAAGATGCGCCAAAACTTCATGAAGGCCTGTTTTCCAATCGCAACTTTATAAAATCCTAGCCCTTACTTACTTTACCACCTCTATTTTGCTTGTTGTCGATCTGATTCCCGTTATTAGCACAACCGCCTCGCCCATCGTGTCAAGGGTTTTCAATTTACCCATAAGTCACCATGCAGTAAAGAGTTCGTGAGGGAAAGGTGAAATTGCGACATAGGACAAGGTTGCAGTTGTCAAGAAAACGGCGCTGATGCCACGCAATACAATGTAAGGCCCATCCCGATCCGTTTTACGGCCGAGTTTGCCGCCCAACTTACGCAACCAGTAGACCGCCTTGCGTGGCCAATGTTGCATGAGATGAAAGACAAACTGAGCGGCAGCCAGGACTAAGGCGAACAGGCGGCGCATGCGCTCAAGGGTCTGGACGCGCAGATCTTCTACATCCAAGCCCTGTTCTTGGTCAAAGCGATAGCCATGTTCGATCTTGCCGCGCAAGCGCCAGTCGGAGTAGATTTGTAAGGCATCGGCTTCAGAGCCGATGGGCACATTGGTGATGAGGACGGCATTGCGATTTTCGAGGTCATTGTGAGCAACCAAAACAGACAAAGGCTGATGAGTACCAGGTAAGCGGATGGTGAACCAACCGGCCTGAATGGTGGCCAGACGGGTTTTACCAGCGTGATGAAAGACAGCCTGGTAAGAGGTAACCCAGGGAACGCTATCCACCAAGTCTTGTAAGTGTTCAGTTTCCCAACGATCCAGGCGATCATTGTAGACTTCAACCAATCTTTCCAGGTGGCTGGCCACAATAACAAACTCGCAGTTGGGTTGGTTCATCCAGGCAAACACTTTTTGGTCATCTCCACCAGAGTCCATGACAAAGCGGATGCGCAGAGCAGGAAAAACCCAGCGGGTCGTTCGAATGGCGCGTTGAATTTCTCGATTTTGACTGAGGAAATCAGCCGTTTTGTACGAAAACCAGTTTGCATAACAGATGCCAGGCACACATGTATTCACCACACTGGCTGTGATCGCTGGATAGCCTTTTGCCAGACGTTTTTCACCGTCCAGGTTTGGCGGTGTGCTCTTGTACACCGTACTGACCCCTTCCAGCTTCTTTGTGTAAGGTTTCTCAAAATTCACTGGGTCAATCGCCACGACTACATAATTCGGGTTCTCTGTCCGCACGGTTTTCTGCGCAATGCGATACAACCCTTTGTACAAATGGTGGTCGTTGAAACGCTTGTTCTCCAGAAACCGGTACACCCGCTTTGCCACAGCCCAGCAATCTGCCTCCACTCGCGAAGCGCTGCGTGACATCGCTGCGATCACGGGTGTCTCGGTTGCCAGAATGTTCTGTACACTCATGCAAACGACATCGCTCAGACGCTTATCCGGCAAGGTCGTTGCCATTGGTTCTGTAAATTCCCTGATCTCAGCCTGTAATTTTGCGACAGGCAACTTGGCAAAAATCTCAGACAGTGCTATATTCAGCATCGCTCCATCTCCTAGGTGAAATGTTGGCAAACAATTCATACCACAGTCGTGGAGCTTTGCATTAATTGTGGGTAATCCCATCCCGCTTACGCGGGACTGCGCTTCGCTTGCTAACAACAATATCAATATTTATAGACAGGCTAATTGGGGAAAGAAACGATAATTATAAGTTCGATCTTCAAGATTCTATTATGCTAAATTATGGGATACTATGGAAATGTTGAAAAGCCACAAAGATTCTTTCATTACGGTTGACAAGCTTGGTAGCAAGTACCCCGAATATCGCCCCACATTCGAGTTTGGTGGGAGGTATATCAACATATCCCACCAATATTACTCAACCTGTCCTGTCCATGATGGAATTCTAATCCAAATTAAGAATTGTCCTTGGTTGGGCTCTGTTATTGAAGGGTGGTTACGTCGAGAGGATGCACTTAAACTTTATGAGATTGCATATTTTGTAACTCATGATATTTTGGAGCTTGGCTCCTATTATGGGCTAAGTACGTGTATTTTGTCAGAAGCCAACAAGGAATCTCCTTTTCGAAAGCGAATTTATAGTATAGATCTGAATCCAGCCTGCGTGAGACAGACTGAACGCAACTTGCGATCAAGAGGTCTGCGAAAAGATGTAACTACTATTTGCTCGGATGCAACAATTGCAATAAGAACCTTTATCGATGAAGGAAAAAAGTTTGAGTTTGTATTCGTCGACCATTCACATGCCTATGAACCAGTTTACGAAGTATGTCGGGAACTTGGAAAAATCGTTGTTCGAGGTGGCTTCTGTCTCTTCCACGATTTTAATGATCCTCGAAATAGAGATTCTGCCAATGAAGACTACGGGGTCTACCAAGCTGTAATTGCCGGATTACCAGCTGATGTATTTGAATTTTATGGGATATTTGGGTGTTCAGGGCTGTTTAGAATGAAATAATAGAAACTCTATTATATTTCCCCTTTTGAATCCAACCTCCACAATTGATAAGACCGGGTGTCAATCCCGATAGCACAACCGCCTCGCCTATCGTGTCAAGGGTTTTCAATCCCGCTTGCGCGGGACTGCGCTTCGCTTGCCCCTGACACTGCTTCGGCGGTTGCGCATTTAGTACAGGTAAGAAGGAAAGGTTTCCTTCAAAAAAAAAAAGGAAATCGGGAAAGGAGGTGAGAAAAAATGGAGCTAAATCTACAAACACAAGTAACCAACGGGACAAGCAACGGGGGAGTGCGGGTGAACGAAAAGAGCCGACCCGTAAGGGCCGACTCAGGGAACCACCTACAGCATAACATATTCAATCCAAACTTGTATATGCTCAAGCTTCCCAAAACCAAAAAGGTGCAATTGCCCGGGCGGCCAGGTGAAGTGGGAGAAGACCGAAGCGGACTATCTGCCGGTAGCTGCCCGGATTGCCTGGTTTAGAAGAGAACACCCGGACTGGAGCATTCTTACCGAGTCAGTCCAGACTGCTGAGAAAGCAGTGGTGATGAAGGCGGTCATCAAGGACGCGCAGGAACGAGTAATTGCGACTGCCCATAAGAAAGAAACCGAAATCGGTTTTCCCGACTACATAGAGAAAGCCGAGACGGGAGCAATTGGCAGAGCACTGGCTATGTGCGGATACGGAACCCTGCAAGCGCCTGAGTTTGACGAAGGCGAAAGGATAGCCGACTCTCCGGTGGAGAAAACGACAGGCAAGGGCTGAGCCTTGCAAGTGGCCTGGTGGTCGAAAGGCTACCAGGCCACAAAGGAAGGCTTAATAACAATATGGGAGAAAAAACCAAATTCTCAATGCCGATAAACTCAAAATGGGCCAAACACTCTGGCTGGTCGGGGGTTTGACTGTGATTTATGCAAACAAGAAATCACGAATGCGCAATTGAGTTACAGTATGCGGTTTTTCCGAAAACCCTTATGCCGGTGCTGTCAAAGTTTAGAGAGCTATCGTTCAAAGACAAAGACTTATGAGCAAAAAACATCCACCTTCACCTTTCAAAAAGCCGAACTTTTGCTCTATTGACAAAGATGCTAACTGCACTCCTCTTCTAAACGTTCCTTGACAATGATTATTTTAATATGCTATTTTATACTCCTGTCCAACTCTAAAATCACTATAAACTTTGCGGTAGGAGGTGAATAAGTATTTTGAGATCAAAAGAGAACAAACAATTAAATCGAGTATATACAAAGGAAAAGGAAGCGAAATATTTCTTGGATCAATTTAGTAGTGAGGAGCAAGAGGAAATATTGAGAACTTATGCAAAGTTGGGTGGTGGACAGGCGTCTTACATTTTTCACTTGAAAATACCGAAGACTGTGGATTTTTCAGATGAAAACTTTTCATCGTAAAGGTGTATTCGTGGCATATAAAAGAAGGCTTTTCGAAATGATTAATCTCAATTATGCGTTAGAAGAGGGCTTGGGGAAGATTATAGGAAAATTGAGATTTGCGCTGGCTTTTATTAAGGGATTTTGTGAAGTTGGTGCTCGTTTTGGCACCTCACGACAAATATAGTTATACAGATCTAAAACCCGTACAGCCCCATCATCACTAACGGCAGCTCCCCCAAGTCCCTCCAATAAGTAATGGGTAAACAAACCATTGCGCATGCCTTGTAGCTCCCAGGATACCTCGTTTGGACCGCATGAAGCGATTACTACTCGTCCTTCTCCAACATCAGTTAATTGTTTATATGTGTTCTCAGAGAGACCACGTTCAATAACCAAAGATGGATCTTTTGGCTCACCAACTCCACCTGAGTGACACGCGTCAAGAAAAACGACTACTTGGCGAGCTGTGATAGCTTTCAGGGCAGTGGTAAGCTCCTCATTGGAAATAGCCGTCATTCGTAAGTGATTCCAATCTGCTGTGGCGGGGCATAGATATTCGCCGGGCTCAAAGCCCCCAGGGCGCGAAAACCCATGGCCAGAGAAGAAAAGTACAACAGTATCATGATTAGAAACATTACGGGCCAAATCATCCAACGCGTTATTGATAGTCTCCTTGGTTGCCTCATCATTTACCAACAAAGTAAGGTTAGAAGTGAGGTAGCCATTTTGGCTCAACAATCCATAAAGGTCTCGAGCGTCAACAGGTGGTCTTGAGAGAGTCTGCATATATTTGTAATTACCAACGCCAATAATCAAGGCATGACTCTGACCTTGAGAAACTGGTGGAAAGTGTAGCGATTTTTCTAACTCTACCCGATATTCGGTTATTACTCTCAGCCATTCCTGTTGACTGGACGCTGAGGAAATATGAGCTTCTGAAGAATCATTCCGATCGTTGGTGATCTCCTTACACAATCTTAGTAAATCTGCTTGTACAGCATCTTCATGCTCAAGTACTTGTGGTTGACCAACCACCTTACATAGAACCTCATACAAAAGATATTGATTAAGCTCACGGGCTATTTTGAAAGCGTCTAGATAAAGCTTAAATGGCTGATCCTCGTCTGGCTCAGCAAGGTTTATTTTTGCTAGCAACAATAATGCTCTTACATTGTGAACGGAAAAACCGTATTTTACTGCTTGAACAATTGCATTGATCGTTTGTGCTCGTGCTTCTGCAAATTCCTTTGGCGGTACTTTAGTTCAGCCATATTGAAGTGCTGTGATGTGACGTAGTAGTCATTGCCAAGTCCTTCAAATATATCCTTGGCTTTGTTGAATTCTCGTTGAGCTTGTTGAAAATCGTTATCTTGTGACGCCAATCTCCCAAGTTCACTACGAGTAAGACCCTCATGGAATTTTGACTTCAATATTAAAAATGTATGTCTAAGCTTTCTCTCAGTTTTTTTTCAGCTTGTTTCGACTCGGTTTGGAGCGCTCTATAGACCGTGCCTTGACCAAGCAGGATCATTCCATAGACAAGCAGATCTCTCCTAATTTGCCCTCTATAGAGTATCCGAAGATCATTCTCAGCTTCGTCGAATATCTCCTTAGCCCTTCTAAGTACACCACAAGTTCTATAAATTTCTCCTAAATATCTTTTACTTTTTACTGCCATAAATGGGTCCGTTGGATGTTTACTGATTGTTCCCACTATATATTTATGTGTTTCAAGCGCCTCATCCCAACGGCCTAACATCGCAAATGCCCACGCTTGGTGCTGTAGCCCTTTGTATTCTTCTTTTTTATCCTTAATCTCCCTGCAATGATAAAGGCTGCGCTCACAATTTTCCAGAGCACTCAACGCTTGGCCTTCAAAAAGATGCGTACCGGCCAATTTTCGCTCGATCACGGCGTAAAATTTTGCCTGTTTCTCTCCAGTAGCAATTTCAATCTCTTTGAAAACCCGGTAGCAACTATTAAACTCACTTCGGGACTTGTCCCACCTACTTAGTCGTCTATAATTGTTTCCTCTTTCCATATACACATTGGCCAATAAATGCCTTTCCTTTTCTCCATGCTCTCTAGCCAGTAACTCAGCTTCATTTAGAAATCCAATTGCATCAGTTATCTCCCCAGCAAGGCGTTTTGCTCTAGCAAGCCTAAGTAGTACACGCAGGCGGAAGCGAAGTAAATTAGGCCATTTCTCAGCCAAATCTGGGTTAGCAATAACTAACAACTTTTCATAAGCTGGAATTGCATCAGAAAATGAAGGAGATTCAAAGGTCCAAATAAGCATTGAGATACTTCTGCAAATAATCCAGAAGGTCATTTAGACTCTCTTCAAAAAAGTGCCTATCTTGCGGATCAAGTCTGTGATTGTCTAGCAAATTAGCAAACGAAGCTAATTTAGGGTGAGTGATCTCTGACTTCTGCATGACCACTGTATTGATTCAATTCATCAAGGCTTTCTTCTGAAATTCCTTTATCTCGAAGAACACGAATAATCTGCTCAAGCCCATTTCGAAATGGTAGATTCTTTCCCTTTTCATAACGACTTATCATCGATCCGCTTTCCAAACCAACCTCCAACGCTAGTTGTTCTTGGGTTAATCCAGCTTGTACTCGGCAATCTCTAAGCGTGCTGCCAAACTGATCTCGATTAGGGGTTTTCATGAGCTCCTCCTTGCCACGCTTATTTATTGAGGATATTTAGCCTTGACCATCTCCAAATAGCTAAATATTTACACATTGACACTTGAGTACTTGAATCTCCGCTCAAGTTAGTTCTTCAGACATTAACAGATTTATTTGCTAATCTACGTAATATCAATAACCGTTTCGTTCAATAGGTTTTCAACATGACATAACAAAGAATAGCAATTAAATGGAGTAAAAAATGGTTACTGAATTAACTTCCCAATATCTAGATTTTATCACTCATCACCGAAAAACCTTCGACGATATGCTTTGCATTGGAAGGGCATTGGAAGATGCCCAAGCTGAGGACGTTTCCCAAACTTTTATTGACTATCTTCTCGTAGCCTGGCGAGAGCGATATGATCACCTCATTAACTTGAATAAAGAATTCATAAGGCTTAGCCCTAGCTAACCTTCAGGTCGAGTATCAAATATGACGAGGTTCGGAGAAGAATAAACCAGCTATGGTGCTCAACCAAGGAAGTAGCCCATATTTTGAGAATCTGATGAATAGAGTTGACCTTCCTAAATGGGCAAAAAATGAGAGCCAGGAATTGATTGGAGAACATCCAATCCTGAGTTCAATCTCTAAGGCCGAAGTTTTTGTTGGTATTGAGGGCCCTATTGGGGTAGGGAAAACGACGTTGGCTTCGGATTCTACAGGAGAGGTGGAAAGCCGATATTCTACTTGAGGAGTTTAAAGAGAACCCATTTCTCGCCAATTTTTATGTCAACCGTGAGCATTACGCTTTTCATACCCAGTTGTTTTTCATATTCAGCCGATACTTTCAACTTCGGGATATACAGCCAAGGAATAGGCCCTTGGTGTGCGACTATATTTTTCCCAAAGATAAAATCTTCGCGGGTATAAACCTAAACAAAAATGAATTTAAAGTTTACCAGGGGTTTTATAGCGAGCTCGAGAAACATGTACTCAAGCCTAACCTTATCATTCTTCTCAAGGCAGACTTAGACACCCTCATGCACCGAATCGCAATTCGCGCACGACCATTTGAGAGAGGCATGGATCGAATGTATATAGAAAAAGTAAGTAAGGCGTATGACGCTTTTTTTTCTAAATACGAAAAGACTAATGTCCTTGTATTGGATACAACTAGCATGGATATAGTAAATAATTCAAAAGACCGAACTGCTTTGCTGGCGCGCATTGAGGCGATTTCCTTTTAACCAGATAATAAACTTACATTCACAAAGAGAATAGATGTGACCTCTTATCTTTCTAAATATGCATGAAAACCGAAACATGATAAATCCCATCACCTTTTAAAAAGATTCTATGCCTGGAGGTTTGTTCCTATACAATTTCGGGCTATCTGCTAAGTATCCTTGTCCTATTTATTCGATAACTTCACCAATCCCCTTCGCCCAGATGTTAATTCATGGAGAGGAAAAATGTACGGACAGATTAAACTCACACAATCCAGACTAATCGACGAACAAGCCGAAAACCTACTAACCCAGTACCAAGAACAGTTTGATACCGCAATTGGGAACTCCTGTTCCTGTAAAAACCATTGCTGAGAAATTCCTTGGATTACACTGTGAACCTGGTAATCTAAGTAAGCCACTAAACGGTGTTGAAGGGGGCCTTTTGAGAAATGATCGTATAATTCTGATTAATGAACAATTTGGGGAAAGGCTCCACTAGATACAGAAACCGGTTCACGATTGCACATGAAATAGGACATTATGTGCTCCCCGATATAGACGAACATGATCCTTCCATAGCTATTCTTTATGGATTAAAAAAACACAAAGATCTGGATAGAAAAGCGCAACTTCGTGAGACCGCTGCTAACAATTTCGCAAATCCCTTCTGATGCCTCGTGACCTACTTCTTTCAGAAGTCAGAAAATACTCATTTGTAGATGCTATTACGATTGAGGAACTGGCAGAAAAATTTAAGGTATCGCTGACCGCAATGCTTATTCGCATCGAACACTTAAGCGTTACCTTCGAGTGGAGGGAAAAGCCAATAAGAATTGATATGGCTTCGTTCGATGCCCTGAAAAATCACTTACTACAAGTATCTTCAGGTAAAAAACAAACCGTCGTTATTAAACGAAAAGTCTCAAAGAAACATCTTGCTCCCAAGCAAATGGTCTTTAGCCAAATTGCTCCTTTTTACCCTGAGGCCAAATCCCCTGAAGTTGTGCGTGTAATCCGACATCGACTAGCACAGATGGGATTAGTGGATGCTGCCAGAGGCAATTCTCCAATTGAGGTACTTCGGCGACCCTTTGTCATCGAGTTTGCCGGTACACCCAATAGTGGAAAGGATACACAGATTGAGATAATTTCCGAGTATCTTCGCGATATTCGTGGATATAAAGTCAAAGTGATAGAAGAGGGGTATAGAACTTTTCGAGTCAATAATAATCCTAAATACAGGCCCTATTTTATGTTAGGAAGTACTCTCATTAACCTGGTCGAAATAGAATATAACCCACATGGGTATGATGTCTTTATTATCAATAGGGCTCTTTTTGATAACTTAGCATTTTTACACCTCTATCACAGCCAAGGCTACTTAACAAAAAAAGAGCTCACAACCCATGCTGCGAGTTTAAGAGTAAAGAATCTAACACGTCTTGAGGATATTGTATTTCTACTGAATATATCACCCCAAGAGTCATTGAAGAGGGAGAAGAGTTACCCTGGAACAGCTGTATCGGCATTGGCACAAGAACTTGATAACTTAAGGCCATCCGAGGGCTCTAATAGCCTCATTAACGATGATGGGCTTACTCTTCTAAACAAGTGCTATGACATAGCATATATGATGTATAGGAATTCATTTGTTATCCATCGTTTGAATGGAATTGATAAGGTTTTGCCCGAAAAGATATCGTTGGAATTAATGAAACAAGTGGACTCTAATCTCTACCCAATCACTACAAATAAGCCAATCCTTCTACGAAAATTAAGACCAAGATCAACAAAAACCTTTATAGATATTCCCCAGCTTTGTCTCCCCGGACTTTAAGAGGTGGTTATTCTGTTCGAATGAAATTTGAACAACGCGTCTGTAAAACAACTCAAAATATGTAGAGAGTTTAAGGAAAGCTACAATTTCATTTATAAGAGAACTTAACGGTTTGGCAGTGAAAATACGAATACGACGATTTGGGATTTAATAAAAAGTGCGTAAAAAATAACCTTGTGGGTAAGTCGGTTCCTGCACTTTTTGCTTCTCTAGCTATGATATCTACAACCCTTTTCGCTCAGGGCTTTTTTTTACTCTTTCGCTCAGGGCTTTTTTTTACTCTTGGCTTTTTCTGAACTTGATCTGCTGATGTATATCCAGGTTTTGTGTCCCCCTTGTATGAATCCGGCAAGGTCATCGGATCAGGCTCAGGAGGTTTAGGCATCGGTGGTTTTGGATTTTCCGTTGTTGGAGAGGCAGGAGGTTCTTTATTTTCATCTGGCATATCGAAATTTCCCTAATAGGAGAACATTGTTATGGATAGATCGACAATTTCCAATACGATCCTGCCAATTGATAACATATTGGGTTACAAAATTGCAATTTCCGAAATGCAGTATCGTTTAGAAGAGCAATATAGAAGTATTAATGCGTTTAAAAGTACCACCCAACAAATATTTGCAACTGCAAGTCTAGTAGTGGGGCTTGGTGGCTCCCTACAACTATTCAATGTTTATGTTAGTGAATCCTATTATGTTTTATATAATTGGCTCATCTTGATAGCAGTTGGTTTCTATCTACTCCTAATCTTAACCTGTATCACCGCTTTATTCCCAGTTAAAGTAAAAGGACCTACTCCATCAGACAATGAACAACTTTACATACGATTTATTTGGCGGACTGATGAAAAAGACATCCTACGCCAGCAATTGGATAACTACGTTGCAGCGATAAATGCAAATGAACCCATCATTCAAAAGAGAAGACGGCTTGCTATTATCACAACTGTGCTTCTACCAATTATTGTTGTTATATTCTTTATCTTAAGTATAATTCCCAGAACACCGATAACTTAATCATAATCAAAAATTGAATAGTGTTTGCCTCAGGTTTACCCCTTGGTCAGCCACCTCATTGGTGGTAGACGTTTTCAACACCAGATATTAGATTTCCATAACAAAAAATATATTTATCTACTAGTTTTTCTCAGCTCTCGATATAAGTTAGTTCATATTCCTCAAACCACACCACTTCCCCCTCCATTTATCTGTGCGGCGGCCAAAGCTGGTAATCTAAGATGTAGCCAGCCAGGGCGTGCAAAAATGCCGCTGCCATCGGGAGCGGCTATTTATCCCTACTCCCGACGCCAGATGAACGAACATTTTCTAGAAGCAGTCCTGAGCGAGACTTTCGTACCGGTTAGGGTCTTCATCTAACAAGGAGAAGCAGCCTCGTTGCCCTAGTACCAACGGGCACTAGCCGAGCTATTCGAGCACACCGAACGCAAAATGTTACCATAACCAAGGATGAGCACCTGCCCACAAGAAAATCCTGCTGCTAGCCATGCTGGTCGGGGTGACAAGGAAACTGCTACACCTGCGGTAAAGTCCAACCGAATTAGTAGCATAGTCCCCAAATCAGATCTTTCTCAAAAGAAATTGGAATGCGATGCCGCTTCTTTCAATATCCTTCTAATTGCAATATCTGGTAGTTCAAAAGCATCAATAAAAAGGGTTCCAAAAGAAAAGCGGTGGGAATAAATTTAAATGGAACAGAACGCAAATATGTTACAAATTTCGTAAAATCATACTTGACAAAATGATTATTTATTGTATTCTAGTAATACGATACAGTAATACGATACAGTGAAATCTAAACACATAATTTTAAGATTGCAAGGAACGAGAGAATGGCAGGGAAAGTTTATAAACGCCACGTCACAATGGCTGATGTCGCGAAACATGCCGGGGTCTCTCAAACTACAGTTTCCCTTGTCATAAACAATGTCGAGTTGGCAAATCTGCCCAATGAAACGAAAGAATTGGTTTTCAATTCGATCAAAGTTCTTGGGTATCGACCAAATGCAGCTGCTCGGCATATGCGAACTCGACGTTCCAATTTAATTGGCTGCGTAACCGACGAAATAGCTACAACTCCATTCGCAGGAAAGATTATTAGGGGCGCGCATGATGCAGCACGTGAATACAATAAAACCCTTTTATTTGTAAATACGAATGGAAATCCTCAATTAGAGGAAGCAGCTATTGAGGTCTTGCTGGAAGAGCGAGTAGAGGGGATTGTTTATGCATCAATGTATTCCCACGTTGTTAACCCTCCAGAACTCAATTCGAGAAGTACCAGTAGTATTAGTTGATTGCTATATTGAAGATCGGTCTTTGCCATCCGTTGTTCCTAATGAAATACAAGGTGGAAGAGATGCCACAGAAGTTTTGCTAAAAATGGGGCATCGAAAAGTCGGTTTTATAAACAGCGTACATGATATCCCTGCCCGGCATGGTCGCCTTGAAGGATATAAGCAGGCCTTGGAGAAATATGAAGCAAAACTCAATGAGGATTATATAACTTATGTTGAGGATGATGCAGACGGGGGTTATCTCGGTGCCCTGGAATTAATGGGGGTATCCAATCCACCCACAGCCATCTTTTGCTTCAACGACCGGGTTGCTATGGGTGCTTATGACGCTCTTCGAGAACTTCATCAATCCATTCCTGATGAAATATCTTTGATCGGGTTTGATAATCAGGAGATAATTTCAAATTTCTTGAGACCTAAGCTATCCTCAATGGCGTTACCACATTATGAAATGGGATATTGGGGAATAGATTATTTAATTAATCACATTGATGTACCAGTAACAAACCCAATTCAACATTTAATAGAGTGCCCATTGGTGGAAAGAGCATCGGTAAAGAGATTTCAATAGCAATTCATTAAACAATAAAAATCATCAAGCAAGGAGGAGCTATGGAAAGATAGCATCGTGTAAACAATAAAACCTAACATAAACAATTCAAAAGTTAATGAGAGGAGAGTTCCGATGATCAAGAAATTCTTGTCTTATATTATCAGCTTGCTGATGATAGTTTCGTTCATAACCTCTTGCTCCCCGCAAGCCGCAACTCCTGTGGCAGAACCAACCGAAGCCGCCCCCGCTGTAACCGAAGCCGCCCCCGCTGTAACTGAACCCATTACAATCGAATACTGGGAGAATTTTATTGGATCAAGTGCAGCTCAGAATTGGGCGATTGAGCAAATTAAAGCGAAGTATCCCAATCTCACTATTAATTCCGTCAACTACCAAATCGAAGATATGGAAGTGAAACTTCCGACGGCACTTGCCTCAGGAACGGGTCCCGATATCGTCTATGCAGACATGAATCCCAAATGGTTGGGCCGCTTTGTCAATGCGGGGCTCGCAATCCCCTTAACTGAAGGGGTTGAGAAATACGGATGGGATGAGAAAATTTTCGAATGGGCACAGGAATTCGGAACCTATAATGGCGAACTCTACGGCATTGGTCACGAATTCGAAGTTCTAGGCTTGTTCTACAATAAGAAAATCTTTGAAGAGCTTGGGCTCGAGGTTCCAAAGACCCAAGAGGAACTTGAAGCTGTTATGGAGAAGGTCAAGAACGAATCGGATTATGTCCCAATGTTCTATGGCTGTGGCGAAGGATGCCCTAACGGCATACATATGTACAATGCCATCGCCTACTCCATTGTACCGGTTCCTAAGGTTTTAGCCGCAACACCATTGGGTGATGGAAGTTACCTGGATCCTGAATGGAAACAGGCACTGCAGGTCCTTGAGAAGTGGGAAAAGGCCGGGTACTTCAACGAAGATGCTCTGGACTACACCTGGGAAGGCCATTGGAGTGGATTCTGTAATGGAGAAGTTGCAATGTTGGCCCAGGGTAGTTGGCTGTTTAAGACCATTAGTGATTGTGCGGCGGAGAATCCCGACTTACTAGAAGTAGGTTGGGCGGCGTTTCCGGTGCCAGAAGGCAAACCCTTCCAAGCTTATGTAGGTGTTGGCTCTGGATGGTGGCTATCAAGCAACCTAAAAGATGACCAAGTTAAGCGGGAAATTGCATTGGAATTTCTTGATTTACTAATTAGTGATGAAGCAGTTTATAAATGGGTTACTGAAGATCAGATTTTCCCAGCAGTTAAAATCGATCCTGCAGAAGTCCCGCTCACTGAACCACAGGCAACGTCTCTAGAAGTCGCTGAGATGGCTGGTAGAGACGGTGGTGGCCCAATACCTATCTGTTGGAACAATAGTTCCGAAGAAACCGATGTTTGGGTCAATGACTTCCAAGCCTTGTGGTTAGGCCAAATAGATCTTGATACGATAGTGAACGATGTCGACACAGTTTTAAAGAAATACCAAGCAGAATGGCAGGAAAATCAATAATTGAGTGTTAGATAGATATGCTCACGCCGATCCGCTCATTAATGGAAAACAAGTGGCATAAGACTGGTGCTGGCGCCGGGCTATTAAGCCCGGCGCCACGGGGTGAGAAAAGAAAATACCATTCTGTTAAATCTCGCTTTACACCATACCTTTTTATTCTTCCCGCTCTCGCCATTTATGGCAGTTTCGTAATTTTCCCCATAATTCGGCTCATCTATTTAAGCTTCCAAGAATGGGATGGGATTGATAAGAACCCGAAATGGATAGGACTTGATAATTACAAGGCAATCTTCGTAAGTGATGAGTTTTGGGAGGCGTTAGGTCACAATCTCTGGTGGGTATTACTTGCATCAATACCGATTATTCTTGGTATTGCCCTCGCAGTTCTCTTACACTACGGAAAACCTCGTGGCCGAAATGTGTATCGGATGTTGGTTTTCCTTCCCTACACATTATCGGTTGTAGTTAGTTCTGTGATGTGGAAATGGATCTACCATGGAAAGACAGGAGCCTTAAACGAGCTTCTTAGGCTGATAGGGTTGGGGCAATTTGCACATGGTTGGTTGGGTGATCCAAATACAGCTCTGACGGCTCTGGCCTTGGCAGGTGCTTGGACCGGATATGGTTTCTGTATGGTTTTGTTCTTGGCAGGACTCGCGAATATTGATACTACGCTTTATGATGCAGCTCGGGTAGATGGAGCTAACGCCTGGCAACAATTTATCCATGTAACCATTCCGGGACTGGCAAACACCATGAATGTCGTAATAGTGATTGTATTCATCGCTACAATGCGCGTGTTTGATTTTGTAAAAGTAACTACAGAGGGCGGCCCATTAACTTCGACTGAAGTGCTCGCAACACTCATTTATCGCCAAACATTCCAATACTTCAATGTCGGTTATGGCGCTGCCTTATCAGTAGTTACGATGATAATTATTCTCGTTGCTAGTCTACTCTATTTGTATCTTCGGGAACGAGGTTCAAGATGAAGATACATTTCCGCAAGACGATTATACCGATGACATTCGTTTATGTTTTTCTCATACTAATGAGTGCAATCGCGATTGCTCCTATTTTGATCATTTGGATGACCTCTTTAAAACCAATGCCGAAGTTTATATTAGTCCATTAGCCCTGCCGCGTTATTGGAAGTATGAAAATTTTATCGAGGCGTGGAATCAAGCCCATTTGGGTCTTTACATGATCAGCAGTTTGAAAGTTACTATTCCAACACTAATATTAGTATTGGTTTGTGCGAGTTTGGCGGGATACGCATTTGCTGTTTTGAAATTTAGAGGCAAGTCGATTATCTTTGCCCTTTTTTTGTTTGGGCTGATGGTGCCAAATATTAGCATAGTCGTACCTCTTTACTACACTATGGTTGATACTGGATTACATAATACTCACGTAGGGCTTATTTTAGCCGAGGTGTCACAAGCCCTTCCACTTGCAATATTCCTCATGCGCGCGGCTTTCCTAGATCTCCCAGGAGAGATGCGCGAATCTGTACTTATAGATGGTGGAAACGAAATCCATGTCTTTAGATATATCATGGTACCCCTGGCTCGAGCCGCGCTTATGGCGGTTGCGGTTCTTGCTTTCTTACAAGTGTGGAATTCCTATCTGCTACCATTGATCCTGATTAACACTAATGAACTTCAAACAATGCCCCTAGGGCTTAGCTTTCTACAGGCGCGGTATCAAACGGATATGGTTCTACTAACCGCTGCTACAACTATGATTTCCCTGCCAACAATTCTTATCTATCTCCTCCTACAAAGACAGTTCATCGAGGGGATTGTGGAGGGATCCATCAAGTAAATCGAAGAGGGTTCTCTTTCTATGGCATTCGGTTTGCTTCCAGGAGACAATAATGGATTCCAGAGAACGAGTACTTGCCGCTCTTTCTCACAAGCCAGTGGATAGAATACCGATTGATTTATGTGGCCATAACGATTCGTGTATCCATGAGATCGCTTACCAGCGGCTGGTTAAATACCTTCATTTACCAAATACTATTCCTGACACTGCTAACGTAATGGAATGCGTCGTTTACGCTGCTGAAGAAATCTTAAATCTGATTCAGGTGGATACCCGGGCAGTTTATCTCCCCATTAAGGATACGATTGGAAAACCACAGCCTGATGGGAGCTTTCTTTTTACCTGGTCGGATGGATCCATATGGAAGAAACCCCCAGGTGGATATTATTTTGATTTAGTCATCCCACCACTACAAGGCGAGTTGACATCAAGTGCTATTGCTTCCATGCCCTGGCCATCCATGGATGACATAGATCTCATCGCGATTCGCGACAAGGCTCGTAACTTAAAACTCAAGACAAAATTTGCTGTCGTGATGTCGGGTTTCCTGATCATGCCAGTGGGAGGTCTCCAGTTGTGGCGGGGGTTTGAACAATGGTCTATCGACACTCTGGCGCAAACGAAACTTTGGCATGAGATGACAGAAGCCTACATGGAACGAGCTTTTACCCAAGCAGACAAGATTTTACGAGCTGTTGGAAAATATATAGATGTGGCTTACTTTATCGGTGATGATATCGCCACTCAACGGGGACCATGGATCAATCCATCTTTTTATCGGCAACACGTTAAACCCTTTCACCAAAGCGCAATGGATTTTATTCGAGCTCGAACAGAAGCAAAAATTATCTTTCATATTTGTGGTTCGGCCAGAGAGTTTATCCCCGATCTTATCGATATTGGAGTAGATGCGATCAACCCAGTACAAACCACTGCTGCGGGAATGGATCCTCTCGAATTGAAGGATGAGTATGGAAAGGATATTGCCTTTTGGGGTGGGGTAGACACTCAACATGTGTTGCCATTCGGAACCCCCCGAGATGTTGAAAGAGAGGTGAAGCGGATAATCAGTTCCTTGGGGCCAAGCGGGTTAGTACTGACAAGCTGCCATAATATTCAATCTGAAGTACCTCCAGAAAACATTCTTACATTGTTCCAGTCAGCCCTTAACATATTAATATATTCAGGCTTAGTTAATTCTTGGTACTTCGAACGAACAGCGGAGTTGTTTGATTAATCTCAGAATGTGAGGGAACTCTTTTATGGAAAAATTTATACTAGGAAAAACTGATTTATTGGTCTCAAAACTCTCTCTTGGGGGAGTGTTCATTTCATCTTTTGGGGCAGAATTCGATGAAGCAAATAAAGCTATCCATCGTGCACTAGAACTTGGTGTGAACTATATTGACACAGCTCCTGGATATGCAGATAGTGAATTCGTTCTTGGAAAAACTCTTGAAGGAGTACACATACCTTACTATCTTTCAACGAAGATTGGTGGGCGGCCTCAACCCTTTGACCCCAAGAACAAGGATCACTTACTCTTTTGTGTTAATAAAAGCTTGGAATTATTAAAACGCGATTATATCGACATACTTTTTATCCATGAACCCGATAGACCAGGACAATGTGACTGGTTTGACGATTGGGATACTTTTTCAGGGACTGCTAGTGAAGTTCTAGAAGAATTAAAAGAGGCAGGTCTGATCCGTTATACAGGGGTAGGGGGAACCACAGTCTATGAAATGACCCGCATCGTAGAACGAGGAAATTTTGATGTTCTGTTGACGGCATTTAATTACAGCCTACTTTTTCGGGAGGCAGGACAGACGCTAATTCCTGCCGCTAAGAAAAAAGGGATGGGCATTGTGGCAGGATCTCCACTCCAACAGGCTTGGTTTTCTAACCGGTATGACGACATCCTGCTAAACAACCCACCCGCCTGGCTCTCTCCGCAGCGCCGCACTCAACTACTCTGTCTTTACGACCTCGTCGATCGCACAGAGCTCACCCTGCCAGAGTTAGCACTTCGATTTGTCCTATCGAACCCAGAGATAGACACAATTCTTTCTGGTGTAAGGTCAGCCAAGGAAGTTGAATTGAACGTCAGATCTGTTGAAGCCGGCCCACTGCCAGAGAATATCTTAAAAGAACTTGATGAGATTGCACAAATGGTTCCGTTTCGACCTTGCGAGGAACCATTTATTGCTCATTTCGGACGAGAAGACCCGTATAAAGGCGCAGGCTTTTTACGATGAGCGAAGGAGAAAAGATGAGAGCAGTGATAGTAAAGGGGAGAAATCAATTGGAGATAAGGGATATTGGAGTACCAGTAGTCTCAACTTACGATTGCCTGGTGAAAATCGACGCTTGTGCGATTTGTACTGGGACTGACTCTGGACTAATAGATGGATCCTTTTCTTTCTCACCCGAATACCCTTTTATCTTAGGCCACGAATCAACCGGGATTATTGTCGAAAAAGGAGAGCGAGTAAAACAGTTTAGTATAGGTCAACGGGTTACCCGACCATCGGCTGTTCTCTTTGATGATTCCGAAGGAGGTTTTAATAGTGGATGGGGTGGATTTGCTGAATATGGGCTTGTCCGCGATGTGGGATCTGCATCCGAGGATGGAATTACATCTAATCCGATGTTGCTTTTGAGTCGTTATGTTCTTCCAAACGATGTCGATTCTATTTCGGCCGCTCTCTCGATAAATCAGAGGGAGATTATATCTATCGTAAACAAACTAAACCTCGAAGCCGATTTTAGAACGGTTGTTGTAGGATCTGGATATAACGGATTTCTTTTCTCTCTCTTCTTAAAGTATTTTGGAGCTGGATTAGTAATTCAAGTTGGCAATCCGGTATTTTCTGATTTAGCAATTTCCAAGTTTTTTGTAGATGACTATATCAATTATCATGATCCAGAATTAGTTTCGAGTTGTCGAACTAAGTTGGGATCAGCACCTACCCATGTTATTGACGCAGTGGGATCGATTGCTTCTCTGTCTTTTTGTAATGAACTGTTATCTCCAAATACGAAATTCGGCTGTTACGGCTTAGACGATTTTGATCAAACAACCTTGCTTCGAGATGCAATTTCTTTATCTCATCAAATTTTACCTATGGAAACTGATGAAGCTGGAGTAGTAAAGCAGTGGTATGAATTATGGAAAGGTGGATTCTTCCAACAGATAAATGTCCTCACCAAGGTCATGCCTATTGATCAGATAAATGATGCTCTCGACATCTTGGCTAACCGGAAGGTAATCAAGATTGTACTAAGAATTTGATGGCTAAAATTTTGATAGTAAAAAGGAAACAAGGAGATATACGATGAATATATTTTATGAATTGACCGATGGGCATGTAGGTGATGTCATGCCATTCTTTTGGAAAGGAAAATACCACGCTTTTTACATAAAGGCTCCTCTAAATGCTAAGAGACAGATAGCCGATCTTCCGCCTGGTTTTAATCCGGTAGGGGAAAATTTTTGGTTCGAGTTCTTTAAACCAGGGCGAGAGGCCGTATCAGCTCCATATAGTCATTTAGTTTCAAATGACCTTATCCATTGGGAGGAATGGCCTTTGGTCATTCAGCCTGGCAAACCTAGTGATCCAGATTCGATTGGCTGCTGGACAGGGTCGTTTATCGAGCGCAATGGCGTTTTTCATCTCTTCTACACTGGTTATGCTGGGGATGATAAACCTCAAACGACTTGTCATGCAACCAGCACGGATTTAAGACATTGGGTCAAGGATCCATTAAACCCAATCTTAAAAGCCGATCCTCGCTGGTATGAACTGAATGATTGGAGAGATCCATGTGTTTTTTGGAATCAAGAGGAGCAGATATATTGGATGGTGTATTGTGCGCGGATAAAAGATGGTCCCTCGAATTGACGTGGCTGCTTGGGTTTGGCGGTTTCACCGGATCTGGAGAAATGGGAGATTCAGCCACCTCTATGGGTTCCTCATTTGCATTATGCACACGAATGTCCTGATATTTTTAGAATGGGTGATCGTTGGGTACTCCTTTATTCAGAGTTCAGTGACTATTGGTCAACCCATTACCGGGTTAGTGATTCTTTGCGTGGTCCCTGGCTTCGCTACTCGGAGGATACCCTTGATGGACCACATTGTTATGCCGAGAAAACAGCCACTGATGGAAAACGGCGTATCTTATTCGGCTGGAGCCCCTCGAAATTCGGAATGGCGGACAAAGGATTGTGGGAGTTTGGCGGCGGCATGGTGATTTACGAGATAGCTATGCAGAATGATGGCAGTCTGGCAGTTCGTTCAATCCCAGAGCTCGACCTGCAGCTACAAAAAAAATCAATTTTATCTCCCCGACCTAACTTTGGGAATTGGAAATTTGATGATGGGAGAATAGAGGTTCATGAGACGAATGGTACAGCTGCATGCACACTAGGAGATCTACCAGAATGCTGCCGAATCACAGCAAAGATCTCCTTATACAAACCGACGAGCGCATGTGGACTACTAATATTCGCTAATCCAGAGTTAGAAAGCGGTTATCAACTACGCTGGGAACCAGAAAAGAAACGGGTTGTGTTTGACCGCTGGCCAAGGCCGGGAAACGAACCGTTCATGCTCGAACGCTTTTTGGGAGCTAGTATCGATTTATTTCTTGATCTAAACATTTACATCGATGGCACAATTCTCGTTGCATATCTTAACCAAACTATAGCGTTAACCCATAGAATATACGATCATCGTAAAGGTAAATTGGCACTATTCGTAACAGATGGAGAAGCATCTTTTTCGGATATCACTATCTATACTGAAGAATTGAAGTAACCTGGATTAGAGCAGTCGACATGAATGGCCGAGACATTTTTCGGACAATTTATGAAGGAGGCACACCGGATAGGCTGCCCATCCAAGGAGTGTGGCCTTGGGCGGAAACTTTAGAACGGTGGTACTCAGAAGGGCTTGAGCATGGACGAGATCCGCACGATGCGCTTGGGCTAATAGGCGATGATGTATTACCTCTCCCGCTCGATCTCACGATGTTGCCCAGGTTTCCGATCCGGGTATTGAAGGAGGACGAGCGCTACGTAACGTTGGTGGATGAATTCGGCGTAACAAAGAAAATCTTTCGGAAGGATTTCTTGGCGACCGAAGGGAAAATGTCAGAGTCTAGGACTTGTGAGCTCTATGTCGCTTTGGCTGGACCATCCTGTAAAGGATTTGGCTACCTGGAAAATAATATATGAAGAACGATTTCAAACGCGATTAGCAGACCGCATACCCAGCCATTGGAAAGCATGGAAAGCAGAATTCAATCGACAGTCGAACACTCGATGGATTTCCTACTTTTGCTTCCCCTTCTTCGGCCTGTTCGGTCCCCTAAGGCAGTTGATGGGTTTTGAACCCCTTTGTTTCGCCATGGCGGGAGATGATCCTGGCTTAATCCACACAATGATCAGTGATTTGACGGATTTCTGGCTGGCGGTTTTTGATGAGATGCTAGGAGATGTGCGCCTCGATGAAGTGACTTTCTTTGAGGATATTGCATCAACCCAATCGCCACTAATTAGCCCGGCAATGTTTGAGCAATTCCTTGCCCCGGGATACAAAAAAATAATCGGTGGCCTTCGCGAGTTGGGAGTGAGATACTTTTTTATTGACAGCGATGGTAACTTAACTCGCCTAATACCAGACTTATTGTCTTGCGGCATCACGGGTATTGTGCCGATTGAGGTAAGTGCTGGGATGGATGTCGCCATACTCCGTTTAGATTTTCCTGCTTTGATCCTCAATGGCGGCATTGATAAAAGGGCTTTGAAAGGAGGACCAAAGGCTATCGAGTTAGAGTTGTCTCGCTATTTTTCTGTAGCCTGGAGTTCAGGCCGATGTGTTCCGCGTCTTGACCACGGTGCGCCTCCCGACATTTCTTGGGAAAATGCACAGTATTTTGCTCAGAGATATCTTGACTATTGCAAATCCGAAACTGCTCTTATTAACCAATCGCGGCCTTGGATGCCATTTCTAAGAGAGCGACTGGGTTCATTCTATGGTGATTAATAACCTGAGAGATTGCGCTTGACAACCGAGACAGCAGGGTCAGAGCCATCTTCTATGCATAGGATCGGGTCTAGAAAAGATGGCACAATAGATAGATTAACCCAACAACTACAATCGTAGCAAATTCACTTAAATCGGGTAGTTCGTCAAACCACACCACTTCCCCCTCTATTATCTGTGCGGCGGCCAAAGCTGGTAATGATGGGGGGATTAGTGGTTGTTTGACGAACTGTGGTTATTAAGTGCTAAGATGGGGTGCTTATGGGGGAGAGGACACTGCGAGAGGCTTTGGAAGAGTATCAATCCGTATATCTGCCGGCCCGGAATTTGGCGGCCAGGACCCGCCGGGAGTATTTGGACGACTTAGATGACCTGGTGGGGTTTTTGGAGGAGCAGTGCTGGTGATTAGAAGAGTGGGGGAGTTGCGCCTGGCGGCCCTGGAGCGGTTTCTGGCACAGTTGGAGGAGCGGGGGCTGGCTGGATCCACCAGAAAGCGCAAGGCCATCTCCATCCGGTCTTTTCTTGAGCTTCTTATACCGGCAGGAGCTGATTGCCACAGACCTGGCCAGGCAACTTATACCCCCTTTTGCCGGAAGCCCAACACCCCGGTTTCTTACCCAAGCGGAATACCAACGGCTACAGGAGGCCTGTAAAGACAATCCCCGGGATGCTGCCATTATCGAGCTGCTTTTACAGACCGGAATCCGGTTATCGGAGCTGACACCGGCTGACCATTGATGACATTGACCTGCCGCAAGAGACTGACTCTGGATAAGCAGGATTCGGGGGTAATCCGGATAAATGGGGGAGGCAGCCGCAAGAGCCGGGCAATTCCGCTTAATGCCCGAGCCTGTTTTGCCCTTGCCAATTATTTAAAAGTGCGGCCCAGGGTTTCCAAAGTATTGTTTTTAAACAGATTCAAGCGACCATTGGGGTTAAGAGGCTTGGAGAAGGTCATTGCCAAGTATGCTCGACTGGCAGGTGTTCCCGGGACTTCCGTTCATAGTCTGCGGCATACATTCGGCACCCAACATGCAGCCAAAGGGACATCCCTTAAGACCATCCAAGACGTCATGGGGCATAAAGACGCCAGGACGACCGAAATCTATTTTTCATTGGCTTAGGAATTGCGTTGGAAGGAAATGGAAGAGAATGCCTTATAAAAGGATACAAGATCCACCATTTGACCACCATGACCAGCGTTAGTAACTTCTCCTAATCGACCTTATTGTTACCATTCTGCCGCACGTCGTCTGCGATGCGGTTGGCTGGCCTTCTGCCTCGGTTGCCATGTGCCAGGGCTGCCACGCCCCGTTTGCGGTATGCCGCCACCAGCCGACGAAATTGCCGCTTCGATATCCCTAGCAGTTTGGCGGCGGTTTGGGCAGGTACTTTCCCGGCTTCGTAGTCAATCACCATTTTCAACTTGTGCTGTTCTTTCATTGTCAATATCACCTGTGTGTTCATAGAGCCTGCCCTGAACGAAGTGAAGGGGTGACATTATCGCTGAACACTTAGGGGGCGACATTATCGCTGAACACTTAGGGGGTGACATTATCGCTGAACAACAACACACACAACAACACACAACAACACATGTGTTGACAAATTATTGAGATATGCTATACTATTCTAGACAAACGTCATTAGTCACAGACAAACACAGTCTGCACTCGTTTGTTTATAATACGTTTTTGGGCTTCAAGGATAGTGGATATATGAGTCCAAAAAGCTACAGTGTTGAATTTGTTTTAAGGGCTCTCGATATTATTGAAACCCTGGCTGAAAGTGGTGGAAGTAGGGTTACCGACTTAGCCATGGAACTCGGATGCTCCAAAAACACTGCATTCAGGCTTCTCCAGACGCTAATGGATCGTGGCTATGTAAAACAGGCTGATGATTCATCTTACGAACTAACTTTTCTTTTAGTCAATCTCAGCGACAAGATCATCTCGCATACCGATCTCAATAATATTGTTCGACCCTATTTAGAAGAGCTCCGCAATGAGTTTGGCGAGACGGCGACGCTAGCTATTGTTGATGGCACAGAAATCGTGTACCTGCAGAGAGTTCTGGGCAATCAGCCTTACCATACATCTTTCAATGTCGGAAGTAGGGCAAAATCCTATCGCACCTCCTTGGGAAAAGCCATCCTAGCATTCTCTCCCCCAAAAGCAGTGGACAACATTCTCAAGGAAGAATTTCAAGCGGTTACTCCTTTCACTATTACAGATCCAATGCGTTTTGAAGCCGAGTTGCGCTCTACTGCGGAGCGAGGCTATGCTGTTGACAATCAGGAAAACGTTCTCGGGATATGCTGCGTCGGAGCACCAATTTTCAATCGGAGAGGAGAGGCAATAGCTGCAATCAGTGTATCTGGTCTCTCCGTTCGACTGACAGAAGAAGTAATCGAAAAAATTGCTAAGAGTGTAACATCTAAGGCCTCCAGCATATCTGCTCGGCTTGGCTATTTTAAAGGATAGACAAACCTTCGCGTTCTATCAGAAGCAATTCCTAATGCTTATCTCGAAAATCTAGTTTTATTTATGACATAAATTCAATACCGGAAGGAAAACGAGCCAAAATGACAGCCAATGTGATGACGGTGTTAGGTCCAGTATCAGCCGACAAATTGGGTGTGGTGCTTCCTCATGAGCATTTACTTGTGGATATATTTTGGTTAACAAGGATCAGCGATCATTTACTCAAAGATATCGAGCTCGTCATCGAAGAGGTAAAGCATTTCCGCAACGCAGGGGGTTCTACAGTTGTGGAAATGTCAAACCTTGGGCTAGGTCGTGATCCCCTTGGTTTGCAACGAATCGCAAATGAAACCGGTTTGCATATCATCATGGGCTGCGGCTGGTATCGAGAGCCTTTCTATGATGTCAATTTTCGTCGGTGGACCACGAATGCGATTGCTGACACCATCATAAAAGATATAAATGAAGGTGTAGATGATACAGGAATACGTCCAGGCATTATTGGGGAGATTGGTTCAGATCTCGACTATGTCTCACCTGCTGAAGAAAGATCCTTTCGAGCAGCTGCTCGAGCGCACTTGTCAACTGGGCTCACGATAACCACCCATGCCGATTATTCACCGGTAGGATTGGATCAGCTGGATATTTTAGAAGATGAAGGTGTTGATCTCCGGCGAGTCATAATCGGTCATGCCGACAGTCATCCTGATCCGGCGTACCACGAAGCAGTTGCAGCCCGTGGTTCTTTCGTTCAATTCGACAACCTTCGGGGGCTAAACAAATGGGAGACCCAACTCCGATTGGGCTGGCTCAAGTTGTTGATTGAAAAAGGCTATCTAAAACAGATCTTAATCTCCCAAGATATTTGTTACCGACACCACCTGCATGCTTATGGTGGTAATGGCTATGACTATATTCTTACAGGTCTTGTTCCACTCATGCTCGAGTCGGGATTTAGTAAAGAACAGGTTCAAATCCTCATAGAGGAAAATCCCACCGCGGCATTAACAGGGGAGCGAATTTGATCACTTCGGGCATGACCTTCATAAGGAAAGTTCAAATAAGGAGGTGAAGCAATTATTCAAATCAATTGGCCAACTCCATTAGTTCTTTAAATTAGATTGATTTCAAATAACCTCGCTTAGGAGGAGGAACCATGGAAACCAAAAATCGAATACCCGTTTTACTTGTTTCGGTGTTGATTATCAGCTTTATTCTATCTGCCTGTGCAACACCCACCCAGGCTCCCCAAGTTGCAGAATCGGCGGAACCGACCGAGTCAGTAGCTGAACCGACGGAGCCACCAGCTGAAGCGACTGAGCCAGCAGAGGTAGAGCCAACAACGGCTCCGCCAGAGGTGGCTCCTACGGAGGCTCCAGTTGAACCTTTGCCAGCTGAAACCGGTGCCTTTCCGGTTTTCAACCGATGTTCTGATTGCACACCGACAGAAGGCGGCGATGCCAATGTGTTCATGACCGACTTCTGGCAGTCGAACATTTCCATTTGGAAGACTACCGCTTGGATTAATGCCAAACGTCTTGCTTTCAATACGCTGCTTACACACACCGATCCAACGCTCACCGAGTTTAAACCCGAGCTGGCAGAAAGCTGGACTCTTTCACCGGATGGTAGAACAGCGACCTTCAAGTTACGAGAAGGTGTCAAATGGCATGACGGGGAACCATTCACAGCTAAGGATGTCGAATACACGATTAAGGCTTATATACATCCTGACTCCGGCAGTACAGTGGGTCCCACCTTAAGACTGGACGAGCTGGTTGGAGCCCAAGACTTCATGGAAGGCAAAACCGATCAGATTGAAGGTGTGAAGGTAATCGATGACTATACCATCGAGTTGACCACGGATGCACCCGTAGGTTTTCTCTTCAACCTCACAACCATGATTATCGTTCCAGAACACGTCCTGGGCGACGTGCCATACAAAGACCTCGAGACGAACCCCTTCACGCAGAACTGGATTGGTACAGGACCCTTTAAATTCGTTCAATGGGTTCCTGGGCAGTTTGTAGAATTTGCCCGATTCGATGATTACTGGGGAGGCAAGCCCTACCTTGATCGCATAATAAACATTGAGTACAAGGACCAGGCAACTGCAGCTCTAGCCTTTGAAAAGGGTGAAGTCGACCTTGTGATGAAGGTCACAGGACCAGATCTTGAACGGTTGCGGAATTTACCCAATTCCATGCTGGTAGGAGCACCTGTAGATTTTGCCAACGCCTACGCATTCAACTTCCAGAAGCCGTACCTTCAGGACAAACGCGTACGCCAGGCGATGATGTATGCGATTGATAACCAAGCCATCAAAGAGGGCTTGTATGGTGATACTATCCAGCTAACTAACGCCCCGCTTCCACATCCACTCTGGGCAAATCAAGATCTCGTGAACGCCTACCCCTACGATCCAGAAAAAGCCAAGGCACTACTTGCTGAAGCAAATTGGGATCCTAACCAGGTGATCGATCTTAGCACCTACTACTCAGACCAGACAGTAACCAACCAACTCACTGCAGTGCAACAAAATTGGGCAGATGTAGGGATCAAAAGTGAGATCCGTCTCCTCGAGTCAGCAAGCGTCTTCGATACCTGGATCAATGGAGATTTCGATGTCACCTATATCGGTGCACAGGGAAGTGCTGATCCCGACTTGATGTCTGTATTTCTTGGGTGCGAGACAACGCCTGAAAATGGATACGTTTCTTTCGGAAACAACTTCTGGCGCTATTGCAATCCCGAAGTAGATGCACTCTTTGAGGAAGCACGCAATACTGCAAATTACGATGAACGCAAGGCAATCTATGATGAAATCCAGGTCATTTTGAGTGATGAGGTTGCCTATGGCCCTGTTTGGGTACCGATTCGGCTTGCAGCTATGAGGGATTGGATTATTAATGGTAATTGGGCACAGGATTTTGCTGATGGCGATTATGACCAGGCATATGGAACCTGGTTCCTGTCAAAGTAGGGTGATAGGTAATCTTTATTCGCTAACAGACTCTGAGAGGACCACTCAAATTAACACCAGTCTGCTCAAATTTCCACAAGGATTTACCAAAGGCAACGGGTGTTATAGGAGTGGTCCTCTCTAAACTTAAGAAATACGCTCATAAGGATTTCTCTCATGTTACGCTATGTGATTAGGCGGATCCTGATTGCAGTGCCCACGCTAATTGGCATCACGATAATAAGCTTTATGTTGGTTAACTTGGCACCTGGCGATCCGCTTATCAGCATGATTGGTAACTTGCAGGGAGGTAGAACTAGGGCTTTGTCACCTGAAGTTATCGAAGCGATGCGTGTTAGATATGGGTTGGACCAACCTGCGCCAGTACGCTATGTTTTCTGGCTTGGTCAAGTAGCTCGTGGAAACCTAGGCCAACGTTATTCTGACCAGCAAGATGTTAGAGAACTCATTTTCAAAGACAGATTGGGGGCGACGGTCGAATTAATGGGTGCAGCATTAGTCATTTCGATTGTGATAGGGATTCCTTTGGGACTCATTTCGGCTTTAAAGCAATACACCCGAGTGGATTATTTGCTAACAGTTGGGGCATTCGTAGGTGTTTCGCTACCTGAATTCTTTGTCGGGATCCTACTAATTTACTTTGTGGCTGTTCGTCTCGATCTTTTACCTACAAGCGGAATGCAAACAGCGGGCTCTGCATTTACATGGGGAGATCATCTGAGACATCTCTTAATCCCCGCAATAGTTCTTTCCCTTGCACAATTGAGCTCACTGATGCGTTATTCACGCTCCAGTGTTCTGGATGTAATTCACCAGGATTATGTCAAAACTGCTCGGTCTAAAGGTTTATGGGAAAGGACAGTTATTTTAACTCATGTATTCCGAAACACGCTCCTCCCACTTATTACAGTGATTGGTTTAATGATCCCCAAACTCATAGCAGGTTCTGCAGTGGTGGAGGCAGTATTTCAGTGGCCAGGATTGGGGTCTTTATATTTGGAAGCTGTTCAGGCGCGTGATTATCCGACTATTATGGCTCTTGTCCTTCTTACTGCAGTAGTAGTTTTGGTATCCAACCTCTTGGCTGACATCGCTTATGCGTTTGCAGATCCAAAAATCAGTTATGACTGATAAAGACAATAGCATAAGATAAATCGAAGATAACAGAGTTTATTAAACGAGTAAAAGGAAATATGTTGTCAAAAGAGTTGATCTTGGAGGTAAGGGAACGCCCTGGACTTTGGCGCCGATTCATTCGGCACCGACTTGCTTTTCTGGGATTGGTGCTTCTATGCTTAATTGCACTTGCTTCGATTCTTGGCCCAATTCTGCTTCCTTACAGTCCATTTAAGGTAGATCTTCGGGATGCTGGAGAACCCCCAAGCCCAGCACACTGGCTGGGTACAGATCTTGTTGGCCGCGATGTTCTTGTTCGTCTGCTCTATGCAGGTCGAGTTTCACTCTTTGTTGGGATAACCTCAGTAGCAATTTATTTAACCATCGCTATTGTATTGGGAGGGTTGTCAGGGTATTACCGAGGCTTGGTTGATAACTCCATAATGCGCATAACAGATATCGTAATGTGCTTCCCGACATTAATAATCATTATTACCGTTGTCTCAATAATTGGTCCAAGTATCTTTAATGTTGTGCTAGTCATGGGGCTGTTGGGTTGGCCGTGGGATACGCGCCTGGTGCGGGCGTTATATCTTTCATACCGTGAGACAGACTTCGTAGCAGCAGCACAATGCCTGGGGGCCCGGAATAGTCGCATCATGTATCGTCACATCCTCCCCAATGCTATAGCTCCTTTGATCGTGACAGCAACTTTCGGGGTAGCATGGACAATTCTTTTAGAAGCAGCATTATCCTTTTTAGGCTTGGGTGTACAGCCTCCCATGCCTAGTTGGGGAAACATGCTTAATGCAGCGAAATCTGTGGATATTATTGAAAACATGCCATGGCTTTGGGTGCCAGCGGGTGTGATGATTGCCACAAGTGTGCTTAGTATTAACTTCATTGGTGACGGTTTACGCGACGCGCTTGATCCGCAATCCATCACTAGGTAAACCATGACCAAACAAATATTCAGGAGCAATGAAATGGGAAAAGATAAAGAAGCTGTACCAGGACTCGCAAAAGAACTCTCGTTCACATTGGATGAATACAAGCACCGTGTACAAAAGGTGCAAGAAGTCATGAAAGAGAAAAGTGTTGAGGTTTTATTGGTTCACCATCCCCTTAATGTTCTCTATTTATCTGGTTTCCAAAGTATCAACATGTATGATAGTGAGTGCGTGATTATTCCGCAAGAAGGCGATATCGCTTTATTGGTGCAGGAGCGTGAAATGGGCAATGCTCTTCTGCATTCATGGGTAGAGAATGTGCATCCTTTCTCTAGAACTGAATACCCGGATATTACATTCCGTCAGCCCATGCAAGCTCTTACAGACCTTCTGCGAGTTCGACATCTAGATAGTGCTTGCATAGGTATCGAAAGACGAAGTGCTGCCATCTCTGCACAAAAATACGAAACCTTAAAAGCATTTCTCGATGAAGCGGAACTTGTCGATGGTTCAGGTATTGTCGAATCGGTTCGTGCCTGCAAATCCCGGGAGGAGATTGCACACTTAAGGCAAGCAGCAAGCATAACCAACAAGGCGATGAACGCCGCAATCAAGGCTGCCGGAGAGGGTAAAACGGATAATGATGTAGCTGCGGCAGCTTACCAAGCTATGTATTCTGCCGGAGGAGAGTATGTATCTTTGCCTGTAATTGTCAACTCAGGTCGTCGTTCGGGGATTATTCACTCCACCCACAAACGCGTACGTCTAAATAAAGGTGATGGCGTTTGTATCGAGTTGGGAGCTTGCTTTCAGCGATATACCTCACCTTGTATGCGCACGCTATCAATTGGTGAGCTTAACGAAGGGGTTAGCCGATTGGCGAATGCCTGTTTGACCGCGCTAAACAACGTTCTCGCTACTATGGGGCCAGGTGTGATCGCCGATGATGTTGCAAAGGCGGGCATGGAGGGTATCTCCATTGCGGGTCCTAATGTTATCTTCCACGGTTGCTTCGGCTATTCAGTAGGTGGAGCGTTCCCCCCCAGTTGGGCAGATGGGACTGTGAGCATCTTTGAAGGTATGAAGTTCCAACTAAAGCCAGGGATGGTATTTCACATCCCCATGGGGCTCCGGGTGCTTGGTGAATTTGGTGCCATGTTCAGTGAAACAGCGCTTATAACAGATGATGGCTGTGAGGCTTTGACAAATGTTGATCGTCACATTTTCATTCGTTGATCTCATCCTCTCGCACAATCCTGTGTTTCTGATCTCTTGCGGACGAAAAATCATGATAGGAGATTAGGAATGGCTATACAATTCTGCTTTGTTGGTTACGGTTCTGTAGCTCAATATCATGCACGGATTCTTACGAAAGCAGGGGCAGTCATGCACACTGTAGCAGGTCGTGTGCCAGAGAGCACTGCTGCTTTTGCCGCAGAATTCGGCTTCAGGCATCATACAACCGATCTAGGTGCTGCACTAGCCCAAGAAGATATTAACGCAGTGCTTATAGCTTCACCGAGTCAATTACATTACGAACAAGCACGACAAGGGCTCATGGCGGGCAAACATGTCCTTGTAGAAGTCCCATTAGCGATCGGCTACCGTGAGGCGTGCGAGTTGGTTGAATTGGCGCAACAGCGTGGCCTATGTCTGATGGTCGCCCAAAGTCATCGCTTTTTTCAACCGCTCGCCAATTTGAAAGAGCGAGTATCCACCAATCGTCTCCACATCCATCACCTGATCGGGCGCTCGGTTTTCATGCGACGTATGGACACGGGCTGGACAGGGCGTCAGCGTAGCTGGACAGATAGTCTGATTTGGCACCATGGATGTCACTTGGTGGATTTAAGCTTGTGGCTGTTAGGGGTTGATCAGGTTAAGGTGGATGCAAACCTGGCAAAGCCTGATCCTAAGACCGGAATACCTATGGATCTGGATGTCCTTCTAAGGACGCCTTCTGATCAATTGGTGTCGTTATCCTTATCCTTTAATAGTCATATCCATCAATTTGAGGAGTATCTGATTATAGGTGAGGAAGAGAGCTTTCGATACGAAGAGGGTAGGTTTTATGGAGCAGATGGTCTCCTCGATGATCCCGATGTGCGCGGGGAGAACTATTACGAGCTGGCTTGGATACCTCAAGATCTCGAGTTTCTCGCTGCTGTTGAGAATGGACGGCCACCTTCTGTCAGCGGTGCAGACACATTGCCTACCCTTTATATTTTGCAGGAGATTGAAGATCGGTTCTTCACAGATAAATAAATCTTTTCATCCCGGGTCTTCAAGGTAGGCCAATAACAACCAGCACGATGGACTCAGTGGAGAAGTAACAGATGTATTTTTCATCTATTGAAGTGAAAGCCAAGATTTTGGGTCTTCAAGCGTTCGTCTGCACCCCATTTAAAGACGATAACGAGATTGACCCGCTGCGGTTCCAGGAACATCTGCATGATCTCGCTGATTATTCCGGATCTCAACCTGCAGGATGCTTCGTGTGTTGCGGTACAGGTGAGTTCTGGTCATTGGACCTAAGGGAATACAAAATCCTGGTTAAAGCAGCAGTGCAGGAAGTTGGTGGTAGATTACCGGTTCTCGCGGGCGTTGGATATGGCACCCTTCTTGCGATCGAATATGCCAGAGCCGCCGAAGAGGCGGGGGCTGACGGGATCCTCGTGTTCCCGCCCTATCTGGTGGCTGCTCCCCAGGAAGGATTGTTTGAGCATTTCAGGCAGATTGCCAAATCGACGGGAATGGCTGTTGTTGTGTATAGCCGTGATAATGCGATTCTAGAGTCAGACACGGTTATTCGTTTAACAGAGATTCCAAACATTGTTGGGTTGAAAGATGGTTTTGGCAATATGGGTCTCCTAGATAAATTCCAGGAAGCCGTTGGGGATCGCCTCGTCTTTGTTAACGGGATGCCATCTGCCGAGATGTATGCTGAGTCATATTTCAATGTAGGCGTCCGAAGCTACTCGCCAGGTGTATTTGATTTTTTACCCGAATTATCCTGGATTTTCGATCGCGCTTTGAGTGCAAGTAATAAGGAAATGGTCCGGCAGCTAATAGATGAGTTCTATAAGCCTTACACCCTATTGAGAGGGAAATGCCCTGGATATGGTGTTTCATTGGTAAAGGCTGGGCTTCGGTTACGTGGGAAATCTGTAGGTGGAGTCCGCTTGCCGCTGATGAACCCAAAACGCGAACACATAGCCGAACTTGAGAGTCTCATCGAGCGAGGCTTGGAACTCGCACGCTTCCATAGAAGTTACCAATCAGCAAACAAACAGGAGCTCGATGATGTGTCCCATTTTGCTGAGGAGGCCAAGCAATCACAATATCAAGATAATCCTATCATTGAAGGGGGGATTCGCTCGATATCTTGGTTCGTGGCGGGATAGTGATTGATGGGTCGGGTACAAAGGGGTATGCTGCCGATGTAGCCATCCATAGAGGGCGCATCGAGACGGTGGGCCGGCTGGAAGAAGCCCAAGCAACCCGGATTATCAATGCGACGGGACTTGTGGTGACGCCCGGATTTATTGATACCCATGCCCACTCCGATGTAATGCTTTTGCACGATCCTCAGCACGCTGCTGGGCTTTGCCAAGGAGTTACGACCGAGATCATGGGACAGGATGGCGTCTCGTATGCGCCCTTGTCACCGCTGGACCTTCAACTTTACCGGCGTTACCTGGCTGGTTTCAACGGAAATCCGCCCATACAATGGGATTGGTCTACGGTAGCAGAATTTCGCGCCAAGTTTGACGGAACTGTGGCTATCAATACAGCTTACCTGATCCCGCACGGCGCTATCCGTCTAGGAACAGTGGGATGGGAGGATGTTCCACTACTCGGGAGTGATCTCGAAAAAGCTCAAGATATGATTCGGCGAGGACTGGATGAGGGTGCTGTAGGCTTCTCGACGGGTCTGAGCTATTTCCCATGTTCATATGCCGATACCGATGAACTGGTTGAACTTTGCCGGCCGGTAGCTGAGCGTGGATATCCGTATGTCGTTCACTTGCGTACGGTTTTTCGGGATAAGCCTTTTGACCCTGTCGAAGAAACGCTGGAGATTGGTCGACGTTCTGGTGTACCAGTTCACTTCTCGCACTTCCGGACCGATTTTAAAACTGCTGGTCAGGCAGAGAAACTTTTGGCGCCCATTGATTCTGCCCAGGCACTTGGATTAGATATCAGTCTTGAACTGTATCCTTATCCCTCGGGAAGTGGAAAGATGCTGATGCACTTGCCTGCCTGGGCACATTCAGGTGGTCCAGACAACACTCTTGCCAGATTGTCGGATCGAAACCTGCGTACTCGCCTGAAAGCCGAGCTTCGAGAACAGCGCGAAAGTGGATTAATTGATTGGTCTTACTATGTGCTGAGTCACGTACCATCGACGAAAAATAGACATTTCATCGGACTCTCAGCTACCGATGCCGTCCGGCAAGGAATGGCGACGAATGAAGAGGATTTGGTTTTAAACCTTTTAATGGAGGAGGGGCTTGAGGTTGGCTATCGTGGAGCTACCCCATCCAACGACATATGGGATGCCATGGACCATGATGTGGCTTGGTTGCTCTCTCGTCCAAACTACATGGTTGGAAGTGATTCAATCTATGTTGGAGAGAAACCGCATCCACGCGCTTATGGCACCTTCCCGCGTGTGTTGGGAAGATTCAGGCGCAAATTTCCTAATCTGAGCCTGGAAGGCTTAGTCCACCAAGTGACAGCGTTACCTGCCCAGCGCTTTGCGCTTAAGGATAGGGGTCTGTTGAAACCAGGATTGGCAGCCGACATAGTCGTATTTAATGCGAATACTATTGATGATTTAGCGACCTATGCAGAACCGCGCCGCTTCCCTCAAGGCATTGAGTATGTCATCGTTAACGGTCGTATTGCCGTAGAAAATGGCAAGCCATCGGGGGTGTTAGCGGGACGCGCCCTGCCTTAAATATAGGCTTTGACAGTTCATGGGATGATCAAGCGGAGATCCGGACAGGAGTTGAGCAAACACGATGGATGATACTTATGCAAAGCTGGGAATAAGACGATCAATTAATGCATCAGGGACTCTTACCCGCATAGGCGGTACTTTGATGTGGCCACAAGTGGCAGAGGCCATGGTTGAAGCGTCAAAATCCTTTGTTAGGATGGAGGATTTACAAGAAAAAGCTGGCCAGATTATCAGATCAGCAACCGGTGCAGAAGCAGGCTACGTGAGCAATGGTGCATCCGGAGGACTAATGATGGCTACCGCCGCTTGCGTAGCAAGGTTGGATCCTGACAAGATGGATCGTCTACCTGACACAACCGGCATGAAGAACGAAGTAATTATCCAGCGCCCTCATAGGAACAGCTATGATCATGCCATTCGAGCGGTGGGGGTCAAGATTGTGGATGTGGGCTATTTGGGTTTTCCGGGTGCGGGAGGTGTTTGGCCATGGCAGATCGAAAGTGCAATTAATGAACGTACAGCAGCCATAGCTTGCCCAGTGATGGATGTTAAAGGGACAGTTCCGCTGCCAGAAGTAGTGCGCATTGCACATCAATACGATATACCGGTGATAGTAGATGCGGCTGCTGCTCTCCCTCCTGTCCAAAATCTGCGCAGGTTTATTGAAGAAGGGGCAGATCTTGTGGTCTTCAGTGGTGGCAAAGCTCTTCGCGGACCGCAGGCATCAGGGATCATTGCCGGCCGAAAAGAACTGATTGAAATCGATCGCCCTGCAACAGCAAGACATGGATGTACTCACCGAGACCTGGACCTATCGCGATCGTTATATTAAAAGTGGAATTATGTCCGGTCCTCCTCATCAGGGCATCTGTCGGGGTTGCAAGGTTGGTAAAGAGGAGGTTCTAGGCCTACTCGTTGCTTTGCAGTTATATCTTGCACGAGATCATGAGGCTGATTTACGGTTATGGTGGGTGAAGGCGAGATACATGGCTGAAAATCTTGGGACGTTGCCTTCTATACATGCAGAGGTGATCACTACCGCACTCCGACCTATTCCACAGATCCGTTTATTTTTGGACGAACAAGCCTTAGGCTTCAAGGCAGCCGATCTCGTCAATCAGTTGCTAGGAAGGGATCCTATGATTGCAGTCGGCCAAGGCCTGATAAGAGATGGCATCGTGATGCTAAGTCCAATGTGTCTGGAAGACGGCGAGGAAGAAATAGTTGTTGAGAAGATACGCCAGATAGTAGAGGATTCAGTAACTAAGTCAGTAGAAATTAATTAAGGAATCTCAATGCTTCAATACAAGTAATAAATAAGGATATCGCATCGAGATACTGTGGTTAGCAGAGGTTATCAACGTCCGATACAAAACCGAATTGGAGGAAAACATGCGAAAACCAATCTTTACCGAAAAGGGAGCCAGACCTACGGGACCCTATTCTCAAGCCTATATAGCTGAAGGGCCAATGGTATTCGTTGCAGGTCAGGGTCCAATCGACCCTACAACTGGGGAGTTTCACTTCGGTACATTCCGCGAGCAGGCTGAACTCACCTTCCAAAACATTTCTATTATTCTGGAAGCAGCAGGAACTTCTTGGGCAAACGTTGTACGAGTTGGCGTGTACCTGGCAGACCGAGGCAATTTTACTGAGATGAACGAGATTTACAAACGATACGCAGAGTCTCCCTACCCCGCACGCACGACGATTCAGGTCACTCTGCGTCCACAAATGGAGATAGAGGTGGATTGTGTTGCTGTTATTCCCCATGAACCAAATTGAGAGGAGTGAGACAAGATGGCATCTCGACAACCATATTTATACGCAGACTTGACCTGGCCAGAAGTTAAGGTTGCAATCTCTGAACAGAAAGTCATCGTTCTACCCGTTGGTACTGTAGAACAGCATGGACCGCATCTACCTCTCGACACGGACAACCTGTTAGTCCAAAAGGTTTGCGAAGAAGCAGGAAGAAGGGCGCCGGACGAAATGCTAATTATGCCAGTTGTACCCTACGGCTTTAATTGGCACCACATCGACTTTCCCGGAACCATAGGTATCGACATTCAGACTCTTATCAATTACCTGCTGGATATCACAAAGAGCCTGGCTTACCATGGGTTCAAGAAGATACTGGTTGTGTCCGGCCATGGATCCAACACAGCCATTTGCGATCTGGTTGCACGCAAGACCATCATCGATACAGGAGCACTCTGTGCCTCCTTGATGTATGGCGTCCTAGGCCGCGACGTCGTCGCTCAGGTGGTGACCTCACCGGTCAGCCATGCCTGCGAGTGGGAAACATCGCTTTACTTGTACGTTGCTGGAGATCGGGTGCAGTTAGATAAGGCCGTCAGGGATATCCACACCATCCCTTCGGAGTTCACTTTTCGTGGCATTCTTAGACCATCACCGGTGAGCTTGATGGAATGGTGGAGCTCGTTCAGTGAGACAGGTACAGTTGGGGATCCAACACAGGCAACTTATGAAAAGGGTGAGAAGATATTTGAAGCGACAGTAGAAGGGATGGTGCGCTTAGTAAAAGAGTTCCGCACCCGGCCAATCCGGCCGCGCCAGGACCACCATGATTTGCCATCGAGTTAAGTAGGAAATCGGTGAGGATTGAAGGCACATCTTAATCATCAAAGAAACGGATTAAACCCGGGAGTAATTCTTATGAAACCAATCATCGGCTTTATCGGCGTGGGAATCATGGGCAGTCACATGAGTGCTCATTTGGTAGACGCCGGCTACGAAGTGATTGCTTTTGACATCACTGAGCAAGCACTCGACAAGATCGTGGCCTATGGAGCAAAGAGAGGCCTTTCTTGCCATGATGTTGCTGCGCGCAGCGATATGGTCATCACAATGCTGCCCGATTCACCTGATGTGGCATCAGCAGCCTTGGGAAGTAGTGGCATCATAGAGGCGGCCAGGGAAGGATTGATTCATGTCGATATGAGCACAATAGCGCCAGATACCGCCATCCAAGTAGCGAAGACATTGGGTGCCAAAGGTATACGTTGCCTGGATGCGCCTGTAAGTGGTGGGGAGATCGGAGCGAAGAATGCTACGTTATCAATTATGGTCGGAGGGCCGGAAGATCTGTTCCAAAGCGTTTTACCTGTACTGGAGATCATGGGAAAAACGATTACATGGTGTGGCTCTAATGGAGCAGGTCAAACAGTAAAAGCATGCAACCAAATTCAGGTAGCGCTTAACTTCATAGGCATGGCGGAAGCACTAGTATTAGGAGCCAAGGCAGGCGTCGATCCAGCTGTTATCGTCAAGGTCTTGAGTGGAGGCTATGCTCAGACACGCGTGATGGATGTCCGAGGTCCCAAAATCATCAAAGGTGAGTTCGAACCTGGATTTAGAAGCAAGTTTCACTACAAAGATCTAAATATCATCATGGATTTTGCTAGGCGTCTGAACGTTCCTCTTCCGGCATCTGCCCTTGCCCATGAGTTGTTCTCTGCATTACTCGCATCTGGTCGAGGTGATTTAGATCATTCCGCAGTCATAACTGTTTTAGAAGATCTGGCAGGTGTTCAAGCACGCACGAAGCAAATATGATAATCAACCAATCTACGGCAACTCAGTTCGACTTTAAACCTTACGAAGCGGTTGTTTGACTTTTTAAAGAGACTATGAGGATATTTATATATTATTCGAAACAGGTGTGCTTGGGACACATCTTTGAATGGAGGATGCAGAGATGAAAAAACAATTCAAGGGGATTGTCGTCCCTGTTGTGACACCATTCGATAAATCGGGCATGTTAGACATTGGTGCCTTGGCAGTCATCTTAGAGTTTCTCCTGGAGCGTGGCGTTCATGGGATCATGCCACTTGGGAGTCAAGGGGAGTTCTATGCGCTCTCCACCAGTGAGAAACGCACAATTATCAACAATGTGATCAAGTGCGTTGGTAACAGGACACTCGTAATCATTCACGTTGGTGAGATTGCCACACAGGCGTGTATCGACCTGGCCAAGTACGCTGAAGCGGCAGGTGCTGACGCGATTGCTGTTATTACACCGTTCTTCATTAAGCCCAACCAGCAGGAATTGGTTGAACATTATAAAAAGATCTGCGCAGCTGTCTCGGTGCCAGTATTTGCCTATAACAATCCAGATAGAACTGGAGTAAACCTCAGACCCGAGACAGTAGCAGACCTCGCTGAGGATGTAACGAACTTTGTTGGAATTAAAGACAGCAGTGGGGATATAGAGCAAACCGCAGCTTATGTTCGTATTTGCTCTAAAGATTTCTTCACCTTTATAGGTCGCGATTCGCTCATCATCGACGGCTTGATTCACGGAGTTGTCGGAGCAGTTGCCTCTACGGCCAATGTCGTTCCCGACCTAGTTGTGAGTATTTATGACGCATTTCAAACTGGTGATCTTGACAAGGCAAGGCAACTACAGTCATCCCTGACTCTGCTTCGAAAGGCCTTCTCATTGGGGACATTTCCTTGTGTGGTTAAAGATGCGATGAATCTCCTTGGGCTTCCCGCAGGTGAGCCAAGACGGCCTGTCCAGAGCCTCATCGGTCCGCAGAAGGATGAGCTGAGCGCAATCCTGGCATCCATAATTCAATTTCAATCGGGTAATCAATAAAGGAAGTTGCCATGGGCAAAATATCGGTAGAAGGAGCCATTGATCTGCATGTTCATTCTTATCCTAGCTTGTTTAGCCGCATCGGCGATGACCGCGTGATCGTGAGAGCGGCAGCCGAAGCTGGGATGCGAGCTATACTGTTGAAGGAACATTACGAATCAACGGTAAGCAGGGCATACTTGCTCAAATCAGAGTTTCCTACTATCGAGATTTACGGTGGTATTGTACTTAATAGCTTTGTGGGCGGCATCAATCCCGCCGCGGTGGAGGCATCTCTGCGCATGGGTGCGAAGGCAGTTTGGATGCCGACGGTAGATGCTGCGAATGAAGCACAAGTTTTTGGTTCTACTGTTGGTTATTGTTCAAAGGATGGTGATCGACGGACAGTTGAAGGCATAACCATATTAGAAGAAAATGGTTTACGAGCTGAAGTGTATGAGGTTATCGAGCTGGTTATAGAGCATAAGGCTTTCCTTGGCACCGGACATCTCTTCCCGAACGAGATACTTGCCCTCGCGCGAGGCAAAGGAACTAGGATTAAAAAAGCTTGTCATAAACCATCCATACTTCCCAGTCCCCAGCATCACCCCGGAGCTTCTCCAGGAGCTAGTAAGTTTGGGAGCAGTCGCTGAAATGGACTACTGTGGTTTATCTCCTATGTGGGCTTGGGAAGGAAACAGCTTGAACCAAATGGTGAAAACCATCTCAACGCTGAAGCCCCACAATTGCATATTGGTGAGCGATGCAGGTCAAGCTCATAATCCTATGCCAGCAGAAGCTCTGAGGATCTTGGCACAATGTCTATACGAGCGAGGGGTAAGCGAGGCCGATCTAAGAGTGATGATGGCGGAAAAACCAGCGGAACTTTTAGGATTGGAGATTCCTAGTATAAATGTTGCGGTTTAAGGGCTTCGCCCCTTTCACGCTGAATGCAACTCCAAAGCGACTTCCTGGAGACGTCCGTGGGAGAGCCCGTAGGAACATCAATTCAGTTTGGATGTTTGGTTTTGATGACGTAGCATCAACGTCTTTGCGAGAGGATGTATAAGATAAAGGAGTTAAAGCCTCGCATGGTTTCTAGAAACGGAAGTTTTCCGATTCTCAAAGTTGAGGACCTTGTCACTCGATTCCACACGCCTGAAGGCATCGTTCATGCCGTCAACGGAGTATCATTTGATCTGATCGAGGGGGAAACGTTGGGAGTCGTAGGCGAGAGCGGCTGTGGTAAAAGCGTCACTATGCTCTCCGTATTACAACTAATCGACAGCCCACCCGGGAAAATTGAAAATGGGCATGCCTGGTTCGAAGGCAAAGATCTGCTCGATCTGCCGAGCAATGAGATACGCAAAGTGCGCGGCTCGCAAATCTCGATGATCTTCCAGGACCCGATGACTTCACTTAACCCGGTCCTGACCATCGAGCGGCAGATTTCTGAATCGCTTGTTTTGCACATGGGAATGACTAAACAGCAGGCGCGCCAACGCGTGATCGAGCTGTTGAAACTGGTGGGCATCCCTGAAGCCGAAAAACACCTGAACGATTACCCCCACCAGTTCTCGGGCGGAATGCGTCAACGGGTGATGATCGCCATGGCCCTGGCGTGCAACCCGAAAATCCTGATCGCAGACGAGCCCACCACTTCTCTGGATGTAACCATCCAGGCGCAGATCGTCGATCTGGTCAAGCGACTGCGCGATGAGCTCAAGATGACAGTGGTGTGGATCACGCATGACCTGGGCGTTGTTGCCCGGCTGGCACAGCGTGTCATCGTCATGTATGCAGGCTTTATTATTGAAGAAGCACCAGTCAAAGAGCTGTATGCCCATCCCACCCACCCTTACACAAATGGCCTGATTGGCAGCCTGCCCAGTCTGACGACAGAAGACCGCAAACGCTTGGTTGCGATTCCTGGGGCGCCGCCCATCTTGATGGAGGAACCGGTAGGTTGCCCATTTGCGGAACGTTGCCCTTACGTCTTCGACCGCTGCAGACACGAGAATCCTCCCCTGCTAAACCTCGGTTCCTTTCACTGGGCTGCCTGCTGGTGGAATGTCCAAGAAGGGAGGGCGCGCAATGTCTGAGAACAATGTCATACTTAGGGTCGAAAACTTGGTCAAGCACTTTCCCATATACAGCGGTCTGTTCCGCCGCCAGGTAGGCGCGGTGCACGCTGTGGATGGCATTTCATTCAAAATTAGAGCAGGCGAGACATTTGGATTGGTTGGGGAATCGGGCTGCGGGAAAACGACTGCGGGGCGGACGATCGTTCAGCTATACAAAGCGACTTCAGGACATATCTATTATTGTGATGTTGATCTCACCCTTATAAAAAGCGATGAGCTGCGCCGTGTGCGTAAGCGTATGCAAATGATCTTCCAGGATCCGTACTCCAGCCTGAACCCAAGAATGTCCATCAACGATATCCTCGCAGAGCCGATGTACATTCACGGGATATCCCATGGAAAGCAAGCTCGCGAACGCGTGGAGCACCTCCTGGAGACGGTGCAAATGAATCCGGGATTTGCCAACCGCTATCCGCATGAATTCTCCGGAGGCCAGCGCCAACGTATTGGCATTGCCCGTGCCCTAGCACTAAACCCTGAACTGATCATCTGTGACGAGCCTATCTCCGCGCTGGACGTCTCTATTCAAGCCCAGATCATCAATCTTTTGGAGGATCTGCAAGAGCAATTGGGGTTGACCTACCTTTTCATCGCTCACGATCTGTCAATGGTACACCACATCAGTAATCGCGTGGCTGTAATGTACCTTGGTATCATTGTGGAGTTAGCACCTACCAATGAGCTTTTCAATAACCCCCTGCACCCTTACACCCAGGCATTGCTCTCGGCAGTACCTGTTCCCAATCCGATTATCGAAGAAAAAAGGCAGCGTATCATCTTGGAAGGAGACGTTCCCAGCCCAGTAAATCCACCGTCAGGTTGCCGCTTTCGCACAAGATGTCCGATCGCAAAAGGGCTGTGTGCTGAGTCAACACCAGAGTGGCGTGAGATCAGGGTAGACCATTGGGTAGCCTGCCATTTTGCATAAGTAAACACACCTAGGTTGAGATAAGTGATCTTAGATAATCGCTAATGCTATTTCCGGAGAGCGGTTATAACGGGGAATGAAGTAATCACCAGTTTCGATCGATACTCAAACAATTCGTAAGACTTCTCATCGATACACTTCCCCATCAGAAATGACGCTATGTTAGTTCTTTACTCTTCTTTACAGTCAATGTACCTGAATATCTCAAGAGATCGCTCTTTAAAATCCGGCTCATCGTATAATTTATTTACCCGGGAAGAATAAATTTGTTCGATTAAGTGTAAACATGACGGAGAGAAGCGAAGAACCGATAACCACCAGCCCCAGGTTGGAGGATTTGATTTCTTTGTCGGAAGCCTCCCAACTCAGCAGGCTTTCCCACGGCCACCTTGCCCTGCTTATCCGTCACCGGCAATTATGGGGGATAAAACTGGGCCGAAACTGGGTCACTTCCAGAAAAGCGGTTCAGGATTACCTGGCCACCAACCCCCGCCCAGGCCCCAAACCCAGGAAAAGCGCATGACAGCCTCTTTTTTTCTTGCTATTACACGCGATATGGCATATAATAGATACAACTTCTGGGTTTAAAACACTTCGCTATGTTTCAGGCGAAGTAACGTCTTGCATCCCAGGTCAAGTACGAAAGGATAGGGCAGCATGGGCGGCGGTTCCGGCACCTAATTGGTATTTTTTCGGGCGTGTTCTAGTTCCAGCTAATCCTTTGTCACCATTCCCAACGAAGGATATATTGCTCGTATCGCCTGGGCTTGGGTTTCTCCCAGGATAATAGGCATCTGCCATCCGGAAGATAAGCAAAGTTATCTTTGCTAATCGTATGTAACCCGTTGAAGATTTTTCTCTAACACCGAAGCTTTTAGCGGCGGCCGGCGTTTGGGAAAGACTACCTCCACCTTTACCAGGTTGGTTCGGTGGTCAACATCCGTTGCCCAAAACCCGGTAGGGGAGAGGAAGCCCCTGGAAATTCCCCATTGGATATTAAATTCGTCAATATCGCCCCGGTTTTTTACTTCCCTCAATGAAATTAATATATAGGTTTTATAGCCCGACCGGTATTTATCGACCGGCACGCCGGGTGTACACTGATAATTCTGTAATATCTTGCCATCACCCCAGGCCTGGTCTTGGAAGGCGATAATGTTGTTTTGCAGGTACTTGACCTTTTCCCGCTTGTGAACTAAGGCTTGTTTGCCTTCCGGATCTTTCAGCTCCAACCGGATGCCGTAATCCAAGACTTCATAAGTGCCTTCTGTAGCTAATCCACTGACACCTGGCGCCCGACCCTGATAGCCTCCCCCACGACCTCAAACCAGGGGAGAATATATTTCATCACCATCCCAGGCAGGTTGGAAACGTCAACGTTGGCAGAGATGTCCGACATGCTCCTTTATATCCCCAAGTCAATTATAGGGAGTCTGTCTAAGCCGTAGAAGTTTACATCCCTATTATCCTGATTGGCTTCTTCCCTGCGTATATAAAAAAACGGAAAGTAGCAGCGCACTGCTTGACTTGGTTGCATTCTGGAGCGAAAAGGAAGCCCATCACCAATGATAAGTTGTTACTTTACCCCAAGAAAACGTATCCTCGCTTCTTTGACTAACATCGAGAGATAGGAAAGATAGTGTGCGCTCAGTTCTTCTATTTCCTTTTCCTTCAGCTCCTCTGGGAGATCGAGCAGGTGCACGTCGATAGTAAGTTGGAAACCAAGAATATTATCCGGAACATCTATATAAAATTTTTCGATAACGCCTGGTTCCAATTCAACCTCCCACCCACAACCACCGATGCTATCGCCCATGAAGAACCCCTTAGCGCCATGAGGCGGCTGATACTGCTGCATCAGTGCCATGGGGTTACCTGTAAAGATCATTGATGAAGTAGTCTTAATATCACCTTCTTTAATCATTTGCGTTCGGAGTTTGTAGAAATATCCGAGGATGTAGTCATTGGTCATTTCCGCGACCTTAGGCTGATACCACTCATCAAATAAATCACCTTCAGTACTACGTAAATTCTGTAATACGTTTGTTACAGCGCGCCCAAACACGACCACATTACGCAGGCCAGCCATTCTTTGCTTTGGGTTCTTTCCCATTAAGAGATCGAACCCTAACTCGACTGTATAAAGTGTGTCCTCCGCGTTCTTTATTATGCTTTCTGTAGTTTTTCCCTTAGTCATTCTTTATGCCCAACTTTTCTTGGAGTCATTACCCTATAGTTTGACAAGTCAGCCTCAAAGCACAATCAGGGCTTATATTAATTAAAGTTTGCCACCTCAATATAACGGAGTCTAATTATTACAACACTCAGTTATTTTGGCTTTCTATAAGTCTAATTATAGTTATAACCAGTTATGCCGGGATTTTGGGTGTACCAGATTGAGCTTACCTTCATTATCTCTACAACGGATCTCTAAACTACTACCTAATATATGGTTAACTGATTTCTTATTCAGCCAACAATTGTTGATTATAAAACCAAAAATCGAGGATAAATCTCGACAACAACCATTTTGTCACAATAAGATCTATGGGGGTATCTGAAAGAAAATCGTCAATTGATCCAACTCTATCAATCGGGTAAAGAGGGGGGCGTTTTCTACCAAGGCGCTCAAGCTCTTGCCAAACAAACCTGTTTAATGTGATCGGTTCCTTATCTTTATCCTCATCATCAAGCACTTGAACCTCCCATTTTGGATTCGCAATATCTCTACTGGGATCAAGTATCCTGTACCACATAAAAATTTCTTCTTCCGATTTAACTGGTATAAAAGCATGTCTAACAGCTCGACGATCAGTTACGACGTACCATTACAAGGCATTTGCCCGCTAAGGTTAAGGACAGGTTTAAGTAAAGGAAAATAACGGTTAACTATCAGCATGTAAGCATTTATGGCCTTATCAAAAATATTGGTTAAATGATCGAGCTATTTCCTCGTTATCATGTTGATCGATCGAGAGTGCTTTTTGCTTTACAGATAACTTTCCCTCTATAAGAATATCTGGTATTTCAGGTAACCGTCTATATTTATTCGTTACGATATCGGCAACTTCATTCCAGATATCATATAATGCAATCCGTTCTGGGACGTTTAGCGATTCACCCAAGAATATCTAGGTGAAAAGAATGATTAATTGCTGCTGTAACAAATCCGTCTGAACGCCGAGAGATTAATCATTAATCCGTGTTCAGGATCGTGCAACTCCAACACTTTCAGTGGTGGTTCCTTTATTGAGATCCTAAAGGTTGGATATCTTGTCCCGATAATTTAACGGTATACAGTGGCGGATTCATTCCCTTTTTAAAGGTTTATATATAAAGGTTATTTCTTTACATTCTGGGCTCGCAATTTAATTCAATTCGTATACCGGAACGTTTTGATGATCTATCTAGTGGTTCAGAAACTGATAATTTTAATTTCTTCTGATATCAAATTGAAGGCATATATCTCATACCGATCTCTAAGTGATTCCGCCAAAGAATGGAGAGATTTATAGTCGCACTTGCTGTATTTACCAATTGGAGGAATTAATGATAAGCATCTACAAAATGTAAAAAAATCCCAATCGAATAATTTTCTCAAAAACTGATGACGACGAGGCCCTTCCGGCAAAAAATCCCGATTAGTGATAAGATTTTCAAGGAAGGCAATTCCTTACCTTTGGACTCTTTTATCATTGTCTCGCCGATTTTGCATATGTCGGCTGCCTTTCTAACTTGTTCTGGTAATTCAGCTAGAAGATACTTCAGGAGAAGGTAGTCACGTTAATTGGTTGAAAGGAAACTGAATAGATCGACGATATGTAAATGGTTCTTCCCGGATATGGACTACTCCTTCTCCTTCAAGGAGTGCTAATCAACTCTTCTTTCTCACTATTTGGCAGGTTCGAGAAAAACTGATCATTCCATTCAATTTCTGACAAATCACCAACGTCGTCTTTTTGCCACATTTTTCCAACAATATCCAATAATAACCTAAGGATTACTGGTTTTTGATACTTCCCGTTCGAACGAAGTGTAATAGCACGAACTTTAAACTCCAAGTATAAATCAAAAGTCTGTGCAATTGGGATTGTGCTTATTTTGCCTAGGTTTAATCCTTTATTTGCTTCGCAAAACATTCTCAATAGAAACGGGTGTTTGAGTTGGTTTTAGCATCAAGACTGAGTTGAAAATCGACATTAAATGCATTTTTGTACAAATTCAAAGCTTTTCTTAATTCTTCATCTGTGAAGTCTCCAACGGATATTTCACATTTTTCTTGAGCAGCTTGTTTACAGAACAATAAATCCTTGGATAAACCATAATTGAGAATTGGCCAAACTTCTTCACAACATGAAATAATAGAGCTTAAAAGAACCGGATTTTACTACCTTGTTTAAAGAGGTTTTGAAGAGCCCTGTTTGCTTGTGCCAAATCACTTGTTTCGGAAATCCCATCGAGCAAAATATAGCAAGTCTCATTTTTCTTCTTAAGAAGGTCAGAAATCTGTAGTATATGAGCTTGATAGTTAATTCGCTCAAACCCGAGTGCGTCTACAATAAGCTCTTCAAATCCATGGTCATGAATTAGCTTCGTATCACCTCTTATTAATAATACTGGTTTCCCTTGTTCCAGGAATAATTGACTAAGTCTGCAAAGCAGGTTTGTTTTCCCCCTTCCCGATCGATCCACAATTACAAAGCCACATTTCCCAGAGGCTTGAAATTCAAAAATTAGTTTCTCTACTTCCCTTTCTACATAAATCTCTTTTTGATATTTACTTGCCAAACCTTGAACCGCCTCAATCACTTGGTTTCTACAATGTGGTAGCAAGCTTTCCCATGAATGATAGCTCAAATCTAGACCAAAATAAAGATAACGGAGGTCCTGTCGGCGATTGTCAAGCCGTAAATCAACCCAGCTGCGGTTCCCAATATTTGACTGTGAAACCTACTTCGTTCGCCAATTCCTTAACCCAATCATTAATAATCGGATTTGGCTCTAGTGAACTGTTTAGAATAAAAGTTTTGGGATTGTATTTAGATATTTTTTTAGTCGCACCCTTTATCATTGTTTTAATATGAGATGTATCATACTTTGATGACCAACGTTTGTATTGAAAAATGGTTAATCACCAGAACTTCTATCTTCATAAATCGCATCACAGCCTCTTCGCGACGCCTCCATAGGCTTAATGTCGGAATAGCCCTCATCAAACCATAAATTTATGCACAGGTCTTCAAAGTTTTCCCAACTAATCGATGAATAATTTATGTGGTGAGACATTAGCGCTTTGGGAACCTATTTATGGCGATTCTAATTCCCGAAAAGATGTTCAGCCGTGTTGAAGCATTTGATAGTAAAACCGCGAGTTATTGAAAATATTGTCTTACAGTGGCTTGATTGGCCTGGAAGTCAACCAAAGGTGCCTTCTATCCACAAAATGTTTCTTCCCTTGCTATACCTGGTTATTAATTTAGAAAATGCTATTCGATTGGCCATTTGGTTATTGAATTATCAATTTTTTCCATTAAACGTATTGTTTCCTGAATCGCAACAACCATTCGTTGATAGTGGTCAATATCATCGCTACTCAATGTTCGACCTTTTCGGTCTTTTAGCCATCTGTTACATATTTGATTTTCTCCAATTTTAAATGTCCATATGTCTTCCGACAGGCCACCAAAGTATTGTGTGGCATTGAGATAGACTTTCTTATCTGTGTAGCGGATATCTTCAACTTTATTACTCCCAGCAACTGGAAAGGTTGTGATGAACTCTTCTAGCATTGGCGATTTCAGTAAATGTATACTAACAAGTTTCGCACCATGAGACACAAGTTTGGTAAAGAGTTCCTTATCAGAGGTAAGTGGCACACGAGGAAACTCCATCTTTAGAAACTCAGCATAACGTTCACGGTAGTTTACTGAATTTAATACAGCATAGATGTAGTAAAAAACGTCCTCCAGGTCCAATAGTTTTCTTTAAATCGCCGGAGCCATTTGAAACAAAGACTAAATTAAACTTGGTACTCAATTCCCGGATAAAAGCTGATGATAAATTCGTCGAACTTGTGGTTTCGGTTTGGGCGAATAAAGTTCCAGCCGTTTTTTCAGGAGTAGTGTATAGGTAAAGCGGGAAAAAATAACTCCGGTCGTATATAGCTGCAATCTTATGTTGCCCAGAAATAAGATCTGAGGCAATTGCTGCAAAAGGTTCTTTAGTCTGTCTTGTGGTTATGAGAGATAGATTCCCATGGAGTAAATTCGCATTCATATCGGTTCGAGGCCTGTCTATAAAGCTTGGATGATAAAATAGCCATCTTTTATCAAAAGGCCTATACAAACAACTTATTATCAAATTCTCCCATGACCTAGTTTTCAATAAATCATTTCTAGCTCGCTCAAAATTCCACCAACCAGTATCCTGGATATCAAATCTCTTGCTAATTGTTTGTACTTTTACTAGGATCAGCAATAGCCCGAATCCGATTTAGCAACATCTCCTTATTTACATCTATGACTAAACCATCTCTAGCTGTGTTCATGCAACTTGTGAATATAGGCATTATTTCTGTGATCGACCAAGCATTCTTGTACTCCTCAGCCAAATCGACATTTTGTGGACTAAAAAGATAAAACGGTGGTTCAGGCTTTAGCTCAGTCCACTCCATTTCATTCACATTTTGACTCGCGAGAACGCTATATTTGTATTTACGCAAGCCCCAAAGTTGAGAATGATAGACTTGGGGAGATTGTTTATTAGGATTGTTGGAATACTTATGCTCTGCAGGAAACTTGATTGCCAGTAATATCGCTACTCCCTGTTGGATGTCAAAAATATTTTCGTCTTTACCACCATCAGGCGCGCGTTCTTTCTTATTGATATTTCCATGTAAGTCTACTACGTGAATTTCATCAAAGGTATTCATCAAGTTCTGACGCATTCCCCGAAATGTGGGATTATCAAGATAGCCATGGTTTGTAATAAAACCTACAATCCCATGTCCGGTTTGCTGAATGCGCCATTGGGCAAATCGGATAAATTTGACATAGTCATCCTGTAGAGATTTTGGATTTCTTTCATCAAGTGGATGGCCGTCAACAAAATAATAATCTCGTAATAATTTTCCTATAAAATTGAGATGGCCATCAGTCGATTTGCTTGCGTTAGCAGAATGAACCGAGTATGGAGGGTTGCCTAGTACGACCATGATGGGCACCTGTGATTTAACTTTTGCGGCTTCACTGCCTTCTTCCGAAATGTACCAGCCAAGGGTGTCCAATGTCTCCTCGCGTAGTCTCCCCTCATCCAACGTATTAGTCAAATAAACTCGAAGGCGGTCATCTCTACCCCAGGTATACCCCAGGTCTTTGAGTAATAAACTGAGTTTAAGATGAGCAATAACATAGGGGGCCATTAATAACTCAAATCCGAATATTCGAGGTAATAGTTTTGTATGGACATAATCTTCCCAATTACCTCCTTGACCACGTTCCATCAGATAATCGTGTATGACCCTAATTACAAAAAATAGGAAGGTACCCGTTCCACTAGCAGGATCAAGTAGATAAACATTTGGATCTGCTAAACCCATCGAACGATCAAATCGATTTTTGAGAAGCCAGTTTATTGAGCTGACAATAAATTGTACTGCCGGCTCTGGAGTGTAATAGACTCCCCTACCCTCTCGGAGTTTAGGGTTATAAGCCGCTAAGAAGGTTTCATAAAAGTGGACGACTGGATCTTCAGTGCGTGTACGTTTCCCGAAGTCTTAAGTATTGCAGCCATATCCGCATGAGCAAGAAGCGAAGCAATATCATCAAGGAAAGGTGCAATTAATGTTTCATCTAATTCCTCGCCTACATCCAAAAACAACCTGCGGAGAAAGCGATTTGATGTTAGATATTGATAGGCAGAGGAACGGTTAAATGGAGCACCTTCAGGAGCACTCAAACAAGCAGCAAAAAGACCATATGCCATTGTCTGAGCATAAATATCAGCAAATTCGTCTGGTTTCAATGTGGGTAATAAGTATTGACGAAAGGTCCTATATTGGGTCTGAAGAGCTCCTTTTTCATCTCCTCGTTCGGATTCGAGAGCTTTGATGATCAGATCACGAACCAATTTAGTGAGTTGTGCCATTCGTGCTGCTAAATCTTTTGGGGTACCAACCGTAGGAACTTCGGTCTGATAGAATTCACGAAATAGCTGAACAGCAGAAGTAATTCCCTCAGAATTTGGTATCAACTTCTTACCTTTACCAATCGTTGCTACCCTTGCCGTTAGTTTATTGATTCCATTTACATACCAACGAAACTCAAGATAATTGGTAAGAATTAAGTTGTGTAAGGATTGGCGGTATCGCTTGAGTTGATCACTCTTTTCTACCCTGTCTAGATCCTCCCTCAATGTCTTTAGTCTCCACATAACCAAGGGGAATTTGCCCACGCTCAACAATAAAGTCCGGAGCACCACAAGCGATATGCTTAGGATCGCTGGATGCATCGACACCCCTTTCAAGGGTTTCAAGTAATTGCTCGAGTGTGGATCGATATGTATACTCTGTGGCTTTTCCACCACGCAAATCAGCCTCTATTTTTTTTATGTATATGTCAAAGGGATTTATTTTGTCCCCGATTTTTCTGCTGAGACTTGGTTCAACGAGTTCTTCGCTGTTTTAGTTGATTATATTACACACCACAGTCAATATTCTTTGACATACTCTTTTTGAAATCATATAACGACGTAGTGAGCAAAGACGGACGCATTTGGTTATCACACACCGGACTGGAAGCCCTTACTCGCTGTCCCCGCTGTTTTTGGCTTCAATATAACAAGGGAATAAGGCAACCGGAAGGCATCCAATCCAGGCTGGCCAACAGGTTTGACAAGATTCTAAAAAATTACTTCAACTGTTACCGTGGAACCGGGGAGATACCGGGCCTAGTAGCTGGAAAACTGGAAGGCAAACTCCAAAATCCGTTTCAGGAAACCTACTTTTATACAATCAATACCCGCTTTGGTTTTTACGGCAAGCTGGATGAGTGCTTGGTTTCCGCTGTCGGAAAATTCATCCCAGTGGACTTTAAGACCGCCAGCTCCGACCCGAGAGAGAAAGAAATTCTTGAGGCTTATCTCTCCCAGATAGACGATTACCTGTTTCTCCTTCGAGAAAACCGAAAGCCAATTCTAGATTACGGATACCTGGTTTTTTTCTTTCCCGAACTAAGCAACAGCCTGCACGAGAAATTCCCGATTGCCGTGGAGGTAAAGAAAGTCGTTGGCAATCCGGATAACACGTCCAAGAGGATTAAGCGGGCTGTAGAAACACTTGAATCCCCTATCCCCGACTTCAATCCCGAATGTAACTTCTGCAATTGGTTTGGCCAGGTCAACAATATCAACAATACCTCTCTTCCAGAAATCGAAGAGTCAATTTAAGCTTTTGGGATAGCATCAAGAATTTGTTTTACTTCGGCTTCCGGAATTACGGAGGCCTTTTGCTTAACCGGGTCTTTTTGGTCGAAGCTTTTAAATATAGCCTCGTCTAAGCTCAATTCCTCAGCTCCCGAAACTCCGGCGCTTCGGGAGTCAGCAGCAGAGGTTGTTTTAAAAACTATTGAGTATGGAAAATTGGCCTTAAGTTGGGCGGGAAGAAACTTGGACCTGCCATAATCGCTTATCAGGAACAGGTGAATCCCCGTCTTGTGGGCAAGGCTGGTTAACCTTGTCAGTTCACTTTCTGCGGTCGTATCGGTTTCCTCAACCCATCTAAGAACAGCGATAATCCGGGGGAGTTTGGCGGCGTCTTTGAGCTGTATATAACTCCCATACGACCGAACGCCGCAATGAATAAATGCATCTTGTCGCCTATCCATTTCACTCAGCAGCCATCTCAAGGCTGCATAACCTCGGTCATATTCATGCACTGTGGGAGAAAGCAGATGCGGGATGCCGTCATAAATTCTTAAGTTGCTTGAGTGGTCAATAAACACGAACCGAACCTGGTCGGGACTGGCACAAAGAAGCTGGGAGCAAATGACAGCATCAACAAATTCCATTTTCCGACTTTGAGGATTGCCAATTATCAGTAAATGTCCTAATTGCTCCAATCCGAGCTCTACCGCCTCTTCATTTCCATCAGTGCCGAAGGGAGCATGCCATAATTTGGGGACAAATCCCAGACCCGACGAATTGACCGATCGGCGGTCTTTCTTTTCACCGAGGGACTTAAGAACTGTTGCACAGGTCAAGAAAATGGATATTTTCGAGGGTGAGGGGGGGTTATATTTTGTAACGCAAAAATAAGGACGAGCTGACTCTAAGCGAACTCAATCACAAATGCATGCGGAGAAATATAGCAGTTAATAGGGAAGGGGCGCTCGTTTGCACGCCATCACCAGTGATGGACACTTACGTATGCCTACTTCTTGAAAGTTAGTGGTAGATAGAAGTCCACCCTCACCAACGAGTAGACGAATACATCCGCGCAATTATCATCATTCTCATCATCGTTATCAGTATCACAGAAGTTGTTGGCATCCCCATCAACTAGGTTAGAAGCCCAGGAATCAAACACTACATTTGCGCCATCTGCGGAAATTGATGCATCCTGAGGCCATCCATTTCCCTGAACACCTGTGGTGCTGATAGAAACCAGGAAAGTATTTCCACTCAATTGGTCATGGACGAAAATATCCGGGCAGTTATCGTCGTTCTGTTTATCTCCATCTGTATCACAATAATTATTCGTATCCCCCACGACTAGGTTGGTTGAATAAGAGAAGAAAGCAATATATCGCCCATCATACGAAAGACTGGGTGCGCCTGAATGGCTATTCCCTAATTCGCCCGTACTGGACACCGAGACCAGGCTCGTCTGACCGGTCTGAGATTCTTAATGAAGGTATCCAATTTCCCATTGGTATCCCCGCTGACCAGATTGTTGGCTAAGGAATTTAAAGGTCACCACGCTTCCATTATTAGAAATTTCTAAGTCGAACGATCTGTCATTCCCTTCCTGTCCGTTGGAATCAGTTGATGCCCGCATGGTCTGCCCTGTCTGCCGGTCGTGCACAAAGACGTCTACAACATCATTGGTATCATCGGGAACCAGATTACTGGCGGATGACTCAAATGCGACAAAGCGACCATCCGCAGAGATAGAAGCATAGCCGCTATAACCATCAATCGTTTGCGCACCATCGCTTGCTACGGATACCAGGGATGTTTGGCCAGTATCTCGGTCATAAACAAAAACATCGTTGGTGTCGTTCAAATCATTGCTGACGAGGTTGCTTGCTTGAGAGTGAAAGGCCACAAAGCGTCCATCAGAGGATATCGATGGATATGTAGAATGTCCATCTCCTTCAGTTCCGTTGGTAGCCACCGATACCCGGGTCGTCTCGCCTGTCTCAAGGTCATGTACGAATACATCTCTGGCGTCATTAGTGTCACCATCGACTAGGTTATTGGCAGCTGATTCAAATGCTACAAAACGCCCATTGCCGGAGATATCAGCTCTGAGAGAATTGAAATTTCCTTGATCACCGTTTGTTGAAAGCGACACCAAGGTGGTCATCCCTGTGTATCGGTCATGAACAAAAACGTCGATTTCATCATTGACATCCCCATTAACTAGGTTCGTCGCACTCGATTGAAAGGCAACATACCGCCCATCAGCCGAGATTGAACCGGTTTGCGAGCTGATATTTCCTTGTGTTCCATCGCTGGCAATAGAGACTAAAGAGGTTGTGGCAACTGCATTGGTTGAGCTAGTGGAGTTAACATTGCCAGCCAAACTGGAAAACGACCCCAATCTCCCAATTGACATTGCTGCGACCGCAATAAGCGAGATATATTTGATGGAGAACTGCCTTGAAGTCATCATAACCCTCATCGATTAGGTAATTGGTTTCCTGGAGAGAACAAGTTGTTATCAAACCCACCACGAGTTTCGATCGCATCATATTGTGGCAAATTTAACCTGAATAAGCAAGTATCAGAAATCACTCAACTTCAGTTACTTTAATCAGCCTCCTTAGACCGTTACCTGACGGTGGAGCACTCTACTTGCCAATACACCTGCACTGACTTACTCATCGCCAGCATCGCTTATGAAGTATTACCGTTTTCTTCCTTCACTACGCTATCCTGTACGATCTTGATTTCCTGGCCGGTCTGCTGCTCGCAATTGTGATACCACGTCACCACAATATAGATCCCAATCAAAATAAACATCAATCCGAAAGTTGGCTCAACTCGGACATAGGAGTTGGACTTGAAATGCAGTGTAATTTGGTCTAGTATCCATAATCAGCATGTACCTCGATTACTTTGGTCTGACGGAAACTCCCTTTAAAATCATCCCCGACCCTCGGTTTCTCTGGTATTCCGACCAGCACAAGGAAGCCAAAGCCAAAATCGAATATCACCTCTCCCAAAAAGACGGGCCGGTATACCTGTCTGCCGATGTGGGGATGGGCAAAACATCCATCGCCCAACGCCTCCGGGACGAGTTCTCGGTCGACAAAACGAAAAAAGTAGTCCTGGCCTTCGCCCCCAATCTAAAAACGGCCAACCAGTTCCTGCGCTTTATAGCCGATGAATTTGACGTTAAGACGGCACGGTCTTTCGCAGATACGCTGAAAAATTTCGAAACCTATCTTCTCGAATCAATACAAAGCGGGCATCACCCCGGTTCTTCTGGTGGATGAAGCCCAAAACCTGCCTCACGATACCCTCAAAACTATCCACCACCTATTCAACTTCACTACCAGAAACGAGTTTCTAATCCAGATTGCTCTTTTCGGCCAACCCGACTTGCATAAACGCATTCAGCGTTTCAAATCCTTGGCCAGCCGCATGTACTCGGCCAGGCTGCGTCCGTTTGACCTTACCCAGACCGAGGAGATGATGCGATTCAGATGGACGGTGGCGGGCGGTAAGGCCTTCCCTTTCGATAAGGTAGCCATCCAGGAGATATACCGCCTCACCGGAGGCATAGCCAGGGATATTTGCAAGCTGACCAATGAAGCCCTCCTTCGAACCATGGTGGAAAAACGAAAAACCGTCGATTTGGATATTGTGGCAGCGGCGGCAGCCGAGGCGTTTGAGGAGGTTTCATAATGGGCATTTACGACGAGCTGCAAAAAATCAGCACCGACTCCCCTACTCTTCCCACTCCGGAAAGACAAATTCCGGAAAAGCCAGCAGAAAAAGCCATTGATGAAACAGTTCAAATTCAGGGAAGTCAGCCTACGACGCCAAAGCAACGCAAGCCAATTAAAAGAGCCAGTCCTAAGTACAGAAGAAAGCGTGCAAACAAGCAAGCATGCAAGCTTGCAAGCATATATGCAATCAATTCTAGACGAGAAGGCTACTTACACATTTACCTTTCGTTATCCCCCGCCTTTATTAGATAAGCTTGAAGATATTGTCCATTTTTCTCGAATGAATAACCGAATCAAATTGACCAAAAACTCCCTGGCAGTAGCCGCATTGTCGTTTTTGATTTGGGAGTTTGAAACCAAGGGGGAGAACAGCCCTCTTTATAAAATCCTGATTGAGAATACTAAATGAGTGCATGCTTGCAAGCACGCAAGCAATCATGCATGTATGCAATTTAGCCCTTGACAGGCCTCTTAATAGTTTAGGTTGATGGGTACAAGTCCCGGCAGTAAGTAGGAGATGTCGTCTGCCAAATCCACCTTAAAGGGTGCGTGGCCTACCTTGAGCCACTACGACCTAGGAGGTAATCCTAACCGAAACACTGCCGGGCCGGCGTCGCCGGAAAATAAAGAACGGTGGAATCTCAAAGGCAATACAAAGCGCCTCAGAAAAATTCCAAGGCGCCGTTTATAAATCTATTTCGCTTTTAAGAAACAACGGAGCAGAATTGGTCCCCGTAGTATTTTTAAATGCGAATTTTGCGCAAGCAAAATTAAATTTAGGTTTGGGGTGAGGCGTTGTCAAGAGAGGAGATGGGAACGCTACTTGAATAACCAGCCCAACAAGAGTTAGATATGCTTGCCACAAATGAAGAAAATAAATAACCATCGATCAAACAAACCAACAAACGACCTTTCGTTCGAAAATAATCACGGGATGCAACGAGCCGGGGAAATCCTGGAAAACCATACGATTGTTGTTCTCAACGAAGCCCTCAAGCACGGATTTGCTCAAATTCCCCGATACGTACTTTGCGACCGCAAGTTGTCATTTGGAGCCAGGCTGACTTACGCCGTGCTCCTCATTTATGCTTGGCAAGAGGGAGTTGCTTCCCCGGACAGCAGAAAATGGCTTCGAACTGGGGGTGACTCGCCAGATGGTAAATTCATATCTCCATGAGTTAAAACAACACAAATACATAAACTGGGAGAGGAGGGGACTGGGCAAGACCAATGTTTACTATATCCTGGATTATCAACCCTTGGATATTGAAGCTGATGTCAAACAGCCGTTTACATCTAGAATGTCAACCGCAGTTTACATGCAGATGTAACCGCTAGTTTACATAAATATAAACAGAATAATAGAAACAGGAAGAATAGAAACAGTAGGAGAAAAGATTAAAGTTATAAGTTAGATTTAATTTTGATAAGGTTCCAGGTATGCGGTCAAATCCTCCGGGTCATCGAATTGGTTATATTCCTTTTCCGGCGGTTCATCATTGAAATCATCCGGAGCCTGGTAAATCACCTGATTGACTATTTTATCTTCGGAGCGAATTAGAAATACCGGGCCTCCAACAGTCTTTTCGCAGGGGTCGTGCCTCAGCTCAGGATTGCCTTTAATGCCCATCCGGACTTTTAGGCCACACTCAGGGCATTCCCACTTCGTCAGCGACGACTTGCCTTTGGGCTTCTTGCCTAGGAAGTCCAGTTGCCACTTAAACCAGTCCCAGTCGACGTCTGGTGGCTGCTGGCTTAAGTCAGGCGGGGCTACTCCTAACTCTCTCATTAAGATTTCAAACGCCCCGTCTGCCAATTTGAGGTGATACCCCTCGCCGGGTTTGGGATGCAACCCCAAACTTTCGCATTTCTCCACAAACTCTTTATTGTGATACACCCGGCCCAGTTTGACCGGGTCTTTGCCGAAATTCTGCTGCCAGAGGTGAACCTGCTCATGGAGCAGGGTTTCCAGTTGCGCCCACCGGCCAAACCGCCAAACCAATCTCCCTCCTTCTTCAATGTAGTGTTCGGTATTAAAGGTGATTTCGTATAACAGCCCTTGGGGATTGCGCATCAACCGGTAAGCCGCCAGGGTGTTGAAGTTTCGCAGGTTAGTAAAGGAGATGACTGGATCAGGGAGCCTTCGCCTGTCGGTTAACAGCACCGGGTCTAAAAACCTGTCTTTAAACAAAACAGCCATCCGGTAAAGGTAGGCTGCTTCTTCGGAGTACTCCCAGTCCCTCGCTATTTCAGCGTTTTTTCTGACTTCCGGTTGGGGGTCAACTGTTTCAAGCGGTTTCCCGCCGTGGGCAATACTAGGGAGGTTATCTTTGCTCATACCTCCTTCTTAGCAGGGTGATATTAATCCTCTCCCTGCTACTTATCAAGGCAGTGAGCCAAGGTACTATAACAAACAATATCAAACTAAGGCAGTTCTACGACTTTAAAATTGTCGATAGTCAGTTATCGGCAATACAATAAATCCCTACCCTACCATTGGGAAATTTATCGGTATTAAAACTGGGGCCTTCTTCCCCGTGGATGTTTACTGAAAATTCGTTTTCCCTTACGGTTATCAACAGGTTGTTGGTCTATCCGATTGTCCGCAGAAGAGTGTTAGGAACATATTTTATATTCTCCGTTTTCGACTATAACCCAAAGTATTCCATCGTAATTAAACTGTAATGCGACATAATTGTTTTTGATCCACCATCCTCACAATGAACAGTTGTGGATTCATATTTTTTCTGAGCCTACACCATGGGAGTATGATTATATTTCCATCTATGATAACTTCATAGTTTGTCCATTCCGTAATTCCCGCATATATCCAGACCTCACCAGTGACAACAACTTCATTATTTAACAATGAATAATTCTCCATTTGTCTTTCCACTTCCCAGGCAGGACTAACCTCCAGTCTAAAGCTATCTTCAAATAACACTGCTGGAGAAGGTTTGGGGGTGATTGTATCCGTAGGAACAATCGTATCCGTCGGAGTGGGTGTGACGGTGGGGGTGTTGGTAACGGTTGGTGTATCTATTGGTGGTTCAGGGGTGAGAGTAGGAACTATTATAAGTCCGGTTTCATGTTGGAGTGGTGTCTCAATTGGAGTTTCTCGATGGGCCAGTAGTATTGGTGGGAATGACTTTCTGGTAGGTCGAGGTGTTTCGGGAATAAACTCTGGGGGATTGATAATAAAAGTAAGCACCTACACCAATCAAAGCAAGCAAAATACTATCCCATATCTCCCCACCTGCCATATGAAGGTCTTTGTTCCGGTACTTTTGTTTCTGGGACTCTTGGTACTTTTGGGTACTTTGGGTTTATCTTGGGAAACTTTTATCCTCCTTTTAAGTTTAGTATGTCTTCTTCGGTCAACTTTCTTCATCGGACTCGATTTTACTTTGCCTCCCATCTTTTTGTCCCTACTCTACCCCTCCGGTATTCCTAACTTTACTGGCTCTACGGCCTTTGATGGTTCAACAGGTATGTCCCGTTTTACTCGATCTACCATCTCTATTGGCAGTGCAATTTGATCCCAGTCATTCAGATTCCCCATTGTCTCTTCTCCATAATATTTCCAACTGTCCTTCTCCATGAACTCTCTGAACTCTCCTTAGCCCCAATTTTTCCAGTGCGGCTTTCTTTAAGTTCATAGTACTTGTTTTCACCCAATTTCCATCTTGTTCTAAGCATTTTTAGTTGAATCCCCGTGTGGCTTTTCTAAATCAGTTGTTTCTTCTCCAAATCAGTTCCAATGGTCTTTAGATTCGTATTTCCATAGGTCCTCATATCCGACCTCAAATGTGGGATAATTGCAGTAGTAGGTCTTATTTCAAAGAAGTCGGAATTTTTTACACTGAATTTAAGGAACAACATCATGTTTACGCTTGTTGACGAAAGCTAACGCTCAGAAAGTGATTGATTTTTGTCGGGCCAACAACATTACTACCAGAGAAGCCGACCTGTCGGAGTGGACGCTCGAACCCTTATTCTGGTGGGATTCTACCATCCCAGCCAGAGGGTTTGAACAGGGCTAGTCCTGATTCTAAAATCAGGTATTCCCGTCCAAGGATTCTACTTTGCGCATGAGGTCGAGGTCGAGCCGGAGGTAAAGCCGGAGGTTAACCCCTCGCAATCCCTTCCCAATGTTCACGATCTAAATCCTGGAAGGAAGTGGCAGCGATTGCAGGGGTTCTGGCCGGTGCAGCAGCGTATGGGATGTTCATGCTGGCTACCACCGACCGCTTTATTCCTCCTGGCCGACCCGGCCATCATCGTCAAAGTGGACAAATCGTATCTGGTTATTTTCAGTTGGGAGGTAGGAGCATGTTCGTTCTAAAAAAGGTACTTAGCTTTATTCCGCTGGATCCTGCCTGGGTCATCAACGCCATCTTCTTCGCAGTTGAGTGTATGCTTCAAGTGCCTGTCAGGGCAGTTCAAGGGCATGGCCGGGGCCGCCAATAGCGAAGCCGATAAACGAACCAAGGAAGTGATGTCCTTCAGCAAGATACCCTTAGAGTACGAGAAGTACGTCAAATGGGTGATGCTGGGGATTGCCTGGGGCATTCTCCTCTTCGGGTACATCCTGGTCTGCCATGTGTAGTCTGGTTAGTGTGGCAGTTCATTTGACTGGCGTGATATGGTGGAGGAGCGGTGGGAGACTACCGCTCGCTCCACCCTTCAAGGGTGAGAAATGAGACACTGCTCATATAGGAAGGTTGATTACCTCAAGGCGGGGCAACTCTTTCACTGGGCGACAATAATCCACTACATTTTGTGGTTTACCGGCCCTAGTGAAGAGACACAAACGCACCGAGGTGATGCTGCCCCGTCTGGTTGGGGAGGGTAGATTGCGTGCTGTCAGGTACGGAAAGAAACTGGTTTACGCCGTCCCTCGAATCAGCAAAGGCCAGTACCACATCGAACATGGATTAGCTTGCACGGAAGGATTGGTGAGAGTTTGGCGGTCGGACATGAATGGAGTTGTCGTACCAGAAAGGTATTTTCGGGGACTGGGGTGCATTCCCGAATGGGGGATTATTTACGACAACTCCATCCTCTTGTATGAATACTGCTCCGCCGACCAATTCTCCCGGGGCCGGAAGGTTGAAGGCAAAGTGGTCAACTATGACCTGCACCTTCAGGCTATCGAGGAGAAATTCGGAAAACCCGGCATTGTCAGTTTTTGTGATTGACGCACCCCGGTAAAAGGTAGAGAAATGGGTGGCGCGAGTTCAGCCTTCTGGACCGTACTTCTTCACGGATTACGAAGCTTTTACTCAAGTACCCATCGGACAACAGCTAACCGCACAGATTTACTTTTGGGAGGACGGGAAAGTATACCCGTTTAGAAAATAATGGACATCTTGAAAATGATTGACTGGAAAGGAATTGCTAATATCTTATGGGGAGACCGGGTCTATTTCCCCGGCTTGTATCGGGATAAATATGAGTATTTATCCGACGCAGGGTTGCCCTGGGAACGCTCTTTATTGGACGACCAGGTGAGGTAAGACGACGGCATGGCAAACCACATCGTGCAGTATTTCAGGGATCACCCTGACAGGGCTTTTTTCATTATCGACTGGTCCGGTTCAATCAGCGACGACATCCTGTCCAGTTAAATGAAGACGATCTGAAACGGGTCATATATGACGAAATTTGCCATCCCGATTGGGCCTATGGTATGCCGGAGTTTGTTCCTGATATGAAGAAAACGTGCAACGGGTAGCACTGAACTATCAGAAACCTTGCACCCATCTGGTTCAGGTTAGCCCAGCCGTTGGCGGGCTTTCCCTAGGAGAACTGGCACCTGAAATTTTCAGATGTGTACCGCCATCAGAAATGAATACGATGAGTGCTGGCAAGTTACTGAAGTGAAGCGGTTGCTCTCCGAGGACAAACTTCTGATCAATGCCCTGAAGAACTACGGAGAAAAAGTACCCAACGCATAGTATTACCTGCAATACAACTACCTCAATCTTACCGCATCGGATAAGGCCCTGAGAAGACACGCTATTACATCGATGATGGGTGCGGTTGAATCCAGGGAAGGTAGGGCTAGGGCCGGAGAGTACAAATCAGCCTGGACGGTTAAAGAAGCAGTCGAGAAAGGGCTGATGGTTATCGTCAACGCCTCTAGGTTAATCAACCAACCTTTAGCACAGTATTATTTTGTTACCCAGGTTTACTCATTCATCATTCAGGAGATGAACAAGCGTATACCCAACAACCCGAATGATAAGCCGGTGGTAATCATCCTGGATGAAACCTACGCCTTAACAGGAATCCCAGGAATGGCGGAGGAAATAGCAAAAGTACCTTCTTTATACAGAAGCCGTAAAGTGGAACTGTATATTGTTTTGCAGGCTCTCTCCCAATTGTCTCCCAACCTGAGAAACAAATCTGGTCTATGGGTAATGTGGTGTGTTTTGGGATTTCGGACTTTGAAGAAGCCTATGAAATCGCACAGCAGCTTTTCAAATACGAACCCCAGACGGTGAAGATGCCAGCAAAATCAGAAACCGGTCACCCGATTTTCGAACCCGACAGAGGACAATATCTCGCGATCGCAAACTGGATCCAAAGATTGAATCATAGAGAATGTATCATCAGACGCTTCATCTCAGAGATGAGCGGGACCAATATATAAGGCACATTCCCAGGACAAAGGATTTCCCGCCCACCCGACCCTATTCTGAACTTCCTGCACTCAAGGAGCGGTTACTGAAAGAACGGGGTATACCCACCACGGGGTATGTTGGAAGAAATTAACAAACGGACTTTGGGTCCCGGCGGCACCGGGCCCGCCGCAAGCACTTAAACAAGGCTAACCCGGGCTTGACCCGTTTTAGCAAAGGCCAAACCAGGAAGGGGGTGATGCGTATGGCCGATATGGATTGCCAGTCGTGTCTGGAATATCTCTCCCGGACTTTGATTACGAAGGGCAGAGTAAAAAGGAATGGCTGGGAAATAATGACGTAAAAATCTACGTCTGTCCGGAGTGTGGACATAAAACCATGTCCCTTAGGACTTGGATAAAGATGCACACACCTCCCGGAAAGTAAACAATCCACGGCCTAAACCTTCTTCCTGGTTCTGGCCGTGGAGTAGGCCTGAACCTTAACTTAGCTAACCCGGGCTTGACCCGTTTTAGCAAAGGTCAGTCGGAAAGGGGGTGATGACCATGAGGATGCTGAAAGATGTACTGAAGGGATTGTGGAGCATCGTATTGTCCTACCAATTCCTCCAGCTACGACGACCCAGTGAATGTCGATGCCACTGCGGTTTATGGCACTATAGTGGGCTCATGAGTAATCCCACCATGGCCGGTCACTTACCTTTCGACTGGCCATGGAACTGACTATGGAATATTTTATTGCTATCCCGATTGCAAAAATGATTTCATTCCCTGTCTTGCCGAATATGTAGAACCAGTGAGTGATTTGTTGCGTGAAGGGGATTTCGAGCTATGAAGACCGGAACGGATATTGTGATTCCCCGATTTCAAAATCCCCGTTTTCGACTGGTGGCCATTTGTTTCTGATGCAGTGGTGGATTACCTGCAGCCAGGAAAAGTATAAGTGAATCGAGTTTACTAGCGTTCTACCTGAGATTAAGCTGATGGAGGTGTTAGATGGATGGGAATGAAAATCTAAAGGCTGCAAAAGCAACCGCGGATAACGTGCCCCGAGAAAAAGACCAGGAGATTGGCGCCATGAGTGGATTACCGTTACCCCGCCTATATACCGTCTCAGAGGTTGCCAAATACCTCAGGCTGTCCAGGAGCCAGGTCTATGCCATGATTTTAGAAAAACGAGCTGCCCATCATCCGGGTCAGCGAACGGCGCATTGTGGTGTGCGAGACAGATTTGGTGGCCTGGATCCAGAGACACAAAGCTTACGAACCCAGCCAACTGGTGTTTATGTTGGACCGAATCGTGGCAGATTGAAGTATACTTCCCCTTATGGAGAAAGTAGGTGTTCCCATGAGCGACGAAGAGATAGTATCCAGAATTTTCGGATTGCCTCTCGAGAGAATTGAGTTTTTGAAAGTTAAATCACCGCCTGGTGTGCGATGAAGCAGGTTTCGACAAATGGTTCGTTGAAAATGCCGCGCTGGTTTTGTCGGAAAAGAAACGACAGTTCAATGCAGAGATGGGAGTGCCTCAAGAGGCTATTCCCACTTCATCCGTCCCCGCCGACGCTGTTCCCGTCTCATATGGCAATTAGAACAAACAATTTCGCATTTGCCAATCTCTTGCTGAATTGCCTCTATGGAGTATCCTTCGGCCACCATCTTCGACACGTCTTTTTTCTTTTTGCCCCTGACATGGTCAAAGGTTAGAACCGCCGGATCATACTCACCACAGTCGGCGCAGGTTGAATAAGACAGATACTCCCAGATGAATTTCCGAGCCTTTTCCCTCCGGTCTTTGGTTATTTCGTATGTACGTGCCTTTTCCTGTTCCGCGTGTCTTAGGTAGTGCTCACGCCTTTGAATTTTCTGGCAGTCTCGGCAGATTGATTGCCTGGACAAGCCGAAATACCTCCAATTGAATTCCTCATCCTCTTTTACCTTCCCACACCTGGCGCATCGTTTCATTCCAGTTCCTACGCTTTCTCCTACGGTTTAAAGAACAAGGCCCGATATATTGGCTTATCGGGCTAAATAAAGCGTATGAACCCATATATGGGGGTATTTTCAGGACAAAGCTTCTATTCCGAAGTCAAGTGCTCTATCCGTTGAGCTACGAGGGCGAGGAGAAAATTATACACCAAAAGCCGGCGACCAGACCATCTTTGCAAGCACCGGGAAATGGTCCGAGCCCGTATCCTGGCCCACCCAGGCCTGCTGGCATTGGAGTTGTTCCGTATACCAGATGTAATCCACGCGCAGCAAGGGAACCAGCGGCAAGCCGCTCAGCAGGCAATTCACGGTTAGAAAACGTTTCCAGGGTCCGATCCGCTTGGGAGGGTATGACCGCGCTTTGTTCCGGCCTCGGAAAAAGCGTCCTTTAAGCCGGCCCTGCGCAGGTAAGTATACTCACTCCGCCAATCGACCAGATTGAAATCACCGACCAGTATCGCGGGTTGTTTATTAAGCGCTATTTCTACCAGAGCAGTAATTTGTCTCCAGGTCTGCTCGTCAAACTTAAGTCCAGTCCAATGGGGATGAGGAGGGGGTGGATGGGCTACCAGGATGGCGACTTCACAGCCTCCCAGGTCAATCATTGTTCGCAGGTCAGGTCTCACCGTCGAAAGATGGAGCTGCTCGGTGGCTAAAATTGGATACCGGCTGAGCAAGGCTTTCCCAGCAAAGCCCCCGGAGAATATCGATTGATAGGGATACTCCGTCGCCAGGCTATCGGAGATCGCCCTGGCCTGCCCATCGCTGAGCTCCTGAATCCCAACGAGATCGGCATCTGAATCGCGGAGGACACAAATCAATCGCTCTGGCGCGGCCCTGTCGTTGCCGACGTTGCAAGTCATGACCGTGAATGATCGCTGATTGCTTATCATAAGCTCAGGCTGCTTAGAACCTACTTGATTTTACCTGAACCATGCATGTTATTTATCGTAGATTTAAGTCACAAGTGCAACTTTGATGGTTGAAAGGGGCAAGCTGGTGTAGGATAAGCCTCTCAAGACCGCCAAGTCAAAGGAGCGCTTATGAACTACACACAGCTTACCCAAGAACAACGATACCAGATATATGCCTTGTTGAAAATGGGACATAATCAAACAGAAATTGCAGCAGTGATTGGCACGCACAAATCGACCGTCAGTCGAGAACTGGGGCGTAACAAAGGTTTGCGAGGCTACCGGCCCAAGCAAGCGCATCACCAAGCGCTCAGCCGTCGTCGACACAGCCGCAAGCGTATCTCGGAGGAGACCTGGGAGCTGATTGAGACGAAGCTACAAATGGATTGGAGTCCAGAGCAAGTTTCTGGGTGGTTGAGACGGCATCATGCCATCCAAATCAGTCATGAGTGGATTTACCAGTACATTCTGGCGGACAAACAAGCGGGAGGTGATCTGTATCGTCATCTCCGCTGCCAAAAGAAACGGCGCAAACGCTATGGCAGCTACGACCGGCGTGGCAAACTGCCGAACCGGGTGAGCATTGAAGAGCGTCCAGCAATCGTCGAAGAACGCCAACGGATCGGGGATTGGGAAGTGGATACCATCATCGGCAAAAAACATCGTCAGGCTATTGTCACATTGACAGAACGAAAGTCTCGCTATGGCTTGCTGGCCAAGGTCGACCAACGTACGGCTGACCAGGTGGGTGATGCGGTGATTGAACTGCTCCAACCCGTTGCGGATCGCCTTCATTACCCTCACCGCGGATAATGGCAAGGAATTTGCGGATCACGAAAGGATTGCCCGTGACTTGCAAGCCGATTTCTTTTTTGCTCATCCCTATGCCGCCTGGGAAAGAGGTGCGAACGAAAACATAAATAATTGTCCTCCCGGCGATCTGTCCCGAAGGCCCGGGATTTGGCTTTGGTCACTGATGAAAATGTGATTGGGATTATGAACCGTTTGAACCACCGTCCTAGAAAATGCCTTGATTTTCGGTCACCTTTTGAGGTATTCTTTGGTCAGTCTGTTGCGCTTACAAGT